>NZ_QPLN01000003.1:0-558954 GCF_003665885.1 Haloarcula sp. Atlit-120R | reverse complement strand
CCGAGCTCCTCGCGATGGATATGGCAACCGCCGAAGGACTACTTGAGAAACGCTACGTCGGCCTCGATCTGCTGGAGAACAGCGACCACAAAGCCGCGACGGGTGGCGTCACACCCGTTGTGGTGGAATCATCGCCCTAACCCTGTGACACACACCGAATAGGACGAGCATCGGCACTGACCCGACGCTGTTGGACGCGGTGGCACGTGCCCTGCCGCCGCTGACGCCGCTGTCTGCCAGCTGCAGGAACCGGAAGCGATCCCCTGTTTCTAGGAGTGTAGTGAGTGGTCGTAACACGAACGGAGCGACCAGAGCAGTTCAGTCGTTCACAACGGGTGTGACGGCAAGTTTCAGCCATTCGTCTTTGGTGGGGTTCGTATCTTCGAAAGCCTCGACCAGCAATTGGGTGAGAGCTGATATATTTTCGAGTGAAACTACGGTTCCGCGTAGCTAACCAACACAACCGACAAGTTCCCGGGGAGTGTTGGTTAGTACATGTCTAACCACTCTCACGCCAGAACCGCACTCGAAGAACTCCAGGCCATCGACCGAGACACACTCCCAGCAGAACTGACTGAGGTATACGAGCGAGCACTCGAAGATATCGAGGCGCTCTGTACGAATCTCGAGACAGCGGCCGAACCTGACGACCAACCTACAGAGCAACCTGACACTCCAGAGGAGTGGGACGAAGACGAGTGGGACGACAAGCTCGATGCGGCTCGCGAGAAAGCAGCGATCCCGCCAACAAAGGGAACTCTCACGACCAAAACCATCGATGGACGTGACTACTACTACCTCCAGTGGCGAGAAGGCGACACGGTCACGAGCCAATATGTAGGACCCGTTGATCCAGCCTGACCCACGATTGGGACCACACACACCCCCCGTTTCGAGTGTTTTTCTCCGAGCGACCGTCTCCCCGGCAGAAGAGCGGTTCCATCCGAGTTACATATAAAGCCAGTCCGAATCACCCCCCGTTTCGGGTGTTTATCCTAGGAGTTAGCAGCTTACTACTACTACTAACGTTACCTAGTAGAAAAGAATATATATAACGTTTAAATCAGCTGCACTAGTCCACCCCCATTTCCAGATCGGTCAGATCTATGTTTCCCCTTCAGCAGGCTGCTATCGGTGGAACTAACGCCCTCTGATTCAGCGGGTTCTGTGGAAACGGGTGAGTCCGGCAGAACACTCGAAACGGGGGGTGTGTGTGGAACCGATTGTCTGACCACTGGAACGTGTCACAGAACCACTCTCACGAAATCTGTTTCATAGAAAAACGACTGTATCACTCGGTCAGTAAGTGTGCAAATCTAACATCTCAGTTAGTTCTGAAGAATCGCGCTGCAGTACAACAGGAGATTATCCCACAGGACAACAGGCTACTCTGTATCTGCAAAAATCGGCATACTATTTCGGGCAGCTGCAGAACTTTGGTACAGTTCGTCCGGAGTAGTCTTCTGAGGGATATCATCTCGGTCGCTGACACCTGCATAATTATCAGATATTGGGGCCATACCGGATGCAACTCCTACTAATACACTACTTCCGCCTTTCTTGGGATCAAATCCTTTCATTTCGGAGATGACTTCCAGCTCTGTAGCCTCCTTCGCCGCACTATCCAGATCCTGCAGAAAAGTTTCTACATCAGGATCATCTCTATTTTCAATATTATACTTATATGAGAGTTCGATATCTATAATCACCTGAACTGCCCGATCAATATATTGAATTTCGTCTTCAGATAGATCCTTTTCTTCTTGCAGTCGCTCTATCGCTTCAGAGAATAATAGAGAGGTTCCCTTACTTGATACACTGCTTAAAATCGCCTTGATTAGCACTGATTCGACACCAGACATGTCTGTCACCTCGTAACGGTCCTTTTATATTATTTGTGTGTCCTGAGCAGCATCGGTAGATACCCTCTCTGTCTGGTTCCTCGACATAGAACACTCACAGATGACCGGTAGGAGGCTGGGAAAATTCCGACGATACACTGTAATTCCCACCCGGTCTGAACGCTGAGTTTCGCTGGAGAATCCTGCCGCTCAGTGATGTCCCACTCAACCCCTCAGGGACAATCCGAAGCGCCACTGTAGACTCACCAGCACCGCCCACTCGGCCAAAACCGAAAGAACACTCGAAATGGGGGGTGGCGAACATTCATTGTCTCAACACAAACAGACAACCGCCCATAACACCCGATACAGCCCCTCTATATGATGGTTACACTCGAAACAGGGGGTGGAACGGCGCACGACCCACTGGAACAGGAGAAACACTCGAAACACTCGAACTAGGGATTTATTATCGATTGGTCTGAGAATACATCCAGCATGGATTCCCCGTTCGACGAGCCTGGGAAAATCTTCGCCGACAAGCGGCCCCTCGACGAAGACTACACTCCCGAGACGATTCTGTGCCGGGAGGACGAAGTCAGTCGCTATTCTGAAGCCCTGCAGGACGTCATCGAAGGGTTCGGACCGAACAACGTCTTCATTTACGGGCAGACGGGCAACGGCAAGACTGTCGTCACGAAGAAAATGATGGAGTTCCTCCGTGCCGAAGCCGCCCAGCACGATGTCCCGGTCACGATACTCGAAATCAACTGCAACAAGGACGACAGTATCTTCAACGTCCTCATCTCGCTCGTTAACCAACTCCGTCCCCCGGACGATCAGGTCCCTGAACAGGGGCCCACGAAGGGCTTCCTCTGGTCGACACTGTACGACGAGCTCGACGACCTCGAGGGCGACGTCGTTGTTGTCCTGGACGAGATCGATATGCTCGGCGCGGACAACGACAAACTCCTGTATGAATTCCCCCGGGCCCGCAAGATGGGCTCACTGGAGGACACCCGCGTCGGCGTCATCGGCATCTCGAACAACCACATGTTCAAAGACTCGCTGGACCCGCGGGTCAAGAGCACGCTCTGTGAGTACGAGATTTTCTTTTCACCGTATGATGCCACAGAACTCTCCGATATCCTCCAGCACTACGCCGATCTCGTGTTCCGGGATGGGATTATCGACGAGGGCGTGATCCAACTGTGCGCTGCCCGGGCCGCCCAGGAACAGGGCGACGCTCGCGAGGCGCTTGACCTGCTCGAAACGGCTGGGAATATCGCACGCAAACAGGATGCTGAGCAGGTCACCAAAGCTCACGTCGAAGAGGCTGGCAGCCGCGTCGAGGAACAGCGCGTCCTCACTATCGTTCGCGAACAGCTCACCTCGCAGATGAAACTCGCGTTGCTCGCGACGGCCTTCCTCAACATCGACGACGAAGCTTCCCCCCGTGCGAAGAACATCTACCAGGTCTACGAAAACATCTGTCAGGTGTGTGGCTACGAACCCCGCTCGAAGCGGCGGGTCAACGACTTCCTTGACTCGATTCGCCTCTATGGCTTGCTCGAACGCGATGAGCGGAACCTCGGTCGGGCTGGCGGCCGGTCGTACATCCATACGCTGGAGGTTTCACCGGAACTTGTTTTTGAGGGGCTCAAAGAGGACCAGGACGGGTCTGAATCGACACTGGAGCGCTACGACCTCGTTCCCGATCCCGATGAGGCTCAGCAGGCCCGCCTGATGTCCTACGTCTGAAATCCTTCTGCTAAGGACCTTCTAAACTCGTGACAGGCTTCAGCAACTCCGGTCAATACAGAGCACATAGCTCACGCGGCATTCCAGAGTCAACTGGGGATTATTGGCTCTGTTGAAACCCTCAGAGACTGATAGGTACTGGTTGCTGAATATAGAGTGTCCATTCATCAGCCTCTTTGATAGCTATCAGAAAAGTTGCAGAGAGTTGGAAGAAAGTTTGGACGAACTCTGGAGGAATCTCGAAAAATCGTCTTAGTACCCCTCTTCGTGGTAAATTCTGGAGGCCGAGAACGCCTTCGAACCACAATGACCGAACGCGAAAAACCCACACGGCGACAAGTTCTTCGAACAGGAGCAGCCATCGGCGTTGCAGGTGTTGGGCTGTCTCTAACCGGATCAACGGCAGCGAACCCAGGCAAAGGAGATGAAAACGGGGAGGGGAAAGAGTTCGGACGCGTCTACGCGAACGACGAGCTCTGGCGGACGAACGTCGTGAAAGTCCTCGACGACCGTCCCGACCCCGAGGACAAAATCTACTTCTTGCATGATGGGAGCGGGCCGATTGTGGCTAACGACGATGCGAGCGAGGACCAACTCTCACCGTTCGTCTCCGAGTCAGCACCCGGTGACCGAGACTGGAACGGTGGTCAATGGACGCACTTTTCGGCAGAAGTGACCGATATTGAAGCGTTCAACGACGACGCACCGCTGCGGACCGACGGCGAGATCTTAGATAAGGACTACATTGCTGTCAGTCTCGGTCGCCCTAGCTTCGGCCCACCCAACTACTTCATCTGCCCGCTGAACGGTCGCGCATAGCGACTCTCCGCGTAGTCGCTATCTCTGACTACGCGCGTTGTATCTTGCGCTCCCTGAATTAATCTATCCAGTAACTGCCAGATCCGGCGTGCGAGATACAGAGCGTGTATGCAGCATCATGAACCCGTGTAGGTAGACACGACGTTCAGATCCATCCGGTAAGAGCCTCCTGTGAATCCGAGAGCACTCGCCGAAAGCATATACACCGACACACGAAGCTGAATATATGCCCTCCCGCCGCAGCTATCTCACTGGACTCGCCACCGCTGGTGTAGTGGGTTTTGCCGGCTGTTCCGACGGATCCGACCGGGTGACGGGGACCGTATTCAGGAAAAGCGTTCACGCCGCCCATTCCACCCAACAGGAGGACACTGATTGGACGCTGATTGCGTTCATGGCCGGTGGTGTCCACGACCAAACGGTACTGATCAAGTACGACCCGACGTATCTGACCGTCGACACAGACGCCGTCGAGATGACGCTCACGGACGAACAGCAGAAGCTGTTGGAACGCGATTTCGGTGGCGTCGAGCTTTCGTTCGCTGTCGTTCCGGAAGGTGCCGATGGGGGACCGGTTCGCCAGGCACGTCGACCCGCTTTCAACGAAGTGCGTGTCGGTGGTGAGGCCACGGTGAGCGCGTTCACCGGTGACGACGGAGCGCGGTATCACCGACTCCACGAAACCGGTCCACGGCCGGCGGAGCTTTCGATTTCGCAACTCACTCGGATCCGGACCGACGAGGCTTCACAGTAGACCACGCTCTACTGCGTTCACGTCGCTCGGGCGCCACGTGACAAACGACAATCGACCGACTCGCGCCCTGTATTCAGCACGACTGCTGAAACCTATCATCTGCTGAGGGTTTCAACAGAGCCGGATTATTCTTTCTCGAGGGGAAGTGTCTCCTGCCCGGCTACCCGAACTGTCTCGCCGAGGAAACCAGGACGGGACGCTTGGACTGTAAACGCGCAATGCAACCGCTCAGGAAGCTGTGCTGCTCCCGGGTCAAATACGGCGGGAATTTGAATCGTCCCCTGTGTGTGGACGTTTCGGAGTTCGACGGTGGTCTGGCGGACAGAGCTTTGTATCTCGTAGTAGGTGGAGAACTCTTCCCATTGACCCGGTGGTGCAACCCGCATTTCGTGATTGATACGCCCTTCATATGCCGTCGGTGGCCAAATACGAAATCGGAACCAATCGGGTTGGTACCCGTCATACGGTGGACTGGACGCGATGCCACCGATAGTTGAGTTGAATGTGAGGTGCATCTGGGGACGCTGGCCGTCGCTCTGTATGATCCGGTCAACCTCAACCGCTGCGTATCCGATCCCATCCTCGTCATCTTCTCTCGGTGGATACTCCCACAAAACACGCGGGTCGGCGTCAGTCTCGACTGTCGTTTCAGCATCAAGCTGTGTTGGCGTGGTCCCGGGAAGCTGTCCGCTACAACCACTGAGGGCGCTGGTGGCTATTGTCCCAAAGCTTGCAAGGGTCTGCCGTCGAGTGGGATAGCTGCCGGTATCGAAGAATGTGGAGGGCATCGGGCCTCGCTACTGCCGCAACGGTCAAACATCCTCTGCTATTGAACAGGTTTTCACCCATGAACAGACAAACGGAGACGCCGCCTCAGCCACCGTCTAGGAGGCTGCTGACGAAGAAACGACAAGAGATAGGTGACGGTTTCGTCGCACATCTAGAGCCGTGGTGGGCGTCGACGTCACCAGTGAACAAGCCATATCACGAGGACACTCCGTACTCTAGGGCACCGGCCGGCCATCCATCACACGTCCTGCTGGGTTCAGTCTATGACTCCGGGCTGCTGGATATCCCGCCGGACGAATACGCCGAACTCGGATATCTCGACTACCAGGAGGTCCTCGACGAGCTGGGGCTCTCGCGATGGCGGCCCATCCTCGAGGCGTTCTGTAGCGATTGCCACGAGGGAACTACCCCATCGCATGTTACCGACTCTGGTCTGTCTTACTCGGACCACTCAGGGGTTCGCATCGGGCCGCCATCGGCGAATCACGACACCGCTCAGGCCTCGATCACCTAGACTGTCACCGACGACTAAACGGCCGCTTCCCGCAAAAGGGGCTGGGTAGCTCTGGTGAATTACTCAAACAGTGATACATCTCAGTAGCGATGCTGAATACAGGGCGCGAATCGGTCACGGCCTCAATAGTCCGATTCCTCCAAAACTACTTTTCAACAGGAAAGAACAATCGAATATGGTTCCCATGAAGACGGCGGTGAGTCTCTGATGGATTTGCTGACCGCGTACAATGACCACCTCATCCGCGCTGGGCTCTACTTGCTCATTTTCTGGCCCACCGTCGGGTACTATGTCTACTCAGATGCAGAGAAACGAGGGCTCAAGAATCCGCAACTACGCGGTATCTTGCTGGGATTCTTGGGCATATTGGGACTCCTGATCCACTTAGGAATGATTCAGAAGCAGGACTGACCAGTACGTCGCCCGCAGAAAATCGTCCGCTGAACTCATCCTCTATATCCAGCACGTACTTTTTATCACAGTCTGAAGGGTTCAACAGAACCTAACTGCCTGATATCCTCTCTTTCAGGCGACTCCGAAGTGGTTTCATTGGTTCCTTGACCTGCTCTTCAACCGCATCAGCCTGCTTTGCCTGTCCTTTCCACCAGTGCTTCTTTCCAACTATGACACACTCTCCTGTTCCCATCCGTGTCAGCTCACCGGCGGTGATCGGACGGCGATCTTCGGTCCGTATGGTGTGACTCTGTGTCGTCTGGTATGATCCGCTGCTCTTGTTTTTCGACCGCGAGCGTGACTGCGATACTGTCTGTTCTCGCTCTTTCCCGATTTCTGATTGGATGTACCGCGTCGTCTGGTCATCACCCGGTTGGAAGTACAGGCCCTGTGGGCAGTTTCCTAACACTCCTGCCGACTCCTTCCCATAGACGGACTCGAACTGGCCGACTGTCTGTGCCCCGATCATGACTCGTGCATCCTCACTTCGCCCCCGGGCTGCAAGGCCTGGTAACCCTTCTATCGGTGGAAGAGAGTCGATCTCGTCCAAGATGAAGTTCGTTGGTGTTGCCGAGGACCGCGCAATCCGAATCGTCCAATCCAGCATCACTTGATACATCGGAGCCGCTTTCCTCGCCATCGGTCCAGAGCGAATCAACAACACTCGGCCGTTGGGATTTTCGACATACTCTCGAATCGAAAAATCACCGTCAGTCTTGAATTGACCAGTAAATACATCCTCGACATTTTGTGTGAGTTCTGTATAGACGCTCTCTGGGCCGCCGTCATCTCCTGGCCTAATTTTCTGCGCTTCAGTCCCCAGGTCATCGTACTTATTCAGCAGTCTATGTATCTCGTCTTTGGGCTCGTGGACCAGATCGTAGATATCATCATGGCCGAGTTGGTCAATCGCATCTTGCCTTTCAGCTTCGCGATGGAGATATTTCAGACAGGCAGTAAACACGCTCTTTGCCTTGCGATGGAACGGATTCCTGCCATCAGGCTCTCCGAACACAGAGTTGGCTACCTCTTGATAATCCTCCTCTTTTTCAACATCTTGAAAGAGGCTCCAGCGGACATCCGTCTCTTCCACCCCGACTCGGAGCACCTCAAATCCACGTTCTCGATAGAATTGTTCGAAGTCCGTGCCGGATTCGTGTACGATGACTGCCGTCTCTTCATCGTGGGGATATTGTTGTGCAAGGAGTTGCATCCCGGTTGTCTTGCCACTCCCGGTCTCACCGAGGACCGCTGTCGAAATATCTTGCCGAAGTCTTGGTAGTATTGAGATATCGTCTCTGTCTGTATATTCATCTGACGTGGTCGTTATCTCTTCCATTGGAACGACAAACTCGTCGGACTCTCTGATGTACTTGGGTTCTTTCAGATCAAAGATGTTGTCGCCCCAGCGTCGGGTGAGTGGTAGGGCCGCTATCGCAACGCTGAATGCAGCATATGTCCCCAAAAAGAGGAAATCAGGAATGCCCGCGAAACCGACGCCAGAGATGGACGCCCCGGCAACCTCGCCAAGGAATACCAGCGGGGCCATCACGTGTGCAAATAGCATCACAAGGATCGGCCAGACTTCTCCTTGCAATAACGCACCGGCGAAGACGACACTCCCTAGCAGCGCATAACAGGGGTAGACCCACCACCAGAGCCGGAACCGGCGTAATTTCGGCTGGTCCCATTCGACATACCACCATGGAATCAGCAACCGTGGCAGCACCTTTGTAAACAGAACATCGATAGCTATCTCCCCAGGACTCTCCTGCCGTTTGCTAGTCCCAGTCCCAGTCCTAGTCTCAGATGTCATCGTAGTCCTCCTGCGCTCGAGTCACTTCGCGCTCTTCCTCCGCTGTTATACTCCGTTCTTGAACGCGTTCCCTGCTTCTGAGCCGTGTGCGTTCCCGAAACTGCTCTCGTGCCCGTTCTCGAAGGGCGGTTAGGTCGTCTGTCTCCATGTGTAGATCTCGCTTTTTGCCGATTGCTGCAGCGTGGGCGTGTGACTTCCCTGATTCTGGACGAGCGTGGACTCCATAGACGTACTCGACAGAGGGTTTCTCTGTTTTCCACTCGTTCAGTGTCGACCGAGTACACTGGTCAATTTCTGCTGCAGTGTAGCCCGCATCCGGATCAGGCGCAATGATGAACTGGCGCTGCATATCCGCCGTCTCGGACCGGCCGACGAACGCTTCAATTTCTTTTTCGCTCAGCTTGCGGCCAGTCGAATCTCGAATCTCGACTGTCCGCTCTGCATCTTCACTGATGTAGGTGATGAGATTGCCGGCGCTCCCTGTCTGGAAGTCCGATTTTACGATCATTCGAAATCCCAATCCCGGTCATCAGATTCTGCTGCAGCACTGTCAGTAGTCTCAGATGACGTGGTACTCTGTGTCCGGGCGCTCTCGATATCTCCGTCAAGTGCATCCATGTCTTCTCGGAGCCGTTCAGTGCCAACATCGAGGGCGTGCTGTCGGCGCGGGTCGTCATACTCGTCTTTGACGAGTTCCCAGACCGCTATCGAGTAGACGCCTGATTTTGCGACGAGGTCTTCAAGCCCCTCTGTCGCGTCACTGACCTCATCACGTGCCTCGGCGACGAGTTCCTGAATGCGTTGTTCAGCCCGGTGTTCACGAGCCTGTTCTTCGACAGCTTCGCCGTGGATGTGTTGATCGAGAACCTGTGCGATGTAGGTTGATGCAGAGACATCTTCAGCCTCGGCTCGCCGCTCGATTTCACGCGCCACCTCGGCGTCAACGTAGGTGGTGAGCTGCTCATTTCGTCCCATCGCGTTACCAGTTCCTGTCCTCTCGGAGGCTGTGGGTTTGACCGATGGGCAAGTTAAAGGTCTGCTGCACACCTCTTCTATTCGCTCTTAGTCTGGCGATTTTGCGTGCAGTAGAAAGGGGTAGTGCTGCAGATCGTGCAGTACGAGAATACAGTCCTTGGAGGGTTGTAATCCGTGGTCGATTCCACCGCATAATCCCGACTTTTGACCCTGATATAAAAAGCGTAATTAGACCACGGTGAAAGTGAACGACTCCTCGAGTGCGATGACTACTTACCCTCGGCTTCCGCCACCGGCACCGACCTGGACACCGGTCTCGGGCGTGTCGCCAGTGTACCAGGAATCGTCGACACAGGAGTCATCGAGCACAGAGATCCGCCACTCGCCGGGTCGCTCCATCTTGATGAGGAACTGAACCTCCGTATCTGGGTCGCCGTCCTCGTCCAGGAGGCCACACATCTCGAGTTCGTCTTTTGGAAGCGTTACCAGTCCAGAGCCGCTGCGGACAGAGAGCTTGTTAATGCTTGGCATTGTAGTTCACGGCCATCGCCAGTGGATAGCCACACTCCTGCTGTTCGGTGGAGACTAGGGTAAAAACCACTCCCATTTTGACACCAATTCGTTGACACCTGTCAAAATGGGCTGGTGCTTTACTAGCCGTGCCAGCCGATACCGTGCTATGGTGACATCCGTCTCCTGCCTGAATTGTGGCGAACCGGTCGATGCACAGTATGCACGCGTGTTTGGGAACGATGACGACGAGGTCCATGCCTGTCGGAACTGTGCGACACAGGGCGCTATCGCGAACGGCGCCGCCGTCGACGCCGATCGAGACGGAACGCCGCTGGTGCACCGTCCCGACGTCGACGAGCCCGTCGAAGCTATCTTCCACGAGACAGAATCCGAGGAAGACACCGAGGACCACGTCACGCTCGAGGAACTCCGCGAGCAGTCGGCCACCACACAGACGAGCTCACGCACCGACCATCACGACGACGAGGCGTTTGCTGCCTTGATCGCCGAATAGTCTTCAACTCGCTTCCCGGCCCTTCGACAGATTCTGGGCCACTGTCGCATCGTTTCAGTGATGAGAGATGCGTGCAGCGACGATGATCTCGCCCGCTGCCCGCTCAAAGAGGAGTTCATACCCCTCAGCCGTCTCTCGCAGCGGGCTGTCTGGGAACGATCCGTCCGGATATGGGCTCGACAGCGACTCGACAATCTCCGGTTCATCGCCACCGATATCGATGACCCCACTTCCGGGTGCGAGAACACGCAGTTCATGGACGGCGCCGTCGACTGCGGTATACTCTTCGACGATCGTGGGCTCCCCGGCCTCATCGGTCGCGACCTGGACGGCATCATCGCTCTCGTCGTCAGCAGCGGACTCGGGAACACTCAGCCGGAACTGGAACTCCGGTGTCTCGTGTGGATAGCCCAGGTCAGTGAACTGGAACTCGGAAAACCGACTTTCGGTGTAGCAGAGGCCATAGCCCGGTGGCCGGGACGCGAAGAGATTCTGATCTTGCTCGAGGCCTCGGAACGGCTTGGGTGTCTCTGCCTTCGTCGTTCGATTCGGGCGCTCGCGATTACTCAGCTCGACCCAGTAATCAAATTCTTTGAGCCAGTGATTGTGGACGTCTTCTTCGTGATGGACTGCGCCGACGAGCGACACCCCGGCCGACCGCATTTCCTTCGCGGTGTCAGACATGATCTCGACACATTCGTAGGTCCAATGGCCTGCCTCGCCACCACTCGTGGATTCGGGGGCGAGCATTCCGAATTCATCGAGATAGACGGTCATCCAATTCCGGTCACCATCGCTGTCAACCCGCGTTCCGCGGAAGGTCCGGGCGGCAAGGAACCCAAACCACCAGTGTACAACCGGCGTCGGCTTGTCTTCGCCCTGCGGCGTGAACTTCGGCTGTTCGGTCGTTGTATCCGGAATGGCCATTGCTCTTTCACAGCCCCGGAACAACGGGTCGGGATAGACCACATTGAACGTTCCTTTCGGATGGTCCTGGAGCTGCTCGATGAGATCGAACACGTCAGTGTAGTAGCGCACCGCCCGGACCAGCTCCGCTGGAGTGGGCGCGTCGCGGTCGACAGCCTCCATCCAGCGGCCGTCGACATCGACCCCTTCTGGTAACCAGAGCGTTGTCCAGTCGCGGAGTCGACGCCAGTCTGAACTTTGCTGACGACCGTTGCGGACGATTCGCTCGCCGTTGTGTTCCATCTGGTACGTGGCAAACTGGTCGATAGCAGTGGACTTTCCGGAGCCTTTCGGGGCCTCAATAAGCGTGAGACTGGCTTTCGGGCTGGTGACGGTATCTGGCCCATCAGCTGCATCTTCGATATGGATGAGCATGTCCGGATAGACACCAGAAAGGGCTGCCCCCGTTCGTCGATAGAAGGCGTCGGGATCGAAGGCGGGAATATTGAAGCGCTGTCGGATTTCGTGGGCATCAGATGGGTATTGACTCGGCGCTGGTCGACCGATGACGATGGGCTGGCCTTGTTGTGTTCGAACAGTGTAGCCGTCGCCGTCAGGGTCTTCGCCTATCAACATCAGTGGGTGTGCAGCTGTGGCTGGCTGGTACCGAAAGTTGCCTCGTGGCATTCTATTGCGGGCCCTCTCTCATCGGCGAGTGCCTTGCAGTAGTGCTCGAAGTTGGCTGCCGGCTCGTTCTTGTGGGCAGAGGCCGCAGTGCTGAGAGCCACAGTGGTCATCGCAGAATAGTTAACAGGCGACTAGAATAAATCCGTGGGCTCTCGTGCACGCGCTCGTCTGTGTGACGAACGTCGAGCGCGTACGCCGTGGACTTCACCGACATACCTTCGGTAGCAACTCGCGCGGATCTGCCCGCTGCCACAGCCCGTTGACCCGACTGTGAGCAGTAGTCAGAACCGGATATATACGAACCCTGTCAGGTACGGTCGATGGTGGCAGAAAGGGGAGATATTGGCTGGGTAGTGACATTGACGACACTGTTGTGACGTTTTTGCGGTGAGCGGTACGCGCGCGTTTCCGGAACTGGAACGGAAGGGGGGACCCCCCAACCGACAGTCTGTGTCTGTTGACTGACCTGCCGCGTCCCCTCACAGTACCCGTCGTGAGTACTACATATCAGAACGAGAGTATAGTTCTACCTGGGATGGTCTCAGCCCCAGTCATGCGGTGCCGGAATCTACTAGGATGTTCAACCGCTATCGTCTGGTACTGATGTTCATGTCGAGCCACCACTCTGCAGACCACTCACAATGCTGGGAACGCACGCGTCGCAATCGCATTGGAGAGAGTATTGATGAGTGAGTCACGACTAAGCGATGGCGAGGGCGCTGGGGCGCTGGAGGAGTGGGTTGAACTGACGGCAACTGAGCGACGCATCCTCGTCGAGATCAGTAAGATGGAACAGGAGGACTGGGCGATGTGGGGTGGAGCAGTGATTGATGCGGTGGGCGAACAGCACCTTTCGGTGTCAGACAAACAGGTGTATCGCGTCCTTAGCAAGCTGGTTGACCGGGGGTGGCTGGTCGATTTGATACCGGACAAGCGGACGAGCCGATACGCACTCACGCCAGCTGGGCGGGACGTGCTTGAGACAGGCCATGCAGAGCTGACGGCAGCTGTCGACGAACTCCCGGATGAACTGCTGAGTGAGCGTCGGAAGTAGCCTTTACCGACCACGCTTGCGTCACCCGTTCCTCCTGGACCTTCGAACCTGCAACTACTATCTGATGAGAGGTCTCACCGCTATCGGCTTGTCGTAGCACCCAAATGCTGATTTTGACAGACTGACAACGCTGGCAACAAGGATGTCACGTCAAGTCCGGCTCGAGGACGATGTCTACGAACGGATCAAGGCACACAAGCGTGACGACGAGTCGTTCAGTGACGCCGTGGCGCGGCTCATCGGTGGCCGGTCGCTCAGTGATCTACGCGGCGTGTTCGACGAGGAGCAGGTAGCTGAGATACAGGACGCCATCGAGCAGGCTGATCAGGACGACCGCGATGAGGTCCGGGATATCGCGGAACGATTCGACTGATGAGTTTGTTCTTGCAGATGACCATCACTTTCGGACCATCCGGTGTTACTCACGAACGCTATCGGTAGTGTGGGCTCTGCCAGCTGTGAAGTGGGTACTTGCAGTCGCCCGTTCACGCACTGGCCGGTGTGGTATCGACGTCGTCGACGAGCGGGTAATCGATGTGCATCTCGATTCGGTCGAATGGAACGACTGGCTGCATCGCGCCACCGGGGCCACCCTCTTCGAGTTCGAGTATTCCGAGGACCTCCAGATGTTTGAGATCAGAATGGACATCGGAGACGTCGCGATCAACGAGACGGGCGGCCTCGCGCATGCTCTGGGGGTTGTTCTCGGCGATGGCCTGGATAACCTCCAAGCGAAGGGGGGTGAGGCTGTCGACGAGGTCGTCGTAACTCCCGAACTGAATGACTGTCTTTTCATCATGCTCGCTGTGCTCGCCTGTCTCTGCCTCGTGAACGAATTGCAGTGCGTCTTCACGGAGCTGTTCTCGGTCGCCGACGGTGATGTGGAGTGTCGTCATGAGTGTCTGATGGGTCGTTGTGGTCAGTAGGGCCGATCCGGGCCGCCGTCGACGGCATCCCAGTACTCGTCTGCATTCGTCCAGAATTCGATGAGGCGTTCTTCCATTCCGGGGAACGCAACGTCATCGACATCGCCGGCTGCGGTATGATGTTCGTGCCCTTTGGTGTCTTCGTGTGCGTTGTCGTACCGGATGAGCGTCAGGTCTTCCAGTGTGCCCAGATGGAGCGTGTACTTCCAGCCCGAGGGGTACGTCTCGGTGTCGTCAGTCCGCCGGATGACGACGTTCTCGACGAGCCCGGCTTCGACATGGGTATACTGGAAGGTCTGCTCTGTGGGCATCCGCTACCTGTTGGTCTGTCGCCCAACACTGTAAGTGTGTTGGGCAGCGATCCAACATCACTGGTGACCGACTCAAGGTGTCAGAGGAAACATATGTTAATTGTACAGCCGAAAGTGGTTATTATCGCGAATCGGTCTCTGTCGACGCGTGACTTCTCGTGATCGTGTTCAAATGCCCCACCAGGATCCTTGTTGAATATCGAATCCTGTGGTTATTTTGTGACCTATGTCAGTCTGCCAACGGCCCTTACCACCGTTGAAACGTACGCTGTCACTCCGAAGACTGGTGGCAAGACCAACATCAGGGTTCCCAATAGAGAGAGTCCCAGCACGATGTACCCTACATAAAAGAAAACAAAGATCGACACGAGCCCCATATCGAGTACATACATAATATACGGAACACTGCAGAGACACACTGCGATGGCGCCGACCGTCGGCAGGAATGTTATTTTCTGCAAGAGTGGATATCGGATCTCGTCTGTTTCTCCGTATTGCCGAAGAGCAATGACTACGACGGCAGACCATTCAAATATCGAATTGAAACCTGTCTCTTTTCGTACCTTCCTGAGGGTCGACAGCACTCCAGTGCTGATGTCGATACTCGAGCCAACAGCGACCACACACATGGCCGCTACTACCCATCTCTGTGTGAACATCATCCGAAGTGCATTGAACATCATCTCGAGACTTAGTCCACCGGATTGCATCATCGATATCTCCCTCCCGGTGACTGACTACTCTTGAGAACCCACAGCGCTGCCGCGCCGATGTAGCCCGCAGTCATGACGATTCCACCCGCAGCAAGGAGGATGAGCTGGTCAGGGACCAGCTGAAAGCCATAGATGCCCGAGCCACCGACTAGGATTACCAGACCAGCAGTCATTCCGAGGGGCATCTCAGATGGGACTGAGCGGAGTCGCCACGCAATTCCTATCGTTCCGGTCAGGAGGAATACTACAGTCCACACAATCGTAACTTCGGTCTGGACTGACGACTCAACCGGTCCGAACAGCAGCAGCAACAGCGACGCTGTAGCCCCCATCACCATGATCAAACCCAGTAAGAGTCGGAGAGCCACTTTTTTGAGAAATCTCCCACCGCTCGGCAACTCTCGATTTCGAAGTTGGTTGATTGTCGAACGAAGGCGGAGGTACAGTGTCACGGTCCCGACCCCTTGAAACCACTTTCCGACAAGGAAGATAGCACCTACAAGATAGTCAGTCTGTGAGACGGCCCACGGATATGCTAATGCTGCATAGGCTCCAGCAAAGAACCACCAACCAAATAGACTCGTGAACTGTTGACTCCGGAACGAACGGGCGTAACTGAACGCGAACAGTACAGCACCACAGCCCATTACTGCTAAAGGAAGCCACTGTGGCCGCGGATTCAGGAACCACGGTAGCTGGAGAGGTACCTCAAGCATAATCTCCAACCAGTACGTGTGTGGCAGCAGCAGTCATCAGCCCAATACCCAGTAAGAACATTCCGATCCCAGCCGGGCCCAACAGCACTACGAACGGATACGCCAGTCCACCGGCTTCTTCGATGATTTCCGTTTGTCGAGTCGCAGTCCTGGTAAAATACCATCCGATACCACCTATCCCACCCAACAGTACGATGAGGCCGAGTGGGTTTGGCGGGTTCTCATCCTCTGGAACCATGAGCGTCCCGAGAATCCCAGAAAGAATCGTGAATACCGCGAATGTCACCGCACTTGCAACCTCACAAGTTGGGTCTGGCCATGGAAGGCACATCTGGATGTGGCAATGGAACAATCTAACATTATTATGGTGATTTCGCTCTACTGTTGTATACGAATCCAGAGGTTTGGTCTCCTATGGATTCTTTCTAATGGCCTGTGAGTTCGGTTGGCGATGCACCTTACCGGGCAGGCCTCATCTGTTCGTCGACGATGTGGTTAGAAAGGCGTTGCGCGGCGACGCAACATCTCGCGCAACACGGTGGTCGACAGAAACCGGACTCCGCTGAAAGGCGGACAAGCGATGCGTGGTGACGCAACACGATCGGCAATATGGCGGGGGCCGACGCAACGCGACGTAACACGTTCGCGCAACACGGCAGTCTGAAGGAAATGCCTCCTCCCGAAAACGAGGTCTGGTGTTGCGTGGCGACGCAACATGTCGGTTCCTACCAACCGGGGGCCGGTCGGTATCAGAAGTCGATGCTGACGGGGATCTGATCAATGTCGTCTTCAGTCATAGAGACTCGATCTCCTGGAAGGCCTCGTCGATGACGTCCTCGCTGGGAGCGTTCAGATACGGTTCAATCGCGGCGAAGGAGTCCCAGCCACCGACGGCCATCACCACTCGCGGATTCATCTGTTCGTCGACGAGGAGTCGCTGGGCGAACCGGCGGCGGAGGTCGTGCGTACTCACCTTCTCGAAGTCCTCGTCGCCAGTCGCCTCGGCAGCTCGTGCAGCTGTCCGTCGAACCACAGCACGGACGCCGGGCTGGGTCAGATCAATAAAGGAGTCCTTGGGTGCGATGTTGTGCTCGTTCTGGAAGCGCTGGAGGTCACGCTCGACGTCGGCGGGGAGGAAGGCATCGCGAGGCTTCCCGCCGTTGCCGCTGGTGTCTTTCCCGGCCTGGACGCGAAGTCGGTACTGACCGCTCTGAGTCTGCTTGATGTCAACGGGTCGGACCTGTGGAATCTCAAAGGCACGCAGGCCAACGAACGCACCGAGCTGAATGATGAGGTCGTCGCGCTGACTGGTGGTGGCTCGCCGGAGGTCCTCAATCTCCGCGTCTGTGAGCCAGACTTTGTGCTCGTTTCCGTCGGTCGCTTCAATGCGCATTACGATTACTTTAGTTTCCGTCACTAAAGAGGGTACTGGTCGGTCGGAGACACCATGGTTTCCGCTGTTATTCGGCGAATCTGTTACGACTAATATGACAAGTCGTTACTACCACGACTGTTAGCTTAGACCCTAACGTTCTTACTGTTAGGATACAAACTAACAATTATCGATGGGCGATGACGTTGTGGTGCTAGAAGACGAGATTCAAGCCTACGATGACGGGACTGTCGCTCGAGTACGCGTCCTCGAGGTCCCCGAGTCTGACCAGTACCCGGATGGCGTCAAGTACGCATTCCACTACGGAGAGGCTGGTGCTGCGGACCCCATCATCCGGTTCGACAACCACCACGGACCACACGAACTGCACATCGCGGGACAAGTCTTCGAACTCGAGTTCGATGGACTCCAGCCACTGTACCAAGCGTGGCGTGCTGCGCTCCCGCCCGAGAAACGCATCGACTGGTAGTACCCCTCACTCACACACGAACCCATGACCCGAACACTCCACATCACGATTGGGACGCGACCCGACCGTAGCGGCCTCGAAGATACCCTTGCAGCAATCGACGAGGGCGAAGATGTCGAAGCAAACCCGTCTCGACTGAGCATCGAAAGCCTCGCGACGTTTGGCCGCCTCTTCCGACCGACGAATCTGACACTCTTAGAGGCGATCGTCGACCACGAACCGGACAGCATCCGCGAACTCGCACGCATCGTGGACCGCCACCCGCCCGAAGTGACTGAGAATGTCCATGAACTTGCTGACTACGGGCTGATCGAGCTCAAGGACGAAGGCCGAGCGAAACGGCCCACCGTCTGGTACGACGAATTCGAGTTCTCTGGGGATGTCCCACTGCAGGGACTGGATACCGGCAATGATACCCCCGTTGCGCCGTAACCCCTACTCTTGCACTTGACCTAGCTTATCTCAGTAGTCGAATATATGGCCGGTCTCAGAATCGGTCGGTAGCGGCTTCGAACTGCTGACTCCCAATTGCGCCCCCTGCACGCGCGGGTATTAATTAAGGGGGGGGAGGGGATGGATGACTGCATTTCTTGCCGCTATTTTGCTGGTGCTCATTCAACCCGGCTTCGCCGAAACACTCTAGGAAATCCGGCTAGTCAACTTGACATATACGGCTATGACGACCCCCGATTCACAGCCCACGATGCACGACCGCCAGGCCGCCCTCGTCGCCGCACTCGACTTGGATGAATTCTCGCCAGATGCCTACACGTCGGCACCGTATCTCGAAGCGGCCCTCGAGGCTGGCTTCACCGTGGTCGACCTCGCCACCGCACACGACGTCTCGAAACGCTCCATCTACCGGGTGCTGGACCGCCACGACATCGACTACGAAACGCCACCGAAGAACGGCCCCGCCCGCCGGCTCTGGAACGCCCATCCCGACACGGTGCCCGGTGATGACTGATGGGCGCGACTGACGCAACTGCGCCCGTCGACGCTGGCGTGGACCCGGCGCTTGTGGACACACTCCAGCGCATCGAGGAAGGTGATGTCCTCGTCGTCAACGGTGACTCCCGAACCTGGGATGTCACGGATGTCGTCGACCGGTCCATCGACGACACGAGCGACGCTCGTGAGTCCAAGCGCGTGTGCCGACTGTCCTGTGGCGCGTCGGTGTTCGGCCTGGAACTCGTCGCGTATCCGGACCGCTACACAGCGTCGCTGCATGTGCTTGCGACGGAGGACTGGACCGAGGACGGCCAGGTGTTCGACGTTCACGACGTCGAGATACTCACACAGGACATCCCGTGGGTGGTCGTGACTGGTGGCGCAGACCGCTACCATTTCCCGGACCCACAGGCAGCTGCCTTCGGCGAAGCGCGGCCGGCCTGTGGCGGCGGCAACTGTGGGACTTCGTATCGGATTGTCCGCTCCAACACTGTCCGGCCCACATACTCGGGCTGCAAGGACTGTCTCCGCTACGAGAAACCCGTTGCGCTCGAGTCGGTCACGTGCCCGTCGTGTTCCAAAGCGATCTGTCACGGAACTGTCCAGGGCGCTTCGGTGGGTGCCGTCGACGGGCTGTCGATCACATGTCCACGGTGTGGCTTCGACGGTGTTGTGGAAGCCACTCTCGAACGCTGCCCCTGACAGACGGACCCCCGACCGAGTCGTGAGTGGGGTGCCCGAACCAGATTCCAGAGACGGTCCGGAAATCCTCAATGAGTGGCGTCAGTGAACGCTGGTCGTACAGTGGCGTCGAGTCGTAGGCCGGCCAGTCAAGATACTGTGTTGTCGCTATAGAACGGAAGATCTCCCGCCGAGAGACGGTAATCGGTGCCATCCGGGACATGTCTGCCGTTCTGGGCTTATTCTCTGAGGTTCTCTCCGACGCTCACGAGCGGGACTCAGGTCTCCTCAGCTTCGGGATCGTTTACAGACAGCAATCCCGTTGCCATCAGCCGTCGCGTGATTGCGACCAGCCCGTTGTCGAATCCGCGGCCGAAGACGCCTTGTTCGTGCTCACGGCTGTCTGCCCCCGTTTCGGTGAACGAACTCACCAGAATCGCCTCGCGGTCGGCCAGTAACAGGCGACTGATTTCGGTATCGTCACCTGGAAGGGGTGATCGGCTCAACCAATCCAATTCCGAGACGAACACTTTGACACTAGAGAGGGCATCTTGAACCGTGGCCTGGAGCTCTTCATCGACCGTCCCGATGATGACGTTCACACCTCGTTCCTGAGCCGACTGTAGTTGTTCGGCCAGCTGGTCGGTGAAAATACTCTTGTGGCCGACCACGAGGAGCAACTCCTCTGTCGCTCCCTCGATCAACTGCCGTGTCCGGCTCGTAATGCCCCGGTTCCCCGAGATAGACCACACCTCGTGGGTAGCCTCTGTCGAGTCTCCCTCGTCAGCTGGGTCGAGTCCGCTCAGGGCGCTCCGGAGTGACTCGGTCCGCTCGGCGTACTTCGACTGGAGAGTGTTGACAGCCTCGTCGATGGAGACCGCTCGAAACACCTGCGGGTTCGAGTGCTGGGTCTCGACTAGTCCCTTCGATTCCAGGACGCGAATCGCGTCGTAGACGCGGGTCCGGGGCACCTCGGAGGTCTCGCTGATGTCCTTGGCCGTCCCACGCTGGCGACGTGCGAGCGCCACGAACGACTTGGCCTCGTACTCTTTGAGCCCGAGTTGCTGGAGCAATTCGATCGCTTGGTCTTGGTTTGAAACATCGTCCATTGGTCCCAACCTCGATTGCTACCTTCTGGTTCGTGCCCTGGGTGTTTAGTACGTCGCACGAGAGATACCGATGTCACTCAGATCCTCACAGAGTACCCTCGTCTTTGAATGTTTTGAGCGTCTCAGAACCGGTACTATTCAGACATTCACTCAGTTAATCACAGTACTTCTTTGTGCGGGTAGCACGAGAGGTAGAGTGGCGTGTAGGCACAGATTTGGTCCCAACCTCTCTGTCGCTACACGTCAGAAACCACCATACCCGGTGGTTTTCACGTGATTGGTGACGAGCTAATGTCCGGCGACCCATCCGACCACGCACGATCCACGGCCGTCAAGCAGCTCAAAGCGCTTGGCCTCAGTACCTACGCCGCCCGGACATTCGTCGCCCTGGTCAGTCTGGGCGAAGGGACTGCACAGGACGTGAGCGACGTCGCTGACGTCCCCCGAACACGTGTCTACGACGCAGCTGACGAGCTTCATGACCGCGGTCTCGTCGACGTGAAACAGTCGAGTCCCAAGCGATATTGGGCCATTTCGACGGAGACGGCCGGCCGTCACTTCGAACAGGAATACGACCATCGAGTGATGGTCCTGACAGACGCGCTCGACCAGCTTGCATCAGCGAATCACAGCACTGAACAGCAGGGTGTCTGGACGGTAACCGGCCGGGATACCGTGACCGAACGCATCCTGGATTTCATCTCGTCCGCTGATGATGAGGTCGTGTATATGACTGCCGAGGAGCTACTGACCGACGAAATCACTGAGTGCCTCTCGACCGCCAGCGACCGTGAGGTCTCGATTCGGCTCGCAGAGATGTCACAATCCGTCGAATCCCGACTCGAAGGGAACGTACCTGACGCGCAACTGTTCGAATCGGTGTGGAACTGGTCGGATACGCCTGCTGGTCGCCTCCTCATGGTGGACCAGGAAAAGACGCTCGTAAGTGTGCTCGTCGACGGTAACGGTGAACACCCACCCGAACCGCGTGACGAAACTGCTATCTGGGGCGCAGGTCAGACGAATAGCCTCGTCATCGTGCTGAAGGCACTGTTCACCTGGCAACTCGACGACGACCGCGGGGCGGCCAATAGATAGTCACTCAGATTCTCACACCAATGTTATACGGACCCAGATAGTAGGGATGTAAACGGACGCCATAGCGGTTTCTCCGCTAATACTTCGTCCGACGACGACCGGTGACGGAAAATGCACGACAATACAGACGAGGGAGGTGACTCGGATCCGACCAACCACCCCGAAAGCACAGATACAAGCCCCACTACGGTTCGTCATAACTGGAGGAAATCGGGCTGCCCCAGTGTGGCGATTGTTGAAGCAGTTGCGGCGGCCACCAACCAGGAAACGACTGACCTGCCACCGTTACAGGAGGCGATCGAAGCCGATGCACTCGATACGCTGCTCGATGGCCGGTCGTCGTCGGTCGCAACCTCATTCCAGTACGCCGATACTGACGTCTCTGTGACCGGGGACGGCAGCATCGAAGTCCGAGTTGATGGACTCCCTCGGGAATCGGAGTGATACCCACAACTACCGAGTGATCGATTGGTGTGGTAATTTTGTAGAAACTACATTACATTAACTCGGCTATGATATCAAAACACCCACAACCCTATTCCTCTGGGGACCCTATCCATAGTACGGAACACAACATACACTGTGCGTTTAGCCCACTGTGAGGGCTACTTGAAACGGGAGTACCCGTCCACAGTTATCCATTTCTCTTCGCGGATCGGTTGCGCGGAACGCATCACCAAGTGAGGCGTTTCGCAACGAGAGCTATCAGTAAATGTCGAGCAAAAAAGAAGAGTCTGGCGGCACACTGAATGAACTGTTCGAAATACTCAGCCACGAGTACCGGCGTCGCATTCTCTTGGCCGTTGCCCAACAGAACCCGCGGGACGAGGACGACATCACATCGGAGACAGTCGCGGGAGAGCACGATGGCGACGCGCTCGAACATGTAAAGACGGGACTTCGATGGTCCCGACCAGCAACTCAAGAACACTCGAAATGGGGGGTGACACCTCGTCACCGAGGGCACTGACGAGCGACTGGAGGGCTTCGATGTCTGTTCTTGGCCGATGTCCATGCCGAGTTCGTCGATGAAGGCTATGTCGGTGCTGTGCTGTCGGTCTCGCTGTCGTCGGTGGGGTTCTCGTGGCATCGTGACTATAGCGTCTGTCCCCGGAATCGAGCCGGGCAGTGCTGACCACAGCACGGGCTATCGGCGACGTAATGAGAGCTATCTGGACGCGGTAGGTGGCTCGTGGCAACTCCGGGCCGTCCGGTGGCTTTGCCCCGTGGCAACAGACTGTATGGGACCATCAGCACTCTTCGGACACTGCTCCCGGGACCAGCGTGGTCAGGCTCTCACGGAGGCATCCTGTCCCAACCGACTGTCAGCTTCGCAGTCCTCCGGATTGACGCCGTAGGGGGTGCGTGGCCGGTCATCCTTTGACCACCGCTCGACGTTCGATGACAACGTCATGCGCGTAGTCACCGCGGCGGTACTGGTCGTAGTAGCTCTCGATGGTGGGGAACTCTGCCGTCCACTCGGTGTAATTCGTGGCAGTGAGAGACCAGCAACAGCGATTCGCTGTCGGTGGTCGTGATGGCGACGATCTCGCCGACTGCCGGGTGGGTAGTCATTGGTCCGCCTCCCTGCCAAACGGGCAATCGATGGAATGTTGATATTTACTTGGTAGTGTATCACCAGATAAATGACGGACAAAACGACTTTTACGGATACTTACCAATGGCTGTGATGAGTTCCAGAGGCCGGAGTGACTATCAGTGAGCCTACTCAGGGGCAGTAGTTGATCCGGACCCGGAACTCGATTTGAGATTGCCGATATCGGATGGTGGCGGAAGCGCTAACTGCAGCACGGCTGTCCCCCGGCTGGCCACCATTCTGTTGCCGGGCCGCCTGTGGCTGTGTCGTACCCGATGAGGGAACAAACCATGAGTCTAAGTCACAACTGTTTTTGATACTAAGTGTATACCGTTCGGTTGGGTTCTGGTCCCCGCTCCATCTCCCCCCAATCCACTCCGGATTCATCGATTGGTCTGGGTCCAGAACCCGTCGTCGTGGATGACGACTTCGGGTGGTGCGTTGCACACCACTTCCTACACCCCCAGCAGCCCACCACCTTTATACACCGACTCACACCCCCGGCGAGTCGGCTGTCTACGTGGCACTGAGACCGGTCGCTGTTGTTCTTGGGACTGGTCGAAGCACGATTCCAGCGCTTGCTTGCGGTTCGACGGAAACCGCAACCGATTTTATTCAGACTCCTGCTATCTTCAGCTGGGTTCTGGTCCCCGCTCAGCACCCCCATAGGACCGATCTGATTCAGCGAGTAGTTCGGGTCCAGAACCCGTCGTTGATTCAGTCGACGCTGGATGGGCTATGATACGTCGTTTCTCCGAGACCGTCCCTCATCTGTTCTCTGCGCTGACTGGGGTCTGTGTGTAGTCTGGGTCTCATCTGCAGAACTACGTCTGTGAGTGCGGTCATCGCTGGCGTCTGAGCGGGCAGCGAACCCGGTCGCTGGAGGCCTGAAACTGGATGACAGGGGCGAATGAAAATTAATTAGAGGGAATGCATAGCGTAGCCACGGGTTCTGATCCCCGCTACAGACTGGCGTCTAGGATGGTTTCGGTTGAGCCGTGCCGTGTGCGGGGTTCAGAACCCGCCCGTGCCTCTGACAGAGGAGTGGCAAGTTCTGTGCCCGTTGCCACCGACCTCCGCTTTCTGGCAAGCGGTCAAAAACCGCGTGGTATCTTGCTGACTTTGGGTGTCTGTAACGGCTGTCAGTGCCGTTGCCCTCCAGCAACGCGACGGTGGATTACACAGGCATGGGTCTGGCACCTTTCCCCAGCCTCTCCGTTGTTTCAGTCCTAGAGTCCGTTTTCTGAGGCACTTCGTGATATATTCTGCTTCTAACGTGAGTCGCAAATTACATTTACAATTACTGCATACAGAGTGAACGCCAGCACGAAGCAAACCGCTTTGTACTGGATACTTGTCAGAGGCACGAGAACTGGTCCGTCGTCGCATCCGGCGACGGGCCGTCTCGCGGCTCGGATGCCGGAATACCCTCGAACAGTAATGATTATTTATTGGGTCTACATATATTCCGATAGGGTACCAGTCGGTCATCACCTGCCCAGTGATCACGTGCCTCTGACTACACCGGCCGACTGGGTCCCCACTTCTGACCGCTGTTCGCCGTCGCTATGTGGGTTATAGGGGCATTATTGTGGACCCCCATCAGCACAGGTTGCGGTAGATCACACAGGCCTCTGAGCGTTCGGCCTGCCGTTGGAGGAGGTGTCTACCGGCGTCAGTTAGTGTATGCACGTTAATACGGGCGTCGATGGCTCGCTTGACGACATCTGTATATCCCAGGTTCGGGAGTCGCCGTTGACGACGAGGACGTCACCCACCTCGATGCGCTGGATCGTGTCGACAAGCGGTGGGTCAACGCCAGTGTCGACAGTCATCACAGCATTTCAGGGTGATATAACCAGCGCCACCAACGTTGCGCACCGGGCTGACCCGTGGGGAGAGAGCATGCCACTGAAACCGGCAGGCAATGACTCGCCCGGGATGGGAGAGCCTGTGACAGCACCACGACCTCGTGTGAGATGGCGGAGCCGTCTCGTGATCACGAGAGACGCGGCGCGTCTTTCGAACGACACCGTGAGACGAGCGAGAAACACTCGCAAATGACTCTTTCGGCGTTCCACGGGTCGGAACCCTCTACCAGCGATAGCCGCACTTAGCTGGTATTCCCCATGCGTGGGAAGCCGCGCCGTTCACGGCGCGGAGCATATCACTCGAGCGAAAGGTCCTTTGCCTGCCACCCTTCGACACAGGTGAAATCGTCCGTTATCTCGCCAGCAGGGAGTGCCAGCAACTCGTCCTGTGTGAACTGTACCGCTTCGGCGACGGCACCGGTAACCTCGAGTCGCCATCTCTCTGGATCAACGGTGTTTGGAACCGCATGCGATTCGAGTATGTCCATTGTTAGTAAGTCCCCGCTAGTACTTACTTAGCGGAGGGGAGACACGCCCAGCACTAAGCTTCTGTTGGGAACAGATTCGGCTCGGTAGCCCAAGTTCCCCGAACGCCTTCGACATAAGTCCCATCCGTCCAGTCAGGGACCATCAAGTATGGTGACGGAAACGGAACTCGACTTGCGGGCTTTGGCCGGAGACAGACTCCATGAGCACCTATTTGAGGCCCTAAACGATGCAGCAGCCGGTGACAAACTCGGTATCGTCACGGATCGAGATATCGATCCCGAGTTAGTTCGCTACCAGATTGCACAGGAACGGGTAATCGATTGGGAGTACGCGGATCCCGATGCAGTCCCCCGAGAGTTGACCCTGACTGTTGGTGGCCGATTCGACGATGAGGACTCCGCGACCATTGATGTGCGTGATTTGAAACCACAGCGCCGTCACGAGGTACTACTAACGATCTTCGAGGAATTGGACGCGGATGAAGGGTTCGTACTCGTAAACGACCACGATCCAAAGCCGCTGTATCACGAGCTACGATCGATGCACGGCGACATAATCGAATGGGAGTACGTGAGTCGCGGCGACGACGGGTGGCGCGTCGAGATTTACAAGACTGCGGACTCCGAGACCGTCGACGATGCCATCGTTACCCGGTACGATGTTCGCGAAATCCCGAAACAGGAACGCCACCCTACCATCCACCACCGCTACGGAATGATTCCCGACGGGGGAACGATGGAAATCATGCTCCCCACGAGCCTCAGCCGCTGCACCAGGAGTTCCGCCAGGAATATCGTGACTCCTTCGAATGGGAGGTTGTTGAATCAGCACCCGGGCGCTGTCGCGTGCACATTACGAAAGGCGGTAGCCACGACGGTGCAAAAGACGTGGGCCAGTCTGACGATGTGCAGGAGAATGCGACGTCGACGACAGTTGCTGAAGACAGAGAGATTACGCGAGAACTCGACGTTCGAGATTTGCCTCCTGCCCAGCGCCACGAGCAAATCTTCGAAGCCTACGCCAAACTCGACACTGGGGAAGCATTCATGCTCGTGAACGACCACGACCCCAAGCCGCTGTACCACCAGTTCGACGCTGAGGCGGGATCGGAGTTCCGCTGGGAGTACCGCCAGAAGGAGCCCGGCGAGTTCCGGGTACTGATCGGTAAGTCCGAGGCTGGCGACTCCAGCTTGGTTGTCGGACAGGGAGCCCCCGATGAGACGCCCGACGCGCCGTTCTGACTGACCCAGAGAGGCCATCGACTCCAACGTATGACTGACACTGATCCCGACCGAACACTTGCATCGCTCGTTGAGGAGGTGCCCACCTACGCCCGGGTGTTCGAGTCCCTCGGGCTGGACTACTGTTGTGACGGCGACCGGACGCTGGCGACGACTACGACTGGAGTGGACTTGCGGACCTAGCTGACCACGTCGTTGAGACCCACCACGACTATCTCCGTGAGGAATTGCCCGCGCTTGGGACCCTCGTAGCGAAGGTGAACCGGGTCCACGGGGAGAACCACCCCGAGCTGGCGGCGGTCGAATCGACGTTCCCCGACCTCGCGGCGGAGATGCACGAGCACACCGAAGAAGAGAAAGACGAGTTGTTCCCTGTCGTTGGGAAACTTGATCGCTCGGAGTCGCTTTCCGACGACGAAGCAGCCCGGCTCCGCGAAGCGATCCGGGGCTTCGAGGACGACCTCGCCGGAACGGCCGACCGCCTCGACCGGATCGCCGAGCTGACCGGCGGCTACGACGTTCCCGAAGACGCCTGTGCGAGCTACCGGAGCATCAAGCGATTCATAGCAGCGACAACATCGAAGAATTTGCTCCTTCGGTTCTTTTAGTTCGCATTCGCCCGTCTGCTGTACTCGATTTGGCGGGTCGATCTCTTAGTCTAGGTCGAGTTGACGGGTAAGTACGGGCATTCCCCGATCGTGACTGCGGATACTACGCTCACATTGTTGAAGAAGGAGACTGGGATCGGGTAGTCACGGTCCAAGACGACAGAGGTAGAGTGGTGGTGAGCGGCAGCACTGGCCTGATTTCTTTAAATACACAAATCGAGTTGGGTTCCTAACTTGAAGCGGTGTCCTGACCCGAGTGTGTCGAGTTCGGTGGTTCAGCTGATATCGTGCATCCTGGCGGTGCTATAGTCCTGTAGTTCATCTTCTGGGGACAAATTTAGTATAGCTATATGCAGTTTATATTATTTCCGTCTCCAGATCCCGGTATCTGTCTTGTTATGGGTTTCTCATGCAGAAAACAACACAAGACAAATTATTAGTACTGCGACTGAAATACGATACATACGAAATTCCGGCGGCTCAGAGTACCCAGTAGGGACAGCACACTGCCCACCCACTCAGACCAATGACCGAAGTTCGCTATTCAACGATGGACTTGGCCGATTGCAAATCATTCTATCGTGAGGCCGTTGTGCCGGCGATGAAAGAGGATGGCTTCAATCCAACAGCTGAAACCCCCACATACGCATGGCTAAACCGACAGTTTCCGGGATTCGTCAAGCACCTCCAGCGCCGGTTTGACCTATCTCCGGGGCAGTTCTACGATGAAATTGGGGTGCCGGAAGCACCGATTGAATCGGGGTCATTCGAGTTCCTGGCTGACAATACACAGCGAGCCGTCGAGGAATACCTCGCTGAACTTTCGACTCGACGAGGGCGCGCTGATGCGACAATCGAGACACGTCGGTCGATTTTGCGACGCTACATGAAAGTATATACCAATATCCACGATACAAAAGATCTGCTCGCACCGCTGGAGAATCCCGATGAACGTGTTGCAGAAATGGATAGGGTTGCAGCGACGTTTGACGCACTTGACCAACTGGATGAGGCTCTGACGACGCTCGCATCACGCCGTAAATACGTTCAGGACACACGGCAGTTCTACAAGCACCTGGTGATGTTCGGCACTGCCGCGTACAACCCGCTCGCTGACCTCGAAATCCGGTTTGGGTGGGATACGACTCCATCATGGGATAACCAAGCACTCGATAGAGATGCTGTCCAGCGCCTATATACAGCGGCGTCTGAGTTACGCGACCGATTCATTGTGGTTGCATGTTGCGGATGGGGGCTGCGGCCGAGTGAAGTCGCATCGCTCCACATCCGACAGCTCAACCTCGATCCGGATGATGACTCCCATCCGTACATAGAGTTCGGTGATGGCGAGCGGAAAAACGGCCCCGGGACGGTGGCTCTGCTGGCCGGTCTGGAGACCGTAGAGCGACGTATAGAGGCGCTTGCTGATCCAGAGTGGTCTGGATATCTTCTGCCCTCTCCATCCGCGGCTAGTGGTCATTTAACTGCTGAAACCGTCCGTCGTCGGTTCAAGTCAGTGGCTGAGGCCGCAGACATCACCGTTGATGGCGCCACGCCGACGCCGAAAACGGGTCGTCGATTCTGGTATACCACATACGGTGCTGCTGTCAGACGAGTTGCGGATCGGTTCGAAGATGTTGCGGCTGAGCAGGGGTCGGCATCCGCACAGGTCGTCCTTGATAACTATCTTTCCGAGTCTGAGGCCCGATCTCACCGGCGGGCAGAGATGCACGAGACACTCGCAGGGTTATTTACTGAGTAACCGCTCGCGGGAACGGAACAGTTGTGTGGAAGCGGAAAGGTACCTTCAGTAGCTATACCATATAGCTATACCGTCTGACTAATCTTTATATCTGTGCGGCGAATCCGATATAGTATGCTGACCTACACCGTGTACAGCGAGGCCGGCGGTGTCGGCAAGACAACGATGGCGGCGAACCTCGCTGTCGCCGACGCTCGCGCTGGTCACGACGTACTGGCAATAGATATGGATCCACAGGAGGGGAGCCTTTCATTCCTGTTCGATGTCGCGGACCGCCGAACGGACTCAGAGGCCGACAGTTTAGTTCGACACCTCGTCGAACGGCCACGGGGGCCGTTCGCTGATCTCATTGAAAGTTCCGAGGGCGTCGACGTCCTCCCTGCACACAACTCCCTGGAGGTCCTCTCAAAACATCTGCGGCGGCGCGAAGAAGAGGCAGCGGATTTCGGCGAAAACTGGAACCCGAACGTCCAACTGCTTCGTGTGCTAAAAGACGCGGGCGTTCCGTCCGAGTATGATACTGTTATTATCGACCCGCCTGCGACTGCGGATGTGAAACTGTACAACGCGTTGCACGCCACGCGGAATCTGGTCATCCCGTTCGAACCGAGCGGGAAGGGCCAGCAGTCTGTCGAGGGCCTTGCAGACCTCGTTACTGGACTCGAAGACACGTTAGATATCAACGTGGGCGTGCTAGCTGCTGTGCCAAATCGATTCAAAGGTACGAACGATCAGGAAGAGATGCTCAAACGGCTCCGGGCTGAGTCGTATGACATTCCGGTCGTGTTCCGCGAGCGGACGTCCCTGCTTGAGGGATGTTGGCGAAAACAGTGTTCGGCGTTCAAATACATCGAAGAACACCGGAGCCGGGAACGTGACTATGAAATCGAAACGTTAGAGCAGTTCGAAAAGCTGGCTGCACGCCTCCGACAGACCCGAGAGCAGGAGGCAACAGCATGAAATCCGGCTCAGGTGACGATCCGTTCGCAGAGGCGGACACAGATACAGAGCCGGAAGCGGATGACCAGCAGGATGAGGTGCCAGCTACCGAAACCGAATCTCCTGCCGTCGAAACTACGACCCAGCCAGACATCCCATACAAATTCCGGCGTGATTCAGTCAAGCAAGACCGCAAGCAACGGCCGATTTTTATTCGGCCTGAGGTCGAGGAGCGGGAGTCCACCTTCCTCCGGAATCTAGAAGATGCAGTCGGCGAGGATGTATACAAGACTGACGCGCTGGAGGCTGCCCTTGTCGTCGCTATGGACAATCCGGACCTTGTCGCGGAAAAGCTCCGCGAGTGGGGGTACGACTGGGAGCAGTCAGCCCCCTCTCGCTAATGTCTTATCCGTTCTTCTATACTGAGTAGAACTACGACCGCTCTTTGCCCTCTACAGGTGACCTGTTTGCTGTACTTGACTCTATCTCTGCGTGGGCAAACTATCGCACAGGGCCAGCACTAGTAGCTGCATCTACTGGCTATTCTTCCCCGCTGACTTATCCGAACTTCTTTGCTAGCTACAATTTCTAGCTATACTACTTAGATATGCTGTATAGCTGTTCCAACTGGATACATTACTTGACTATAAAAGGTAGCTATATTTAATAGATATGGTGTCGGATTAGCCTTCATAGCTGGTGTGGCGAGCTGGGACGGACTATCTCTATCTGTGCTACGCTGACTGCTCAGGCAGTCGCCGCTGATCAGTCGTGAGACAGATTATCACTCCTCAGACAGACAAGAGCAGAGTATCGGTAGCGAATAAGACTTACCTATAAATTAAGCGACGCTATGTACCAAGTCTCTACGCCTCCCGACCGAACACCGCTCTCTGGCCGACTGCGTGTCTAACAGTGATTGGTGGCTCTATATGAAGGTTCGAACAGCGCCCAGAATATCTGCTGGCTGCTGCGGTTCAAAGCTCTCCTGATACTCGATGTCCGACTTTGCCAACCGAGCTATTCCGTCTAACCCGATGGTGTGATGGATGGGTGAAGCCACACCAGTAACTGCTTTCGTCCAGAAGTTCTGGCACAACAACCTGCGTTTATACGAATTCCCTTGCACGAAGGACCGCACAGCAGCTCGGCCGGACTGTGCCGCATGTATCATTCCGAAGCCCGTCAGGCGGTTTGCCAATCCGATGGCGTCACCCGCGATATGCACTGTGCAGTCGTTGAGCTCGTACGAACAGTGTGAGAGACTCCGCAACCCGTTTGAGACATCAGTGCCGCCGTACAGGGCCTCACGCTCTGGGGGCTCGATTTCGATTTCTGCAAGCAACTGTCGCATATCTTCGTACAGTTCGGCAGGGGGCTTGTCCTCTCGACAGCCGAGGCCGACAGTTGCCTCCTCCGGTGACTGTGGCACGATCCAGAGGAAGTAATTCTCGTACGCAAGTGCTCTTGGCTCAGGATACAGATGGGAGAAGTCAGCCTCTATCCTCCCGCTCAGCGTCGGACACGCTACGTCATACGACAGGGACGTAAACCGGCGTGAGATCGGGAACTGACCAGTGGCATCAATCAGTAAATCCGACTCCGCAGATAGCCTCCGAAACTCTGCTTCGTCGACTTCTGCGTTCTCTACAATCTCTGTCCGTTCGAGCGTGCCTGCCCAGTGTTTCTCTAACTCTCCTCTGTTCAAAATAACGCCATCAGGAACAGTTACAGCTGTTTTCCCACTGGAACCGACAAATATCCCGGTATTAGCCTCTCTAACGTACCCTGGCACATGTCGATCTAGAGGGAGCCGCGAGTAGTCCCAGACCATCTCCCCCCAAGCCCCTCTTCGATCACCGCTGTATGCGCCCTTATCGTAGAGCTGTACGTCCGACGTAACCCCTTCAGCCAGTTGCGCTGCTGCCAGCCCTGCGAATCCCCCTCCGACGATAGAAATCCTCATACCGTACCCTTTGACGGTAACCATTTCAAATATACCCTATTGCTCGCCTGTGTTTGACGCGGCTCTGCGGTGGCTGTTCCAACCGAAGGAAAGTACCCATGTCACTGCTCTGTGGCTGGCAGGCAGACACCTGTAGCGCGTTCTCTGAGGAAAAGCGTATGAGATAGATCGAAAGAACATTCGAGCGGGCGAAACTGGTCGTAGCTTTTGCAGCCCCGCTCACAAACGTTACAGGTCACTGACTCAGTTGCCGCTGCCACCGATCAGACCACGACAACACGGTCGGTTTGCCAGCACCCTCGGAACTCACCGACGGACTGCACTGACAGACCGAACTCGTAGGTGGTTGTCCGTCCATCCGGTCCCGTAATCGTCACCCGCTGCTCAGCGTAGTTCTCGTCTTGCTCGATGGGGCCTCGCACGGCCTCCTCGAAGTCGATCATCGGGCGGTACTGCGGTGACTGGACCATGGCTATGAACCGGTCGAGGGGACCAGTCGAGCGGCGGTTAGCCGGGGAGGCGAAATTGTACGCCGTCATGATCCCCGCGTTGTCACATGGCTCGTCGTTCGTTTCCAGCGCATCGAGTTGGAGGGCAACAGCATCGCTGGGGCCGTATGTCTCGCTGGGTGTCGGGAGGCCGACCACCGGGTACTCGCGTTCAGACATTGTAGAGGCAAGCGCGTATCTGTAACAGGTGCTGCATCAGCATGAATGGCAGGTCCGAGCAGCCATTGGCAGGATACCGACGGGAGTTTGTGCCCCCGAAAGCTAGAACTGGCAACTGCGAACATGGCCCCAGTCAGGGACGCACTTATCGAAACCATGCTGCTCGACGAGGAGCAGTTTCGCCGGCGGCTTCCGGACCTTGTCGAAACACACCAGCTCCGGACTGTCGGTCCGGACCACGCCGAGGACTCGCCGGCAGACATCATTCGGTCCCTCGATGGGTTCGAGACTAGCTCTGTGACGTCTTTCGAGCGAGAATACATCGCGAAAATGGTTCGACTCGGGACGGGTCCTCTTGGGCTGACGCTCACTGGCCCGGCGTATCAGGACAATCCAGTCCGATATGCGACACAGACGTTCCAGGAGATGACCGGGTACTCGCTGGCAACGCTTCGCGGCGAGAACCTTCGATTGCTGCAGGGACCAGCGACGGATCCCGAGGCGGTCGCAACGCTTCAGGAGGGGGTCGACATCTGGGAACGGCGAACCGTCGAACTATGGAACTATCGCGCGGACGGCACACGCTTCAGAAACCGGGTGACGATAGTGCCACTCAGTGGTCCCGACGGCTCTATCACGAACTGGCTCGGTGTGCAGAAAGCCATTGACACAGCAGATGGCTCATTGCTGGTGGCACAATCGGCCGATACGTCCTAGGCCGGGACTCGGTTAGCTTGCAGTAAAGAGTATATATGCCAGTGTCGCCGCCATCCCGACAGCAACCAGCACTGCCCATCCAGTCAGCCGGATACGCTGTCCGTACTCGCTCAAACCGCCGTCTTCGGTTCCGAGTATCGTGACGAGCCGACTCGGATGCCTGAACGGACGTGGCGGCTTCGGGTTCGGGAGTCGCCGCCGGAGCTGCTGGTACTCGGTGAACGACCAGACGGCGTACAGACACAGTGAGAGGATCATTCCGATCCAGAAGCAGACCCCTGCGATCATCGGGAGGCCGACCGGACCCAGAAGGTCTACCTGCACCTCCTGTGGCGGCCCTCCAAATTCACCGGGGGTGTTGAGAAGGCCGAACACCAGCGTGACCATCGAGAGCCAGAACCCGACGAAGCAGGCCCCGAGAAGCTGTTTCGATAGCCGGTGGAGAGCCTTGCCGTGGCGGACAACCCATGACTCGCGAGGCGCTGGCTGGCTCTCACTCGCCGGACGTAGCTCCTGTTGACCCGGGTTCTTGGCTCCCAGTCCGGACAGCACGCCGATGGCAGCGAGAACGCCGCCTGCAGCGATGGCTCGCAGTGGGAACGGCGTCCGCTCTCGAATGAGGAACGCGCCGTCTGGATCGGCCGGTGACACGTACGCGCGGGTGGTTGTACCCGGCTCGTATGAGTCGACCACCGACTCCGCCCTCGATCGGTCGGAGTACGTCCGTACGCCCGTACTCGGGAACACCTGCTCGCTGGTGTATGTCTCGCCCTGATACTGGTACGTGTAGTGAATCTCCGGCTCGTAGTCGATTCCTCGTCCGCCGTCCATTCGATCGACACGAGCGTCGGTGATGGTCGCCTGGACGGCTACAGCGTTGCCGACCGCCTGTGACTGCTGGACGTAGTCGTACCCGCCGAACCCGAGAAGGCCGGTGGCAAGGAGCAACAGAAGCGCACTCCTCTGTGAGAGGTGGAGGGTCGTGATTCCGACCGGGACCTTCATTTCAGTACACAGTATCGTGTTGCCCTCGTATGAGAGTCACGCTCGAAACAAAACGCTTCGTGGCTCGGTCGCACTTTATCTGGGACAACTGAACCCGCACGTCACCGGTCGGCTACCTTTCCATCGCGTCGGTCACGTTCCCTGGCTTCCGGGTCACGCTCTGCTGGGTTGCCGTGTCCGCCGCCGCCGGGTGTTCTGACGGAGATGGTCGACCCGGCCTCGACATCAACGGACGCCTTCGCGGGCACTGGCTCGCCGTCGACAAGATTCTCTCCTGTCGCGCCGTCTTTGCCGCCGTCGATTCCATCGGGGGCCGTTCGTCGGCGCTCAGTCAGCAGTGACACGGTTGCGTCGGTCTCGACGGTGACCGTGCGTTCGAGGCCCAGTCCGCCACGGTATCGGCCGTCGCCGCCACTCGACGGACGCAGCGCGTACCGCTCGACCCGGAGCGGATACTCGGTCTCCATCGCTTCGACAGGCGTGTTGAGCGTGTTCGTCATACCGACCTGCACGCCGTCCATCCCGTCCTTTTCGGGCCGGGCACCGAACCCGCCGCCGATCGTCTCGTAATACGTGAAATCGCCGGTTCGGTCGCCGATGATGAGGTTGTTCATCGTCCCCTGTCCACCGGCGGGAACCCTGTCGGGGACGGCCGTGGCGAGCGCCGCCAGCGTGACATCCATGACGCGCTGGCTCGTCTCGACGTTGCCGCCGACGACCGCTGCTGGCGCGTCCGGGTTGAGCACTGACCCTTCGGGTGCGGACACGGACACCGGCTCGTAACAGCCGTGGTTCGGGGGAATCTCCGGGTCGGTTATGGCCCGGACGACGAAGTAAACCGCACTCTTTGCGACCGAGAGTGGCGCGTTCAGGTTGCCCGCCACCTGCTCGGCAGTCCCGGCGAAGTCGACGGAAATCGAGGCCTCATCGATCGTGACGGCCACCTCGACCGGGATGTCATCGTCGGTCACGCCGTCGCCTTCGAGGATATCCTGCGCTCGATACGTCCCGTCCGGGAGCGCGTCGAGTTCCGCCTCGACCCGCTCTCGGGAGTACTCGATGACGGCATCGAACGCATCAAGCAGGATCGACCCGTGTTCTTCGAGAAGTTCACCGATGCGCTCCTCGGCTCGTTCGTTCGCAGCGCGCTGAGCACGGAGGTCCGCCTCGCGCTCGTCAGGCGTTCGGACGTTGGCACGGATGAGGTCGTGAACCGCCGCGTTGGGTTCGCCGCCGTCGACGAGTCGGACGGCAGGCAGGCGGAGCCCTTCCTCGTAAATCTCCTGTGCGCCCGGCGGCATGCTCCCCGGCGAACTCCCGCCAACGTCGGCGTGATGGGCTCGCGAGACGGCATACCCGATCACCTCGTCGTTGGGTGCTATCGTCGAGACGAGCGTGATATCCGGCAGGTGTGTCCCGCCGGCGAACGGGTCGTTGACGATGAACACGTCACCCGGCTTCGGGTCCTTCTGGAGGACAACATCCACCGCATCGGGCATTGCGCCGAGATGTACCGGGATGTGTTCCGCCTGTGCGACCATCCGACCCGACGCGTCGAAAAGCGCCGTCGAGCAGTCCTGGCGCTCCTTGATGTTCGGCGAGTACGCACCGCGGATGAGCACGTGACCCATCTCGGTTGCAACACTCTCAAGCTGGTTCCTGAGTATTTCCAGCGTTACAGGGTCGATTGCTTCCTGTTCGTCACTCGGTGTTGTGGCTTCGTCGTTCATGTGTCGCTCACCGCCGCAATCAGCGTCCCGTCATCGCGGACCCGGACGTTCCAGGCCGGCGGGACGACAATTGTACTCTCATCGCCCTCGATAATCGCGGGACCGTCGATTCTATCCTGAGGTGGCAGTTGCGCCCGCCCGTAGACCGGCGTTTCGCGGACCTCGTCGGCGAACACCGCCTCTCGGGACCCCTTCTGTGGGTCGCCCTCGGCGGCGTACTCGACCGGCGGCGCGCTTCGTTCGACGGTCGTCGTCACGCGACAGTTCACCAGTTCGACCGACTCGTCCGCTCGATACCCGTACGCGGACTCGTGGGCTGTGCCGAACCGCTCGCGTGCGTCCGCGGTGGCGAACGGCCGGTCGACATCCACGGTCAGTTCGAAACTCTGGCCGGCGTATCGGAGGTCGGCGGAGTAACGCACTGTCGCCGCCTCGCGGTCGCTGACCTCGGCTAACAGTTCTTCGGCCAGCGCCTCGTAGACTGCATCGACATCGTCGGGGTCGACAGCGTCGAGCGAGCGCTGATACGTCCGTACGGCGTCGCGCTTCTCGTCGGCGGCGAGCAGGCCGTACGCTGATAGCACGCCGGAGGCGCGTGGAATCACCACCCGATCCATATCGAGGCTAGCTGCGATGGAGGCCGCGTGCATCGGCCCAGCACCTCCGAACGCAGCCAGCCCGAACTTCCGCGGGTCGTACCCGCGCTCGACGGTCACGGAGCGAATGGCTCTGGTCATGTTCGCATTGGCAACGCGATAGACGCCACGAGCGGCGTCGAGGGGACCGTCGAGGCCCGCTTCGTCGGCGAGGTCGGTAAGCGCGTCATGGGCGGCATCGGCATCGAGTGATAGTTCGCCACCCAGACTAGTGCTTTCGCCGATGTAGCCCAGCACGAGGTTCGCGTCGGTGACGGTCGGCTCAGTCCCGCCCTTCCCGTAGCAGGCGGGGCCGGGGTCTGCCCCAGCGGAACGTGGTCCAATCCGGAGTGCCCCCCCGGCGTCAACCCAGGCAATGGACCCGCCGCCGGCTCCGACTGTTTCGACGTCGACCATTGGCGTCTTGATCGGCCGCTCGTTGATGACGCCCTCCGTCGTCCGTTCCGCTTCGCCATCACGGACGAGACTCACGTCGCTAGAGGTCCCACCCATATCGAACGTGACCAGCCCGTCCTGTTCGTCGGCCGCCATCGAACCTGCCCCTACGACGCCGGCGGCAGGGCCCGAGAGAACAGTCGTCACAGCGTTCCGCCGGACGGTATCAGCGTCGGTGATGCCGCCGTTGGCCTGCATGATCCGTGGCTGTGGGACCCCGAGGTCCCGAGCACGGTCGGTGAGGTGACTGACGTAGTGGTCAATCGCCGGTCGTACGTACGCGTCGACGGCCGTCGTCGAGGTGCGTTCGTACTCGCGGAACTCGGCGAGGACTTCGTGTGAGGCTGAGACGGGCACGTCGAGCTCATCCCGCAGGATGTCTGCGACGCGCGTTTCGTTTTCGGGATGCGCGTACGCGTGCAGCAGTGAGACGGCAACGGACTCGACAGCCATCTCGCGCAACTGCTCGGCGATTGCCCGCACTTCGCTCTCGTCGACGGGCTGTTCGATACCGTCGGTGGTCGTTCGTTCGGCCACTTCGAAGCGTCGGCGTCTGGGAACCAGCGGTGTCGGCTTTTCGGCGGACAGGTCGTACAGCGACGGGCGATCCTGGCGGCCGATTTCCAGAACGTCTCGGAACCCGTCGGTCGTGACGAGCGCGGTCTTTGCGCCGTCCTCTTCGAGCAGCGCGTTGACCGAGACGGTCATCGCATGAGAGAACTCGCTTACGGTCTCAGGGTCGATTGCAGCCGCTTCGCAGGCCTTCTCGATCCCGGCGATGACGCCCTCGCTCTGGTCTTCGGTACTCGGGACTTTTGCGGTCACGAGTTCGCCGTCGAGCGACAGCGTCACGTCAGTGAAAGTGCCACCGACGTCGACACCGATCCGCCGGCCGCCCATCTACAGCACCCCCGCGACGCTGAGCAGCGTCCGAACCCCGAGCCACACGACGATGAGCGTCACAATCGCGCCGAGGGCGTTCGCTATCGACCCGTTCGTGTACTCGCCGAGGAGGTCCCGCTGGTTCATCGCGTATATCAAGAACACCGCGACAATGGGCAATAAAATCCCGTTAACAACCTGTGCGAACACGATAATCTGGACGGGACTGCCACCCAGCAACACCGAAAGCACCCCGACACTGAGGATGGTCCCCCAGACAGCGCGGAACTGTGTGCTCTGCATGTCTGAATCCCAGCCGAGTGCACCTGTGGTCGCCCACGCACCCGCAAGCGGCGCTGTCGTCGCGCTCGTGAATCCGGCGGCGAAGATGCCGATGCTGAAGAACAGTTCGGCGTACGGTCCCGCGATGGGTCGCAGTTGTTCGGCCATCTGACCGATATCGCTGATCTGGGTGCCGGGCTCGAATGCTGCGGCCGCGGTCACCATGATCGTAATCGTGATCACGCCGCCCGCAACGATTGACAGCACTGTGTCGATGCGCGAGTGACCGATATCGTCGGGACCGCTCCACCGCTCCTGGACGTTACTCGCGTGCAGGAACAGGTTGTACCCGACGATGGTTGTTCCGATGAGGCCGGTGATGAGATACAGCGACCCCGAGGGGATACCGGGGACGAACCCCATCGCAATCGCACCCGGGTCAGGACCAATAAGGATGGCCGATGCTACGAACGAGAACGCCATCACGGCGACCAGCCCGATGAGCGCTCGCTCGATCAGTTTGTAGCGCCCAGTGTAGAGCAGGAGTCCGGCCACGAGTCCCATCACGACTCCCCACACTGTCGAGTCGATACCTGTGATCGTCGCGAGCCCTGCGGCACCGCCGAGGATATTCCCGGCCTCGTAGGCGGCGGTTCCGACGCCGATGGCGCCGACAACGAGGAATATACTCACGTACTCGACGATTTGATTGTCGAACCGCTCTCGAAGTGCTTCGCCGAGCCCCTCCCCCGAGACAAGGCCCAGCCGCGCGCTCATTTCCTGGAGAACAATCGTTGCAGCGATTGAGAAGACCATTGTCCACAGGAGCGCGTAGCCAAACTCTGCCCCGGTGACGCTCGCAGTCGTGACCGTGCCTGGGCCGATGAACGCGGCGGCGACCATCGCTCCCGGGCCGACGGCTTTGAGTCGTTTTGTAATGCTCATGATTGTTGGTTTTGATAGCCACTGTCACGGTCCCGGCAGGTAAGCAAAAACATTGTTAAGACCTGTGTGTGTCCGGAACATCGGTCGTATGAACTCTGTAGCACCCGGTGAGAAACTAGTACGAAACATTCACTCCCCGGATACGAGTCTATCCGGGTCCAGAGCGGGGGTACTCACGGCTTCCGTTCTCTTAACAGTACTTTGGAAACACTCTCTTCGATTTCAATTTCGAACGGGAGGGCAGTAATGCTACCACGGATGAACCGGATTATCAACCACCGCACCGACTCAGATGGGAACACCACGTGGAAACTTCCCTTTTCGTCGCGGCGAACGGTCAGGAACCCACACAGTGAGAGCCATTCCAGAACGTCTTCGAGCGAATCGAACCGCTCGGCGTACTCCTGTGCGTGGTACTGCGCCACCTGATCGACCATGTCCAGAACCTCCTCATCACGTTCGTCCGGGTCGGTAAACTGACTCAGGAGTGCGTGCAGCAAGTCGATGTCCAGCAGGACGTGCTCGCCCGTCGAAAGCATCTCGTAGTACGTCTGAAGGTGGTCGCTGTCACTCGCATGGGCTGAGTCGAAGTTTGCCGCGTAGAACGCGATCGACTCGCGGATCAGTTGGCTCTGGCTCTCCCCAGTTCGGTCGGTGAGACTTTCTAACGTCTCTTTGGTCTCCTCGTCGAGAGAGACTGTGACCCGGTCGGTTGGCATAGTTGCCTTCGTCACTGGATGGCCTTAATATCGTGTCGTTTGGTGACAGAGCGCTCCCAAATACAGTAACGGGCGCGGCGGCCAGATGTGGTCCGGAACCCGTTACGGCCAGGTTCCGTTCTGCTCGCTGGCGTTCATGACCCGTTGGAGTGCGACGACGTATGCGCCGGTTCGGAGGGACGGGAGGTTTCGCTCCTCGTAGGCATCGACGAGGTTCTCGAACTGCTCAACGATAATCGAATCTAGTTCCTCGTTCACGCGCTCTTCGGACCAGTAGAAGCGCTGCCTGTTCTGGACCCACTCGAAGTACGAGACGATGACGCCGCCCGCGTTCGCGAGGATATCTGGAATGACCAGCGTCTCGCGGTCGCTGAGAACGTCGTCTGCTGCGGGAGTAATCGGACCGTTCGCGGCCTCAGAGATAACGTCCGCGGATATCTCACGTGCCAGAGACTCGTCGATGGCGTTCTCAAGGGCGGCCGGGATCAACAGATCGACATCGAGTGTGAGCAATTCATCGTTCGTTAATTCCGCCGCTGCGTCCGGATAGCCGATGACACTCCCGGTTTCGCGTTTGTAGTCCTTGACTGCGACGGGGTCGAACGACGATTCGCTGTAGATCGCCCCGCTCGAATCGGACACGGCGACGACATTGGCCCCCATCTCGTAGATGAGTTTCGCCGCGATCCAGCCGGCGTTCCCGTAGCCCTGGACCGCCACCGTCGCGCCTTCGAGGTCCTTGCCGAGATACTCGAAGGCTTCACGCGCCGCGACGACTGTCGACCGTCCGGTCGCTTCGACGCGGCCTTCGCTGCCGCCGCTTGCGAGGTCCTTTCCGGTGATGACGCCGGGCTCGGTCGTGTGTTCCAGTGTCTCGTAGGTGTCCTTGATCCAGTTCATCTCGCGCTGGCCCGTGTTAACGTCAGGGGCAGGCACGTCGCGGTCGGCTCCAATCAGTGGCGTCAGCTCCTTCGCGAACGAGCGCGTGACCCGTTCGAGTTCGCTCTCGGAATAGTTGCTCGGATCGATGACGATGCCGCCTTTCCCACCGCCGAGCGGGATGTCGCTCGTCGCCGTCTTGTACACCATCCACCCCGAAAGCGCCTTGACCTCGTCGCGGTCTACTTGCGGGTGATAGCGGATTCCGCCCTTGTACGGGCCACGGTCACCATTGAACTGCGACCGATACGCACGGAACACCTCGACTGACCCGTCGTCCATCTCGACAGAGAGGTTCGTTTCCAGTATACGCTCGGGTGCTTTCAGCCGTTCCAGTTGTCCCTCTGAGATGTCCACGTATTGTGCTGCTGCATCGATCTGCGTCCGCAGGCTCTGGTACGGATTTACATCAGACATGTGTCCATGAGACCCATCGAGATACCAAAAGCTATCCATTTTTACCAGAAAATAATCATATGTATGGTTACAGATAAAGCTAACAGAGCGGCTTACGTCGGCGCTTTAGCTCAGGAAATATTATCCTATATTCAAATTACTATCAAATTTTGTTACTACTAGATTGCCTGTTCTATCTGCTATCCGAACAGTGGTGTCCGTATCGAGTGCCACAGCATCCGCAACCTGTTCCGTTCCGCGCACTGGAACATCGACCCGGTCGACGTCCGGAATCAGGCAGTCACGATGCCCGGTACGTTCGAGCAGAGCGTCTCCGCTGGGGAAGTGCCAGATCCGGGTCACGGATTGGAACACTGGTACCGACATCGGTGCCTCGATGTGCCTGATAGCTCTCTTTTCCATCAAGCGACGTTGTACGTCCATCATAGCTGATCTGGGACGGGAGCCGCTGGACCTCTGGACGACGAGCGAGGACCGCCTGTGTTAGTCCATGTGCTGTCCGTCATGTCTCTCCGTGCGGTCCGGTCGTTGACCCATGGCACTCTATCGGAACGACCGCAGGAATGAGGAAATAATAAATTGTTTAGCAACGAAGTATATCGGACATCAGGTGTTTATTATTGAACCCCACATCCACATTCCGGCGACTGAACCCCTTCGTTTCCGACAGGTGGCGGCATCACGAACGAGTGTCCACTCACCGCGACAGTGGTCTCAGTGATAGCTCCGTGCCCGGGAGAGGCAGATGAGTGACGCCGGGAATCCGCTCGACACGGCACAGGTACTCGTGGTCGGTTCTACGAACTGGTGCGAGCAGTTCTCGGATGCGCTTGCATCGAGTACTGGGGCCACTATCCTCACCGCCGGGACAACACCGGCCGCTCTGGACATAGCACGTCAGCGCTCAGTCGACTGCATGGTCACGGCAGCGACACTTAGCGACGGGAGTGGCACTGATTTGGTCCGACAGCTCCGGGACTCGGCTCCGGACCCTCCAGTCGTTCTCGGGGCAACGGACGGCAGTGAGGCCCTGGCGAGTGAGGCAATCGAGGCCGGCGTTTCCGACTACGTACCCCTTGCGGAGACAGACGGCCTGCAAATAGACGACTTGGTCGAACGAACCGAGAAGGTGCTCCGATCCACGCGGCGAGCGACCATGCAGCGCGAACGGGCACGGCAGTTCGACGCCGTCTTTCACGACACACAGACGGCCACGTGGGTCCTTGACCCGGATGGCTCGCTCGCCCGTGTGAATCAGACGGGACGGGCGATGATTGACGAGGACGTGGACGCGGTCATCGGTGACCCGTTCTGGACGCTGCCGTGGTGGTCCAGATCCGAGGCAACTGAACGCGACATCCGGCAACTCGTAGAAGCCGCACGCGACGGGCAGTTCGGGAACGTGGTCGTCCACCAGCCGACCACAGCCACAGACCGCGTTATCGAGCTCTCAGTTCGGCCGGTCGAGAACGACTTCGGTGACGTAACCTCGATTGTGATCGAAGGAATCGACATCACGGAGCAGGTCACCCTCGACCGCGACCTCCGCCAGTCCGAGGAGCTCCACCGAGTTACGCTCAGCAATATGACCGACACCGTTCTCATGACGAACGAGGACGGAGAGTACACCTACGTCTGCCCGAACGTCCACTTCATCTTCGGCTACACCGACGACGAGATCCGCGAGCAGGAAACGATCGATACGCTCCTCGGTGAGGACCTGTTCGACCGAGCGGAACTCGCCGAGAAGGGCGTTCTCAAGAACATCGAGTGTACCGTCACCGACAAAGCGGGTCACGAGCACACGCTGCTGGTCAACGTCCGCGAAGTCTCGATTCAGGACGGAACGCTACTGTATAGCTGCCGGGACATCACGAAACGGAAACAGCGCGAGGAAGCACTGACGACGCTGCAGGAGACCGCACGGAAGTTCCTCTACACAGAGACCAATCAGGAAATCGCCCAGCATATCGTCGATGACGTGCTCAGTGTGTTCGATGTCTCTGCGAGTGCAATCTATCTGCACGACGCCGAGACGAACGAACTCCAGCCAGTGGCACAGTCCCAGGCGATGACCGAACACCACGGGCCGCTGCCGGCCGTCCGCACGAACGACGACACGCTCCCGAGCCACAGCTTCGTCAACGACGAGACACTCGTGTTCGACGACGTCCATACGTCGGATCGGCTGGAAAACCGGGCGACCGACCTCCGGAGCGTGATGTTCATTCCGCTCGGCAATCACGGCGTGTTCGTCACCGGGTCGACTGCGGTCGGGGTGTTCGACGACGTGACACAGGAACTCACCGACCTGCTCGCAGCGACCGCCGAAGCCGCCCTTGACCGGGTCGTCCGGGAATCCCAGCTCCGGGAACAGGACCGCGAACTCCAGCGGCAAAACGAGCAACTGACTGCCCTGAATCACATCAACAACACGATTCGGGAGATAGACCAGACAATCGTCAGCGCCGAAACGCAGGACGAGATCAACCACACTGTCTGTGAACGGCTGACTGACACGGACCGATTCAAGTTTGCGTGGATCGGGAGTGTCGACCCGGGCGGTAGTACCGTCGAACCGCGAGCGTGGGCCGGCACCGAACAGGGGTATCTCGACAGTCAGCAAGTCACCGTTGCGCCCTCTGAGACCGAGCCCGCAGGCCAGACGGCTGCGACCGGCGACGTGACGATGATTCCCAACGTCGCCGCCGACCTCCGAAACGCGCCGTGGCGGTCGGACGCACTCACGCGCGATTTCCTCTCTGTGTTGAGTATCCCACTCGTGTACAACGACCTCAGGCACGGGATTCTCACCATCTATGCGGACACGAAAGACGCGTTCGACGAGACAACGCGCACTGTGTTGCACGAACTCGGCGAAACGATTGCCTCGGCACTCAGCGCCATCGAACGGAAACACGCCCTGCTCACGACCTCGGTGACCCGCGTCGAGTTCGCCATCGATGACGAGCGGTTCCTCCTGTCGCGACTGGCCCGGTCTGTGGGGTGTACGCTTTCCTACGAGGGTGGCATCCAACACGCGCCGGCCGGCAACAGCGTGTTCGTTACAGTCGAAGATGCTGACGTGCAAACAGTCGCGGCAGCCGCGGCCGATATGACGACGATTGACGACGTGACAGAGATAAGCGACGATGACACTGACACCGGCGTCCTGCGACTGGAGCTGTCACAGCCGTTCCTCGCAATAGAACTCGCCGACCACGGCGCTATCTTCCGGGAAGCGACCGCAGACTCGGCGGGAACGACACTCGTCGTTGATGTGCCACAGAGCGTCGACGTTCGAAATATCGCGCAACTGGTCGATAGTACCTTCTCTGGCGTCGAACTCAAGCGCAAGGAGACGCTCGAACGGGGTGTCGAGCAGGACCGGGGTTCGGAGTTCCTCACGGACCTCACGGAGCGGCAACTCGAAGTGATCCAGACCGCCTACTACAGCGGCTACTTCGAGTCACCGCGCACGAAGTCCGGCGAAGACATCGCGACGATGCTCGAAATCTCCCCACCGGCGTTCTACCAGCATGTCCGGACTGCCCAGCGGAAACTGTTCACCACACTGTTCGAAGAGCGGAGCGTCTCGGGTCTTGAGTCGTGAAGGGGGTTCAATAATAAACAAGCCAATCTCACCCTACTTCTTTGTTTAACCTCTGAATATTCCTTTGATGTCCTTCTATTCCTTAGTCGAGTGCTGGCGGTCGGACACAGTCACTCGTGAATACACATGAGAGATGTAGAGCAAGACCACGACGAGAAGACACCGTACGAGTGCTTTGCGTGTGGCACAGTCATCACTGCAGAGAGCCAACCGGAGAACTGTCGGGACTGCGGCGGCGAAATGCGCAACCGACTGACACCGCTGGAATAACGATGGGACCGGAACTGACCTCCGCCTCTCCGTCGGGTGAGTCGTCGTCAGGGTCGGAAACGGCGCTCGAAACAGCCCGGCTGCAGCTCCACAAAGCCGCGGACCACCTCGATATCGACCCGAACATCGTCGAACGGCTGAACCACCCGAAAAACGTCCACGAGGTCACCGTCCCGATTGAGCGGGACGATGGCACGGTGGAAGTGTTCACCGGGTTTCGAGCACAGCACGATAGCGTCCGAGGGCCGTACAAAGGTGGCCTCCGCTATCATCCCGACGTGACGAGGGATGAGTGCGTCGGACTCGGGATCTGGATGACCTGGAAGTGCGCGGTGATGGACCTCCCCTTCGGCGGCGCGAAAGGCGGTATCGCGGTCAATCCGAAAACGCTGAGCCGAGACGAGAAAGAACGGCTCACCCGCCGGTTCGCACAGGAACTCCGCGAGGTCATCGGTCCGAACCGAGACATACCAGCCCCGGACATGGGAACGGACCCACAGACGATGGCCTGGCTAATGGACGCTTACTCCATGCAAGAGGGCGAGACGATACCGGGCGTCGTCACCGGCAAGCCGCCTATCGTCGGTGGGAGCAAGGGGCGTGAAGACGCGCCCGGCCGGAGCGTCGCGATTATCACACAGCAGGTCTGTGAGTACTACGACCAGCCACTGTCGGACACCACTGTTGCGGTACAGGGTTACGGCAGCGTCGGTGCGAACGCAGCACGGTTACTCGACGAACAGGGTGCGACTGTCGTCGCGATCAGCGACGTGAACGGGGCGATGTACGACCCCGGCGGAATCGATACCGCGACAGTCCCGTCACACGACGAGGAACCGGAAGCGGTCACCGAGTACGCCGACACCGTGATTTCGAACGACGAACTGCTGACGCTGGACGTCGACGTTCTCATTCCGGCAGCACTCGGCAACGTCATCACCGAGGCGAACGCGGACGACATCGCCGCGGATTTCGTCGTTGAGGGGGCGAACGGGCCGACTACGTCCACTGCTGACTCAATTCTCGCTGACCGCGATGTCGTCGTGATTCCGGATATTCTGGCGAACGCTGGCGGCGTCACGGTGAGCTACTTCGAGTGGCTACAGGACATCAACCGTCGGTCATGGTCGCTTGAGCGCGTAAACGATGAACTCGACGAAGAGATGCGAGCGGCCTGGGACGCCGTTCGGACGGAGTTCGAAAAGCGCGACATCACGTGGCGTGATGCGGCATACATCGTCGCCCTTTCACGCATCGCTGAGGCCCACGAAGCGCGCGGGCTCTGGCCGTAGTTCTGTTTCTGCCGGTCCCGGAACGGGTTCCACGCCTGCGTCCCAGCGCCGAGAAGTCGCTACTGTGCTTCTCTCAGTAGCAGAACTCGAACCGCGCCCCGCCAGCAGCGCCGTCTGTCACACGGACGCTCCAGCCGTGCGCATTGGCGATGTCTTCGACGATTGAGAGTCCGAAGCCAGTACCCCCTTTGGTAGACGTGACGCCGTGTTCTAGCACCTCCTCACGCTTCTCCGGAGGAATCCCGTCACCGTCGTCTTCGACGTAAAACCCGTCGCCGCCGTCTAACTGCCCGACAGTGACGGTGACGGTGTCTCCGCCGTGCTCGGTAGCGTTTCTGAAGAGGTTCTCGAATAGCTGCGTCAACCGCCCGGCGTCACCAGCCACTGTCGGGACCGTGTCAGCAACCGTCAGCGTCGCTTCAGCGGTGTCGACGTATCCCCAGGCCTCCGTCGTCACAGCCTTGAGGTCGATCTGTTTCGCATCCGTAACTGTGGTCTCACCGCGCGATAGCGTCAGGAGGTCGTCGATCAGCCGCTCCATGCGATCATGTGCCGCCTCGATCCGGTCTACGTGACTGAGGTCGCCTGTCTCCTCGACGATGTCGAGAAACCCGATGGCGATGGATAGCGGATTCCGGAGGTCGTGGGCGACGACACTGGCGAACTCATCGAGCCGTTCGTTCTGCCGCTGGAGTTCGGCCTCGCGGCTTGCACGGGTGAATGCCGCCTCGACAGTCGCACCCAGTATCTGGAACAGATCCACGTCTGTATCAGAGAACGTCTGTTCCTGTGTCGTTCCGACGCCGATAAGCCCAAACTCGCCCAGCGGAACGAACAGACCGCTTCTGAGAGCCGTGCCGGTTTCGCCGAACGATGTCACGGACTGGATGTCATCGTATCGACGCACTTCTGAGGCCTGGAACGCCTCCCAGACAAACGCCGAATCGGACTGCACACGTGGCAGCTCACCGAACCGATCCCTCGTGGCTGCACTCGCCGACAGCGGAACAAGCTCGTCGGTCCGGTCGGCGTACTCCCAGATACCGGTGAGTTCGAACCCGAGAATCTCGACGGCAGCCTCGATCGCGATGTCTCCGATCTCGTCATTCGACCGTGCGCCACTGAGCCGCTGTGCTGTTTCCTGCAGCGACCGGAGTTTCGCCTCTAACTGTTTCTGCTCAGTGATGTCCTCTAACACGGCCAGTATGCTCGCTATCTCTCCGTCGGGAGCAGTGATTGGGGCAGCCGACAGGAGCAGATCTAGTTCCTCACCGGCTTTCGTCTTCCGTCGTACCTCCTTGCCCCGAATCGGCTCGCCGCTCAATACGCGCTCCCGGTGAGAGGCGAACTCAGCCTGGTGCTCGTCTGGGACCATCGGATTGAATTCGCCAAGTACCTCTTCGCTCGACCAGCCGAACATATTCTCGGCTCCATCATTCCAGCGGATGACCGTCCCGTCCGTGTCGATTTCCATGACAGTGAGCGGCGTCGCCTCGATGAGTGACTCCAGTCGCTGGTTCGTCGCTTCGAGTTTGCGTTCCCGCTCGACCTGCTCAGTCACGTTGCGGGCGATGCCGACGATCCGGACGATCTCGTCACCCACAATAACCGGCGCGAGGCTCGTGTCCCAGAACCGTGCGTCGTCAGCGATGTCCAGCTCCTCACGATACGAGATTGGCGCACGCTGTTCGACACAGCGAGTGTAGTTCGCTGCGAGCTCAGCACCGCGTTCGGCACCGAAGACCTGCCGCGGTGTTTGCCCTCGAACGTCCTCGGTCGTGAGTCCCGTCTGCGACTCGTAGCCGGGGCTGAGTCGCGCAAACTCGAACGCTGGCTCGTCACCGGCTGTCTCGACATCGAGCATGAATATGGCGTCACCGGAGGTGTTGAGCAGTGCCTCGTATTCCTCTGCAAGCTCTCGGTGCGCGCGCTCCTCGGCTCTTCGCTCGGTGATATCCTGGAAAACACCCCGAAGCACGGGCTCGTTGTCCTGCGAACCGTCGACGCGCTCCCCCCATGCCCGAACATCGCGTACCTCACCGTCTGTCCGAACGATTCGGAGATCGAGATCGTACGACTCCCGGGCCTCGATTGCCCGCTCGACGGCCTTCGTAATCGTCCCCCTGTCCTCAGGATGGTAGAACTCGATAGCGTCGTCGATAATCGGTTCGTAATCGTCGTCGACCCCGTGAATCCGACGCACTCCAGCGGACCAGTCGAGGTCGCCTGTAGACGGGTAGTACTCCCAGACACCGATATCAGCGATGGCTTGCACTCGTTCGAACAGGAACTCCTGTCGCTGGAGCTCCGCCCGGTCTTGTCTACGCGATATTTCGGCGCTCACGAGCTCTGAGAGTAGCTTCACGAACGTCCGCTCGAGCGCTCCAAAGGGAGCGACCCGCGTTGTGGGACTCGAAAAATTGACCGTCCCGTACCGACTCCCGTCAACGACCAATGGGACGCCGATGTACGATTCTAACTCGAACTCACGATATGCTGGGTGGGTTTCTCTCCCGTCGGCCACCGCATCGGTAAACGAACAGAGGGAATCTGTGCCCACGACTTCTTCGCAGTACGTCGATCCGATATCGAACTGATCCCCGGATTCGATTTCGGCAGTCGGCGCGTGCACTGCCGTGACCGTGTACTCATCCCCCTGAATGTGTGAGACGATGCCGATGTCGAGACCGAGCGTTTGACACCCCAGTTCGAGAAGTTCGTGAAGGCGTGTTTCGGCTGAGACATCGCTGCTTGCCATGATATTCTGGAGTTCCCGGAGCGCGTCGCGCTCTCGCTCCAACTGTCGCTTGGGTTCGCTCTGTTCCGTGATGTCCCGAGCAACGACAAGCGCTTGACTGCTCTTGTTGCTCTGGAACGGTGTCACTCGGACATCAAGTGTGCGTTTATTGCCACCGGTCGTGATATCAAGCTGTAAGTCCGCGTCGTACAACCCCGTGACGCCACCGTCGCCCTCTATGTCATTGAGCGTCGAGCGGACCGCAGATGTAAACTGCTCCGCATCAGACGTGGAAACGCGGTCACCCACGACTGTCTCTAACTGCTGCCCCGCGACCTGCGTTGCCCGTTCCCCGGCAATCAGCCGTTTCGACGCCGCGTTCGCGAATTCGATCGTCCCCTCATCGTTCAGGACGAACACGGCGTCGTGGATGGTTTCGAGGATCGCTTCACTGCGCTCCAGTTCCAGTTCGCGCTCCCGCTCGGCCGTCGTTTCACGTGAAAAGACGGTGAGCCCGTCATCGTCCGGGAATACCCGCACTTCGACCCAGTACTCAAAGGGTTCGCCAAGGTACTGTTCGAACGACACCGGGTCACCGGTTTCCATTGCCGTTCGGTATTTGTCTTCGAGTCCCGTCCCAACTACCGAGGGGAACTCTTCCCAGATGACCGTACCGACGATAGCCTTGGGGTCGCGGCCGACCCGGTTAGCCATCTTCTCGTTTACGTATTCGATTCGCCATTGGCTGTCGACGGCATAAATCCCGTCAGTCGCCCGCTCTAAGGTTCGTTGGAAGCGGTCGGATAGCCGCTCGGCGGCCGCCTGTTTGCGAGCGGCATCGGTGAGCGTCTGGATGCGGCCCGCGAGCACCTCGAAACTGTTCTGGCCCGCGCGGATCGGAATGTAGTCGGAAACACCCGCCTGTGTCGCTTCGCTCGCAATTCGCTCGCTCCCGCGGCCGGTAAATAGAATCGTCGGTAGTTCGTACTCGCCAGCCTGGAGCCGATTCAGGAGGTCGATTCCCGTCCCGTCCGGCAGTGAATACGAGGTGACCACACAATCGATAGTCGATGTTTCGAGCGAGTCGAGAGCAGCCTCCACAGTCCCGACAGCTGTCATGTCAAAATCCGATGAGAGATGTGCGAGTTTCGTCTGTGTTAGCTCAGCAAACTCACCATCGTTGTTTACATACAGAACCTGAATGGAATCGGGAGTCCTGTCACCTATGTAGGCCATTGGAGCTACTACGTAGTGGGCTTTTATCAGTCGAGTGCCCCGGTTTTTATCTGTGATACTATTACGACCCGCCGAAATCAGAAATCACGGGTGTCAGGTGATTCGGTGCTGAAAATTTCCGCTCTTGACACATACCACGTCCAAGATTAGAGTATAGGTTCTGATACTCGGGTCAGCAACTTTATCCTCCGAAGTTCGGTACAGTCGGTATCGTGTCAGAGATGTCGAGTATCGCTGTGCTTCATATCGATGATGAACCGGACTTTTTAGATGTGGCATCAGAAATACTCACACAGCAATCAGATAAACTCACTGTCGTCCCTGCGACGAGTGCTGCTGAAGGGCTCGACAGACTCGCGACGCGGTCTATTGACTGTATTGTCAGCGATTACCGGATGCCCGAGACGGACGGCATCGAACTCCTCGAAACTGTCCGTACGGAGTACCCTGATCTCCCGTTTATTCTTTTTACCGGAGAGGGGAGCGAAGCGGTCGCCAGCGATGCTATTGCCGCCGGTGCAACCGACTATCTGCGGAAAGGGCACGGCACGGAACGATACGAACTCCTCGCAAATCGTATCGAAAACGCCGTCGACCAGTACCGCACCAATCAGCGCGCTGCTGAACTTGAACGGGTTCGCGCTCTCGTAAGCAGTATCGACCAGGCTCTCATCCGGGCGAGTTCGCTCTCGGAGATCAAAACGCGTGTCTGTGAGATTATTAGCGACTCTGAACCCTACCGTTTTGCTTGGATCGGCGAGCCCAATCCTGAGACAGACCGAATCGAGCCACAGGCCTGGGCCGGCGTCGAAGACGAGTATCTCGATACGATTGTTGTCACGGCGGACGACTCTCCGACCGGACAGGGCCCCGCGGGCAGGGCCGTCCAGCACCGACGCATTGCTACGTCGCAGAACATTCAGGCTGACCCGGCGTTCGAGGTCTGGCGAGAGGAAGCACTCGACCGCGACTATCGGAGCAGTGCTGCGGTTCCGCTAGAATACAATGACACGCTTTATGGCCTTCTGTGCGTCTATTCATCCCGTCCGTTCGCTTTCGCAGAGGACGAACAGGAGCTACTCACCGAACTCGGGAACAGCATCTCGCACGCCATACACTCGCTAAAGATCCGAAACGAACTCCGGACAGAACGGACTTTTATCGATCAGGCGCTCGATTCACTTGCCGATATATTCTACGTGCTTGATTCCGAAGGCAACGTCCAGCGCTGTAACGAACACTTCGAAAAGCTGGCCGGGTGCACCGACGAAGAGATGACGGATCTTGACGTACGCAGTCTTTTTCCGGAAGAGGAACGGGAGGCAGTCTCTAAGGCGATTGAGGAGGCGCTCACAACGGGGCACTCGACCATCGAAGCGGATTTCCGTACCGCAGAGGGGAACCGCGTTCCCTACGAGTTCACTGCTGACCGACTAACTGACGCCGACGGTACCATGATAGGGCTTGTCGGCACCGGTCGAAACATAGCCGAACGTACGAGGCGTGAACGGGAACTGCAGGATCAAAAAGAACAGCTGGAGCAGTTTGCCGCAACTGTCAGCCACGACCTGCGGAACCCGCTCAACGTCATACAGGGTCGGCTTGGACTCGTTCAAGCCGAACAGTCGAGCGATCATCTCGATGTGATCGAGACCGCGACTGATCGGATGGAACGCATTGTCGAGGACCTCCTCTGGCTCGCGCGGGAGCAACAAGAGATCGGGTCACTGGAACCTGTCGCAATCGACGCAGTCGCTGCGGCTGCGTGGAAGCTTGTCTCTGACCCTGCAGACGAGGCCGAGCTGTACTGTGATTGTGGGGCCGATGCACAGCCAGTGATAAAAGCTGACCCCGACCAACTCCGGCACCTGCTCGAAAACCTGTTCCGGAACACGATTGATCACGCAGGTCTAGACGTTACTGTGGTAGTCGGCGAGATTTTCGGAGACGCCAACGGATTCTACATCGAAGACGACGGTCCAGGCATCCCCGACGAGGACCGGGAAAAAGTGTTCGAGGCCGGCTACTCGACTTCCGAATCGGGGACTGGTCTGGGTCTCAACATCGTCAAACGAGTCGTTGACGCTCATGGCTGGGAGATTCACGCAACTGAGAGCTCGATGGGTGGGACACGATTCGAGATTACAGGTCTCGAAGCCGTGGAATAACCCCGGCTGACAAGCGGGTGCGCGCTCATCGCGACTGCCCATGCTGCGATTGCGGACGCTCAGTAACCACAGAGCCAATAAAATGAACTAAAACGTCACAGTCGTTATTCCCAAGTAACCCTATTATCTCTAATAGGGTTCTGGTTCCCGCGCCACCTCTCCCCCACTGAATCCGGGCACCCTCAGCAAACGGCCCGGGCCCAGAACCCGTCGTCGTGGATGACGACCGTGAATGGTGCGGTGCACACTCCCCCCGGCTGCCCACCATTCCGTCGCTGGTAGCATTCGGGTGTATTGCTGACGCGACCGGACGGGAGTAACGCCCGTGAGAACTGTGCGACTTGCGGTCAAACCAACAGACAGCGAACGGATCCCGCAAGCATTTTATATATACTGGTAGCGGAGCTAGATGGGTTCTGAGCCTGTCCAATCGCGCTGGCTTTTCCCACACGATTGCCCGGGCCGGACCCCATCGTCAGTTTCGACGACTTCCGATGGTGCGTTGCACCCACCTCTCCCACCCCACAGCAACGTACCATTCGTTCGTGTGATCGGCAGAGCTGCGCGTTCCGGTGCTGACTGGATTGTGCAGACCTGCCACTGTGTTAAGGCTTACCACAAAAGATATGACCAACGGCGGCTTACGTAAACACGGGTTCTGGCTCCCGCTCTGGGCTTCTTCGTACTTTGAGCCCACGCGTTTCACCCCATGCCTCGGATTCAGAACCCGATCGTGCCTCTGACTGCAGTGGGTGGCACACACGGTGCCCACCGCCACCCGTCATCCGCTTCCTTGCTGGAGCGCAACCTCTGTTTCGGCCACTCACGTTTCCGGGGGAACTCTCCAATCCGACCTACTTTTGTTCTAGGCGGTACACTGGCAGCGGGGCATGAACGAGTTACGTACTGGATTGAGTTATGGCGACGTTCTTCTCGTCCCGAAGCGATCACCGGTCGACAGTCGGAGCGACATCGACCTCTCGACGCCCCTTACTCCAACCGTTGAACTAGACACGCCGCTCGTCTCGGCCGCGATGGACACTGTCACAGAGGCAGCACTGGCAATCGAGCTTTCGCGTTCAGGCGGGTTTGGGGTGTTGCATCGCTTCTTGACGCCGGACGAACAGGCCGAACAGGTCACGCAAGTGAAGACCGCGGACGAACGGGTCGGTGCTGCCGTCGGTATAAATGAGGATTACGTGGCGCGGAGCGCGGCCGTCATTGCGGCCGGCGTTGATGCGCTCGTCGTCGACGTAGCCCATGGTCATCTTGAGCGGGCGCTTGATGCCGTCGAGACGCTCGCTGACGAGTTTCCCGACACTGACCTCATCGCCGGCAACGTTGCGACGCCCGCAGGTGTTGAAGACCTTGCCGCCGCCGGAGCCGACTGTGTCAAAGTCGGCATCGGACCGGGGTCACACTGTACCACCCGGAAGGTCGCGGGTGCCGGCGTCCCACAGCTGACCGCTGTCGATGACTGCGCCACAGCCGCTGCGGATCTTGACATCACCCTCTGTGCGGATGGCGGGATTCGCACGTCTGGTGATGCGGTGAAAGCCCTCATGGCCGGTGCCGATACCGTGATGCTCGGCAGCCTCTTTGCCGGCACGGAGGAGGCTCCCGGTGCGATCGTCGAAGTCGACGGGACGCAGTACAAGCGGTCGCGGGGGATGGCGACCACCGCCGCGGCCGAAGACCGTGACGACAAACAGAACAACGTCAGCGCTGACGAGGGAGTCGAAGCACTGACTCCGTACAAAGGCTCGGTCGCTGCTGTGGCTGAGGAATTCTGTGCCGGCATTCGCTCCGGACTCTCCTACTGTGGCGGACAGACCATCGCTACGGCCCGTGATAAGGCGGAGTTCATCCGTGTCGCCCAGAGCGCGAAAGAACGCGAGGGGTACCACACGGACCACGACTGGGAAGGCGTTAACGTGGAGAGTGAAGCCACACAGGTCCGTACCGCCGGCACCGAGGCGACAGTCGACAGCGACGACTGAGCCGGCTTCAGTGTGTTCGAGAAAGGTGCCCGCGTGATGAACTTCAACCCCACCGGTCCGCGCCACTCTCGCTGATGAAGGAGTTGGGAGACTGGAGTTCCGGCGATGTTGTTGCCTTCGCTATTCGCCGTCCCCGTCAGCCGCGGGCAGGTCGTCGTCTGTCTCTCCAGCGCTCTGCAACAGGAGATCCGTACCGGCTGCGGCAACCATACCAACGCCGACTGCGCGCAACTGCCGGCGATACGCTGGCTTCACCTGCAACTCCGACGCATTGTCGAAGTTCTTTCCGATCATGGATTTGATGAACTTGACACTTATCTGCGGGAAGAGCGCAGTCACGACCCCCTGGAAGAGGACGACTGCTGCACTGAGCTTACGACTTTTTCGACTATCCAACATACATTCATCTACGCGTCCGACAGGAATTACTATTGCGACTAATCCACTCCATTGAGAAACGTAGAAACTGTTTTATCGGTGTCTAGAGCGCATCGACCACGCTCCGCAAGCCGTTCGAACCGGCCACCTGCACGCCCAGTCCCCCGCCGGCTCTGCTACCCTGCCTTCCGTACCGTCACCGCCGAATGCTTGTACTCGGGAATCTCGGCGACCGGGTCGAGCGAGTCACCGGTTAGGGCGTTTGCGAGCGGGTCCAGATAGTGGAACGTGCAGAATACGACACCGGGCCGAATGGCCGCCGTCACAGCCGCCGACACTGTCACGCTGCCCCGGCCGTTCTCCACGACGACAGCATCGCCGTCCTCGATACCGCGAGCGGCAGCGTCGTCTGGATGGATTTCGAGCACGTCCTCTCCGCGCATTCGCATGAGTGTCTCCGACCGGCGAGTGAGCGCGCCGCTGTTGAAGTGCTGGAGCGCGCGTCCCGTCGTGAGCACGAGCTGGTCCCCGGAGACGGCATCGGCTGGCGGTGTCGGCGAGACTGGGCGTAGCGGCGCCGTTTGTTCGCCCGAGGCGAACGTCTCCGTGTGGAGCACGTCGGTTCCGGAATCGGCCTCTGCCGGGAACGGCCAGCGCTGGTAGCCCTCACCGATGCCGTCGTAACTCATACCGGCGTACAGCGGAGTGACCCGCGTTAGCTCCTCGAACACCGCTTCAGGCCCGTCGTAGTCGAACGCGTCTGGCTGGTCGACCAACCGATGACCGAGGTCTGTGAGGATATCGAGGTCCCGACGGGCGTTTCCGGGCAGATCGGCGTTCGGCCGCATCCGCATCACCCGCCGGTCCGTGTTGGTCACGGTCCCCGCTTTCTCCGCCCAGCTGCTTCCCGGCAGCACGACATCGGCGTGGTCGACGGTCGCTGTCTCGAAAAGGTCGATGACGACGCAGAAATCGAGGTCGTCAAAGCCGGCCCTGACAGAACTGGCGTTCGGTTCCGTGACGGCCGGGTTCTCGCCGAACACCACCGCAGCCTTGACCGCGTCGCCGAACTGATGTGTCGCAGTCGTCTCCGTCAGGCCGGGTTCGCTCGGCGGCTCGACACCCCACTCGTCGGCGACACGCTGTCGAGCATCCGGGTCCGTAACGGGTTCGTAGCCGGGGAGCACGCTGGGAAGCGCGCCAACGTCGCCGGCCCCCTGGACGTTGTTCTGGCCACGGAGGGGGTTCACACCCGTGCCCGGGCGACCGACGTTGCCGGTCAACAGCGCGAGGTTCAACAGCGCGTGGACGTTGTCGGTCCCGCACGTGTGCTGGCTCATTCCCATCCCGGTGACGATTGCCGCTGTATCGGCCTCGGCGTATGCTCGGGCTGCCTCCCGAACGGTTTCCGGGTCGACGCCGGCTACGTCGGCACCCGATCCGACGTCGACGTTGTCGAGATGTGCCGTCAAGTCTGAATAGCCGGTTGTACGTTCCTCGACAAAGGACTCGTCGACGAGGTCCTCGTCGAGAACGACTTTCGCCATCGAATTGAGGAGTTCGATATCGTATCCGGGGCGAACATCGAGGTGGATGTCGGCGGCATCGGTCGTGTCCGTCTCGCGCGGGTCGATATGGATGAGCGTGGCCCCGTTCCGAATCGCCGGCAGGAAATACGACCGGAAAATGACGGGGTGCTGTTCGGCCGGATTCGCGCCGGTGACGAGCAGACAGTCGGTTTCCGCGAGGTCATCGAGCGTGTTCGTCATCGCTCCGGCACCGAACCGCTCGCTCATCGCGGCGACCGTCGACGAATGACAGAGGCGAGCGCAGTTGTCGACGTTGTTGGTGCCGAGCATCCGCGCAATCTTCTGAAAGACGTAGTTTTCCTCGTTCGTGCAGTTCGAGGACGCGAAGAACTCGACGGCGTCCGGCCCGTGCTGGTCGACGATGCCATTGAGCCGGTCGGCCACGCGAGCCATGGCGGTTTCCCAGGGCGCAGTGGCGAACTGCCCGTTCTCACGGACGAGTGGCTCGGTCAGTCGGTCCCCGTGTTCGACCACGTCGTACGCGGCTCCACCCTTCGGACAGATCTCTCCTTTCGTGTTCACTGGCCCCGCTGTGCCGGTCGCCTTTCCGTTGTCCGCGTACTGTATCGTACAGCCGACGCCGCAGTACGGACAGACTGTCTGCTCGGCCCGGGGATTTCGGTTCTGGTCGGTGCCCATTTCTACGCTGAGTAATGGGAGTGCAGCTACAAGTAGCCGACCGGTAAAACGTAGGCGATTTTATCAGGGTAGCAAAACGACGCCACTTGAACGCCCTAGAACTGTGCTCCGGTCTGGTGTGGGTGACCGTGTGCGGGTGCGCTGCCAGTTTCGAGAGCCACACCACATACTGTAATGGGGCCTCACTCGTAGTACCGGCAGATGCGACTAGCCCTGTCGACTGTGCAACTCGTCGCGCTCCTTGCGGTAGTTCTTGGCACACTGATCGTTGCGATGTCGTTTGCCGTCGATACAACCAGCGCCCGTCCTGAACCAGTCCCGTTTGATAACACTGTCCAGCGTGGGATCACGATGGCCGACGAACAGATCGCCCGGAATCGGAGCATCAGCGTTCCGCGGGCGCAAGTCTTCTACTCACAGTACCGCTACGTTGTCGGCTACGTCGGCATCGATCAGGCTGTGACCGCGCTCACGGAACCGGGGCACGAGCAGCAGTTCGGCTATCCACTTGCGGTGTACGTTTCTGACTACAGTGACCGGCCAGTCAGGTGCGGTGACGACGGCTCGCTCCGGACCGCAACGCCGCCGGACTGGGTCGAAGCTAATCAGGCCTACTACGTCGTCGACGGGTCGGCGCGGGTCCCGTCCGGGTCGGCAGTTGTGCCGTTCGCCGACCGGGACGACGCCGAAGCGTTCACCGATAGCTGTGGCGGTCGAATCGTCGACTGGGAGGCCCTCAAGACACACTCGTTCGACCTCCAGCAGGCGGCGGCAGTCCGAAAACAGGTCGGTCCGCGGCGAAACGATGCGAACGCAATCGTACAGGCAACACGACAGCGTCGAGACCGACCTGTCTCTGTCGAAGTCGGAACCGATGCCCCAACGGTGCAGGCGGCCGTCGATGCGGCCCCGCCGAACACGACGGTCGTTGTCCCGACCGGGACGTACAACGAGCAGGTGACGATAGACAAACCACTCACGCTCCGCGGTTCCGGAGCGACGCTCGACGGTGGTGGGAACGGTACTGTCGTGACAGTGACCGCCGACCGGGTCGGCGTCACCGGGTTCGAAATCGTCGGCGTCGGCAACAGGACAGTCGGCGACCCAGCGACGGCCAACGACAGCGCCTGGGACGCGACCGTCACGACCGCCTACGGCAACAGCGACGCCGCCGTGACCGGTCGCAACGTTTCAGGACTGTACGTCGCGAATCTCACCGCCGAGACGCCCGCAAGCGGCGTCGTTCTGCGACAGGCATCCGGCTCGGTCGTCGAGAACGTCACGGTCAACGGGACGGCAGACTGGCAGGACGGGTTTATGGGCGTTATCGGGATGCATGGGCCGATTGTCGTGCAGGACTCGGTGTTCAACGGCGGGCGTGACGGCGTGTATCTCCACCGGGCCGACGGGACCGTCATCCGGAACAACACCTTCCGGGACAACCGCTTCGGCGTCCACCTGATGTACACCTCCCGGTCGCTCGTTGCCGACAACGTCGCCCGGGGACAGGAGTACGCTGGTGTCGTCGTCATGACGAACCCCGTGGCGAACGCCATCGTCGGGAACGACGTGCGCCACTCCGGGAGTGGCGTCATGTTAGCCGGCTCCCGGAGCTATATTGCGCACAACGTGGTGGTCGACACTACGCAGGCGATGTCGACCAACGCCGACCAGTCCCTGTACGAGCACAACGTCCTGTACGGGAACGACATCGGTGTGAGAGCGTCGACAGTCGTCCCGTCGAACATCGTCACCGAGAACGATTTCATCGCAAACGACCGCCACGCCGTCTCCGGGCCGGGGCCGCTACGCGTGTACACACACGACGGCAGAGGGAACTACTGGAGCGGCGCGTACGACCTCACTGGCAAAACTGGCCCGGTGCTGGCCCAGTCCTACTCACCCACCGATTCCGTCGACCGTCGGCTCCATCAGACTGACGCCGCCATCGCCCTCAGGTCGGCCCCGAGCGTCCGGGGTCTCCGAGCGCTTCGCGGCACCACACCCGGCTTTCGCCGGGGAAGCATCGTCGACAGGGCACCTCTGTCGGACCCTGCGAATCCCGAGACCGTCAGGCGACTTCGAAACGAGACAGCCACGGAGGACCCAGCATGACCGGCGAGACGTACCTCACGGCGTCGGATGTCACGAAATCGTACGGTGATGTGACGGCCGTCTCAGAAGTATCACTCGACATCCCGTCCAACGCCGTCACCGGATTCATCGGTCCGAACGGGTCCGGGAAAACGACGCTCCTGCGCATGCTTCTGGGCGTCGAGCGACCCACAAGCGGCACCGTCTCGTACAGCGGGCCTGACGCCGAACGGCAACTGGGCTACCTGCCACAGCGGCCGACCTTCCGGCCGGGGTTCAGCGTCCGGGAGACGGCCGGATTCTACGCGGACCTCGTCGACGACGATCCGGACCGACTGCTTGAACGTGTCGGCCTCGAAGAAGTGGCCAGCCGCCCCGTCTCAGGACTCTCCGGGGGAATGACGCGCCTGCTGGGAATCGCGCAGGCACTGGCCGGCGACCCGCCGATTGTGATGCTCGACGAGCCAGCGAGCGGGCTCGACCCGGCGATGAGCCGTCTGATATTCGACATCGTCGAATCGATTGCCGACGCCGGTCGCGCCGTGGTTCTGTGCTCGCACGAACTGCCACTCGTCGAGGAAACGGCTGACCGACTGGTTGTGCTCGAGTCCGGTCGCCTTGTCCGAACCGGGTCGGTTGCATCTCTGCGGGAACAGACCGGCGGGCCGCTCCACGAGACGTTTACAGCGCTTCTCGAACAGGACAGAACCACTATCGCTGCGCCGGGGGGAGAGAAGCCATGACAGCGGGCGGTCGCTTCTGGACGGTCTTCGTCCGAGAGGTCCGGAGCGCAGTCAGGACACGCACATATATCGCCCTCGGTGTGGTCACGGGGGTTGTTCTGTTCGGCCTCGCCCACGCCGGCGGTGGCCCAGCCGGCGGCTACGTTCCAACCGTCGTTGATACGCTCGTCGCCGTCGAAGTACTCGTGCCGACGCTTGCCTTTGCCGTCGGCTATCGCGCGATTGCTGACCCCGCCGTCCGGGGCGAACTCGACATCCTCGACACCTATCCGCTGTCGACGTGGGCGTACGTCGGCGGAGTGTACGCGGGCCGCGCCCTGCTGTTGCTCACTATTGTCGTCGGTCCGTTGCTGGCGCTGGGCATCAACGTGGCGACGACTGCAGGACCGGAGACGACGGTGTTTGCGAGCCATCGCGGCGTCGACTCACCGTTCCTGTTCATCCGGTTTATCGCGCTGACCGTCCTGTATGCGCTCTCCTCGCTGACTATCGCGTTCCTGCTGTCAGCGCTCGCCGGCAGCCGGGGCCGGGCGCTTGTGCTCGCACTCGCCGGGCTGCTCGTCCTCACTGTCGGAAGTGATCTGGCGGTATTCGCAGCGCTTGACACCGGTGTTACCACGGACACCCTCGGCGGCGCGCTCGCCATGACCCCGGCGGGAGCCTACCGCGGACTCGTGTTCGATCAGGTCCTGTACGTCGCTGTTCCGGGCCGGTCGGCGTTCGTCCCGACGTGGGTCGCCTCCCTTTCGCTGCTGTTCTGGTGGGGACTCACGTTTGTGGGGGCGATGCTCGCGACGGATGCGGCCTGAGTTCAGCCGTCGTCTGCCGCGGCCGCGAGCCCTTCGTCGACCAGCCGCGTGAACCGGTCGATAAGACGATCTGCAAGCGACGGACGAACCGCCGCAAGCAGCCGCTGTGTCTCGTTCGGGTCAGTCAGGGTCACGACGACACGACCCCGGTCACCGTACGACTTCTCGAGTATCTCTGCGTCGGCCAGTGCCGAAACGTGCCAGGAAACCGTACTCCGGGCGACGCCCAGCCGGTCGGTCAGTTCGTCTGCTGACAGGGACTCCGCTTCCAGAAGATGCAAGAGAATCGTCCGCGCAGTCTCCCGCCGGGCAAAGGCGAGTACACGCCGCTCCCAGGGGTCGTACTCCCGGCTGTAATAGTGCGTTTTACCCTGAATCTCTTCGGCGACGATATCGCCGGCACGGCGCAGTTTCCGCAGGTGATACTGTGCCTGGCCAGTCGCGATATCGAGATCTGCTGCAAGCGCGTTGAAATGAACTCCCGGTTTGGACTCGACGTGGGAACGCACTTGCTCAGTAACCGTGGACATTGTCTTCAAGACAGCGTTCTATCCACCGAAACAACAGGGTATCGAACGTTCTCACCGCGTGGGAACTCGCCTACATTCCGCCGACTAGTTCCCGCGATATCTCCTCTGCGGGGAGCGTCTGACCGCCGTGTTCTTCGGCAAACGACTCGGCGTCCCCGCTGTCGCTAAACGGAACGATAGCGGTCCCCATCGCACCCTCTACCTCGGAGTTCGCGACGACAGTGAGGCGTTCCGTCGAAGCGAAGGCTTCTCGCCCCAGATGGCGAGAGATAATTGTCTTGCCCCCGTCGGTCTGGGTCTCGTAGTCGCGTGTACTGTAGTCGGTGAGGAACGTTTCCGCGGGCGTCCACCCCGATTGTTCTTTGGCGAATCGGTGGCGATACGTGCAGGTCGTACTGCAGAACCGTGCCGGCGGGTCGTGGCCCTCGGGCGAATTGTTCTGATAGTACGTTTGGCCGGCTGGCCCCGGGTGCTGGTCGATAACCATTCCACACTGGTCACAGTTCTGGCCGCTTTCGATGCTGACCGGGTCCATCTCCTCACTGGTTCCCAGACACCCCGAAAGCGAGACGACGGCCACAGTCCCAGCCCCGGCCAAGAAGCATCGCCGTGTGAACCCTGTTGTGTGTTTGGACATACGAGGTAGTACACTGAACGACACCAAATGGTTCATGGTGCGACCGTCGAAACGCCGGTCAGTCGGGGACGCTCGGCGGTGCGACCGAATAGATCGCACTCAGTACCAGCAGCGCGATCAGGAAGTCGAACCCGTGCTCAGTGAGGTGGTGTACGACCATCGGGACGACACCGAGAACGGTCCCGATACCGACCACGGACCGCACGACCAGTAACCCGATAGCGACGGTCAACAGCACGTACGGGCGTGACCGGCGCCGGCGTGTACTGACCGCTGCGACGACAAACAGCGCCACCGTTCCGAGTGTAGCGAGGCCTAGTACGGCGATCAACACTGCGGATTGACCGGGACCGATCCAGTCAGCCGTCGGTTGGAGCATCTCTCAATAGTCTGTTTCGAACAGTAGCACTGGAATCGGTTTCGGTCGCCGTCGCTGCCGCCGCTGAATCACAGACGGATGTACTCAGACACACCTCCACCGGCGAACCCCTGTTCGAACGGATCTGTCGCCCTCTCAGGTAGCCACCAGCACTGGCCGCCCCGCGTTCTGGACAACCCGGTCTGTCACACTGCCGATCTGGTTGCCTTTGCTGTGAGAATGGCCGTGGTAGCCGAGCACGACCAGATCGGCGTCGACCTCGTCTGTATAGCTGATAATTTCCAGGTACGGGTTCCCGTGACAGCATCGAGTGGTGACCTCGACGTCAACGGCGTCGCCTCTCTCGGCGACTTCTGCCAGCGCAGGCTCCCATCCTATTTCAATCTACTTACAATCCTCACTTAGTTGCACCTTATTACACGTAGCGCCCGCCAACAGCGGAATCTGCCAGCTTCTACTGGCGCAGGAGTATCGTCATTTCAGTAATGTCGTCCGGTTGTACCACGAGCAACCGACAGTCACGGTTCGATGTTCTCCCGAAAGTCGGGAGCCAGTCCGGTCTGCTTGATTCCGGTGAGATCCGTTATCTCGAATTCGTAAAGCGCGACTCCGCCGGACGTGGTGGCCGTCTGGAGCGTGTTGGGTCGCCAGGCGTTTTGTGTCATCGCCGTAATCTCTGCCCACTCGTCTTCTGGGACACTGTTGATATCCCCGGCAAGCATCACGCTCTGCCACTCAAACGCGGTGTCAATCTCGTAAACGAGAAACCGGCCGCGGCCGGCCCGCTCAGTTAGGTCCGCTTTCTGACTTGACTCGCCCAGCAGGTACGTGAAATAGAGACACGCCCCATCGTCGAAGCCGTACGAGAGCGGCAGCAGATACGGAACATCTGTTGTCGGAAGCCCGAGGACGCCGGTTGAGTGTGTGGCGAGGAACTCCTGTATCTCCTCGTCGTCCATCCGCTCAAGTCCGTACGCCTCTAATTCATCGATTGTCATAGCTCGCGTCTGATCATCCAGTTACGTATCCTGAATGTGACCCCACGGTAAAAAAAGTAGAGCGCGCTCCTCAGGGAGAGGCCGCCTGCTGTGTGGCACAGATACTGCGCCATCTCCGAACGGACCCGGTACTCGTTATATTCCCGGGACACATCCCGCCGAGAACTCGTGATAATCCCGGTAAAACAGTTGGGTGCCACACCCACCTACCGGATTTCTAATAACGTGAGAACCACGACTGCAGTTTATTGACTGACAGCAACGAGCTGTAAACGCAGCAATGTTCGATTCAATCCTGGTTCCGACCGACGGCAGCGAGCACGCAACCCGGGCCGCTGAACACGGGGCAGCGCTTGCGCGTGCGTTCAGCGGGACTCTGCACGTCATGGCTGTCATCGATACGCGAACGGCGGGCGGACCATTCAGCAGTGGTGAACTCGACGACGAGACACGCGACCGCATGAGGGCCGACGCCGACGCAGCAGTCACGGCCATCACAGACGCGGTGGACGCCGCTGGAGCGATACAGACGACTATCCGCACGGGCAATCCTGTCGACGAGATTTGCGCATACCGCGACGACCACGATATCGACCTGATTGCGATGGGAACGCACGGTCGTACCGGTGTCGGGCGATATCTCGCCGGAAGCGTGACAGAGAGCGTCGTCCGGCAGGCTGATGTCCCCGTTTTTACCGTCCGCGCAACCGAACAGAGTCGCGAGACCGACTCCTACGACGACATTCTCATCCCGACGGACGGAAGCACGTCTGCAACGGCTGCTGTCGAACCGGCATGCGAGATTGCAGCGCAGTTCGATTCTCGCGTTCACGTTCTGAACGTCGTCAACCTCGGCGACGTGGCGACCGGTTCGGAATACACGCTGCCGAAAGACTTGATCGATACTCTGGAATCACAAGGTAAGAAGGTGACCGAGCGGATTGCAGCGCAAGCACGCGAGTCCGGCGTGGACGCTGTCACGCAGGTCGTCGATGGATTCCCGGCGGCAGATATTCTCGATTACGCTGAGGAGAACGATGTCGATCTGATTGCGATGGGGACGGCCGGCCGGACTGGGCTCAATCGGTTCCTCATGGGAAGCACGACAGAACGGGTCATCAGACACGCTGACATGCCTGTGCTGGCAGTCAATGCCCGAGACCAGCGTGGCGACAAAGCCTGAAAACAGCGTCACGCGTTTCTGTCTGCCAGCGCCTGACTGCCTACGGCTTCGGCCATGTCCCCAGCGAGCCAGCAGTCAGATGCGGCTCGACCGTGCACTTATTGCTGTTCCTGTTGTGACAGTAACTATGTCCGCGGACAACCCGATTACGATGACGGACGAGGAACGGGACGCGCTTCTGGGCAACGGGGGGACGGGCGTCCTCTCGCTGGCTGCCGGCGACGCACCGCCACACTCGGTTCCGGTATCATACGGGTACGACGCGCCGACTACTACCTTCTATTTCCGGCTGGCTGTCGGCGCTGAGAAGTCGAAGGGCGAACTCAGCGACCGCTCGGCGACGTTCGTGACCTATCGCGAGACAGAGACTGGGTGGCAGAGTGTGGCCGCCAGCGGTCGACTTGAAGATGTCGAACGGGAGGGAATTGAGACGGACACGCTAGCGGGACTCGAACACGTCGACATTCCGCTGGTCGACATCTTCGAACGCCCGCTCCGCGAGGTGACATTCGAATTTTACCGCCTCGTGCCGGATGACCTGACGGGACGAACCGAACTCTAACACGAGACGGCTCTCAGCAGTACCGGCGAGTGCGAGTATGGATATCATACAATTGATGCGTCCATTCCCCGTCGAAACCAGCGTCTCAAAGAAGCACTGCCGTACTACGGAGGTAAACTCATATCAACACAGCGGTAGATCTGCCGTCCATGTCCGAAGCTGCCCACACGCAACCGACTGCCGACGTTCTTTCCGGACTCGACAGCGAGTCTGCCGGGCTATCGGCGTCGGAAGCCCGCTCTCGGCGCGACAGACACGGCGAGAACGAAATCACGCAGGGCAGCAAACGGACACCACTCGATATCGCTGTTGCACAGTTCGATAGCGGCCTTATCTGGGTTCTCGTTGCGGCCGCGATACTGTCCGTGTGGGCGGGACACGCTGTCGACGCAGTCCTGATAGCCGTGATTGTAGTCGGGAACGGTCTGTTCGGCTTCGTCCAGGACTACCGTGCAGAGGGAACGCTCGAATCCTTGCGAGAACTGACCGCTCCAACCGCGACAGTCAGGCGCGACGGCAAATCTGTCGAGGTCGACGCGACCGAACTCGTCCCGGGTGACGTTATCGAACTGGAGAGCGGTGACGTCGTTCCAGCCGACGGTCGGCTGATTGACTGTCAGTCCTTGGAAGTAGACGAAGCAGCGCTCACTGGTGAGAGCACGCCGGTCGCGAAGGGAACTGAGCCGGTCGGAACCGATACACCGCTTGCGGAGCGCGAACCGATGGTGTACAAGGGGACGAACGTCACGCGCGGTTCGGCTGTCGCCGTCATCACGACAACCGGGATGAACACTGAGGTCGGGTCCATCGCCCGCAAGCTCGCGGGCACGGAGGAAACCGACACACCACTCCAGACTGAACTCGACGCACTCGGGCGGACACTTGGTATCGGTGTGATAGCTCTTGCTGCGCTCGTTGTCCCTCTTCTCGTCCTCCAGGGGACCGAACTGGTTCAGGCGGCACTCACCGCGATATCACTCGCGGTGGCTGCGGTTCCGGAAGGCCTTCCAGCGGTGGTGACGCTAACGCTGGCCCTCGGTGTCCGGAAAATGGCCGACGAGAACGCGCTCGTGCGGCGCTTGCCCGCCGTCGAGGCGCTGGGCTCCGTCGATGTCATCTGTACGGACAAGACCGGGACGCTGACCGAGGGGCGAATGTCAGTTAGTCGGATCTGGGTCAACAACGCCGTTGTCGACACTGGCGAGATAGACGGGGAATCCTTGCCGGACCGCGTTGCCAAAGTGCTGCGTGCAGGGACACTGTGTAGCGATGCGACTCTTGAGGAGGGCGACCCGACGGAGCAGGCCATCGTCATGGCGGCTGATGAGTCCGGCATCAACGTCGAACGTCTCCGTGAAGCGAACCCGAGAACAGACGAGATACCGTTCTCCTCGGAGCGCAAGTGGATGGGCACTGTGCACGATGACACGGTCTACGTCAAAGGCGCACCCGAAGTCATCCTCTCGAAGTGCGCCCGTGTCCTCACCGACACTGGACCGGCGGACCTAACGGCCGACAGCGCCGAGCAGATCAGGGGGCAAGTCAGAGCGTTCGCTGACGACGCGCTCAGGGTGCTCGCCGTGGCGTACTCAGCGGACGCCGACGTGGTCGAACGCGATGACACAACCGGGCGGGCCGACGATATCAGCGACGACCTGATCTTCGCCGGGCTGCTCGGCATGATCGACCCGGCCCGTGGAGAGGTCGCCGACGCGATTGCGGCGACTGAGCGTGCCGGCGTCGGCGTGAAGATGGTGACCGGGGACAACGTCCGGACCGCCGCGGCCATCGCCGGCAAACTCGGGATCGGCGAGCGCGTGATGGACGGCCGCGACGTCGAGGATTGCTCCGAGGCAGCGCTCCGTGAGCGTGTCGAGTCTGTGGACGTGTTCGCACGCACGTCTCCTGAGCACAAAGTACGGATTCTGCAAGCGTTACAGGCGAACGGCCATACCGTCGCAATGACTGGCGACGGGGTCAACGACGCACCGGCGCTGAAAAACGCCGATATCGGCGTCGCAATGGGCGTCCGCGGAACTGACGTGGCCAAACAGGCCAGCGATGTTATCCTGCTGGACGATAACTACGCGACAATCGAGCGGGCAATCGAGCGCGGACGGGCGATCTTCGACAACGTCTGGAAGTTCGTCGGGTACCTGCTGAGTGCCAATGTGGCAGAAGTGGCTATCGTCTTTCTCGCCTCGCTCTTTGGCTACCTCGTCTTGCCGGCGGTACAATTGCTGTGGATTAATCTCCTGACTGACGGACTGCCAGCGCTCGCGCTTGGGGCCGACCCGAAAAGCGGCGACGTGATGCAGCGGCCGCCCAGAGACCCGGACCGGGGCATCATCGACCGCGAGATGCTCGCACTCATCGGGGGCACAGGAGTCATTTCGACAGCCGTAATGCTCGGGCTGCTACTGGTCACGCTTGCAGGCGCACCCACAGTCACGCCCTACGCGATGACGATGGTGTTCACCGGGTTCGTCTTCCTCGAATTCGAGAAACTGCACGTGATTCGCTGGCTCCGGGAGACACCGCAACTGTCGAACCGGTGGCTGGCCTCCGCCGTTTGTGGGTCGGTACTCCTGCAGCTCGCCGTCCTGTACACTCCTCTCAACACCTACTTCGGGACGGTCCCGCTCGGCTTCGCCGACTGGGGGTTGATCGGTGGGGCTCTCTTGCTCGCCTTGCCGCTGTACCTCGCTGTCGCCAGCGGCGTGAAGCGTCTGTAACGCTCTGAGCCGTGGCCCCTAGAGGTGTCCGTTGAGCACCTTCGCGGCGACCAGCACCGGGTCCCAGACGGGGCTGAACGGCGGCGCGTACGCCAGGTCAAGTCGTTCCAGTTCGTCGACAGTCATATCAGCCTCGATGGCCGTCGCGAGCGTGTCGATACGTATCGCCGCACGGTCTTCGCCGACGATTGCACCGCCCAGCAGGCGACCGCTCTTCCGGTCTGCGACCAATGTCACGTCGGTGTCGTCGCCGCCGGGGTAGTACCCTGACCGGGAGCCGGCGGTGACTGTTTTCGATACCGGGTCGAACCCGGCAGTGCTGGCCTCTTCGTGGTCGAGGAGGCCGACGCGCCCGCATTCGAGGTCGAACGCCTTCACGACGGCTGTCCCGGCGATATCGCCGACGAGGGAGGGGTCACCAGCGACGGTCTGCCCGATTGCGCGACCGGCCCGGTTCGCAGTCAGTCCGAGCGGAACCCAGTCGGGCGCATCGGTCACGGCGTGGCGGTCCTCGGCGCAGTCCCCGGCGGCGTAGACGCCATCGACGTTCGTCGCCCCGTACTCGTCGACCGCTATCGCCCCGGAACCACCCAGTTCAACCGGTGTGTCTGTGACGAGTGCGGTGTTCGGCCGGATGCCGATACCGACCAGTGCGAGGCCCATATCGGTGGTGCCGCTGTCGTGAGCGACTGACGCAACACGCCCGTTTTCGTCGCCGACGAGTTCGTCTACAGCGGTGTTCAGATGCAGCGTCACGCCCTGCTCCCGGAGGTGGTCGGCAACGCGCTCGCCCACTGCTTCCCCGAACGGCGGCAGGAGGTGGCCCGACCGCTGGAAGAGGTGCGTCTCCACGTCGTGGGCGCGGAACGCCTCGGCCATCTCCACGCCGACGTAGCCGCCGCCGACGATGGCGACGCGCTCGGGTGGCTCCCAGTCGGTATACTTTTTGACGAGCGCCGTATCGACGTATTCGATACTCGTGTCGACGGCGTCGTCGTCAGGTCCGGACAGCGCGGCGCGGACTGCGGCGGCCGAGTCCAGCCCGTGCATCGTGAACGCGCCGTCGAGGTCCGCCCCTGCGATCGGTCCAGTCACGGCGTGTGCACCTGTCGCGACGAGCAGGTCGCCGTATGGCTGGTCGAACGTCTCGCCGTCGTGCGCGACGGTGACCGTCTCGGCATCGGTATCGACGCTGACGACCTCGTGGTTCCGGCGAAGGTCGATACCTCGTTCGGCCGCCTGCTCGGGCGACAGCGAGAGGAGGTCAGTCAGCCGCTCGACAGTTCCCTTCACGTAGTACGGCGTCCCGCAGTGGGCGTAGGACACCCACTCACCCTTCTCGAAGACAATCACGCCACGGTCCGGTGCCTCACGGGCGAACTTGCTCGCGGCGCTTAGCCCGGCTGCGTCGCCACCGATGACTACGAACGGGTCTGTCATACAGTCCGTTGCGTCGCTGCAGTACTTAGTGTTGAGTGAGAAATGGGTAACTGCAGAGACCACTGTGAATACTTGTGTCCGGAGCGGATTCGAATTGGCTGTCCGGTGGTTCCCGTGAAAGACACGGACGGCCTTCGATTCAGCCGCGCTGTGGGTCGATACAGCGCGATTGGACCTCTGCTGTCGGAATTAGAAGGTGATGACCTCGTAGTCGTCGTCGACGAGTGAGCGGATGCTCGGGTGGCCGTCGTGGTCGTCCAGCGTGACAAGCCCGGCGTCGTCGACGGCGTCTTCGACGCCGAACGCGCCGGAACAGTAGTCACAGACTGCAACGTCATCCTTGAGACTCTGATACAGTTCGTGGTAGTCGCTGTCCTCGTCTTCGAGTTCCGGAATCCACTGTGTTCCGGCCCCGTCGAAGATGAGTTCGAGGTCGTCTTCATCGTTCTGTGCGAACTCCGTTGCGGCTTCGAGGCCGTTTGCGAGCCGGCCGAGGTTTTCGTGTCCCTCCGTCCCTGCGAGGATGATGATGGCTGCTTTTGTCATTACGTGGCGTAATAGCGGACCCGACAATATATTACGAGTGGGTGCGTGCACCGGGGTTGAACTCGCACCAAGTATTTATAAACCAAGATCAGTCGGACAGTGAGTGAGCTGAGCCCACAGAGGGCAACCGCGTGCTGGCGGATGGCGGGCGACTCGGCTTCTCAGACTCGTCGTCGACGGTGGTCGGCCTCACGTGCTCGACTCAGTCGTCGCGATACTTTCCTTATTCGACGGTGTAGAAATGCGATTCTATTCAGTGTAGGACTCGATAAGCGCTCGGAGGTCAGCTTCGCCTTTGACGCCGACGATCTCTTCGACCTGCTCACCGTCGGCGAACAGGATGAGTGTTGGGACGCCCCGGACACCATACGACTGAGCGAGTTGCTGGTTGGCGTCGACATCAACCTTGGCTACGGTCGCATCGGTTTCCGCGGCTAGCGTCTTGACTACCGGTTCGAGCATCTGGCACGGGCCGCACCAGTCGGCATAAAAATCCACGAGGACGACATTGTGCTTGCCGATGACATCGTTGAGTTGGTCCGCTCCGTCAATGTGAAGCGGTTCGTTCGTCGCGGCCATCTCGGTGTCGGACGGAGTATCGGTTGTCATCGATATATCATAGGCGTTTGCGATAAATAAGTGTTTGCACAGAAAGCACAATACTATGAATTATTGAATGCCGGACAGGCACCGTAAAAATATACGTCGCCACAGGTACAAATCGACGCGGCGCGGGAGCCAGGGTACGATAGAGGGGCGTCGTTAGCTTTCGACAGTAGGGGCCGTGGACTCAGCCTGTTCGTACTTGTTTTCGAACTCCTGAATCAGTTGCCCCATCTTTGCGTACCAGTCGTTGAGCATCCGCTGCATCTCGTCTGCGATCTGTGACGGGTCTGTCGGCGAGTAGACGTGGTAGTAGCCGCCTTGATCGTAGTTGATCTGGTCTTTCTCGATGAAGCCCGTCTGGAGGAGCCGCTGGACGGCGCGATACGCGGTCGAGCGCTCTCGGTCGACTGCTTCGGCGAGCTCGTCGACGGTCAGCGGTTCGTCAGCCTCGACGAGCGCTCGAAAGCACTCTTTATCGAGTTCCTTGAGGCCGTGGAAACATTCCAATAGCCCCTCGCACTGCATGTCCTGTCGGAGTTGTTCAGACATCGAATCTGGCATTGTTATCACGTCTTCGTAGCCGCTACGCGGTTAAAAGACTTGTGTACAGTTCGCACAAATGCACGCAAAAGCTGCTAGCTAACGAGTGGGTGGGAGCACAGTCATACAAGTGACACGACTTTTACCGTCAAGGCAGTCTCCCCCGTCGCGGTGTCGTGCCAGTTTCACTCCCCGGCCTCGACACACCCGGTGCTGCTTACTCAACCGCTCATGTCGTCTTTGTGGCGGAGAACGATTGAGTCGTACCCGTGGCTGAACCTTTGATACCACTGTATTTGTGGTATTGCTGCCCACTTTTCACACGACCGGTTCTTCCTGAGAGCGTTGGCGCGGGATTCCAAGGACAGACCCAGCGCGGTAGCTCGGTAGCACTCGCTCACGGCGCAGTTTCCGTGCCACTCTACATCTACATCACTCCTGAGTGGCTGGACGATACCTATATTCAGCCCACAGATGACAGTCACACCCTCAATATGTAGCGACCGATTCGTCTGATTCAAGATCTGCGAGAACGGCTCACGCCGCTGACGTGCACCCGAAGAGATTTTGTTCTGTAGCCACAATACAATACACGAATGACGCTCCCAATCGACCCGAGTCAGATCGACCCTGAAGACATCGGTGAACAACAGGCGACGCTCGAAATGAGCCACGAGGACGCTATCGAACACGTCCGGGACGTGTTTACCGACGCTGGATTCGGGGTCCCCGTCGAATTCTCGCCGTCTGAGATGCTCAACGAGAAGATTGACGCGGACCGTGACCCATACTACGTGCTGGGTGCCTGCAATCCCGAGGTCGCTGACCGTGCTCTCGACGCGACGGACAACAAACTCGGCGCACTCATGGCCTGCAACGTCGTCATCTGGGAGGAAGAACCCGAACAACAGCGCGTCTATCACGTTTCGATTATGCGTATTGCTCGCCTCGTTGGAATGGCCCCCCACAACGAGGAGATGGCAGACATCGTGGCTGACACCGGCGAAATCGTTGACGAGGCGTTCCAGAACCTCTAACATGGGGTATCACACGTTCGACGCCGACCGGGCCGACAAGCTCGAAGACGCACAGCAACGGTACCGATTTCTCTCCGCGGAAGAGCTCCGCTGGGCGTTGTCGGCCAATCGGGACGACACGGTCGCGGACCTCGGGAGTGGGACTGGTTTCTACACCGACGATGTTGCATCGGCCGTTGACCATGTGTACGCCGTGGATATCCAGGAGGCGATGCACGACTACTACCGGGAGAAAGGTGTCCCCGACAACGTCGATCTTGTGACGAGCGCGGTCGATGACCTCCCGTTCGATACTGCCGGCCTTGATGGGGCGTTCTCGACGATGACGTACCACGAGTTCGCTAGCGACGGGGCGCTAAACGAGGTTGCACGAGTGCTCAAATCTGGCGGAACGTTCGCTGTCGCCGATTGGGCGGCTTCCGGCAGTGGTCACAGTGGGCCGCCCGTCGATGAACGATTTTCGGCTGACGAGGCGACGGACGCGCTCCGACAGCACGAGTTCACGGTTGAGTTCGCAGCTGTGCGGCCGGAGACATTTCTGCTCGTCGCGAGTGCTGAATAACGGGCCAGCCCTGACACCCGAACTCCCCCGGTTTCTTCTTTCCTCTGAGAGCCTGTCCGGGAACAGTACTGGCCGACCTGTTGCGCTCGAACGTCTGGCCGTCAACTGGCGAACAGCCGGCGCTCTGCCCGTTCATGATCGGCGGCCAGTACGTCTACGAGGGGGGCAAACGGAGCCATCTCGTCCAGCCCCCGGTCCGCGCTTTCCTCGACTGCGGCCGTCATCACCGGCTGTAGCTCGTTCAGGATTCGCTGGGCATCCGTGTGACCCAGCGAGAGGAGTCGCTGGGCCGCGCCCAGCAGCCCGGTGACGAAGCCGTGACAGCACAGCAGGCAGGCCTCGCGGACGGCGACGCCGGCCAGTCCCGTCGCAACGCCGAGCACGACGGCGTAGTTCCCGGGCGCGTCGTCGGCGTCGACGCGCTCCGCGTAGCGGTCCAGCATGGCCTCGTCGCGCAGTTCCGTCTGGAGTGAGAGCAGTCGGTCGCCGGACTGCTGGGCGCTCTCGCGGAACTCCGCGGCCAGCGTCACGGCCGAGAGCCGTCGGTCGGCCCGGCAGACCTCGTCGAGGTCGCCCTCGGTGGCGGCGGCGTGTGCCGCCCGGAGCGCGACGAGTTCGGCGGGGCCGACCTGCCGGCGCAGGTACGTCGACAGGAGCGCTTCGAGGTCTGCCGCATCCTCGACGCGGTCGTCTTGAATGAACTGTTCCAGCCCGTAGGAAACAGTGTAGGTCCCGACCGGCAAGAACGAATCCGCCAGCCGGAACGATTCGAGCGTCGCGGCGTCGGTCATCGCTCGCCCCCGTCGATAGTGCGGACGCCGTGGTCGTGGGCGTGGCCGCCGTGACTGTGGCCTCCGTGGCCCTCGTCGCCGTGGGTGTGGTCGACCTCGTCATCGTCAAAGGTGGTCGGCGGCACGTGCTCGTACCGCGTCGGCACGTCCGCAGGGAGCAGGTCGGCCACCGTGGCCTCCATCCTCGATTTCGACTCAGTGACCGGGAACAGGGCCTCTTCGCCGCGGACCGCGAGGTTCCAGTGCCTGTTCCCGACCGCGTGACCGACCTCCAGCGCCGCGGTCGATGACACGTCGCTGTCGGCGAAATCGAGCACCAGAGCCTCGACCGCAGCGAGTTCGACGACGACGAGGGTGCCGCCGTCGGCTTCCAACACGTCGCCGTCCGCGAGGTCGCGGGCGACCACGATACCGAGGTCCCGGCCGGCCGTCGTTTCGGTGCGCACCCGCGAGCGCCGCCGTTCGGTGTCCGAGAGCACGACCGTCGCGTGGTCCGACCCGTCGACCGCCTCGGCGACGGCCTCGTCGTCGCGGTGGCCGAGGTAGGTGTCCGCGACCAGCATCAGTACTTCCTCCCGGACGGCGCGGGCGCGTCCAGCAATTCCCGTCGGCCGTGGTCCCAGGCCGCGTGCAGCGTCGACTGCACGGTCTCGGCCCGGTCGCCGAGGGCACGGACCGCGACGCCGGCACCGTTCGGGAGCGCCGTCGCGCCGGCGCGGGCCCTGCCGTCGGCGACGACCGCGTGCAAGGCGTCGCTGAGTTCGCCCTCGTCGCGGTCGGGCGCGAGGACGAACGCCGTCCCGTAGACGGTGAACTCGCCGAGGACGCCGGGGGCCGTCGGGTCGCCGTCGGCCGGCGTCAGGTGCGTCGCGTCCTCGAACAGGAGGCCGTCCGGCCCGTCTGCACGCACGCGGGAGAGGTACCGCTCGAACTCGAAGCGCTCGCCGCGGGCGAGTCGTCCGGGGACGACGACGTCGCTGACGACGGCGGTCGCGCCGGGGGCCAGCTCGACCGACAGCTCCTGCAGGTACCGCGAGTCGGCGTGGAGAATCGTCGGCTCGGGCACGTAGTCCAGATGGCCGCTAGCGCCGACGCTAAGCGTCGTCTCGGCAGCGGCGTAGTTACACGTCATCGTCTGGACCTTCGTCGAACTCTGGGTCGAGACGTGGGCGACGGCGTCCTCGCCGACCTCGATAGTCACGTCGTGGCGGTCCCCCTGTGCGACGCCGCCGGTCGGCGACTGGACCAAGACGGTGTCGGCCTCGGGGAGGGGGTCGTGGCCCAGCGTCCCCGAGATGTGGAACGGGACCGTCGCGTAGTCGTGGACCAGGGTCGTCCCGTCGCCGGTCCGCTCGAAGGTCAGTTCGAGGACGCCGTCTTTCCCGGGCGACCCCACGGCGGCCTGCGGGACGGCTTCGGTCGCGTACCCCTCGAACGCCGGATGGGGCGCGTCGGCGGCCATCAGGCGAACAGCACCCCCTCCCGGACGTGTGACAGCACCTCGTCGACGTTTGTCTCGTCCTTGCAGTTGGTGAAGACGACGGGGCCGTCCCGGACCTCGTCGGCGTCCCGCTCCATCACGTCGAGGTCGACGCCGACGTGGGGCGCGAGGTCGGTCTTGTTGACGACGAGCAGGTCACAGTCGACGACCCCCGGCCCGCGCTTGCGGGGGATGTCCTCGCCCTCGGCGACGGAGATGACGTACAGCGAGTAGTCGGCGAGTTCGGGGTTGAACGTCGCCGCGAGGTTGTCGCCGCCGCTCTCGACCAACACGAGGTCCAGTTCCGGGTGCTCGGCGAGGAAGGCGTCTATCTGCTGGAGGTTCATCGACGGGTCCTCGCGGATGCCCGTGTGCGGGCACGCGCCGGTCTCGACGCCGGCCACGAGGTCCTCGGGGACGACCCCGGCGAACCGCTCGCGGAGCACGTCGGCGTCCTCCTGGGTCAGGATGTCGTTGGCGATGACGCCCACGTCCAGGCCCTGCTCACGCAGTTTCGGGACGAGCGCGGTCAACAGCGACGTCTTCCCGGAGCCGACCGGGCCGCCGATGCCGACCGTCGCCACGTCGCGGTGCGTGAGGCTCACTCCTCGGCCTCCGTCGCGGCGTCGCCGCCGTCGGCCGCCGCGTCCTCGCTCTCGCTGTCGGCCGCCCCGACACTGTCGGAGCGAATCGGGTCGTGAACCGTGACGAGTTTCGTCCCGTCGGGGAACACCGGTTCGACCTGAATCATGTCGATCATCTCCGGGACGCCGTCCATCACGTCCTCGCGGCCGAGCAGTTTCGACGCGCCCGACCGGATTTCGGCGACGGACTGACCGTCGCGGCCGCGCTCGATGCACCAGTCGCTGATGTAGGCGACGGCTTCGGGGTGGTTCAGCGGGACGCCGCGTTCCTTGCGGCGTCGCGCGACCTCTGCGGCGGTAAAGACCGTGAGTCGCTCCTGTTCTTTGGCTGTGAGTTTCATAGCAGGTACCGCTGTGCGAGTGGTAGTTCGGAGGACGGTTCGCAGGTGACGTGTTCGCCGTCGACCCGGACCTCGAACGTCTCGGGGTCGACCTCGATGTCGTCGGGGCAGTAGTCGTTGTACACCATGTCGTCCTTGCCGGGCGTTCGCGCGCCCTCTATCGGCACGACGCGGGAGTCGAGCCCGTACTCCTCGCCGACGCCGGCCTCGGCGGCCGCCGGGGAGACGAACGACAGCGAGAGGGCGTGTCTGGCCTTGCCGACCGCGCCGGCCCGCTCGCGCTGGATGATGGGCTCGCAGGTCATCAGCGAGCCGTTGGCCTCGCCCATCTCGGAGTGGACCGGGAAGCCGCCCTTGAACGTCATCGCCGGCTTGACGCCGAAGAAGGCGGGGTCCCAGAGGCAGATGTCGGCCAGTTTCCCCGGTTCCAGCGTCCCGACGTACTCGTCGATACCCGCAGAGATGGCGGGGTTGATGGTGTACTTCGAGATGTAGCGCTTGATGCGGTGGTTGTCCGCGCCGGTCCCCTCGTCCTCGGGGAGCGGCCCGCGCTGGGACTTCATCTTCGAGGCGGTCTGCCAGGTGCGCGGGATGACCTCGGCCATCCGCCCCATCGCCTGTGAGTCGGAGGTCATCATCGAGATGGCCCCCATGTCGTGCAAGACGTCCTCGGCGGCGATGGTCTCCGCCCGCACCCGCGACTCTGCGAAGGCCACGTCCTCTGGCACGTCGGGGTTGAGGTGGTGACACACCATCACCATGTCGAGGTGCTCGTCGAACGTGTTGTCGGTGTAGGGCATCGACGGATTGGTCGACGACGGGAGCATGTTCGGCTCGCCGACCATCTCCATGATATCCGGCGCGTGGCCGCCGCCCGCACCCTCGATGTGGAACAGGTGCATGGTCCGGCCGTCGACGGCCCCGAAGGTGTTCTCCAGGAAGCCCGCCTCGTTCAGCGTGTCCGTGTGCATACAGACCTGCACGTCCTCGTCCTCGGCGACTTCGAGGCAGGTATCGATGGTCTCGGGCGTCGACCCCCAGTCCTCGTGGAGTTTCAGCCCGCAAGCCCCGGCCGCGACCTGCTCGCGGAGCGGTCCCGGTTCCGAAGCGTTGCCCTTCCCGTAGAAGCCGACGTTGACCGGCCACGCCTCGGCTGCCTGCAGGAAGCGCTTGATGTTCTCCGGGCCGGTCGTGGTCGTCGTCGCCCCGCCCCCGTACCCGCCGCCGAGCATCGTCGTGATACCGCCCGACAGCGCGTGTTCGTGGAGCTGTGCGGAGTTGAAGTGGATGTGGATGTCCAGGCCCCCGGCGGTCGCGATCTTCCCCTCGGCCGGGTACACGTCCGTCGACGGGCCGACGACCATGTCGACGCCGTCCATCGTGTCGGGGTTGCCGGCCTTCCCGATGCCGGCGATTTCGCCGTTCCGGATGCCGATGTCGGCGGCGACGATGCCCAGCACGGGGTCGATAATCGTCGCGTTCGTCAGCACCCAGTCGAGCGCGCCCTCCGCCTGCGTGACGCCGGGTGCCATGCCCAGCCCGTCACGGAGGGTCTTGCCGCCGCCGAACACCGCCTCGTCGCCGTGGGTCCGCAGATCCTCCTCAACCTCGGCGAACAGCTCCGTGTCGCCGAGCCGAACTTTGTCGCCTTCCGTCGGCCCGTACAGTTCGGCGTAGTTCTCGCGGTCGATGTCGCGTGTCACTCCGCTCCCTCCTCGTCGTCGGCCCCGGTGTCTCCGAATCCGGCCGCGCGCATGCGCTCGACCGCGTCGCTCGTGTCCCCGTCGACGCTCCCGTTCACGAGGCCGTTCATCCCGTGGGCGCGGCGCTTCCCGCCGATTTCGACGAGTTCGACGGTCTGCTCGTCGCCGGGTTCGAACCGGACGGCCGTCCCGGCGGGGATGTTCAGCCGCATCCCCATGGCCGCTTCGCGGTCGAACTCCAGGGCTGCATTAGCCTCGAAGAAGTGGAAGTGGGACCCGACCTGCGAGGGTCTGTCGCCCGTGTTCCCGACGGTCACCTCGGTCGTTTCCCGGCCCTCGTTCAGCGTCACTGTCCCTTCGTCCGGGATGACCTCGCCGGGAACGAGTCCGTCACTCATCGCGCCACCGCCCCGCGCATTTCTGACTGTTTGTCTATCATCTGCCCCTTTCTTTGAATACGCATACTAAAATGATTGCTCTCTGCGCAAGTGACGCCCCTATGTCGAGAACTGGATTAAATAATAAAGTTCCGGACCCAGATAAAGGGGTTCGACTATCGAACTGTCCTACTTCCGGGAGTCAACACGACTCACGTCCAGTCTGTCGTCTGTACCGACAGCGATGGCTCCAGTGACGCGGGCGAGGATATGACGGGTGATCTGCGGACTGAGAGCGCAAAACTGCCTGACAGCGGCGAGATAATTCGCTGTGAAAAAATAACGCTTTGACTTCTACTTTTTCCGCATCGAATAATTGGGAGATGAAATTATGAAACAATCCAAACTTAAACTCTAATATTGATGGGTACGGCGACTATTCGTCATATCCTTTGACGACCTTATACTATCAAGAGTGTGTGGTGGACAATATAAGATAAGAGTGGTAAACCTTATTTGCTACCTCCCAGACGGCAACACTGTGAACGATATCATGGACGAACGTTCGGATATCCTGAGTAAAGAACGAGAGATGACCAAATATAATGGAAGTAACAATCCTAACAAAAACCTAGTCTCGGATGTGAAAGCATGAGCCGGTCCCCTCTCAGTCGCCGCCAGTTCCTCGGCGCGAGCGGGGCCGCACTCGTCACCGGCCTCGCCGGCTGTTCCGCCGGTGAAGGTGGGACTTCTACGGACACCGCAAGCAGTACTGATACGCTCAAAATCGGCGTGCTGGAGGACCAGTCCGGGAACTTCGCCCTCGTCGGCGACCCGAAGGCCAAGGCGTCGATGCTCGCCATCGAGGAAATCAACGCCAACGGCGGCATCGACGGCAAGCAGATAGAGACGTTCCAGCGCGACCCTCAGTCGGACAACCAGCGCTACCAGGAACTGACTCGCACGGCGATAAACGAGGAGAACGTCGACGCGCTGTGGGCCGGCTACTCTTCGGCGACTCGGGAGGCCATCCGCCCGATTATCGACCGCAACGAACAGCTGTACTTCTACACCACCCAGTACGAGGGCGGCGTCTGCGACGAGTTCACCTTCGCGGTCGGCCCGACCGCCCGCCAGCAACTCGGCATCGTCCTCCCGTACCTGGTCGAGGAGTTCGGCCCGGACATCTACACCATCGCGGCCGACTACAACTTCGGCCAGCTCTCTGCGGACTGGGTAAAGGTGCTGGCGAACGAAAACGACGCGAACGTCCTCGGCGAGGAGTTCATCCCGCTGAGCGAGTCCTCCTTCGGGTCGACCATCAACCGGATTCAGGAGGCGGACCCGGATTTCGTCATGTCGATGCTTGTCGGGGCGAACCACACGTCGTTCTACGAACAGAAGGCCTCGGCCGGCCTCGACATTCCTATCGGCACGTCAACGGCGATGGCACAGGGGTACGAGCACCGTCGGCTCGACCCGCCCGCGATGGCAAACATCTACGCCGGCGTCAACTACATGGAGGAGGTGCCGACCGAGAGCAATACTGGTGACGGCGGCTTCGTCGACCGGTACTTCGAGATGTACCCCGACGCACCCTACCTCAACGAAGAGGCCGAGACCAACTACTTCTCGACGTACATGTACAAGAAGGCCGTCGAGCAGGCCGGGACCACCGAACAGCCGGAAGTCATCGACGCCCTGGAATCGGGCATCGAACTCGGCACCGAGGAGGCCCCCGAAGCGCCCGAGGGCGAGACTATCAGGCTCGACGGCGCGACCCACCACGTCGACCACCACATGTGGATTATGCGCGCCGACGAGGAGCACAACATCGAGGCCGTCGAGAACCGCCAGATTCCCGAGACGTTCCTCTCGGAGACGGCCGGCTGTAACCTCCCCGAGAACCCGGAGCAGACCCAGTACACCCCGGTCGACTACTACGAGGAGGCCGAGTAGGGATGGTAAACGGGATCAACCTCGCGTTACAGTTCCTCGATAGCTTCGCGTTCATCGTACTCGCCGCGGCGGGGTTGGCCATCATCTTCGGCATCATGGGCGTCATCAACCTGGCACACGGGGAGTTCATTCTTATCGGGGCCTACACTGCGACGCTGGCCGTGACGCAACTCGGACTCCCGCTCGTCGTGGCGATGCTTGTCGGCGGTCTGGTCACCGGCCTCTTCGGGATTCTGACTGAGCGGGTGATAATCTCCGGAGCGTGGCCCAACTATGTCAGCCAGCGGACGCTCGGCCGTGACATCATCGAGCCGCTGTACGACCGACTGGCCGATTCCATGGTCGCCACCTTCGGGCTTAGCCTGATACTGACACAAGGCGCTCGGATACGCTTCGGGAACTCCATCGACCAGATTGCCACGCCGTTCGGTGCGATATCGTACGGGGAGTTCTCGTACTCGTCGTACCGAATCGTCCTGGCCGGCGTCAGCATCGGGCTGCTCCTGGTCACCTACTACCTGTTCACTCGGACGGACTTCGGGATGCGTGCCCGGGCGACGATACAGGACAAGCAAACGGCACAGGCCATGGGCGTCAACACCGACCGGATGTACATGCTGACGTTCGGAATCGGCTCCTCGCTGGCGGGACTGACCGGCGCGCTGTTCGCGCCGGTCATCTCGATGCAGCCGACGCTGGGCGACCAGTTTCTGGTTGAGGCGTTCGTCGCCGTCGTCGTCGGGGGGCCGAGCGTCGTCCTCGGGACCGCGCTGTCGGGGGGTGTCCTCGGGGCGATTCTGGCCACGTTCTCGAATCTCTACGGGACGTTCATCGGCCGTATCGCGCTGCTCGTTGCTGCGCTGATCGCCCTACGGTTCCTCCCTAACGGCATCACCGGCTTCATCGACCAACTGCGGAAACGGAGACAGGAGAGCGACTAGATGGCGAGAAACAGTGCAAACGGCGAGGCGAACAGGTCGCTTCCGGGTCGGCTCCGCAGTCGGTTCGAGGGGCCAAACACCATCGGGGAATCCCGCGGGTTCTGGGGTGGCTTCGCCGCCGCTGTAGCGGCGCTCGCCGTCTACCCAGCCTTCGGTGACAGCTCCCAGCTGTCGCTGTTCATGGTGCTGGCTCTTTTGGGGCTTTCCCTGTCAGTCGTCTGGGGCTACTCTGGCGTGCTGAGCTTCGGGCAGGTCGTCTTCTTCGGCATCGGAGCCTACACGTTCGGCGTCGTCTCGATCAACTTTGCGACCCCGGGTGGGATTACGGCCGCCGTCGTCGCCGGTATCGTCGGCGGTGGCCTCAGCGCAGCGATACTGGGCTACTTCATGTTCTACGGCGGGGTGCGTGACGTCTACGTGACTATCATCACGCTCGTCTCGACCATCGTGCTCCACACGTTCATGGCCCAGACCGCCGGCTCCGAGTGGGCCATCGGCGAGGCGGCGCTCGGCGGGTTCAACGGGATGCCGGACATCCCGCTGTTGACTCTCGGTGTCGGTGGGCTGTCGTACCAGTTCATTTACAACCCGTTCCCGATGCGGGTAATCGGCATCGGAGCGTTTGAGATCAGTCCGTTCTACTACCTCGTCCTAGTGTTGTTGGTCGGGACGTACCTCGCATTGCGAGCCCTCGTCAATTCTGACTACGGTCGCGTGATGGTCGCCGTCCGCGAGGACGAGGACCGAACCGAAATGTTCGGCTACAACGTGACCCGCGTCAAGTTCGTCGTGTTCACGCTCGGCGGCGCACTGGCGGGCCTGTCCGGCGTGCTGTACGCCGCACGAAACGTCTACATCGACCCGACCGTGTTCTCGCTGCTGTTCGCGACGCTGCCGGTCATCTGGGTGAGTATCGGCGGCCGAAAGAGCTTGCTCGGGGCCGTTGTCGCAACGCTTGCCATCGAATACCTCCGCATCTCGATGGCGGGTGAGCTGGCGCTGGTCCTGCTTGGCACTCTGTTGCTAGTGACGATTCTGGTTCTTCCGAGCGGTCTCGTTCCGTGGCTCCACGAGCAGATCGTCGCAACTCGACTCGGACCGGGCGAAGCCGGTGGAGCCGACACACCCGATGCGCCGAGTGAGGTGAGTGACTAATGAGTGATACTGAAACCGAATCCGACATCGACCCGCTTGGACCGAACGTCCGGCAGACCGCTGCGGAACTGGCAACGGGCGACAGAACCGAGACACTGCTGCAGACCGACGGGCTCGTCAAACAGTTCGGCGGGTTCACCGCTACTGACGACGTGGACTTCTCGGTCGCCGAAGGGGAGCTACGGTGTCTCATCGGTCCAAACGGCGCTGGCAAATCAACATTACTGAACCTGATTACCGGTACCTACGAGGCGAGTGACGGCAGTATCTACTACAACGGCCACGATATCACCGACCTCGAACCACACGAGCGGGTGTCACGCGGCATCAGTATGAAGTTCCAGGTCCCGTCCGTGTACGGTGACCTGAGCGTTAGAGAGAACGTCAGACTCCCCGTCCAGCAGTTCGCCGACGGGGAGGAACGACGGCGGCTTGTCGCCGAGGCCATCGGGGCTGCTGGTCTCACCGGCTACGAGGACGTCGAAGCCGGCCAGCTCTCACACGGCCAGCAACAGCAACTCGAAATCGGGATGGCTGCCGCGCTCGAACCCGACCTCCTCCTCTTGGACGAGCCGGTCGCCGGCCTCGACGTGGGCGAGCGCGAAGCTATCGCCGAGCGGATCAGACGGCTCAACGAGGAGAAAGGGATTGCCTTCATCGTCATCGAACACGACACCGACTTCGTCGCGAGCATCGCCGAGGAAGTGACCGTCCTGCACAACGGCGAGGTGTTCCGCGAGGGAGCGATTGCGGAAATCGAATCCGACCCGGAGGTCCAGCGGATCTATCTGGGTGGTGAGTCGTGATGCTCGAACTCGACGACGTTTCCGCTGCCTACGACACGACGCCGATACTGCGGGACGTGGACCTCTCTGTCGAGGAGGGGGAAATCGTCGGCGTGATGGGAAAAAACGGCGTCGGCAAGACGACGCTCCTGAAGACGGTGATGGGTTTACTGGAGTCCAGCGAGGGGACCATCCGCTACGACGGCGTGGATGTGACCCACGCGAGCGCCGACGAGCGCGCCCGGGCCGGAATCGGCTATATCCCGCAGGGCCGGGACGTGTTCCCAAAGCTAACCGTCGAACAGAACATCAAAATGGGTGAGACCATTCGGTCTGACAGCGATGAAACGCTGTACGACCAGATATACGACTACTTCCCCGTACTCGAAGAGCGGGCCAGCCAGGAGGCCGGCACGCTCTCGGGCGGGCAACAGCAGATGCTCGCCATCGGCCGCGCACTGGTCTCGAACCCCGACCTGCTCCTGCTCGACGAGCCCAGCGAGGGCATCCAGCCCTCTATTGTCGATCAGATCAGCCAGGATATGCAGACCATCAACGCCGACCTCGGGACGACGATTCTGTTCGTCGAGCAAAACCTCGGCGTCATCCGTGAGATGGCCGACCGCTGTTACGCGATGGAGCGTGGGACGGTCGTCGACGAACTCGGCCCGTCGACGATTGCCGACGAGGACGCGATTGCGGAGTACCTCGCGGTCTGAGACGGGCTGTTGGCGCTGGTCTGGACCGCTGGCACCGACCTTCTGGCGGTCGCCTACGGAGCGACCCATGGCGGTTCGGACGCGCTGTCATATTGCGTTTCTAACTACTTCCTGATTACACGCAAGCAACCGAATCAACAGGAACTTGAGTACCCATCGTACAGACGTGTACACGAATGTCCGATCGTGATTCTTGGATCTCGAACCTCGGTTTCGTGCTTGCCGCTGTCGGCGGTGCAGCGGGCCTCGGGAACATCTGGCGGTTCCCGTGGCTGACCGCCGGGAACGGCGGCAGCGCGTTCCTCATCGTCTATCTGCTCGTCGTCGTCGGCATCGGCGTTCCGGGACTGCTCGCTGAGTTCGTCCTCGGACGCTGTGGGCGGCAGACGCCAACCGCGGCGTTGCGCTCACTCACCGGCTCCCGCTGGGGGTCATGGCTGGGCGCGTTCAACGTCCTCACAACGCTCGTTATCCTCTCGTTCTACTCTGTCGTCGGCGGGTGGATCCTCCGCTACACGCTCGTCTCGCCGGTCGGAGCCTACTTCGGGCAGCCCCAGCAGTACTTCGGGGCGATGAGCTTCGGGCTCGACGCGGTCGCCTTTCACCTGCTGTTCCTCGGTATCGTCGCTGCTATCGTCTTTTTCGGCGTGAGCCACGGTATCGAACGCGTCTCGAAGGTGATGCTCCCCGGCGTCGTGATTATTCTCCTCGGCCTCGCAGTGTGGACGGCCACCCAGCCGGGTACGGCCGCCGGCTACGCGTTCTATCTCAGCTTCGACGCTGAATACCTCGCCGCGAACTTCCTGAGCGTCATCGGGCCGGCGGCGGGCCAGGCGCTGTTCACCCTCTCGCTCGGCGCTGGAGTCATGCTGACCTACGCCTCGTATCTCGACGATAACGCATCGCTTCCACGGGATACGCTCGTTATCGCAGTCTCAAACACGTTCATCGGAGTCCTCGCCGGACTGGTCGTCATCCCGCTGCTTTTCTCACAGGGCGTCGACCCCGGACAGGGCGGTCCCGGTGCGCTGTTCGTGGCGCTCGCGACGGCGTTTGCGACGCTTCCGGGCGGCGAACTCGTTGCAACCGCGTTCTTTGCGACTGTGCTGATGGCCGCGGTGACCAGCGGCATCAGCCTGCTTGAGACGCCGGTGGCAACGCTCGTCGACAGCTTCGGCGTCCCGCGACGCCGGGCGACGGTGCTGGTATCGGTCCTGCTCGCCGCCACCGGGAGCGGACTGTCGCTCACAAGCTCGGTGTTCCAGTTCGTCTCCGGCACGCTCGCCGACCTCCTCTTGACTGTCGGGCTGTTCGCGTTCACTGTCATCGTCGGCTGGCTGCTGCGCGTGGAAGCGCTGGCCGAGTTCCGCGCCGGAACCGACCGTTTCGAATGGGTAGCCAAGCCGTGGCTTCTAACCGTTAGCTGGGTGCTCCCCGTTGTCGTGCTGTTCCTGTTGACGAACACCCTCGCGTCGCTCGCTGGGATGTCGCTGGGACTCGGCGGCCGAGCGCTCATTGCTGTCGTCGGTACCGTCGCCCTGGCTATCGTCGTTCGAAACGGAAGTCGAAGCGACCTGTTGAGTTCGCAGTAAGACGGCTGTTTTGACTTGTCCCGGCTCTGGAATCCGGCGCTAACACTCCTCACAACCGCAGTAGCGCTCGCAGACTGGGTTCGCACAGTCGGGAGTACGCGCCGAGCAGAACTCTCGGCCGTGGGTAATAAGCAGGACGTGCAGCGGGTAGGTCAGCTCGTCAGGAATGAGGGCGTCTAGCTCGTCGTGGGCGCGCTTGTTAGTCGCCGACTCGGGCACTAGCCCGAACCGCTTGGAGACCCGCTCGACGTGGGTATCGACAGCCATTGTTGGCTTCCCGAAGTGGAAGTTCAGGACGACGCTGGCGGTCTTTGGACCGACGCCCTTGATATCGGTGAGCCAGCCTTTCGCCTCGTCGGTGGGCATGGCGTCGAGGAAGGCAAGAGAGTAGGCACCGCCGGTTTCCTCGCGGATGGCCCCAAGCGCCCGCTGAATACGGGCCGCCTTCTGGTCGGGGAGCCCTGCGACGCGGATGGTGTCGGCCAGCGTATCGTGGTCTGCCCCTTCAATGGCTGCGAAGTCGTCGTACGCCGCAAACAGCGCCTCGGAGGCTCGGCGCGTGTTCTCGTCGGCCACGTTCTGTGAGAGAATCGTCGTCACCAGCTGTCGAACCCCTTCGCCAGGGTCGGCGTCGGCACCGTGGTTGCTCGCACGTTCGACGGGGCCATGCAGCGAGACGAGATCCTCGTGGAGGGCACGAACAGCGGCGGCATCCCACTTCTCAATCGTCGACATATTCCGAGACACGGACTGAACGGACTTCAACACACTGACCCGCTGTTCGGTTTCGATCCACAACGCCCCTAAACCATGGCAGAAGCGACTTTCGACAGAGCCATACCACTCACCGCGTGACTGCCAGCAGGCAGCAGCAAGATCGGAGTCGGGGCAGTCTACCGGGGCAAGTCCCTCTCAGTATCAGCCATGGTGTTTTGCGATGGGGGAGATTAATCACAGACGGCCTCGCCCGGGTATGACGAGACATAGTTGTCACTGATTGTGAATACCTTCTTAGCTATGCAAAGTAAATAGCCGTGCATGGGGATGCGCTGTGAACTATTCGGACACGACTTCGGAGCCTCGAAGATAGAGGAGTCGTACGATGAAGGCGAGCGCGGCACTGTTCTAACCGTTCGTGAATACCGGTCTTGCCAGCGATGTGGCTATATCCGCAATATCTCTGAGAACCACGGTTTGATATCCACTATGGAAGAATCTGACGCAAATGACGGCCTGCCGGACAAGGCCGAATACAGCGCCGAGACTCGGCAGCCAGTGGAACGGCAAGAGAACGCAGCAGACGAGACCGAAGCGACAGACAGGGCGCAGGCGGCGGAACCGGACCCGACCGAGTCGCCCGAATCAGCGTCGACTGCGCCGGACACGGTCGGGGACCAACCCTCGGATACGGAAGTGAGTGATGCGTCTACGACGGAGACTCCACCGACACCACCAGAACGGACTGACGATGCTGTGATCCTGTCTGATTCAGAACCACAGGAGCCAGCCGACGCCGGCACCACGCCGCTGAACAGCGACGATGCAGTCATCATCGATGCTGCTACAGATACTCCACACTCACCGTCTGAAACATCCGAAGGGCCAGATAGTAGAAACGACCGGGACCGGAGCACGCCCACAGTGGACGACGGAGAGAATACTACAACCGACTCGGATCCCACATATACGTGCCCAAGGTGTGCGTTCGAACTCCCTGTGAGTGAGTCGTCGTTCTTTGCCGGTGATGTCTGTCCGCAGTGTCGAGTCGGCTACCTCGAGGACACAGTAGACAGCGAGTCGTGAGCCGTCGACGTGGCCCCATCAGAGCGCGTTGGGGAGATGGTCGTTTCCCGGTGCGTGTCCGATCAGTAGTTTTGGAACAGCAGTTTTCGCACGTCGTCTTTTGTCCGCGCGCTCACTGTCGACCCATCGGGGAGTGTGACTTCGTATGGTTCGTCGTTTTCGTCCGACCGAGTCCACTTTTCATCATGTTCGGTCAGTAAACGGTTCGCGACCGAAAGGGCATCTCCCGGACTGTTGTTGGCTGCCTCGGTTGGTTCGGCTGCGTCATCGGTTTCGACGGCAGCGGATGCTGGACCAGTCTGGGCACCGCCGTGTGCTCCACCGTGCCCGTCGCTCGACGTCTCTCCAGGTCTATCTGGACCAGTTTCCCCCTCTTCAGTACCTTTGCTCGCGCTCGTGTCGGCTTCGATGTCTGCAAGGCGCGTCGCGAGTTCACTCGTCCCAAGCGCCGAGAGCAGTTTCCCTCGCATCTCGTCGGCTTCAATACCACTTCCGGGAACCTCTGGCACATCGGATGCGATGCGCTGGAGTTCCGGATACTCAGCTTCGGCGATTCGCTCGTAGTCGGGACGACTCAGGCCTTGCTCGTCTTCGAGCCGGTCCGGCGGTGTGTACGTATCGAGGAGGTAGGCAACAACATCCTGCGTACGAATATGACCGTACGTCTTGATGAACGCGTCTTCGAGATCCTCCTGCACCGATGTTAAATCCGCCTGTTGTGTGTCCGTAATCTCGATCTCCGGCATCGCCTCTAACATTGGCCGCCCATCTCATAACTCGTTCCCTGGACGGCGAAAACTGACGGAACCATTGTATAGCAGAGACACGCATACTCTGGTATGTGGTGTCCCCGCTGCGATTCAGACCTCAGCACATATACGCTTGCGACCGCTGATCAAACAGCTATCGTCTGTGAATCGTGCGGCTTCGCAGGCATCTCTGCGTCACATCACACCGAGGCCACCCCTCCAGAGTCCTGGGAATTCGCATTTACCCGGTTCAACCAACATCCCGACTCTAACCTCGGCAAGCCGGAAAATACTGACAGAATACCCAGCGTCCCGATTCCGGAACGTGACGAGCCCACAGACCAACCAGAGCTCTCGCTTGAACAGGCTGGTGTTTCAGTCGGCATCTCTCTGGGATCTGATGCGAACACGTTCCAACAGGACGCTGCTGACGAATTGAACCGCGTTATTGACGAGAGTGAACGCGAACTGAGTGGCGAACCCACAGCCAAATATGATGAGAGCGATGGGAACAATCAAAACACAGACACTGATGCCGTCGAAAACGGGGAGGAAACTGAGTAATGCCCACTGTCGGGTCTATCGCTTGGAGCGGGGAGCAGGTCCCAACTGACGCAGGCGAGCAGTAGTGCGATCGGTGAATACCCGCTACTCGGCGGTGGTGTCCGGCTCTTCGGCCTGCTCGGCTTGCTCGGCTTGCCCTTCCCGCTCTTCTTCCGACCGCGCTGCGACGAGCGCTCCCTGTGCAACGCTATACAGTGGGTTCTCAGCCTGACGGACATCGCTAATCGAGAACGGAATCTCAGAGTCGTTGATCCGTTCGGCGAACAGCTCTTCAAAGCCGTCAGGACTCGATGTCCCGCCAGTTACGACAACCGGGACATCCAGTCCCTCCTCGACATCCTCTTCATCAACCTCACTGATGATGTTCTCGATGACGTAGTCGAGGAGATTATCGTAATAAATGCTCAGCGCACCCTCAATCCCACCGACATCCGTCTCGAAGTTTAGCGCGAAGTCTTCCTCTTTTACCGAGGTAACCTTATCGACGGGCGTGCCAGTCGCCTGTGCAGCTTGCTCGTCAATCCAGTCACCACCGCGTGCGATAGAGAACTTCATGACGGGGACTGCATAGTACGACAGACAGACGTTGGTCATCCCTGCGCCGAAGCTGATACCGAGGCCGGTGAACTCACGATTTGCTAGCTCGGAGTAGATAACAGCCATCCCCTCATTGATCGGCTCCGGGCTGTATCCCATATCAGTAAGCAGTGACTCAATGGTCTTTTGATGATACAGCGTCGAGACATCGGCGTCGATAGGGTCCGCAGGAACCGAGAAAAACAGCCGCTCGTTCGGATACTCCGGTTGTCCGACTACCTGTTCAGTAATGAGCTTAATCATCGGAATGGCTGATTGCTCGTCGCTTGAGAGAATCCCAGCCTGCATCGGTCGCCGTGTCTCCTCACTGAAGATGTTCGCGAAATTCAGGGCGTCATCACCAACGATATAGACCCGATCATCTTTGCGGATGTGGAGAACGTCACTTCGCGACAGCATTTGTTCGGCCATGTCGCTGTAGTCAATTTCAACAAAGGAGTTCCGCTGCTGCACGAACACTGTCTCGTTACCGTCTTGACGTGCAGACAGGAGGTTCATCGTACCAACATCGAGACCTTGGGGCATACAGTTGTATTCCTCCCACCAAGTTGAAAAAACTAGCCTATAATATAGAACCAATTACAACTTACGTACCAACACTACAGCGACGGTGCGTAGGAGTCTACTAACACGGTAAAACCTACGCTCCGAGACTGACGCCGTAGATGTCATGTGGCTCAGTCAGACGGATTAATCGAATAATAATGACCGAAGACGTCTCAGAAGTCCCTTCTGCTCCTCGACACCAGTTTCCACATCATCGCCTTCACTCTGTTCATTCCGGAACTCGGTAAGCGCGTTGACCTGCTCTTCGGTTCCAGTACCTCGGTCCGTCTTTGATTGGCCTCCCTGCAGTTGCCTGAGTCCGTCTACTGCGTCGTCAACGTCGTTGCTGTCGGCCCGTGTCGTGGTCGCCTCGGAGTTCTCGATGGCCGTCCGGTCGAGGTCCGAGTCTGTGTCCGGCATATCCAGATTCAGCCGCTTCGTCTTTGGCTGTTGTTCGACGCCACCCCACGATAGCTCCGCCCCCTCCAGAGCCTGCTGTATGTCGTTGTCGACATCGGCTTTGCTGACCGACTCTGATTCACTCTCGGCTGACTCAAGCGATTCGGTCGATTCGCTTGGGGCTGTCGCCTGCTCAAGATAATGCGCGACCAGTGCCGCTCCTGTCGAAGCTGCAAGCGTAACTAGGCCAGTAGCGTAGACGCTAATCGTCCAGACGCTCCCATTGATACCCTCACTGGTTGTCCATCCGTACGGGAAGACATCAACCAGAATTACAGTTGCAGCGAGACAGAAGACCGCGCCAGCGGCACTGACAAACCGGGTCTTGAAACCCACCGGGAGGAGCACGACGACGCTCAATAGCACGGAGGGAAGCCCGATGAACCCGACGACGAGTGCGACCTCTCGGATCTGCCAGTACAGTGTACTCCCGGATTCAAGCACGTTACTGTACAAAAAGAGGCAGAATCCGACAACGGCAAGCGTGACCCCAGCGAAGAAGAGGCCAAACCCGACATAGATGTCTCGCTCTTTCGCCGGTTCGCCGATATAATCGTGATAGGCCGACCTGAGCGTGTCGCGATAGCCCGACACAGGATCGGAAGATTCGGGGGACCTGTTCGATGTAGATGCAGGGCTCATTCAATTTGTCATTTTGTTCGGATGGGTGTTAAAGATGAGCTTACTCAATTCTCCCGGCGATAATTCGAGATCATAATCCCACGATTCACGTCGTAAATAGTGCTGATAAGCGGGGTTTCACTTCATTCCTGTACCACCGCTGGCTGATGGTCGGTGCCACGGTCGAACTTGGCCCTGTACTGCCGGGAGACGTACCAGACGGCAGTGGTACCGACGGCGACGAGAGTCAACCATATTACCGGCAGGAGACCAACCGAGACGTCTCTCACATTTGTCGAAATGAACGCGGTGATAGTCGCGATATACGCTCCACCCATGCGCTGGATGTGCTCGAAAAACCACGTGCGGGGTTCGAGGTCAGTGGCGCGAAACTGGCGGATATCGCTCACAGTCGCGGTGAGCGCGATACCACAGAAGACGAGCATGATGATTCCGAACTGGTTCCCGTCGCTGAGGAACCACGTACCCATGGCGGCAAGGCGACGCCAGACACACCGAAGAGTCCGGTGGCCACCCAGTCGACGATGCTATGGGTGTCGATAGTTCGTTTCCGGGAGAGGACACGATAGCCGGAGAACGCGACGTAGAAGCTGAACACGGCGACGAAGCCAAGGAACACCCGGAGCATCGTTTGGCCGACCACGAGCAGTCCGAGTACCGTGACCGAGACGACTGCCATCGCGTACACGTACGTGCGGCCGAGCCGTCGCTGCCAGGAGCACCTTTTTTCGTGAGGAGCGCGCCAGCACCGGCCGTGAGTGCGACGAAGCCAAAGAGGACGTGAACGCCGAGGGTGGTGTGTTCAAGGAATGCCATGATACCGATACTTCTGAAAATCATATAAACAGGCCTGTGACACGGTGAAGCGGTCATTTCCATCGGTGGACAAATACGTCAGTATCACTGACTGTGCCCGACTCGTGCCCTGTATTCAGCACAGCCACTGCAGACTCCCAGTGAGCAGGGGTTTCAACAGAGTCAGCTGATCTAGCTCCGGACACCTGTCGGGACTACTTCCGACGCTCGATCGAAGACCTATACAACTCGTTGTAGCCGCTGTAGAGCGAGTTATTTCCTCATAGCAGCGATTGAAAAAACCCAGCGAGGATGCGAATTGACTGCGGTGAATTCAGTTGCTCAGGGAGAAGGTGTGAGTATCGTCCGAGAAATAGGGTGGCTAATCGGTGCAGCGTGTGGCGAAAACGTGACGATTACAGGGGCGTCTCCGTCGGCGCAGCCAATAGATATGCCAGCTATCCACAGCGTGACTTTATGTGTCGCCTACAGCTACAGTCTGCCACTTGACGAACGATGAGTGCTGACCAATCGCTCGAAATTCTTGTCGTGGCCATTCTCTACATGTACATATTTGTGATGGTCATCGGACCGGCTCTTGAGTCGGTTACCGGCCTGCAAGCGCTCTCAGCGGACGGTGTGAGAGGCATTGAACGCACATGGGCGTTAGTCTCAAACCCACAGGGCTGGTTACTCTGTCTCGGCTACGTCCCCGTCCATTACACGTACCTGTTCGTCCGCGCACGACTCGCTGGTGAACCGATTGATGTCTACTGGGAGTAGTCCAGTGCTCGCAGAACGGTATACAGGTGAATACAATGGGACTCTGTGTTGTCTTGCAGTGGTGATTTCACGGCTGCGCTCGAAGCGCGGGAGAGTGCGATGCTGTCCAACACGATGTCGTGTCCAACCGAGACACCGACACCGGGAACCATATCATCCAGGGCATTCCCGAACCACGCCCCCTCTATGACTACCACCATCCCGGTTAACCCTGAGCGAGCGCACGGCATCGACACCACCGGTGCCGATTCGGCGATGAGCAGTAACCGCCGCGGTCACTGGTTGACCTTGCAACGCACCCGGAGGACTGAGAAGGTCAAATGGCCGTCTACCGGCGGTGTACTTGTCCCAAATACCGCTCACGTCATGCGTGAGTGTCCGAGTGATCGCCTCCACGGAAAGACAGGGTGAGCAATTTCATGGGAGGTTGTGAATTCATCGACGCTCTTGCTCCCACTCACGGAGGTGCGGGTTCTCCGGTGTGAACCAGCCTGCAAGCCCGTCCGCATCGGTTCGGATGCCGACGGCCCGCCGTGACCAGTCGACCACGGCTTTCCCCGCTGAGAAAACGACCACAGGAGCGAAAACCGATAGATCGAGTCCGGACGCACCACCCGCAGCGTCAGGAATAACGAGCCCACCGAAAACCAGATCGAGTATGAGTCCGAGCACCAACAGGCCGATAATAGTCACAGGAACCACGACAATCGCCAGCATAATATAAAAGGCAACGACCCGCTGTGCCGCCTCAACTGTCATATATGCCGACCAGTCTTCGTACGTCCTCGGTACGAAATACTCCCGTCGGAGTTCAGCGAGTTGCGACGTACAGACTAGCAGTGATCCGAGTATGACAGTCGGTGACCGAAGGGCAGTCACCGGATTCGACAGGGTGTTAGTTAGATAGCCCCACAGTATGGCGAGAAACAGCACGACGGCCAGCGACCGTCCGACAACAGGGAAGTTCCGCCGATACATCGGGGGGAGGCGCGACTCGACTGCATCCGGAAACACGCTTTTGAGCCTGTCCATCGGTTCGGGCTCGCCGCTCCAGTTGTCCTCGTTGATCTCCTCGCGTCTCCCGTAGCCAACGATATAGAATTCGCGGTCTTTTAGGACGACTGGCTGTTTCGCGAACAGTGCTGCCACGCTGTAGGCAGCCACCATTACGACGACCTCGATCCAGTAGAGGACCAGTATTTCGGCTGCACGCCATCCCAGAACCACGACTCCTGCTACCGGAAGTGAATTCGAGACAAGAACAAGAGTCAGTGTGAGCCACTGCCGGTCAGCAGGTCGCTGGAGGGCCGCTGAAGACATCCAGAAGGGGTGTCAGTGCGGCTGAGATAATTGTATTTCTATTTTGACGGTCTCGTCCACCATCGAAGCAAGTAGACGATTGCGGACATCCAGAATGCAGCAAGGAAGACATACATCGCATCGCCTTGCGGGTATATGGACTGTGTGAACTCCAGTGAAACTGCATAGCCGATAGCAGCGACAAGGATAGGAATGCCGACGTGTGCGAGAAGGTATGGCTGCTGAGTGGTCTCTCGGAGCCAATCTCCCCGGCTATGAAGATACATTGCGACCCCTGTTAGCGGGGTCAAAACCAGTATCAGTCCGACAAGTCCGAAAGCAGAAAGAATCGACACGAGATCAGTTGTTGAAGCAAAGAAAACGGCCCAGATGACGAGTGGTGACAGGACGACATACCCGAATATAACAAGCGGCCATCCTCCGGGGAGATCGATACGTAATTCAAGCTGCTCAACGAGAGCTAACGAAAACGGATACCGCCATGCTGTCCCGAAGATGGCTTTTACCATTGCAATGAGTCCGACGGCGAATGTCCAAACCGTGACACCGAACCAAAGGGTAAAAAGTCCGGAGATAGCGATACCGGCAATCGTCGACACGGACGACGGAAGAACAGAAACATCGGTGATGCCCTGTCCAGTAAGTTCGGCATAAGTGAGGAAAGAGCCGAGCGTGATGGCTGTTATCAGCAACACGGTGAGGTGCCAGTCAAGTGCATTACGGGCGTTTCGCTTTGTGAATTCGTCAGTGGCGAGGAGGTACAGGAGTCCAGCTCCGACGACACCGGTTGGAATCGCGAAGAAATGGATGAGGATTCCACTGAGTGAGCGGTCATCGAGCAGTTTGGGTCCGGGCGTGGGTGGTGTGGAGGACATGGGTTGCGTGGCAGGCTTCGAACTGTGGTACTGATCTCTGATTCACTTTGCTTAGGTCGACGGCAGGACGTTCAGTGGGCCGTATCTGTCACGAACCCACCGAACAGTCCGTTCGGTGACGAGCAACAGTATGCTCACGAATACTAGATCAAACGCGGTGCCCCAGAGAACGATGTCACTTTGGGTCCCGCGCACGTCAGTCCCAGCGACCGTGAGGACGCCACCGAGTGCGAACATGACAAGGCTCAACTGGAACCCAGCGAGCACAAGTGTGCGGATTCCGGCCGTGTCCGAGAAGGTAAGGAATCCGCGAGTGGAGAGCCGATCCAGCGGGGTGTTTGCGTTCAGCGCATGTTTGCCCTCGGGCGATACCGGCCAGTCCGACTCTGGATGGTTGATGTAGTACAGGCTGATCGAGTCAGGATACGTCTCAGTTGCGACAACGTCGATCTCCTGTAGTTCCTGAAGCCGGTTCCGAACCGTGGCCCGACTAACCTCAGGCTTGATGCGCGCATGCAGTTGACGGATCGAAAAGAACGGTCGATCGGACGCAAGCATCGTCTCGACGACGTGTTCCTGTGTGAGTGTGTTGTCGAGGTTCCGGTCAATCCGTTCATCGATCCAGGTTGGAATCGCGGACACGGTACCGTCGGATAGTTGACGGGGATAATTAAAATCAGACGAGGATTTCATCCCCTTGAACTGCAATTTGACGGCCGTGAAACGGAGAGCGCCTATCTTCAGTAGCTGAGAAACCACCATACGACACCGAGTTGGGATGCAGCCTCTGAAAAAACAAACTGACGGAGGTTCGGAGCCGCGGACTCCCAACAGGATGTGGAACCACGAATAGTGAGCGCTCTCAACGGGAGCGGCTGTGTTGAGACGACTACCAAAGCCGAGAGCAGTTCGTGCTGGTCTGGATCGCCAACAAAGCGACGAAACGGTTCCCCCCTGTCGATGACACACCTTTCGCGTTGGAGACAGACCGACATCCTCCCCGCGCTAAAGCACGGGGCTTTCTCCTCGACTCTCGGTAATCGTAGACTTCGAGTATTGCTTCAGGAATCGGCCTTAGAGTTCGTACTCGATTGCCCAGTGGTGGAGGTGCGCAAACACGGGAAACAGCGATTCCGCCCTTGCAGTCGGTGTGTACTCCATGCGGGGTGGAACTTCGTTGTAGGCTTTACGGCCGAGTAACCCTGCTTCGTTCAACTCTTTCAGCCGCGTCGAGAGCGTGCTCGGCGCGACATCGAGGTTGGTCTCAAGATCGCTAAACCGGAGCGGCTCCTCGGCGAACGCGAACGCGCTAAGAACCGCCAGTGTATGGGCCTTCCCGATGAGGTATACTTTCCGCGATGAACGACCACGGCGTCACGCGACTCGTGACGTTGATTGGTGCAGGTGTCCGCGAGGACGGTGAATCCGTCACCCATATCAACTGCATCGTTTACTCACTACTCTCTGTCGTATCGAGACTGCAAGATGTGAGCGATAGGTAGGCTGAATGTGACCAGCAGCTTGAACATACTTGACAGTATTTCGGTGTGTGCGGGATGTTACTCGATTTCCAACTGACTACTTCCGCCGCCGTCCTCAGCATCGCTCTCGTCCCACTCGAGTTCGAACTCGACACTCAGCTCGGTCATGTTACCTGCCGGCCCTTCACGTTCAGCTTTGACTTCGAAGGTCGGTCGAGCAGGGGGAGACAGTGTTACGGTCTCAGAGCCTGCTTTCAGAGTGATATCAGCCCCGCTGTCGAGATTGTCCGCGACTGTCCGGAGGTACGATGCAATCTCTTCTCGACTCTGGTCACGTTCCGATTTGAACAGCACTTCTTCTGGCATACGGGAAGTAGTACACAGGCTGTCCAAATAAACCCGCCCTCCAGACGACTACATCACGAACAGGCTTCGGTCTCTTCTCTCGAAAAAATCTTGTTCTATTCCCAGCGCGGGACAGTTATCGTATCGCTGGGTGTACTAAATCCGATATGCAAACGATGACAGACCACCATTCTGTGGACGTAGCATCGTTCGAAGCGAGCGATGATCACATCGCCACTCTCGAAGAGTGGAGAAACAGGCGGTAGATCGGTCTGTTTTCCATAACGGTTCAGCGCCGATAAAGTATGTCAGCAATCCAGTCTTCGAGGAATGGATTAGCTGGTGGCTGTGTCCGGAATTATTATTTTGTTGATGTTTGCCTCGAACAGCACTGTACCGATTAACGGGCTGTCGGTAATATGTTCACACGGTCGATGACGACTGACTCTCTTCCCGGAGCGCAGTGATGCTGCTGTAGACGACAGCACCGCTGACCAGCAGTGCGGAACCAAGGATGAGCGCCAGACTGACCGTATTCAGGGCGTCGATACTGTAGACGTTGCCGATTTCACGGACTGCGACGGCGAGAGCCCCACCGAGCAACATGAGCCCGAAGTACACCTTGATCTCATCCTCGTCGACGATGCTCGTCGCAGCGGACCCTACGCGGGCCCCAAAGGCGCTTCCCGCCAGCAGTGGGAGCACGATACCGAGGTCGACACCGCCGTCCAGCGCGTACAGGAAGCTCCCGAGCCCGCCGGAGAAGACAATCTCGAAGAGGTCAGTCCCGACAGCGATGGGGACGGGAACTCCGATGAGATAGAACAGCGCGGGCATACGGATGAATCCGCCGCCGACACCGAGGAAGCCCGAAAGCAAGCCGGTGACGAACGCGACACCAAGTATCATCCAGAGGGAGACGCTGACGCCGCCACGGAGCGATATCATCGGCGGGATGCGGTACGATTGAATCGTTTTAGCTATCTCCGGGATGTCGTCGGCGTCGATGTCGCCCGCCGCGGCATCGTGGTCAATCCCCTCGCCGCTATCGCCACCTCGAAGTGCCTCGTAGGTGACGAACGCGCCGATACCGCCCAGGAGGACGACGTACGTGACGCTGATGATACTGCCAGCCAGCCCGAGCGCCTCCAGATGGAGGACAATCTCTTTCCCGGCTTCGATGCCGGCAGTCGTCCCGGCGATCATCAGCACTCCCAGTTTGTAATCGACCTGTCCCATGTCTCTGTGCTTCAGTGTGGCAATGACCGATGTACCGAACACAAACGCGAGCCCACTTCCGACGGCGACTCGGGTGGGATACCCCATCACTAGGAGCGCCGGGGTGACAAGGAACGATCCACCCATCCCGAAGAAGCCAAAGAGAACGCCGATGAGCAGGCCGAACCCGACAAACAACACCACCATCGCCAGGCTGAGTCCAAGTATCTCCATCGGTCACTCCCCTCGCAACCGCTCGACGACACGCTGTCCGAATACCTCTTCCACTGCTCCGTACCCGACGTAGAGGATGGCCGCCTCCAGGAGTACCGCGCCGATGAGCATCGCCGCGTCGATGCCGCCTGCGCCCATCGATGTGAAGGCCGCGAGGTCTACCATGGAAGTTCGCCTCCGAAGTTGTGCTGTCGTGCATATATCATACTTTTCTACTCGACCTATCCTAGACGAAGGGTACTGATAACGGTTTTGGGACTGGTGGACAATATTATTGACAAGTATCACACCGCTATCCCACGGGGATATCTGTATACGTTATGTGGATATTGACCACGTCCGGCCCCGCTTCAAAAGCCTATATTTTGCCCGTAATAAAGTTGAGCGCACTCCTCCGTTGCGTTGCTCGAAGTGCAGACCAGTGCGGCGTAGTTCCCGAAACCGACCGGATGTCAGGTGAGACTGCAGCCCTGATTCCCAACACGCACTCAGATGTATTGTGCAATCAAAACAATATTAGTAACCGGTCGCGTATCGTCAAGTATGAGAGCCATCTATGCGACAGACCTCTCGGCGGCGAGTGAAGCGGCGATACAGAACGAGACGTGTCTCGAGTGCCTCGGACGCATCGGTGTCGATACGATCTACCTTGTCACCGTCATCCCATCGAACGTCCACGCAGGGATGCCGGGGATGAACTTCAGCAAGCGGCGCGAGCAAGGCCTCACGCGGTACCAGAACGTGATGGAAGACGCTGGGTTCGAGACCGAGACCCACGTCGTGCGTGGGACACCCCATCGCCGTATCAATGGTATCGCAGAGGCAGAGAAAGCCGACATGACAATAATCGGGTCCAGAGGGCAGAGTCCACTGGACAACCGCGTCATCGGCTCCACGGCCCGGAACCTCGCGCGAACCACGGTGGTGCCGCTGCTGGTCAACCGCATCGAACGCAGTACCGACGAGCCGGACGTACTCAGGGAGCACCTGTTCCAGCGGGTGCTCTATGCAACTGACTTCTCCGAGAACGCGGCGCGTGCCTTTGACGCGTTTCAGTATCTCCGTCACGCGACGCAGGAAGCGACGCTCGTCCACGTCGAATCACCGAAAGATGCGCCAACCGAAAAAGAGCCGTCCGAGCGTCTTGACTCACTCGCGGACACACTGGCGCAGTGGGACATCGAAACGACCGTCGAGATCCGCCGTGGCGACCCCGCCGAGGCGATTCTCGATGTCGAAGCGTCCGTGACGCCAACGACGACGCTCGTCGGCTCTCGTGGCCGGAGCCGGATGCGTCGGCTCTTGCTCGGTAGCGTCTCCGAAGATATTGTCGCGCGGGCGAACGGAAACGTCTACCTCGTCCCGCCCCCGCGAACCGCCTGAAACCGGCGTTCAAAACGCATTCATTGCGGTCATAGACCCGAAGCCGACGGCCAGCGCAAGCGTGAACGACCCGGCCCACGCACCCACGGTGACCAGAATCTTCCGTGGGTCAACCGCCTCGCTGCCGCCGACTGCGGCACCGCTTCCGATGATCGCACTGACGATAATCTCGTTGAACGACACCGGCACACCGAGGAAGACGGCGAGTTGCGCGATGAGGAACGAGGGGATGAGCGCGGCGATAGAGCGCCGTGGGCCCAGCGAAGAATAGTCCTGTGCGAGCGATTTTATCATCCGTGGTGCACCGGTCCACGATCCGACCAGAATTCCGAGGCCGCCCCCCAGCAGGACGGCCGCTGGCGAGAGTACACCGACATCGTCCAGCAGTGGGAGCAACGGACCGACCGCCAGACCGACCTGACTCCCCCCGGCTGAAAAGGCGACCAGTGACCCGAGCGCCAGCAGGACGCGTCTGAGTCCGCCCGCCTCGTCGTGGCGGATGTCTCGGTACACCGCGGCCCACACCACGGCTGCAACAGTGCCGGAGAGGGCGACTGTTGCCACGACGCCGTCGATGTCGAGCAGTCGCGGGCCGAGGCTCGTCAGCGAGCCGGGACCGCCGTCGGGCCCGAGAAACGCGAACTCGACGTTGGCCAGTACGACGCCGACCAGCGCCGCGAGCGTTGGAACCGTGGCCGCCTCCGGGACATCAGGCCGCGGCAGCACACTCGCGATGGCGTAGGCGAACCCGCCGCCGACAACCGGTGTCAGGACCCAGACGGCACCGATTTGCTGGTACTTCCCCCAGACAGGGGTGCCACCGAGAGCCATCCCGACACCGATGATTGCGCCGGTCACAGTAAACGCCGTTGCAATGGGGTAGCCGGTGTAGATGCCGACGGCCATCAGCCCAGCGCCGGCCAGCAGCGCAACGATGACCCCCGTAGCGGGGAGGGTGACGCCGCCGACGAGGCCGCGTCCGACCGCTTCAGAGACGTTCGCCCCTTGTGTCACCGCACCCGCGAGCCCGAAGATGCCAACGACAAACGCCGCCCGCATCGTCGAGATGGCGTTGGCACCGACAGCGGGCGCGAAGGGTGTTGCGCCGCTGGAGCCGGCTCCGATGACCCACGACATGAACAGGCTCGCGAGACCGGCAATCAAGAAGAGCGCGAGAAGCTGGAGTTCCATTCTAAAACCTGTAGATGAAATTCAGTCCGCTCCCGCGGGGGACGGGTCGACGCCATCGGTCGCCCGGCTTCGCCACCAGCCCTGCAGGTACGCACCGATAAACATCCCCGCGAGCGCCCACAGGATGGTCACGTTGCCGATGCCGAGGCTGGCGTATGCGGCACCCGGACAGATTCCGGAGAGCCCCCAGCCGACGCCGAATATTGCGCCACCGATAAGCACGTTCCGGTCGAATGACTTCAGCCGCCGTTCGAACGGGTCGCCGGTCAGCGGTGCCCGGTCCAGCACGCGCGGCATGACGAAGAACACGATTCCCGTCACGGCCGCGCCACCGAACATCACGAACAACAGACCGAAGTCCTCGAACTGGAGGAAGTTCAGCACAACCTCGGGGCGGGCCATGTGGCTGTAGCCGAGGCCGAAGCCGAAGATGAGCCCGCCGACCAGCACGAGCGGGATGAACAACGGGTGTCGGTCCGTCGATGTCGCCATTACGGCGTCACCCCCAGCGCGGCGACCACCTGTGCAGTCAGTATCGCGACCAGCAGGAAGGCGAGGACGCCCGCCAGTGACGTTTTCGAGGCCGACCCCACGCCACAGACGCCGTGGCCCGAAGTGCAGCCTTTCCCGACGCGGGTTCCGACACCGACGAAGAGCCCACCAAGCAACAGCCGCCACCAGGCGACATCTGTCGTCCACGCGCCGCCCTGATAGACGACCGCGTACACGGCCGCGCCGAGGATGATGCCGAGCGTGAACACGAGTCGCCAGTCCCGAGAGGCGACGTACTGCTGGAAGCGCGACTGACTGGAGACGTACGACAGCGTCGATTCGAGGAACGTGCTTGCGCCGGCGCTGATGCCGGTGCCCACGTAAATAACCGCCGCGCCGAGACCAACGAAGAGGCCGCCGATGGCGTACCGGCTGATACCGTTGGGGAACAGCTCGGCGGCCAGTTGCAGCGGGACAGGATCAGCTACCATCGACGGTTAGTCACCCGCGAGCGATTCCTGGCTCGCCGCGCAGTTGTTCGGTCCGAGTTCCAGCGTGAACGCCTCCTCGTCGTCGACGGTGTTCTGGCCGAGGTTCGTCGCGATGATGTCCTCGTAGTTCGCCGGTCGCGGTGGCATATCGGCCAGAATCGTCTCGACGAAGTCGTCCTCGTCCATAGTGAGAGCGTCCATCTCCTCGACAAGCTGGCCGATCGGTGCGGTGTAGGTGCCGTCGTTCGCCGGTTCGGCCGCGTCGCTGAAGTGCGCGCCCCCGATGAGCGTGTCATCGGGCAGTGTCAGCACGCGCTCCTGCAGTGACTCATAGAGCATTCGGGCCGCATCGGGCGCACCCTCGTCGCCCTCTTCGAGGTCCGGCCGGGCGACACTCTCGATGAAGAGCCCGTCACCGGTGGCGAGCAGGCTCTCGTCGATGAGATACGAAGTCATCCCGGTCGTGTGGCCGGGCGTCGCGACAGTCTCGATGGTGACGTTGCCGACCTCGAAGGTGTCGCCGTCCTCGGCAGTCGTCAGGTCGTCGGCGTAGGTGACCCCGCGGTCCACAGCAGCTGCGGGGATGACGCCTTCAACACCCGCCGCATCGAGTTCCCGGACCCCCGAAATGTGGTCTGCGTGGATGTGCGTGTCGAGCGCATACTTCAGGTCGACGCCCAGCTCGTCAGCATCGTCGAAGTATCGGTCGGCAAAGGCCCGCAGCGGGTCGATGACGGCGGCTTCGCCGCCGTCGTAGACCAGATACCCGAGACAGCCAGAGGACGGGCGCTGGTACTGCAACAGTGTGCCAGCCCCGTCGTAGTCGGTGACTTCGACGGTCTCGTAGATGCGCGCCCAGCCGTTCATTCCGTCTTCGAGGTGGTGCACGTCGTAGCCGCGTTCCGCAAGCGTGCCAGCGACGTACTCGCTGGCACCCCCTTTGGCACAGAGAACCGTGACCTCGCGGTCATCCGGAACGTCCGCGATGATGTCCGCATCCAGCTCGTCTTCCAGGAAATGGAAGTACGGGACGTTGATGGACTCGACGTTCTCCCCGTCGATGTGCCACTCCTCGTAGTCCCCAGACATACGCGCGTCGAGGATCGTGACCGACTCTCCGTCGTCGATGCGCGATTTCAGCGTCTCAGGCGTGACCGATTCGACGTCTGCGTCCGGCGTCGGGAAGTCTTCAGCGTTCATGTAGTACACTCATTGCTACAGGGTTGAGGCATAAAAGGGTTTGTATAGAAATCCCTAAAACATACAATACTAATGCAGCAACCACTCGGAAGTATATAGAGGATAGTGGTTTTAGGTGTTCTGTAGTGTCTTATCGCATCGATCAGCCAGTACTTGTCGTGCCAGAATTGTGCAATAATCGAAAACACTTTAACTGTCGAACTGATATTGTGCAGTAGCTCCAATACAGTAGATGGAGTCCTTCCAACAATGAGTGAAGCATTCGATATCGCGGAGACGCTCGACGTGAAAGGTGCATCGTGCCCAATGCCGGTCGTCAAGACGAAACAGGCGATAGACGACCTTGCAGAGGGCTCAGTACTGGAGGTCATCGCGACCGACAGCGGCAGTATGAGTGACATCAAAGGATGGGCCGACGGAACGAACGGCGTGGCGCTGCTCGAACAGGTCGACGAGGGCGACGTGTACAAACACTACGTCGAGAAGACGGCCTAAAATGAGCACGGACACACCATCGGCGGGTGACGACGATTCGATGACCGAGGCGGAGCTACAGGCTCGCATCGAAGAACTCGAAGAGACCGTCGCCGACCTGGAAGCCGACGACGAGCAAAAGAAGATGACCATCATCGCGACGCAGGGGACCTTCGATATGGCGTATCCGCCCCTTATCCTTGCCAGCACCGCGGCCGCGTTCGGCTGGGACGTCGTCGTGTTCCACACGTTCTGGGGACTGGATATCCTCCACGAGGAGAAATCCGGGGACCTCCAGCTGTCGGCTGTCGGTAACCCGAACATGCCGATGCCGAACGCGCTCGCGGCGTTGCCTGGCATGGACCGCATGGCGACGCGGATGATGGAAAAGCGCATCGACGACAACGGGACGGCGACGATCGACGAACTCATCGAGCTGTCGCTGGACCAGGGCGTCGAACTGCAGGCGTGTCAGATGACTATCGAGCTGATGGACTACGACGAGGACGACTTCCACGATGACGTCACTGTCGGCGTCGGCGCGGCCACCGCGCTCCAGCACATGGCCGAGTCCGACATCCAACTGCTCGTCTGAGCGACGAAAGCCACTGAGCGGCTTCTGACGGACCCTACTAATGAACCAGACACTCGCAATCGTTGATGCATCAGTCGGTGAGACACCCGCAGAACGAAACCTGACCCGGTCGCTCAACGCCGACACGGCGGTGTACAAAATCAGCGATGGTCATCTCCCACCGGTGCCCGCGGGCGGCGACTGGAGGTACGACGGCGTAGTCATCAGCGGGTCACAGACATCGGTGTACGACGACCACGGCTGGATTCACGACCTCACGTCGTGGGTCCGGGCTGTACACCGCGCGGACGTCCCGGCTCTGGGGATCTGCTGGGGCCACCAGTTCCTCGCTCAGTCTCTCGGCGGGCGCGTGGTCGACATGGGCGAACACGAACTCGGTTACCGAACAGTCAATCGTCGAGGCGAGGACCCGTTGTTTGCAGACATGTCGTCGTCGTTCACCGCGTTCCAGACACACTCCGACCGGGTCGCCGAACTGCCTGCGGGCGCGGTGGAACTGGCACGAAACGAGTACGGCATACAGGCGTTTCGACTCGGCACGCGCTACGGCGTCCAGTTCCACCCCGAGTACGACCGCGAGACGGCCGAGTGGGTCATCGGCAACAAGGACCTCACCGACGACCGGCGAGCGGCAGTTACGTCAACGATTACCGATGAGTCGGTCGCGGCCGCTCAGGAGGCGAGGACGGTGTTCGAGAACTTCCTCGGACTGGTCGCCACCCATCAGCGGCGGTCGGGTCGGTTCGACTGACTCGGTACGTCAGAATTCCGCCGTCAGTGCCGTCGCGTCGCCGATCTTCTTGTAGTCGACGTAATCGGCCCCACGAAAATCCTCAAGCAGGTCCATCGCTGCCCGAGCGCCCTCTCCGACTGACGTGGAAATTTGTTGCTGACCACCGGTCACGTCGCTGGCCGCGTATACTCGGTCGGCTGCCGTCGACTGGTCGGGTGCGGTCTCGAGTTCCCCGCCCTCGACCGGGCTACCGAGTGCCTCCGCGATGTCGGTGCCACCAGCGGTGCCCAGGGCGACGAACAGACCATCAACAGCGATTCGTCCGCCCGCTTTAGTGCGGATGGCTTCCAGTCCATCCTCGCCGACTAGCCTGTCGAGTGCTGGCATGGTCTGTTGTCGTGTGCCAACCACAGATATATGCTGGTTTCGCGTGTCGGCTGTGACATGACAGAGACACAGTCGCAGTCGACCGGTGGACGAGTCGCCTCGCTGGCCACGCTCGAGCGAGCAGTCGTCGTTCTCGTAGTCATTACTGCTATAACGCATATCTACCCCGGCATCGTTGAGGGTGCACCGCCGCTCGTGCTCGCTGGCTTGGGCTTTCTCGGCGGCGCAGCGTTATACGTCCGCGGCATCCGCAGGCGCACGCTTGCCATCGCGGCGATACCGTACACTGCCGTCCAGATCCCGCTGTGGCTGGTAATAAAAGCGGGCAACTACACGCTTGTCGGCTACGTTGACAAGGCGGTTCAGGTGGTACTAGTTGTGGCGCTGCTAGTCCTCGTCCTCACTCGATACCGCGACTGACAGCCTCCCCCAGTGGTCGAGGCTTCTCTCCGAATCTTCGGTAAACCGGTGTGTCACCGCCAGACGTGGGTGCGCATGAGCGAACGGTATTTTCTCACAGTCTTGGAATCAACGCACATTATTAAATGCATAGCTAGCCTACGTCCAGACGAGAAAGCATGACCACCAATCAAAGTCACACTGAGTCTGACACGACTGTCGACGCTCGGGGCGCGACCTGTCCGGGTCCGCTGATGGACCTCATTTCGGAGGTTCGGGCCGTCGACACCGGTTCCGTTATCGCCCTGTTGAGCGACGCCGAGAAGTCGCCGACGGAGGTGCAGGAGTGGGCCGACGAGTCCGGCAACGAAGTCCTCGCGATTGTCGATGAGGACGACCACTACAGGATTCACGTGAAGAAACTATGACTGAACACATCGCAATCGTCGGTGGCGGCACCGGTGGCACCGTACTGGCGAACACCCTCGCGGAGAAACTCGACGCAGAGCTAGCCGCCGGCGAGGTCGAAATCACGCTGTTCAACGACAGTGAAGACCACGTCTACAAACCGGTGTGGCTCTACGTCGCGTTCGGACAGCGCGAACCCGCGGACGGCCGGCGGCCTCTTCGAGAGGTCGTCGACGACCGCGTTACCATCCGGCAGGACTACGTCGTCGATGTGGACTACGAGCGAAAAGAACTCGAACTTGTTGACGCCATCGACCCCGCGCCGTACGACAAACTCGTCGTCGCGACGGGGGCACAGCTCGAACCGGAGCGGGTTCCGGGCCTCGCTGAAGCCGGGCACCACTTCTACGGGGAGGAGGGTGCGCAAGCTCTCCGTGACGAACTCTTGGAAATGGACGGCGGCCACATCGTCCTGAGCGTTGTCGGGACGCCACATATGTGTCCGGCCGCGCCGCTTGAGTTCACGTTCATGGTCGACGACTGGCTCCGAGAACGCGGCCGTCGAGAGGCGTTCAATATCACGTACACCTACCCCATCATGCGGGTCCACGGGAACGAACACATCGCGGAATGGGCCGACCCGCGCCTCCGGGAGCGCGACATCGGCATCGAGACGATGTTCAACGCCGAGGCGGTCGACCCCGAGGCACAGACGATCACGTCGATGGAAGGGACAGAGCTGGACTATGACCTCCTCGTCGCTATCCCGCCACACACCGGTAGCGATTTCGTTGAGTCGGCTGGGCTCGGCGAGGGAGGGTGGGTGGATGTCGACAAGCACACGCTCGAGGCGACCGGCTTCGACGACGTGTACGCAATCGGCGATGCCGCCCAGACCGGGGTCCCAAAGGCCGGGAGCGCGGCGCACTATCAGGCTAATGTCGTCGCTCAACGGCTTGCAAGCGATCTTCGAGGCCAGCCAGCGACGGCGGTCTACGGCGGTAAGACCATCTGCTTCATCGAGACCGGGATGGACGACGCCACGTTCGTCGAGTTCGACTACGAACGCCCGCCGGAACCGAGTGAGCCGACCCGGGCCATGCACTGGTCGAAGCTTGCCTACAACGAGTCGTACTGGCTCACAGCGCGGGGGCTGCTCTGAGGTGACCACTTATGAGTGAACAACAACCATCAGCCGACGACTTGACCGAGGAACTGACCACCGCCATCGAAGAGAACCCTGAGGCGTTCGCCACGTTCGTCCGCAACCTGGATACTGTCAACGAACTGGTCGAAGTAGCCGAACTCGGGACTGCTGCGATGGACGACGAGATGATCACATCCCTCGCCGGGACCGGGGCCTCGCTTGGTGAACTTGCGGATACGGCCGCCAGCGACGACACACGGGGCGCGCTACAGACCGTCCTCGGCGCACTCGGCGACGCGAACTCCAGCGGACCAGTTGACCTGCACGACGTCTGGGATGGGATTCGAAGCGGCGAGTTTCTCACCGGCGTCCGATACTTGCTCGCGGTCGTTCGGTCTCTCGGACGCGCCGCGCAAAACCAGTGAAAGCGGATTTTTTGTCGTCACGCGCGCGAACAAGCGGAAACCGGCTCCCATCTACCTTCTGAAGAATCAGTTGTCGGCTACTGTGAAACCGGTAGGTCCAGACTGTTCACCGTGTGTCGACAGAACAGGTGTCGATACCCAAGAGTCCGTACAGCCCGCAAAAGCCGGTGACCCCAGTGGCGAGCAGCAACACCGAGGTAAACCCGAGCACAGGCGCGAGTATCGCCGGCAGCGGAACGGCGGTGGCGAGGATACCGAGCGATAGCAACCCTGCGAGGGCACCGATGAGAATTCTGGCAGTCTTGTCTGTCGAACCGACGTTGCGCTCCATGCTACACACTAGGTCCTCCGAGGATAATAGCGTTTCGATTGTGCAATATACACAATAGCGGCCCCGAACTCACGGGTACCAGCGTTCACCAGCCATACTGTCTCACCGCCGAACCGATTTCGGTCTCTTGCTGGCGATTGCGGCGTGGACCTATCAGCCCACGCGATGTGGTTCCACTGCGATATCGAACGCGGATAACACGGCCGAAGAATCAGGCGTAGCTCTCGATGAGCGAGCGGAGCCGTGGCTCCTGTTGCATTCCCACCATGCGCTCGACCGGCTCCCCATCGGTGAACAGCAACAGCGTTGGCACGCTACGGACGCCGTATTTTGCTGCTAACTGCTGGTTTGCGTCGATATCGACTTTCGCCACGGTCGCGACAGTGTCAGCGGCGATGCGTCCGACGACGGGTTCGAGTTGCTTGCACGGTCCACACCAGTCAGCGTAGAAGTCTACGAGGACGACCCCATCACTGACGGTGTCCTGTAGTTCTCCCGCGCCGTGGACGTGGACGGGGTCGGCCGGCGACTCGTTGTTCCGGTTCTCAGCGGCGGTCCCTCGCTCTCCGTTTCGGAGTTCTTCGAGCTTCTTCTGTCGAATTTCTGCTAGCTCGTCGGCCATCACCGTCCAGTATGTGCTCGGTGCGTTTATTTGTTTTGCGGCTTTCATACAATACTATATCCTGTGGCGGGCGGCCCGCCCCCTCCAAGCCGGTCACGACACACTTGCTTATCAGGACAGCGTCTTGCTGAGGAGTCATGTCTCTGGGCGCTGCCCTGAATCCCACGCCGCCCATGGCCCCGAGCGTCGTGCCAGCGTCATCAAGACCGCACTGCTCAGATCGCGGTGGCCCTCATTTCCCGGTTCCCTCTGTCGCTCAGTCCACAACGAGACGAAGCAGTCTGTAACTCAACCCGTGTTCAGACCGGGAACGGCGGTGCCGCGGGATTCAGCGCGCCGTCAGCCACCATCGAGTAGATAGGGAATCCGTAAGCGATGACAACGAGCACGACAGCGATGACGAACCAGAGCTTGACGTTGTCGAGGACCCGCGGACTGTCGGACGGCCCGGAGATAGGTTCGGGGAGGTGGCTGTCGACGCGCAACCGACCGCGACCCCGCTCAGCCAGCCAGGTCCCGACCATCACGAGGACGAACATGAGCGCCCCGAGCGTCAGTAGCGTCCCGCCAATAGCAATCTGGAGACGCATCTCCGCCATTGACCCCAGTACCGGCGCAAAGTCGAACTGCTGGTACTGGGGTTCTGCGGTCCGCCGGGGGACACCGGCGAGTCCCGCGCGGTGCATCGCGTTCGACATCAGCCCCATCCCGATGAACCAGATGTAGGGCTGGACCTGCGCGATGCCGTAGAACTGGAGCCGTTTCCCGGTAATCTGCGGGTAGAGCCAGTAGCTTATCGCCATCATCGTCAGGGCGCTGGCCGTCCCGACGGTGAGGTGGAAGTGGCCGGGAACCCACAGTGTGTTGTGGATGAGGGAGTTGATGTTCATTCCGGCGTTGATAATGCCGGAAAAGCCGCCGGCGGCGAACATCATGCCTGCGAGCGCACAGCCGGCAAAGGCCGGCTTCCCCCACGGAAGCGCCTTCAGCCAGCCCAGATAGCCGGTCCCGCCACGCTGGCGAGCGCCGTACTCCATGCTCGCGACGACGGTGAACGCGGTGAGGAAGCTCGGCAGCAACAGGAACATCGTGTTGGTCATGGCGATGAACTTGAACCCCTCTGGCACGCCGGGGTCCGCGTACTGGTGGTGGAAGCCGACCGGGGTCGAGAGGATGAGAAAGAGGATGAACACGACGCGTGCGAGCGGGTCACTGAACAGCCGTCCGCCGGAGAGCTTCGGGAGGACGGTGTACCACGCGAAGTACGCCGGCATCAGCCAGAAGTAGACGACAGGGTGGCCGAAAAACCAGAACAGCGTCCGGGTCAACAGCGGGTCCACGCTCTCAATGAGGCCAAGTGAGAGCGGGAGGAGGAAGAACAACACTTCGACGGCGACGCCGAGCGTGGCAATGTACCACATTAGCATCGTCGTCACGATCATGAACATCTGGAGTGGAATACGCTCACCGGGGTTGTCTTGCCGCCAGTGGTAGTAGGTACGTATCCAGTCGGCCCCGGCAAGCCACGTCCCGACAAGCCAGGCTGCCAACCCAGCATAAAACAGCGGATGGGCTTGCAGCGGCGCGTAGAACGTGTACAGTACGTCCGCAGAAAACGGGATTTGGCCGACCAGCCCGCCGAAGATGGCTGTTGCTGTCATCACCGCACCGGAGAACATGAGCAGGAACCACGCCAGAGAAAACCGCGGCGAGGGGAGCTCCCTGCCGAGGCTTCGGCTCGTGCCCCACGTGAAGATGCCTGTCAGGAAGAAGATGGTGAAAAACAGCGCGAGCAAGACGCCGTGGCCTGTCAACACGGAGTAGTAATCGGCAGAACTGATCACGCCCCGGAAGACATTTGTTCGGTGGAGGGCCTGGACGATACCTAGGAGCGCACCGATTGTCAGTGCGGTAAACGAAACCCCCATCGAGAGACGAGTGATGCGCGCAGCGCTGGGGAACTTGTCGACAAAGGCGAGGCGGTCCGACAGTTGTGCCGTGTCGCTTTCGTAGGCTTGTGGCTGTTCTGACTTGTGTGGGTGTGCCATCTCAGTTCACCTCGGTCTGAGTAAACTGCGCGGCCGGAACGACGTGCAACGAGCCTTCCATCGTGTGATGGCCGCTCCCGCAGTACTCGTTGCAGACGAGTCCGTACTCGTCCGGTTCATCGAATTCGACAGTGACCGTCGCTACCTGTCCAGGGACGGCCATCGTGTTGATGTTCGTGCCAACGACCTCGAAGCCGTGGATCACGTCCGTGCTTGTCACGTGGAACGTGACGGTGCTGTTAGCCGGGACACGGACTGGCTCGCTTGTCCCGGGGACGAACAGGAACTGCTTCGCTTCGATATACACGTCGTAGTGGCCCGGTTCACTGCCGTTGTACACACCTGGCTCTCGGAAGTTCTCGCTGGCCGTCGCATCTGTGGGGTCGACCTGGCCGCCAGTGTCATCGACCATCCCGTAGCCAGCGCCGACAGCGCCGTATGTCACAGTGCCAATGAACAGGACAATCATCGCGAGCGCGGCCACCAGCCACAGCCGTTCGAATCTGTGGACGTGCATTTTATCCCACCACCGACGGCCCGTTCCCGAGAAATTCGACGAAGTACATGAACAGCCACATCAGCGAGATGACCACGAAGTACAGCACGAGCAGTAGTCCGGTCCCGACCGGGTCGAACGCGTCGTGGTCGACCGACTCCGTCTCGCGTTGTGGGACTTCGGACTCGAACATCTGTCCACTGTGTGGAGTGGCGACTCGTTCAGTGGTGGTCGTCGCGGGAGAAAACGACGGCTCCGGTCTATCTCGCCAACTCAGTAGATATACCGCACCGATACTGAGTCCAGTAAGCCCCAGTGCCACTACCGTGACGACGAGCCCGGACCCGCTACCCCCGCTCGCGGTGCCAGCGCCTGCTTCCTGTGCACTTGCAGCGCCGACGGACACGAGTGCAGCCACTGACGACGCCGCTCGGAAGACCACTCTACGGATGCGTCGACAGCTATGCAGTCGGTCGCGGCCGGCTTGCGGCCTCACGGTGCCTGATCGGTCCTCTGTAGTACCCATACTGTTTCGTCTTCTGCGACCCGATGGAATTGTAACCTCCCTTGTCGCAGGACAAGTCCGCAACACCTGACGGCTCCCCTCGACGCTGGGCTATCGTCGGAACGACGGTGCTAGTGCACTGATTGCGGCGATCAACTCCTTCGGCGGGTTAGCCCAGTGGCTGGTAGATGGGAACCGATGGATGTGGAACCGTCAGACCGAAGATCAGCAGTCCATGCGACAGCGGAAGATACCCCAGAACGAGGAACACTACCCCGAGCGCGCGATGCAGTCGAGACTGAAACCGCGGTGAAACCGAGTTGAAGGCGACACCGTACCCAAACACCGCAGGGACGGTTCCGAGTCCAAGCACGGACAGTGCGAGCGCGCCATAGGCCGGTGACCCGATAGCGAAGGCGTACAGAAACGCCGGATAGAGGAGTGGGCACGGGAGAATACCGTGTACTGCACCCAGCGCGATGATACGCGGACCGCCGACCCACTGGTCGACGTGCTTGTGTAACCGCGTGCTAAAACGCCATAGCAGTGACCCAGACCCGACCCCAGCAATAGCGCTCGTCGCCGTCCCTGTCCGGAGGTACAGCCCCCCGGTCACCATGATGAATCCCCCAACAGCGATTCCGGCGACTGCCCGAAAGCTATCTGCCAGCGCAACGACGGCTGCCGTGTCATAGACGATGGTTCCGAGCAGCCCCATGAGCGCGCCGAGAAGCGCGTAGCTCACTGTTCGCCCGAAGTTGAACAGGAGGTGCTGGCGGATCTCTGCCCAGGCGACCGGGCCGTCGTCGCCTAACCGGTCGGCGTACAGGGTAACGAGCGGTCCACACATTCCCAGGCAGTGTGCACCGCCGAGGAGCCCAATCAAGGCGAAGACTACGAGGCCGATATCGCCGCTCACCACCCCTGTGCCGTGGCCACCGGTCATCATCGCCGTCGGCTCACCGCACGCTTGATAGTGGTGATATCATCCGCGCCGAACATGACCCGAACGGCGACGACGATGAGGGCCGTATTGATGACTGCCAGGAACGCAACTGGTTCGAGTGCGACTACGAACGCGACTACGAACGGAATTGCGAACAGTCCGATGAGGGGCAACCGCGAGACAGGTATCGAAAGCATACCAGGCAGTCCCACCTTCCGTGAGTTAGTCTTCCGTTTGGCCTGTGACAACTCCGGGTAGCAACAGGGGGTAAAGCGCACTCTCGCTACGTCCGGTCAGTTGTCACGGGAACAGCAACGAGGTTCCCCCACTCAGTCCACGCCCCGTCGTAGTTTCTGGCCGAGGAATAACCGAGAAGTTCAGACAGCACAAACCACGTTAACGACGATCGTTCGCCGATCCGGCAGTAGACAATTATGTCGCGGTCGCTGTCGATATCATACTCGCAGTAGAGCCGACGGAGTGCTTCGAGAGATTTGAATCGACCGTCAGAGCGGAGATTCTCGGACCAGACGATGTTCACTGCGCCGGGAATATGCCCGCCTCGCTGTGCGGATTCCGTCATCCCCGGCGGTGCGAGGATAGTCCCGTCGTACTCTTCGGGAAGCCGGACATCGACAAGCGCGGTCGGCTTGGACAGTGCTCGGTGCACGTCGTGTCGATACGCTCTCACATGCTCGTACGGGCCACCCGGCCGATACGACCGTGGCGTGTACGACGGGACGCTCTCGCTCGTCGGTCGCCCCGACTCAAGCCAGTGTCTCCGGCCCCCATCGAGGAGATAGATGTCTTCGTGGCCGTAGTAGGTGAGCATCCAGTACAGGTGCGCCGCAAACCAGTTCGAGCTGTCTCCGTAGAGAACAAGCGTCGATTGGTCCGTGATGCCACGTGTGCCAAGGAGGTCTGCGAGCGCCGCTTTCGATGGGATATCGCGTCGCGTTTCGTGCTGGAGGTGTCGTCGCCAGTCGATCGAAACCGCACCGGGGATGTGCGCTTCAGCATAGAAATCGGTGTTAAGGTCGACTTCGACGAGTCGCAGGTCCGGCGAATCAGACGCGACAGTCTCGAGCCGATGCTCAAGCCATTCTGGCGTGACCAGCGCGTTCTTGATCCGCTGTGGCTGATTCCGGTGGGCACTCATTGTCCAGTTCGGTCGGTCGTAGTGCTGTCGTGTCTGCTGATACTTAAAATAAATACATAGTTCTACGTTCGCCGACTGACAACTGTGCGAAAATTCCAGTGGCCGGCGAGACGGTTTCAGACCGGAACCGACAGATACCGCTACCAAGCTGCGGCGAACGTTAGCAGATCGATACCGATTATAAAGAGGATTATCAACAGCGCTATTGCAATAACGACTTTGACGAACCACGGGAGGGAGTCATCAGCGGCAGTGTTGCTCATATAGCTATGTTATGTCCCTGAACGCCTGTATCTTGTCTTGTCCTGCGACAAGCGCGCGAGGGGATGCTGTCAGCAGAGACGCGATCTGGTTGCCGCTCAAAAAACGAACAACCAGAACCGAAATTGACTGTACTGTCCACACGCAAAACAGAACAGATGCGGGAGTTTGTCTTCGAGATCCGGTACAACGACGGCGTCGACGAGCTAATGGATCTGTTCATCGAGACACCGGAAGCCCGTTCGACGACGTTCCTCTGTTCGATGGGGAACGCGCAACTCTGGCGGCTGGACCGAATAACGGGCCCCACTTCTGTCGTGGAAGACGCGACGGCGCTGTTGACGGGGTCGGCGTACAATCAACTGAGTATCAGTGACCGCCCCTGCGGCGGCCGCCACTACAGTGACGTGCTCGAAAACGGCTCCCAGCGCAGTCTCGTCTACAGCTACTTCGAGGATCTCGTCCACTGCGACTCGGTGCCAACGATCACGAACCGGTATATCAACGGCGCACTCCTCTTCGAAATAACCCGGCAGGAGAACACCGAGCGCTGGCGCATCCTCATGGAGGACGATAAGAAAGTCGGTATGCTGTACGATACACTGGGAGGCGTCCTTCAGGACGGACTCTCTTTTCACTTCGACCACGTAAGCGACGCGGCCGGCCCGTTGCTTACCCTGTTTGACTCAGTTTCTGTTCGGCCGGAACAGAGCCGAGTGCTCGAACTGGCTGCCGAGAAGGGCTACTACGAGACGCCACGCGAGACGACCCTCGACGATATCGCGTCGGAACTCGATTGGCCGCGCTCGACGGTCTCGTACAGGCTGCGTCAGGCCGAGGCGGCACTCGTCGAAGCGTACATCTCGACGATGTGACGGCGTGAGTGATACGCCGGTGCCGCTTCTATTCCGACCTGCATACCGCGAGGTAGCTTGGCGATATTTATGTTCGCCGGACAGTTCGGGCACGCACAGACCAACTTCCACTACGCACACTCCTGTCGTCTGACCCAGACGGCCTCGTATTCCTTTACCGATTCTCACACGCAAGCGCCGAGGACTTCGAGTCCAGCGTTGAGCATATACGAGACGACCCTGTCGGGAGCCAGCTAACCGCTGTCGACGCGAACCGGCTCTACCGCGGCGGCACCGAGTACCAAGGCCCGGTCATCAACCTCTTTCAGACGGAGGCCGCCGCAAAGCAACTGTACCCCGGCCAGTTCGGTGCGTGGAATGGTCTCGGAGATCCCGTATCCGAAGCGGAGCGCCTGTTCAATTACCAGCGCGTTGCGGATGTTATCAACGATCAGATCTGTGACGAGTGCTCGTCCTGTGTCGGGACCCGAGCCGCTTCCCGAGACAGCGATACTAGGAGCAGCATCTCTGTGCGCTTGTTTCCGACGGACTGTGTTCACTCTCGGTCTGTCGGGTCTTCTACGCTAGCCATCATGTAATCGACGATGACTCTGATAGTTCTCTGTCTAACAGCGGAACCGGTGGGGTGGCTAACAGCGGAACCAGTGGGGTGGGGGTGTGGAGCAATTCCACCTGCAGATGTTGGGACCACGCTTTACTATCTCACTTTACTCAGATCGTGACCGGGGCGTGTGAACCGGGACAACAATGGCTCCACGACGGTAGATATTTGCCACTGGGACAAGAGGTTGCTAAGAACATCAACAATCCAACTGAGGGCAGGTAATGTCGAGCCACTACATCACGTCAGCGGACCATCTTCCCGAGGAAGCACAGACCGAAACCACACTGCAGATTACGGATGCGCAGACGAAACGGATTTTCGAAGCGCGCGTTCGGATTGCCAGGGACCCTGCTGAACTCACTGACCCGGAACCCCTAACAATCGTCGCCGGACCACACGAGAGTGTCAGTGAGACCAGATACGTCGAATTGCTCGACGAGACTGACGAGACCGGTATTGATCACGAGCTAGTCGCTCATCTGGCGGCTGAACAGGAGACGGCGTCGAATATCCTCAATACTCGCTCTGACGACCTGAAAGTACTCTTGCAGTATCTCGTCGAGACCGGCGAGTACGAGTCAACGTCCGATGCGCTTCGGGAAATCGCGTTCGACCACCTCGCCACGGAACGACCGGCACTCCTTGACGCTTACGCGGAAGTCCGTCGCGAATTTGATGACGACCCACTCAGGCGGGTCCTCGAAGAACAGGAGTGATAGATGGCGGTCAATTCCCTCCGTGAGTACCTCGATTTGCTCGACACGACCGGCTGGCTCTGTCCGTTCGACCAGCCAGTGTCGTGGGACCTTGAAGCGAGTGCAGCCACGATGCTTGCCAATATCCGTGACGGACCGATTCCTGTTTTCGAGTCCGTCACAGGGATTGAGACGGAGTCGAAACTGGTTGGGGACCCGTACCGCGGCCCGCAGACTCGCCCCTGGAATCACTTCGCACAAGCGCTGGGGCTCCCAGACGGTCTTTCGGGCCGTACGTACTACGACCGAGTGATTGAGCGCCTCAACGCGCCGAAAGCGCCTCGAACTGTCGCAAATCACCAAGCCCCTTGTAAAGAAACAGTGCGGACAGGGAACGAGGTTGACCTCCTGTCGTTCCCGTGGCCGTACATCCACGAGGGTGACGGGGGACGGTACTCGAATCACCACACCATCGTCGCACCGGACCCCGACACGGAGTGGGGGACTTGGTCGAGCCATCGCATGATGATCCACGACAGCTCCCGGGCCAGTCTGCTGTTACTGGCCGGTGAGCAGGTTCCTAACCGCTACTACTACGACTACGAGCCGCGTGGCGAACCGATGCCAGTCGCGGTCGTCATCGGTTCGGAACCCACCGTCGAGAGTACTGCAGATATGTGGATCCCGACTGGACGGAGTGAAGCGGCCTTCGCGGGCGGCCTGAAAGACGCGCCTGTCGACCTCGTCCAGTGCGAAACCAATGACCTGTACGTCCCGGCGACGGCCGAGCTAGTTCTCGAAGGGCACGTTCGACCCGACGACCGACTCGACGAGGGCCCGTTCGGAGACTATTTCGGCTACATGAACGGTCCGCGTCGCTCTATGCCGGTGTTCGAGGTCGATGCAATCACCCACCGGGACGAACCGCACATCCCGTTTTGCGTCGAGGGGAGCGGCGTCGGATACGGGCAGAACTCGACCAGCACGCTGCGACTCGTCGCAGCCGGACCCGACGCGACTGTCGGGCTCCGAGCCGCCGGATTCGATGTTTCGATGGCGGTCCCGTGGCGATTCACGTCCCGCACCGTCTGGGTCATCGCGACGGACCGACCGTATCCGGGGTATCTCCACGAACTGGCGAACTTTATTTTCACGACGTGGGGGATGCTTCACATCGACTTTTTCGTCTTTGTCGACGCTGCTGTCGACCCACTTGACCCACGGGCAGTCTTGACAGCTATCGCACTTGAGGCAGACCCCGATGCCGACTTCCACCAGTTCGGCGTCGAGCGGATGCCGAAAGTCCCGCTCAACATCTACCAGACGCCCGACGAGAAGGGCAGTGCGGATGTGGGGACTTCGAAGGCGAAGACGGCCAAAGCCTACATCGACGCGACGACTGACGGTGACGCGACGGACACGACGGCGACCACAGAAACTCGTAAGCGAGCCCAGGAACGGCTGGTCGAAGCGGGACTGGACGCTGCGCGGTTCGACCGACTTGATGAACGGGAGGAGCAATCACAGTGATACCGTTCACACAGTACGTTCGTGGACTGGCTGGCGACGACGACCTCGTCCGACTCGACGGCCCATTCGAAATCCCGGTTGACGCGCTTGCGGCGGAGGCGCTCCGAGCGAGTGGGCCGGCGCTTCGGTTCCAGCGGTCTACGGGTATCGACTTGGTTAGCGGTGTGTTCAGCGGTCCGGACCAGACACAGCACCGCGAGGCGCGGCCGTGGTCGCGGCTGTCGCTCGGCCTCGGACTTGACCCGGAGGCCGCGCTCGTTGACCTGCTAGAGACTATCGGCGATCTCGGCCCGGCCGGGGAAAATCCGGAGCCGACATACACAGGTCAGGCGGCCTCGGGGACAGATATCGACGGACAGGACCTGCAATTCCCGCAGGGAGAAACTGAGACGTGGCCAACAGTGACGCTCGGTGTCGCATCGATCTCGACCGCTGACGGCACACACTGGGCACCGGTCCACGGCTCGGTTGTGAGTGGGGATACGCTCAGAGTGCGCGTTCCGGACGCGCTGTCGTCGCTTGTTGCTGACGGGGCGACGATGACGATAGCGCTTGGCGTGCCGCCAGCGGCGATCACGACGGCATACCTGCTTGCTGTCACCGAGCAAACTGCCACGCCAATCCAGTCCTGTGGGGTAACCGGAACTGTCCCGCTCGTCCCGACCAACGGCGGACTCGTCCCGAGTGCGACGGAGGTCGTCATCGAGACGACGGTTGCGGACCGCCAGCCTGACTTCCGCTCTGACCGTCGAGAAGGCTGGGAGTACGTCGTTGCGAGCGGGCCGCTCTCGTTGGCGGTCGAGAGCGTCCGCGCTACTGAAAACCCTGTCATTCCTATCTCTCCGGTCGGTTGCCCGCTCGCGGATGATAGCCAGCTCACAGGGCTTGTGACCGCCGCAACGCTCTATCACCGGGTCAACAACTACTGGGGTATCTCGCCAGTGGAATGGGTTATGTTACCGGCAGAGGCCGAACTCGGCATCTGCTTCGTGGCCAGTGACATACTGTACGGCGGGTTCGAGTGGCAACTCGCGAACATCCTCTTTTCGTTCTCGTCGCTTTTCGACACGGTGGTTATCGTCGACGAAGACGTTCCGCCACAGGACTTCGGCCGCGTTCTGGCCGATGTCTGGCTGAAATCTCATCCGGCTCGCGACTGGACGTTCAGCGAGTCGGATGCGCCGGCGGCGACACGGCCGCACTATCGACAGAACAACGAAACCGGTTCGCGTCTGTACGTGAATGCGGCGTGGGACCCACGCTGGAAAGAAACGTACATCGCGCCGCGAGTCACGTTCGAGAACTCGTTCCCAAGCAGCGTCCGCGACATGGCTCGTGTCCTGTGGGACGACTCAGATATCGCTTCCGGAGTGAGGACTGAAAACGAATCGTCCCGCTGAACGTGTTTCCCGAGTGTGTATACATTTAAATATGTAGTAATCAGTTCTGTTTACGCAATACAGCAAGCGTATACTTCCTTTGCGGGAGTGAAAGTAAAATATATTCAACATATTGTCTGTAAAAACTAACCGGTACAGTTATACCGGATACCGGTATCCCGAGCGGTGTATGGCGACCAGCCACAACCTCCCCGACTACGACACAGCACGGCAAGAGTTCACGTGGGACGATATCTACGCAGAAGCGGACTGGGACGCACCGGATAGCTTGAACATCGGGCACGAAGTCGCTGACCGACACGCGACAGACCGAGGCCAGGTCGCACTCTATCAGGTCGGGACCGACGGAGAGCTGTCGACAATGACGTTCTGGGAGCTTGCTGACCGCTCAAGCCAGTTTGCCAACGTCCTCGACGACCTCGGGGTTGCGCAGGGTGACCGGGTCTTCTCGTACATGCCCCGGATCCCGGAGCACTACGTGGCGCTGGTCGGCACGCTCAAACACGGCGCTGTCTGGGGAAGCGTCAACGAGCGGTTCGGTCCCGAGGGTATCTCGTACCGTCTGGACGACTGTGACGCGACGGTCGTCGTCACCACGACTGACAACCGGGACACGGTTGAAGACGCACTGGACGATGCGCCCGCAGTCGAACACGTCATTACCGTTGACCGCGGGAGTGGGGCACCTGCTGATGACGTGGTTTTCAATACTGCGCTGGACGGCGCGAGTACGGCCTACGAGGTCGCAGAGACCAGCGGGGAGGACGACGCACTGCTGTACTACACCTCAGGGACGACCGGGCTGGCCAAGGGTGTCCTCCACAAACAGCGGTGGATCGCCGGTGTCGCGGCGACACAGAAGTACGCCGTAGACCTCCAGGACGGTGACCTGTACTGGTCGACCGGCGACCTCGGCTGGCTAACGGGCGCGATCAACACGCTCGGTGCCTGGTTCTGGGGTGCGTCGCTGTTCACGTACGAGGGCGAGTTCGACACCGACGAGTGGGCAGACCTACTCGACGAATATCCGATCAGCGTTCTGTTCTCGGTCCCGACGGCGTACCGAATGCTCCGGGAGAACGAGGGAGCCCTCGCTGACGCCGACCTCGATTTACGTCACGCGCTCTCTATCGGCGAACCACTCAGTGCCGGCGTCGTCGAGTGGGGGGAAGACGAACTCGGCGTCACGATTCTGGATACGTACGGCCAGACCGAGACCGGGAACATGATTATCAACAACTACCCGACGATGGAACTCCGGCCCGGGTCGATGGGAAAACCACTCCCCGGAATCGAAGCCGATATCGTCGACCCGCAGAGCGGTGAAGTTCTGGCCCCCGGCGAGACGGGTGAGATAGCACAGCGGGGCGATTACCCGTGTTTCTTCGCCGAGTTCTGGAACAAGCCCGAGAAGACCCAGCGGGCGTTCATCGACGGTCCAGACGGGACGTGGTATCTCTCGGGCGATCTGGCGCACAAAGACGAGGACGGCTACTTCTGGTTCGAGGGGCGTGCAGACGACGTGATCCTTTCCTCCGGTTACCGGATCGGGCCATTCGAAGTCGAAAGTTCGCTGGGCGAACACGAAGCGGTCGCTGAGGCGGCTGTCGTCCCCAAACCACACGAAGCGCGGGGGAACATCGTCAAGGCCTACGTCGTGCCAAGCGAGGACGCTGAGCCGTCCGACCCCCTCAAAGAAGACATTCAGAGCTACGTGAAAGAAGAGCTCTCAGCACACGAATACCCGCGCGAAATCGAGTTTCGCGAGGAACTGCCCAAGACCGTGACCGGAAAGATTCGCCGAACCGAACTTCACGACGACGCTGAAGCAGAAGCCGAAGTCGAATCCTGACATAGGGTATCAAGCAGTACGAGTGCCAACACAGACACGACTACCAATGAATTTCGAATCTACAGAGGAGCGTTCGATGATTCGGTCGACTGCGGCGGACGTAGCGGCCGAGTACGGACCGGAGTACTGGCGCGAGAAAGAGGAGACAGGCGAGTTCGGACAGGAATTCTGGGACGAACTGGCTGCGGCCGGCTTCCACGGCCTACTGGTCCCACAGGAGTACGAAGGGGCCGGGATGGGGATACAGGAGATGGGACTGGTCATGGAGACGCTCTGTGCCGAAGGCTGTGGCATGGCGGGTACGTGGTATCTCGTACTTACCGCCGGCATGGCCGCTGTCGGTATCAGTGAGAACGGGACAGAAGCGCAGAAACAGACCTATCTACCCGACATCGCCAACGGGAAGCGAAACTTCTCTATCGGGATTACAGAGCCCGAAGCCGGAACGAACACGCTGAACGTCGCCACCCGCGCCGAGAAAGACGGCGACGAGTACGTGCTGAACGGGAACAAGGCGTGGATTACCTTCGCGGACCGGGCCGACAATATGATTCTCGTCACGCGAACGACTCCGCGTGACGAGGTCGACCGCGGGACTGACGGCATAAGCCTCTTCATCGTCGATATGGACGACCCCGGCATCGACGTGTCGCCGATCCCCAAACACGGTATCAACTACTCGAAGTCCTGTGAGGTCTTCATCGAGGATGTTCGGGTCCCCGAGGAGAACTTGCTGGGCGAGGAAGACGACGGCTGGTGGACTCTCGTCGATATGCTGAACCCGGAACGAATCGGCTTCGCGGCCGCCGGGACCGGCATCGGCAAGCTAGCCGCCGACACTGCTATTGAGTACGCGAGCGACCGGGAGGTGTTCGATGCGCCTATCGGGACCCATCAGGCGGTCTCGTTCCCCATCACCAAGGCGTATGCCCGCATGGAAACGGCCGCGCTCATGCGTGAGAAGGCGTCCTGGTTGTACGACCAGGGCGAGGAGTGTGGGTACGAGACAAACGTTGCGAAGGCGACAGCTGTCAGTGCTGGCATCGAAGCGGTCAAACAATCGATGCAGGCGTTCGGCGGCTGGGGCTACGCGAAGGAGTACGACATCGAGCGGTGGTGGCGCGAAATCAACCTGACGCGGCTGGCCCCGGTCTCTCAGCAGATGGCGTACAACCACATCGGGCAACACCTCGGCTTCCCACGATCCTACTAATGTTCGAGAAAGTCCTTGTCGCAAACCGCGGCGAAATCGCGGTTCGTGTGATGGCTGCGTGTGAAGAGCTGGGTATCGAGACGGTCGCCGTCTACAGCGACGCCGACCGCAACGCCGGCCACGTCGAGTACGCTGACGACGCATACAACGTCGGCCCGGCACCTGCAAGCGAGTCGTATCTCGACCAGACAGCGATACTCGATGTCGCTGAGCGGGCTGGGGCCGATGCAATCCATCCCGGCTACGGTTTCCTCGCGGAAAACGCCGAGTTCGCTAGCCGCGTCGAGGCTACCGACGGTCTCACGTGGGTCGGCCCGCCAAGTGACGCGATGGAGACACTGGGCGAAAAGACGAAAGCCCGAACAGTGATGCAGGAGGCTGGCGTCCCAGTCGTTCCCGGCACGACGGATCTGGTCGACGACCCAGACGAAGTACGGGCGCTGGGCGCAGAGTACGGCTACCCCATCGCGATCAAGGCTGAAGGCGGTGGCGGCGGTCGCGGCATGAAAATCGTCCGGAGCGAGGCTGAGGTTGCGGAGGCGCTCAAAAGCGCACAGCGCGAGGGCGAAGCCTACTTCGGCAATGACTCGGTGTACGTCGAAAAGTACCTCGAAGCCCCAAAACACGTCGAGGTGCAGGTGCTTGCGGACGAACACGGCAACGTCCGCCATCTGGGCGAGCGCGACTGCTCGCTGCAACGCCGCCACCAGAAGGTCATCGAGGAAGCACCGAGTCCGGCTCTCGATGCCGAACTCCGTACGGAGATCGGTGCGGCTGCCAGACGCGGTGTCAGCGAAGCCGGGTACACGAACGCCGGCACGGTGGAGTTCCTCGTCGAGGACGGGGAGTTCTACTTCATGGAGGTGAACACCCGCATTCAGGTCGAACACACCGTCACCGAAGCGGTGACTGGTATCGACATCGTTCGCTGGCAGCTCCGGGTCGCTGCGGGCGAGCAACTGGACTTTACACAGGAGGACGTGTCGATAGACGGCCACGCCGTTGAGTACCGAATCAACGCGGAGAACCCGGCCGAGGACTTCGCTCCGACGCCGGGGCCGCTGACGACGTACGCGCCGCCAAGCAGTATCGGTGTGCGGCTCGACCACGCGGTCTCGCAGGGCGACGATATCGGGGGCGATTACGACTCGATGATTGCAAAGCTCATCGTCGCTGGTGAGGACCGGGACCACTGTCTGGACCGGTCGAGGCGTGCCCTCGACCATTTCACCGTCGAGGGGGTCCACACGACTATCCCGTTCCATCGATTGATGCTGGACGACGACACGTTCCGTGGCGGGACGCACACGACGAAATACCTCGACCAGGAACTCGCCGACGATGCCCTTGACGCGGCCGTCGCGCGGTGGGGGACAGACGAGGTCGGTGGCGACGCCCAGTCGGCGTCGACGGATGAAATCGCTGTCGAAGTCGATGGGAAGCGCTTCGATGTCGTTGTTACGGACGGACTGCCCCGCGTAGCCCGTGATGGCAACGCCAGTGCCGGCTCCGACACTGGCGCTTCGGGCGGCAATTCATCCGGTGGCGGCACGGTGGACGTGACCACGTCGGGTGCGATTACGGCCGAGATGCAGGGCACTATCCTCTCGACCGAAGTCGCGCCCGGTGACGATATCGCAGCAGGCGATGTCGTCTGCGTACTCGAGGCGATGAAAATGGAAAACGACGTGGTGGCATCCACGGGCGGAACTGTCGCGTCCGTCCCGATCACGGAGGGCGATTCCGTGGACATGGGTGACACCCTGGTTGTACTGGAGGAGTAAGTATGCAAGTCAGAATTTCAGACGACGCGACCGAATCGGAAGCACAGGCCATTGCAGAGGCGTTGGCGACACACTTCGAGGACGACATTACACTCGTCATTGACAGCGGCGAAACGGCCGCCAGTGCCACGTACGACGGCACTCGGGGGGACGAAGCCGCGGAACAGGTCGACGACGACCTCGGGCCGACCGAACGCGAGGAGAATCTGCGCAAGGAGATCGAAGAGATCCACGAAGGCGGGCCGGAAAAGTACAAGGAGCAGTTGCCTGAGGAGGGCAAGCTGTTCGTTCGTGACCGTATCGACCTGTGGTTCGGCGACGATTTCCTCTTCGAGGACGGGACGTTTGCGGAGTTTGACGCCGACGACCAGCTCCCGGCTGACGGACTCATCACGGGGGCCGCGGAGTTCGAGGGCCGTGACCTGCATTTCATGGCCAACGATTACACGGTCAAACGTGGAAGCATGGCCGCAAAAGGTGTCGAGAAGTTCCTCCGGATGCAACAACGGGCACTGAAAACCGGGCGACCGGTGCTGTATCTGATGGACTCCTCGGGCGGCCGTATAGACCAGCAGACGGGCTTTTTCGCCAACCGCGAGGGAATCGGGAAGTTCTACTACAACCACTCGATGCTCTCGGGGCGGGTCCCCCAGATCTGTGTGCTGTACGGTCCCTGTATCGCCGGTGCGGCCTACACGCCAGTCTTCGCAGACTTCACCGTCATGGTTCGGGACATGAGCGCAATGGCCATTGCCAGCCCCCGGATGGTCGAAATGGTCACTGGCGAGGAAATCAGCCTCGAAGACCTCGGCGGCCCCGACGTACACGCACAGCACTCCGGAAGCGCAGATCTCATCGCCGACGACGAGGAACACGCCCGCGAACTCGTCGCGCAACTCATCGGTTATCTGCCAGACAACGCCGACGAAGACCCACCACAGACCAGTGGGACGGCCCCGAAGCGCTCGCCAGAGGGTATCGACGCCGTCGTCCCGGACAAGCCCAACAAAGGCTACGATATGTTCGACGTGATCGAGCGGGTCGTCGACGCCGGGTCGCCCCTCGAACTCCGGCCCGAGTACGGGAAAGAGATTATCACGTCGTTTGCTCGGATCGATGGTCGGCCAGTCGGAGTCATCGCCAATCAGCCAGCCCAGCGTGCGGGAGCCATCTTCCCGGACGCGGCGGAGAAAGCCGCCCAGTTCATCTGGACCTGCGACGCTTACAATATTCCGCTATTGTACCTCTGTGATACGCCGGGGTTCATGGCTGGGTCAGGCGTCGAGAAGGAGGGCATCCTCGAACAGGGCAAGAAGATGATCTACGCCACGTCTTCGGCGACAGTGCCCAAGCAGTCCGTCGTGGTGCGGAAAGCATACGGTGCGGGCATCTACGCGATGTCCGGCCCCGCGTACGACCCCGAGTCGACAATCGGCCTTCCAAGCGGCGAAATCGCGATTATGGGGCCGGAAGCGGCTATCAATGCCGTCTACGCCCGGAAGCTCTCCGAGATCGAGGACGAGGACGAACGACAGCAAAAGGAGCAGGAACTCCGCGAGGCCTACCGCGAGGATATCGACATTCATCGAATGGCTAGCGAAGTTGTCGTCGACGACATCGTCCCACCCAGCGATCTCAGAACGGAACTGACGAACCGGTTTGCGTTCTACGAGACCGTCGAGAAAGACCTCCCGGACAAGAAACACGGGACCATCCTCTGAGCTATGACAGGACGCTACTACGAAGAGTTCGAGGTCGGCGAGACCATCGAACACGAGAAGCGCCGTACCGTCAGCGAGCGCGACAATCAGCAGTTCTGCGATATGACGATGAACCAGCAGCCGCTCCATCTCGACGCCGAGTTCGCGGCCGAGACGGAGTTCGGCGAGCGACTGGTCAACGGCCTCTACACGATGAGCCTAGCGGTCGGACTGACCATTCCAGAGACGACTGACGGCACCATCGTCGCGAACCTGTCCTACGACAGCGTCGAGCATCCGAACCCCGTGTTTCACGGCGACACGATCCGCGTGCAATCGACTGTGACCGACAAACGCGAGACCAGCGACGGTGACCGCGGCGTCGTCACGATGCACGTCGAGGTGTTCAAACTCACAGATTCGGACGATGTCCTCGTCTGTGAGTTCGACCGCACCGTGCTGTCGCTGAAGCGGGACCACGCCGAGTGACGCTGTGACTGCCCGACTGACGAACCGCAGATTCAAGTCACCTATTCGGGCACGCCGATGACCCACCGCCATCGTTGCTCGAACGTCCCGTCCAGAGCGCCGAGGAGTTCGTGGGCCTGTCGTACCCGCTGTTCTGTGTCGAGTTTCGGATAGAGCCGTGCGGCCATCGCGGGAATGGCGTGGAACAGCCGGATGTTTTCGGCAGTCGTCGAAAACCGCCATGTGCCTGTCGTCGTCGAGAAGTCACTCGCCAGGGCGTCTTGGAGGGTTGATGTGTCGGACGGGGAGCGTGACTCGCGCTCGAACTGTTCGAACACGTCCGTGCCGTCGGGACAGAACCACCCCAGCGGTGCGACAGCGCCAACCACGCCGTCCGGGCGGAGGACTCTGGCGGCTTCCCGTACTGCAGTCGCTGGGTCAGGGACCAGAAAGAGTGAGGCGGTAAAAGCCACGCCGTCGACCGACTGGTCACTGAGCGGAAGGTGGTCGAAATCGGCCTGCAACCGGGCAGCGGAGTCGATTTCGCGTAGCATCTCGCGACTGATATCGAGCGCAATAGTATCCGCTGCCGTCTCGGCGAACACGCGCGTGCTTACGCCTGTTCCAGCGCCCGCATCGAGCACTGTCCCGAGTCGCCCGTCAGGACGAGTGCTCATCTCGGCGGCGAGCAGCCGAGCGAGCGACGTGAAACGATTGGTCCGCCGCTCGTAGGTCGTGTAGGCGTCGACGCTGGCATCGAAATTTCGCCGGACGACGTTTTTCATACACGACAGCACAGTAAGGTCTCGGATAGGTGTTGCCGTTGGTTACCGCTGCCCGGCCTCGCGAGCGCGTTCGAGGACGCGCTCTGCTTGCGCGATAAGCGGTGCGTCAATCATCTCTCCGTCGACCTCGAAAACCCCGGCATCTGTCTCGTCGTCGGCTGCAACAACGCGTTCAGCCCATGCTATTTCCTCGTCATCGGGGGAGAACGCGTCGTTGATGACCGCGACCTGATCCGGATGGATCGCCATCTTCCCATCGTATCCGAGCTGGGCCGCGAACTCCGTCGCTTCGCGGAGGCCATCTAGATCGCCGTAGTCGGGGTATATCGTATCTATCGCATCGATTCCAGCGGCGCTGGCCGCAACGACGACTCGCTGGCGTGCATAGAGCACCTCTCGTCCGTCGCTGGTCCGACTCGCACCGATGTCGGCCGCGAGGTCTTCGGCTCCGAACAGGAGGGCATCTGTTGGGTCGGCGGCTGCGATCTCCGCCGCGTTGAGGACGCCAGCGGCCGATTCGACCAGCGAAAGCACTGGGAGGTCCACACTGTGCTCCCCGAGGAGCCGTTCCAGTGCCGATATGTCGTCGGCAGAACTGGCCTTCGGGAGCATCACACTGTCGGGACTGGTATCCCTCAGCATTGCCGCAAGGTCGGCTGTAGCGCTGACTCCCACGGGATTGATGCGAACGCAGATGTGGCTATCTGAACTGACAGTCGATAGGACCGATTGAACAGATTCACGGGCCTGTTCTTTGTCAGCCGGTGCAACCGCATCTTCGAGGTCGAAAACGACCACGTCAGCGTCGCCACCGGCCGCCTTTCGCATCAACTCCGTGTTGTCACCCGGTGCAAACAGGACACTGCGACGAACCATGGCCGCCCCTTCACCTTCCAGCAGTAAGATGGTAGGGGATAGACACCCGGCTATGCACGGGGTGACCGTGCGCTGTGGACTCGTCGCCTGCCGCAGGTATGACCACCGCCGCTCGAATTAGCTACCGGTGGCACGACTGCCGTGACACTTCAGCGTGGCCGCTGGACAGCAGAAACAGCATGGATTTTTATGACACTGGGTAAAATCTCTCTCTGTGACAACCGACCTCCCTGGTGTCGACGACAGGCAACTGTTCGACACGCACGCCCACCAACCGACCAGTGAGTTCCTCCACGACGCCGGCGGCGAAATGATGCAAGACGCCGCCGACCGCTTTGGCACTGATCTGGAGACGTGGGACTACGACGAAATGCTCGCGGAGTACCACGAGGCGGGTGTCGGTGGCGCTGTCCTGCTTGGCTGGGACGCGGAGACGAACACCGGAAACCCACCCGTCCCCAACGACTATGTCGCCGAAGTCCGGGACGAGTACCCCGACTTCTTCGTTGGGTTCGGAAGCGTCGATCCACTGAAAGATGACTGCGTACAGGAGGCGATCCGGTGCGTCGAGGATCTGGACCTCTCGGGGTTCAAGTTCCAGCAGATCGCACAGGGCTTTGACCCCTCGGACGAACGCCACGACCACCTGTGGAGTACCATCGAAGACCTCGGGGTCCCCGTTGTCTTCCACGGCGGGAACTCGACACTGGGGGCCTGTAGCGCCGGCGGTCGCGGCCTGAAAATCAAGTACGGTAACCCGATGCTTATCGACGACGTGGCTGCTGCACATCCGGATCTCGACATCCTCATCGCTCACCCCGCCTTCCCGTGGGAGAAAGAGCAACTGGCGATATGCCAGCAAAAAGGCAACGTGTACATGGATCTCTCCGGCTGGGTGCCGAAGTACATCGACGAGCAGGTGCTCCATTACGCCGGGACAGTGCTCAAAGACAAGGTGATGTTCGGCACTGATTATCCGATGATCGACCCCGAAACGTGGCTCGAATCGTTCGCCCGTGACACGGACTTTGACACGGATGTCCAGCGGAAGATTCTGTTCGAAAACGCCCGGGAATTTTTCGACCGCTAGTCGAAATCCGGGGTCCGCCCGTCCAGAAACGCCTCGACTCCGCGTGAGTGTGCCGGCGTATCGTACGCCAGCGACTGGATGCGTGCTTCCCGACGCAGCCCGGTTCGCAGAGACTGGCCGAGATTATCGTGGATCGCCTCCTTCGCCAGCCCGAGGTTCGCTGTCGGCTGTGCCTGAAGTGTTTCGAGCAGGTCGGCCGTCCGCGCATCAAGCTTGGCTGGTTCGACAGCCTCGTTGATCAGATCCATGTCGGCGGCGCTTTCGGCGTCGATTAGTTTCCCGGTGAACGCGAGTTCTTTAGTTTTCCTGAGCCCGATAAGCCGAGGTAGTATGGCGGTTGCGCCCATGTCTGGGACGAGGCCGACGCTGATGAACGACGCACCGAACCGCGCGGACGTGGCGGCGTAGGCGAAATCGGCGACGGCCACGAGCGACAGTCCGGCACCGACCGCGTCCCCGTTGACCTTTGCGACGACAGGCACCGGCGCTTCGAGGATATTGCTGGCCACCCGACCCAGCGTTTTCCGGACTCGTTCGTAGGCTTCCGTTGCCGATTCCTCACGCTCGCTCATCGCCTCAATATCCCCGCCGGCACTGAACGAATCACCGTCACCGGTGAGGAGAACGGCGTCGTGCGTCGCCGGGTCGAGATCAGCGAGCGCATCAGCGAGCTCAGTCGCGACCGCCCCGGTCATCGCGTTTTTGACACCGGGACGGTCGAATACGATTCGTCGAACAGCACCGTCTTCAACGCGCATGGTCGTATTCAGGTGCCCGGGCACTTTACTGTCCGTCGTCGCCCGGATGGCCGCCGTCGGTGTCACCGAACAGCTGCGTGAACAACGAGTGCTGTGCGCGGTGGAGTCGTTCGAGGAACGCGGACTTGCTGATACCGAGTTCGGCAGCGACTTCACTAGCTGTCGTCTGTCGTGGGACGAGAAAATACCCCATCTCAACTGCGTACCGGAGACTCTCAGTCTGTGCCGGGGTCAGGTCCCACTGCTGTGCGATAGACGCGTCCTCTGTTGCACGCAGTGCGTACACCCGCTGTAGTTTCACGCCGACAGTTTCACCGGCCGTCTCCATGACGGTTTGGAGAATCTCGTGGCCCACCACAGCGCCAGTTAAAATCGCGTTGCCGTTCCGATACGTCAGCGATTCAACCATGAAGCCCGCACTGATGAGTTTATGTACAACACATTGCTGGAGCGATAGACATCGGTAATTATACCGACCATCGGTAACTGACTGGTAGAGATAGCGGATCCGGTCGTCCTCATCGAGATAGTCGATAAGCTTGTCACTCGCCTGCGCACTGAACCGCAGCAATACGTTACGGTCATCCCGGAGGAGTGGCGGGGCCGCTTCAATGGATGTCCCCGTGGCACTGCTTGCATCTGCCAGCGGGCAGTCGTCGCCCTCGATGCGAAACTCGACCATGAGACACTCCTCTATCATCACCTCATACATGTGCGGAATTACATATAAAACCCGTCTATATAGGGGCAAATTAGTAAGAATATTCCTCACGATTTTTGGGATAGATATGAACGTTGAAGAAGTCAAAGACCGCGCTGGACCCCGAGAATTCAGCCCGAAAGACGACCTTCCCGAAGAGTATCGGAAGGCAGCCACGCGGATGCTCGAGTTCCACGCAAACAGCGAGATTATGGGGGCGTACCTCGAACGGCCCTTCATCAGAAAAGCACCGAGTATTGAGCGAAAGATGGCCTTCAGCGCGAAGGTGCAGGACGAAATCGGCCACGGCCAGATGCTCTACCGAGCGGCGGAGTCACTCGGTGTCAAGACCCGCGATGAGATGCTTGCAGACCTGGCGAACGGGGACGGGAAGTTCCTGAACTGCTTCCATTATCCGATGGAGAGCTACGTCGAGACGCCGATGATCGCATTCTTCGTCGACGGGGCCGCGATGCGCCGCCAAGCGACCCTGAAAAAGTCCAGTTGGGAACCGTACGCCCACGCGATGGACAAGATCTGCTTCGAGGAGGGGATGCACGTCAAACACGGCGAGTCGATCCTCCGCGAACTGATGAACGGCTCCCGGAAGGAACAGCGCATGGTGCAGGAAGCCTTCGAAGAGTGGTGGCCGCGAATCTTGCAGTTCTTCGGCCCGACCGACGACCAGAGCACCCATCACGACTTCGCCGCGGAAGTCGGGCTGAAGACGTGTACGAACGACGAACTTCGAAACGCGTTCCTCAATACGTACATCCCGAAAGCCAAGAAATACGGGCTGGAGATGCCCGATGAGCCACGCATCCGGGATAACGGTGACGGGACATACGAGGTCGTCGAGGACGACCTCGACTGGGACGAGTTCTTCACTGTCTCACAGAACGATTACGACGGCAGTATCGAGCAGATCACGGGTCGCCGACAGGCTCAGGAAGCGGTTCAGTGGGTCCGTGACATGATGGACGACCAGACGACGACGAACAGCGGCCCGCAGTCACAGGCGGCTGACTGAGAACAATGATCTGGGAAGTATTCCGACAACAGAGTCCGGACGCGGCGTTCGTTCACTGCCGAGATGTCCACGCACCCGACCGAGAGATGGCAAAGCAGTTTGCCGTCATCCAGCACGGACGCCGGAAACCAACCCACGCGCTCTGGGTTGCCCCGCAGGAGAAAATCACGCAGGTCGACTCTGGGGTGGAGAGCCATGGCGAGACCGAGGACAGCGCCGAGAAACCGTGGGCCGTCTTCCGGCAGGACAAGCCTGGTGGGTATCACACGCACTGTGGTGATGTCGAAGCTGCCAGCGCCGCCGACGCAGAACAGGCGGCGATTGCGGCGTTCACTGACGACGACCCGAACAGTCTCTGGGTCGTCCAGCACCAGTACATCGGCGAAGTCACCGAGGACGACGTGAGCTTCGGCGGGACGACCAACAAGTCCTACCGGTTCGCACAGACGTACAACGTCGATCCGGCCGCTGAGGAGGTCGAAGCCTCCGAGACTGAGCAGATAGAAGCGGAGAAACAGCGAGGTGAGATCTAATGGCAACAACGGAATCCGACCTCGGCGCTCCAGCTGACCTGTCCGAGGACGAACAGCGCGCAGTCGAGGCACAGCTACTCCGGCTTGCTGACGACGAGCTGATTCAGGCCGAACGCTACACGTTCTGGCAGGTGCGTGCGCCGACACTGGAATCGGACCTCTCGATTTCGAACAACGCGCAGGACGAACTGGGTCACGCACGACTGTGGTATGATGCAGTGCAGCAACTCGGCTACTCCGAGGAATCGCTCATTTACGAGAGCGACCCCAGCGACTTCCAGCACAGTACGCTCGTCGAGCTGCCGTTTGCGGAAGGCGACTGGGCCGGCGCCATCGTCAGAGCGTACCTCTACGATGCGGCCGAGGATATCCGCCTCTCTGCGCTTGAGGACTCATCGTACGAGACAATCCGGAACCGAACGAGCCGCATTCAGGGCGAGGAAGGCTATCATCTCGAACACGCCGAAAGCTGGCTGAACCGGATGGCACTGGACGAGGAAGCCAGCGAACGCGTTCAGGCGGCTATCGATGACCTCTATCCGTACGCCCTCACGCTGTTCGAACCCGTCGGTGACGTGGAAGCCGACATCGAACGGCTGGGCATCCGAACGATGACTCTCGACGAGATGCGCACCGAGTGGGAGACCCGCGTCGAACCGTTCCTGACCGAACTCGGGTTCGACGTGCCGACCGATGCCGACCCCGCAACGCCGACGGGCCGGGACAACGAACACACTGACCACTGGCACGACCTGCACGAACAGATGACGTCCAGCTACCGGAATCTGGGACGCGACAAAGCGACGCTGATAATGGCGGCCGACGATGAGTAGCGACTACGACCGGCCACGCGCGGACGCTGACGCCACCGCGTGTTCGTACACCGACTACGAGACCAAAGACCACGCAGCGGACGACGTGCCGGCCACAGGCGAGGACGCCGACGGCATCGAACGCGACGTGTGGGCGGCCCTGTATCAGGTCGAGGACCCGGAGATGCCGGTCAGCATCGTCGATCTGGGCCTCATATATGGGCTTGACGTGTCCGATGGTGCTGTCACGGTCGACATGACACTCACATACAGCGGCTGTCCGGCACGCGAGATCATCCTTGATGAGGTCGAAGAAGCCGCCGAGAGTGTCGACGGAATCGAGACCGCGTCGGTCCGACTGGTCTGGGCCCCGGACTGGTCGATTGACTTGGTCACCGAACAGGGCAAAGAAGCGCTTCGGGACTTCGGAATGAGTTTCGACGGATGAGCGAGCCCGACCCCAGCGTCACGACCAGCGGCGAACAGACGGGCGCTGAGTGCCCGTACTGCAGCTCAACTGACACTGAGCGAAAACATCCACGCGGACCGTCTCGCTGTCAGTCGATTCATTACTGTAACGAGTGCCTCCAGCAGTTCAAGAAGTTCGAGTAAGCCGCTATTACTTGCGAGTATTACCTTCGTAGTTTGATACTGCGAAACAGAACGGTGGTGCCAATGATGACGGTGACTGGAGTCTGACGCCGACTTGACCCTCAGCCGAGGTTGATGTGGACGTTTTTCACTTCCGTGTAGCTCTCGATGGCCTGCTCGCCCTGTGCGCGGCCGTGACCGCTCTGTTTCGTGCCGCCGAAGGGCGTCTGTGGCCACGTGTTGGGCGTCTCGTTGACCATCACCATCCCGTAGTCCAGTCTGTCTGTGACGGTGTGAGCGCGAGTCAGGTCGTTCGTCCAGACACAGGCGGTGAGGCCAAACGGTGAGTCGTTTGCGACCGCAATCGCTTCTTCCTCGTCGCTCACTTCGATTGCGGTAAGCACGGGACCGAAGATTTCCTCCCGTGCAATCGTCATCTCGTTGTCCACGTCGGCAAAGACTGTCGGCTCGACGAAGTGACCGGTGTCTCTGTCAGCAGGGACGCCACCGCCGGCCGCGACAGTCGCCCCCTCTTCTTTCCCGGTCTCGATATAGTCGAGGATCTCCTGTTGCTGGCCCGCGCTGACGACTGGTCCCATCTGTCCATCGTCGTCGATACCGCCGCCGAGCGGGATGTTTTCGGCGATCTCAGCCATCCGGGAGACCATCTCGTCGTAGACGTCTTCGTGGACGACAATACGTGAGTTCGCCCAGCACATCTGTCCGGCGTTCATGAAGATTCCGTACTGGATGCCGCGGGCGGCGGCATCGAGGTCAGCGTCGGGGAACACGACTGCCGGACCCTTTCCGCCGAGTTCGAGCGTCACATCGGCGACTGCATCCGCAGCAGTACGCTGGACCGTCTTTCCGACGCCAGTACTCCCGGTGAAGGTAACGTGATCGACGCCCTCGTGCCCGGTGAGGGCGTCGCCGGCCTCGGACCCCTTCCCTGGAACGACGTTGACGACGCCGTCAGGCAGGCCCGCTTTTTCGGCGGCTTTCGCGTAGTACAGCGCCGAAAGCGGCGTCATAGCAGATGGCTTGAGGATAACGCTGTTTCCCGCCGCCAGCGCCGGTGCTAGTCCGCGGCCGGCGAGCTGGAAGGGATAGTTCCACGGCGCGATGTGTGCCGTCACGCCGACTGGTTCACGGGTAGTGTAGTTGAGCCGGCCGTTCTCGACGGGAATCTCGTCGCCGCGTATCTTGTCCGTCCACCCGGCGTAATGGCGGAACGTATCGACGACCATGTCGATTTCCAGCCCGGCTTCGAACGGCGTTTTCCCGTTGTCGTGGGATTCAACCATCGACAGTTCGTCTTTCATCGCCTCGATGGCGTCGGCCATCGCATGGAGCTTCTCCCGACGCGTTCCCGGGTCCATCGTCGCCCACTCGGAACCGTCTGCGACGGCTGCCCGTGCCGCCTGTACTGCATCGTCGATATCGGCCGCCTCGGCCTGCTGTACCGATGCGTAGGTCTGTTCAGTTGCTGGGTCCTCCGTCTCAATCTTGTCGCCGTTGGTCGCTTCTCGCCATTCGCCACCGATATACAGGTCTGTCGGACCGGTGTACTCCATTGCAATAAGAGTGGGAGTGCGCGGCGTCTTAGTTGTTATTATTGATTATTAATGTTTGGCTGACGAGAGCGCAGTTTGCGGCTTTCAAGCCGCAAAATCGCGGTGCTATCCGCTACAGCTGCAGCTTTCGGACGCGTCAGTGGATTTACTCGCGTTTCTTTATCAGGAACTTCATATCGCCCTCGAAGACGACGGTTCCGTCCTGATTTTCCATTTCGGTGTCGAGAACGACTAACCCGGCGTCGTCGCGCCCGACCTCCTTGGTGTTGTCAACGACAATCTCCAGTTGGAGTGTATCGCCGATATGGACCGGGTTCGGGAGGTCCATGTAGTTCATTCCGAGAAACGCGAACGCGGTCCGTTCGACGATGCCCGTCCGGTAGACGAAGCCAGTCGCCTGCACGAACGTCATCGGACCGTGTGCGATCCGCTCACCGAACTCCTGTTGTTCCGCGTATTCCTTGTTCGTATGCAGTTCAGTCCAGTCTCCTGACAGGGCAGAGTGCATGACGAAATCGGACTCGGTAACCGTCCGGCCGACACTGATAAACTCCTGCCCCTCTTCGAAGTCCTCGAAGTGGTGTGGCTCGTAGCTGTACGCCATAGTTTGTCATCTGATAGCAGCCATTTATATTTTTACGCTCCGCTGACAGCACCAGCAGTGACCGGTATATATTTGTTATTCCTGATGGAACCACAGGCTGTATGTCCGGCGTCGCTGACGAAGTCAGAGAGCGTATCGAATCGGACGCGTACTGTGAAACCCTTGGCATCGACCTGGTCGAACTCGATTCGGGGTTCGCCCGGACTGAGTTGACGATTACTGAGGACTTGCTGAACTTTCATGGGACACCCCACGGCGGGGCGATTTACTCACTCGCCGATGCAGCGTTCGCTGCGGCGTCGAACTCTCACGGCGAGGTTGCGGTTGCCCTGGAGACGAACATCTCGTATTTAGACGCCATCGACACCGGTGAGACGCTGTCTGCGGTCGCTGAAGAGACACATCTTGCGGACAGCACCGCGGAGTACGAGGTGACGGTGACCGCACAGGATGGCGAGCGTATCGCGACGTTTCGCGGCCGAGTCTACCGGCCCTGACAGTCAGTCACGGTGGTCGTAAACGCGTTTCACCTTCCCGACCTGCGTTCGTTCGATGCTACCGGGCGCGACAAGTTCGAGTTCGTCCGGGGTGAACGCGAGCACGTTTTCCAGACGTTCGATGATTTCATCTTCCAGCGCTTTGTCGCCCGGCCCCTGCTCCGCAGTCCGTTCGATGGTGAGTTCAAGCACGTCGAGGTTGTCCTCCTCGTAGAGGTCGATTCGGTAGTGCGGGGCGACGCCGTCGATATCTAGTACTGCGTGTTCGATTTCGCTAGGGTAGAGGTTGACGCCACGGATGATGAGGAGGTCATCGGTCCGGCCAGTGACGTTGTCCATCCGTACCATCGTCCGGCCGCACGCACACTCGTCGTAGTTCAGCGTCGTGAGGTCACCGGTCCGGTACCGGAAGACCGGCAACGCCTCCTTGGTGAGCGTTGTGAGAACGAGTTCCCCCTCTTCGCCTTCCTCGACCGGCTCTTTCGTGTGTGGGTCGATGACCTCCGGGTAGAAATGGTCCTCCCAGATGTGAAGCCCGTCCTGCGCTTCGTGGCATTCACACGAGACGCCGGGACCGATGATCTCGGACAGTCCATAAATATCGATGCCATCGACGCCCAGCCGCGCCTCGATTTCCTCCCGCATCGGGTCTGTACACGGTTCCGCTCCGAAGATAATCGTCGAGATCGGTAGCTCTCTGGGGTCGTGACCCATCTCTTCGGCCGTCTCGGCGAGATAGAGGGCATACGACGGGGTGCAGGCGAACACATCGCTCTCCAGGTCGGTCATCAACTCGACCTGTCGCTGTGTCTGGCCGCTCCCGATCGGAATAACCGAGGCCCCCAGTTCCTCAGTTCCGTAGTGGAGCCCCAGTCCGCCGGTGAACAATCCGTAGCCGTAGGCGTTCTGGACGGTGTCCCCTGCTTCGGTCCCGCTCGCAGCCAACGACCGTGCGACGACTTCGCTCCAGGTGTCGAGGTCGTCGTCCGTGTACGAGACGATTTTGGGTTTGCCGGTCGTCCCGGACGACGCGTGGATACGTGCAACGTCCGCGTCGTCTACGGCGAAGAGCCCGTCGGGGTACTCGTCGCGGAAATCCTCTTTCGTCGTCATCGGCAACTTCGTGATGTCGTCGATACTCTGGATGTCTTCGGGCGAGACGCCCGCCTCATCGAGCTTTTCCCGGTAAAACGGGACGTTTTCATAGGCGTGTGTGACAGTCTCTTTCAATCGGTCAGTTTGCAACGCACGCAGCTCTGTACGGTCAGACGCCTCCAGTGGCTTGTACACCATCTTCAGTGACAGAATGGGGTAAGAGTGATAAAATGGTTTGGGATTGGTCACTCCGCTGCCAATAGCGTGCGTGGTGTGTGACTCTCGACGAGTGATGCAAAGCTATTTTTCAGTACCCTCAGAGTTCCATGTATGCGGGACGCGTATCTCATCGGCGCAGGGCAAACGCCGTTTGGCTCGATGCCCGAAGAGAGCTACAGATCACTGTTCGACCACGCAGTCAGCGAAGCCATCGACAGTGTCGACCACGGTATCGACACGGATGCAATAGACGAAGCGGTCGTCGGCTCACTCGGCGTGGGCGGTCGACAACTCGGTCTCTCTGGCCCGGCAGCAACCGAACACGCTGGGCTGCACGGCGTCCCCAGCGTACGCGTTGAAAACGCCTGTGCCGCGTCGGGCTATGCCGTCCGACAGGCAATTCAGGCGGTCAAAAGCGGGATGGCCGACGTGGCGCTGGCTGGCGGCGTCGAAGTCATGACGGATATGAGTAGCGACGTGACGAAGTACTGGCTCGGCGTTTCCGGCGAAACAGAGTGGGAACGGCTGACCGGGACGACGTTCTCCGGCGTCTACGCACAGATGGCAAGCGCGTATCTACGAGAGTACGGGGCCAGCGAGGAACACCTCTCAATGGTGGCAGTCAAGAATCACCGGAACGGCGCGAAGAACCCGAAGGCCCACCTTGGCTTCGAGTGTTCCCTCGAAGACGCCGTCGACGCCCCGGTTGTTGCAGACCCGCTGAACCTCTATCACTGCTGTCCGACCTCTGACGGCGCAGCGGTCGCGCTCGTCGCCAGTGAGGATGTCGTCGAGCAGTACACTGACAAGCCGGTCCGGGTCGCTGGAGTCGGGGCGGCCAGCGACCGGGTCGGTCTCTTCCAGCGAGACAGCTACACCGGCATTTCCGCGTCGAAGAAGGCCGCGGACACAGCATACAACCGTGCCGGAGTCAGCCCTGCGGACCTCGATTTCGCGGAGGTCCACGACTGCTTTACAATCGCAGAACTGCTTGCATACGAGGACCTCGGGTTCTGTGACCGTGGCGAGGCACCGCAGTTGCTCGACGCGGGAACGACCGACGCTGACGGAGCGATACCGGTCAATCTCTCCGGCGGTCTGAAATCGAAGGGCCACCCTATCGGCGCAACCGGTGCCGGACAGGTCGTCGAGGCGTTCAAACAGCTCACCGGCAGCGCCGCAGACCGGCAGCTAGCTGCCCCGAAGTACGGGCTGACTCATAACGTGGGTGGAAGCGGGGGCAGCGCAGTTGTCCATATCCTCGAACGGGAGGCTGCACGATGACTGTCTCAGGGCTCGCGGCCATCGGCGCGTACGCACCTCGGCTACGGATCGACGCCGCGGAGTTCGAAGCCGCCTGGGGCCGATTCGATGCAGCGGGGATCGACGAGAAGGCGGTTCCCGACGCCGACGAGGATGCGGTCACGATGGGTGTCGAAGCAGCCCGCCGTGCGCTCACTGCCGCCGACGCGTCCGGCACGGGCGTCGCGCACTTGGCCTTCGCGACAACGACACCGCCGATGGCGGAAGAGGACCTCGCGGCGCGACTCTGCAGTATTCTCACCGTCCCAGACAGCGCAAAGACGCAGACCATGACCGGCTCCACGCACGCCGGTGCGCAGGCGCTGGACGCAACCATGGACGGCGGGCCGTTCGGGGACGGTATCGGCCTCGTCATCATCAGCGACTGTCCGCAGGGCGACCCTGACAGCGAGGTCGAACACGCCGCCGGTGCCGGCAGTGTTGCGCTCGTTGTTGACGAGGACGGTCCCGGAAGCGTCATTGAGCGAGCGTCACATACGGCGGCTTATCCCGGAACGCGCTTCAGAACGGGCGGCGACGACCGGACGACCGGTCTGGGCGTTACGCAGTACGACCGCGACGCGTTCACGACCACGCTTTCCAGTGCGGCAGAGAGACTGGACGTGTCGATGGAGACAGTTGATGCAGCAGCGGTCCAGTCTCCGGACGGCAAACTCCCCTATCGGGCGACTGGTGCGCTCGGGGTTGACGCAGAGACAATCGCCGCCGCGGACACAGTCAGTACGCTCGGGGACACCGGCGCGGCAAGTGCGTTTCTCGGGGCCGCAACAGCATTTGCGGACGACGCCGAGCGCGTGCTGATTGCCGCGTACGGAAGCGGCGCGAGCGCGACGCTGTTCGCCGTTGCTGGTCCCGTTCCGGTCGAAACTGCACTGGATGGGACTGCCTCCCTGTCCTACGCCGAGTACCTCCGGCGGCGCGGCGAGATTACACGCGACGAACCAAAGGGCGGCGGAGCCTACGTTAGCGTCCCGTCCTGGCAACGGACGATCCCACAACGCCACCGACTCGTCGCCGGCCGGTGTTCTGCGTGTGGTGCGTTGAACTTCCCGCCGACCGGGGCCTGTACGGACTGTCACGAGCGCACCGGTGATTTCGAGGCTGTCGAACTGCCCGGAACAGGGACAGTCGAGGCAGTAACGACCATCGAACAGGGCGGTGCCCCGCCGGAGTTCGTCGCTCAGCAGTCCAAGAGCGGCCAGTTCGATAGCGCTATCGTCGCGCTCGACAGCCCGTCGGGTGCACAGACCGTGAGTGTCCCTGCACAGGTGCTTCAGGCGGGGGCGGAAGTCACAATCGGCACCCCTGTCGTGCTGACGACGCGGCGCATCTACACCCAGGAAGGCGTCATCAGATACGGCTTCAAGGCACAGGTCGCCAGTCAGCGCCGATAGCCGCCAGTATCAGGGACGCTCGAACACAACCGCGACACCCTGACCAAACCCGACACACATCGTCGCCAGTCCGTGCGTCGCGTCTTGCCGTTGCATCTCATGCAGTAACGTCGTCGTGATTCGTGCCCCCGAACAGCCAAGCGGATGCCCTAACGCGATAGCCCCGCCGTTGACGTTGAGCCGTTCGGTCGGAATCCCCAGTTCGCGTTTGCAGTGGAGGCTCTGGGCTGCAAACGCCTCGTTGAGTTCCACAAGGTCGATATCGTCGATTGTCAGGTCGGCGTCGTCCAGTGCAGCACGTGTCGCCGGAATCGGCCCCCGTCCCATGACTAGCGGGTCGACACCGGCGACGGCCCGCGTCTCCACCCGGGCGAGGACATCGAGATCGTGCTGGTCTGCGTACGCTGCCGAGGTGACGAGCATCCCAGCGGCCCCGTCGGTCAGCGGTGACGCGTTCCCCGGCGTAACCGTCGCCGCCTCGTCGTCGCGAAACACAGTCGGGAGTTCGCTCAACTGCTCGACTGACGTGTCTGCCCGTGGTGTCTTGTCGGCCTCTATCGCTGTCTCGTCGGTGTGGACGGGCACGGTCTCTGCATCGAATCGGCCGCCGTTCATCGCAGCGATCGCCCGCTCGTGTGACCGCAGCGCAAACTCGTCCTGAGATTTTCGGCTGATATCGTGGTTTCGTGCGATGGTTTCGGCCGTCTGTCCCATCGGCAGCCTGTCGGGGTCGTACCGCCGCTCGATAGCGGGATGCAGCCAGTCAGAGAAGGGGACGGTGCTCATGTGTTCCACGCCGGCGACTGGATACACCGCACCGTCGCCCGCCTCGATGGCACGAGCGGCGTCGACGAGCGTTGTCAGTGACGAGCCACACAGGCGGGTCGTTGTCGCTCCGGGCACTGTTTCCGGAAACCCGCCGGCGAGTATCGACTGCCGGGCGAGGTTTCGTCCCTGCTCTCCCTCCTGATTTGCACACCCGAGTCGGAAGTCGTCCCACTCGACTGCCGGAACACCGGTCCGGTCAACGAGTGCAGCAAGCACGGTGGTGACGAGGTCTTCGGGGTGTGTCCCGGCCAGCGCGCCATCCTTCGGCACCTGTGGCGTTCGTACAGCATCGACAACGACGGCTTGCGAGTCGGAACCAGTCATCCTCACCGACTCTTACCGTGGCCGCTGTATTAAATGCAGGCCACACTGCGGCGGGACGCAGGCAACGTTTTTACCCCTCGCTACTGTGCTGAGAAATGATGCACGTAGCTATTCTAGGCGCCGGTACCATGGGCCACGGTATCGCTCAAGTGTCGGCAATGGCCGGTCACGACGTCTTTCTCCGCGATATCGAGTCAGATATCGTCGATGACGGCCTGGCCGCCATCGAGTCGAATCTCGAAGAGGGTATCGCCCGGGAGAAAGTGTCAGAGCCGACGGCCGAGGCAGCACTGGACCGTCTCACGGGGACAACATCGCTCGAGGAGGCTGTGACCGGAGCAGACCTCGTCGTGGAAGCAGTCCCCGAGGACATGGAGATCAAACACGAGACGCTTACTGCGGTCGAATCCCACGTCGACCCGGCGACGCTTATCGCGTCAAACACCTCCTCGCTGTCACTGACTGAGATAGCGAGTGGCCTCGACTATCCGGAACGAGCTATCGGCCTCCACTTCTTCAACCCAGTACATATCATGGCACTCGTCGAGATCGTCGTCGCGGAACAGACGAGTGCCGAGACCGTTTCGCGTGCCCGGGAGTTCGTGAACGGGATCGACAAGACACCGGTGGAGGTGGCTGACGCACCGGGCTTTGCCTCCTCTCGGCTTGGTGTCTCGCTGGGCGTCGAAGCGATGCGGATGGTGCAGGAGGGCGTTGCAACACCGCGGGACATCGACACCGCGATGGAACTCGGCTACAATCACCCGATGGGACCGATCGAACTCGGCGATGTCGTCGGTCTCGACGTCCGACTCGACATCCTCGAATACCTGCGTGCGGAACTCGGCGAACGGTTCCGCCCGCCACAGATCCTGAAACGGAAGGTCCGGGCCGGAAAACTCGGCAAGAAATCCGGCGAGGGGTTCTACGTCTGGGAGGACGGTGACATCGTCGGTACCAGCGGCGACTGGGGGGACGCATGACGGACCTCGCTGACGCCGCGGCGGACTGTGAAACGGTTTCGGTGAGCGTCGGTGACCGCGTCGAGAATGTCGCCACCGTCGAGTTACGCCGGCCGGAGGCCCGAAACGCGCTCAATACCCAGTTGCGGACGGAGTTCAAACAGGTCTTCGACGCAATCCCGGACAGCGATGTCCGTGCTGTCGTGTTGACTGGCGCGGCAGACACCGGCGCATTCGTTGCGGGTGCGGACGTGACGGAACTCCGCGAGCGGGATATGCTAGAGCAACGGGAGGCGAGCAAGCGACCCCGGGTCTACGAATACGTCGACGAGTGCCCGATGCCGGTCATCGCCCGCATCAACGGGCACGCGCTCGGCGGCGGCTGTGAGCTGATTCAGGCTGCTGATATCCGGATTGCGCATACGGACGCGAAGTTCGGCCAGCCGGAAATCAACCTCGGCATCATGCCCGGCGGCGGCGGGACACAGCGACTGCCGCGTCTGGTTGGCGAAGGCCACGCTATGCGGCTTATCCTTACCGGCGACCTCATCGACGCAACAGAGGCCGCCGACATCGGCCTCGTCGACGAGGTCCACGACGACGACGTCTTCGATGAGCGGGTCTACGAGATAGCGGCGTCGATTGCAGAGAAAAGCCCCGCGGCGCTCGAACTGGCGAAGAAAGCCGTCCGTGCCAGTTCCCGAATGGATCTCGAAGCCGGCATCGAGTACGAAGCCGAACTGTTCGCACAGCTGTTCGCAACTGGCGACAAGGACGAGGGGATCGACGCGTTCCTCGAAGACAGAGAGCCGGAGTGGGCCAGCGAGTGAGCCCGCGCTGTCCCGGGAACGGGGGCGCCCGCACAGTCACAGCCATACCCAGCGACACACAATGCCAACCCCTCCCGTTGCTCCGTTCGAACCCTGCTGCTGACCTCACGGATGGGCCATATTGATCCCGATCTCGTTGACGACGCCCAGTAGCAGCGTCGGCAGTTCGTCCCGGAGAATGGCCCCCTCAAGCCGGCTTGCCGGGCCGGAAACACTGATCGCCCCGATGGCAATGTCGTTTTCATCCGTAATCGGGGCCCCGACCGCGTGCAGTCCCTCCACCGATTCCTGAAAGTTGAACGCGTATCCGCGGTCACGGATGGTCTCGATTTCCGCCCAGAGTTCGTCCCGGTCGGTGATGGTCTGTGGCGTCCGGCCGGGCAACCCATGCCTGTCGATGGTCTCTGTGATCTGGCTATCCGGAAGGTGTGCCAGTATGGCCTTCCCCGCAGCGTGCTGGTGGAGATAGTTCCGATGGCCAACCCGGGCGTACGTCTGTACCGAGTGTTTGCCCTGAGCGCCGTAGATGTGGACGCTGCGGCCGTGCTCTTCGACTGCACACCAGATTTTCTCCTCGGTCTCCTCCGCGAGTTCGTCGACTCTCGGCTTTGCCTCGTCGTAGAGACGGTACTTGTTCCGTGCCACTTCGCCGTAGTCCAGAAAGCGGATGCCGAGCTGATACTCGTTGTCGTCCTCGACGAGGAGGCTATTGGCCGCGAGTGTCTTCATGTATCTGTGCGTCGTACTCTTCGCACAGCCGAGGTGCTCTGTCATCTCCGACACCGTGGCCGTGTCGTGTCTCTTGAGATACTCCATGATCTCGATTGCTCGCTCGATTGTTCCGACCGGCCTGTTGACAGCGGGTGGGATTGCCATACGTACACACATGTCTAATTGGCTTACAAGTGTTGTGTTCGAGTAGCTTGAACTAATACAGCCAGATCGGATCGGTAGCTAAAAGCCAATCCCTGACGACTTGGCGCACGCATGACAAAAATTGTCGACTTACTCGTCCGGAGAGATGGGTACACTCACGAGGAGTTCGCCGACCGATGGCAAGGCGACCACTCGGAGTTAGCAAAGGACCTGCCAGGGCTGCAACGCTACGTGACGTCTGTCCCAACGGACCCAGAGCGTGCAGCCTACGACGGCGTGCTGGAGCTGTATTTCGAGGACATGGACGCACTCAGCGCTGCGTTCGATTCAGACCTTGCCGAGACGGTTCAGGCTGACGCGGCCGAGTTTATCGATCTGGACGCAGGCCCACGGCTTATCGTCGAGGAAACGGTCCAGCTCGACGAAAGAGACGACTGATAGCGTCGCTCCTGCTGTTCCCGCTTGACTCAGCTTCCCGAGAGCGAACCGTCGCAGATGTCAGCCATCGAGTCGGCTCCCATCGACGTAGAGCTTCTCGGCAGGTGGCCGGTCAGCGTCGTAACTATCGTGATACTCGAACAGCTGAACGAGCGCTCCGGTCGGGTTCGATGGTGGCACAAACGCCTCGGTCCAGTCCTGATATTCATGGTATTCGACGACACTGTATCCGTTGCGCTCCAGTACTGCTTTCACCGCGTCAACAGCAGCCACTTCGAGCGTGATGTGGTGCAATCCCGGCCCGTAGTCGTCGAGGTACGACGTGAGGAACGTGTCCGGTGCCTCGGGTGCGATAAGTTCGAGCCGCGACGCGTCTTGATTGAAGTCGTACTGCGCCCAGCGAAACCGCCCTTCGACGGACTCTTCGACGAGTTTCCGGCAGCCGAGTGCGAACAGGAACGGCTCAGCGTCGGCGATATGCTCGACAGCGATCCCGATGTGGTCGACACGGATCGGCGGGTCCACAGACATGGCGAGGACTGCGGCAGGCTCCCAATTATATGCTTGGGCCGTGAGTGCGGGCGGCCGTTGAACTCAGTGCGGGTGCTGGGCGAATTGGCCGGGACAGACCGACCCTGATACCGCATCTGGAAAGGCATCTCATTGACACGCCCAGAAATGTCCCCAAATATTTATTAAATATCCGGACTGTCGACTACGGGATGCCAGCACAGCACCAGCACTCGTGGCAGCACCTCTCGCGACGAACGCTTCTGAAGACAGGCGCTGCGGTTACCGGCATGGCTGGAATCGGTGCCATCGAGACGGAGTTAGCCTACGCGCAAGAAGACGATGCCACGGTCACGATACGACGAGACGACTATGGCGTCCCACATGTTTACGCCCGCGACGCCGACAGCCGCGCACCGGCGTTCTACGGATTCGGATACGCAACGGCGGCAGACCGGCTTTATCAGCTCGAACTGTACCGGCGGTACTATCACGGGACTGTCGCGGCGGTCCTCGGTGCGGGCGACGAGGACACCGACTGGGTCCAGTTCGATATCGAGGCGCGGCGCAACACCGCCGGCGAGCCGTCACTGGACGAGCAGGCCGCTGAACAGTTGACGGCGGACCAGCGAGCGGTCCTGCAGGCGTTTACAGATGGTATCAACCGATACATTACCGAAGTCCGTGAAAGCGAGGAACTGCAATTCCATCAGGCCTTTCAGGAGCACGGGTTCGAGCCCGAGGAGTTTACCACGACGGACGCTGCCGGGATGTTCGTCGCCAGTATGGCGTATTTCAGCGGCTTCCAGCTCGAAACACTCGGTGCGACAGTTCTCGACACGCTCACGCAGGAAACTGGTAGCGAACAGCGTGCGATGGAGCTATTCGAGGACCTGCAATGGGGCGACGACCCCGGTTGCCCGACCTCGACGGTCCAGCCATCGGATATCTACTCTCCTCCCTATACCGACGTGGGTGCGGAGCCAACACCCAACGTGACTGAGGGACAGGAGACAGACAGGGTGACACGTGGGGCAAGCGGTTCGTCTGTGCTGCCGAGCAATCTGGTGACTGGTGGGGAGTACACGCCGCCAGCTGACCCCGAAGGGATGCACGAAGGCGAAATGGAGCGGATGCGAACGATTGCGTCCGGACTCGACAGGCTTGGCCTCCCGATCAAGTACGGCAGCAACGCTCTCGCTGTCCAGGGTGACATCACGGCCAGCGGCGATGCGCTACTGATGGGCGGGCCACAGATGGGGTTCAACACGCCCTCGATAATGTACGAGGCGAGCCTGCACGGCCCGGACTTCGACATCGCCGGTGTCACTGTTGCGGGGTATCCCTTCATCATGTTCGGACACAACCGCAACGGGGCACTGACCTCGACTGCCGGAATCGATAACTGCATCCAGATGTTCACGGAGTCGATCACGACCAACTCGTCGGGGCCGGACACGTACTCCTTTCAGGGCGAGGAGTACGAGGTCGAAACGGCCGAACAGACAATCACCGTCGCTGACGGCGAGGACGTGACGTATACTGAACGGTTCACTCGCCACGGTGTCGTGACCCAGTGGGACCCTGACAACGGGGAAGCACTGGCACAGACGAAGTCATACGCCGGCCGGCATATGAACTGCTGGCGGGCCTTCTATGAGTGTCAGTTCGCGACGGACGCCGAGGAGTTCCGGGAATCAGCCCAGCGGTGTGACTATGCGTTGAACTTCATGTGGGCCGACAAAGACGGTGACATCGCGTATGTCCATCTCGGTCGGTACCCGGACAGCGAAGCGGTCGACTGGGACACTCGGTTGCCAGCAGATGGAACACAGTACGAACTCACGGCGTCGGACTACCTGCGCGCGGCTGACGGTGACGTGCCCTACGCAATCAACCCCGATCCGGGGTACTCGGCACAGTGGAACAACAAACCCGCGCCTGCGTGGAACAACGGCGACCTGAGCTACTCGTGGTCGACCGACCACCGTGTGCAACGGATCATCAATCTAGTTGAGCAGCGGTTAGCACAGGAGGGAACAGTTGATTACGACTTCCTGAAGACTGTCGTCTACGATATCTCCTTCACCGACCTGCGTTCGATTCGGTATAGAGACCATTTGCTGGATGCGCTTGCGGACGTAGACCTCTCCGACACCGAACAGCAAGCACGCGACGAACTGGCCTCGTGGGACCACTTCGCACAGGCCGACGGCGAAGACAACGAGGGACGCCACTCTCCCGGGTACACCATCTGGGATGCGACGTTCCCGTACATTCTGGACGAGGTTTTCAGCGAGACGTTCGGGAGTGCCTACGGCCCGGCATCGTTCTTCCTCGGCTACGACTACGGTCGCGGCACCCTGATGCGGGTCCTCAACCCGGCGGAGACAGCACTGACGACGCAGGCAGAGTACGCGGATGGAGATATTACCGACGCGCTGGTCAGCGCGTTCCGGACGGCCGTGGGCGAACTCGCCGAGCAATACGACGGGGCCCCAAAGACCTGGCGTCGTGAGGCAGCACTCCATGAGTTCGACAATCTCGCGCTGTTCGGGATGCCTATCGGTGCCACATCCGCGGGGAACACGGCGCTGATGAACCGCGGAACTGAGAACCACGTCGTCCGGCTCAGTGACGACCCGGAGGCAGAGAACATCCTCCCGCCCGGGAACGACGGCTACGTCGCACCAGACGGCACCACTGGCGAGCATTATGCCGACCAGCTGGCGATGTTCGAGAATTTCGAGTACAAACAGCTGTTGTTCGCCGACGCAGCTATTGAGTCCGCCACAACCGAGTCCCGAACGCTGGCGCTGCCGGCAAACTCAACTGGCGCTGCTATCGGTAACACGCCGACGCCGGACGGCACCGAGACAGACGAGGGTACTGCGGCGAGCGGCGCAACGACTACCGATGAGACGGAGAGCGCGGACACAGCAACGGGGACGCCTCCTGTGACGGACGCCAGTGGACCCGGCTTCACGACACTGACTGGGGCGACAGCGGTACTCGGGACGGCGCTGGCGTGGCTGTACAGACAAACCGACACCACCAGATAGTCACCACCGCAGTGGGAAGCAGGAGTCACGAGCCGGGACACCACAGCTACTGACCCGCTTGAACGGCGCGATACGCGCTGACAGGGGCAAGGCTTTAATACGATTTGCTTAACAATAGATAATGAACCTATGTCGAGCGAAGGTACTTCACCAGACCGTACTGTAGGAATCGCCCGGTCACGGAGACAGTTCCTCGCCGCCGCCGGCGCGGTCGGCGCGCTTGGCCTCGCCGGTTGTCAGGGTGGCTCAACAGGTGGTGACGCGGCAGTGACCGTTGCGAGCCTGAACCCGATGACTGGCCCGTTCAGTTCTCTCGGACCGGGCCAGCGCACTGGGGCTGAACTCGCTGTAACGGAGATAAACAACAACGACGATTACGACTTCGAGTTCGAGTTGGTGACGGGCGATACAGAAACCGAGGCCGGGGCTGCACAGTCCGAGGCACAGCGCGTCGTTCAAGAAGAGGGAGCAGAGTTTGTGTTCGGTGCGATATCAAGCTCCGTTGCACTCGGGCTGAACGACTTTGCCGCTCAGTCGGAGCATATCTACTTCCCCGGCGGCGCAGCCGTCCCGATCACCGGGTCTGCCTGCAACGAATGGGTGTTCCGATTCGAAACGAACACCGCACAGATTGCCGAGGCGATATCGGCGTACTCAGTCAACAATCTGGGGACCAACGTTTGGTTCCACTACGCGGACTACGCGTACGGCGACTCGGTGTACAACCGTACCAGCAGGCGCATGGCGGCCGCCAGCGACGACTACACCGAGGTCGGGACATCAACGTCCGAGCTGGGTGCTAGCAACTACGGCTCGTTCATCACGCAGATCAGCAACTCTGACGCCGACGTGGTCGTTCTAGGGATGACCGGTGGTGATCTGGTGAACTTCACCAACCAGGCCGCGGATCAGGGCCTCACTGACCAGATCGCTGTTGTCGGTCCGACCCAGACGTTCCAGAGTGTCCGTGCCGGGACCGGGTCGAACAGCGTCGGCACATTCGGCGGCGCTCGGTACGACCCTTCGCTCGACACCGGTGACAATCAGGCGTTCGTTGAGGCCTACGCCAGCGAGAACGACCGTGAGCCAGGCAACTTCGCCCGCGTTGGCTACGACTCGCTGCGGTTGATGGCCAAAGGAATGGCCGAGGCCGGAAGCACTGAACCGGCGGATGTCCGAGACGCCCTCGAAGGTGGCACGTTCACGACAGTACTGGGAGACATTACCCTTCGAGAGAGCGACCATCAGGCCACGAACCCGACGTGGATGGCGAAACTCACCGAGGGCGACGGTGACACAGCGGATGTTGAACTCCTCGACCAGGTCCCAGGGTCGGAGACGCTGCCACCAGCCAGTGACCTCGGCTGTGAGATGTAGGTAGTACAATGGTCGCTGCCGACTTCATCGAACAACTGCTGAATGGCCTCACCCTTGGGATGGTTTACGTCCTGCTAGCCGCCGGACTGTCAGTCATTTTCGGCGTGATGGACGTGATCAACTTCTCCCATGGCGAACTGTTCGCACTCGGTGCGTATTTCGCGCTGACCATCATTGCGCCGTTCGGAGCGGGGACTGGATTCTGGGTCGCGATAGTGGTTGCCCCGGTCGTCGTCGGTCTCATCGGTGCCGCTATCGAGCGAACGACTGTCCGGCCGTTATACGGTCGGGACCCGCTGTATCACATTCTCCTGACGTTCGGGCTGGTGCTCGTGATCAACGACGGCATCCGTCTTATCTGGGGGACACAGCAACGACAGCTAGCTGTCCCGGCGTACCTGAGTCGCCCGGTGTCTATACTGGGCGTTCAGGTGTCCGTGTATAACTATTTCATGATTGTCTTTGCGGCGTTGCTCGCGGTTGTGACGTGGTATCTGCTGAACCGGACAAAGTACGGGATGATTATCCGTGCCGGGTCACAGGACCGTGAGATGGTTCGTAACGTCGGGATTGATATCGACCAGTACTACACGCTGGTCTTTGGCGTCGGTGCGGCGCTCGCTGCCGTCGCCGGGATTGTCCTTGGCGGCTACCAGAACGTAAACACCGGCATGGGCAACAGCGTCATCATTCCGGCGTTCGTTGTTGTCGTCCTCGGTGGCCTCGGTAGTTTCAGAGGGGCTGTCTTCGGCGGATTGCTCGTCGGGGTCGTCCAGACACTGATGCGGGCCTACAGCGGGACTGTCCTCGCCACGTTCGGTGAGACCACGCTGAGCGTTCCCAATCTCGAAGGGCTGACCGTGTACCTGCTTATGATCGCGGTGTTGCTCGTCAAACCGCAAGGACTGTTCGGAACTCGGGGTGAAGAGTCAGAAAGCGAAGGCGAACTTCTCGTCGGCGGGTATGGCGGGGTACTGGCAGACAGTACTCGGGTCCGACTCGGCGGTATCGCCGTTGCCGCGCTCGCAGTCGCGCCAGTGGCGATTCTGCTCATGGGTGATCAGTACTACCTTGTCGTCCTCAACGAGATCCTCATCTGGGCTATCTTCGCACTGAGTCTCGATATCGTGATGGGCTATGCTGGACTGGTGCCGCTCGGCCACACGATGTTCTACGGCGTCGGCGCTTACACCGCCGCGCTCGTGATGTTGCACTACTCGCAGTCGGTTTTTGTCGTGTTACTCGGGGCGATCCTCCTCTGTGCCCTCTTGGCCTGGATCGTTGGCAGCCTCTCTATTCGAGTTTCCGGCGTGTATTTCGCGATGATTACGCTGGCGTTTGCGGAGTTACTCTACAGCGCTGTGTTCAAGTTCGACTTCACCGGTGGGAGCGACGGTCTGCTCGGTTTTGAGGCCTTCCTCGGACTCGGTAGTGTCGGGGCGTCGCTCTCGAACATTGAGTTCGGGCTCCTCGGGTACGAAGTCGGACAGCAGGTCGTGTTCTACTATCTCGCCCTGCTACTTGCTGTGCTCTCGTTCCTGTTCGCTCGGCGAATGATGAACGCACCGTTTGGCAGTGTTCTGCAGTCGATCCGGGAAAGCGAAGAGCGGGCGGAGTTCATCGGGTACGACGTCAACAGATACAAGCGCCGAGCGTTTGTCATCAGCGGCGGTATGGCTGGACTGGCCGGCGGGCTCCTCGCCGTCAGTCCGTCAACTGTCATCATCTCACCGGACCAGACACTCAACTGGATCCACTCAGGGGAGGTCATCGTTATTGCGCTGTTTGGCGGAATGGGGACACTGTACGGTCCCATGATCGGCTCCGGTGTCTTCTTCGGTGCCGAGGAGTTCCTCTCGTCGTACACCGACCAGTGGCGGCTTATCATCGGGACGATGTTTATCCTGTTCGTGCTGTTCGTCCCACGCGGTATCGTATCGATTCCGTCTCTCGTCGCACAACGGCTGGAGACGGCCAACAACGCGGACGGTCCTGTCGACATGGATGAGCCGGAAGTGAGAAGCGATGACTGAGACTGTACTCGAAACGGACGGACTGACGAAGCGGTTCGGCAAGCTCACCGCCGTTGACGACGTGTCGCTGTCGGTTGCCGACGGTGAGTTCAGGAGCGTTATCGGGCCAAACGGGGCCGGGAAGACAACGACGTTTAATCTCATCACTGGGGCGCTATCGCCGTCAGCGGGCGTCGTGCGGTTCAAAGGTGAGGACATCACTGACGTCGCGCCACACGAACGGGTTGGCCGCGGACTGGGCCGGTCGTTCCAGATTACGAACGTTTTCGGCGGCCTCACCGTGCGAGAAAACGTGCGGCTGGCAGCACAGTCCGTCCACAGTGACGAGATCAATCCCAGCGAAGCGCTGTTCCGTGACAAGAACGGCTTCGACGAGATTACGGAGCAAACCGGGACGGTGCTGGAACAGATCGGGCTCCAAGACAGGGCTGACGAGCACGCTGAGGCTCTGGCGTACGGCGACCAGCGTCGCCTCGAACTGGGTCTCGTACTGGCGACAGACCCGGATCTTGTCATGCTTGACGAACCAACTGCTGGCATGAGTAGCGAGGAAACACAGGCCACAATGAATCTTATCGATGAAGTCCTTTCAGACCGGTCGCTGATGCTCATCGAACACGATATCGACCTTGTGATGCGTGTCTCGGACCGGATTACTGTTCTGACGCGCGGCGAAGAACTCGCAAGCGGGACGCCCGAAGAGATCGCAAACAACGACGACGTCCGCGATGCGTACCTCGGTGGTGTTCGCGAATGACCGACCCGCTACTCTCCCTCGAAGACGTCCGGGCTGGATACGGGATGACTGAGGTACTACAGGGCGTCTCGATGGATGTCGAACGCGGAAGCGTCGTGTCGCTGGTCGGGCGCAACGGCGTCGGCAAGACAACGACGCTACGGTCGATTGTCGGTAACATCACCCCGACTGGTGGGTCAATAACGTTCAACGGCGAGGACATCACGACACGCAACTCCGAGGCGACGATCCGGAGCGGCATCGGGTTCGTTCCCGAAGAGCGACGGATCTTCCCCGAGTTGACCGTCCGAGAGAACATCAGAATGGGTGAAATCGGTGCCGAGTCGCCTGACGGGCCGTCAGTCGACGACGTACTGGATATGTTCGAGAACCTCGCGGAGCGAGAACACAAGGACGGATCGGTCCTTTCCGGTGGCGAACAGCAGATGCTTGCGGTCGGCCGCGCTCTGACTGCCGACCCGGATCTGTTGTTGCTTGACGAACCGACGGAAGGGCTCGCACCCTATGTCGTCCGGCAGATAGAGGACCTTATCCTCGAACTGAACGAACAGGGTATCACGGTGCTGGTCGTCGAGCAGAACATCCCGGTCGCATTGGCGGTCTCGGAGTACACGTACATTCTCGAAAAGGGCGAGATCGTCCACGAGGGAACTGCGGCGGAGATCCAGAACAACGAGGACGTACTCGACAGACACCTCGGCGTCGGTGTCACTGACTGACTATGGCGACAATCGCCGGGCACGACCCGATCCCCGGTCACTAGCCGTATAGCGCAGGGCCCCGTTCGAGACGGGGCTTACCGACCATAGTTCGAGCCCCATGCACCGAGCGGTAACGACCACTAGAGTGTCAACACATCACACAGTCAGTTCTATTCTATTGAATCGGCTTCTATTGTGCTATAGCGTTGTTCCGAAGGGATTCGAACGGTCTCACAGGTGTCTTGCCCAGATCAGTGGTGTTCGAGTCAATAGAACTACTGATACGAGAGATTCACCTGTAGCTCGCCGGAGATCCCACGGATAAGGTCGGTCAGTTCGTTTTCGATGCGTTCCGAGTCCAGCCGGTTTGCCGGTCCTGAGACACTGATGGCACCGTACGTGTTACCGGCGTTGTCTACCAGCGGGGCACCGACGCCGGCTACGCCTTCGAGGAACTGGTCGATTCCGTAGGCGACGCCGCGGTCCTGAATCTCGTCGAGTTCTGCTTCGAGTTCCTGCCGATCCCGACCGTCGGGGAGGGGGTAGTCGTAGCTTTCGAGGATTGTCTCCCGCCGGTGTTTCGGCAACACTGAGAGGATTGCCATGCCTCCAGCGAGCCTGTACAGTTCGGTGTACTGGCCGATCTGTGAGTTTGTCTGAATCGCCCGACTGCCGAGCGCTTTGGCCAGGAAGACCGCCTTTCCGTTCTCTTCGACGATCCACCACGCTTTCTCGTCGGTTTCGTCGGCTATCTCGTTCAGTTTCGGGGCGACCTCCTGGTACATTTCCTGTCGCTCGCGGACTTTCATCCCGATATCCAGAAACCGCAAGCTCAGCCGATACGCCTTGTTCTGGTCCTGGACGACGTAGCCTCGGCTCTGGAGTGTCGAGAGATGAACGTGGACTGTGCTCTTGGGCATCTCTACCCGCTCTGCCAGCTCAGTGACGCCGAGTGCCTGTTCCGTTTTCAGTGCTTCAACAATGTCCAGCACCCTTCCGGCGGACTCGATCGGGTCTTGTCCTGTCATACCAGTATATTTGGCTAAATGATTATAAAATCATTCAATCAGTTTGAACTCTATGTCCGGAGACTGTGTTATCAGGTGTATTCCCAGTGGCATCGCGACGACTGCAGCATGATATACTACCCAAAACTCGGCAATCCAGTGACTCTCCTAAATTCCGTCCGTCCGTTTACGTACCTACTGACCACTGTATTGCCACTGAGAAACGGAGTAAGGCGGCGTCGTCCCGGTGCTCTAATGCCGGCCGATGCAGATGTCGGACGGTGGCACTTGCTGTACATCAGGATGTTCAATTAGCTTGAACTCGGCCGCAGCATACGAAATACAAATGAGAACATAGCGAGGATAGCAGCGTTACCGGGACTAGTCCCGTCACGGTCTCCCAGTCCGTTTCGATTCGCCCTGTTCGTGCTCAGCACTCTCCTTGCACCACCGCAATCACTTCTCGTATCGCCTCGGTACTGGTCTGCACTCCAACGCCGACACTATCACCTACGGCCGGTAACTCTCAGGCTGATTCTGAAATAGATAATAGATGTACGCCTGTTATCCTATGGCTGTATCTCTGAGGTGTGCGCGCTCCAGAGCGCAGTGCAACCATCCGGCCTACAGTGAGGGTTGTTCACAGGTGTTGAATCTCAGTCAGGGTTGCATCTGTCTCTCCCCTGCTCCCGACGCCTAATGAGACGTGTAGAGCAGTCGACTACTCCGATAATATTTGTACGCCTGTTATCTGATGGCCATGTGGATGTCGTATTACGAAACACAGTGCCGTTGCGGTACTGACCCTCTACAACGACAACAGTTCATATAGCAAGTGACTGCGCCTCGCTGGTGACTGCGTGAATGAATTTCACATTACGAAACTAACTCCCACACCCGCTCGCAGAGCGGAAATATTGAATACTGAGCAAGCACGTCTCAGACCATCTCGTCAGCAAGCCCTGCTCACAGAGCCGTCAAAATAGGTCGGTTCCGCGCTGGTCCTCCCAGTGGCTCCTTTGGTATTCTTCCGGCTGTCACTGCCACTGGTACCCTTCTCGGGTATTCTCAAGCCACGTTCTATCGAGCGTCGCGGAATGAGAAAATCAGGCTGCAACCGGACTCTCTTCGTCGATTTCCGTTTCACTGTTCTTGATCGCAGTGCCGGAGTCCGCATCAAACAGATGGATGACCTCCTCTGGGAACCGCAATCCGACCGTGACGCCATTCCCGAGGTTTGCTCCATCCTCGACGGTGACCGTATACTGCTGCCCGTCGATCGTCACGTATACATGAAACAGGTCCCCAAGTGGCTCGACGACGTCGACGGTCGCGGTAACGGTCTGCTCCGGGCCAGTCGCGGGGCTGAGCTGAATATCTTCAGGCCGGACACCGAGGATGACTTCCTCGTACCCGTCGAGCTGGGCGGCGGTCTCAGCGGACAGCTCGTAGGTAAACTCCTGGTGCACTAGCGACCCGTCCTCGACAGCGGCAGGAATGAAGTTCATCGAGGGCGACCCGATGAACCCGGCGACAAACCGATTGGCTGGACGGTGATAACACTCCAGTGGCGTTCCAACCTGCTGTAACACGCCATCGTCCAGAATAGCGATACGGTCGCCCATCGTCATTGCTTCCGTCTGGTCGTGAGTAACGTAGATCGTTGTCACGTCGAGTCGGTTCTTCGAGAACAACGAGCCCGATATGGCTCCACCAGGTGAGTATGTCGAACGGGGGATTGCGGGGGCGCACGGCTACATGGCCGAGTACTTCACCACACCCGCATCGTTTCTCGTCCCGGTCCCGGAATCGCTTGCGGATGTCGGATTTCTGGTCGAACCGATCAGCAATGTCGAAAAGGCACTTGAGCTGGCACAGCGTTCCAGGTCGACCTTCGAGTGGCAGAATGCTGCCGGACTCGTCCTCGGAAACGGACCGCTAGGACTGCTCACATTGGCGATGCTTGTAGACCGGTGTGAGCGGACGTACTGTCTCGGCCGTCGTGAACGGCCGGACCCGACCATCGACATTATCGAGGAACTGGGGGCTACCTACGTTAATTCTCAACAGACGGCCGTCGACGAGATACCCGATGTCCACGAGCCGATGGATCTGGTGTTCGAGGCGACAGGGCATGCAAAACACGCGTTTTCGACGGTCGAGGCACTCGGTGCGAACGGAGTCGGCGTCCTCCTCGGCATCCCTGAGGACTGGGAATTTACTGTCAACGGTGGGGCGCTTCACAGGCAGTTGGTCCTCCAGAACAAAGCGTTGCTCGGGAGCGTGAACTCCAACGTCCGGCATTACAAACGCGCTCGTAACACACTCGCGGAATACCCGGACTGGTTCCTTGCGTCTATCATGACGACCCAGTGCTCGGTGTCGGGGTTTGCAGACGCATTCGAAAAGTCGCCGGATACCATCAAATCGTACATCGAATTCAGCGCATAAGCCCCAGAATACTCTCGATATGTGTATATACACTCGAAAGAGTGGTATTTCTCCGCGCTTCCTCATGGATAATTGTTTCAATCATCTTTTGACGAGGATTTTCGAAATAAGGCTCCTCTAGGGATATTTATGGCAAGAAATTATTGATATATGGGGCATCTTCGGTATACTTAGACGTAAATGCTGGTTGGAGACGTAGAAATCCATTGAAAATTAAAAATGAAAGCCCCCGTAGGGACTAGTTTCGTCGGTCGACGCTGTGGCAGAGTGCTATCGTTCGCGCCAGTGGCTACGTCTGGGAATACTCATCGACCCACTCCTGCAGCGTGATGCCCATCGTTGACTGCGTAATCGCGTTCGAGGATGCGGAGTTCGCACTCTTGACGAGTTCGGCTTCCAGTGTCCGCGTCGGGATCTCGCCGATAAAGTGCGGAATCGCTCGTTGGACCGCCAGCGGACAGCCGACCTCGTGTGCGAGTGCATAGCCCGACAGAGAGTGTGGGACCTCTTCGGTTGCGTATTTCGGGTCCGGGTCGAGTAGCTTCTCGTCCTCGACGAAGTCGACGTACTCGTAGCACTTTCCGACGTCGTGGAGTAGTGTGGCTGCCACGATGACGTCCATATCGGGGTCGGCACCGTGGAACTCCTGCTGCTCGATAGCGGATTCCCGTGCGATTCTGGTGACACCGCGGACGTGCCTGACGTTGGTTACTTCGTGGATGTTCCAGGCGTAGGGGATATCCGTAATGTCGCGCCAACCACCTCGGTCGAGCGCGAGTGCCCACGCCTCGATGACGTTGCTGCGGAGGCTGTCCGACGAGATGTAGTCGAGTTCCGGGAACGCCTCCGTGACTTGCTCCTCGTAGTCGGGCATACTACCCCTCGTCCTTGACGAGCTGTTCCTGGCCGATAAACCGGGGCCGCTCGTCGATAGCCAAGAAGTTATCCACGTCCTCGCGGGCCGCTTTCGCTTTCCCTCTGTCAGGCGCGTAATCCCGCGACCCTTCGCTGCCGAGCGCGTCGTATAGCTTCTCGAGGTCGTCAAAGTAGAGTTCGGCGACGCCGTCGAACTCGGCGTTCTCGGGGTCAGTGGGGATGACCGTATTGTACCTGACGACGCCCTCTATTTCGCGCGCGATCGGCGTATGGTTGGTCTGCCAGTAGTCGACGAACTCATCGTGTGTCATGTCGTCCTGCCGGACGAGAAACGCCGAGTGCTTGTAGAGGCCGTCGGTGTCGCCGTCGACCTCGTCTTTCTGGACGATCTCTTCGCCGATAATACGCGGCCGCTCCTCGACAGCGAGGAAGTTATTCACGTCCTCACGGGCCTTCGCGGCGATTTCCTTTGTTGGGTCGTAATCTCGGGACCCAGGACTGCCCAGCGCCTCGTGCAGGTCGTCGAGCGTCTCAAAGTACAGTTCCGCTACGCCGTCAAACTCGGCGTGTGCTGGTTCTGTTGGAAGAACTTGCTGGTAGCGAACCACGCCTTCGATGTCTTTCGCGATTGGCGTGTGGTTGGTCTGCCAGTAGTCGACGAACTCCTTGTGAGACATGCCCTCCTGTCTGACTAGCAGGGCTACATGCTTGTACATCATCAGCACATTTCTGACCTATGAGTATAAAAACTACCGCTGTCACCTGTCAGGAAATTTGGGTCAGTAAAGATTAATGTATCCGTGACGCCGAACACTGAACCAATATGGAGGCAGTCAACCCCGCTACGGGCGAGCGCCTAGACGTGTACGACCCTGATGATGACGACACAGTCGAGCGAAAGCTAGACCACGCCACGTCGACGTTCGAGGACTGGCGTGAGGTCCCGCTGCGCGAACGGGAGGAGTTGCTTGAAAACGCCAGCGATGTTCTACGGGAGAACAAACAGCGGTACGCTGAACTGATGACCCGGGAGATGGGAAAACCAATCACGCAGGCCATCGCTGAAGTTGAAAAGTGTGCGTGGGCGTGTGACCATTACGCCGAATACGCACACAAGTATCTCTCCGATGAACACCACCCCAGTCCGCCGGGAACGGAGGTAAAGACGGTCCATGATCCGCTCGGGCCCGTGCTAGCAGTGATGCCCTGGAACTATCCGTTCTGGCAGGTCATTCGCTTTGCCGCGCCCTATCTCACTGCCGGTAACGTGGGCCTCCTCAAACACGCCTCAAACGTCCCCGGGTGTGCGCTCGCGCTCGAAGAAGTGTTTGCCGAAGCCGGTTATCCTGACGGCGCTTTTCAAACGCTGTTGGTTGGATCCAGTAACGTCGACAGCATTCTCGCAGACGACCGTGTCCGCGCGGCGACGCTGACCGGAAGTGGTCCCGCCGGGCGTGCCGTCGCCGAAACCGCCGGCAAGCATCTGAAAAAGACTGTGCTGGAACTCGGCGGGTCTGACCCGTTTATCGTCCTCGACGATGCAGACCTCGATGCGGCCCTCAAGACTGGAGTGCAGGCACGGACACTAAACGGCGGCCAGTCCTGCATCGCCGCCAAGCGATTTATCGTTCACACAGATGTCTATGACGAATACGTTGATCGGCTCGTCGCTGCCTTCGAAGACCTCACTGTCGGCGATCCGATGTCCGAAGAAACCGATATCGGCCCGCAGGCCGACCCTGACCTCATGGCCGAACTGCACGACCAGGTACAGGAAAGCGTCGACGCTGGTGCGACGCTGTTGACCGGGGGCGAGCCGCTTGCCCGGACCGGAGCGTTCTACCCGCCGACAGTACTGACTGCTGTCCCGTCTGGGTGCCCCGCCGACACAGAGGAGATGTTCGGACCAGTAGCGACCGTGTATGAGGTTGCCGATGCGGATGAAGCGATTACGGTCGCAAACGACACCCGTTTCGGGCTGGGTGCGAGCCTCTGGACTTCGGACCGAGAACGCGGCCAGCGTCTGGCACGAGATATTTCCGCGGGCTGCGTCTACATCAACGAGATGACTAAATCGGACCCGCGGGTTCCGTTCGGCGGCATCAAAGACGCCGGCTACGGCCGTGAACTCTCGGAGATGGGTATCAAAGAGTTCGTCAACAAAAAGACGGTCTGGGTCGAATAACTGCCGGGGTTTGCGACTGGGTCATACTTCTCTTGCTGGCGTGCCCGGTTTTTACGGCTGTAGTAGCCATTGACAATCAATGTACACCCGAGCGCACGGCTGCAGTGTGCTCGGTATTAATTGTTTCAATTGTTACTGCAGTATCAGGGACGGTCGTCAGCGATTTGTGTGACAGGACAAAGCTTCTTGTTTCAAGGGGCGTTATGCGGGCGCATGGAGTTAGCCATACTTGGCGGTACTGGTGATATCGGTGAGGGACTTGCGATGCGCTTTGCCTCCGACACAGACCACACGATTACCGTCGGCTCGCGGGACGCTGCAAAAGCCAGCGAGCGAGCCAGAGCGTACGAAAAGCGATTGTCCGCTCACGATGTTGAGACTGAAATCAGCGGAACTGACAACAGCAGTGCCGCGGCTAGCGCAGACGTGGTTATCCTGGCCATTCCGCCACATCACGTCGGCGATACAGTCGAAGAACTAACTGAAGATAACGTGCTTTCGGATCAACTACTCATCAGCCCTGCTGTCGGGATGAGCGGCGACGGAGATGGACTTCACTACCGACCGCCGTCGACGGGAAGCGTTACCGAATTTGTCGCACAGCGGGCCCCTGAATCGGTTCCAGTGGCGGGCGCATTCCACAATCTTGCGGCGGACCGGCTGGCGGATCTAGAGGCCACGCTCGATGTGGATACGCTGGTCGTCGCGGACGATCCGGCGGTCAGTGACCGCGTCGTGACGCTAACTGCTGACCTCGCGGGCGTCCGACCGATCCCTGCTGGCCCGCTTTCGAACGCCGCGGAAGTCGAGAGTCTGACGCCGCTGCTCATCAACATCGCTCGATACAACGAGGGGATGCACGATGTCGGTGTGACTTTCAATTAGACGCCGGCAACGTTCTGTCCTCCGCCACGGCTCAGATAGTAGCGCCGCGCGGTCGATTGCACTCTTGCTTTCGACGTCTCTGCAAACCGCCACACTCAGACATGGGCCTGTTCACTTGCCGCAGCTGAGCTTAGCCTGTCTTGTAGACGCCGCGTGCAGTCGCGACCTGTGCACCGTCTTCGGCGTACACCTCGACACTGACGACGCCAACGTCACCACCGTGCCGAATCACGTCCGCCTCCGCTCGGAGGTTCCCTGTCCCGGCTTCGAGGTAATCGATGCGCATATCGATGGTGGGCACCGGCTGTTCGACGAGGGACACGAGAGCGGCCCCACCAACAGTGTCGGCGAGGGTGAATGTAACACCGCCGTGGGCCATTATTTGGTCCTCGTTCCACGACAGTTCCTCGCGCATCTCGATGTGGCCTTCGGCGTGCCCGTTATCGACGGTGGTTATCTCGATATCGAGCAGGTCGGCAAACGGCATGTTCTCGAAGAATGCTTCGATGTCCATACTCATCAATTAGGTTCTTTACCTAGGGAAATAAGTATTGGTGTTCACCGGGTCCGAAATCCACGGGCGACACGCAGATAACTGCTGGCGCGCGCTGTCACAACCCTCTCCGCCGGACTGTGTCTGTCGTCTCAGCAGCTACCGACACGGTCTGGCAGTCTCTAGCTGACCTTCGGTCGCACCTCTTCACCCAGCCGCCGGATGCACTCGGCCATTTCCTGCGTTCCGGTTCCGGGGTGGTACGTCCGGAAAATGAAGTGGATGTCATCGCCCAGCGCCTCCCGGTACGTTTCCAGTTCGGCCGCGACTTGGTCGGGTGTCCCGAAGAGAGCCTGTTCTTTGAGTTCCTGTTTGCGGTCGTCGTCCAGTTCCGGAACCGTCTCGCCCGAGAATATCTCCTCGTACCGGCGCTGGATGTAGAGGTAGCCGTCGCGCATCTGCTCCCATGCGTCTTCGCGGGAGTCACCGACGAACCCGTGCTGGAGGACATACACTTGAAAATCGCCCTCGATTTCCTCGTCGTCACGGACGTGCCTGATATCCTCGACACGCTTCCGGACGCCATCGACTGACAGCGACGACGGGGCACACCATGCGTCAGCGGTCCGGGCGGCCCGCCGGACGGCAGGTCGCGACGCCCCACCGAGCATGAGAGGAACATCGTGTGCTGGCTTCGGTGTCACAGTGACATCCGATGAGATGTCGTGGAACTCCGGCTCGTAGTCGAGCGGTCCGTCAGACCAAGCACCGCGAAGCGTATCGACCGTATCGGCCAGCCGGTCAGCCCGCTCGTCGTCGGGAATCCCGAAGGCATCAAACTCGGAGACGTTTGACCCGATTGCCAGCCCGAGGGTAGTTCGGCCACCGGAGATCTGATCCACCGTTGCGATATCCTCGGCGAGCCGGATTGAGTCATACAGCGGCGCGAGTGCGATACAAGAGCCGATTTCGATATTATCGGTGACTGCAGCTAACGCCCCGAGTGCCGGTGTGACGCCCGACAGATAGTCGTCGTCGAGGAAGTGATGCTCTGAGACCCAGGCGCTATCGAGACCTGCGGTGTCGATAACTGCCCCCAGTTCGAGCATTTCGTCGTAAATGTCACTGGTTTCGCGGTCGTCGTCCGGGCGCTGCTGACAGGTAAACAGGCCTGTTCCCAGTTGCATACCTCTCAATTACGACGCGACCGACTTAATGGTAGTGACGCGCTGGCAATCGGACAGTGCGTGAGACCGGCTGGATACTGCCAGTCAGTAGTCGATTCGAGTAATCTCCGAAACGGGCCACTCACTGAGGATCTCAACGCCGTTCTCGCGGACAACAACCATCTCTTCGACGCGGACGCCCTGCCGTTCCGCGGGTTGCATCGTTTCGACAGCCATCGTCATGCCCTCCTCGATTTCAATCGGATGGTCCGGTGAGAGCCCGCGCCAGATGAGCGGCGTCTCGTAGAGCTGTAGCCCCAGCCCATGCGCCCAGTGGTTGGTCGTCATCTGCCAGAACTCGTCGGCGTCGTACCAGTCCATATGCTCGCCGTCTCTGTCGGGGAAGCCCTTGCAAATCTCGTCGGTCGTGGCCCCCGGCTCGATCCGTTCGAGGACGTCATAGAGGTCGTCACGGGCCTTCTCGTAGGCGTCTTTCTGTGCCTGCGTCGGTTCGCCCATGCTGAACGTGCGGTAGTAACAGGAGCGGTAGCCCAGATAGCCGATGTTGTAGAAATCAGCGTACACGAGGTCGTTCGGTCGAATCACCCGGTCGGTCGTGTTCGCCTGATGTTTCGGCCAGGTGTTCGGGCCAGAGGTCACGTAGCCACCCTGGGCCATTGCGCCGTGCCGCCAGAGTTCGCCGACTGCATCACCCCAGACTTCAGATTCCCGCTTGCCCGGTTTTGCACTCTCAGTAATCCTCTGGAAGCCTGCCTCACAGATGGCAGCGACCTGTCGCAGACACTCGACCTCGTCGCGGGTTTTGGTCTTCCGCGCGTCGAGCATAATGTCAGTCGCCGCGCTGGTGTCGACATCGACGCCACGGTCCTCGAACTTCTCGATGAGCGCCCCGTTGCCCACGTCGATGCCCATCGGCTCCCGGTCGACACCGTACTCTTCCATGGCGGTGTACACCGTCTCGGCCATCTTGTCTTTGAGCCAGTCGCGCGCGGCAGCGCTGCCCGACGCCCGAGGAACGTTGCCGAGTCCCGGACAGGCATATCGGATGTCGTCGAGCCAGGGACAGTTGAACCGCTGGTTCGATGCGTGGTCCGCAGTGTCCCAGTGGACGATATCGCCGTCTTCGGTCAGGAGCGTGTAGTGGTCCGCCCCGCTCCCGCCGGTCATCGCCAGCCCGGTGACGTACCGGACGTTCGGGTCGTTGATCAGCAGCATCGACCCGAGTTCGGAATCCCGCAGTCGGTCGAGAGCTCGTTCTTTGCGTTCGCGTCGCATCCGCTTGACGTCGATCCGTTCTTCCCAGTCGACGGCCATGGTGCCACGCGTTCCTTCCATGAAGTCGCGCTCGTACATCACGTAGGCGTACAGGCAGGTCCCTAATCAAACACTGGGGTCACTCTGGAGCACTGAGCGAAACGCGGGCGAACCCACGGGGTGCAGTACGCTTCGAGGGCGGGACTGGCGTTTCAGAGCGGTTCGAGGCCGTTCTCCTCCCGGAGCGTGTTGATGTACGACCGGAACCCGGATTCGAGGCCGTACTCGACCTCGTAGCCGAAGTCTTGCTGCGCAGCGGTCATATCGAGATTCTGGGTCCAGGGGAGTTCGCCCTCATCAGAGACCGACAGGTCGGCATCCGGGACGATTTCCCGGACCGTGTTGGCGGCTTCGCGGATCGTCGCGAGGACGCCGCGGACGTTGTAGATGCGCTGGCTGAGATTGTCCTCGTCGACGAACGTCGCTTTCCGGAACGCCTGTGCGATATCGCGGGCGTGTTGCCAGTCGATTACCTGATCACCGTACTCGACGCTGAACGGTTCGCCGAGTGCCGGCTTCTCGATGATGTTTGCGAGGAACGCCGAGCCTCCGGTTTCGCGGTAGGGGCCGTACGCCACAGTCGGGCGGAGTCCAACGTGGTCAACATCGTAATCCTCGTGGTAGACACGGGCCTGATGTTCGTTGTACTCTTTTGTCGCGCCGTAGAGCGTATCAGGATAGACGAGTTCGTTCTCATCGACGTAGTCGGCGGCGTAATTATGTGGCGGCGCGTACACCGCCGCGCTGGAAGCCCATGTGACGCGCTCGATCTGGTCGTCGAGGGTGCGTGCAGCCTCGAAGATGTTGTTGGTCCCCTTGATGTTGACATCGAGGCCAGCCCGCGGGTTGTCCCGTGCCGTGTTCGTCAGCAGTGCCGCGAGGTGCACAATATGCGTCGTCTCCGTCTCTTTGACGGCACGAATCACGTCCGTCGCCTCGGAGACATCACCGCGCCGGATAGTCACATCGTCGGCGACACCCAGCTTCGAGAGGATGTGGTCGTCCGTCGAGAGGTCGTAGGCGACGACGTCGTGACCGTGTTCGATGAGGTCCTCGACGACATACGAGCCGAGGAAGCCGGTTCCGCCGGTGACGAGTACTGTTGTATCTGTCATTGTTGTATCAATGTGTGTTCCGTAGTTGATTTATATTCTTTGCTAAACCATGCTCGGGACTTCATTCGTGCAGCCCGCCGACTTCCTTGTAGAACGACGACTGGAGGGACTCGACCATCTCTTCGTCGCGGTCGATGCGAACGTCGATGACGAACGGGACATCGGCGCTGGTTCCTTCTTCGAGTGCAGCCGACAGTTCAGCGGGCGTTACTGCCCGCGTCGCATCAGCGCCGAACGCCTCGGCTGCCTTCACGAAGTCAGTGTCGTGGAACTCGACACCAGCGATGTCGCCCGCCTCGTGTTGCATCTGACGGACCATGCCCAGGCTGGTGTCGTTGAGGACGACGAACGTGGGCGCGACGCCGTTCTCGACGGCTGTCTCCACGCTGGTCATCGTCATCGTGAAGCCACCGTCTCCCGCGACGGCGATGATCTCTTGTTCCGTCGTGATGGCGGCTGACACTGCGGCCGGTGTTGCCCATCCCATCGCGCCGACGCCGCCACTCCCGTAGTAGGTCCCGGTGTCCGGTGTCTGAAGATAATTGAGCAACCAGAATCGGTTGTTGCCGGAGTCGGCGGTCACAATCGTTTTCGAATCAACCACTGCCTCGATCTCCTTGACCGCCCGCTGTGGCTTGATTGGCGACGCGTCCGACTCGCATTTGGGAGCATAAAACGACTCCTGCGCTGTGGCCGCCCGGTCACGCGCCCAGTCGTTTCCAGCGCTCTCGGGGAGGTTCGCCGCCAGATCGTCGAGACTGTGTGCCGCATCACCGATGAGTGCGACATCTGCGGGGTAGACCCAGCCAGCGTTGCGCGTGTCGATGTCTGCGTGAATAATAGTTTGCTCGTCAGGCCGGATGAACTCCGGGGACTGCCAGTTCGTGTCCATCGGGTTCATGCGACAACCCACGACGAGGAGGACGTCTGCCTCGCTGACGACCTGATTTGCGCCCTCGTGCCCGAAGGAGCCGATAACGCCCGCAGCCAGGTCGTGGGTTTCGGGGAACGTCGACTTGCCCAGATAGGAGGTAGTGACGACGGCATCAGTCGCCTCTGCGACAGTTTCGAGCTGGTCGTAGGCGTCGGCGGCGTGAACGCCGTTGCCGGAAATGATGACCGGGCGGTCAGCTTCGCTCAGGGCTGTTATCGCTGTCTGGACGTCCTTGTGGGCCGGTCGCGAGTCCCAGTTTTGCACCTGATCGTGGCCGTCCCAGACCGGCGGAATCGGGTCGTCGGGCATTTCCTCGGTGACGGCGTCGCCGTCGAGGATTATTGCCGTTGGCCCGGGCCGGCCGGCAGTCGCGTGTTTGAACGCGAGCTGGAGGCTTCGTACCGTCTCCGTCGGTGAGCGCGGGAACCAGTTTTCCTTGGTGTAGGCATCGAGCGCTGACGGGAGGTCCAGCCCACCGTAGTCACCGCGAGCCTGCTGATACGGCGCGAGCGTCGAATAGTCGCCCCGCTCGCTGGCCTCGGTAATGACGACCATCGGTGACGAAGCCAGTTTTCCTTCCATCTGGCCGATTGCGCCGAGGCTCCCGATCCAGGGACCTTGTCCCGCGAGGACCCCGGGGTCTCCGGTGAGTCGTCCGTGCATCTCGGCCATGACGCTGGCTTCCCGCTCATCGCGTGGCCGGACCATCTCCACATCGGCATCCGGGACGTGGTCAAGAATCTCGATGGCGCGACCACCGGGATATCCGAAGACGTACTCGACGCCTTGCTCGTCCAGTTCTTCGACAAGGCGCTTTCCTGTGTCAGTCATACGTAGTAAATTTGGCTGTCATTATCGATCGTTGCGTTACGTCTCACTGTGGGTCACTCCCAAGATATAGAGTTTGGGGTGCAAAGGTACAGCAGCTATGGCTGCATGGGGGGCTCGGGTCCCTGCGAAACCAACTGACTTGCTGTGCTGTTCAAGTAATTCGATCATGAGACAGCACTGGAATCTGGGAGCATCACTCACTTTGGATGCCTGTAACCTCTGTTTTTCTCAATAGAACTGTTCTACTGATTCGAATAGGACTGCTCCCATCATATGAATAGTAGAATATCCAGGAAAAACAAGAGAAATTGGACGAATTGTCGGGGACCCCCTCTCTATTCGCCTGTACCTCTTGTGTAGACCACCTGTACTCCATAGCGCTGGATACGGCCGCTGACTGATTACAGTGGTACTGCTGTAACAGTTTCTGCGCCACAATCGGAGCTGCTGTTACAAACGTATGAATGTAATAGCAATGCGAACGTAGGCCCGTTTTATACCATTCAGCTAGTTTAGGTATATCCCTCAATGAATTGGCTTTCGGCGGCGTAGACACACCCACTCTTCGAGGTCACAGTGTGCGTGGGCCCTGGCTGTTCGAGTAGCTCGAACTGGCATCACACTACAGCCGGTTTATATACTAACGCCGTCCGGATAGTTGGCTGTCCAGTTGGAGCGTGACCACTGCGCGCCGAACCTGAGACTATCCACCGATGCGAGAGCTGTCATACATTCTGAATATCGGTAGTCAACCGCGGGTGAGCGATTGGACACACGAATCCGCGGTGTGTCGAATACGTGCCTGTGAGGGTCGAGATTGCACTGTACCGGTCGGAAGGTGTTGCGACGCCCTGCCGTCGACACCGTTCGGAAAGTTCGAACGGCTATCCACTCTGACGTGGCACGTACTGACAGTATGGCACGAGCAGTTCAGACGAGAGTGTTTCGACTCTCTGTGCGTCTGGTATCGGACAGGGATTGCCCGCAGCGAGGGACAATACAGTAGCGCAAGCGGAACAGTCGGGAGTGGCTGTGCCTGACTTAGACCCTCTCAAGGCCCCTTTCGTCCCTGTGCAGACTTGCTACGGTTCATAATAACGTTTATCACGAAAGATTGTGTCATGGCGAGTGTTGCGATGCACGATACAGTCAGCCGTCGAACTGTCATGAAGAGCATTGGTGCCGCAGGCGCTGTCGGACTCGCAGGCTGTTCGACAGACGGTGGGAGTAGTGGCAACACCATCAGCATGGGCATCCTAATGGGGGTAACAGGTGGGCTGTCCGAAGTAGGCCCCGCAATTCGAGATGCAGCAGAACTAGCTGTAAAGCAGGTCCGAGACGCGGACAACGGGTTCGCAGTCGATACGCAGTTCGAGAACACGGAGACCAAGCCGAGTCGGGGCGTGAGTGGTGCAGAAGCCCTCGTGAACGCCGGGTATCCGATGATCTGCGGGGGACTGGCGTCGTCAGTGACGCTGCAGGTCGCCGAGAACGTTGCCATCCCGAACCAGACGGTTATGTGTTCACCATCGGCGACGTCGCCTGATGTTTCCTCGCTCGAAGATAACGACTTTGTGTACCGGACACCGCCAACGGACAAGCTGCAGGGGTCGCTGCTGGCACAGATAGCGGCCGAACGGCTTGAGAAAGAGAGTGCAGCCATCCTCTTTCTCAATAACGCGTACGGGAACGGCCTGTCGAACGGTTTTACCAAGACGTTCGAGTCGGAGTACGGCGGTGAGGTGCTGAATCAGGTCTCGTACTCGGCGGGTCGGTCCTCCTACACCTCACAGTTGCAAAACGCTCTTGATGGCGACCCGGGAACGCTCGTGATCATCGGCTACCCCGAGAGCGGGAACAAAATCTTCCGGAACTTCTACGAGAACTTTGACAGAGCGGACATGGATATCCTGGTCCCAGACGGACTCAGGGCCGATGACTTGCCCGGGAACGTGGGACACGATATGACAAACGTCCGCGGAACCAATCCGTCCTCGGCCGGTCCGGGAATCGAGTACTTCAGGTCGGCATACGAGGAGGAGTACGGCTCTGCACCGGGGCCGTTCAATCAGCAATCGTTCGATGCTGCGGCAGTCCTCATGCTGGCACGCGCAGCAGCTGGTGAAGATGACGGGACTGCAGTCCGGGATCACATGCGGGCAGTCACAGACGCCGGTGGCGAAACGGTCGGCCCTGAAACCCTGGGAGAGGGCGTGTCGCTTGCGGCCGAAGGGACCGAAATCAATTATCAGGGAGTCTCAGGCCCAGTCGAGTTCGATGACAATGGTGACCTCGCCAGCGCCGTGTACAATTACTTCAGGTACACAGAGAACGGCACAGAAAACATCGAGCAGGTCGAAGTCTAACGGAAACGTCGCTGGGCTTTCTCACTCACAGTTGCCTGTGTTCCAGAGGCGGTCATCTCGGACGATGGTGTGACACAACCGTGACTCAGGTCGTCCTATACACAGTCTCTGTGGCAGGACTGGTGCGATAGTCATTGTCAGACAACCGAAAGACTATAATCAAATACCGTTATACTCATGAACTGATGTCTCAGTACGCAGCACGCGTCGAAGCGATGGATATCAGTGGCATCCGTGAAGTCTTCGAGGCGGCAGGCGAAGACGCAATAAATCTGGGTCTCGGCCAGCCTGATTTTCCCACTCCAGAGCACGCTCGGGAGGCAGCGGTGAGTGCGATTCAGGATGGGATGGGTGATTCATACACCTCCAACAAGGGGATTCCAGAACTCAGAGCGGCTATTAGTGACCGCTACGCCACCGACAACGGGCAGGACATCCCGCCCGAAAACATCATTGCTACTGCCGGGGCAAGTGAGGCAATTCACGTTGCAATCGAGGCCCATGTCCGGCCAGGCGACGAAGTGCTTTGCCCTGACCCCGGATTTCTGGCCTATGAACAACTGGTCTTACTCGCCGGCGGCGAACCAAAGCGGGTCGAGCTCAGGGACGACCTGACACTCGACCCCGCCGCCGTTGAGGATGCCATCACGGAGAACACGTCGCTGTTTATCGTTAACAGTCCAGCGAACCCTACCGGCGCGGTGCAATCGAAGCGAGACATGGCAGAGTTCGCGCGGATCGCGGACGAACACGAGCTTATCTGCCTCTCCGATGAAGTCTACGAGAAGATTGTCTTCGACGGTGAACACCATTCGCCGGCTGAATTTGCCACCTCTGATAGGGTAATCCAGGCCAGCGCGTGCTCGAAAACGTACTCGATGACAGGCTGGCGGCTCGGTTGGGTAGCGGCCAGTGCAGAGCGAATCGAGCGGATGCTTCGAGTGCACCAGTACGTGCAGGCGTGTGCCAGCGCTCCCTCACAGTACGCTGCCGAAGCGGCGCTTACTGGTCCCCAGGAACCGGTTCGAGAGATGGTGTCTGCTTTCGAGGAACGACGAAACGTTCTCCTCGATGGGCTGGAGGATATCGGCCTCGACACGCCGGTGCCGAAGGGGGCGTTCTACGCGATGCCTCACGTCCCAGACGGGTGGACCCAGAAGGTGCTGGACAACGATGTCATCGTGGTCCCTGGCGAGGCGTTTGGGCCGAGTGGACGGGGACAGGCGCGAATTTCGTATGCCACGAGTACAGCTGAACTGAAAGAGGCGCTGGAAGTGATGCGAACGGTCACGAATTCGCTGTAGGGTGCCGCTGGCACTCGTGCTTGACTGTCCCGTCCGACGAGCGGCGTCACATTTCTCGTCGCGGGCTTCTGCGTCCGTGTCGGTGTCTCTCTTGCTACGCCACCTGCAAGAGAACTCCGCTGGATAAAGAGAGCATGACTCCTTCTTGTTATTCGTTGCCATGTGTGATGTTAGCAAGAAACTGGGACACAGCTTCGCTTCTCTCGGATTCTATGACGATTTTACATCAAGATTTTTAACACTGGGTACAGAGCACAAACGTATGGCGGCCCGAGACTACTACAACCGTGGACAGAATATAGTGTACAACCGCCCAGTACTCGTTCTATTCGCGGTTATCGGCGTGTTTCTCGTCTTCGATATCTTTCGACAGTTAGAAACTGGCACGATTGCCGCCACAGATCTCATGAGCTATCTCTGGAACGGCCTGGTACTCGGGATGTCGCTTGGACTGGCTGGCGTCGGCCTCTCAATGACATACAGCATCCTCAATTTCGCGAACTTCGCCCACGGAGACTTGATTACGAGCGGTGCGTTCGCCGGATGGGCGACGGCGTTTCTGATTGCCGGGCTAGGTGAATTTTCCGTCGAAGCGCTCGTCCTCATTGGCGGCCCGATCGCAGTCGGCTCGAACGAACTTGGAATAAACGTCGTCAATACCCCACTGGCCCTGCTGGCTGGCTTACTCGTCGCTGCGGTCCTGACAGCTGCCCTTTCGCTCTTGCTGGACCGAATCGTGTTCAGGCCGATGCGTAGCGCCGACGGTGTGACGCTGATGATCGCCAGCGTCGGTGTCGCACTGTTTCTTCGTAATCTCATCACCTATTCGTTCCTGACTGATAGCCGCGGACTGACAGGCGGAAACGTCCCCCAGTTTACTCTGGCGGGTGTCACGTTTGGCGGACACCAGATTACGCTGGTCGTCGTCGCCGCACTCCTGATGCTTGCTACCCACGTTCTGCTCCAGTACACCAAAATCGGCACCGCGATGCGTGCAATGGCTGCGAACAAAGACCTCGCGAAAGTCACAGGCATCCCGACAGAGCGCGTCGTCAAACTCACCTGGAGTATCGGCGGCGGGCTTACCGGGTGTGCAGGCTTTCTTATCGCATTACAGCAGGGAACGCTCACAGTAACAATGGGATGGGACCTGCTGTTACTGGTGTTCGCAGCGGTCATCCTCGGCGGTGTCGGTTCGATTTACGGGTCAATGGTCGGCGGTGTCATCCTCGGAATCGTGAGCCGACTCGCACTCGTCTGGATTCCGGCCAGTTTCCTTCTGGTCGCGGCGTTCGTTATGATGATCGTCATGCTGCTCGTCCGCCCGTCGGGGCTGTTCAGCGGGAGGACGACGGCATGAGTACGGGTTCTATTCAGGCACGGGCTGAGGGGTGGCTTGGCAACAACGACGCGCGCTTGCTCATCGCCCTGGCCCTCGCTATCGGGGGCTTGTACGCGCTTTTCAGTGCTGTTCTCGGGTTCCAACTGAATGGCACGGTCAACACGCTCCGGCGCGTCGCCTTCCTTTCGGCGATTTATGCTATGTTAGCGCTCGCGCTGAACCTCCAGTGGGGATACGCAGGCCTGTTCAATCTCGGTGCGGCTGGATTCATGGCCATCGGCGTTTACACGATGGGGATACTGACCGCTCCAGTGACAGCCAGTCCGCCCGGCTTCGGGCTGCCACTTCCGGTCGCGATTCTGGGTGCGCTACTCGTGACCGGGGTCACTGGCGGCCTCGCAGCATTACCTGCGATCCGACTCCGTGCTGATTATCTTGCAATCGTGACTGTCGCGTTCTCGGAAATCGTGCGTCTCACATTCCGTGCGCCGGAGTTCGCGAACACCCGCATTGCCGGCGTTGCATTCGGAACGGGCGGTGCGACGGGCCTGTCCTTGCCATCGAACCCGATCCGGATTCTCTTTTACACGGACCCTGCCGCAACAGCCCCAGCACCCAATGCGCTGGGAACGGCGATATTCAGTGTCGTGGCACCGCTGGGAATCGAGGAGACGCTGGTTATCGGCTGGGCGTACGTGATTGTGTTATGCCTCTGTCTCGGCCTCTTGTACTGGCTGATGATCCGCCTCGGGAAGTCACCCTTCGGCCGGGTCCTCAAGAGCATCCGCGAGGACCAGCAGGTCACGCAAGCCCTGGGGAAGGACACGCGCCGATTCAAGATCAAGACATTCGCGCTCGGCTGTGCGCTCATGGGGCTCATCGCTATTCTCTGGCGTCTCTCTGGCGGGTATGCATCGCCACGGATGTTCAAGCCGATACAGACGTTCTACATCTTCATTGCGCTGTTTATCGGTGGGACCGGGTCGCCAACGGGAAGCATCGTCGGCGGTGCGCTGTTCGCCAGTCTGCTCTTCGAGGGCCCCTCGTTCATCCGGCGGGTTGTGGCGGAGTACCTCCAGCTCAGCAACGCTCCCGATACGCTTGTCGGTGCTATCGCCGAGTTAGGAACCCTTGATGTCACACCATTGCTGGCGTATTCCGTGCAGGACGTGAGCATCTCTGCGCTCCGGCTTATGCTGTTAGGTATTGTTCTGGTGTATCTCATGCAACGGCATCCGGAGGGTCTGCTGGGTCATCGAAAAGCAATCGCATCGAGTGTTGACCTCTCACGACAGGAGCCTCGCGAGGATGACAATGAGTAAGAACGCACAAGCAAGACAGAGCGGCCAGACCCAGAACGGACAGCAAGAACAGATACTCAAAGTGAAGAACCTGCGAAAGACGTTTGGCGGTATTACCGCCGTCGCTGATGCCTCATTCCACGTGGAGAAAGGGACTATCACTGGTCTGATTGGTCCGAATGGAGCGGGCAAGTCGACGACATTCGACCTCATTACCGGGGTGCAACGTCCAGACGGGGGTGCAGTCGAGTTCAACGACACGGAAATAACGGGGTATCGATCAGATCAGGTCGCAAATCAGGGCCTCGTCCGGACTTTCCAGATAGCCCGAGAGCTCTCGGAGATGACCGTGCTTGAAAACCTGATGCTGGCACCGCAGGGCCAGGCCGGCGAAGCAGTCTGGCGGGCGGTCCTCCCGCGAGCCAGAACACAGGTCATCGAGCAGGAAAAGATACTCCGAGAACAAGCATGGGAGATGCTCGAACTATTCGAGATCGAACACGTCGCGCACGAATCTGCCGGCAATCTTTCAGGGGGCCAACGGAAGCTGCTTGAGATGGCGCGTGTGCTCATGACCGATCCCGAGATGGTACTGCTGGACGAACCGCTTGCGGGAGTCAACCCAACACTCGAAGAGAAACTCATTGACCGGTTGCAGACGCTCAAAGAGCAGGGCTACACCTTCCTCTTCGTCGAACACGACATGGACGTTATCATGAATAACTGTGATACGGTCATCGTGATGCACCAGGGGAGTGTCCTCACAGAGGGGCAACCGGACGCAGTGAAAAACAACGACAAAGTCCTCGATGCATATCTCGGGGAAGAGGTGACAGTATGAGCTTACTGTCAGTACAGCAACTGGACGCCGGGTACGGTGATCTGCAGATTCTCACAGAAATTGACATGGAGGTCGGACAGGGTGAGTACATCACTATCGTCGGCCCGAACGGCGCGGGCAAGTCCACTGTCATGAAGTCTGTGTTCGGATTGACGACGTACATGGGGGGTGAAATCGTATTCAATAACAGGGACATTGCCGGTGAACAACCGGAAGACATCATCTCATACGGGTTGAGTTTCGTTCCACAGAGCAACAACGTGTTTGAACCGCTGACGGTCACAGAGAACCTCAAGATGGGTGCATACACGCTCGATCAGTTTCCCGAGGAGCGGCTACAGGCTGTTTACGACCGGTTCCCGATACTGGAAACCCGGTCGGAGCAGAAAGCAGGGACACTGTCAGGCGGGCAACAACAGATGCTGGCGATGGGCCGTGCGCTCATGCTTGATCCCGACCTGTTACTGCTTGACGAACCCAGCGCAGGCCTGGCACCGGATCTCGTCGATGAGATGTTTGACCGCATCGACGAGATCAACGACGCCGGTACCGCTGTGCTCCTCGTCGAACAAAACGCCAAAGAGGCATTGCGGCGGTGTGATCGCGGTTATGTCCTTGTACAGGGGCAGAATCGACACGAAGACAGCGGTGAGGCACTTCTCAACGACCAACAGGTCCGCGAGGACTTCCTCGGCGGGTAGCTCCTGTCGCCCAGCACTGGCTTAGAGGGCTTTTTGCCGAAGGAAACAGTCTACGTGAGACACTCTACGGGCCGTTGAGTCGTTTCGGGCTGGTGGGTCCATGGTGGCGATAATCAGTGCACGGATTTCAACGCTGCAGCCCCGGATTCAGCGAAATTATGGGAGTTTGATATATTTGACCCTTCACAGCACACCGTTATATCAATACATCCGCATTACCATCTGAATGTACGCTCTGTTACCAGTATCACAAGATGGAGGGTGTGAATATAATAGTTCAATATATTTTACTTAACCCCTGACTCCACGCCGCTTCGGACCAGTAACTGTCACCGTTCACACCGGCATAGTATCTGTTACGTGTGAACGATTGTCGCACAAACAATAAGTATCTTCCATGTCAGACTTCACATATGCAACCGGGCTTGAACCCTACCGCCTGCCCTGCAGGTCAGCTGTCCCGGCAGTTAATGGACTGGGCACTGCCCTCCGCCACAGCCCCGTCTTTTACATTTTCGACATTTAAACTGGCGTAGACCGCTAGCGCACAGGTGGTCCCTGTGCCCTGGCGGAAAACGCCAGCCTTGAACACGCTCGGAAAGCTGTACCCAGCGGCTGTTCGGGTCATCAGGGTCTGTCGAGGGAACGTCTATCGAATATACAAACATCATCGAAAACAATGAACATGAAAAACGAAGCAGGAAACGCGGACTTGCCAGCGCCCGTCAGACAAGACTCGGAGCTAGTCCAGGTACTGGATGCTGAAGGCAACGTATTACCGCAGGCGTCTGTCCCTGATCTCTCAGATAGGCAGTTACTTGAGCTGTATGAGACAATCAAGCTCGCCCGTCACTTCGATCAGCGGGCGATCAGCTTCCAGCGACAGGGGCGACTGGCGACGTACGCACCAATGACCGGGCAGGAGGGGTCACAGGTCGCCACGAGCTTTGCGCTTGCCGAGCAAGACTGGCTGTTCCCGACTTACAGGGAGCACGCGGCGAAGTACGCTCACGGAATGGAGCTGGCATCCCTCTTCGAACCACTAAGAGGCTATCGGGAAGGATATGCAATCCCTGAAGGTGTCAACGTGATGCCGGAGTATATTCCGATAGCAACCCAGGTTCCGCAGGCTATGGGAATGGCCTGGGGACACAAGCTACAGGGCAAGACGGATACGGCCGTCCTGTGTCATCTCGGTGATGGTGCGACCTCCGAAGGAGACTTCCACGAAGGACTGAACTTCGCCGGGGTATTCGACGTCCCTGCTGTGTTCGTCTGTAACAACAACCAATGGGCGATTTCGGTCCCCCGAGAGCGACAGACTGCGAGCGAAACCATCGCTACAAAGGCACAGGCATACGGTATCGACAGCGTTCGTGTCGACGGACTGGACCCGCTCGCGGTCTACAAAGTCACCAGTGAGGCACTGGAGAAAGCTCGGAATCCAGCTCCCGGAGCGCTGCGGCCAACGCTTATCGAATCTGTCCAGTATCGCTTCGGCGCTCACACCACTGCGGATGACCCGTCCGTCTACAGAGACGAATCGGAAGAGGAGGCCTGGCGAGACCGCGACCCTGTGGACCGCATTGAAAAGTATCTCTACAACGAGGGCATCCTCGATTCCGACCTTGAGAGTGAGATCCAGGACAGTATCGAACAAGAAGTCAGCGAGGCGATAGAAACGGCGGAGCAGACAGAGACGAGTCCGGACAACATCGTCGAGCATGTGTACGAGGACGTTCCAGCGCGGCTCGAAGAACAGCGGGACGAACTGAACCGGCTGCGCGAGAAGTACGACGACGGCGCGTTCTCGGAGGTGCTGGAATGAGTTCGACAGCCAGTACGCAGACGGGGCAAAACGCACAGCGTCTCACCCTCGTGGAGGCGATACAGGACGGACTGTACACGGAAATGTCGCAAGACCATAGCGTCGTCGTTCTGGGCGAAGACGTCGGGAAGAACGGCGGTGTTTTCAGAGCAACCGACCAGCTATACGAGGAGTTCGGCGAAGACCGCGTCATCGACACGCCACTGGCAGAAGCCGGCATTATCGGGGCCTCGATTGGACTTGCCCAGACCGGCATGAAGCCTGTTCCCGAGATGCAGTTCATGGGCTTCATGTATCCTGCCTTCGATCAGATTGTCAGTCACGCCGCTCGCCTCCGGAGCCGTAGCCAGGGACAGTATTCGGTGCCGATGGTGATACGGGCTCCGTACGGCGGTGGCATCCGGGCCCCAGAACACCACTCCGAGTCGAAGGAAGCGTTCTTCGTGCACGAGCCCGGCCTAAAGGTCGTCTCGCCGAGCACGCCCTACGATGCAAAGGGACTGCTGGCGGCGTCCATCCACGACCCGGATCCAGTCATCTTCCTTGAGCCGAAGTTGATCTACCGCGCCTTCCGTGAAGATGTCCCGACAAAACCGTATGAAGTGTCGCTGAGTGAGGCTGCTGTCCGGCGTGACGGAAGCGATATTTCAGTCTACACGTGGGGAGCTATGACCCGGCCTGCCCTGATCGCAGCGGAGAACCTCAGCCAGTCACACGGCATCGAGGCCGAAGTCATCGACCTGCGAACTCTGTCTCCCCTCGATATAGAGACGATCACTGACTCGTTCAAGAAGACCGGGAGAGCCGCGATTGTCCACGAGGCACCGAAGACTGGCGGACTAGGGGCCGAAATCGCAACGACGATTCAAGAAGAAGCGCTCGTGCATCAGGAAGCGCCAATCAAACGAATCGCCGGCTTCGATGCCCCAATGCCACTTCATTCACTGGAGGATTACTACCTGCCACAGGCGGTCCGTATCCAGGACGGAATTCGCGAAACAGTCGACTTCTAACATGGTACGCGAGTTCGAACTCCCCGATGTCGGTGAAGGCGTCGCTGAGGGCGAACTGCTTCGCTGGCGTGTTGCGCCGGGCGACGCAGTTTCCGAAGACCAGCCGGTAGCGGAGGTCGAGACCGACAAAGCCGTCGTCGACGTTCCGTCCCCCGTTGACGGTGTTGTCGAAGAACTCCGTGCTACGGAAGGTGAGGTTGTCCCAGTCGGTGATGTGATTATCGTCTTCCGAGTAGAGGGTGAAAACGAATCAGACGAAACCGCAGTAACGCCTCCAGATGACGCCACCTCGGAAAGTGGCTCCCAGACCGACGACGAAGCTACACCACAGCCAACCGGAGATGCGCCGTCGGACCCAGCGGTGACCCAGAGCGTCCAGGTCCCCGCACCGCCGTCCGTGCGGCGTCTCGCCCGCGAACTGGGCGTTGATATTTCCAGCATTGCTGATTCGTCTTCTGGGCGCATAACAGAGTCAGATATACGCGCGTACGCGAGCGAGTCCTCGACTCAGGAGCGTTCAAATCAGCAGACCGCTGCCGCGGGGCAACGAGATCAGCAGTCTGCCCCGGCGCAGTCTGTCAGTTCGGCACAGATGCAAGAAACGGCAGACCGGGAAACGACCGTTGCTGTCCCGAAAACCAGACACATCGCAGCGGAGGAAGGAATTGACCTCAATACCGTTCCCACCGATGAACGAAAAGACGGAGAACCCTTTGTCACGCTCGAAACGGTCCGGGAGTACGCAGAGGCACACCAGCAAGCACAGAAAACGGATCGAGAAGCGGTAGCCAGGAGAGCAGCGACAGACGAGCCAGCGCGCCCGGAATCTCGAAAGCCATACACCGGAATCAGGCAGACGATTGGCTCGGCGATGACGGAGTCGAAATACACGGCCCCGCACGTCACCCATCAGGACGAGGTTGATGTTACCGCTCTGGTCGACGCTCGCTCGGCCCTCAAACAGGCGGCAGAGGAGCATGATATCCGACTGACGTATTTGCCGTTCGTGATGAAAGCGTGCGCCGCGGCTCTGCAAGAGAACCCACAGATAAACGTCTCTCTCGACGAAGCAAACGAGGAAATCGTCGAGAAACAGTACTACAATATCGGTATCGCAACGGCGACTGATGACGGCCTGCTGGTTCCTGTCGTCGAGGATGTCGATACGAAAGGCCTGCTCGAAGTCGCCGCTGAAACCTACGAAAAGACTCAGAAGGCCAGAGAACGGAGTCTTTCGCCGGAGGAAATGCGTGGCGGGACATTTACCATCTCGAACATAGGCGGTATCGGCGGGGAGTACGGAACCCCGATCATCAACCAACCGGAGAGCGCCATCCTGGCACTGGGAGAAATAAAAAAGAAGCCACGAGTCGTCGAAAGAGATGGTGAGGAGACGATAGAACCCCGCCATGTCATGACCCTCTCGCTGTCGTTCGACCACCGGGTGCTTGATGGCGCAGACGCCGCCCAGTTCACGAATGCCGTACAGAAATACCTGCGAAATCCAAATCTGCTCCTACTAGAATAATGGTTGTCGGAGATGTAACTACGTCGACTGACGTACTGGTTATTGGTGCTGGTCCCGGCGGATACGTCGCCGCAATCCGCGCCGCACAGCTTGACCTCGATGTCACGCTCGTAGAAAAGGGAGCGTACGGCGGAGCCTGTCTCAACCGTGGCTGTATCCCCTCAAAGGCCCTGCTCAACGCTTCAAAACTGGCAGCGGAGGCGGGCAACGCGGAGGAGCTGGGAATTTACGCAGACCCAACAGTTGCGCTCGACGAGATGATGGACTGGAAAGACGGCGTCGTCGATCAATTAACGAGCGGTATCGAGCAACTGTGTACGGCAGCTGGCGTGAACCTGCTGCAAGGGACTGCCGAATTTGCTGATGAAAACAAGATCAGAATCGTCCACCAGGGTGATGGACAGGGGTCTGAATCGCTAAAATTCGAATACTGCATCATCGCGACGGGGTCCCGGCCGATTGAAATTCCGGGGTTCGACTACGGTGACGAGTATATCGTGTCCTCTGCCGGCGCTTTGACCTTTGAAACAGTACCCGACGAACTCGCAATCGTCGGAGCCGGATACATCGGCATGGAGCTAGCGACTGTCTACAGCCGACTTGGAAGCGATGTCACGGTCGTTGAGATGCTGGAGCAAGCGCTTCCCAGCTATGAGCAAGACATTGCTTCGGTAGTCCGGCAGCGAGCGGAGAATCTGGGTGTGGATTTCCATTTCGGGTACACCGCGGACAGCTGGGCTGAGTCTGGCGACGAGGCCGTTCTGACTGCTGTCCCCGCCGACGGAGCGGCACACGATAGCGATATAGAGCTCACCGCTGACAGAATACTCGTTGCCGTCGGCCGACGCCCGGTGACTGACACGCTCAGTATCGATGCCGCCGGCGTCGAAACCAGTTCTCAGGGGTTCATTCCAACGGATAGCAGATGTCGGACAAACAAGGAGCACATTTTCGCAGTCGGTGACGTTGCTGGTGAACCGATGCTCGCGCACAAGGGATCGAAAGAAGGGGAGGTTGCAGCAGAAGTAATCGCTGGTGAGCCAGCGGCAGTCGATTATCAGGCCCTCCCGGCTGCCGTGTTTACCGAGCCGGAGATCGGAACCGTCGGGCTCACAGCGACCGAAGCAGCGAACGAGGGAATTACGCCTGTCACAGGTACGTTCCAGTTTCAGGCGTCTGGTCGAGCACTGACAGCAAACCGGACGGACGGCTTTATCCGAATCGTCGCCGCAAAAGAAACCGAACGTGTGATCGGTGCACAGATTGTCGGTCCGGAGGCCTCTGAGTTGATTGCAGAAATCGCGGCAATGATAGAAATGGGGGCAAAACTTCAAGATATCGGTTCAACGGTCCACACGCACCCAACACTAAGTGAATCGATAATGGAAGCCGCACAGAATGCAAGAGGGAAAGCGATACACAGACACACCTGACTGAACCGAATTGAGACCTCAGTCTCTCTATCTACGTCCAAACTGAGGGAGACGCCACTCAATAACGGCCCATACGATACTACCTGCTGGTTCGAAGCTGTAACTCCGGAACAGATCGCCGCAAGCGAACTCCACGTCTCCTTTGCTGGCCACGTAATTCCGAAGACTGGTCCAAGGCGGCTGTCGACTATGAACCAGTGTCAGTCGTTTGCGACTGTTTGGGTTGCGCCGCCGTCTCTGGTGCTTAGCTTGCTGTCTTCTTCGGGTTTCGCTGTGTCTGTTGGCAACTCTTTGTACAGAATTCCCTTGCTGCTGTTATACTGTGTCATGAATTCACATGGCTTGTGGACACACGTAAACCCATCCCTTATTTCATATCATTAAATATTAACACTCATGGGATATTTATATATCAAACAATCCTGTAGAGCAACAAAATAGCGCATCTGTATAAAGTATATAGAAATAAACGGACGCTCAAACTATTCTTTGGAGAAAATACATAGGAAATAACCTTTACTTCGATAATTTTTACTATTTGGTTGCCGTCCGCGTGGCCTATAATATGGGTTTGATGTATTATATACTATATTTTTGTACATTTGTGATCTATACCAGTCGAAAACAAAACGGGAATCTCAGATATTGGGGTACTGCGATGTCATGCATTCCTCTTCACAGAAAAAATGCTCTGTTATCTCTCCGCCTGAGTCTCGTATCGTAAGACCTCTGTACCTCATCTGTTCGCTGATCACCTGCCCACAGTAGTCACAGCGGTAGGTCGGTGACCCACCAACCAGGACTCGGGTCGACTTATTTTGAATTATCAGCTCGGTAGTGGTTGTGTTGCCGCTGACTTCCATAGCGCAGCGACCGGTTGCTAACGACTGTTCTGCGTCACTTTGTCCATTCATCGTTCGTATCGATTCGTTGTTGACGGGGGACGGTCTCGTTCTATCGACTGGTCCACACTACTCCACAGTCGCGATAATCGACTCACCGACGTTTTCCACCGATACCGGGGTACTGCCCGGGCTGCGATGGTCTACGCGGATTACTAGGCAGGCAGTATAAAAAACGTATAACCGGTCGCTACGACGGTAGCTGCCATTGTTTTCCGGGACGCTTCTCCCGTCTGGACACCCGGTTCCATGTACATATATAACAAACTATTGTATTTAATCATTTGGTTAGTGTGCATCAACTCATCTACTGAGACGGGGCTGTCTGCAAACGCCGGTAGTTGGTGGGTGTGAACAGCCCTCACATAATTGTTAAGTGTACATCCAATGAATCCATGCATATGAATCCGGGCGTCGACTGTACGGCTTGGAAAGTAAGCCCGCTGTCCCGGCACGTGATCGGTACGGATCGTTCTACATCTGGTTTTACATTTTTCAAGTTTTAAACTGACGTAGACCACCACAGTGCGGGCAAACGTCCGCACACAGGTGGAAAACGTCAGTCCCGGCTGGTCCCCAGAGCACCGGCCAACGGCTGTCGGGTCGTGATGACCCATCACACGACGCGCTGTGACACAAACTACAAATCCACACTCAGCACCATCATGAACGCACAAAACACGCAGGAGTATCGTAGCCAACAACCAGCGGACATCGCAAACGCAGACCAGGCCCGGAATGCAGCCCCCGGAAGTGTCGAGAGCCAATCTATCAGGGTCGTCATTAGCTCGATTGCAACGCGCCACTGCGACCACTGCGGAGCACCGATCGGGGAAAACGTCCAGTATCGAAATGTCACTACCAGAGATGGGGCCGGCAACGTCACGGAATACGCGTTCTGCAGCGTCGACTGTAAGTCCGCCCGGTTCCCGAGGCTCGACTGATTACCTTCTGTCACGGAACTGCGTCTGCTTACAGACCCGCTGGCTGGGCTGCCAGCGTTCCTGTGCCTGCTTGTGAAGAAACCCTCATTCGGACTGGCAGTCGCAGCCACCCTGTTCCAGAAATGCGACAATATCGTAGCTACGGCCACAGTCCTCACACAGTACCTGCAGTTCGTTGATGATGTTGAAATCGCCCGCTGAGATGGCGTCGTTTTTTTCTAAGCTCTCGATAGTTTGCCTCGTCACGGCGGTGGTTCGCCCCCGGAGCCGCTGTATTCTGTCAATGGCACTTTCCTTCCGTTCTTCGGGTGTCTGCTCGGGCCTAGCCGCGCCCCGATCGTTCTTGAGATAGCGATACACCGTCTGGTGGGAAATAAAATCAGCCATCACGGATTCGATATCGACTCCGCTCTGTTCGAGGCGGGAGCGTATGAGTGGGGCGTCGGCGTCGTCTTCACTGAGTGACTGATAGACCTGTTGGATATCACCACTCAATGTCGGGGCGTCAACCCCTTCAATAGCGGATTCGAGCACTGATTGATTGAAATACTCCGCAAGATCGCGGGTGCTTTGTTCCTCTCCCTCGTCACCAACCCATCGGCTCTCGAGCTCTGCACCCATCCCGACAAGACCGTACTTCTGAATCACGGCATCGACCTTGCTCGTTCCTCCACCGGACTGTGAGTCGTCTGTGGTCATGATCCGATTTAGGTGGTGGCCATAGTTACTAAACACTCCCGCATATCCAGAGTCCGACCACGGTCCCGCACACGCAGCGCTTTCTCAGACCCGTGCTCTGGGATGTGCTGACAGATTCACGAACCGCCCTACTCATCTGATTCAGCGTCGGGCTCACGAACCCACGTCACTGGAACTGGGGACGTCCGGACGATTTTGGCGCTGACACCACCCATGACGTACCTGCTGAAATCAGTCTGTCCGTGAGTCCCCATAACCGCGAGACCGATCTGGTTCTCGTCGATGTAATCGCGAATCACCTTTGATGGGGTACCGTGTTCGATGGCGGTGGTGACCGAGTCAAGCGACGTTTCCTCGACTCTCTCGGTTGCCTCGGCCATAATTTCGTTCGCCCGATCAGTCAACTCCCCTTCCTTCAGGACAGAGCGTGCATCGAGCCCGAGACCGCCGGTCTCGACAACGTGGAGCAGATGGAGTGTTGCCCCCGTCGCGTTTGCAACAGCAATCCCCTGTGTCACTGCGACCCCCGCGCCACGGCTGCCATCTGTCGGGACAAGGACGTGTGTCGGCGGATACACGAGTGACCGCTCTCCTGCGGGGTTGACCGCAATGACGGGAACCGTCGCCGTGTTGATGACACGTTCGGTGACGCTTCCGAGGAGGATTCGCTTGATCCCCCGCTGTCCGTGTGTCGGCATGACAATGCAGTCAATGTCGGACTGTTCGCTGTAGTCGAGTATCGTCCTGTGCGGGTCTCCTTGGAGAACCGTCGAGACGACTGGGACGCCCTCATCCTTCGCATGTTGCGCGGCTTCCGCCACAATGCGCTCTCCTTCTGTTTCGAGAACGTCGATGACCTCTCCACGAATCGTTGTGACACTGTCTCGGCCAGTATCGGCGACGTTGAGGATATGCAATGTCGCCTCGTGCTCGGCTGCGATCTGTAGCGCGTATTCAAGAGCCGATTCTGCGGCGTCGCTCCCGTCAGTCGGGAACAGGATGGTGTCGTACATACTGGGAGTCGCTTGTTTGCACTCGGTCAGCTATCTGGGCAACGGAGGGCGTTCCGGGGTGACTGAAGACGGATTTCTGTTTGCACCCGTCCGTGACTGTGACTTCTGAGCCTTTGCTGTGTCAGCGTCCGCGCAGCGAACTGGTCGGCTCGATGTCGTTGCAGATGCATCGTAATCCAGAGACGCTGTTCGATGAACTACACAGTGGGATCTAATAACATCTCGCCTGCGGAAGTTTCTTGCCCGCTTCGGATAGAGGATGTACAGCGTCGCCGTCAGGTACCTCGATAGGAGTGGTCCGATGACAGGGTGGTATTGGCACACATTTTTACCATAACCCCGCGCGTGTTGAGATATGGCAGCAGTCCGACGCCTTGTGATCGATGTCCTGAAACCACACGATCCGCCGCTCCTGACCTTTACCGACCAACTGGCCGAAATTGCGGGGGTCGACGGAGTAACATCGTCTCTGATTGAACTGGATCAGGAAGTGCAGAATGTCAAGGTCACGTTCGAAGGCGACGATCTGGATTTCGAGGCGATCGATGAAACGATCGAACATCTCGGCGGGTCAGTGCACTCTGTAGACCAGGTTGCCTGCGGTGACACTGTTGTCACGGATCGACGGACGTTACAGGATGGCTGATGCGCTGTGGCGTCCATTCGACAATTCATCAGGCGACTGCTCGGAAAGGAAGATGTTCTTGCTATCTCCCGTCGGTACTTCATTTCGAACGGCTTTGACGGGACACTCACGAGCATCGGCATCATCGTCGGCGCTGTCCTGTCTGGGGTCCCTGATGGATACACTGTGATCAAAATCGGACTGGGCGCGGCAGTTGGCCTCGGGACCTCTGCAGTCTGGAGCGTGTGGGAAATCGAACGTGCCGAAACCCGGGCCGAAATCAGACGTATCGAGCAAGCGATGCTTACGGATCTCGATGATACCCGCGTGCAGCGAAACCAGTGCGGTGCCCGCTTCGTCCACGCCATTATGAGCGGCCTCGGCCCGCTGGTCGGGATTCTGATTCCGCTGACCCCGTTCCTTGTCGCAGGAACCGTCGTCACAATGACAGAGGCGGCACTCATCGCGGTTGGCCTCGGTGTCGGTGTGTTGGGTGCGTTCGGTGCCTACATGGGTTCGATTTCGGGCCAGCAGTGGTACGTTGCCGCCGCGCGAATGGGACTCGCCGGCGTAGTCGTGGCTGTCCTCAATCTCTTTCTTCCCGGCTGAGAGGCCGCGACTCTGTTTCCTCACTGAAGTACAAATCCCAACTTGCTTTTCACTGGCCGCCAAACAAGGTCGTAGATGCATGTTGGCTTGCGGCAGTTCAAACGGCCGTTGTGCTACGTGATGTCGACCCTGTATGTCGTTGCTGGGATACTGCATTTCGTCGTGCCGGAACTATACGTCCAGATCGTGCCGCCGGTTTTGCCAGCACCGCTTGCGCTGGTGTACCTGTCCGGTGTCGCCGAGATCGGTGTCGGGTTCGGCCTGCTGGTACCGCAGACGCGCTCATACGCTGCATGGGCGACGATCGCACTGCTCGTCGCAATTTTTCCCGCAAACGTCTACATGGCTGTTTCCATGGTCACCATCGAGGGCACGGGCGGTGGCCAGCCATCTGTACTGGTCCGCTGGGCACGCTTACCACTGCAGGGCGTGTTGATTCTCTGGGCGTACTGGTACACCGACTGAGCGTGGCGGCGGCCGACCACGACGAGTTCGCCGCAAGACCTGCGCTGAATGAGAAGCTGGACCACGTATCCTGATTGAATCACTTATTACGAAGAAGCGGGTGGTGTAGCACAATGGCCCTTGAATTCCTCCTCCCCGGCCTGATCGGATTCGTCTTCGTAATGGTTGCAGCCTATGCCGGCTCACTCCGGGCGCTGGAAGTCTACTTCGACTCGGAGCAGGACAGTATCTTCCTCTCGGATGACTACGACCCGCCAGGTAAGCAGTAGCTCCGTGTATCAGCCACCGAATCGAGGCCTGTGCTGAAAGCTGGAGACAGCTGTTCCGACGCGGTGCTTCGTGGTCTGTCTGTGTTCGGGCACTCTGTAGCGGAATCCGATTTAGAGGCAGAGGTCAATAGTGTCGGTACTCACACAACTTTCTGCCAGGCCGGGCTCGCTTCGAGTTCTTGCATCGCCGTGCGGACCTCTGACTGAATCGCCCCGTAATACCGCTTTCGACCAACTGGTGTCTGGATGCGGATAATGGCGGTCTCGCTTGTCACCTCAAACAGCGACAGGGCCCACTGCCCGGCCTGATAGGACCAGTCGCCGAGTTCTATCGTTTGCTCGTCCTGAATAGAGCGTGTGCCCAGTTCCCAGCTCTGACGTGTCAAATGGTCGAGGTTGAACGGCACAACATCGGGAAGCGTGACAGCACAGCCGCTTTCACAGCGAGTGTTATCTACCGCCATGATACGAAATCCAGAATCGATCAGTAAAAACGTGTCTACTTTCCCGGCTCAAATCTGACGCGACGTGGAGTTCTCAGCGTAGCGCAAACCGCTGTCTGTTCTCGAATATATACTTACGCGACTCGCCACCGAATAAGCGGCTCACTTTGAGCGGGCTTCAACGTCGTTTCTAGGCCATATACACAGTCATTCCTCGCGTGAACTCATCAGCATTCTCGGAGCCGTCCGTCCACCTGGACAGCGAGGCCTTCTTCGCGAGCGTAGTCTGCAACAGTCTTGAACGGAGGTCCGACCGAATCGACGGCTGTCTCGCGCGGAATCGGCCAGTCGTCGCTGTAGACGACGTACGAGTTGGTGGCAATCCTGTACTCGCGACCGGCGTCGATAGGCTGGTCGTTGACAGCCACGCTCACTAGCCGTCCAGTCTCGGTGTCGTACTCGACGGTCATCCCGCTGATGTCGCCGTGCCAGAGCCGTCCGTCATCGCGGTGGGGACGGAAGGCTGCCTTCAAGAGCGTTCGTAGCTGGTCACCCGAAAGGCGGAGGACCTCCACCTTACCGCCGAAGGGGTTTAGGCTGGCCACCTCGCCAGCCGTGACCTCACCAGACAGGGGTCGCCCCTCTCGAAGGCCGCCATTGTGGACGAAGGCGACATCGGTATCAGCCGCCCAGCGATAGGCGTCGGCCACGAGGTTGCCAATACGACTCTCGCCGCGGGTACGCCGGTCGATATCGCGATAGATCGGGTCGTCGACAGTGGCGACAGTCTCCAGCAAGCCGACATCGGCCAGCTGCTCGCGGGTCGTATCGGCCATCGACTTGTCGATAGGTCCCTCGGCTGTCGAATGCCGAGTGGCCACCGGCGGACGATTCCCGTCGAACAGTTCGACTTCCCAGACCACTTGCCCGTTTGCTCCTGGGCGGATAACCAGTGTTCCGTCGACGATCTCGTGGCGTTCCCTGTGGACGTGGCCCCCGAGGACCGCGTCGACACCGTCGACGGCCGCAACGGCGGTCTCATAATCACGCCGTAAGTGTGCGAGCACCACGAACTGATCGACAGTGTGACCGAGTTCACCCACCGCTGTTCGCACGCTCTCGACAGGACTGGTCACGGTCAGCTCCGACGCGCCGGTTGGAGCAATTCGGGGCGTCGCGGGATCGATTACCCCGACGAATCCGATCTGTTGGCTATCTCGGTGTAGAACTGTCATTCCGTCTAACCCAGCGATGCCAGAACCACAACCGGCTTCACTGTCGCCGGCAGCGACGTTCGCGACGATCCACTCCTGTGGACTCTCCGAGATGACGTCTAGAATGGGCGCAGTCCCGAAGTCGAAATCGTGGTTTCCTACCGTCTCGACATCGGTACTCACTGCCCGGAAAAACGGTAGCGCTTGACGGCCTTCGAAATAGTGAGCGAGAACACCCGGGGCAGTGTTGTCGCCGGTACCGGCGACGACTGTGTCCTCTCCGCGGACGGACTGGATTGTTCCGGCGAGCTGCCCCATCCGAACGGGGTCGTCACAGCCGGTCTCAATGTCAGAGTACTGGAGTAACCGAACTGACATCGCTCAAAGCCGATTCCAGTGACGTATGGAAATCGATTTCGCTCGTGACTTCTCGGTAATGTGCTTCCGTTCCCGGCCGCCTCGGTGAGACCGTCCTCGTTGCTGGATGAGATTCACTGCTCCAAAGCAACGTAGCTTCGACCGCGGCGTCCGCCAGCTGTTCCAATCAGAGGTCGTTATGTCGATTGTTCGGCTAACTTTTTCAGTTCCACCAGCCGCGGCAGTTCTGTGACGCCGCTAAGTACGACTAAAACCGACAGCGTGTTTCGGTCGGGCGTGGGCATGTCGCCACTCCGGACCTCCGGCGACTGGAGTTCCTCGGTAAGCCATCGCCGCCCGTCGGTAACGGCTTCCCGGAGCAGCCACGCGGGCGGCCCGGCAAACACAGCTAGGGCTTTATCGGCGGACGCCACCTCGCACTGGATCGTTAGTTTGCCACGTACCGCTCGGCGGAGTGTCGTCTCGACGGCGTTGTATGCCTCTATTTCGTCAACATCGTCCGAGTTGTCCCCGAGAAAGCGGTTTTTGAGCTGGCCTATAACTGTCCCGTCTCCGTCCCCGCTATCCGCCTGCAGGTCCTGACTGGCGTAGCCAAGTGTTGTGAAACCAGAGTCTGAGAGGGTATTGATAATCTCGCTAGCGTCAACGACACTCTGACCGACGGTGTCGGATGCCGTCGCCTCACCTGCGGCGAATAGCGCCCCGAGCCGCGCCACAACGGTTTCGTTCAGTGTCTCGGAGGTCTCATCGACCGTCTGGCCGCTTCCGAGCCACGCTTCGTTGTCGAACAGTATCTGTCCGTCGACAGGCGATTCCAGCGCCTGGAGTGCCTGCATCGTGTTCGCGGCTGCGTCGTCGTCCCTGCCGGCTGGTAACACCGCTAAACAGTAGAGTGGGAGCGAGTAAACCTCTCTGAGCGCGTGGGCGACGTGGGCTGTGGCACCGCTGCCAGTCCCGCCTGCAAGCCCGGCCACGAGGACGATAGCGTCGATATCACTCGTTATCAGTTCGTCTATCGCCCGGCGAATCTCGAGCCGTTCGTCTTCGATAGCGGCGATACCGCTCGCTCGGTCCCCGTTCGTTCCGATCCCAGTTGTTTCGGAGAGCCCGAAGGCATGCCGCCGGTCGGACGGGAGTCCATCGAGTTCGCCGAGCGCTTCGGTGTCCGTGTCGAGGGCACAGGCTGCGCCGAGATATGGTCCTTCGCGGCGTTCGTTGTCCTGCCACAGTCGCTCAACGATCCGGCCTCCAGCGCCACCGATACCAACTGCCGCGACTCGCATACGTCGCATTTAGTGTCGTCTACTATTAATAATCCGACTCACTGCGATACCACCACTGGTATTGCTACAAGTCGAGGTACGGTCGGAGCTTCAGTAGCGTCTCACAGGACTGGTATTTGACCGCAATACTGTCAGAATAGAAGCCTCTCATGCGACAGGCGCTGAAAAGGACTGTGTCTCACGAGCTTGTCGATGAACCAGCCGATTCTCTGTCTATTATCGTTTCCGGCGAGTCGATGGGCAGCCTGTTCATCGCCACCGCTCTCGACAGCTATAGGCCCTGTGCTGTGCGCGGCCCCCTCGGCTCTCGGGGGGTGCTGGCTCATAGAGCCTGATGCTGGTTTCCCGCTGTGTAAGAATGGATGCGGTGTTACTTGTCTGCTTGTCTAATAGTCGGTATATGACCCTCGTTGTGCCGTTCGACGGCTCTGAATTAGCCGAGGCAGCACTCGTTCGGGCGACGGAGTTCGGCAACGTCTTCGAAGAGGAGGTGCTGGCCGTCAGTGTCGTCCGGAACGGGAATGCGGAGTACGCTCGGGAACACGACTGGATCGGGCCGAACGAAGAATTCGACTTGGAGACAGTTGTCTCCTCACTGCACGAGCAGGTGATAGACCTGTGTCCGGCTTCCGATTTCCGACATACAGTCGTGGATCGGTACGCGCCGGCCGGGTCGGTGGCGAAAGCCATCCGCAAGATGGCCAAGAGAGAAGACGCGTCAATGGTCTTTATCGGGAGCGAAAACGCCGGCCACCTCGTCACGAGCATCAGCAGTGTCGGCGGATCGATTGCCTCGGACGACGCCTACGACGTCGTCATCGTCCGAAACTGCAATCCGTCTAAAATCGCCAAACTCAGGGACACGTCCCCGCACAGACAGTCGAAATCCGATTTTTATTTCCCGGAATAGGGAACGATGCCGGCCGTACAGTCATCCCAGAACCGACAGACGGAACGCAGATATCACAACTGTTTTTGTTACCAACTGTATATTGTTAGGTGGGTTCTGGTCCTCGCTCCATCTCCCCTTGAGTCTAATCCAGTTCATCGATTGGCCCGAGTCCAGAACCTGTCGTCGTGGATGACGACTTTGGGTGGTGCGTGCACGCCACTCCCCCCGGCTGCCCACCATTCGTTTGCTGACTACTCCTGAGTCGTTGCTGGTCCTCGTGACGGGTTTTTGGAAGTTCTCCCGTGTTACACCGCTTCCCCCAGTAGCGAAGCGGCCACGAATCGGTGTGAGCATACTGGCAGGGTTCGAAAGCCCGTGTCTGACAGAGTCAACTAGCGGCTACACATCGCTTCAAGCATCATGAGTGCCAGGAACCACTTCGAAGAGCTGCCCTGTATCAACGAACCAGGGCTACTGTTGGATTCTAAATAACTGTTGTGGGCTCGTTATTCGTGCGTTTTAGCCGGCGTATTATATCGCTAAATCGGCCAGTCATCCACGAAGCTCTCGGAGTAAATTCACGCGGCGCTGTCTCCGTTGATGGCGACTCGTAAAACGGAGAAGGGGAAAACCAGGTTGGCAGACACTGGCGTTGGCCCCACTGGCTATATATACTCTAGATATATAAGCTTTCTGATATATTATTTATAGTATTATCTAATAGTGTGTCAAATAATAGGCGACGCGAGATGCGAACGCCTACATCACTTTCTTGCGCAGATAGGCTGAGATGGCTTCACTGATGAGCACAAGGCCCAGAATCGAGATGAGTATCGTCAGGACTGCTTCCCAATTGAAGTAATTGATCTCTGTTTGTAGTGGGACGCCGATCCCGCCTGCACCGACGAATCCGATGATCGTCGACGCTCTGACGTTGATATCCCATCGAAGCGTCGCGACGCTGATGAACGCCGGCTTGATCTGTGGAACGATACTGTAGATGAGTACATCAACGGACGATGCCCCAGCTGCTGTGATCGCCTCGACAGACCCGCGGTCGATCTCTTCGATGGCCTCTGCGATTAGCTTTGCAGTGAACCCGATCGACCTGATCGAAATCGCAAGCACGCCAGCGAGGGCTCCCGGGCCGAAGATAACCACGAAGATCAGCGCCCAGATGATGACGTTGACCGAACGGGTAAACGAGATGATGAACTTACCCAGCAGGTACGCCGGCTTGTTGGGCGTCGTGTTGCTGGCGCCGAGGAACGCGACCGGAATCGCCATCACGATGGCCAGTGCCGTGCCGAGGATGGAGATATTGATGGTCTCGAGGAGCGGCCCGACAATTTTCCGGGAGTATCCCACATTGGGAGGATACATCCGGCCGAAGAGGTCAGCCAGTTCGCGCGGAGCAGTCACGGCGTAGCCGTAATTCACTTCCATGGCACGCCAGGCTGCGACGAGGATGACAAGCCCAGCCAGTAGTCCAAAGAACCGGAGCAATCGCTCACGGCGATCGAACCGGCTCCAGGAGTCAGTGCTGTTTGACATTATTGGATCCGCCTCCGGACGAGAGCGCTGACGCCTTCACCGACCATGACAATCGCGACGATGACGGCGATAATCGCCATACTGAACTGGTAATCGTACTTATCGAAGGAGTTCAGCAGTGTGATCCCGATACCACCCGCTCCGACAATCCCAACGACGGTGCTGTGACGGAGATTGATGTCGAGCCGGTAAATCGACAGCCCGACAATCCGGGGCATTACCTGTGGGAGCACGCCGTAGAGATACGTCTGGACGGGTGTCCCGCCGACCGCGGTGATCGCCTCCATCTGTCCGCGGTCGATGTCCTCGATTTCCTCTGCGAGGAGCTTCGCGAAGAATCCGATGGTTTTGAACGCGAGCGCAAGGACACCAGCGAGCGGACCGAACCCGACCGCTTTGACCATAATGATCGCGACGATGAGTTCGTGAAGCGAGCGCGTGACGGCGACGATGCTGCGGCCGACGTAGTAGACTGGCTTCGGCGAGAGGTTGTTGGAAGACATGACAGCGACCGGCACGCTGACGATGATTCCCATTGTCGTGGCGACAATCGTCATCACAATGCTCTCGACGATTCCCTGTATGAGGAGTTCCCGCTGCGACGGAGTGTACGCTGGTGGGAGCATGCTCGAGACGAGCTCGACACCGGCTCCGATCCCTCGCATAAATCGGCTGGGGGAAATCCGGAGGTTCCAGAAGCTATACGCGAAGAACAACAAGATAAGCCCGTAGATGAGATACTTGACTTTCTTGTTGTAGAAGACTGTGGGTCGCTCCCAGGATCCTTCAACAGCCGATCCAGATTCAGCAGCCATGTTGATTAGTCACCTCGCTCGGCAATAACGTCGTCAGAGTCGGTGCTGCTACTGGCACTCGGCTCTTCGCGGTCCGCAATGGATTCACCACCGCGATAGATTTCGTCTCTGGCTGCCTGATCCAGATCGTCGGGCGGGCCGTTAAAGACGATTTCACCGTCACTGAGACCGATGATGCGGTCCGCGTAGTCGACCGCTAGATCGACTTCGTGGATGTTGATGATGATGGGGATATCGTCTTCATGAGCGATGTCCGTCAGGAGGCTCATGACCTCTCGGGAGGTGTCGGGGTCCAGCGCACTCGTCGGCTCGTCAGCGAGCAGGATTTTCGGCCGCTGAATGACGGCACGGGCGATACCAACGCGCTGTCGCTGGCCACCAGAGAGTTCATCTGCACGGTTGTTCTCGACGCCTTCAAGATTCACGCGACTGAGAATCTCCCGTGCGCGCCTGATGTCCTCCGGTGGGAAGTTCCGCCGGAACGCGTTCCACGTGCTGAGATAGCCCAGGCGGCCGGAGAGTATGTTTTCCATGACCGTAAGGCGCTCTACAAGATTGAACTCTTGGAAGATCATACCCATATCGCGACGGACGTCGCGAAGGGCTGATTTGTCCAGGCCAGTGACCTCTGTATCGTCGAGTGAGACGTGCCCACCAGTTGGCTCGGTCAGCCTGTTGATACTACGAACGAGTGTGCTTTTCCCGGCCCCGCTTGGCCCGATGATTGCAACGATCTCGTTTCCACTGACTTCGAATGAGACACCTTTGAGTGCTTTATCACCGGAGTCGTACGTTTTTTCCAAATTATCTACAGTGAGCATTATTCGAGTCTCTTCTTAGCCTTCGATGTTATCGGTGTTGTACTTGATCTCGTTATTCTCCTGAATCTGCAGGATGATATCGTAGACTGTGGCGTAATCGATCTCCGTCCACTTTCCGCGACCACCGAAGACCTCCGCGATCTTGGTGTCAGAGTAGTCGTAATCGAGGAATGCCGCCCTGATACCTTCCTGAATTTCTGGTTTCAGGTTGTAGCGGTAACAGAAGCTCGTTGTGGGGAACGGATTGCTGGCCCACACGACTTTGAGATTCGTCGGGTCAATGTTGTCCGCCTCGGCAACACGCGTGACACAGGTGCTACAAACCGGGGCAGCATCGTAGTCGTCGTTTGCCACACCGAGGATGCTCTGTTCGTGCCCGCCAGAGTAACTCACTTCGTAGTCGTCTCCCGGAGTGACACCCTGGTTCGAGAACAGCGCACGCGGAGCCAGGTTCCCGGAGTTGGACGACGGCTCAGCGTGTGCGACACGCTTGCCCTTGAGATCCTCCAGCGAGGAGATTTCGTCGTTGTCTGCCTGTGTGGCGAGCCACAGCCGATAGCCGAAGTCACCCTCTTTCGAAATCTGGAGTGAGAACGGGACAGCACCAGCCAGATTCACAGCAAACGGCGTTGGCCCAGTGGAGAACCCGGCGACGTGGAGGCGTTCGGATCGCATCGCCTCAATCTGTGACGCGTACGAGTTGAGGGGGAAGTACTTGACTGATTTCCCCGTTTCCTCGGCGATGTTGTCCATCAGCGGCTGCATGGTATCCCGATAGACTGCCGGATCCTCTGTCGGCGTCATCGCAAACGCGATACGGTCCGGGTCAATCAGCTCATCTTCATTGTCGGGAGTACTCTGGACGGGGTCACCGTAGCGAGGGGACTCGCGTTCCTTCATGTTCTTCAGGTCCTGCAGGGACCCCGTCTCGAATCCTGCCTCGATGAGCGTCTGCATCAGCTGCGGGAACTCCGGGTTCGCCGGATCGAACTCGGGATAGTTGTTACTTTGTCCGGAACTACCGTCACCGCTACTGGAGCCGCCGCTATCAGTGCTATCTCCACCAGATGCTTCGGTGTTCTGGCTACTCTCCTGAGAACAGCCTGCAACGCCCGCTGCGAGCGCAGTAGCGCCAACTTTCAGCACAGATCGTCGGTCAACTGGGTTCTGTTTCATTGTCGACGCAGACATATGCGAAATCTGGGTTAAAAAGTATTTATGTTTAAATCTGACAAAACGATATAGCCTTCAAAACGAGTTTCAGCCATACGTGACGTAGTATGAAAAATCAATATCAAAACACAATGTATGACAGATATTAGGTACTAACCGCTAATCGAGAGACGCTTTCGGTCTCCACAGAGACTATATCGATATTCAGGCCAGACTCAAGGCCAACACCTATTACCCATCAGTATATTTGTCTCCATATAGAATATAGTAGTATATAGACTATATAAAAATGACGGAACCACCGCTTGAAAGTTAAGATGACTGTAATGAGTGCAATCGCGAATACGGCTGTTTTCGGAGGTATAGAGGGGATAACTGTCGATCCTGAGATACTCCACCTTTTTATCGCAGGTGCGCTGGGAATGCTGCTCGGGCTCGAACGAGAGTGGGCCAACAAATCCGCAGGAATCCGCACGTTTACCCTGACGAGCCTGGTGGGGGCTGCCGCAATGTCGCTCAACGAGACAATCCTACTTGCTTCTGGCGGAGCGCTTGTTCTCGTACAGGGAGGGTTGCTTGGAGTCCGGGGGATAGTCGCACAGTGGACTGGCGACGATGGTGAGCTAGACTCTGGCCTGTCCCTGACAACGTCGACCTCGCTCCTCGTCGCGTACGCGGTCGGGATTTTGGTTGGTGCTAATCACGTCCTGATCGGCGTCATCATTGGGATAACGTCGTCGTTCCTGCTAGTCCTTCGCAGGGAGCTACACGAGTTTGCCAACCAGTTATCCCGAGAGGAAGTACGCAGCGCCGGTGAGTTTGCGATCATCTCATTTGTCGTATATCCGCTCCTGCCCGGTGGAACGTACGGGCCGTGGGATGCGATTGATCCGAAACTGGTCTGGATGCTCGTAATCGCAGTCAGTGGGATCGGGTTTGTCAACTATATCGTGATGCAACGATACGGCAGCAAGGGGATCGCTGTCACTGGTTTCTTCGGTGGGTTGGTGAACTCCACCGCCGTGATCGGTGAAATCGCGGGCCGTGCAAAGAACAACGTGGGAATCACAGAGCTTGCAGTGGGAACGATACTGATAGCTGATGCGGCGATGGCGGTTCGGAATTTAGCGATCATCGTTGCGTTCGTCCCCGAGTCGGCTGTCAGCGTTGGACTCCCCCTCGGCCTGATCGCCATCAGTGGCGTTGGACTCGCATATTACGATAGCAACTGGGAGGGCGATCTGGAACTGGATTTCGACTCCCCGTTTAGTAGCGCGAACGCGCTGAAATTCGGGGTGCTCTTCCTTGCTGTCTTGATTCTCACCGCTGGCGCACAGCGTATCTTCGGAACAGCTGGCTTCCTGATTACGAGCTTCCTCAGCGGCATCGTCTCGAGCGGCACGACGACAACGACTGCAGTGACGCTGACATCGACTGGCCAGATATCGCCGGCGGTAGCGGCACAGGGCGTACTGGCCGGAACCCTCTCCAGTATCCTCGTGAAAATCGGGTTTGCAACGAGTATCAACCGCTCACTGTTAGCGCCGGTAGTGCGAAAGTCGCTCTACCTGTCGCTGATCGGAATCGGTGGTGTGGTTATTAGCCTCCAAGTGATATGAACCGCCAGAGCTATCCGGATGGTACGAGGGCCGCCGGGGTCCCTGCGGCAAAGGAAGCGCCTGTGAATACGTCGGCAGCGGCGTCTGCCGAAGCGTCACTGTTCGAAACGGGGAATCTCTAGATGACGTACACCAGTGCTATTATCGATCTCGACGGAACGGTGTATCGAGGGGAGTCATTAGTTGAAAACGCTGCCGAAGGGGTCCAAGCAGTGCGTCAGGCGGGGCTTTCGACCCTGTTCGTTACGAACAAACCGATTGACCGCCGAGAGACATACTGTGAGAAGCTGAACGCGCTGGGCATTGAGTGCAGCAGTGATGACATAATCACGTCCGCCACGGCAGCAGCGGACTATCTATCCGCGCAGTATCCGGAGCGTGAGATTTACGTTATCGGCGAGGACGCCCTGGCCGCGGAGTTGCGCGCCGCTGGATTGAAGACGACGACTGACCCAGAGCGAGCAGGCACAGTCATCGCATCACTTGATTTCGGGTTCGATTACCAGACGCTACAGGATGCGCTAATCGCACTCACTGAGAACGACGCGCTCTTCGTTGCGACCAATCCGGATCGAACGTGTCCTGTAGATGACGGTGAGATTCCCGATGCTGCAGGGATGATCGGAGCGATAGAGGGAGTGACTGGGCAGGAGTTGGACCAGTTGATTGGAAAACCGTCCAACGTCATCCTGCAGATGGCGCTGGAGCGGGTCGGCGGAGAGCCCGACCGTTGCCTCATGATCGGTGACCGGCTCGAGACAGACATCAGAATGGGAAATCAGGCTGGAATGGAGACGGTACTGCCACTCACTGGCGTTACCAGTACCGCGGACTTGGCGGAGAGTGAGGTGCGTGCCGACCACGTCGTGACCGACCTTTCAGAGCTGGCAGCGATTGTAGCGGACGAGGGATAGGGCAGGGACCAAGGAGCGGTTAGCTGTTCCCACTGCGTCTATGCCTCAGATATCAATCGAGTACACCGGGGTAGTCAGCGATGATTCCGTCGACACCGGCCTCGACCAGTTTCTCCGCCTGATGCCAGGTCGTTATGGTGTATGGGATCACCTTCCGCCCCTCCTTGTGGGCAGTCTCGACCAGATCGATCTCGGCGAAACCCGGGTCTTCGAGGTAATAATCTTCGTTGAAGAAGGGCGTGTTCATAATCATATTGTACGGGGGCTGGATGTACTCCGCGTCCAGATCACGGACGACAGACAGTCCCTCCTCGATGGAGTCCCAGAGCAAGTACGCGATCGGAATATTGGGATTCGACTTTCTGACGGACTCCAGTGCAGCCCTCTGGAACGACTGAACGATAAAGTCGTTCTCGTGAGTGGAGAGGACGTCAAGCGCCTGCTCCGTAAACGGGTCCCAGGTCTCAACGGCCGATTCTGACGCGTCATCGTCGGGAGAAACTCCAGCGGCTTTCCACTCAATGTTGAGTGGGATGCTGTCCGGAGTGGCTTCGACGAACTCGTCTAGTCGTGGGATCGTCTCTCCGCTGTCACGGATTTCGGCGTCCAGAACGGTCTGTACATCTGTCTCCCAGACGTACCCGGATTCGTCTGTCAGGTCGTCCAGCTTATCATCATGGAATACGACGATTTCGAAGTCCTCGCCCTTCCAGGGTTTCCCGCCTGCAGGTACGAGGTCACACTCCATCATGTCAGTGTTGTACCCCGGACCGCCACGACCACCGTACGCCGCCTGTTGGACAGCAGCAATGGTGTTTTGCGGATACAGGCCGCGGTAGCCACGGTGTGCAGCAAGGATCGGTGTGGAAGCGATAGGCGGCTCGGTGCTGTCGTGATCGTTTTCTCTGCCAGCAGCAGTGCCCACGATGGACCCCAGAGCGGCAGCAGACGCACTCTTCAGCACGGTTCGACGGCATATGTCTGGTATTCGAACCATTCCGTGGCCTATTACCTACACAATCTATATATAGCTATTGATTAGTAATATCGATATATACGGGTTCGGAGTTGCGAGTCATTTTACCCCTCATAGGAGGTGTGTCTGTAGCTCAGTCGGAACTGACCGACCCGCAATAGTCCGACAGCGACGAACAGGACGACGGAGTTCGCTGGGGCGGACCCAAACTCGTGGAACTGGAGGGGTCCGGGAGGGGGCGTGAATAATTGCGTACCGGTCCGACCGTCCGTTGTAGTGCGGCACATGCCGAAATGGCATATAACTGTAACTATGCGGCAGCCTCCGCTCACTTTCAGCGTGCTTGATTACTCAGTACGGGGACGTAGCTGTCAGGGCCACGGATCTGAAAGCAGCGCATCAGGAAAACAGTCGTTCCCAGAGCACCGAACAGCAGTCCGACAGTCGGATACGGAAAGACTCCATCAAAGAGAATGACCAGAAACAGTCCGGCGAGTGTCACCTGCACGCCGAGAAACTCCGCCTCTATCGTCTCTATATCCCCCTTTCTCTCAGCCGTTAAAAACGGTTGTGCCGTCCGACAGGAAAACAGTTCAGGCACCGTGAAAATGTGAACTGTTAACTAAGAACCTCGATATATGGAGGCACGGATGCCACAGCCAGTCATTGCATCGGTCGGTGCCTCACCGCTCGGCCGCACGGACCTCCCAGGCCGCGACCTGTTCTCGGTCGCTCTCGCGGAGGCGTTCGACGAACTGCCCGACCCTGCCGACATTGTTGAGGCGGTGTACGTCGGTAATCAGTCGGAGAGCTACGAACACCAGATCATGTACGGGACGTTGCTGGCGGAGTGGGCCGGCCTTCGGTATGTCCCCGCTGAACGGGTCGAAGGGTGTGCCGCCGCGGGCGCGCTCGCGCTGCGCCACGCAGTCAAGGATGTCCGCAACGGTGAGCATGAGGCCGTGCTCGCCTGCGGTGTCGAGAAGATGACGTCTGCGGGCACCAGCGGCGCGACGGACGCGCTGTCGGCGGCATTCGACCGCGCCATCGAGCAGCGCTCCGGCATCACCGCACCCAGCCAGTACGCACTGCTCGGCCAGCGCTACCTCCACGAGACCGACGCCACGGAGCGGGACCTTGCCGAGATCGCGGTGAAGAATCACGCCAACGCTGCTCGCAACCCTCGGGCGCAGTTCCCGAAGGAAATCGACGTGGCGACTGTGCTGGAATCGGACCCAGTTGCCCCGCCGCTGAAACTCTACGACTGCGCGCCAGTCGGCGACGGTGCCGCCGCTGTCCTCGTGACGACCGCTGAACTAGCGGCAGACCTTGACCGGCCGCAGGTGCGCGTCGCGGGCAGCGGGGCCGCTGCGAACAACATCGCGGTCGCTGAGCGGAACATGACCGATATCGCTGGCGCTCGCATTGCTGCCGAGACGGCGTACGAAGAGGCAGGCATCGACGCCACGGCTGTCGACATCGCGGAGGTTCACGACGCGTTCACAGTCTGTGAGGCGCTCCTCGCGGAAGCTGCCGGCTTCGCGCCTACAGGCACGGGCTATCAGAGCTACCTGCCGCCCGCGGAGCGGGCTGACGGCTGGACAGACGTGCAGTTGAGTCCGAGCGGTGGGCTGAAGGCTCGCGGCCACCCCATCGGCGCGACCGGACTCCTGCAGGCGCTCGAAGCCTACGAGCAGCTCACCGGAGCCGCAGATGACCGAGCAGTCGAGGGGGCCGAGACGGCCCTGTTGCTCAACGAAGGTGGTGTCGCTGACGCTGTCACCGTCGGCCACGTGCTCACGACGGCGGAGGCACCATGACTGACAGCGACCTCGATGCGACCGACCCCCAGACACTGCCGGGGTTCTTCGACGCCCTTGCGGACGGCGAGTTACTGGGCGGGGTCTGTGCGGACTGTGGACAGGTCCTGTTGCCGCCGCGGCCGGCTTGCTACGCCTGCGGTAGCCGCGCCGTTGACGTCGAGCCACAGCTCCGTGAGGGACAGATCTTCTCGTACACGGCAGTTCACACGCCACCGCCGGCGTTCGCGGAAGACGCGCCATACACGGTCGCCGTCGTAGAACTCGCGGCCGGTGGCCGCCTCCTCGGACGCGTCGCCGCCGATTACGCCGATGTCTCCATCGGTGACCCAGTCGAACTCACGGTGCGCGAGCCGACGGCTACAGAGCGGGAGGTGGCGCTCGACTACGAAACCGACTGGCCGGTTCACGTCTTTCAGCCGCGGTGAGAGCAGGCCTCGCAGACGACAGCAAGACGGTCGCGGCCACCCCAGCCACCCCTACTTGACTCAGGAACGGTAACTGATACAATAGACCCGCTGGGACGAGGCACGGAGCCACGAGGTCTCAATTATCGTCCCGGGGGAATCGTCTCTATCTCAGAAATGACAAACCGATCCCGGTCGATCACGAGGTCGAAATTTGAGACGGTAAGCGTACGCCGTTGTCGGAGTCCCTCGCCAAACCATCCGAAGTCGAGCACAGCTTCGAAAGACCGTTCAAGCAGCCCCTGCCGCTGTGCACTGATGAAGTCAGCATCTCCAGCAGCGATGAGTATACTGTTTGACTCAGCTACAATATAACAGATCGTCTGCGCACTAAAGTACAGATCGCCTGGTTCGAAGAACTTCCATATCACCGGAACGAAGTCGGTGAGAGAATCGACGAAGACCACTTCACCTGGTTTCGTCTCGATGAGGTCGTCAAACCGCCGGAATACATGTTGATACTGCTCCGTTGACTGGTCCGTCTTTGATTTGTACTCGAAGCCGCCACCAGCCCCGGGTTTCATTGGCCCGAGAGTGACCATTTCCTCGGCAAGGCTGTGGACCTCGATGTGGTCAGGTGCGAACGTCTGTAGAATTGAATTTTCAGCGTAACAGTGCCTCGTTGACGGCGATCGTCATGACGACAATTTCGGCGGTACACGCGCAGTTATCCGCTGTCATGATAGTTGGACGGTGAGTCCCCAGCAGCTGTATGAAAAAAAGACAGTCAGTCTAAGGCACAAGTATTTTAATACTAATCATATAATAATCGGTTGGGTTCTGGTCCCCGCTCCACTTCCCTCTGGATCGCCCCAATTCAGCAACTGACCCGGGTCCAGAACCCGTTGTCGTGGATGACGACTTCCAATGGTGTGTTGCACGCTGCTGCCCCATGGCTGCACACCTACCCCCCACTCTGTTGTTGCCTGATCGGTGGTGGTTGTGCAGGCGTGCCAGTCTCTACCTGAATGTATCAGTAAGCGGTCTGGCTGCGGTCCAGAACTCGGCAGGCATGAAGGATATAGCGCACGCTTCTCCGCATTCACCTCAGACCTGCGTGGATTCTGTGCCCCATTGATTCGTCTATTCTATCGACTGTGTCAGGGCTCAACTCTGTCGTCGACGCCGCGGTATCCGCTAGTTCGATGTGTCCCGACTCTCCCACTCTCAGCAACTGACTGCTCCGTTGATGCACATAGCGGGACCGAAGTTGTGCGACGTAGAACTGTGGACACCGCTAGAGACTGTGGCAGGATGGCCGGTTTCCGAGAGGGCTTATCTTATGCCATTCGATGACATGTCTCAACAAAGTCTATTTACTAGGCGATTATTACATCCGAGTGGGTTCTGGTCCCCGCTTCAACCACCCCTGATTGCTGGTCGTCTGGTAGGGTTTCTCGGGTCCGGAACCCAGCCGTGCCTCTGACATAGCAGTACGGTGGGTCACAAATTGCCCATTGTGGCCCACCATTTCCCTCCAAACGATCGGGCAGGGTCCAGTCCCTGGTTGTGTCGTACTGTTGTTCCGTTGGAATGCCGGTAAAATGGGATCGCAGCGTCTTGCAAACGTCTCTACAGGTGAGCAGGCCGAGTGCCTCGGGGCTACCCGAGGCGGTTCACACGGAACTGGTGCAGCCACGTGTCAGCGTCAGTCAGCGAATACACGTTGGTGCAAGCGTGTTCAGTACTCATCGCTTCTGTTTTTCCGTTTACGTATCATAGCCCGGCTGGCATACGTAGCGCGCGGCTTGACCTCAGCGGCACTCGCCTCAAACCGCACACCCGAGGTCGTCAAGCGTCTGAAGCGCCGTCTCGAGGTCCGACTGTTTGACGAGCACGTGGTCCGTCGAATACGCCGAGACGACGAACACAGAGACGTCGGCGTCGGCCAGGGCCGACGCGACAACTGCGAGGAACCCGACCAGTTCGAACGGGAGTTCAACATCGAAGGTCAGTCGCTTCCAGCCACGTTCCACGTCAGCGGCCTCGTCCACGGTTGGGCTGGTCTGGTCGACGACGACGGTGGTCTCTGTCTCGTCCTGCACCGTCACGAACGCGTCCGGGTCTGGGTGGGCCGTCCGGCAGACGGCGTACACATCGTCAGCAACAGTGACCGTGGCGTCTTCCAGAAAGTCAGCCGGTTCCATCCCGTCGTCTTTGGTTCCTCTCCCACTAGTAGTGGTCGGTGTAGAATGCCGACCAGCGGGCCTGAGTCAAGCATGAGCTGGAAGCCGCAGCTTCGAATTTCCGCTCTGCACTGAGAGACAGCCAATCAAGACGGGTGATCGCTACTCCTCGACCCACTTGCACCGGAGCTCGTAGCGTGCCACGGCGTCGACATCGACGCCAAGTGCGAACTCAAGTGTGGTCGACTCACCGACGCCAACGGCGTCCACTAGCGTGCGTCCAGCTTGATATACCTGCTCGCCGGTATCGGAGCGAAACGTACAGACGATCCGTGGGACTGGCGGGTCGGTTGTGATAGATTCGTCGCCGTCGTTTTCGGCCGTCACCTCGACGGCGATTTGAGTGCCAGAGTACGTCGCCTGAACTGCGTAGTCGTGTGAGAGGACGAGCGGCGTCTCGTTTGTGCTCACGGTTCCGTTGACGCTCGACCCAGTACAGCCGGCAAACAGTGTCCCCACCCCGGCGGCCAGCGATCCGAGGACGGCACGTCGGTGCATGCTATGACCCCGGACACCTCCAGAATAAATGTCCCGTCCGTACTGTCCGGACGCCGCCGAATCTCGGACCGGCGAGCGCGCCGCCGGTGGGGTCAGTGCAGTTCGGGCAGCCTCTCGACCAGCGCCCGGAGATCCGCCACCTCGGCGGTCGGTTCAACGTCGAGGGACACGTCCGAGACGTGGTCACGTCGGAGGAAGACCGAGTCGATGCCGGCGCGGTGAGCCGCGACAACGTCCTTCTCGGAGTCCCCGACGTACAGCGCCTCGCTCGCGTCCAGGTCAGAAAGCGCCTGCTCGATGTACGCCGGGTCCGGTTTGCGCCGGGCCGCGCCCGCGAGGGTCGGCTGGCGGCCGTAAGCGGTGTCGAAGCGGTCGATGTCGTGGTGAGCGAGCAGAAATTCGACGGTCGCGTGCTGGTTGTTGCTGACCAGTCCCAGCGGCACGTCGAGCGCGTCGAGCGCGCGCACGTCGTCGTAGACGGGCTTGCCGCCCGCGCGGGTGTGGGCCTGCTGGGCGAGGCTCGCGGTCAGTTCGCGCTGGTGCCAGAACGCCTCGGCGTCGAGGCCGTGGTCGGCGATCAGGTCCCGCGGGACCGCGTCCTCGGCGACGGACTGTCGGACCGTCGACGCGTCGACCGGCACGTCGAAGGCCGCGAAGGCGTCCACGACGGCGTCGACGAGAACGCTCTGGTCGCTGGGTTCGACGATCACGCCGTCGTTGTCGAAGACGACGGCGTCGTACTCAGTCATCGCCCGGCACCCCCGTCTCCGGAAGCGGGGCGTCGCCGTCGGTGCAGGCGGCCACGTCGGCGACGGACTTCATCTCGAAGACGAAGCAGTCCGCCGGGATGGCGTCGATCAACGGTTCGGGCGCAGACAGCGGGTCGTGCTGGTCGGCGGTCCCGTCATTGTCGTGGAGGTGACAGACGCGGATTCGGTCGCCGAAGCGGTCGACGAAGTCGCGCCAGTCCTCGCCGGTCACCTTCGCGTGGCCGACGTCGAGCGTGACGCCGAGGTACTCCGGAATCACGTCGACGGATTCGAGCAGTGCCGCGAGGTCGTCTGGCGTGGTGGTGTAGCGCCGCGTCGTCTCGTCGAAGGGCTGGTTCTCCAGACAGAGCGGGACGCCGACCAGCTGGGCGTACTCGGCGCACTCCGCGAGCGACCGCTTCGCGCTCTCCCAGGCCTGTTCGTGGACCCACTCGGGGTAGCGCTCCGGGACCGACCCGCCGTGGACGACGACGGCCTCGGCCCCGGCGTCGGCGGCGTCGTCGAGCGTCCGCTTGACTCGCTCGACGGAGTCCTGCCGGACCACCTCGTCGTAGCTCCCGGTGTTCCAGTCCCGGAACGGCGCGTGGTACGTGACGCTGACGTCGTAGCGCTCGCACAGTTCTCGGACCGCTCGCGGCCCCGGCGTGTCGGGGTGGCCCGCGAGGTACTCGCGCTTGAACTCTACGTGGTCGAGACCAAGGTCGGTGACGTATCGCACGAACGCCTCGACGGTCGTCCCGTAGCGGATATCCATCGCCGCGCCGACGCGGGCGGTCATCGCGTCCCTCCCGCCGCCGGGTCCGCGCAGTACACTGGCTGGCCGGCGACGAGTGCGCGCGTCACAGTGGGCGTCGGGTCGCGGTCGACGACCAGCAGGTCGGCGCGCGCCCCGTCCGCTATCCGGCCGCGGTCGGTGAGACCGACCGCGTCGGCGGGGGCGGCGCTGACCCGCCTGACCCGCGCCGGGAGCGGTTCGCCGGTGTCGACGAACGCGCCGGCGAGCAGCGACGGGGGGTGGTAGTCCGCGACCAGCGCGTCGACCACGCCAGCCCTGATGGCGTCGGCTGTCGAGAGGTTGCCCCACTGGCTCTCCCCACGGACGAGGTTCGGCGCGCCCATCGCTGTCGTCATCCCGATGTCGGTGGCCCGTTCGGCCGTCTCCAGCGTGATGGGGTACTCCGTGATGTCCACGCCGGCCTCGCTCAGTCGGTCGACCTCGGCGGGGTCCTCGTCGTCGTGGGAGGCCGTCACCGCGCCGGCGTCGTGGGCGGCCGCGACGACCCGGTCCACACGCTCGCGGAGCGTCGCCATCGAGATGTCGGTTCGCTCGGCGATCATCTCCTCGGCCTCCTCAACCGTGCGGTCGTCGGCGTTCTCGTAGTACCGCTTGAACGCCTCGACGTCGCGGAACTGGCCCTTGCCGGGGACGTGGCTCATCACCGAGACGAGGTCGGCGTCGCCGTTCTCGACGACGTCCAGCACCGCGTCGACGCACCGGCGCTGGGTCACCTCACACCGGGCGTGCAGGCGGTGGTCCGCGAGCAGGTCGTCGGCGGCGGCGATGGCGTCGGTCAGCGTCGCCGCGAGTTCCGGCGAGCGGTCCTCGTCCGCGTCGTCCTCGAAGGAGATGGCGTGGAACTTCGTCGTGATGCCGGCCGCGAGGTTCGCACGGTCCGCGGACGCGAGCGCCATCGACGGGGGCATGCGCGCACCCGACCGCGGGTGGAGGTGCGTCTCGATATCGTCGCCGTGCAGGTCGACGAGGCCGGGCAGGATCAGGCGGCCGTTGGCGTCCACGACGGTGTCGGCGTCGGCGTCGACAGCACCCACGCTCACGATTCGGTCCCCCTCGACGCGGACGCCGCCCTCGACGACCGCGTCGGGCGTGACGACCCGGCCGCCGACGATGGCGACGCTCTCTGCGGCGGTCTGAGCGGTCGAACTCATCCGACCACCACCTCTCCGTCGAAGGCGTCGATGGGGACGACCCGACGGAGGCGGCCGTCGTCCAGCACGACCACCCGGTCGGCGACGGCCTCCACGACGTCGGTGTCGTGGAAGACGCCGACCACTGTGGTCCCCGCGTCCAGCGACGTCGAGAGCAGGTCGATGGCGGCCCGGCGCGTCTCGGGGTCGAGGGCGCTCGTCGGTTCGTCGAGCAGGAGCAGGTCCGGTTCCGGCGCGAGTGCCTGCGCGAGGTTGACGCGCTGGCGCTCCCCGCCGGAGAACGTCGCCGGGTACGCCTGCCAGAGTTCCTCCGGCACTGACAGCGCGGACAGGAGGTCGCGGGCGGTGTCCCGGGCGTCCTCGCGGTCGGTCCCCTGCTCGACGAGCGGCCGCGCGACCACGTCGACTGCGGGGACGCGCGGTATCTCGTCGAGGAACTGGGAAGTGTAGCCGATGGCGTCGCCCCGGAGGTCGATGACCGTCCGGTCGGGACAGGACGCGAGGTCCACGTCGCCGTCGGGGCCGTGGTAGACGACGGCGCCCGAACTGGGCTCGTAGGTGCGATAGAGGCACTTCAGCAGCGAGGACTTGCCGCTGCCGGACTCTCCGACGATAGCGAGGAACTCGCCCTCGCGCACGTCGAACGATACGCCGTCGAGGCCGACGACCTGCGTGTCGCCGAGCACGTGCATGTCGAAGGTCTTCGAGAGACCGTCGACGGACAGGACTGTCATATGACTGAGTTGATGAGGGTCTGGGTGTACTCGTGGTGCGGGTCTTCCATCACGCGGTCCGTGAGGCCGGACTCGACGACGCGCCCGTGGCGCATCACCAGCGTCCGGTCGGCCAGCAGGCGGACGACGCTCAGGTCGTGCGAGACGACGATGGCCGCGACGCCCTCCTCGCGCTGGACGCGCCGGAACATGTCGAGGACGCGGGCCTGGACGCTCACGTCCAGCCCTGTGGTCGGTTCGTCCAGCACGACCAGGTCGGGGTCCGTCGCCAGCGCACGGGCTATCTGGACCCGGCGCTGCATCCCGCCGGAGTAGGTGCTGGTGGGGTCGTCCATCCGGGTGACGGGAATCTCGGTCGCCTCAAACAGGTCCCGGACGCGCTCGCGGACGTCCTCGTAGGACCGCTCGCCCGCCGAGAGCAGTTTCTCGGCGACGTTGCCGCCGCCAGTGAACGAGAGGTTCAGTCCGTCGCGGATGTGCTGGTGGACCAGGGCGATGTCGCCGGTCCGGAGGTCGTGACGCGTCTCGTAGTCGACGTCGAGCAGGTTGCCGTCGTGGCCGGCGTAGCGCACTTCTCCGGCGGTTTTCGCGTCCGAATCGCGCTCCAGTGCGACCAGTTCAGCGAGGCTGGACTTGCCGCTGCCGGACTCGCCGACGATGCCGAGCACCTCGCCGGCCTCGACGTCGAGGTCGGCCTCGGCGCAGGCCACGACGCTCCCGCAGTGGGGACACTGGTTCGTCCCGGCGCGGTCGCCCGTCGACTCGACGCACTGTGGACATCTGGGCCCGTACACCGTCTCCAGGCCCTCGGCGTCGAGCAGCGTCACTGCCCGTCACCTCCACGGACCGCCTCGTCGCCTGTGACAGCGTCGTCGTCCGTGGCCGCACGGGCCGCCCCGTCGTCTGCTGTGGCCGTCTCACTCGTTCCCGGCCCCCAGTCGACGCTCTCACGGTCGAGGTGGTGGGTCTTCGACAGGTCGGGATTCTCGCGGCGCTTCTCACAGAAGCTCGCGTCATTGCAGGCGTAGCGCGTCTCGAAGCCTCCGTCCGCGTCCGCGGCGGCCTCCGAGACTTCGACGAGGTAGGTGTCGGTCGATCCGCAGGCGTGACAGGCCTCGTCCGGGAACCGCTCGACCGTGAACTCGCGGTCCTCGAAGGCCAGCGGTTCGACCTCTGTGTGGGGCGGGACGGCGTAGATGCGTGCCTCTCGGCCGGCGGCCAGCACGGTGAGGTGGTCGGCATCGTCGAGTTTCGGCACGTCCCACCGAGGGATAGGCGAGGGGTCCATCAGGTAGCGCCCGGCAACCATCGTCGGGTACCGCGACGCGATCTGGATCTCGCCGTACTCGACGACGTTCTCGTAGAGGTGGACCCACATCTTCCCGTAGTTCCGGTGGGCGTGTCGCTGTCGGTTCGCGGCGTCGGAGGGGTCGACCTTCCGGAGGGCGTCGGTGACCGGCACCTGCAACACGAGGCGCTGGTCGTCGGTCAGCACCTCCTCCGGGATGCGGTGGCGGCTCTGTATCAGGTCGGCGGCGGTGGTGTCCGTCGTCGTCTCCACTTCTGCCGTGTTCTCCGCTAGCCGGCGGATGTTGGCCGCGTTGACGCTCTCGTCTGCGCCCTGGTCGATCACTTTGAACGTGTCGTCGGGGCCGAGCAGCGACAGCGACGCCTGTATCCCGCCGGTCCCCCACCCGCGGGCCAGCGGCATCGGCCGTGAGGCGTAGGGCACCTGGTGGCCGGGGATGGCGACGGCCTTCAGCATCGACCGCCGGACCTCGCGCTTGGTGTGTTCGTCGAGATACGCGTAGTTGTACCCCGCGAGGCCGTCGCCGTCGAGCGAATCCAGCGCGGCGTCGACGGAGTCGGTCGCGACGGGTGTCCCCCCGTCGGGCGAGACGTCGTTAGTGGTGGTGTCCTCAGTCATCGTCACTCGCTCCCGCGACTGCCGGTTCGGCTGGCTGTTCGTCGTCGACGCGTCCGTCCTCACGAAGCCCCTGGCGCTCCCGGATCGCGCGGATGCGGTCCAGAATCGACTGGAAGGTGACGTAGTGGGGCAGTTTGAGGTGCTCGATGAAGCCGAAGGCGTCCATCCCGTCGACCGTGTCGAGGACGAACTCGGCGTCCTCGGCCGGTTCGGCCTCGCCGTCGAGCTGTATCGAGGCGTCGAGGATCGTCATCCCGATGGCCTTGCGTTCGTTGCGACCGAACGTCAGGCCGTAGCCGAAGGCGAACTGGGGGTCCTCGCGCTTCTCGTAGACAGGCACGACGGCCTCTGACTCGGTTACGCGAGTGTGCGCGACGGTCACGTCGTCGCCGGTGTAGGGGTGTTCGATGCGGACCGGCAGGTCGCCGACGCGGACCTCCGCCAATGTCGGGTGGACCTGGCCGTACCCCCGGAGCGCGGAGTAGCCGAGCGCCGTCACAGCGCCGGTCTCGCCCCGGGCGAGTTCCTGTAACACCTCGTCGCGCTCGGGCGGATGCGTCACCGACTCCCGCGTGGTGTCGTTTGGCTCCTCAACGTCCGGGGCGGTCGGTTCGTGGAGCAGGCCCTCCTCGCGGAGCAGTTCTGTGACGTTCGTGAGCCGCTCGGGTTCGCCTGCGTCCTCGACGTCCCAGTCCTCGGTCGGGTCCGTCGGGTCGCCGTCGACGAGGTCGAAGTCCAGTAGGCGCTGGGTGTAGTCCTTGGTCGCGCCGAGAATCTGGCCGCCAGGGACATCTTTGAACGCCGGGGAGACGCGCCGCGAGGCGATCATCTCGCTTGGCTCGACTGTGACACTCTCGTCGAAGCGCTCCAGCGTCGAACGGTAGGCCCGTAGGAGGAAGGCGGCCTCGACGGCGTCCCCCTGGGCCTGCTTGACCGCCAGCGCAGCCAGTCGTGGGGCGTACAGTCCGCCCTCGCCCATCGCCTGGGCGGTGAGGCGACCGAACTGGTCGCGAATCTGGTCGACATCGACGTCCTCGGAGTCACCGATCCGCTGACTCTCGAATAAGTCGGCCGCGCGCTCGATGAGTTCCTCGCCGGCGGTGACGGCAACGTATCCCATTCAGACCACCTCCGCGGTGAGCGACCGGGGGAGGGCCGCGAGGCTGTCGTCGGCCGCGAACACCGCGTCGACGCCCCGGGGATAGCTCGACTGGGCGTCGGTGAGCGCGGCCAGATCTGCGGCGGGCAGCGACACCGACAGCGTCGTCTCCCCGTCGACGCCCGGCCCGGTAATCCGAACGGTCGTCCCGGCCCCGGCGGCCCCAGCGGCGAGCGACGCCACGCGGTAGACGACCGTCGCGCCGTCGCTGGGTTCGACGAGCGTCCCGCGCTCGCACTCGCGTACGTCGACGTCTCGGTCGCCGGTGAGGTGGACGATGTCGGCCGTCTCGGGCGGCGCGGCGTCGAGACGCCCCTGGTCCGAGAGCGCGTCGCGGAGCGTCTCGTCGGTCGTCGAGAGCGTCACTTCGTGGTCGACTAGCGTCGAGACGACGGCCTGGTCTGCCGGCGACGGGACGGACTGGACCGTTCCCGGCCGACTCATCGCTTCGAGCAGACCGTCGAACGCGTCGCGCGTGTCGTGGACTGGGTCGAGACCGAGCGCCCTCATTCCTCGCCCTCCATCGTCTGGAAGTCGACGGCCGTATGCTTGCTCTCGGCCCACGCCCGCCGCCGCTGGTCGCGCTCGCTGTCGGCGACCGCTTCGAGCGCCGCGACGATGTCCGGCGTCGCCTCGTGGTCGCCGGCGACGGCGGCGTCGACGATAGCCCCAGAAAGCGCGGCGCGCTCGCGCTTGCCGGGGAGCATTGCGAATCCGCGAGCGCCGTCGAGTTCGACCTCGGCGGGCGTCACAAGGACCTCCCCGAGATTGAACGGCCGTCGCTCGACCGGTTCGCGTACCTGTTGCATCACCAACTGCGGCCGTGGCTCCTGACGGACGGACAGCGGCGGGTCGTCCGCGAGGACATCGTTGGCGAACCGGGCGAGCGTCCCGCCCTCGCAGGCGGCGATCAGCTCGAACCGGTCCGACCGATCATATGGGTCAACCATGCACTCACTCTATCAGGACTGCAACTACCGCATAAGGCTTCACTCGGTACTCTCTATGCCCGACCAGCTGCTGGGGTTCGCTCCCCCTCCTGTCTCTGTGCGTCTATACGGGTATGTACTTGCTAGCCACGTTGTGGAGATAGTCACCAGCCGCCCTCAGACAGGTGGACGCTCCGGACTCTACGCAGCCAACTGTTATTCGACCCCTTTACCAGCCCACAGATGATGTCAGACGACGCGACTGAATACGGGTTCGGGGTATCGGACACAACGAACGGGACACAGTCTGGTGCGGTCAACCGCCGTCGATTCCTCGCCGGTGGTGCGGCCGCCGCTGCGACATTTGGTCTCGCCGGGTGCAGCTCCGTGATGGGCGGTGGGAGTGGTGGCGGCGCAGAGAGCGTCACGATGCTGCTGACGCCGGGGACGCCGGCCGACGCCCGTCGGCGCTACAAGCCGGTCCAGAACCTCATCAACGGCGAGGTTGACGGCGTCAACGTGGAAATGAAGGTCCCACAAGATTACTCCGCTATCCGACCGGCGCTGGAGAGTGAGCAGGCCGAGATCGGCATGGACGACGTGACACTCATCTCCAACCCCGACCTGATGGACGTCTACGGAACGACCGTCACGGGCGGGTCGGCGTTCTACTTCTCGGTAATGCTAGTCAAACCGGACTCGGAGATTTCAGAGCGGACAGACGTGGAGGGCAAGACGTGGGCTTTCGCCGACCGCCTCTCGACCAGCGGCTCCATTTTCGCGCTCTACACGCTTCAGGAGGCTGGCCTCGACATCGGTGAGGCACCCAAGGGGCCGCCGGAAGACTTCGAAGGGAGCTGGACCGACCACGACATCGCTCTGCAGAAACTCGGGAACGGCGAGGCTGACGGCGCGACCACCTGGGGTGGGAATGGCATCCCGCACATCCCCGAGAAGTACAAGTCAGACTTCCCCGACCGCGTGCTGGACAAGAGTTCCTTCCTCGACACGCTCGGGACTGAAACGCCGGCATTCAAGCCGATCTGGTGGTCCTTCCCCATCCCGAAACAGCCGATGTACGCCCGCAAGAGCTGGGACTCCGAGAAGAAATCGGCGATCGGCGACGCACTGGTCAACTCTGATAAGGAAACTATCCAGCAGTACTACCCGGACGACTACAACGAGGAGGAACTGCCGTTCACGACACTTAGAGACACCTCAATGGAGACATATCAACCGGTGATCAAACGGATGAACGCAGTCGGCATTGACCCCGCGGCCTAAGCGCTTAGGGTACTATTTTTATCATGAGTACGCTTAAGGTAGAAAACCTGACAAAGGAGTACGGTGACGTGACAGCCCTCGAATCAGTATCGTTCGAGATTGAAGACGAGTTCGCGGTCTTGCTCGGAGAGTCTGGGGCGGGAAAGTCGACGCTGTTGCGCTGTGCCAACGGTCTGACCGAGCCTACTGAGGGCGGTATCTATCTCGATGACGAGGAGATTGGCGGGTCGCGGACAGACGTTGGGATGATCTTCCAGCAACACAACCTTGTGGAAGGCGTCTCGGCGTACCTGAACGCTCTCACTGGGTCTCTGGACCGCGTTTCGATGGTCAAGAGCCTGCTTCAGTGGCAGGCCCGCGAGGACAAGGTCCGGGCGTTGGAGGCTCTGGAAACAGTCGGCCTGCTCGACGAGAGCCACCAGCGCGTCACTCAGATGTCGGGCGGGCAGCAACAGCGCGTCGGCATCGCCCGCGCGCTGGTCCAGGACCCCCGTCTCCTGCTCGCGGACGAACCGGTCGCAAGCCTCGACCCCGCCAGCGCCGAAACAGTGATGGGCTACCTCCGGAAGGCCGCGATGGAGCATAATGTGACGGCGCTCGTAAGCCTCCATCAGGTTAACATCGCCGCACACTTCGGCGACCGATTCATCGGCTTGAAAGACGGTCAAAAACTGTTCGACGTGGGTCGGGAGGGCCTGACGCCCGATTTGATTGACGACCTGTACGGCAGCGTCGAGACGGTCGGCCTAGCAGACCAGGACGACCTCGCCGACGGCGCTGCCGGTCTCCCCGGAGACGAGGATCACGAGCGGAGGGTCGAAGCGTGAGTTCGGCCGACGGCAACCGCGTCGCGACATACTTCGGGTTCGACGACGTGGGCGACACCGCCGCGGAACAGAAACTTCAGGAGATGAAGCGCCGTAAGACGAAACGGCGGCTCTGGACGCTTTTAGGCCTTGTTGGCACCGGTTTGATATTTTATTTCAGTCTCCGCGTAATCGAGTTCGAACTGCTGATGCTGGTCGAGCAACTCGACCAGTTCTACGAGGCACTACTGGGGTACTTCCCACCGACGACGTACTTCGGCGTTCCGTTCGTTGATCTCGGTGAGTACTGGGCGTTCATGATGGCGGAGAATCTTATTCTCACCGTCGAGAACGGACAGATCGTCTGGGGCGCTATGTTCGTCACGTTAGCTGTCGCATTCGCTGGGTCGGTACTCGGACTGCCCGGCGCGCTCTTTTTCGGCGTGATGGCAAGCGAGCGGGTTGTCCCCTACCCGTTCAATTTCGTCTTCCGCGGGACGATGAGCCTCATTCGAGCTATCCCCGGACTTGTCTGGTTCCTGATACTCATCCCGCTGGCCGGGGTCACACCGTTCACCGCAGCTCTGGCGATAATGGTCGACACAACGGGATACCTCGGCCGGTTGTTCACCGATGAGCTCGAAGAGATAGAGGACGGACCCATCGAGGGGATCCGCTCGACGGGCGCGAACCGCTCGCAGGTCGTCTCTTTCGGGATGCTCAGTCAGGTGTTCCGGCAGTTTATCGCCTGGATCGCCTTCGATCTGGAACACAACGTGCGGGCCGCTATCGGCCTCGGTATCATCGGCGGCGGCGGCCTGGGTCTGGAACTGTACATCCAGCGACAGACGTTCCACTACACCAATATGATGGCCTGTATCATTCTGATCTTCCTGTTAGCCGGATCTGTTGAACTAATCAGTCAGCGTGTCCGGTCGTACCTGCGAGAGGACGACGACACCGAACAGACCGGCGTCCTCGACGCCTTCGTAAACGCGCCGAAGAAGATACTGGCCTCGACGATGGGGCGTCGCCAGTGACGTACGTCGAGGACTACGGGGCGGACCGGACCCGGTCGCTCGGTCCCGACCCGACGCTGCACGACCCCGTCTCGATCACTGAGAGCGAACTCGGGGCGTGGACCGAGGTTCGGCAACGGTCTCGACTCAACGAGTCTGCTATCGGCGACTACACCTATCTCATGGAGGACGTACAGCTGGATTTCACGACCATTGGGAAGTTCGGCAACGTCGCCGCCGCGGCCAGACTCGGGCCGACCAACCACCCCATCGACCGCCCGACGGCACATCACTTCACCTATCGCGCGGCGATGTACGACCTCGGAAAAGACGACGAATCGATATTCGAATGGCGGGCCGACCAGCCAGTCGAAGTCGGTCACGACGTGTGGATTGGCCACGGTGCCATCGTCCTCCCCGGTGTCTCTATCGGTGATGGGGCCGTCGTGGGCGCGGGTGCCGTCGTTGCCGACGACGTGGCGCCGTACTCCATCGTTGCGGGCGTCCCCGCCGAGCCGATTCGGCGGCGTTTCCCAGAGGACATCGCGGCTCGCATCGCAGCGACTGAATGGTGGGACTGGGACCACGAGACGCTCCGCGAACGACTCGACGACTTCCGCGATTTAGAGACCTTTCTCGACCGGCACGCGCCCGAGACAGCCGACCCCGCGACGCTGGATTGAGCAGTCTGGACCCGTCTGTACTCGCGCTGTTTTTGTCGGTTCAGATCTCGACGTGGTCCGGCTGGACGCCAGAATGCAACTGAACGGCCAGCTCAGCGGCGTCGACCCAGTAGTAGATAGCCCGTTCAAGTGCACGCGTAATGGTGACGAGATACCCGTACATATCGGGATCGTACGCTGTCACCAGTTCGAATAACTCATCCAGATCCCGGTGGACAGTGACCTCCTCCTCTCGGAGTCTGTCGAGTACTTCGAGTTCACAGTCGAATAGAATTCTCGAAAAGTAGTCGTTGATCTGCTCCCCGGATGCAAAAATATCCGTCATCCGTTCGTTCACCATCCCAGTCGCGTCGGTCTCCTCACGAGCGACCACGTCGGCAATGAAGCAGGCCCGGTCGCCGACGATTTCGAGATTGGTCGCAATCGTCGAAAGGTCGGCAGCGACGCGGTTACCGGGCCAATCAGTCGTCAGCGTGTAGGACTTCAATTCCGACAGCACTGCGGAGTAGCGCTCATTGGTCAACGATTCAAGTTTCTTCGCCGAGCGATCAACAGGGTCACCTTCGAAGGCTGCACGAGCCGCTTCGTACTGGCGGGTGGTCACCGACTCTAATCGTGCGAGCAGTTTGAGGAGCGCTGCACCTCGGTCATCAGATACATCGGCATCTGTTTCGGTCTCTTCGGCTGATCCACCGTATAGCTTCGAGATGTTCGGTGCACCACGGTAGAGTGCCTCATCGTCGACAATGTAGCCCTTTCGAACGACGTTTTCGGCCTTGAGTTCCTGAAGCAATTCCGAGAGGTACTGTTCAGAAATACCGACTGTGCGTGCCAGCTTTTCTTTCGTCTTCGGAGCGGTTCGGTCAATCGCCTCGACAACCTGTGCACGTGTCGCATCGCGACCCTGTTGATCCCTCGCCAGCGGGTGGTGCCACGTTCGATGGGACATAGCTGCTTCTCTCTACTTGCAGTATTAGCCCTGTTCCACAGACTGTCCGGACGGCTATATAGCGTTGTTAGCTGCCGTGACGTACTCTGTTTTTCCCTTCCGCTCTGGCGGCCTGTACAGATATATACCACTTCCTACCAGGATAGACCCCTCATATAAAATATAATATCTATTCTGTTATCAGCGGGTAGTGTATGGAGACACGGAAGGTGCAACTCTCGGGGGGAACGACATTTACTGTCTCTCTGCCGAAATCGTGGGCGCAGGAACACGGAATCGACGCTGGATCCGTGCTCTCACTGCATCCCAACGACGACGGATCGCTACTGATTGAGGCGACAACGGATCGCACGATGGAGGCCCGGACGACGACAGTCGATGTGGCGACCGACTCAGACAACGCTATCCGTCAGCAAATACACGCCCTGCACGCCGTCGGTTTCGATACAGTGACGCTGCTAGATAGAACAGGCCACTCCGCGGAGCGCCGGAAGTTGGTTGAGGACACTGTCTCGAAGCTCTCAGGATTCGAACTGTTGGAGGCCGGTGAGACGCGAATCCGCCTGACCAACCTCATCGACGCCAACAACGTCGATGTGCGTAAGTCTGCGCTCCGGTTGCGGCTTGTCATGCTGGGAATGCACCGCGATGCCGTTCAGGCCGTGCTAAACGGCGACGAAGCACTTGCTCGGCAGGTCATCAACCGCGATAGCGAGGCCGACAAGCTGTTCGCGATGGTGACCAGACACTTCCGTCGCGCGCTGACAAACCTCCAAGAGGTAGAGAAGCTCTCATACGGTCGTGACGAGCTATTCGAGTATTACTATGCTAGCCGGCAGTTCGAGCGATGTGCAGACCATGCCGAGAAGATAGCGCGCTTTGCTCTCGACCCCGACGCAGTGGTGCCAGCGACGTTCGCGGATCGCATTGAGTCGCTCTCGGCGACTTCCCGACAGGTCGTCGACGACGCCGCCGACGTGATCCTCGCCGACGGCGGCATCGAGGCCGCACACGCTGCCCTCTCCAAGCGCAACGATTTGAGCGACAATCTCCAGGCGCTGGATCGAGACCTCTACGGGCACGATACCCCCGGCGAGGCCTACGTCGTGGGTCTCTTACTCGACAGTATTCAGCGGACTGCTGAGTACGGTGCCAACGTCGCTGGCATCGCTATCCAGCAAACTGCTCGTGAATGCGAGTGTCTCGACTGAATAGCGGATCGACGGTGCGACGATGCGTGGCCAGTGTGCGGGGCACGAGCGGCGGCATGGATAAGAGGTAGCGGGAGAGTCGCGGCCAGTGATTTCAGGTACCCGGTCGCACCGAGCGACGTGATCTCGCTGAGCGGGTCAGCAGCGAGGGACCTCGCTGTGGTATTCGTGAAGTTGCCCCCGGGAAATCTGACCGCACTGGCATAGTGCGTGCCGCGTGTGTGGCCCAATCAGTTACGCCACTCGTTGATCAGTGTCGGTATGATAACGCCAACGCCGAGTAGCACAGCGAAGTGAATCCATTGATTGTCGGTAACAGTTATGCTACCGAATACCGACACGAGAGCGAGTATGATAAAGACAGCTGTGATCTTGGTCTCTGTACTGACAAAGCTCGTTGAACGACTGGAGGGCGGTTCTGACATCTGGTTAATGTTCGATCGCATTCTAAAAATGTCTTACCTAGAGTATCAGACCTAGCAACTGCCCCGAGCCGAACAGCACAAGAGGCACACCCGTGTATGAAATGGGGCTACACACGCGGCCCGCAGCTTACGAAAAGCAGTCAGCGATTCGGGTGTGCAATTCTGAAAAGTCGCCATAGCCACGCCGATGCTGAAACCCAGCAGGGAACGCCCAGAGGGTATGCGTGTTGAAACCACAGGGTCACACTTGGCCTGAAATCCTGTGGCGGGAGTGGTGTGGCTTCTGGCGATACCTTTTGTTCTCGACGGCCTCTCCGTACCGTACTGGCAGCGACCATACGGGTTCAGTTCAGCCGTGCTATCGAATTCGAAGTATGTTTGTTGTTCAGGTGTAACGATTTGAGTGCCACCAATCATGACCCAGCGGTTCCCGATTTTCGTCCGCGGTCTCGGTGTAATCGCTGCGAACTGTATTCCGCTGGTCGGAGTCACTGCCTGGGGCTGGGACCTCTGGCTATTACTCGTTGTCTACACAGCTGAGGCCGCCTTTTCAGTCCTCATCGCAGCGACGAAGGCCCTGTTCGCTGAGCAGGGATCTCCGGGACGTCCCGGACAGCACGAGCCGTTACATGAACTCCGGGAGAAACGCGGTAGTTTTCAGCTCTATTCGAATTTGCCACCGATTTATCCACGGAACATTCCTTTCGCGCTCACGGTGTTGGGGGTCTGGTTCGGATTCATCGGGCCGATCAGCCTTGTCTACCTCGTGACGCTCGGGCCGGCGATTCAGGTCTCAGTGGGCCTCGCTGTGAGCATCGCGGCGTTGCTGTTCTCACAGATCGAGGAGTTCGTGGTTGAGTACATCGGCACCGGTGAGTATCGCGACGTGTCTGCGCAGGAACTGATCCGGACACCGGCACAGTTGACCTTGGTACTGCTCTTTGTCGGGCTTCTCACGCTGGGTGGGTCCCGTGCCGGTCGTATAACGCTGCTAACGGGACTTGTCATCGGAAAAACACTCAGTTCGGTCTACCGGTTCTACGTGGAGCATTTCGGAGGGTCGCTTCTCGATGTGAATATAGACCTTTCAGATGACTTGCCCAGAAGCGAACCGCCACCGGAGCCAAAGATGCCTGAAGAGCCGGTCGAAGCCAGTGTTGTCGTCGACAAGAAGTCCGTAATACTGGGAAGTCTCAGCGCCGTCGGGTTCGCACTGGTCTCGCGGTTCACACTTCTCACTGTCGCGGCGCTTGTCGTCGCGCTACAGATCGGTCACCCGGTCTGGATCGGGCTGCTTTCGGTCGTACTTCTCTGTATTATCGGTGCTCGTATGCTGAGTTTCTACCTCCGCTACGGAACGATCGAGTACCAACGCCGGGGTGAGTTTCTGGTCGCTTACGACCGACTGTTGGAGTCACCGCAGTGGATTGCCACGGTCGGTCCGGGAACCGACTTTTCCGTTATTAACGCTATCGTCGACCGGCTTCGTGACACGGGCCGGTTACGGATCACTGGCGTTGATTCGGTCGACGGAGGTAGCGTGCAGTTCGGCCCGCTGTCTGATCTCGACGAAGCAATCAACACGCTACAGCTTCCAGTACACCAAACGGAACGGCCAGAGCGGGATCCAACGATCATCGCAGCTGCCGGCGGCCTGTTGCTCTTTTTTCTCGCAGTGCCAGCCGGGCTGTTTCTCGCCCCCGGAATCGACTCGGGAACAGCCTACGCTTCACTGGTTGTTATCGGACCGTTCGCCGTGATTCACGCTGGTATCTTGTTGTACGTCGCGCTGTCTCGGATCTGAGTGAGCGCCTTCGGCGAGCCATTGATCGACCGCTTTTCATGGCTACATTGACGTGGAGTCGTCGAAGCGAATTCGGTCGGAGTCAGCGGTTCGGGTACCAGACAGCTTGTCCGGGCGTATGATGCACCCATGTATCGTCGTCAAGCAGTTGTGGATCCCGCCATCGAAATCGCCCGTTAGAGTCATACGATATCGGTGGTTCAGTCTTCCGCGTCCGGAACTGCGTCCGCGCACAGGCTGCAAAAGCTCCCTGGTATCTTTTCCCTCGTGGTGTGAACGTATACTGTGTGAGAGTCGTCTCGGGACCGGTATTACTGGTGGCCTCAACAGTGAGACTATCTAACCCAGCGTCTTGGGGACTCATTCCGCTTATCTTCCCCGGGAAATCCGAAACGAAACGGATCCGGTCCGGTTTGTACGAGCTGGTATCGCTCTGGGTGGACCCGCCGTACACTGTGGCCTGCATATCGACAGAGACTACCGCTGGGTCAACATTAGCAGCCATCCGAAGGGTATCCCAGCGATCAAAGCCGCCGACATCGTTCACTCCGCGAATTCGTGACCGGCCGATGGTCGTGGCACCGTCAGGACCCTCCAACTCCAATGGCGCGGGACACTCCGGCAACGATGGTTCGAGCACTTCACTGACAGCCCACGGAAGGTCCCGCGGTAGCTCTGCACCGACGAATTTGTGTGTGTCCAGTCGGCCCTGTTTCGGGACAGCAGCGGCGATCCGGTCCGTTGGCCCCCACCCGTTCTGAGTGAAGCCGTACCGACGCTCACTGTCGGCGCACGCCTGCATAACGGTCCACTGCGCATCCGCGCCTGCCACGACAGCAGGGCGGCCGTCAGTGAGACAGTCGCGGACTTGCTGGACTTGGTCGTCCCCGGACGGGTACACACTCACGTCAGCACTGGCACCATCAGTGACAGATGAAACCGGCCCAGGGCCCGGGAAGTCGACTTCTTCAGCGACAAAAACGCGATATCCATCAAGCTCTCCAGCGGGCGGAGCCTCTGCTGCCGGTGAATTGTTCACAAGAGACCCACAACCAGCGAGGGAGACTCCCAGTCCAGTTCCAGCAACTGCGAGGAGAGCGCGGCGGGTACACGGGGGCATAGGTGTTAGTTCGGTTGTAGCTATGTTGATTTTTTCATACAGGCGGACGGGGCTTTCCCCCAGCCGGTCAGAGGCCACCTGTTTCGGATAATTCAGGGTGACTCGTTCGGCGTACTATGGTTCCGTTAGGACACTCTGTTCACCGTTCCTGACGGGTATGCTTCTTTTTGAAACGATCCGACGAAGGGTTCGGACTGAAGGCATTGAGGCGGTACGAATGTCACTGTCGCCTCACTGTCTAGGATATGTGAGTTGTCAGTGGCGGGCCACCGGGCTGAGAGCTATGGCGATGGTGCGGCGGATTTAATTCTCAGTGTGACTGTCTCACTATGAACGCTTAGCAAGAACTGGTCAGCCTGTCTGTGGCTGTTGTATACAGATTTCGTACCGTACTTGGTCCGGTAGCTGTAACTTGATGTATGCGCACCGCCCTCCGATACGCCATTTCAGCAGGCGTTGGACTGCTAATCACCGTTTTTGCAGTAGCGTTCGCCGCATCGGACCACCTGGTCATGCTTTCGCTTCTCCCACTGTACGGTGTGGTAACATCACTGATTTTGGCACATAAACAGCAGTGGCTCTCTCTTTCTCGTGGGCAGTCGAATCGGTCGGCGAGGAAACGCGGGGGTATTATCGGCGGCATTGGAGCATTTACTGGGTATTTGCTTCTCCAGGCATCAATCCCCGCCGGCCTCGCCGGGTACGGATTACTGCTTCTTGGGATGGCTGGGGCTATTGGCGACATGGACGGGGCCTGAGTCTGCTGTACTGACCGACTCGCCTGAACTACGCCTCCAAGATGGGCTGCTTTTCGCAGCCTACTACTGGGTCAGCTATGAGTGTGACGGGCCTGTCCTTTGGGCCGATTGAGACGCCGACAAGGTTGTATTTCGCCGCCACTGTTCGAAACACTTGCGAGTGATGTAACTGTCTTCCCGGCGAGCGTATTATTCGAAACAAGAACACAATCAGGCCGTGAAACCGTATTTTATATTCATCCAAGCAGTATCATATCCTAACAGATGTATCGGCTTACGAGAAAGCTATTCAGTTTGCGAGAGGTTGTGCGTGTAGTTGTTGTGGTGATACTAGTCACAGCGAGCGGCTGTAGTGCAATCGGGAGTTCATCCAGTGGGAGTGCGGAGCTACCATCAGAAGCTGAGGCAACAGAGCGCTACGCGTCGCTTGATACCGTCAACGCAACGGTAACGACAGTCCGAACCCGGAACGACAAAACAACAACAATCGTCACGCAAAAGCGAGAACGAGTTCGCTCATTTGCGTATTTTGAGCGGGTGATATCGGTTACTAAAACGAAGGAAACAAGACCACCCCGGGTTGGTGAAGGCGGATTTATTATTGCAAACGGGTCAAGGCTTGTGTCCTATGACCCGGAGTCGAATGAGCTCCACCGAATGTCGTTCCAGACCACTGATAGCGCTACGGAGACGACGTATCCAGAGCTTCTCGCCGCGGCCAAAAGTAACCGCCCTGTCTCGCAGCCGACGTCGACCCCGGGCATTTCGCCCCTGCCAGTAGTGCCACGCGAAGACGAGTCCGGAGAAAACAGTTCAGCTGCGTATCGTGGCGGGAACGTGACGGTCGTATATAATGGCACAGAAACGATTGCTGGGCGAGAAACCTATCGGTTAGAGATCGCGCCGGCCAATGAAGATATGTCGTTACGGTCACAGACGCTGTGGCTAGATACTGAGTTCCTGTTTCCGATCAAGCGCCAGACGTCGTTCGTTGCCAACGGTGATGACTACGAATACCTAGTCACGTATCGGAATGTAACGTTCAATCCGACGTTCGAGCCTGGAACGTTCCAGCTCGACCCGCAAGAGGTTCCGGATGATGCACAACAGGTCCAGTTCAATACGTACGAGTCACGAGCGGCGCTGGCCGACGCTGCGTCACTTCCAGTGCCGAACCCGAACATGCCGGCAGAATTCGAGTTAGACGTCGCGTCGCACCGCTCAACTGATCCAGAGGTAGCGATGCTCAGATATGAGTCTACGAGCACTGACACACACTACAGGATTGGAATTCTCAACGGGACACGGAACACGACTACAGGGACGCCCGTGCAAGTGGGTGAGTACGAAGCAAGGCAAACGCAGACAAACAGAACGGTCCGGATTAGTTGGTCGGTGAATCGCACCACCTATTATGTGAGCAGGTTCCCTGCCGACACGGCCGACGACAGCACGTTACTCCGTGTTGCACGCTCAGTTGCGAGGACTACATGACAGCCAATACCATCAGCCATGGTGCTCTGTCGGGCTTCTATTCTATTCACAATCCACAGCCAGCCGCTTGTATAGGACGGGGCACAGGTGTAGCTGAACGAGATGCCACTGAACGCGAGGTCAGAGGATCGTCGGTAACAGCAGTAACAGCTTTCCATAACTCGCGTGAAAAGCCCGTAGCTTTGAGGCCAACAGTTGTTCCGCACTGTGGGTTGAGTTGGTGCACGGCGTTCAAACAGTGTAGCCGGTGGCGCGTTTCTGGCTGATAAGATACATACTACTTGGAATCGAAGAGCGTCGCATGGGCAGTGTCGCGCGACAATTTTGGCTCATGGTTGTTCCCTCGCTGACTAGTCTTTCGACCATGGGCCTGCTCATTGTGCTTGCGCTCTTTCCAGACCGGCTGTTTACTATCAGCACTGCCGGGTACATCGCTACGGCTGCCGTTGCGTTCGTCTCACTCGGGATTCTCGTGTGGCAACTCAGCAGCAGTGAGCCCCAGAATGCTATCGAGCGGCCAGAGGAGTAAGAGAAGCGGAGACACTCTGTCCACCGGCCGGTCGACGATTTCGCCACGGACCTGTTAAGATCGGTGGGCAGCCGATCGACCGCGTCTTTCTGCAGCGTACTTCGGCAACTGGACTGCGATCCTGCGACGGAGCCCGTTAGTGGCGGGTCCCGCGAATACGCGGGTATATCGCCATCGCTGGTGACCGATTTGCACTCACCCGTGCCATAGAGTTCTGGGTGTAGCTAGAGGGGAATCACCGCTGCACACTCACAGAAATACGTCTACACTTGGTGTGGTTGTCTGTTATTCTCGGTTGGAAGGAAAGATTATATTAACTACTGTCCATTCATTTTAGGCATGCCTAATTTAGGCTGCCCTAATAATTCGAATCGGTCCGACGGGACACGTATCCAGAGTAGACGACGTTTCCTCACGGAAACCGGTGCAGCAGTCGGCGCAAGTACACTTACCGCCCTCTCTGGGTGTACGTCTCTGCTCAGTGGCAACTCCATGGACACCCTCAGCGTGGCATTCAAGCCACCGTTCCCGTTCCTCCAGTACCACGTAATGAAGCATCAGGGGTACTTTGAAGCGCTAGCTCCCGATATCGAGGCGACGAACTTCGCTAATGAGGGTCTCACCATCGTTTCAGCGTACTCTGACGGGGACATTGACCTCGCCTTCATGGGCATCACCCCTGCGATCAAGATGAAGAGTAAGGATGTCCCGGGGAAAGTCACAGCGGCCAATCACAAGAACGGGTTTGTCGTATTCGCTCACGAGGACTTTGCTGCTCTCTGGGATGAACACGGTGCCGACGCTTTCCGGGTCTTCCGTGAGGAAAACGGGCGGAAATTCAAATTCAGCACCTTCCCCAGGGGCAGTGTCGCGTTTATCCTTCTCCACTATTGGCTCCGCGAGGAACTTGGACTCTCCCCGGACCTTGTTGACATTGAACCGATGGCAGGTGGTAGCCCCGTCAAACGCTCGCTGCTCTCTGGGAACGTCGATGGCACTGTCATTATGGAGCCCATCCCGACTGCGCTTGAACAGAGAGGCGCACCCTTCGAGCGCATTACGTGGGCTGGCTCATTCATGTCCGGCCAGCCTGGCGGCATCATGTTCATGCACGACCGCCTCTGGAACGATCACCCGGACATCGCGAAGTCTGTTATTACCCAACATTCGCGTGCTACTGAAACCATCCAGGAACAGCCGGGCGTCGCTGCGAAGGCTGTGAGTAAGGCCAAAGGCGACAAACTCCCGACGAAGATTGCCCGGAAAGCCCTCACGTCGAAGGCCTCGAACTACATCAGCGACCCGGCACAGATTACAGAGAGTACGCAGCTTTTCGCTGCGCAGATGGAGGACCTCGGCCAGATCAATAGCGGAGTGTCTACCGACGAGATCTTCGAGCAGTCACTCTACGACGATATCGCCGAATAGGATGGCCACAGAATTTGACCCAGTAGCGGACTCATCCGGCATCCGCTCCCAGCCGACAACCACGATTGCGTTCGGCCGAGAATGGAATCTGACACGTCTGTGGTATGGATTCGTGGGAGCGGCTGGATTTCTGGCAGTCTGGTGGGCAGGGGGTCGTGAAGTTCCGTCGTACCTGTTGCCGACACCCAGCGAGGTGGCGGGCGCGCTGTGGACCGAGCTGGTTAGCGGCGAATTACTTGTTCATCTCGGAGAGAGTCTCCTCCACTACGTTCCCGGTGTCGCCGGTGGCGTTGTGGCTGGCGGTTTACTCGGCATCGGCATGGGCTGGAGTCTGGTCATTGACGCCGTCCTCACACCCATCGTGCGGGTGCTCCGGCCGATTCCACCATTGGCGTGGATCGTGTTCGCCATCATCTGGCTTGGACTTGGTCACACCGGTGCGGCCTTTATTGTGTTCATCGGTGCATTTTGGATTACGTTCTATAATGCGTACGAGGGGGTCGAGAACGCCTCGAACGAGCTAGTCGAGGTCGCTACGACACTGGGTGTCGATAGCAATCGTCGGCTGCTGTGGCGGGTCGTCATCCCGGATGCATTACCGGGGATTCTGACCGGAGTCCGTACGAGCGTTGGCCAGTGCTGGATGATGGTGATCGCAGCCGAATTGTTCGGTGCGCCCGGTGTCGGATACGAAATTATTACGAGCGCGAACAACCTCGCGATGGCGCGTAGCATCGCGTATATGCTGGTGATTAGTGTGGTGTTCCTGCTCAGCGACTGGGCCGTCCGGCGAGTTCGTGCCCACCTCCTCGACTGGCAACAATGAAAGACAGTACGGATACCGAAATCGCCATCCGCGGGGTCTCCAAGCAATACGAAAGGGAAGGCAGAGTTACGACAGCCCTCCGTGACGTGTCGCTGCGTGTCTCATCTGGCGAGTTCGTCACCGTGGTTGGCCCGTCAGGCTGCGGGAAGACCACACTTCTCAGGCTTGTAAGTGGACTGGAGCCACCAACAGACGGTGATATCACAGTTTCGGGGAAGCCGGTTCAAGGCCCTGACCCGAATCGGGGAACGGTGTTTCAGGAGTACCACCTGTTTCCGTGGCTGACAGTCCGAGAAAACGTCGCCTTCGGATTAGTGGAGCGGGGAGTGCCGGCTGCTGAGCGGCAGGAGCGAGTCCGAGAAATGCTAGCTATTATTGGATTGTCTGACTTTGCTGATGCATACCCGAAGGAACTCTCAGGTGGTATGAAACAGCGCGTCGGTCTTGCGCGCGCACTCGCTGTGGACCCAGCTATCCTCTTGTTGGACGAGCCCTTTGGCAGCGTGGATATGCAGACACGCCGACAACTCCAACGCGAACTGCTCGACATCTGGCGTGGCACCGATAAAACCGTGTTGTTCGTAACCCATGACATCGAGGAGGCCGTTGCGCTCTCGGACAGGATTGTCATCATGTCCGGCACGCCGGGGCGCGTTCGAGCAACGGTTTCAGTGGCGGAATCTCGGCCCCGTAACCGCAGTGCGCAGTGGTTCGTTGACCTCGTGGAAACACTGTTCGAGCGAATTGAATCGCAGACGTAGTTACTGACTGTGCCTTCTGCAGATGTCACGGTGGGGTTGGTAAACTCCCTGCTGACTGACCGTCTCAGTATCGCTGTATCATATCTCGGCGCCTCTCCCCGCTGGGACGATGTGTCTGCCCGGACCAGCGATGAGTAGTGCGCAGAACGATGCGATCTAATGTAGTTTGTCTGTCGCTGACGACACCACTCGACTAGTTCGGTTTGCGCTACACCGTTGGAGGACTGCTAAGAGCCGTTGTGTTGGCTTCCTTCCGTCCACGTGAGAGTGGCTTGCAGTTCCTCAACGGAGATCTCGTCGAGATGATGCACTGTCACTCACGACATTGAGCAAAAAGTTCTAGCAGTGACAATCGTCGCTGACAGCGACCGGACGCAACTGAGAATTTGCGACAGACGGGAACTCCGAATACCGCACCGAAGTAGAGTAGCTCACTGCCCAGCAAACCCTCTCTCCGCCTGTTCGGCAGATCCACGGGCAGAGAATGCCCGCAGTAACAGGTCGTGTTTGAACGCTACTGTCCCAGCGTGGGAATCCCCGCTTCAGCGCGGGAGGCTCTCAAGCAGGACGAGACGGCACATTCGTTCAGGGACGCGATGGAGTTACTCCCTCGTCAATCGTTATCCTGTCGTTTTGAACCTGGATGAAGATGGTTTGTTCAGGCTCATCAGAGACTGTGACAGCAGCGGTGGACTCCTGCTGTCTGTCGAGAACAGCCTTCACTTTGTAGCAGCCATTCCGTAGTAAGTTGACCGAACAACCCGACTGGCCCGACAGAAGCTGATAGTGTGCTGTATGACAACATTCTCCGTCATCGTATATCTCTATGTGGACATCACGCTTGGTGTCAGAGGCATTTCTGATGTGGAGGTCTTCGTGTGCTAAGCGCCACTCTTCACTGGTCGCCGAGAGGAGTGTACGACTGCTGGAGGGCATGTCGACATTGTATCTATGTTACAACTACAATATATATCTTATCTACATGTACCTCGCGCCATCTGTTCACACGCACAAACTCGGACTTTGCTAGTGCCGTCCACGTCGGATTTTTATTTGTGCATCATCTCCATAGTCATATGCAGTTTTACGAGGATATTTCGGTCGGTGACGTGCGAGAATCGGACGGATACACAGTGTCGAAATCTGAGATTGTGGACTTCGGCGAGAAGTACGACCCACAGCCGTTCCACACTGACGAGGAGGCAGCGAAGGACTCAGTATTCGGTGGGCTAGTCGCGTCTGGGTGGCAGACTGCCGCAATCTGTATGCGTCTTAACGTTGAGACCAGCGAGGACATCGCAACACAGGCTGGCGTCGGCGTCGACAATCTCCGCTGGCATCTACCGCTCCAACCCGGTGATACGCTCCGATTACGAACCGAAATCATCGACAAGCGACCCTCCGACAGTGATCCGAGTCGAGGATACCTCACCACTCGCCACGAAGGGCGCAATCAGGACGACGAACTGGTTATTTCATACGAGGCGACGGCCACGATTCGCCGGAAGACCGACGGGTGACGGCACGGCCCAGGAAGTCCAATTGGTGTGTGTGATACAGCAACTCAGCAGCAGCGACCTGCTCACGCCGGCCGGCCAGCCAGTCGGCGAGTCCCTCGAAGTCGCGACCGGCCACCTCGCCGACTGCATCCTCGATAGTGTCGAGAATGTATCGGAGGAAGTAGGCTTCGTCGGCCGGATAACTCCCGTCGATAGGTCGGACAACCCAGTCCGACCCGGCAACAGCTGAAAGCGTTGTGCCGTCGAGGCGCTGGAGGCGACCGAGCACGTCGCTGCCGGCGCGGCTGTCACCGCCCTGCTTCCCGTCCATGTGCTCGTGATAGAGTCGTTCGACCGTCCGGTCGGCCGGATGGCTCGGCTGGAAGCGGGTTGCCCCGTCGAATGTGAGCGGGAAGTAATACAGGCCACCCGGTGCGAGCGGATCGAGCAATGTCGGCAGCTCCCGCCGGTCGAGAATATCGAGCAGGGCTGCCCCAACGAGGAGGTCGTATTCGCCGTCAGTACCCGTCGCGTGCGCCACAGCATCGGCTTGCACCGCCTCAATCTCGACTCGCCGGTTTTCGCTGTCCAAGACGAGCGGCCCGTCTCTCACAGACATCTGCCGGTCAGCGGCCCAGTTCCGGATGTGGTCTGGCAAGCGAGCCACGTTCTCCGACTGGAGATCGACTGCGGTGTAGTGGACTTCGCCGGCAGGAAGCACGTCCCAGTCGAGGAAGCGGGCGAGCATCGTGCCGATACCAGCCCCGATTTCGAGGATGCGTAGCGGCCCGTCGCTGTCGGTCGCCCGGTCAGCCAACTGCTCGCGGAGCAGCTTGACCAGCCGGCGGTCCAGCGCGCGGTCGTCGACTGTCCGTTTTGCCCGGAGATATCGCTGGAACGATTTCGTCATGCTGGTCCCTCCGCAGGCTGAACGATAGCAGACAGCAGGCCGCGTACCCGTCCGACCGTCTCTTCCCAGTCCGGGTGTGCCTCGTAGCTCTGTCTCGCGGCCCACCCCATCTCGGCCAGGCGGTCGCGGTCGGTGGCGAACCGCTCCAGCTCACGAGCGACGGCTGCAGAGTCGTCCGGGTCGACGAGTGCCCCCGTTTCGCCGTCGGTTACGATGTCGGTCGCCCCGCCAGCCCGGGTGGCCAGCGCCGGGAGACCAAAGCTCATTCCCTCCAGATAGACGATGCCGAACCCCTCGTACCGGGATGGCACTGCCAAGACGTGGCTCGACCGGAGCGTGTGCTTTAGCTTGTCGTCCGCCAGTCGGCCCGTGAACGCTACGCAGTCATCCAGACCGTGTTCCTGGATGCGGTCTCGGACTGCATCGACGTGCCCGTCGTCGACGGCCCGACCGACCACCGTGATGTCGATGTCGGCGGCAGCGTCCGCCACACCCTCGACGAGCGTATCCAACCCCTTTCGAGGCGTGATGTTTCCGACGAAAACCACTCGCAGCGGCTCAGTAGTGGCCCGCTCCGCAACCGTGGCCCGGTCGATGTCCGGGGCGAAGCGGTCGCCGGCCGGCGGTGCGACGACGGTGTCGGCGGGGTTGACGCCGAGGTCCGAAACGACACGTCGGGTCGTGGCGCTGTTACAGACGACACCGTGGACCGTCCCGAGGTAGCGACGCTCTACCGCGCGATACAGCGGGGCGAGTCGGCTCGGCTCGCTTGCCCGCAGGTGGTGGACGATGCTGACAACCGGATATGGGAGGGTGCGGTTCGTGTGAACAAGCGATGGATGAGCGAGTTCGTCCTGTAACATAATGTCGACATCTACGTCCAGTTGTCGTCGGAGCTTGCGCGACCCGTTGTCGAGCAACCCACGGTGGTAGTTCCGCCAGGGAAGCTGGATACATTCGACGGTGTCGCCGGCCGCTCGAAGTCCCTTGACGAGTTTTCTATCGTATCGAAACCCGCCCGACTGCTCGTCGAGGCTCCCGTACAGGGTCAGGCCGACTCTCATACGGCGGCGTCGTAACTCGCAGCGGCGTCTTCGTCCTCCCAGACGGTGACCGATAGTTCAGTGACCGTCTCGTCGGTGACACGCGCGATGACGCGTTCGAAGATGACACGGGCAAACCGTTCCACGCTGGGATTATACTCCTCGAACTCTGGGAGGTCGTTGAGCAGTGTGTCCTGATACCGGTCAGCGAGTGACGACAAGGCTGTCTCGGCATTGTCGATGTCGACGATGTAGTCGAACTCGTTGAGCTCGGGGCCGCGGAAACACAGTTCCACCCGGTAGTGATGTGAATGCGGGTCTCCCTCTGGGCCCGGGTCCGGGACAGTGAGGTAGTGCTGTGCCACGAACTCGGTCCGGACCGTCGTCGCGTACATGCCCGAACAGACGGCCGGGACACACCTAAATCACGGGTGTCAGTTGTACGTCAACACCACCTGCACGGCGTCGTCTGGCCGGTTCGCCAGCAGTTGATATGCCTCGCCTGCACGTTCGATGTCGATTTCGTGTGTCAACAGCGCCGAGAGGTCAGTGTCGCTCAGCCACGACCGGACAACGTCCAGTCGGCGGTCCTTGTCCCAGCGGTCAGCGTGGTCCGGATCGATTCGGCTCACCTGACTGCTGCGTACGCGGATGTGGCTCCGATGGAAGTGGTGTCCGAGGTCCAGTGACACACCCTTCGAGCCGTACCACGACCCGACGATGACCTGACCCGCGTAGCCAGTGGCGTCGATAGCCCTGTCGAGGGCGGGTGGGTTTCCCGAGAGTTCGAACGTGATGTCGGCGTCAACATCACCGAGATTTCCGGGGGTGACCGAACGGTCTGCCCCGAGTGCTTCCGAGAGCCGACGACGGCTTGCACAGGGGTCGACTGTCACAAGTGACGCCAACGGAAAATCAGCCAGAAGTCCAGTGGTCAACAGTCCGACCGGCCCCTGGCCGAAGACGACCACCCGAGCGCCGATGCGCGGTCGAGCGTCCATCACGAAGTTAACGGCCGCCTCGACGTTCGGCATGAACACCGCCTGTTCCGGGGGTAACGTCGTGGGAATGAGCGACGACGGTTCTGCGAGAAAGTGGCTCTCGTGTGGATTAAACGCAAACACACGACGGTCGAGCCAGTTGTCGTCGACTTCAGCACCGATGGCGGTGACACGGCCGACTGCGGCGTAGCCGTACTGCAGTGGATACGAAAACGTCCCATCTAAGGCGTCGATTGTCTCGTCGGTCGCAAGTTCCGAATCGACCTCACCGCGGTACACTAACAGCTCCGTTCCGGGACTGATTCCTGAGAGTTCTGTTCGGACGCGGACCTGTGATGGTCCGGGGTCAGGCACTGCCTCCTCGTCGACCCTGACTGATTCCGCGCCGGTAAAGTACAGCGTTCTGGCAGACATTACACTGTCTCTTGGAAACGTGGATGGCCGGTGCCGATGTTTCGATGCCAACTCTTCTGGACGTGGCGACGGCTCCGGGAAGACACGTCTCCTATCCAGGCCTTCTCTGACTAAAAAGTATCTCCGATTGACTACAAATACCCCAGTGACTTCAGCCGGCAGCTGTCGCTCTCGGAACCATAGACGCGCGACACTGGAAGCGGTTCGGGTGGACGCAGGTCGGGCTCGCGCCCCCCGCCGTCGACGCCGTCGGTCTCGGCCCACGGCACCGCCAGTAAGGCAGGGACCGGCGTGTACATCGGATGGCCGTACAGCCCCCACTCCCCGAAGAGATTACCGTGATCGGCGGTGACGGCGAGGTGACCGTCGACGTTTTCGGCCAGTGCTTCTACTTCGCGGAGGACGTATCGGAGGTTCGCCTCGTATGCGTCCCAGACGCGGCCCGGCGAAATATCGCCACGGCGGAGCGCAACCCACGGATTTGCCGTGTTGCTGTGGTGGCCAGTGCGGGCCAGACCGCCGTCGCTGTCAAGCGGGTCGGGGACAAACGGGTGGTGTGGTTGCATGTAGTGGACGACCAGCCGCTCGGGGTTCAGCCGCCGGGCCAGTGCGATTGCCCGGTCGGTTACGGCTTCAGCCGGGACGGTGTTCAGATCCTCGTCCCACGCGTACTTCCAGACCTCGTCCAGTACGGCGAAGGCGTCGGCATCGAGGTACCTGTCGGTCCACGTATTGCCGGTGACCATGACGGTGTGAGATGTCTCTGGATGCCCGGGGAACGTGTTTTCGAGCCACTCCGAGGACGAACTCCCGACAGAGCGGACCGTCGAAACAGCGTTGAACAACTCGGTATCGGAGGCAACCGTCTGCAACAGGTCCGCGCGACAGGCGTCGAGGACGATGAGCACGTCCCAGTTGCGTTCATAGATGGTCGTTCCGTACGGAATCCACTGGCCCAGCGCCTGCAACGTTCGCAAGTACGCCGTGCCTAGCCGGCTCATCCCCGGTTCTGTCACGTCCGCTATTCGGTGGCGGCGACTAAAGTCCCACCGGCGGTATGATATATATGCGAGGACGCCTCCATTGGAGTGTGCAGTGTCTGTTCGTCGGTGCGGGCAGTATCGCGGCGGAGTACGCGGCCGAGCTGGCAGATAGCCCACTCTCGCTGGCGGGAGTCTGCGACCTCGACGGAGACCGGGCTGCGTCACTCGCCGGCGCGCACGGCTGTCCAGCGTTTACTGACCTCGATACCGCGCTCAGCGGCGTTGACGCGCCGCTGGTGGTGAACCTGACGAACCACGCCGCCCACGCACCGGTGACCCGAACGGCGCTGGAAGCAGGGCGACACGTTTACTCGCAGAAGCCGCTGGCGCTGGAAGAGACGGTGGCCGCGGAGCTACTGTCGCTAGCCGGTGATAAGGACTTGGCACTGGGCTGTGCCCCGGGGACGCCTGACGCGCCGTCGCAGCGTCGTGCTGGACGATTGCTTGCCGACGGTCGCATGGGGCCCGTTCAGCTGGGGTATGCCCACGCCCACGTCGGCCGTGTGACCGAATGGCACGACCGCCCCGATTCGTTTCTCTCTATCGGGCCGCTGTACGACGGCGGCGTCTACCCGCTCGCGCTGCTGGTCTCGTGGTTCGGCCCCGTCAAATCTGTTCAGTCCGCGACTGCACTCGATAGCTGGCCTGACCGGGAGCCAAAGCGGCCATCGGTCCCGAGCCATGTCGAGGCGATGCTTTCCTTTGCCGGCGGATTGACAGTCCGGCTGACCGCGAGCTTCTACGCGCCACACCGGAGCCGGGAGTTCTACGGACTCGAACTTCACGGCGACGACGGGTCAGTATACCTCCGTGGGACCGGCGCAATGGCCGACAGCCCCGAAGCCGTTCGCTACGGCCGATCTGGTCGCGAATACATCGACGCTCCCGCCCAGCACCCTACGCAACCGTACCGCTATCTCGACCCTGTGGAGTCGCTTGCGGCCAGTGTCAACCGTGGGTCTCCGTCCCGGAAGACTGGTCGCCGTGGTGCCCACATCGTCGCGGTCTGTAATGCGATTGAAACGGCTGCGGAGACGGGTGAGCCGGAAGTCGTGTCCGGACATGGGGTGTCGGCCGCCCCGCCGCCAGCGCCGACCGTCACTCCAGACAGCGCCCGAAGCAGTGGACGGGCGGGGGCGATTCGGCTACCCCCCGTCGGCTTTGGCTGTTCCCGCTACCGTGACGGAACGTACGTCGAGCGCGCGGACTCCATCGCGACGGCCCTCGACGCTGGCTATCGACTGCTCGACAGCGCCGAACTATACGGCAATGAACACCGTATCGGCCGCATTCTCGCCGCCCCGGGCGCACCCGACCGGCGTCGGGTGTTCCTGCTCGGGAAAGTCTGGCGCACGAACCACCGCCGGGAGCACATGGTGACGGCCTGTCGGGGCAGTCTCGACGAGCTCGGTGTCGACGCCTTCGACTGCTACGCGCTCCACTGGCCCGAGGCGTGGGCGCACCGCGGACCACTGGAACGCCTGGCCGAGAAACCGGTCGCGCGTCAGGAAGCGTTGACCTTCCCCGAGGATGATGGGGGCGACATCGAGACGGACTCGATTCCGCTCCAGCGCGCCTGGGAGAATCTGGAGGCACTCCACGAACGGGGCTGGGCGCGCACGCTCGGCCTCTGTAACGTCTCACAGACGCAACTGGAGACCGTTATCGAAACTGGGACTATCAGGCCGGCACTCGTCCAAATCGAACGCCATCCGTACCAGCCACGGACAGACATCGTCGAGTACTGCCACGAGCGCGGCATCAGAGTCGTGGCCCACTCGCCGCTGTCGGCTCCCGGATTGCTCGACGAGCCTGTCCTGACGGATATCGCAGAGGAGTACGGCCTTTCCTCGGCCGGTGTGGTGCTGGCGTGGAACGTCACACAGGGGGTCATTCCGATTCCGTCCAGTACGACACCGTCTCATATCGTCGAAAACCTCGTCGCAGCTGGGCAGCGACTCGACACAGAGACGTCTGCCCGCATCGAGGCACTTCAGCAACCGGATTTCGAGCGGTGAGCGGTGCAATTGGCAGTATGATTATGTGACTGAAACCCGAATCCAAAACATGACCGCGACGGAAACACAGGGACGTTCACTCGACGTAGCTTCGCTGGACAGCCGACACTGGCTCGGTATCGTGGCGGCACTGGTCTCGGCGGCGGTACACCTCCTGCTCGGTATCAGGCTGGCCCCCTCCGCTCTGGGTATCAGTTTCATCCTCGCGGGGCTTGGGTTTCTGGGTGGTGTCGCGCTGGTCGGCCTGGGGATTCGCCGTCGCCTCGTCTACGCCGCCGGTGTCCCGTTCACGGCCGTCCAGATCCTGCTGTGGTACTACGTCAATTTCGCCGCCGGACCGAAATCATTCCCGGCTGATGTCGGGACACTGGGTGCGGTCGACAAGGTCGCACAGCTTGTCCTGCTGGCAGTCCTCGTTGCGCTGTTGCGATGAGCTGTGCTACTGTGACGGCAGACAGACGGTACCGGGGAGGTGTCGATGGCCGAGCAACACGGTGACGGCGCAATCCCTGTCGAACTTTCGGTGATCGGCGGGTTCGTTATCGCTGGGATTGTCGGCGTGCTGTTCCCCGCAGACGCGATGACCCACTGGCTGTTCCACCCGGCGGTCGTCGCAGGCTGTTGCTGGGCCGGACAGCTCTGGTACGTCGGCCGAACGGTCAGTGTCACGCCGGCTACCGGTAACCCCTGGCGCTACACCTTTGGGATTGCAAACACGGTAACGCTACTTCGCGGTGGGCTTTATGCTGTCGTCGCTGGCTTTCTCGTGGTGCCGATGACGACCGAACTCGTCTGGGTCCCGGCGGTCTGCTACGGCGCTGGGGTTGTGCTCGATAGGCTCGATGGCACCGTCGCCCGAACCGTCGGCGAACAGACCCAGCTGGGCACGCGGTTAGACATGGCCTTCGACACGTTCGGGTTCGTGGTTGCACCGCTTGTCGCAGTTCTCTGGGGTCAGCTCCCCGCTCTGTATCTCTCACTATCGGCTGCTCGCTACGTCTACGTCGGCGGGATTCGCTGGCGGCGATACCGCAACCGACCCGTCTTTGAGCGGCCTGACAGCGATCTCGGGAAGTATCTCGCCGGCGTCCAAATGGTGTTTATTACCGCCTCGCTCGTCCCTACTGCGCCGACGGGACTGGTCTTCAGGCTCACACCGGTCGTCATTGCACCGTCGCTGATGGTGTTCCTCCGTGACTTCCTCGTCGCTAGCGGTCGACTTCCCCGTGAGTGGTTCGACCGGCAGCGTTGATACGTCTCTGTCCCTACCTCTTCGTATGCTCTTCCCGACACACCTGCTCGCGGCCGCGCTTCTGGGACGGCTGTCGCGGTTGTCGCCGCTGTGGCTTGTGGTCGGGACCGCACTTCCGGACGTGGTAGACAAGCCGCTAGCATCGGTCGGTGTCACGCCGCTGTATCACTCTATCGGCCACTCTGTACTGCTCGTGGTCGTGGCGCTCCCGCTGGCTTTCTCAGGCCGGACCGGACTGTCGGCGGCAGTTGGCTGGGCGCTACATCTCCTCCTCGATACTGTCCACGTCGTTCTCAACGGCCGCCCCGGCGATGCGGTCTTTCTGTTTTGGCCTGGTGTCACTCCCACGGACCCACTGGCGCTCCCACCGGGGTCGTTCTTCGTGTACTACCTCTGGAGTCCATCATTTTTCCTCGAAGTCGCGCTCTGGTTCACAACCGCTGGCCTGCTCGCCAGACACGCGATAAGAGAGGGCCGTGCTGGCTCCCAAAATCGGCTCGATTGAACCTTTCAGAGCTGTGGCGACTATAATACGGTGGCCCAGCCCCTGAAACGCTGCTCTATGGTGACTATCGACACAGTCCGACTGAATCAGTACACGATGACACACCAATTCAACTGGGCGGGTCCCGGTCGGCGGCACCCCGTCGCGTCTTAGCTTTCTACGCAGTCCGTACAGCGGCTTGCGCCGGGTAGCGAGGACCGACCACACTCTGTACACGCATCGAAGCCCGCGCTCGGGTTCTCCCGTGGGACTGAGAGCGTGTTCAGTGCTTTCCGCAATCGCTTCTTCATGTCATGACGTATTGCCATCGATTATTTTAATATTTGGGGTAAAAACGACAGAGACACTCTAGTACCTATAGAGCTGGCGATATAATTTACCGACTATGGCACATATCTGCGTATTTGTATACGTACAACTTTTCCATTTCCACGCTATCTCTTGCCTGTCCAGTCAATACAGGGCCGAGTGAGACCCAGTCACTGCTGTCCGACAGCGCGGCCTGACCGTTCTCGGATTTCTAATGCCCACACATTGGGATTTTCCTGCAGTTCGTACTCTGAGAGCAGATTTGACTGATACGCGTTAGCAGCGAGTGACTCACGTGCGGTGTCCCACTCGTCGATTTCGATGCGGTTGAGCGGTCCAGCGACGATTACACTCCGCCATGCACCGGCTGGACCGATGTCGAAGGTGGTAAAGCTCGCCACATCAGTCTGCTCCGCATACGTCTCTTTTCGGAGTTCGGTGGTTGCGCCCAGAAACACGAAGTAAAGGGTGTCCTCACCGTCGTACCCGAAGGATAGCGGTACGCCGTATGGCACTCCCTCGGCAGCCATCGACAGCACACCAACTCCGCTCTCGGCTAGCACCTCATCGATGACCGAATCTTTCACCTCTCCGCCCAGTAGGGGTTGGAACTCTGACGCCATGGCCAGAATGTGTTATTGAGGCTGAATTAATGCTGGAGAGGATTCTCAGGAACTCGGAATTGGGTTTTGAGTGCCGAACACGGGGAAATCAGGAGCACGGACCACCAGCATAACAAATAACAACCAACACCGACCGCTGCCATCTGCTACCCGATTGCGAGAGTTTGTTACCCGGCAGTCCGAATGGGTGACATGGCCATTGACCCACTGACAAACGATGACGTTCTGGCGGTCCTCAAAGACTGTGACGCGACTGCGGTCCCGACAGCACACATCTCTGCCCGCCTTTCGGCCCCGAAACCGTACGTCACGACACACCTCCAGCAACTGGCTCTGAAAGGCCTGGTGGGGTTCAACACACACAGGGGAGTTCGCCGCTGGCGGCTTACGACCGCTGCGAGAACGCCACGTGAGTAAGACACAGTAGCCCCTGGTGTCTGGTCGCGACTATCTCACGCGTCGGCGCGGATGTCCCGGTCAACGGCGTCTTCCGCAAGTGTGTCGAACCAGTCCCTGGCACCGCCTGTCAGCCGGTATCGCTCGTGGACATCGTCCGGTTCTCTCCCGCGCCCACTCGCCAGCCCAACGACGTGCGCGATTCTCTCATAGTTCTCTCTGACGAGCGAGCCGACGAGATCGGGAAGTCCGGCGCGACCGGCGAGCTCTTCGGCGGCTGCCCGCCCCGCATACACCCGTCTGGTCGGCCGGTCGACCAGTACCATCGCAAACGGCGGCTCGTCAAACTGGGCCGTCAGAAACGACTGGGCCGACTCGTCGTACCACGAGATCGCGCCGATATCGTCGACCTGTTCGAGGGCTTTCGCGGCCACCGAACAGTACGGACACTCGCCGTCGTAGATGAGTACAGAGCTAAAACGGGCCATGTCTATTCTAGGGGTCCTTGCCCCATATATCGTTGGATTGGGAGGGGATACGTAGTGTCAGCGGTCAGTTCGGACAGCGACGTGTCAGCCGTTGGTGCCAAGACCTGCCCCGACATAAGTTGATGTCGTGCACTGACTCCCGATCGTTGCTGGCGAGGGTGGCTGTGTAATCAGTTCGTTCAAACGTCAGTAGCTATCAGCACGGCATAATGCCCTCCACCAGACGGGTTCTCCGGACAGAGGATAGCCGTCGGACAGAGCTACTCGGCACCATCGCCTCGAATTCGCTCCCGATTGTTGGTGTTGCGTTCCTTGACTGGAGTGCAGCTGCACTGCTGTTTCTGTACTGGTTTGAGCTTGGCGTCGACTCGGTCTGGGCACTCGTTCGGGCAGTGTTCGCTGGCCGCCCGCCGACTATCGAGACTGGCACCCTACTTATCGGGCCACTGGCGGAACGACAGTTCGCCCTCTCTATCCCGCGAACCGATCTACGGGTCTATCTCACGACGGTAATCGCGCTTCCAGTGACCGTTCTCGTCCTGGCAGGAGTCTGGGTATTTACTGGGGCCCTGCTAATCGGTCCACTGCCGGAGCCCAGCACAGAGACGGTCTCTGGTGTGCTGCTGGCAACGGTCGGTATTTTCGTTCTGACGGGTGTGACAACGGTACGGAACTACTTCTACAACGGCGCGTACCGGAAACACAACTCGACGACGGCCTTTCGTGGCCTGTTACCGCGAATGGTAACTGTCTTTTTCGGGGGCATACTCACTCTGACGCTCATAACAGCGGCCACAGAGGGGCCTGAAGCAGAACTCGGCAGTCTTGACCCGACTGTCGTCGGACTGCCGATGGTACTCATGGTCGTCTGTTTCAAATTCACATCTGACCTCTTGGGTGTCTACAGCGACCGTCTCGCCGTCTATTTCAAGTCGTACGATCAGGACTACGGCTGGCAAACGGCCCCATCGAAAGCACGATCTATCGACGAGACGCTCGCTGAGGCATCTGAACGCCTTCGCCCGGTTCGCTGGGGACGGGTCATCGGCGGCCCCCTCCGGTTCCCACATCACCCGGGAAGCGTGTTTCTCTGCGCCATAGGACTCCTCGTTGCGGTCCTGTTTGCAATTGGGGGTGCGTGGGACATCGTTGCCGTGATTGTTGTCACAAGCGTTAGCATCCCGGTTCTCCTGTTATGTCTCGATCAGCTATTGCGATACGGGGCCATCGAATACCGAATCGACGCTGACAACGGTACGCTCATGGCATACGACCATCTGTTTGGCACGGCACTCTGGCGCATCGAATCGTGGGAGGAACAGCGCCTCCGCGTCGAGAAGACGCCTCTCGATTCGCTGTTCGGCACAGAGACGGTTACTATCGAACACGCTGAGGGCGAATACATACTGCCACATCTCTCTGATGCCGCCCCAGTTGTAGCGGTGTTTGACCGACAACCCGAGCGTTCAGATCAGATACTCCCCGGCCGGGCCAGCCTATTCGGATAAGTCGTCCGAGTGGCCTGTGAAGAGGTCGTCAGCTATCCGCTGAAGCGCTGTTGTCGGTCCACAGGTCATGGCCGACGACAAGCGCCATGGCACTCGTCAGTACGATCAACAGCAGTCTGCTAGCGGGTGAGAAGCCAACGCCTGCCACCGATAGACCGAGGGCCGCGGCGGCGAGTACTGGTGGGCCAGTGAGTGCAGCACCGAGTTGAGCGCTTTCGGACCGGAGGTAGCCAGCGCCCCAGCCGCCGAGGCCTATGATTATGAGCGGGATCGCAAGCGCCCAAATGAGGAAGGCGGTGAGTTCGCTCCCGATGTCGTTTGTGCCGGCTGTGGTGGACAACAGCGTCCCGAGCAAACAGGCCCCGGTCCCGAAGAGCGCCGCGAGTGCGAACGCGCCTTGCAGGCGTGACATTGAGCTCCTGTCACGCCTGAACAATGCGCCCAGACCGACGAACACCAGCGCGTTCGCGCTGATGATGAGTCCGGGTCTGAGCGTTCGCTGCACCCAGATTGCGCTGAACGTCGGTGGATTGAACACATACGAGTCTCCCGGCCGCGGAGTCGGCCAGAGTTCAAGCGGGACTGCGGTGATGAGCAGACAGACTGCACTCAGACCGAGGAGCGAACCAGCGATTCGATATACGCGACGCGACATAGCAGGTCACTCACCCCCAAGAGCCACGACAGTTCCATCCGGAGAGACGCCCACGACTCCGCCGTCGAGTACTGCCAGTGAGACAGCCCGGTACTCGACAGGATACTGCCACACTGCCTCACCAAAGCGCGTGGTGAACGCGGTGAGACCATTCTCGCGCTGGAACGTAAACACAGCATCAGCAGCCGCGGCAGTCACTGCGCCACCAAGGTTGATTTCCGAGCACCACCGGGGCGTCGGTGCGCCGTCATCGACGCGGTCGAAGGCGAACGTCGCACTGGAGGACTCACCGGGACGCTCAATTGCATACACGCTCTCTGGCGTCACGACCGGGAACTCAAGTGACCGCCTGTCGTCGAGCCGCCACTGCTCTGTTCCATCCGTGAGCGAACGGCCGAGCAGGTCACCGTACGTATCGCTCACATAGACCGTCCCATCGGACACAACAGGATATCCAGCAGGTCGATCTTCGTGTCGCCACTGGACCGCACCGGTTGCTGCGTCTACCGCCACTATCTGCTCACCGGCGGTAACAACGGTGCCGTCGGCCACGGCCAGCCTCGTTCCATCGACGTTTGCCGTCCACTGCCGGTGCCCGTCGTCGATAGCAAATCTCGCTACCCCAGCAGTCGTGGGAACGAACAGTCCATCATCAGTCACTGTCGGAACGCCTGCCCCCGCTGTGTCAGTGTTTCGCCACACAACAGCGCCGTCCGAAACGTCGAGCGCCGTGACACCGTCCGCCGTCGCAAGAAAGACACGGCCGTTGGCAATCACTGGCGGCGCTGCGCCGTCTCCAAAGTCGACCGCTGACGGAACTGTCGCCGGTGTGAGCGCACGCCGCCACTGTTCCGATCCGTCACGGAGCGACAGCGCGACGATGTCGGTCGAAGTCGCCAGCACGACAGTTCCGTCGGCGACGACGACCGCGCTTGCACTCGTGTCGTCACCGCCAGTAGTGGCTGCAGAAACATTTGCGTGCCATCTTACTGCCGGTGTCGTTGTTTCAAGCTGGACTGGTGCATAGCCCGTGTTTGCTGCATCGAACCGCGGTAAGGGCCACGACCCGTCGGGCAGCGTCTCGAAGCCGGGGTTGTCGATACCCGGTTCCACGGTATGCGATGGCTCTGGCACGCCGTCGTCGGGGCACGTCGACGAACAGCCAGCGACGCCGGCGACCGTTCCGGTGGCGACCACTCCGAGAAATGTCCGCCGCGATGTGGAGGGCATCAACTGCTCGTTCCGGTAGCTGCATGAAAAATGTTAATATAATATTTTTATAGACTGGTAATTTCGACCTGAATAACTATAACGGTTCACCCGTCCTCAGGCCAGTGGTCTGAGCGAAAGCGATTTTCTATGTATTCGACAGCTTATGCGGTGGGAAATCCAGCAAAGCTTAGTAAATCGTTCCCAATAGCGCTTCCATGGCGGAAACGACACTCGCTACGATAGACGAACTACTGGAGGGCACGCTGGATGACGTGGATGACCCCGACATCCGATACAAACTCAGAAGTGCGCGACAACTTCTGCAAGTCGTTCAACAGCGGCAGGATATCATGGATGAAGCTATCGAGACTGCGGTTGAAGATGAAGAAGTCCTGCAAAACCTCCGCGATCTCGGTTATACTGAGTAACGACACTGCACACCTGTTGGCACAGAACAAGCCTTTTGTCTCTCTCATCCAAGTCTCTGGCATGACAGCAGATACTGCCGAGCAACTCAGAGCTGAATTAGAGGCGGTCTTCACGAACGCAGACTATCCCGTCGAAGAACCGATGGAACTGGTGCCGGCCCTGCCGGACGGCCCAAGCACGACATTCGAGGCCGGTGACGTACGCGTCGGGGTGATGGACTTCGGCGCAGAGTACGCCGAGTATCAAGAGTATCCCTACGAGACGGCGGAGGCTCTCATCGATGACCTGATGACCGGGTTTCGGGAAGAAGGACTGTTCGACTGAGCCGGCCGTTCTTCACACCGCCTGACTGCGTGATGGGGATTTGCGACGCAGCAGTAGCAACCAAGCTGTATTGGTAACAGTTGCCAGAGCGTTTGCGACGGCACTGCCTCAGACCTTTGCGTCGTACCCCGCGTCCTCCACAGCGGCGATGAGTTGCTCTGTGCTGATATCGCCGTCGACAGACACCTGTTCGGCGTCGCTGTCGGCGTCAGCGCCTTCCACTCCAGCGAGCGCTTCGATAGCCTCTTCGACGGCCTGCTCACAGTGACCGCAACTCATTCCTTCAACGGCCAACGTCGTGGACATAACGATTACAACGACGAATGCACGGAACTTTTCGGTTACGGATTGGTTAGCAAATGATCAGCAAGTAGTCTCTCATGATCTACATATACTAACCAACAATAGTGAGTGTCTGTACGCTATCCGGGGTGAGACCATCAAATTTGATAATCTCATACATAGTACTATAATTTCTGAGCGTTTTCTGAGGGCATGGCTAATGGTAACTTGACAAGCATTGGGAACATCGGGGAGCAGGGCACCGCCGGCGGCGATGGTGGTTTTCTCTCGACCATCCCGGATGGGAGTTCAATTCCCGACGAGACGTGGCAGCGCCGCCACAAGTATTTCGTTCTCACAGTTCTTGCGCACATTCCGTTCCTGCTGGCGCTGGGACTTGTCGAGACGACGCAGAGTCCGATCATCGGCGCAACCATCCCCGCTGTGCCGACCGGACGGGTGTTGCTTCAGATCGGAATCATCGCTGGATTTGCTTTCGCTGCCGCTCTTCCACAACTCAGCCGCCGAGTGCGAACCGTGCTCGCGGTCACAGCCCTCGCGTTCTGTACCGGTACGCTCGTGCACTTCAGCGGCGGGTACATTGAGGCGCACTTCCACTTCTTCATCGCAATCGGGATCGCCGCGGTCTATGAAGACTGGATTCCGTTCGGCATTGGCATCGCGTACGTCGTCGCGAGTCACATCATCTTCGGCATCATCGACCCTACGTCGGTCTACAACCACACGGCAGCGCAACTGAACCCCATCGCCTGGGGCGCTGTCCACGGTGGGTTCGCCGCAATGCTGGCTCTCGCGCTGACGATTCACCTGAGTTCCATCGAGAAGTCTCGACAGAAGGCACAGACGGAGATTGAGCGCGCCCGCAAACGGGCCAACAAGATCGATAACCTCGAAGAAGAGCGGGCCGAAATCGAACAGCAGCGCGAGGAAGCGCAACGCCTCAGAGACGAAGCTGAGCAGGAGCGTGAAGAGGTCGCTGCGCTCAACAGCCATCTCGAACTGAAGGCCCAGACGTACAAGGATGCGATGGAAGAAGTAGCAGACGGCGACTTCACAACGCGCGTCGATGCAGACAGTATGAACGAGTCGATGGCTGAAATCGGCATCGCGTTCAACGGCATGGCGGACGAACTCGAAGCGACGCTCGGCGAGATTCAGTCGTTCGCAGCTGCCGTCGATAGGCAGGTCACGGAGTCTGATTCAGCACTGCAGGAGGTCGCAACGGCGAGCGATGGTGTAAGCGGTTCTATCCAACAGATAGCTGCCGGCGCTGATGAACAGCGGGGAATGGTCGAAGAGGCGAGCGCCGAGGTCTCGAACTTTTCAGCGGCGGTCGAAGAGATTGCCGCATCGGCTGATGAAGTCGCACAGACCTCTACCGAGACCGCAACAATCGCGACTGATGGGCAGTCGCTCGCCGAAGACACGTTAACTGATGCCCAAGACGTCAAGGCCTCGATCGATGAAACGGTGAAAACAGTGACCGAACTCGACGACCAGATGACAGAGATCGCGACAATAGTGGACTTCATCTCCGACATTGCGGAACAGACGAACATGCTGGCGCTGAACGCGAACATCGAAGCGGCCCGCGCGGGGAACTCCGGCACAGGAGATGCAGGCGACGGCTTCGCTGTTGTGGCTGATGAGGTCAAGACACTGGCCGACGAGACACAGGAATCTGCAGGCGATATTCGAACCCGAATCGAAAACATCCAGGACCAGACCGGCACTGTTGTCGGTCAGGTCGAACGGGCGAGTGAGCTGGTCGAAAAAGAGATCGAAGCCGTCGAGCGGTCCGTTACCGCGTTCGAGCGGGTTGCTGAGAACGCGGCGGAAACCGATACCGGTGTCCAGGAAATCAGTGACACGACTGATAGCCAGGCGGCGACCAGTGAGGGTGTTGTGTCGATGATCGATGAGGTGGCGGAGATCAGTGTCGAGTCTGCGGATGAAACGGAATCCGTGTCCGCGACGGTCGAAGAACAAACTGCCGCTATCACCGAAGTGAGCGACCGGATGGAGTCGCTGTCTGAGCAGGCCCAACAGCTCGAAACGCTGGTCGGGTCGTTCAGCGTCAGAACTGACGCTGCTCAGGCACAGTAACCAGAGTTGACCCAACTTTCCAGTTTCCGTCTGCACCAACTACCACCGTCTGTGGTCACCGACGAAACGTGCGCTTACTCTGACTCGGAGACGTCAACGGTCAGGACTGGCACGGACGACTTTGTGACGACCTTCTGTGCTGTGCTCCCGAGCATATTCTTTTCGTATTCGTCTGCCTGCGTTCCCATCGTGATCAGGTCAATGTCGGCGTCCGCAACATACGACACAATGCGGTCCGCTGGTTTGCCCCGCTGAATCGCTGTCGAGACTTCGATTCCGTCCTGTTCCAGCGTCTCTCGGACGGCCGATGTGGCCGCCTCGCCCTCCGCTCGCATGTTCTCCAGCACTTCGTCCTGCATCTCGTCGGCCATCGACAGGAACGCCCGGTCGTCGATGACATACAGCGCGTGGACGGTAACATCCCGTCCGTCGGCAATATCTACTGTGTGTTCCAGTACCTGTTTCATTGACGCACTTCCATCCGTTGGAACGAGAATATCGCTATACATCGTTCGTACAAATCAAGTTGTCACAAACATCCCTTTCGATTCTATCCAGACGTCCGAACTACAGTCGCAGTATCGCGAGCGCTGGTGCTGTTGTTCGGCCCGGTCCCGTTTGCACCCAGTCACAGATAGCCGAGTCGCTCCAACCGTGACTTGACGTCTATGTCGTCAAAGCCATCGACGTCGTATTCGGCCATTTCGTCTTCCCCGGCAGCGAGTTCGGTGATGTCGAGTGTCTCACTGTGGTCTGCGGAGTCAGCGACAACGTCGGCCGGCGGGCTGTCGATAGGGGTCCCGTCGCTGGGCTCGGACCGCCGACCACGCACGACTGCTTCGTACTCGTCATCCCCCCACGCTGCGCGCTTGTAGACGGTGTCGCCGGGGCCGTCTTGATACACGAGCGACGCAGACTGTCGGAAGCGGTCCGGTTCGTCAGTGTACTGTTCTGCGTACTCCGCTGTCTGCCCGGTCGGTGGTGCCTGATATGCAGTCGTCTGCCCGTTGGGTGCGACGAACAAGCCGGAGTCGTCCGCTTCGCCGTCGAAGGCAGCCAGCACGGCGTCGGGAAACCGCGCCAGCGTCGCCAGAGACTCGATTCGACGCCCCTCTGTCTGCCCCGGTCCGCTGACGACCAGTGGGACGTGAAACAGTTCCTCCTGTGTGCCCATGCCGTGCATAACGGCCGGTGGCTCAGTTGCTGCCTGTGGCGGTTCTCCGAACCCATCGCCGTGGTCCGACGTGATGACGACGAGCGTATCGTCCAGAACGCCACGCGCCTCTAGATCACCGACGACCTGCTCCAGAATGGCGTCGGTCTGTCGAATCGCTCCGTCGTACAGCGGTTCAAGCAGCTGTCCGACCCCCGCCGGGAGTTGCTCCCCGTAGACGCTCCACTCCCACTTGATGGGGAGTTCGTCGTGCACTGCCCAGTAAAACTCCGTGCCCCACTCGTCGTAGCCGTCGCGCGTCGCGTACGGCATGTGCGCATCCATCAGATTCAGACACGCAGCCCAGGGCTCCGGTTGTTCCTCAGTCCACTCCGTCAGCCTGTCAGCGTACCAGAACCCGTCGACACCGTTGCGGGTTTCGGACGGGTCGTCAACGTCTGTCGAATCAGGGCGCTCTGTAACGACGGTCTCGAAACTGTCGCTGAGTCCGGACGGATGAACCGTGAGATACGGGTTCTCGGTGAAGACACCGGTCTCGTAGCCTTCGTCGTGGAGGAAATCGAAGATGGTCTGGCCGGGTTCCAGCCGTTCGGTTATCCGGAGTGTGTGGCCCTCGGACGGCACGCCGGTGAACAGGCTCGTATGGGCCGGCAGCGACCAGCTCGCGGTCGTCCGTGCCTGCGTGTACACCGTCGCCTCACGAGCGAACTCTTCGAGGAAGGGCGTGGTCCTGCGTCGATGACCCAACAGCGAGGTGTTCGCCGCGCGTACGCAGTCGAGAACGACGAGTAACACGTTTGGCCGACCCATTGTCAGGCTTTAGAAGGTAGCCACGGCAAAAGTATGTTCTGTAATCGGGATTCTTACTGTCGTACTGGTGAGCCGTATCGACGCGTCCGTGGCATCGGCTCGCCGTCCAGAACCGGGTGCGTCCACGCCACCCGGCGGGACTGGTTGCGTACCAGTGAGCACGTGGTTCAGTTCTTCCCGCGTCAGCAACCGTCACCGCTACTCATACTGTTCGACGGGGTTTTATCGTCAAATAGGCGACGAATAAATAATCAACAGACAGTGTCCCAGACCCCCGCGGGGGTATATTTTATATGGGTCGACAGTCTGATGAGTAATACGTGGTCAAGTCAACGGTCCGGTTCCCCGAAGCGGTGATGGACTGCGTCGAGGAGATGGTCGAAGAGGGTGTCTTCTCGAACAAGTCCGAGTTTCAGCGCTTCGCCGTCGAGTACGTCCTTTCGGAGATCGAGGACTACGAACCCGAGATGGTTGATTTCGACGAACTCCAGAAAGAGGTCTTCCAGCACCAGCCGGTTTCCAGTCGGGCCGAGATGTCGCCGGAGATCAACGAGAACTTCTACGAGAACGCAGCGCGCGTCCGCCAGTTCGCGATTCGCGGCGACATCGAGACGGCAGAGGAGTACATCGACACTGCCTACCCCGTTACTGACCCTCGCTGCTTGCTCCTCGACGACTTGCTTGAATCCTATCGACAGCACGAAACCGACGACGAATAGGGTCCGGACCTGCTACTCCGTTGCCTCGCCGTATTTGATTGCGGTGTTCTCCGGAGCGTCAGTCGTCGTCAGCGCGGGCCCCCGGCGGTTTCTCCGAGCGTGGCCCGGCGGCGTGGCCCTCGTGGGCCAGCGCCGTCGCGAACAGGTCCTCGGAGACGGCAGGCACCTCTGTCTCTTCGACTGCGCCCGCTGACTCGATGTCGTCGGCTGAACGCGGGTACTTCCTGAGGTCTTTGTGGATAGCGATCCCCGCATCCGCCCCCTCGCCCATTGCGACCGGGATCTGGTTGTGGCCCGGCGTCAGGTCGCCGACGGCGTAGACCCCGGAAACACTGGTTGCGCCGTGGTCGTCGACAGCGACCGTCCCGTCATCGTTTCTCTCGAGCCCCAGTTCATCGGCCAGCTCCGCGTGGTAGTCCGACCCCAGCATCGGGAAGCCACCCTTGTACTCTCGAACGCTTCCGTCTTCGAATTCGTAGGCCGATAGCCAGCCGTTGTCGTCAGTTTGCTTCCCGGACAGCTCCGTCTCAACGATCTCGACCGGATGATTGTCGAGCATCGTCTGCGTCTCGTCGCTCCACTCGGGTTCCTCGCCACGAGTCAGGATGTCCACGTCGTCGGTGTAGTTCAGCATAATCATCGCGACGTGAGCCGCGGACTCGCCGGTGCCCATGACGAACACCGGTTCGCCGACGAACATGAACGCGTCACAGTGGAGACACCAGTGCAGTCCCTTCCCGGTCCGTGGCAGCGGCGGGTCCGGCCGCTCGTCGGCGAACCCGGTCGCCAGCACGACGCGCTTGACCACCAGTTCGTCGTCGCTCGTCGTCACGGTGAAACCGTCCTCCTCAGCGAGTGCGTCTACCGACTCGACAAAGCCCCGCTGGTAGGTGCCGCCGTAGTCCTGGACCTGCTCGCGGGCCGTCTCCAGGAACTCGTTGCCCGAAACGTCCTCGGTGACGCCAATGACGTTGTGCGTGTCGGTCATCATTGCAGCGCGGCCCCCACCGCGGTTGATAACAATTGTGTCCATCCCCAGTCGGGTGGTGTATAGCGCGCTCGTCAGCCCGGCCGGGCCACCGCCGACCACGGCCACATCGTAATCGTACTGCCCGTCAGTATACATTACCACAGCGTACGTGCTCAAGCAATAAAAACAGCAGAACGGCGGCGACCGGCGCGGCAATTTACCGCTGTCGAGTCACGCCCTGAGTGACGCAACGACAGGCTCGCTGGCACCTCTCTCATCCGGGGCCGAGGGCCGCGATGTCGGCCCCGACTGTCGCCTGTGCATCAGCCGGATTCGGATCACTGTCAGCCAGATGCGTCCACTCGTGGGCAGGCAGTGCCGACAGGTGGTCAGTGATTGCGGTGCTGTACGGAGTCGCTTTCACTGTGCTTTCGCTGTTGCCCCAGATATGGTTGATGACGGTCATCGAATCGATGCGTATCTCGACGGAATCGGGGTTACACCGCGTAGCCAGCGCCTGCAGTCCGAGGTGGAGTGCGGCGTATTCGGCGACGTTGTTGTTCGTCCGGGAACCGACCGGTCGGCCGAGCCGGGCAATCGGCGTCTCGTCCGCCTGAATCACGGCACCGGCACCCGCCGGCCCGTTACTGTGCGCGCTGCCGTCCACATAGAGGACGACCTGTGACACGGCGGCACTGGCCGCCTCCCGCTGTGTCGAAGGTGGGTCGGATTCGAGGAGGTCGTCGACTACAGTCCGTATCTCGGCAGCGGATGTTTCCGGGTCGAACATGCCACCGTAGCCGGCAACGGCAGCATTGATTGCATCGATAGCGGGGGTGAGTTCGTATCGATACAGTGCAAGCAGCTTGTCGACCCGCGTCGCAAGCGGCGAGAGCGGTTCCGCCGGGAGACGCTCTCTGTCTCTCGCCGGCGCATCGTGGCGGTCCATCAGTGACACGTAGCCGCGGGCGGGTAAAAGACACTTCGCCGTGACAGGCCCAGGATAGCCAGAGGCGTACCGTGAGTACTGGCTGTTGAGCGAGTCATTTTCCCCGTGGGCCAATCAGGACCGCAGTTAACAGTACTGAGACCGTAGTCGTGACCACGATGGACAGACGGACATTCCTTGCTGCGAGCGGGCTTACGGTCGCGGGAACAGTGACTGGCTGTAGTGCCGCCAGTAACGACCAGCAAGGTGACGGCGCGACAACGACGGACTCCGGACAGAGAGACATGGAGGCGACTGGTGTGGCTGTCGAGACCGTCGCCGACGGACTCGAATCGCCATGGAGCGTCACGCCGCTGCCTGACGGCTCACGGCTGGTGGTCACAGAGCGCGTTGGTCGCGTGGTGCTGGTCAACCCGGCGGACGGTACAGTCACACCGGTCAATAACGCACCGTCGGTGTATGCACGCGGACAGGGCGGGATGCTGGATACGGCGCTCCATCCCGACTTTCCGAACCCGTCGTGGGTGTATTTGACATATTCGAAAGCCAACGACAGCGGTCAGTCGGCCACGCATCTGGGCCGTGGTCGCCTGAATGTTGCTGCTGGCCAGTTCGAGGAATTCGAACAACTGCACGTCGCAGAGCCGTTTGTCGACTCTGACGGCCATTTCGGGTCCCGCGTCGTGTTCGGCCCTGACGGACTGGTGTACCTGACTGTCGGCGACAGACAGTTCAAGAACTTCGGGCCCGACCACGTCGCACAGGACCGGACGAACGAACTCGGGACGACGCTTCGCCTGACGCCTTCGGGCGGGATTCCCAATGCGAACCCGTTCACTGCCGACCCGGAGGCAGTCGATTCGATATTCAGCTACGGCCACCGCAACGCACAGGGAATGACCGTGCATCCCGACACCGGCGCTATCTGGCAGGCCGAGTTCGGCGAACAGGACGGCGACGAAATCAACATCGTCGAACGGGGCGGCAACTACGGCTGGCCGGTCGCCGACGAGGGCTGTACCTACGGCAGCGGCGAGCCAATCGGCGTGAGCCACGCGGAGCGTGACGATGTTATTGCCCCGGTGTATTCGTGGGAGTGTGGGTCAGGTGGGTTCCCGCCCAGCGGCACGACTTTCTACACCGGCGATGCCTTCTCCGAGTGGACCGGCGACCTGCTCGTCAGTGGGCTGGCGTCGCAGTACCTCGCCCGGTTCACTGTTACTGGGCGAACGGTCGAGGAAGCGACGCCGCTCCTTGCCGACCGAGGGTGGCGAATCCGCGATGTCGCAGTCGAGCCAGATACCGGATACATTCTCGCGGCAATTGACGCACCGGACGCACCTATCGTGCGACTCCGCCCCGCCTGAATCGGGTGTGTCGGTGATAACTGGTATGGCCCGTTACCGTCTCATACCCCGAACCGAACGCTCATCCATTACACCCGGTTAGCGAGTCCCGGATCGCGCCATTTTTGCTTCTGAACCCGCTACACTGGCTGTGAATCAGACTGCGATTCTGCATGCCGCGTTCGGAGTACTGATAGTCGCCGGGTTCCTCGTTTCGGCACCACTGAGCTATGGCTTGTACGGGCTGGGTGCTGTGTGTTTCATCGCCGGCATCGTGCTCGCCCGGCAAGATAGCGATGAGCCAGAAGCCGCTGACAGCGCTTGATTTCGGAACTCCTGCGACGACCGGTCGGGACTGTAGCGATTGCCGGACTCTCGCCGCACCAATATATGCTATGAGGGGACACCGATTGGTGTCTACCCGGTCACGCTTCCTGTAGTCGACCACCGTCGACGGCCACGTTCTGGCCGGAAATGTACGCAGCCGCATCACTACAGAAGAACAGAATCGGTGCCGCGACATCCTCAAACGTGGCCGCCCGCCCACGCGGGAACTCCGAGACATCCACGACAGTGTTCTCGACCGCGAATGGCGACACGGCGTTGACCGTAATCCCGTCGTCCTGCGTATCATATGCCACTGTTCGCGTGAACTGCAGGACTGCCTTCTTTGCTGCGAAGTACGGGAAGTTCATCGGGACTGCCCTGTCATCACGGGCATCTGCCACGCCGAAGTTGATAATCCGTCCCCAGCCGGCTGCGCGCATTGATGGGAGCGCTCGCTGCGAACACAGATACGTCGAGAATAGACACCCCGCAACGGCGGTTCGCCACTCATCGAGGGACAGCTCGTCCCACCGCCCCTGCGGGAGCGGACCTACTGCGTTGACCAAGATATCGACATCACCTAGTTCCGACTCACAGTCCGAGAACAGCGAATCAACGGCGTCGGGCTCCGTTACGTCGCCTTCTACCGTGGTTGCCTCGACGCCGTGATTCCGTGCGGTGGCTGCTGTCTCCGCCGCTGCCTCTTCGCTCGTCCGGTAGTGCACGGCGACATCGGCACCGGCGGCCGCTAACTCAAGGAGCATCTCACGACCGACCCGCTTTGCAGACCCTGTCACGAGAGCAGTACGCCCGTCTAGCTCCGGCTGAATTGCTACCACCTGTCGATGTATGGCGGGAAACATCAAAAGTATGAGGGGAAGTTCGCGGAAAGATGGAGTTCACTGTGCCAGCAGCCGCTCTCGGACACATGGCTATGGTAGCCATTGAAAATCAACACACATCTGATCGCACGATGGCAGTGCGATCAGTGTGTAAATCGTTTCAATTATTACTACAGGCTTCCTTGCGTACGGAGTCCTGTGGGAACGGATTTTTCGTGACGCTATCGCCTGCGAGTCGGCCATGCATCCTGCCGGCGGTTTTATCAGATCGGTGGGAATATTCTGTCACATGCCTGAACAGCCTGTTGATGTCGGCCCAGGGGGCGAGAACGTCGCCGGTGAGGCACCCGCCGCAGAGCCAGAAGCCGTCACCGACGACGCAATCCTCCACGACGACGATGTGGAACTCGAACGGACTATCGGGCTTATCGGCGGGCTGGCAATCGGGATCGGGACGATGATCGGGGCCGGTATCTTCGTTTTTCCAGGGCTAGCGGCCGCCAACGCTGGACTGGCAGCGACGCTCTCATTCGCAATCGGTGGGCTGATCGCGCTGCTCGTGGCGCTTCCGACCTCCGAACTCGCCACCGCGATGCCACGGAGCGGTGGCGGGTACTACTTCATCTCACGGAGTATGGGGACGGCGTATGGCGCGATAGTGGGTCTCGGACTGTGGCTCGGGCTGATGTTCGCCTCGGCGTTCTATCTGGTCGGACTTGGTCACTACGCGAGCGCCGTGTTCGCTGAACTCAATATTGCGCTCCCGGCTGACCCGGTCATCGGTATCGGGCTGCTGTTTGGGGCTGTACTGACGGCACTGAGTATCGGTGGCACGGAAAATACGGCAAAGCTCCAGAACATGGTAGTGGGGGTCCTCCTCGCGGTGCTTACAGTGTTTCTCTCCTACGGTGTCCTTGACGCCGTGGGCGTGTTCGGTGGCGGCACCGTTCCGGAGCAGTTCTTCTCCAGAGGGTACTTCCCGGTGTTGACGACCGCTGCGCTCGTGTTCACGTCGTATCTGGGGTTCGCTCAGGTCGCCACTGTCGCGGGCGAAATCAAACAGCCGGGTCGGAATCTCCCACTGGCGATGGTGGGCTCAGTCCTGATCGTCACTGTGTTTTACGTTGTCACGATTTTCGTTGCGACCAGCTCGTTCGGCGCGGAACGTCTGGGGGAGTTCGGGGAGACAGCGATGGTCGAAGTCGCCCGTGACTTCCTCGGGTTGCCCGGGGCGGTCGCGATACTGGGTGCCGGACTGCTGGCGACGTTTTCCAGCGCGAACGCGTCGATTCTCAGTGCTTCGCGGGCAGTCTACGCGCTGAGCCGCGATGCATTGCTCCCCAGAAAGGCGAGCAAGGTCAACCTCAGGTACGGCACACCACACGTCGCGTTGCTCGCTGCTGGCGGACCGATACTGGTCCTTGTCGGGACTGGCCGGGTCGAACTCCTCGCGGAAGTCGCTTCGTTCCTCCATTTGATCATGTACGGGCTGATGTGCGTTGCGCTGATCGTGTTGCGCCGTCGCAATCCCGATTGGTACTCGCCCAGCTATCGAGTGCCGGCCTATCCGGTGGTTCCGGCCGTAGGTGCGCTCGCGAGTTTCGGACTGATCGCCTTTATGCAGCCCGCGTCAATCGGCATCGGCATCGTGGTCATGCTCACCTCGTACCTCTGGTACCGTTATTACGCTGGGGACGTGACGCTAAAGGGAGATCTCTGAGTATGACGGACCGACAATCGATACTCGTCCCGATTCGCGTTCTTGCGGGAGAATCGGTCCCGGAGGGCGTCCCCGAACTGCTCGCCCATTCGCACGTCGTCCTGTTGGGGTATCACGTCATCCCGGAGCAGACTGCGCCCGGACAGGCGCGGCTGCAGTTCGAAGACCGGGCCACAGAACGACTCGATGAATACGAGGAGATATTCGAGAGCGCCGGGGCCACCGTCGAACGTCGGCTGGTGTTCACTCACGACGGCCAGAAAACCATCGACCGCATGATTGCCGAGCACGACTGCATGGCCGTTCTCGTTCCGAACGCCACGGGACCAGTCAATGACGTGCTGGTCCCGGTCCGCGGGGCCGTGGGGGTCGACCGGCTTGCCCGCGTCGTCGCGAGTGTGTTCGGAGCGATGGATGCTGACGTGACGTTGTATCACGTTGCGGCTGCAGACACGACGGACGACGATGTTCGGACGCTCCTCGGTGGAATCACGGACCGTCTGGTGGAGTTCGGGATGGAGCCGTCGACTATCGAGACGCGAATCGACCGCGGTCGGGACCCCCTTGACGCAATTGTAGACGTGGCCAATTCGTTTGACACGGTCGTGATGGGGGAAACCGACCCATCCCTGACGACGTTTGTGTTCGGGATGCCAGCCAAGCAGGTCGCCAACCGGTTTCTCGGGCCGGTGTTCATCGTCCAGCGTGAACGCGCCTCAGCGGATAAAGACGGATAAATTACCCTGCTTCAGCCTCCAATCGGCTGGCTAGTTGTGTGCCTGTACTCCTGTCATGCTCTCAGTGCCCCACTGCCCACGGATAGCCACCTCTCGCTGCGTGGGTGTGGTCGTGTTCATTAGTGGTGCTGCGCCCGTCTTCGGTAGTCCGCACAATGTCGTCGACCCGGAGGATCTGTGTCACGACAGCGACTGCCCGCTGCAGTGCACTCGTGAATACCGTTGATGGTTCCAGAACACCTGCTGCAATCATATCCCGGGGATAACCATCGGAGCCGACACCGATCGCCTCTGCGCCGGCGTCGTGTCGTTGCTTTATGCCTGTCAGTGTGTTCAGTGGGTCCGTGCCCGCGTTTGTGGCCAGCGTCCGTGGGATGGCTTCCAGTGCGGTTCCGAACCCTTCGAAGACGAGCTGTGTTCGGTCCGGTATACCACTGGACAGAGCGGCGAGGTCCATTGCCAGCGCGGTCGGCACTGCACCTCCACCCGGCACGAACGCGCCATCGTCGAGTGTGACGCGGGTGACATCGATACAGTCTGCCGCGATGCGGCGGACCTCGTCTGCAACGTGTGGCGTACCGCCACGGAGCAGTAGTGTTGCGCGTTGTTCTTCGGGACAGCCCTGTAGCGTGAGCGTCTGGGAGGTCCCGACCGTACGCTCCGTGACCGACGCAACAGTGCCAGTGGTGTCCGCAGTAAGCTCGTCGACGGCCATCACTGGCGTGCTCCCTGTCGCTCGGGCAATGACATCAAACTCGTCTCGTCGAGTTCGCTCGACGGGGAGCACGCCTCGCTGGACGAGCGCGGTCCTGACCGCTTCGTCGATGGATTTCTGACAGAACAGGACGGTCGCACCTGACTGCACCACCTGCGCTATGAGTTCTGTCCTCCGGTCCTGTTCGTGAGCCTGAAAGGCGCTCCGCTGTGTCGTGTCTTGCAGCTCCACTGACTCGATGTGGTTCGGTTCCTCGATGCCAATTTCGGCGTCGACCATCCCGATAGTCGGCTCGTCGTGCGTTTGGATGCTCGGGTGACTGAGGGCTTCGAGAGATGTCGATGATGTCTCTAGGTCGACCACCACCCCGTCGAGACAGACGGACTCACGGAGTTCGCCGCCGGGGTAGGACTTGAGCGTGAGCCGCGATGTGTCGAACTCGACCGCCTGCAACGCACTGAGGGCCAGTTCGCCGAACCGCTCGGTCGAAGTGTCGTCCCATCGTCCCGTGACGGCGGTCTTCGCAATCTGTGCCAGTCGGTCATCGTGCCGACTGTACACGCTACGTTCGTATTGCTCAAGATGGTCAAGAGCGGTCTCGGCAGCCCTGACGTAGCCGTCGATGATTGTCGTTGGATGAAGTCCGTCCGAACGAAGCGCTGCAGCCTCCTCAAGCAGTGCGCCGACCAGCACAACTGTTGTCGTCGTCCCGTCCCCGACAGCACTGTCCTGTGCAGTCGCGGCCTGTTCGACCAGCCGACCGACGGGATGCGTGATATCTATCCACTCGATGATTTTCGACCCGTCGTTCGTGACGATGACCGTCCCGTTTTCGCCGACGACCATCTTGTCCAGCCCGCTGGGCCCGAGTGTCGTTCGGATTGTGTCAGCGAGTTTACCTGCGGCGGTCAGTGCGGGGTCTGGCTCGTCAGTACCGTCGTCAGTCGTCTCTCCCAACATCAGTGTCGACAGCGGGAGCTGTCTGGGTCCCTCATTGCAGTGGGTCGTCAGTGACACAGATGTCACCGCGGTCAGCGCTATTGTGTTCGATACCCTCTGGGGACGCGTCGAACTCGAACGCGCCCGTCGGGAGCGCCAGCGTCGAGCAGGCGTTTGGCACGTCCACGACGCCGCTCTGGCGGCCCTCGACGGGGACGGTGCCGAGGATGTGCAGGGCCTGCTGGCCGGTGTAGCCGAACTGCTTGAGGTAGTCGATGGCCTGAAGACAGGCCCGCCGGTAGGCGGTGTGGGAGTCGATGTACTTCTGCTCGCCGTCCTCCGTGACTGAGTAGCCACAGAAGGTGACGTAGTCCTCGAAGTTCGGTCCGCGATGGCCCGGCTCGAAGATGGGGTGGTCGACGCCGAACTTCTCCATCCCGTCTTTCACGAGGTCGAATTCGAGATCGACGTAGGCGGCCATCTCGATAGCGCCACAGAAGGATATCTCGCCGTCGCCCTGCGAGGCGTGGAAGTCGCCGATGCCGAACTTCGCGCCATCGACGTAGACTGGGAAGTACACCGTCGAGCCGATGGAGAGGTCCTTGATGTCGTGGTTCCCGCCGTGTTCCCGGGGCGGAACGGTTCGGGCCGCGACCTCCGCCGCCTCCTCGGCATCATCGGGGTTCATCTCGCCCATGAGCGCGCCGTCGGGCGTTGGCGGGTTCGCCACGCCGGGCTCTTCCTCACCGGTCGGATGGTTCGGGATCGACTCGGGGTCCTCGGCGTGTTTGTCGATGAGTTCCTGCTCGCGTTCGTTCCACGCTTCAAGCAGTTCCTCGCTGGGTGCACAGCCTGCGAGGCCGGGATGAATCTTCCCCTCGTATTCGACATCGGGGATGTGGCGCGATGATACCGTGTAGCCGTCGATGTCCCAGATGGACTTTGCCGCCTTGGGGAAGTGGTCGGTCAGGAAGCCGCCGCCGTTCTGCTGGGAGAACGTCCCAGTGAAACCGAACTCCGAGCGGTCGTTGAGCGGCCCCATGTCGTGGAACTCGACTTTCAGCAGGTCGCCCGGCTCGGCACCGTTTACGTGGACGGGACCCGCGAGATAGTGGACCTGCGAGAGGTCCACGTCACGGACCTCGTTGGCGTCGTCATTGTCCGTTATCTGTCCGCCGGTCCAGTCTAGGGCCTCGAGTCGCATGCTCTCGCCGGGGTCCGCTTCGACGACCGCCGGGATATCCGGGTGCCACCGATTGAACGGATTCGCGCCCGGCTGTTCATCTGGCGCACTGTCGACATCTACCTCGAACTTCGTTTCTGGCATTACGGCTACAGTATCGGATAGATTACACATAAGTGTTCGGACGATTGATATTTAGAACGTACAGTTTCAGACGAGAGTCAACAGTATCCAAATACGTAGTTCCGATAGACAACCACATATCAGTAGAGAACAGTGATATAAGTGTACATAAGACAAATAAAAATTCAATCAGCCGTCCAGTTAGTTTTGGTTATATTAGATGTGGATATCCCATGATTGTTGATAATCTCACCCACCCCATCACGCAGCAGATTGGTAGTGTCCTGACCTATTAAGCACGCAGGATTATATGAACTCAGCCGGAGCTGAAAACAGCCGCAGACTGGGAACTCTGTAGCATTGCTACACACTCACAGCCAGAGTTCACACGAACGCCGGCGAACGGCTGTTTACGAGAGTCACACCAGATTCTCCAAATATTCGAGGGCACAAGCACCGTGTATGCGCCGACGGACGGTTCTCAAGTCGACGGGTGCGGTTGGAACAATTGTCGGAGTCCCCGGGTGTCTTGGCGGTAGTCGCTTCGGCGATTCGAACCCAGATGTCGTCCTCGAAGAGCCCGACCGGGAGTTCGAGAGCAGCGACGTTCCGTATCCCGCCTGGGGTGAGCAAATCCCGGACGTACGTGTCGCCACACCGACCGAGGCACGCAAGGTCCCGTTGCGAGACATTGAAACGCCGACTCTCCTCACGTTTTTTTACAGCCACTGCCAGACTGTGTGTCCAGTTCTCATCTCGACGCAGCGAAACATCCAGAGCCACGCACAGAACAACGGCTATGCGGATTCGGTCACGTTCCTCCCGATGACATTCGACCCCGTCCGTGATACCGCAAAACGACTCGCGGCGTATGCTGACAAGATGAACGTCAACGTTGATAGCGAGAACTGGCAGTTCCTTCGACCAGCGTCGAAGCAGCGAGCCAAGGCTATCATACAGGACCAGTTCGGAGTCATGTTCCAGCGGACTACACCCAAGGACATGGATATGTACATGTTCACGCACACAGCCCTGACCCTACTGGTCAACGCTGATGGGTTCGTCGAGCGTGCGTATCGCTCGAAGTCACCGGACGTAGAGAGTATTATTGCCGACCTGAAGACGGTGAGAAACGCGTGAACCGTCGGCAGGTCGTCGCGGCGATAACCGGGCTCGGCCTCTCTGGCGGGAGTCTCTGGGTTGCCCAGAATGGCCTGTCGGGTATCCAGCCGCGGCACGCGAAACAGCTTCCGGTCCGTGTGGAAACCCTCGGTGCACGCGGCTCGTCAGCAGGCGAGACACGCGTGCCGACGCCGGGAACCGTCACAGTGGTCGACCTGTTCGCCACGTGGTGTGCGCCCTGTGACGACCAGCTCAAGATTCTCGACGCGATCCGACCTGAGTACGCCGACGTGTCATTCGTCTCAGTGACGAACGAACGGCCGAGTGAAAATCTGACGAGGGCAGACATCAGCGAATGGTGGAATCGCAACGGCGGTGCCTGGACTGTCGGACTGGACCCCGGAAGCGAACTGCTGGCGGCGTTCGGGGCGGACGGACTTCCGTACATCGCGATTGTCGACGAGAACGGTATCGTCCAGTTCGGTCACAGCGGGCTTGCCGATGAAAAAACGCTTCGAGACGAACTTGACGCGCTGGTGTAAGATGGCTGGCGTTGCTGTACTCGGGACACTCGTGTTCGCCGCGAGCGCCGGCGTCGGGACGTTCTTCGCCCCGTGTGCGTTCCCGCTTCTCCCGGGGTACGTCGGATATTACATGCGCGAAAGTGACGGGAATGTCGGTATGCTGCCACCCGCAACTGCCGCTGCTGGCGGAGCCTTTGTCGCGCTCACCCTCGTTGCGCTGCTCGTCCTCGCTCTCGGGCAGCCACTAAAGAACGCACTCCCGATACTCGAACCGGTGATCGGACTCGCTCTGGCCGTGTTCGGCGTTGCGATGCTCCTGAACCGCGAGCCCGAACTCCACGTCCCGCTGCCACAGCGACCAGCGTCAGTAACTGGATTCGGCGTGTTTGGGGCTGTGTATGCAATCGCCGCAGCCGGCTGTGTCGTGCCGCTGTTCTTCGGCGTAGTCACCCAGGCGCTTGCACTGCCAGTTCACGTGAGCGCTCTCGTTCTAGCGGCATACGCGCTCGGGGTCGCGCTTCCGCTTGTCGGCGTGACACTCCTTGCAGGCGTTGGCATCGGCATCTGGCGCACTTTTGGCAAGTACCTGCAACGGATACACCAGATCGCAGCCGTCGTGATGATACTCGCCGGCGGCGGGCAGATTTACCTCTCAGTGTTCGAACTGGGCGTGGTGTCGCTTTAATCGAGCGACTGTTGACCCCTGGCGGATGACGGATTGTTCGCTGTTCTTAGCATCGACAGCGACAGGGCAACGATTCGGCTGTAAATACTTCGAGATGCACCAGGGAATCTGTCTGTGAGTGCGCGATAACTCCGAGGCTGAGCTACAGCAACGTCGTCGCTCCTCGGAACGTAAGAAGCGGTATGAATGGTGGCGGCGAACCGGATTTCCCAGAGGCTCGCGCACTCCAGTACTCCCCGGAACGCTGGTGGGCTTATCTTCCGTGTTCGGGATGGGTACGGGAGGCAACCCCACCGCGGTGGCCGCCTATACTATAACTCTACCAGCTACGCTTATAAGAGTGGCTACTTGATGACGGGAGTCGTTGGATCACAATCTGACACATTGTCTCAATGGCACAGATTCAAGCAGCACGGGTTACGTCCAGCACATCCGGAATCGAAACTATGGAAATGGCGGCCGCCAAAGTGCGGGACGTGTGGGTTTCACCGTTGCTTTTCAGACCGCTGGTTCCACTGTTTGAGATAGGTGGCGGATTCGGTGTTGCTAGTGGGACCGCTGGACTCGCCGCGAGTGCACTCATACTCTGTGGAGCTATGCAGTCCCGGGGAGAACGCCGAGAGGTGCAGTCCAGTTACAGTCGCTGGTGCTAGTGCCGTTGCCCTCTGCCGAATCCACTCCCCTGAGAGCGCCACCAGTTCAATTGACCGATGTGTTCCACCGGTCAGCGGGACGTTTGCGGAACACCGAGCGAGACTCCAGCGAGGAATATCGGGAGACCGGCGATCACAACGGCAGCGGCACTGGCCGTGACAACGGGGATGAAAAGCACGCCCAGTCCATACGGCGCAGGGAGTACCGGGAGAACCGGTAGCATCGACAGCACGAACCCGATAGCGGCCGTCTTCACTGCTAACCGACGGTTCCCATGGCCGACTGCGTATCCGGCCGGGAAAAGGACAAACGCGGGTCCAAGAACCAGCAGCGTTGTCACCGGGGGCGTGGAACCGTCACTGACGACCATCGGAGCCGCCGCTATCGTCGCTCCCAGCGCGATGCCTGCGCCGACTACTGTGCCGACGACGACCGTCCGATAGCTCGTCTGCTCACGGATACGTCGCCGTGACAGGGCTATTCCACAGACGAACAGTGCAGTGCCACCGCCGAACAGCGGTGCTGCTGTGCCGCCCAGCCGTAACACGCCTATCGCTCCGAGAAGCGACAGGGAAGCCGATAGCGCGCCGACACCGGCGAATACAATGCCGACGGAGTCCCGTACTCCTTTGAACTCCCAGTCAAGCCAGGCAACACCCCCGGCGGCAGCGCCAATCAAGAGGGTAAATACCGCTGTGGGGAGGGTGATGTATGCGAGTGCCTTCACCGCCATCACGGGACCGAGAAGTGCTCCGAGCGCAAGGAGACTCAACAGCGGCCCGACAGCCGTCTCACGGGGGACAAAGGTCACGATACGTCCATCGTTGAGTTCGGTCAGTGTCATCCGCTGTCCGTCGTCTGAGACGGTTGCACCGTCGATGGGCCGCTCGACTCGCATCCCGTCGGGTGCAACGACGACGAGTCGGTCAGCACCGAGGCCATCGAGGTTTCGATACCCGTAGGCCTCGGTAAACTCACCCGTTCGGACCGCCCCGCCGACGGACTGCTCGGCGAAGTCAGGCTCGCGGTAGCGCAGCGTTATGACGCCATCGCCAGAAACGTTCGCGCCCAGAAGTTCGGTATCCCACATCGCTCTGTCGGCGATAGCGGTTCGGAGACTCTCGTTTGTCCGGAGACGTGCAGCCGCCTCTGTGCCAGACAGGCGGTTGTGGACGACCCACGTTGCGGTTCCGTTGTTGTGGACGGTGACGGTGGCGTTGCTGTGAGTGACTGCGACCGAAATACCGTGTGACTCGGCTGTTGATGCAAACGAGTCACCGCAGGCGTCACATAGCGGCCTCGGCGGCGGTGCTGCGCCAGCAGGCACAGCGATACAGAGGAGCGACGTACAGACCAGACAGAGGAGAGCAAGGTGGTGGCGTCGATGCGGGGCCATGTAATCTACCTATCCTGTCATATGTTAAGAGATGTCGATTACTTAAAGAATAGTTATACCAACACGGACAGCGGGCGACACTGGGACCAATACATCTCGGTTCAGTGAACTGTGCGGTACATATTTCGCCGGCTCTGCCAGCCGTGGTCTCCCATCCTCGGTGTCGGTGTAGCGGCCGAGCGAAGTGGCCGCCGCTTGGGCGTCGTCGATTGGGTCTGACGCCCGCGCCATTATAGGATGCGTACAGCGCGTACTATCGAAGCCGCTGTCGCGTTCGCGGTCACTCGTCAGGAACGCGATTTCGCCGTTGGTGGAGGCGAGACCGCAGGACACAGAGTCGGCGATTTCGGTGTATGTGTCGGCCAAGCTGTTGTTAGTGTATCTGGACTGCCCTTCTACAGTATAACAACTTATACCGACACAACCACGATGGTAGGCAGAACGCCGTGACAGCAATCGAGATCGAGTCGCTCCGGAAGTCTTACGGCGACATGACCGCGATAGCGAACCTCTCGCTGAGCGTCGACGAGGGCGAGTTCTTCGGACTGCTCGGGCCGAACGGGGCCGGTAAGACAACGACGATGGAGATACTCACCGGGCAGCTCAGTCCGGACAGTGGACAGACTGCGGTACTCGGTGCCGACCCGGCAACCCAGCCGACGTCGGTCCGCGAACGGGCAGGGATTCTTCCTGAAAAGGAGTCACCGCCGAGTTTCATGACGCCACGTGAGTACTTCGATTTCGTCGGTGCTATCCGGGATATGCCGGGCGACGTGGTGGCAGCGCGGACCGCGTCCTGGGCCGACCGGCTCGGCTTTACCGCGAAACTCGACACGCTGTCCTCGGACCTGTCGCGGGGCCAACAGCAGAAAGTGATGATCGCCGGCGCGTTCTTCCACGAGCCAGCTGTCGTGTTCATCGACGAACCGCTGGCGAACCTCGACCCGATCGTTCAAGAGCGGGTCAAGCGGTTCCTGCGCTCCTACCGGGACGCCGGCAATACGATTATCCTCACGACACACGACGTAGATGTCGCTGCCGAACTCTGTTCACGGGTTGGCATCATGTACGGCGGCAACCTCGTCGCTGATGTCAGGCCGGCGGAACTCGACGCTGATGTGACGCTCCTCGACGTATTTCTGGACACTGTCGACGCAACAGTGGACCGGGAGAAGCAACCTGCTGGTACATGAGTGACGGACGGGTGCGCAGGGTGTTCGTCGAGATGGTCCGCGAGGAGTGGCGACTCCATAGCCGGCTCTTCGGCGGCAGTCACTTCTCCCTGTTTCCGGTGTTCATTTGCCTGCTCGTTGGGGGCGCAGCCAAGCTGCTGTCCGTTACCGGGACCGAGCCGCGAACCGTCTTCGCCGGCCTCCACGCACTGGTATTTGTTTTCGGACTCCACACGGGGTCGATCGGCTTTGTGGGACGTGATGCTCTCCAGAACCTTCTCGGTGACGTGACGCTGCTGGTGTTCTCTGCCCGCACACTCCCGCTCTCGCAGAACACGCTGCTGGGCCTGTTCGTCGTCAAGGACAGTGTCTACTACGCGGTGCTGTTTCTGCTACCAATCTCTCTCGGAACGGTGCTTGCAGTGCGAGGGGCTGCTGGGCCTCTCCTCGTCGCCAAGACTGTCTCCCTTCTGTGGACGACACTGGCACTGATGTTCGTCTTGGGAATGGGAACGACGATTGCAGGTCTCGGCCTCGCTGGGCGCGGCGTTCCCGGGCTGGCGCTGCTTGCGGCCCCACTCGCCGCTGTCGGTGCAGCGGCAGTCAGTGGTGTTACTATCGTTTCCTATACCCCCTACGGCCTGTTTCTGGCCCAGACACCCCTGCGGGTCGGCACGACAGCTCTCGGTATCGGCGGCGTCTTTCTGCTGGGTGCAGCCACTTTCGATGCGACCGCGCCTGACCCTGCTCAAACAGTCGAACCAGCGTTTCGCGCGTGGTGGCAACGGTTCGGTGACCCAGTTGCGACGAAGAGCCTGCTCGACATCCACCGGAGTGCAGGCGGGTTCGGAAAAGTCCTCTTTTCAGCGGCGGTGCTGTTCGGCGTTACTGCTGCACTGGTCGATTTCGCCGGACAGATCACGGGTGTACAGCCGTCGACTGGTATCTCCTTCAGTGCGATTCTCGGGCTCTCGGGATTCACGACCTACAACTGGCTCACCCAGTCCGACGACGTGAGCCTGTATTTCGCCCAGCCACTCTCTGTGAGAGCCGTTTTCGCGGGGAAATTCCGGGCGTTTCTCCTGCTCGGCCCGCTGGTCGGACTTGCGTTCTACGGGCTTGCACTCGTCTGGCGTGGCGGGCCGGCTGCTGAGGCCGCCGTCGGGGCTGTCTTGCTTGTCGGCGTCGCCTGCTACATCTTCGGCACCACCGTCTACCTCACCGGTCTCTCTCCGAACGAGTTCCTTTTCGACACGGCCCTGTTCGCTGTCTTCGGCGTAGCGATGGTCCTCCCGCTGGTCCCGGTCCTCATCGTCGGGTTCGCCGTCTCGCCGGTGTCTGGCAGCCTGCTGGCCGTGCTCGGTGGGTCTGGCGGCGTCTTGGGTGCTGTCGGTGTCGGCCTGTACCGTCGGTCGGTACCGAAGTGGTCGACGCGGTATCAACAGTCGTGAGTGGTCGTTTGCGTTCGTCCACATCGCCTCCAGCACCGACCCGGTCTTCATCGGGGTTCTCGTTGCCTGTGTAGCGTAATCCGGCTACGATTCCCCGAACGAACAGCAACGGTTGTACTGCGCTTTTCGAATAGCTTTTCTTGATCAGTAGTGGCACTGGGGTATGGACCGTCGTACCGCGAGGCTGCTCAACGGTGCGCTAGCGCTGTGCTGTCTCGTGCTTGTGCTCGCCGCTGTGTATCCGGTCACGACCGCAGAATCGCACTCGACGCAACCGGTCGATGAACGATTCACTGTGCCCGAGGTCGATGACTACCGGGCGACGGGAGCGATTGTCGCGGATGGTGAGACAGCGCTCAAATTTGAGGGCGCTGTGACTGCTGACGGCGGGCGCTACCTGTTCATCGACGAGGGTGGTGTCCGAACCGAACAGTTTCAGGCGTCGCCTGGCGCTCCGGTCTACAGTCGTCTCGTTGTCGAGGATGTCGGTAGTACTGACCGCCGACGAGAGCAGATACAGCGCGATACCGATCGGAAACTCATCAGGGAGAGCCGAACTGAGGGCGATGTCACGTTCATTATTAAGCAGAATGCAAGCGATCTGAGGACCGATGTCTCGGGAGCGGCATCTGTCGTTGTCAGGAGCTTGTACGTTGTCGGATACCAGCAGGACATCGATCCCTCTCAGGAAGCGACTGTCTACAAGCCAGAAAACGGCTGGTACGAAGGACGCGAACCGTACCATATTACCGGGGCCACAGGGCAAGTGCGAACCGTCAGTGACACGACTGGCGTTCGCTCCGCGGAAGTTAGGTGGGACCAGACGGGATCAGCGGGGACGTATGCAGAACTCGCGCTGGTCAGACTAACGGGCGATGCGCCGACAACGTACGACATCTCCGTCGAGTTCAAGTCGGGCGAGCCGACAGTGCGTCGACCGGCGTGGGTCACCGCGGTCAAAGCCGGATCCGAGGACCGATAGTCACAGGGGAACTGTCCTGTACGAACTCTGTGGAGCCGTCACCTCTCGGCGAACTGTCTGCAAGTGACAATGACACGCTGTAGCGTCCAGCGGTGCAGGAAGCATTGTCGGAAGGTGCGTTCTCTGGGCTGATAGTGTCACGTCTGCCGCGTATACGGTCGGTTTTTATTGCTTCCCCTGTGAACGCCAGGACAGAATGGCATCCTACGACGCGTTTGACTCCGCTGTCGAAATTAATGGGCAAACGGTACTCACGATAGTTGAGGAGGCGATGGGGAAGTTCTCAGACGAGTACCGGGACCGCGCGCTGACGGCGCTCGCTTCGGAGGGAATCACCGAACCGGCGGCCGACGAGTGGTATCCCCAGCAGGCCTGGCTGAACGCGTTCGAAATAATTGCTGACGACCTGCAGCCGCACGTCCTCGACCGACTGGGCGAGCAGATCCCTCGTGTCGCCGACTGGCCCAACGACTTTGACACTGTCCCAGAGGCTCTCACGTCGATAGACGAGGCCTATCAGCGAAACCACCGTGGCGGCGACATCGGACACTACCGCTTTGAATCCGTTGGCGAGCGGACCGGCGAGGTGACGTGTGAGAATCCGTATCCGTGCCCGTTCGACCGCGGTCTCATCAGGGGCGTCGCCCAGCAGTACGCCCCGGTCGACGCGTTCGTCTTCCTCGAAGAAACGGGTGAAACGTGTCGTCGGAACGGAGAGGATGCGTGTACCTATACGGTCTACTGGTAGGGGTGACTACCGCTCGTAGGTCGCAAGTGCTTCGCGGAGTTCGGCGGCCGAGTACTCCGACACGAGCTGTACGATCTCCTCCAGATCTTCATACGTCTCGCGGAGATTGCGAACGCGCTCTTCCTCGCGAGTATCTGCCGCTACCTGCTCTTCCGCCCGGCGGATGGTTCTGAGCGTCGTCTGGACCTCCCGCTGGACGTATTGCTGGAACACGTCCTGTAGGATGAACCAGATTTCACGTTCAGCCTCGAACCGGACTCGTCTGCCGCCTCCCGTCGACGACCGGCGGTGGATGAGCCCGAGACGCGACAGCGTCCGTGTGACGTTACTGACCGTCGATTTCGCGTAGCCCGTCTGGTCGACGAGTTCCGGGATTGAGAGCGGATCTGATGCGAAGTACAGCACGCCGTAGATGCGCCCGGCACTTCGGCTGAGACCGTACACTTCGGCTGATTGCTCCATCGATTCGATGACGCGTTCCCGTGCCACCGAACTGTCAGCATCACTCATGCATCCGAGTCGCCTGCCCTGTTTGTCGCGTGTCCTGCCGTGTCATATCTCCGGCTATTGCTTTCGTAAGTATTAAATTGTTTGATTGGTTTGTTCGGATTGGACCGAACAAACAAAAACGTCCGTCGCTACTCCAACAATCAATGGCAAGTGCTTTTCCCCACCACCCACCGGTTGACTATGCACCCCGTGAGCAGACGAGCGTCGTAGTCAACGGTACCGAACCGACTGACGTTCTTCAGATCCTCTCGTCCGAAGCCGCTCAGGAGATACTTGGGGCAGTCAGAGATGAGCCGCGGACCGCATCGGACATCGCCGACGCGGTCGACCGCTCGCTCCAGAGCGTCTCCTATCACCTCGACCGGCTCTGTGAAGCTGACCTCATCGAACCCGCCGAGACGTGGTACTCGGAGAAGGGGACAGAGATGACAGTGTACGCCCTCGCCACGGAACGGCTTGTCGTGCAGTTCGGTGATAGCGCTGACCGCTCCGTGTAGTGTCCAGCGGCTTCACGGACTGCCTGCACCCGAAGCTTGCAGTCAGACTTGGCTGGCGTTGTTTTCGCCGCAGAGACTGAGACAAACAGACCTATTGGAACGGTTCTCGTACGTCGAATATGGGCGAAGGGACGGGCACGGAACGACCGAAGGCGACAGTGCTACAGCGGGTATCGAGCGTATTGGACGCCGATGCTCACGACGTGACGGAACTCGACGGCGGAGAAGTCGGGTCGGTCTACCACGTCTCGTTTCACGACCGGCCTGACGTGGCGGTGAAAGTTGACGACTCGCCGCTTGGAATCGAAGCAGCAATGCTTCAGTATCTCACCCGTACCACATCCCTCCCCGTTCCGGAAGTCCTCCACGTCGAACCGAACCTGCTCGTACTATCGTTCATCCGTGGAGACGGCCGATTCAGTGAACGGGCCGAGCGCGACCTCGCGCGCCACGTCGCGTCTCTCCACGATATCTCTGCCGATGCGTTCGGCTTTCAGTTCGACACCCTCTCTGGGCCGTTCAGGCAGCCGAATCCGTGGACCGGTTCGTGGGTCCATTTCTTCCGCGAGCAACGGGTACTCCCGTTTGCGAGGGCCGCGCGGAACGACGGCACCTTGCCAGCCGCCGAGTTCGACCGGGTGCAGCAACTGGCGGACACACTCGATGCTCGGCTCGTCGAGCCGGCCTCGCCGTCGCTGTTGCACGGCGACATCCATCCCGGCAACACTGTGGTGGCAGACGGAACTGTTCGGGCCGTCCTTGATCCGGCGATATATTTCGGCCACGCCGAAGTTGACCTGGCGTACGTCGACCGACTGGATTCGATCGGTGCTGCCTTCTACGACGAATATCGCCGCCACCGTGATATCTCCGCCGAGTACTTCGAAAAGCGACGCGACGTGTACGTCGCCTTCCACGCGCTGGAGAACGTCCGGTTTTTCGGCGACGACGGACTCCCGAGGCTCGACAGTGCGTTAGATCGTCTCGGTCTCTAAAAGCCACAGACAGCAGCACAGCCTACCGTTCCGATGGCCGCTTCAGTCAGTCAGCGAGATGTTCTGCCGGAGGTCGTCTTCGATTGCCTCCAGCGTCCGCCCCTTGGTTTCGGGGACGGTGCGGTAGACAAACACCAGTCCCGCGAGGCTGCAGAGGCCGAACAGCCAGAACGTCGCTGAGGTTCCGACGCTGTCAGTCAGGACAGGGAACGTCAGCGAGACGAGGAGATTCGCACCCCAGTTGGCGACTGTAACGACGCCCATCGCCGACCCGCGAACGGAAAGCGGGTATATCTCCGATATCAGGAGCCAGAAGACCGGGCCGAGGCCAATGGCGAAAAAGGACACGAACAGCATCAGACTGATTGTGGCGATGATGCCGAGGCCCCCGCTAAGACCGGGGAGGTAGAACACGGTACCGAGGACGGCGAGAGTTGCAACCATGCCACCGACACCGACAAGGAGCAGTCGACGCCGGCCGACACGGTCGACGAGCATGATCGCCACGACAGTCATCACGACGTTTATCGTCCCGATTCCAACTGTCGCGAGGATCGATGCCACGTTTCCGAGGCCGGTAGATTCGAGAATCGTCGGAGCGTAGTAAATGACGGCGTTGATACCGGTGATCTGCTGGAACACGGCGAGTCCGAGTCCGACAACCAGCGCGGGGCGGAGCCACGATGCCAGCAGATCCCGAACGCCGGTTTCGGCCTGTGTTTCGACGGTCTCTTGGATCTCGTCGAGTTCCTGCTCGACGCCGCCGGACCGCGTTCGGTTGAGCACGGCTCTGGCTTCGTCTTCCCGCCCGTGTTCGAAGAGCCAGCGCGGGCTCTCGGGCATCTTCAGAATCCCGATAGCAAGCACAACGGCGGGGACCATTCCGGCACCGAGCATCCAGCGCCACGCGCCCGCGTCGGCGAACGCGTAATTGACGAAATACGAGAGCAGGATACCGGTCGTCACCATGAGCTGATTGAGCGAGGTGAGTCCACCGCGAATATGCGGCGGTGCAATCTCTGAGATGTAGAGCGGCCCGACGATCGACGCGAAGCCGATAGCGACGCCGTCGATAAGCCGCCCGGCGACGAGGACGGGAACGGTCGGCGCGACGGCCATCGTGAACGAGCCGACGAAGAACACGATGGCTGCAATGAGGATGAGTCGGCGGCGACCGAGGCGGTCGGCTAACTGGCCACCCACGGCCGCACCGGCCGCGGCCCCGGCCATCGCACCACTGACGATGATCCCTTCGACGAGCGGCGACATGACGAACGAGTCCTGAATGAACAGGAACGCGCCCGAGATGATCCCGGTGTCGAACCCGAACAACAGTCCGTTCAGCGCGGCTAACGCGGAGACGACGTAGACGAACCGGTCGCCGTCACCGCGGAGAACGTTCCGTATGGTAGCTGTGGACATCTATGTAAAATTGAACTCGAATCTGTGTAAAAGTCTTTTCAAGTCTATTCGCACGACGGCGGGGCCGCGGGTGCGACCTGTCTTCATCACGATACTGATATTCAGCTACGCCCGACTGAGCATAGTTCCGCGATGACCGGAGAGTCCGATTACTCAGCTGGTCCCTCTGTGATAATCTCCGCGAGGTGCTCCCGGTCGAACAGGTGCGCCTCTGTAAATTCGTCAGGGAAGTAGGCCTTCGCGTACCGTTCAATCATGAATAGGTTGTGCAGCGGGCCGGTGTAGATCGGGCCGCCACGAAACACCCTGTCGTTCTGGACGGCCCGCAACTGGCTGCCCACTTCGTGGTCTTTCATGTACGCGAGAACCGAGTTCTCGAACTCCTCGCGGGTCTTCCCTTCTCGGTGATACCGCAGCAGGAGTGAGTCCGGGTCTATCTCTAACAGCGCCTCGTAATCAAGCGATTCCGAGCCGGAGTACCCCTCGACTCCGGTATCGGCAAAGGCGTCGGAAATCCCGAGCGTTTGGAAGTGTTCTTTATTTGCCCCGTTTCCGTTGATTCGATACGGCGTGAACTCCTCCGGTTCCTCGCCAGCGAACACCAGAGCGGCGTTTGGCCGATCTGCTGGTGCCGGGAGCCGAGCCTGCACCGTTTCGACCATCTCGTCATGTATCGAGCGGATTGCCTCGAAACGGGCCTGCTCCTGAACCATCTCAGCTACCTTCTCGAAAGCCTCGTACAGGCTGTAGTATCGGTAGTCGTGCCAGTCGTCGGTCCGCCGGAAGATGAGGTTCCCGAGAAACGGTGCGACGTTCTCGCGAATCTCCGTGAGGTCAGACTGATCCCACGCCCCGAGCCAGTCGATAAGCGCGTTCGGATCGATGAGGTGCAGGTCTGCGTCCATCTCGTAGAACGGTTCTTTCGAGACGCCGTCGTTCCAGAGCTGTGTGAGCCCGTCGAGGTCAATAGACACTCCATCTAACTCCTCGTAGTGTAGCGTCTTGTACCGCCCACGGTACCAGATTGACTGTACTGCGTCACCGTGACCGAGCGCGACCAGCATATCGATGTAGTCGGCGGTGAACGGGGCGATTGTCTCGGGTACAGTCTCGAATTCGACGGTGCCGACCGGCTCCATGGTAACGGTATACGATTCCGTCTCGGTTGTGGCGGGCGTCCCTCTGTGCTCGGTTGCAGTGGGTTCTGAGACAGCATCGCTGGCACACCCGGCGAGCAAACTGCCGCCCGCAATCAGCCCAGCACCCTTGATATAGTCTCTGCGTGTCGACCGTTCACGCGGCGTTTTCCCGGTGTCAGTCACTGTTCCTCACCCGTGATTATGTCAGCGACCCGCTGGCGATCGAACAGCTGTTCCTCGGCGGGAATTTCGGGGTATGGCTCGCCGTCGACATAGCCCGGCCACTCACCGAACTGGTCGGGATACAGTTGTTTCGCAGTCATTTCAGTCTGGAACAGGTTCAGGATCGGACCCTGCCGACGGGCACCCTGAGCGTATATCCGCCCTTCTTGCACGGCAGTCATTTTTCTCAGTACCTCGTCGTCTGCCAGTTGTGACCGAATGTCGTCGAGATTGTGGTACTCCGTCATCGGCCCGAGGACAAGCAACACGTCCGGATCAGCATCAAGAAGCAATTCGGAATCGAGCGTGATATTCCGCCCGTCGTCGCCGTACCCGTTACCGACGGCATCGGCTAAGGCATCGGTCGCACCGAGCGGGCGGGTGTGGGCAGCATAGTAGCCCGGATGGTTCATCTTGTAGCCCCAGATTTTCTCGCCGGATGTGGAAAACAGGACCAGGGCCGCACTCGGCCGGTCATTCTCCGAGGGAAGGCCCGCGTTGATAGTTTGCATCATCGAATCGCGGACGGATCTGAACTCCCCATATCGCTCCCGTGCCCGAAAGACCGCCGCGAGCTTTCCGAAGATTTCCCAAAGTGTGTAGTATTCGTACGCATCGGCCCAGCCTGATGGCGGGTCCTGCTGCGTGCCGCTGAGTGTGTTCCCGAACCACGGGCCAACGTTCGAGCCGATCTCCTGGATGCTGTCGTTGTCCCACCCCTCGGCCGTCGCAACCTTCGCTGGGTCAGCTATGTGTACATCGCTGTCGAGTTCGTACAGTTTCTCCTTCGACGGTGGCCACGAAGAGTACAGACCCTCCCAATCGGTTGAGACGCCCTCCAGTCGATGGAGGAACTTCTGATACAGCGACTGGTGGTATTCGGGCGCGTGCATCGCGTTGATTGCATCACCTCGACCGAGTGCGACCAGCATGTCTACGTGGTGGCCCAGTATCGTGAACACGTTCTGGGGAACCGCATCAAACTCGACGGTCCCCATGGGTGACATTGTAACAGAATAACCGTCGTCGCCCGTCGTCGGGTCGGCTGTTGCGGACGACTGCCCTTCTGAGTCTGTCTGGGCCGGGGTTGATTCTGCGCCGGACTGATCTACACAGCCCGCTAGCAAACCGCCAGCTACCGCTGCGCCGCCGTACTTCATGTAGTCACGTCTCGTCGGGGATCTGTGAGCCGTCTCGTCTTTCGACATAAATATTAGGGCAGCCTAAAAATACATAACTGCTTCGGATTTTAGGTGGGCCTGAAAATCGGGGCACTGCCGTGGGTTTCACTCGATTATCTCGACGAGACATCCGATGGGGACGCCGTCAAGCATACGCTTGTATCCGAATCGACGATGAGGTGATAGTTGCTTCAGATTCGGGAGAGCGTGCGTGATCGGACTGTTCGCACTGGGGTCACATCTGTTTCTCGGCGTCGCAATTCTTCGCTGCAAACGGAGTCAAGCCCGACCTATCGACTGACAGCGCAAGCGCGGTCGAACCCCCGGCTGTATTGCTGCCAGCCACAACAGCGGTATCGGGGAACGTACAACAGTAAAGTGTCCTTGCTGTTGACACACTAGTATGGCCGACGAGGAAATCGACGACGTGGATAGAGCGATTCTGTACGCATTACAGGAGGACGCTCGAAATATGTCGTCCGGGGACATCGCAGAGCGAACCGATACGTCCGACAGCACCGTCCGCAAGCGCATCAACCATCTGGAGTCGAGGGAAGTCATCAAAGGCTACAGCGCTGATGTCGACTATCAGCAGGCTGGCTACCCGCTCCGGATGCTGCTTTACTGCACCGCGTCGATTCCCGACCGGGGCGATTTAATCCCGAAAATCCTCGATATTGACGGCGTTGTCTCGGTACAAGAACTGGTCACCGGCGAGGAGAACCTCCTCGTGACGGCTGTCGGCGAATCGGATAGCGATATCACCCCAGTTGCGCAGGCACTTCTCGATATGGGCCTGACAGTAGCCGACGAAGTTCTCGTCCGAAGCCACGAGACCACGCCCTTCGGTAAGTTCGATTCCGAGTCCGAGAGCTAGCTGAGAACGGTGGTGCTTTTGCGGGGCCGTTGGCCGGACGACTGCGTCTCTATCGACGTGACTGCCTCGTCTTTTGTAAGGTCTTGTTTTCGAACGGCCACGACGAACAAACTGGTAATCTCGACACCTTCCATACTCAATTAGTCCTCAGCAGTTGATTCCATGCGTCCGTGTGTACGGCCCTTTTTCGAAGAAACTTGTCGATTCAGGCCACGAGACGCCTGTTTCCTACCGTGATGGTGGTTTCGGCTGAGCACCAACGAGTAAACATAATGTTCTATAATACACTTTTTCAGGAACAAATTGGTAGTATAGAAGGATTTAATAACCAGTCCGTTCGCACTATGGGTGAAGACAGCCAGAATCGGTCAATCACAGTCCGTGATTGCCGTGATTGGTAACGAACAACGATGTCAGGACACAACTCATCGAAAACGGTCGGATCACTCCCGGACACGACGGCAGACTCGCCGCTCGTGCCCGTCGCACTCACATGGCTCGTGTGGTCGATGTTTGCCGCGAGCATTGCTGTGCTTGCCGTCCGGGTCCGAACCGGGTTCGCATGGGAGATACCCGGTGCGGTCGCCATTGATGGGTTGACCGTTCTGATGTGGGTGGTCGTCACCTTCTTCAGCGGTATCGTTCACAGCTACTCGCGCCGCTATCTGGCGGGGAGTCGCGTCAAGACGCCCTTTTTCGCCACCGTGTTCGGCTTCACAGTGGTCGTGATGGGGCTGGTCGCGGCTGACCACCTCGCCCTGTTCGGAGCGCTGTGGCTTGCCATGGGGCTGTTGATGGCGAAGCTCATCGGTATCGCCAGCGGCTGGGCCCAGGCACAGGCGGCTGCCACGGTCGCGCGGAAATACTTCGTCGCCAGCAGCGCGCTTCTCACCGTCGCGCTAACGGCACTGTGGTGGACGACCGGTGCCACATCAGTCTCTGGAATCACGGCGGCCGCCGACTCACTCGGTGGTCCGGTGTGGCTGGCCGCCGCGGGCGCACTCGTGCTCGCGGCGATGATTCAGTCCGCCCTGATTCCGTTCCACGGCTGGCTCCTCTCTTCGATGACCGCTCCGACGCCTGCTTCGGCACTGATGCATGCCGGGTTTGTCAACGCTGGCGGCATTCTATTGACTCGCTTCGCGCCGGTCATCACCGTTGACACCGCGCTCATGCTCGCAATCGTCGGTGTCGGCGGTGCCAGCGCCATCGGCGGGAAACTCCTGAAATCAGTTCAGACGGACATCAAGGGCAAGCTCGGCTGTTCGACGGTCGGCCAGATGGGCTTTATGATCATGCAGGCCGGCCTCGGCTTCTTCGGGGCTGCTATCACCCACCTCATCCTGCACGGGTTCTACAAGGCCTATCAGTTCCTCAGTGCCGGCGGACAGGTCGAACACACGAGCCCGAGCGAAGGAACGCCGCATACGCTCGGGACGACAGCGAGCATCGTTGGCGTCATCGGTACGCTGCTGACCGGACTCGCCGGCGGCGCGGTGTTTGCACTGTTAACAGGCAAAGGAATGACGGTCGACAGTGGGCTCTTGCTGACCTTCTTCGTGGTGTTCACGACGCTGCACGCGGCCCGCAACGCCGTCCAGCAGACCTCGCTTCCGACGGTGGCGCGCTACGGGGCCGTTCCGGTGGTTTTCTTCCCGGCCATCGTCGTCTACGCCGCAGTTTACACGGGCGTCTCGGGACTCATGCCTGTCAGCCCTGCAACGACGGAACTGACGCTACTACACGGCATCATTGCCGTCGTCTTCGTCGGCATTTACACCGCTATCGAGACCGGGGTCCACGAGCGCAGCCAGCGCCTCTACGTGGCGTTGCTGAACGCTGGCCAACCGGCAGCCGACACTGTGCTGACCACGACGGAGGACTACAATGAGTACTGAATCCACCATCCACGACAGTATCGACACCGCAGCAACCACCGTCGGCTCCCTCTGGCCCATCCACTCGTTCGTGACGGCAAACCCACTCGCGGGGTTCGAGGACCGGCCGTTCAGTGAGGCGGTCGCGCAAGCGTCCGAACTGCTGGGCGGCCGTGGCTACCCCAGCGCGGAGACGTTCCGTGCGGCGCTGGAGCGCGGCCAGATAGACCCGGAGATTCTCGACGCGGAACTCTCCGAAGCCGGCTACGAAAGCGACCCCGAGATACTGCTCGACCGGCTGGCAGAAGTGACCGATGCCGCGGACAGTGACTCCGACACTGCTCCGGACCGCGTCGACCAAGTGTTGACAAAATGGCTGTCGGCGTTCCTCGACGAGGGGAGCGCCCACTGGTCGATGCCGAACCGCGAAGCGGGGTTCTACACCGCCTTCCGTGGGATGGCCGAACACGACGGCGAGATTCCCGACGAGGGAATTATCACTGCCCTGCCGGAGACGCCGACCGAGACCATCGAAACGGTGCTCGCGTCGTACCCGGAGAGTCAGTGGGTGCACATCTTCGAGGAGCAACTGGCTGCCCTCCCGGGCTGGACGGGACTCATCAAGCAGCGTGCCGACGACGAGAACGAGTGGCAGTCGGCGTGCCCGATTACGCTTGCGGGATACCTCGCGGCGCGTCTGGCGCTGCTGGATGCTGTCGGTGCTGATATCGCTCCCTCGAACGACAGCATCGACCCGGACCCGGCCGCCGAACTCGCCGGAGCGTTCCTGCGTGCCTGGGAGGCGACCTATCGCGGCGACCTCGTCGAAACCGTCGCCACGGAGAGCCAGTCACTCGCCGACAGCGACAGTTCGGGTCGTCCGGACGCCCAGCTTGTCTTCTGCATTGACACTCGCTCAGAACTCATCCGCCGTCATCTCGAGGCCGTGGGCGACTACGAAACCCACGGGTACGCTGGTTTCTTCGGTATTCCGATGGAGTACCAGGGCTACGACACTGACGTGTCGGTCGATGCCTGCCCGCCGATTCTTGACCCCCAGCACCACGTCACCGACGTTCCGACCGACAGCGAGACCCAGAAGAGCTACGACCGCTTATCCGGCATCCGTGAGACTGCCGACGAAATTGTCGAGACGCTGGAGGCCAACGCCGCCACGGCCTACGGTTTCGTCGAGACTGCCGGGAGCGGGTACGGCCTCGCACTCGCGGCTCGAACGCTTGTCCCCGGGCGCGTGCAGGACCTGTTTGACGCGGCTGGGCGCTCGGTGCCCGACGACCACGAGTTCTGCGACCCGCTCGTCCACCACCAGCACACCTACACCGGTGACTTGCCCGTCGGGCTGACCACCGATGAGAAAGTCGAGTACGCCGCCACCGCGTTCGACCTGATGGGCTGGGAGACGTTCAGTCGCCTCGTCGTCTTCACCGGCCACGCCAGTGAAACAACCAACAATCCATACGATTCGAGTCTGGACTGTGGTGCCTGCGCCGGCAACCCCGGCGGCCCGAACGCCCGCGTGCTGGCTGAAATCTGCAACGACGAGGAGGTCAGGGCCGCGCTCCGCGACCGCGGATTCGAGATCCCTGCCGATACCGTCTTCCTCGCTGGTGAACACAACACGACGACCGCTGAGGTGGACCTGTACGACAGCGATGTCCCCGAGAGCCACGCTGATGACCTCGCGCAGTTGCGTGCCGACCTCGCGACGACCCGCGAGAACGCGGCTGCCGAGCGTGCCGAATCGATGGGCGTCGACGGTGCGTCGGGAGTCAGCGAAACGGAACGCCGCGCCGCCGACTGGGCCGAGACCCGCCCCGAGTGGGGTCTGGCTGGCAATGCTGGCTTCGTTATCGGTCCCCGCGAACTGACGAGCGGTGTCGACCTCGACGGCCGCGCCTTCCTCCACTCTTATGACTGGTCGACTGACCCCGACGGTGAAGCGCTCGAAGCAATACTCACCGGTCCAATGGTCGTCACGCAGTGGATCAACACCCAGTACTACTTCTCGACGGTCGACAACGCTGTCTACGGCAGCGGGTCGAAAGTGACCCACAACCCCGTTGGCAACGTCGGTGTCTACCAGGGCAACGGCGGTGACCTGATGACCGGCCTGCCGCTACAGTCGCTCATGGCTGCTGACGACGATCCGTACCACCAGCCGCTCCGTCTCTCGACGGTCATCCACGCGCCGGTCGACCGCGTCACCGACGTGCTCGCTGACCACGCTGAGCTGGCAGACCTGCTGGACAACAACTGGCTCGCTCTCACAGTCGTCGACCCAACGCAGGCCCACCGTGCCTTCGAGTACGAGCATGACTTGGAGTGGTCGCCAGTGTCTGCCCTGCCCGAGGCCGATGTTGCGGAGTCGACCTCGCCCGCGGCCGCGGACGACTAACCCGGGTGCGAATAGGCGGCCTCCGGACGCCATAGGCCGTCGATGCTTCGAAAGCGCTACTCTCACGCTGCGTTCTCTGGTCCGGTCAGCGGCTCAAAAATCACACTCAATTTATATACAGACCGTCTATATGCTATTCGATTTGAAGTAAGTAGTAATATATCCGACTGAGATGACCGTATACAGCGGGGCCGTTCTGTGGAAACTGCAGTAATCCGACCGTCCTTCACAGCGGGGTGCCACAGCTTGGGCAGAGCGGGGGGCCGGAATCGGGGAGTGAGAGTCCGCAATGTGGGCACTCGCCATCATCTCCCGACGTACGGATTTCTGAGACAATGTCGGCTGTTTGCGTGCGAATCGTCTCTTTCGTGGCTACTTCGTCATATGCACTGTCAAGCTCTTCCCCACGGGACTGGGATAGAGCGAGCTGCGCTCGCTCTGCGACAAACTCGTGGTCGTCGGTGAGTGCGTCGAGCCGGTCGTGTGGGAACGACGCCAGATCAGCAGTGCCGGCGAGCAAACCTAGCGCTTCGGCTGCCCGCCCACGAACGTATCTGCTTTCGTCTTCGAGACCTGATATGAGTTCTTCACTGGCGTCTGTAAGCCGTTCGGGACACTCAGTACCGATGACGACGAGTGCCGTGCTCAGGTGATATCGAACCAGTTCGTCGTCCACGTGGAGATGCTCGGCGAGTGAATCGACCTGATACCGGAGTCTGTCGGGACTACCCAGGGCGATGTAGGACAGGGCCTTCGCCAATTTCTCTCGTACCTCTGGTTCGTCGAACTCCAGACCGATACGCAGGTCTGCTACGACCTCCGGCGAGACGACGGCGTCGGGATGGTCGACGGCGACGTAGCCCAGCGCCTCCGCACACCGTGCACGGACGTAGTAGAACTCCGATTCGTCCGCAAGTCGCTCGGCAAGCGTCGGGACGACGGGAACCACGCTGTCCGGCGCGCCCTCACTGACTGCGACGAACAACTTCGCTGTCGTGAGTCGTGTCGGCCGCTCACTGCCCTGTAAGAACTCAGTGAGCGACGGCAGGACGCCGCCGAACAGTTCGGGGTGGCCCTCGGCAGCCGCTTTGAGTGACTGCAAGCACGTCTGCTGGGTCGCTGGTTCGGCCCTCGAAAGACCCTCAAGCGCTGTTCGTGCGTCAGCTTCTTTCCCCTCTTCTAGTAATGTCGCAACCTTTGTCTCTGGAGGTACGCCGGGTGGGTTATCCATCGATCCGTTGTCGGTGTTTCTCACAGAACCCACAAAGTCCCTTGCCTCCCGGTCGTTGTTCGACACAAACACAACCGATCACTGTTGCAACTGCTATGACGAGATTGATAGACTGCCTAGTGACGGAAGTGGCAGATATACATCCATATATTCGAATTATTATCTAAGAGTGTCGAATTTGGATATAAAATCTGGAAGGAATGTAAATAATAGCAGTAAATGGAATCAGGATACCAGATATAATATAAAAACACTATCCAGTTCGGGAGGGAAGGTGAACGGTGATCGACCACGCCTGCTGGGCCGTCGTCTCTTTCAGACAAAAATTAAATGATGATGTAGGTTTTCGGTTCGCGTATAGATGGAAAGCAAACGCGCTTCGTTCGAGGGGTCGCTCGAAGCACTGGGCGTGTCAGTTTCCAGCACACCCGAGTCTGAACTTGAAGCCGCTGTCACGGAGGCAGTCACGGAGCCGGCAGTCGGGATCGGGCTTGACGAGACGGTCGGGGACGAGGCGTTTTCTCTCGCAGAGACGCCGGTAACAGTCGATCCGACGCCGGTCGGGCTTCGCGAGGCGACCACCGGCGTAACCGGTGCCGAACTCGGTGTCGGCGACTACGGCTCACTCGTCCTCACGATGACCGAACAGGCCAGTGAACTCGTGAGCCTGTTCGTTGAGCGCCATGTGGCTATTCTTCACGAGGAAGACATCCAGCCAGATATGGACGCAGCTGTGGCAGAACTGGACGAGCGGTTTACCGAAACGAACGGGAGCGCGATCATCGCAACAGGACCGAGCGCGACAGCCGATATGGGCGCGCTCGTCAAAGGCGCACATGGGCCTAAGGAGGTCCACGTCATCATCGTCGAGGAGGCGGCCTGACAATGGCGACTGCCGACGAAATCCGCGAACTGATGCGGACCGAAGGGGCAGCAATCGCGGAGAACACGCAGGGGTTCAACGCGGGGCGCTATGACTCTGTCGGGGACCTGGAGGACTACGAGGACCTCAAGCGAGCAGCCCGCAGTATCAAGGAGGACGCAATCGCGGAGCTACCGGAGCTTCTCGACCAGCTCACGGAGACCGTCGAAGCGAACGGCGGGACAGTGTACATCGCCGACGACGCTGCTGACGCGAACGAGTACATCCGCGAGGTAGCCGACGAGCGAGCGGCTGACCGGGTCGTCAAGAGCAAGTCGATGACCAGCGAGGAGATCGAGGTCAACGAAGCGCTCGAAGCGGATGGCGTGGACGTGGTCGAGACGGACCTCGGCGAGTGGGTGTTGCAGGTCGCCGACGAAGCCCCGTCACACATCGTCGCTCCCGCGATTCACAAGTCACGGGAGAGCATCGCTACGCTGTTCAACGAGCGGTTCGACCCCGACGAACCACTGGAGACGGCCGAGGAACTGACCCATTTCGCTCGCGAGAAACTCGGCGAGCAGATTACCGACGCGGAAGTCGGTATCACCGGTGCGAACTTCATCGCAGCCGACACCGGGACGATGGCGCTGGTCACCAGTGAAGGGAACGCTCGCAAGACGGTGGCTGCGACCGACACGCACGTCGCTGTCGCTGGCGTCGAGAAGGTGATTCCGACAGTTGCGGACCTCCACCCGTTCATCGAACTCATCGGTCGGTCGGGCACCGGTCAGGACATCACGTCGTACGTCTCCTTGCTGACCCCGCCAGTTGACACGCCGGTCGTCGATTTCACGGACGACGAAACGCCGCTGTCGGAATTCGACTCCGAACGCGACTTCCACCTCGTACTTATCGACAACGGCCGACTTGAGATGCGAGACGACGAACAGCTCCGGGAGACGCTGTACTGTATCCGGTGTTCCGCCTGTTCGAACTCCTGTGCAAACTTCCAGAGCGTTGGCGGCCACGCCTTCGGCGGGGAGACGTATTCGGGCGGTATTGCGACGGGCTGGGAAGCCGGCATCGAAGGGCTGGACGTGGCCGAGGAGTTCAACGACCTCTGTACCGGGTGTACGCGCTGCGTAAACGCCTGCCCGGTTGGCATCGACATTCCGTGGATCAACACCGTGGTCCGGGATCGGATCAACCGCGACAAGGACACCCCCGGTGAGTGGCTCGTCGACGGCCTCACCCCCGACGAGGAGGACGACGGTGCCCCCTTGCAGAAACGCTTCTTCGGAAACTTTGAGACCGTGGCGAAACTCGGCAGCGCCACCGCGCCGGTGTCGAACTGGCTGGCCGATACGACACTCGCCCGACAGACGATGTCACGAGTCCTGGGTATCGACCCGCGGCGGGACCTGCCAACGTTCGAACGGGAGACGCTCGTCGACTGGGCCGCTGCTCGTGACTCACAGGTCGATGATCCCGAGCGCCGGGCAGTGCTGTACCCGGACCTGTACACGAACCACGTCCAGGTCGAGCGCGGGAAAGCCGCGGTAAAGGTCCTCGAATCGCTTGGCGTCGATGTGGTGGTTCCACCGGCTCCGTCTAGCGGCCGCGCGCCGTTTTCTCAGGGGATGGTTGCGACGGCGACAGACCACGCCGAACGGGTCACAGAGGCTCTGGCCCCCCACATCCAAGACGGCCGCGACGTGGTCGTTATTGAGCCGAGTGACCATGCGATGTTCACACGGGAGTACGAACGCCTCATCGACGAGTCGGCGTTCGCTGACATCGCGGCGAACAGCTACGAGGTGTTCGAGTACGTGTTCGGCCTGCTCGACAACGGGGCGGCCGTCGATTCACTCTCTACCGTAGAGGGGGCCGAAATCGCGTACCACAGCCACTGCCAGCAGCGGACACTCGGGCTCGAAGCTCATACCGTCGCTGTGCTCGAGGAGTGTGGGTACGATGTCGTCACATCTGATGTGGAGTGTTGTGGCATGGCCGGGAGCTTCGGGTATAAGTCCGACTACTACGAACTGAGCATGGATGTCGGAGACAGACTCCGGACACAACTACGAGACGACGGCGTACAGGACCGGCCCGTTGTCGCCAGCGGAACCTCGTGTCTGGAGCAGATCGACGCTCTGCTTGAGCGGCAGCCGAGCCACCCTATTGAGCTCTTGGCGACGTAACCTTTTTTACGGTTTGCGTGCGCGAGCCAGCACAATCACCTAACGCGTGTACGCCCGTTATTTACCCCGTTTTTATAGCCTTCCGTGAGGCAGGCCCGTGTGTCGCTTGGCCTTCACGGTCTGAGATATCGTGTAAGTGTCGCCGCGATAAAACATAGCCCACCCCGCCTACGCTCTGCAATACACGTGTACAGGTCTGCTACCGGCAGCTACTCGCGGAGCGGCGGCGCGACGAGCTGTCCGGTATCAAACTCAATCGGTGACGGCTCTTCGATGACACGGAGGTCAGCACGGTCGCGTGCGGCCTCGACCAGCGCTGGCGAGGCGTAGAGCCGGTGAAGGTGCATCGTATCAGCTGCACGGAGGACACGAACGGTTTCGGTGTCGACGACGCCTATCGTCGACAGCGCAGCGACGATGCCGGCGCGGTCGGTTTCGACCACTGGCGGCAGCTTCACTCCACGAATAGTGCTTGCAGTGAGTGCGTTGATAAGCGACGTTTGCGCGTCGAGTTCTGCGACGACATCTTCGTGAACGACATCCGCGGAACCGACACCCATCGCGTTCCCGTGTGTCTTTTCGGTCAGCCCGCGTGTGAAGATGCGCTTGATGTCTGGCGTCTCCGGAGCCGGTTCGTTTATCGAAAACGGTCGGCGACCGATAACGTTCGTGTCCAGTCCCTGACCGCTGATTTCTTTCCCCTGGCGGTCGAATATCACGAGGTCGAGGTCCCCGAACGGGAGTGTCGGCATCAGTTCGTAGGCAGTCTCTAACAGCTCCGCCTCGCGGTCGAGGAACCCACTCGGCGGCACACCCTCTATCAGCGTCGTCTCGTCGTGCTGGTCCTCAACGATTGCGACGCCGCCGACAATGGGCAACTCGTCGAGTAACTGGCCGGTAATCTCTGGAATCATCCGCCGGAACGACCAGTCGACAGCCCACTTGTGAGCAATCTGTGCGCCGCGTTGCTTGCCCATCCCGATGACCAGCATCTTCGAGAGCCCGCTTTCGACGGGACCGTCGAAATCCGTGTGCGGCTTGACGCGGTTGATGGGGATGATTGCATCAGCCGCCACAGCGGTATCGTCGGCGACGACAGGCACATCCCGGTCTGGTGTCCGTCCGACCTCGACAACATCCATCGTCGACCGGATTTCACAGCCTATTGCCGACTCTGTCACGCCCAGCTCGTTCAGCATCGTTCGCTGGCCCTCGCCGGTCGCGCCACCGTGACTCCCCATGGCTGGGAAGACGAATGGCTTGTAGCCGGCATCAGACACTGCTTCAACGACGCCGGCGACGATAGTGGGAAGGTTCGCGATACCGCGACTACCGACGCCAAGCGCGACCTCGCCGCCTGCAGGTACCTCGGCAAAAGATAGTGACTCGACTGCCCGCGCTGCGTGTACTGCGACGTCGTCCGGCGCTATCGGGTCTGTCTCCCAGTTCTGTTCGATGACGCCGAGTTCGGGGAGCGGCGGGTCGCCACAGGCATCGACGATCGTCTCTTCCGGGACGGAGAGGGCGTCCGCCGCGACCTGTTGATCAGGTGCGTTCATGCACGGCATATCAGCCCGTCTGCTGATAAACGTGACCCACGGATCGAACGGTGGCTGCCACATCCTCCGTGATACAACGGTCCGGTAGTACCACCTAAGAGTAGCCACCGCGTACCTGTGCCGCCGTTACTCGGTTGCCTCTGGAACAACGAGCACAATCACGTCGTTGACGTTCGTCCCGGTCGGTCCGGTTTCAACTGTCGCCTCGAGTTCTGAGAGGTGCGAGCCGGCATCATTTGCGAGCAGCGCGTCGCGGGCTCGTTCGCGGTCCTCGATGATGCTCGTATCAGCGATAGCTCCAGCCACGTCTGAACTTCCGTCTTCGCCATCAGTGTCGACGGCAGCGATGACTGCGTCGCCGTCGTGGGCCAGTGCCCCCGAAAGGACGAATTCCTGATTGGGGCCGCCCTGTCCGCCATCTCCCCTGACCGTGACAGTCGTCTCACCACCGGCAAGGAGGACTGCTGGCGGTTCGACCGGTGTGCCAGTCGCTGTCGCTTCTTCGGCGATAGCGACGAGCGGCTTCGCTACCTCACAGGCCTCGCCGCGCAGCCGAGACGTGAGGACCAATGGTTCGTAGCTGGCCTCCCGTGCGACAGCAGCGGCGGCGTCAAGTGCAGTTGCGTTGTCCGCGATGAGATGGTTCGTAACACGGTCGAAGACTGAATCGTCGGGGAACGGTGTCTCCGGTCGTCGGCCATCTTGCCCGGCTTCAAGATGGTCGTGAACGGCTGGCGGCGGCGCGAGGCCGTATCGTTCGAACACATCGATCGCATCTCCATACGTGGTTTCGTCCGGGACTGACGGACCGCTACCGATGGTCGAGAGGTCGTTTCCGACGACATCGCTGACTAGTACCCCGGCAACAGTAGCGGGAGCCGCGCGCCGTGCTATCTGTCCACCCTTCAGGTCTGAGAGGTGCTTCCGGACCGCATTAATCTCCGTAATCGGAACGCCACCACTGAGGAGTCTATCGGTCGTTGTCTGGAGGTCGTTCAGTGTCAGGTCCCCGGCCGGAGCCGATAGCAGCGCGCTGGCTCCACCAGTCAGGACAAATAAGATGAGCGTGTCCGTGTCGGCTTCATCGACTGTCTCTAGTATCTCAGTCGTCGCCGCGACGTTCTTGTCCGACGGTAACGGGTGGTCTCCCATCGAACTCTGGACGGTTTGAGTGTCGACGGCCTGCTTGGAGAGGATGTGGCCGCCGCTGAGGCTGTCGCCGAGCATAGACTCAAGTGCCCGTGTCACGCCGCCGACGGCTTTCCCACCGCCGATAACGATAACATCGGTATACTCGGCAAGTTCGTAGGTCGTTCCGGCGATTGTCAGCGTCTCGCCGTCGCGGCTGACAGCCGATTTGGTGGCGGCCGTGGGTGCAGCCGCGTCCACAGCAGCTTCGAGACAGTCGAGTGCCACCTCGTGTGCAGCGCTGGCAGCCAGTGCGCTCCGGTTATGAATCATACGACTGATTCCGTCCGAATCGGTAAAAAATCCCCCGCAGAAACGGTGCTCAGTGGTGCTGCCAGAAGCCGCTTCTAGTCTGGAGGCAGTGCAGGCACTGTGCGTGACCCGTTAGATGGCTCCACAGCGTACCGCACTGCCGTGTCTGCCAGTACTGAGTGAAAATGTAGACAGGCAACAGCACGGCTGTTCTCGTTTTCGAATGAGTTGGTCAGGTCAGTGTTAGACGCTATTTTATATCAGTATGCCTTGGTTATATCATCGCTGTGTGTACAAGTGATGACTTCGTGACGCAAAAAGCCATTTCGCTACTATCGGGAGCAAAAAATGGCCTGAATGAGACTATTGCCCCGCATTTGCAATATCCGTTAGCAGCAACAGGAGGTGCCTATTCGCCTTCAGCGTTGAGCGTTGACTCAAGCCCTTCTCGGAGAGATACGGTCGGTTCATATCCGAGCAGTGTGCGTGCGTCACTGAGGTCCGCTTCGCTCTCTCTGATATCACCCACCCGCTCGGAGACGTGTTCAATTGCCACATCCGTTCCAACGACGTCCCGGACGGTTTCGGCGAGTTCGTTGATACTAATGCTTCGCCCAGTTCCGATGTTGAACGGCCTGCCGGTCGCATCTGTCGTGGCTGCGAGCAGGTTGGCCCGGACGACATCATCGACGTGAACGAAATCACGCGTCTGCTTTCCGTCACCTTCGACTGTGAGCGGGTTACCGGCCTGCGCCTGACGGATGAACGTGCCGATGACACCAGCGTATTCCCCGTCCAGTCCACGCGGCCCATAGACGTTAAAGTACCGTAGCGGGACTGTCGGCAGACCGTACTGCTCTGTATAAAACCGCGCATACTGCTCGCCGAGATGCTTCTCGATTCCGTACGGAGTGCGTGGATCAGCCGGTTCCGCTTCCGTAATTGGGACCGTATCGGGGGTACCGTATACGGCGGCACTGGAGGCGAGTACGACCCGCGCATCCTGTCGTCGAGCGCAGTCGAACACGGAGACAGTTGCCGACCCATTAAGTTCGTGACAGGCGACCGGCTGCTCAACCGACTGTGGAACACTAACCATTGCGGCCTCATGAAAAACTACGTCAACGTCATTCATCGCCTCGTCAAGCGTTCCCTTTTTTCGTATATCACCCTCAACGACGGTTACATCGGCTGGGAGATTGGCACGCCGTCCCGTTGAAAAGTCATCGAGGACCCGCACATCGTTCTCCTCCGCTAGCGCTGACGTAAGATGGCTCCCAATGAATCCACCCCCTCCGGTAACTAACACCCGACAATTGTGGATCTCATTCGTCGACATGCTACCCGAACGGGGGGTTTTCATGGGTTAAGTTATTCGTAGACATACGCCTCGGTTCATAAGCGACTAATCTTTGGATCACAGGGCATGTGCCGAGCGAACGCCCGGTGAGACCATAGCGGCCACGTATCGTGTCCTCACGTCAGTCCGTACTTTGTTACCAGCTTTTTGCGAATAATACAGGATTGGCGCAATCTCGGAAAGCTGGGAATAACAATATGATAACTCGTTCACAGCAGAGCATAACGGAATCCACTATTCGCCACAATGACACCACTAAACGTACCGGAGCGTGTGGACGATCACACCGGACGACCGCAATTGAGTGCGGTTCCGGAGTGGAACTGAGATGTCGGATAGAATACAGCAATCGCCCGCTAGTGACAGCACACGCGAGGTTTCAAAGAACTTGCCCGCCGTTGGGTTAGTCGCAACCGAGTCGAACGCAGAGTGGATTGCGGCTGAGATTCTTCGTATACACTCACGGGCACACCAGGCAATTGTCACGGCTGCAGTTGATGCTGATCTTCAGGCACTCACTTTTGCCCGATGGCTCGATGCAGAAGTGGTTCTCCCCTCTGGAAACTGGGCTGAGGCCGATTCCCCCCGCGAGCGCCTGCAGCTGTTCGCCAAGGAAGCTGGGTATCCAGGCCTTCTCTACCATGGTGAGGAGGATGGGTCAGTTAATCTCCCGGCAAGCCGGGACGCCCTGAAAGAGACCGAGAAATTCACCGTCGACGCCCAACTTGAACCCGTCACCGAGGCGGATCCGACTGTCATGGTCGGAATTCCGGCATACAACGAGGCGGCAACGATTGGTACGGTGGTGGAGTCTGCCAAGAACTATGCAGACAGCGTTCTGGTGGTCGACGACGGGAGTACTGACGACACTGTCGAAGTCGCATCGGCGGCGGGCGCGACAGTGTACGAGCACGACCGTAACGTCGGGTATGGTGGTGCCCTCAACAGTATTTTTGACCAGGCTGACCGGGGTGATGCCGACTACCTGGTCATCCTTGATGCTGATGGGCAACACGATCCCAGTGATATCCCGGACTTGATCGAACAGCAACAGGAGTCGGGAGCCGAAGTCGTTATTGGAAATCGGTTCGATGAGGACGCAGACACCGAGATGCCGTTGTATCGGCGGTTTGGTCTGTTTGCGGTGAATCTCATGACTAATCTCAGCCTCGGAATCCTCAGACCGACCAAGCAGATCAGCGACACACAGAGCGGGTTCCGTGCGTATAGTACAGAGGCGATAAGCTCACTCGCTGAAGACAACTCAATCGGCGACCACATGGATGCAAGCACCAATATTCTCTATCACGCACACTCGAACGGCTACCAAGTCGTAGAGGTCCCAACGACGATAGATTACGACGTGGAGGCTTCTAACAACCTTGGCCCAGTTGAGCATGGACTCACCCTCGTTGGTAACATTATTCGGACAGTTGAGCGAGAGCACCCTATCATGTTGCTTGGTGTGCCCGGAGTATCCTGCGTTCTGGTCGGATTTGCGTTCACCTACTTCACGATGTTCAATTATCTTCAGTCCGGGAGCTTTCCGCTTGGATATGCTCTGGCTAGCACCACTTTCACAATCATTGGGATCCTCGCATCTTTCACCGGAATTATTCTTCACTCCTTGGAATTATACCGGAAATAGCCGGCGGCTCAGTAGTTGATTGGCCATATTAGGTGGTCCAGACACACTTATCAGGTCTGGGTTTACTATGGTGTTATCTCTATTACCAGAAACAACTTCTGCATAACAAAGGCTAATCTATATGATTCGTAAGTCAATGCGAAGCGAATCAACATCAGACTATCTAGCACGGCGACAGCGTGGCGAGTCAATAACGAAACGACCGAGGGCACAGAGAGCATGAGTATCTGCGTCCATGGGCTCGGCTATATCGGGCTCGCGACTGCATCGCTGTTCGCCAACGCAGGTACTGATGTCACTGGTTTCGATGTTGACGAAGGTGTAATCGATCGCCTCAACGAGGGAAACCCGAACGTCAGCGAGCCTGAACTTGAATCGTACATTCAGGATGCACTGGAGTCCAATCTAACGCCGAGCCGCCGTCCCCAACCCGCTGATGTACATATTATCTGTGTTCCAACCCCGTACGACGAACTGAACGACGGGGCGGACCTGACATACGTGAAAGATGCCGGACGGAACGTGGCAGACGTTCTCAGATCGGGCGACACCGTGGTGCTGGAATCAACAGTACCGCCGGGCACAACGACCGGAATCTTGGCACCGATCCTGTCACAAGACGACTTCGATATCGGTGAGGATGTACACCTGGGGTACACGCCTGAGACGGTGATGCCAGGGAATACGCTCACAGAACTCCGAACCAACGATCGAATCGTTGGTGGTGTTGATGAGGCCTCAGTCAGTGCCATCAAATCGCTTTATCAACCACTCACCTCAGGAGAGATACATGTCGCCGCAGACCCAACGACCGCCGAGTTCGTGAAGCTAGCACAAAACGCCGAACGAAACGTCAGTATCGCATATGCCAACACGCTTGCGCTCCTCGCAGAGAACTACGGCATCGATGTTCGGTCTGCAATTTCGCTCGCGAACAACCATCCACGGGTTGATATTTTGAGCCCTGGTCCGGGCGTGGGTGGGCACTGCCTTCCTGTCGACCCACATTTCCTGAGCGATGGGTCTGGTGCTACAGAGCTAATCGATATCGCGAGCCGAGTCAACAGCAGGATGCCCGAACACGTCGTCAGAATACTCGAAGATGCCATCGGCTCACTCGAAGACAAGACTGTGGCCGTCCTTGGAATCACGTACAAGGGCAACGTCAGCGACACTCGCAATTCTCCGGGATTGGAAATAGCCAAACTGCTCGGGACTGTCACAGTGGATACACGCCCGGCCATGGATGGGGGTTGGGACGAGGGATCAGTCACGATTCACGACCCGCGGGCAACGGACTCCAGATTACAGCTAGTGCCACTCGATGTAGCAGTTGACGGCGCTGACGCGGTGATATTCGGGGCTGCACACGATGAGTTTGCAGCGCTCGACCCAGAGGACATCAGGTCGAAGATGGCAGGCCGGACTGTGGTTGATCCAGTTGATGTCATCGACACGGCGCAATGGACTGAGCACGGATTCGATGTCCGGACACTCTGAGTTAGTGCTCCGAATAGCCGTCTGTCAGAAACAATTCTCCCACTGGCAATCAACAACGGCGTAGGAGGCCTATAACAAATCTTATCGGCTACTCACGGAATCGCTATGAAACTGAGTGGGTGGACTCCCACCGGACGTTCAATTACCGGAATCGTGAGCAACAATGACTGACAACACCGTTGGGTTTGTGCTTGGAACGCGCCCAGAGATTATCAAGTTAGCCCCGGTAATCAAAGAGTGTCACCGGCGTGGCGTCGGTACACACATCGTCCACACTGGACAGCATTACTCAGACTCGCTTGATACTGTCTTTTTCCGACAGCTCGGGTTATCACCGCCAGATGTGAACCTCGAAGTCGGATCTGACGATCACGGGGCGCAGACTGGTGCGATGCTCACTGGTATCGAAGAAGAACTTCAAGCCACTGAGCCCACAGTGGTGTTTGTCCAGGGAGACACGAACTCCACCCTTGCGGGCGCACTCGCGGGGAGCAAGATGGATGTCGACGTGGCTCACGTCGAAGCAGGACTTCGAAGTTTCGATGACGAAATGCCCGAAGAGACGAACCGCGTCATCATTGATCACATCGCTGACCATTTGTTCCCACCAACCGCCGAAACAGCAACGTTACTCCGAGATGAGGGGATTCCCGAGGACCGTATCACAGTCACTGGAAATACGATTGTCGACGCAGTCGAGACCTTTGACGATGATGCTGCAACCAGCAGTCAGATTCTGAGTGAGCTCGGCGTTTCAGAAGGGCAGTTCGACCTCTTGACCGCTCACCGAGCGGAAACAGTCGATGACCGGGAAGCGTTCGAGCGGATTCTCAGCGGCGTCGCACGAGCAAGCGCTCAAGCGAAACGAGAAGTCATCTACCCGATTCATCCCCGAGCGAAGGACCGCCTCGAAGAGTTCGGTATTGCAGTTCCCGACCAAATTCGTCTTATCGAGCCACTGGATTTCTTTGATTTCCTCAGATTAGAGAGCACAGCGGACCTGGTGTTCACCGACTCAGGTGGTGTGCAGGAGGAGAGCAGCATCCTCGGGACACCGTGTGTGACGCTTAGGTATGGAACTGAACGCCCTGAGACAGCATTTGTTGGTGCGAACTGTGTTGCCGGCCGGAAACCGAGTAGCATCACCGCGGCAGCGACACAAATGCGCGGAAAGGCCGGGGACTGGAACACGCCTTTCGGAGATGGGACAGCCGCCGTTCAGATTCTCGATGCAGTCCCGGAACTCCCCGCAAGAGAAACAGTCACGGCCCCCGAGTGACCAGAGCCGGCAAGCACTGTCTCTCGATAGTGAGTCTATTCTTAAGCCCGAATTGACTGGTCCCCGATGATTCGCTTGGCTGGGGATAGACGGATCCCGACTCAATTGCGTACAACTGGACGCCCACGCTCTGGACAGTTGCTTTCCAAGTGGCAGTTCATCAACTGACAACAGTCTCCTTGCCATCCAGTGAGCAAATTGGGAGGCCAGATTACGGACGATAATCTTTGATCTGACTGTCTACACTGGTAGTAACTGTCTAATTTTATTACTTCACTCTCATCAAGCGATAATGGCTACTGATGCAGATGCGAACATCGAGACGGAGGCGTTCCCGATCGACCTTCTGCTGATCGGACTCCTTGGCCTCTGGCATCTCGCCACTGTCCAAGGGTATATCGGACAGTCTCCCGCAAGAGTTGTTTTGGGGTTGGTGGCGGTGCTTATCGCGCCGGGATACGCTTTGACCGCGCTTCTATTCCCGCGTGGTTCCGCCGAGTCAGATGGATCGTTTGATAACTGGGGGGGACGAATCTCTACAGGCGAACGATGTGTCCTTGCAGTTGGAACCAGTGTCTGTATTGTCCCGCTATTGGGGCTAGGAGTAGTCTTGATTTCGCCGGGTGAGACTACCGGACCGTACCAACTCTCTATCGGCGTAACGACTGTCGTTCTCACGATTGCTGCAGCGATTCGACGGCTGCGAGTGCCAGCTGACGAGTCTTTCAGTCCCTTACGTTGGATGACAACCGTCCGGAGCAAGGCGTCTCGACCACCGGTTAGAAGTGTTCCGATGCTACGGACGTTGCTTGTATTAGGGCTTCTTCTCTCCGGTACCGGGATCGGTTACGCGGCCATATCGACTGACCGGGGTGAACAGTTTACGGAGTTTGCGCTGGTAACTGAATCCGACAACGGAGAGCCCATTGCGTCTGAGTATCCGTCAGAGATGGCACTCGGCAGTTCCCGGACTGTTCAGGTCACCATCGGCAATCATGAGGGACAAGAGCTAAATTATACAGTGGTAGTCATCGCTCAGAGAATCAAGAACGGCAGTGTCCTAGCTACCGCGCAGATAGGTCGGTTCAGGAGCCGCGTTGCGGCTGGTGAAACTCTTAATCGATCGCACGAAATGTCTCCCACGCTGGTTGGAGAGGATATCCGGGTTTCATACCTTCTCTATCGGAACGAAGCCCCGGTTGGATCGAACCCTCGCCCCGAGAACGCGTACCGACGTACGCATATCTGGGTTAGCGTTACCAGTACCTGACGGCAGCGGTTCACACTTTGTAATGACGTATCAACCGTGCACACCTTTATGACGCCTTCATTTGATGATCCTGATCTGCCTTGGGGCTATCACAATGAATCTCTCAAATTGTGAAAATTTTATATGAAGCTAACAAGCCTGACGAGTTAGAGCTGACGTCCCCAGTTTCCTGTTTGGTAGAGGTCAGGATTGACCGCAGCGCAGTACAGGTACCACTACGAGCAGGCTTCGTACGTGTAATGCCCGCTAGCAGGGGCAGACTACATATTGGACTGTACAATGAGTCTCGTAAGATTTTCTTACCGTCTGTTCCTTCCAACCCGCTCTATCGTTCTGTCCATCTCATCTGCTCACCTGAACAGGCGGGGTCATGTTGTGGAATTCAATTTCGGAACCCAGTGACTAACAAAGACTATCTGACGGGATCAGTACGACAATGTACGAGTCGACGCTTTCAGATGGGGCCGGTTCTGCTGTCTCGACAGTACCCAAGCAAAACAATGTAACCACGATGGACGGTGACCGACCACTGCTGGCATTTTTCATTCCAGATCTCTCCGTTGGCGGTGCAGAGCAGGTCGCAATCACAATCGCGAACGGACTGGTCACCCGAGGATACGACATTGATCTTCTCTTGTCACGGGCGAGCGGTGAGCTTCGGTCGGAATTATCCGGACAGGTGTCTATCGTCGAACTGCCACCATCGAAGACGCCTGTGGTCGGGGTGGCCGCGCACCTACCGTTTCTGGCCACATATTTAAATAAACGAAAGCCAGCAGCGTTGTTTCCCCATCTTGAACACCCCAGCATTGTCTCACTCGCCATCAATCGGTTCCTCAGCGCCGATACTGCAGTGATTCCGACGCAACACTCCGTGTTCGGACACGACGTTGAGGCGACACCGAAAGACCAGATCGTCAGACGGATCGTTCCCAGACTTTACCCCGCATCAGATCAGATAATCAGTGTTTCCGAAGGCGTCGCGGATAGCCTCGTCGATAGAACACCAGTCGACCGATCAGACATTTCTGTCCTACACAACCCTGTGGATGTCGAACAGATTCGTGGTCGGGCCAGACAACCAGTCGAGCACGAGTGGGTAGAAAACGATGAGCGAGATGTCGTCCTATTCGTTGGGCGACACGCACGGCAAAAGAATCTCGATGGATGGGTCCATGCGTTCGAGAAAGTAGTCAACAGGAACCCCAATGCGCGTGCAGTCATTGCGGGTAAAGGACCGTGCAGAGCGCAAGTTCAGACGACAGTTGAGCAGTTGGGGTTATCAGATGTGGTGTCTCTTCCCGGATTCGTCGATAACCCGTATCGGTACATGACAAAGTCAGATGTGTTTCTCCTCTCGTCCCAGTATGAGGGATTACCGACGGTATTAATCGAGTGTTTGGCGGTTGGGTGCCCGGTCGTGTCGACAGACTGTCCAAGCGGCCCCAGAGAGATCCTCTCTGATGGGGAGCATGGTACACTTATCCCAATAGACGACACGGATGGATTGGCCAACGCAGTCTGTGACACGCTTGCTGACCCGCCTGATTCTGACCGGTTGCGGTCCCGCGCTGATGACTTCTCGCCGAAACCCGTGTTTGATGAGTACGAACGTTTCCTCGAAAAGCACGTCTTCACAGCTTAACAGCACTACCTGCCAGGCATTAGCCTAAGATTTCAGCTGCGGGGAGTTGGCCGTCATTGATGATTGTTTCGTGCAGGTTCGCAAGTCGTTGCCCGTGTGCCTCCCACGTCCAGCCCTTCGATACTAACCGTTCCTTTCCGTTTGTTCCCATTCGTTCTCGTTCTTTTGAATTACCGATGAGACTGTTCAGAGCGGTAGCAAGCGCATCGGAGTCTTTTTTTGGGATCAAGAGACCCGTCTCCTCGTCTACAACTTGTTCTGGGATACCGGACACAGCAGAGGCGACAACCGCTGTTTCGCTGGCCATCGACTCGTATATAGTGTTCGGCCGGCCTTCTGCGTGGCTCGGGAGCATGAAAATGTCTGCAGCAGCGAACCATCGACGAAGGCCCAGTGGCGGAACTTCCCAGAGAACTCGATAGTTCTCGTGATGGCTAGCTTTGAGTTCGGCGAGGAGTTCTGTGCGGAGATCACCGTAATGACCGACGAACACAAAGGCTACGTCGTCGTTACGAATGTTATCCAGAGCCTCACAAATTTCGCGGATCCCTTTCCGTTCCGTATACCCGCCACAGAACATGACAAGCGTAGTATCTTGGTCGATTCCTAGTTCCTGTCGAATCGTTGCCTCGTTATCCGTTGGATACCGTGACGGATCCGCACCGTTGGGGAGTACAGTGGCTTTCGGGGTTTCGGTAATATTGTTGGCAATTCGTGCGAGTGATTCACTCACGCAAAAGATCCCATCCGCGTAATCGAGAGTCTCTCTGATCTTCCGTCGGCTTATCTGTGAGAGATTGTAGAAGTTATTCAAAATTTTTCCACGTCCCATGACTGTCAACGGGATATCGTTGCTCCTGCAGTACGGAACCAGCCCGTAACCATCGTAATGGATGTGACCAGCGTGACAGATATCTGGCGTCTCAAAGTTCGATGAGACATATTTCGGAAGCATTTCCGAAAACGACTTCGACGATAATGTGTATTTGAATAGTTTTTGTGGCAGCAAATAAAGGAACCTTGGATAGTGGACCTCATGAGAGCTGTACTCATGTCGACTCGGGATATCACTGAACTCGGAATAGGGGCCGATCGGGGGCGCTCTCGGACGAGGGGTAACAACATCTAGACTAGCGTCTCTCGCACTGAGCGCTTTGATAGAGCGGAAGTTGAACAGCCCCATGTAGGGATTAAAGGGGTCTGGGTGGTTCATCGCACTTACGACCGCATCGTACATGAATGCTGACTAGAAATGCGCCTCATTAAGTATGCATCGGGTACTGGTGTTCTCTTTGACGCATGGTTTAGAAGACAGACAATAACAAATAAAATTATAGCTATCTTGGATGTGCTGTTCACTTTGGGATGCTACGCTCTTGGGGGAAACTATCGCGCTAAAGTCATCCTTGAACTGGCAATTATAGATGAGTTTGACGCGTAGGGGCCTAACTGTTACTTTATTCAGAATACATATGTTGAGCCACCAATTTCTGCGGATGGTCGGTCGAAAACAGGATCTTCTCGGGTTATATGCACCCCAATATATGCTATGGAACCCTACAGATTCTACGTCAACCCGATATGTGGCTGTCGAGGTGCAGGTCTTCAATCCAGAGCTCAGAGGAACCCTTCCATCCACAAGTAGTGCTAACATTCCACGTTTTGTTATTATACTTTTGATATATAAGCGCAGTGACGGTCAAAGCTACGCGATGTATTCGGTCTAACATTTGAACTGATTCTTCGCTATGAAAGAACAGGCATCACACGTCTAAAGAGGACATACACAAGCAGTATCCAGCCGAGCCATTTAGCCCATCGAAGACCGTGGGTCCACCTCATATCTGCCTTCGGCGAAACTAGGAGTACGCTCAGGACTAGAAACCACAGGAAGGCGATGACATAGTAGACACTGAATGCCGTAAACCCGACCCACCACATCGCCAGCGAAAGCGATACCAGCACGCTGATATAAATCAGCAGAAACCGGCGGAGTCGAGGCTCTGTGTCCGATTTCGGTGATGCGAGAGTCAATCGTCTGATACCTGTGTCTGGTCCATTCATGATTGAGATGTCTGATAGTTACGGTGAATCCCTGTTCGGTGACTGGCAGTGAGTTTCAGTGCAGGCATACTAGATCACCTCCATACCACTGAGTGTGACGCAGTGTTGATTCCGACAGTCGATGGCGACGGTACTGATGGCTCGAACGGTGCTTGCCCCTTCGCATCCGTTTCGACCGTGAGGTCAGCTGTGTTGCCGAGCCCTCCCTGATTATTGTTCCGTGCCAAGGTCTGGATAGTGCCATTTGATGAGCTCAGATCGAACACCATGCCATTGCACTCATGGACTGAGAGCCGGTCGATATCGATATCCGAGAACCATCCAGAATCCCGGTCTCTGATAACTTCATCGTCTTCTCGTATGTTCGTTTTAATGATTGCTATCATATCTCCCTCGATAGTCATTTCGTCAATCCGACACTGGAGCGCGTAGTCTGTCATATTTGTCGTAACAACGTCATTAAGACGTACTGTCGGTGGGGTGTCCGCTCGGGAAGCTATACGCTGAATGAACTGTCGCCCATCAAACTCGTGTCCGGGGATGTCATCAAGCTTCGCTTCGAGCGAGGGAGTGTTCGCGCGGTGGAAGACACGACGGACATCCAACAGGGATGCGGCACTCAATTTACAAAAATTCGCACCAGTACCAGTCACATAGCAGTTTCTGACAGATATCTCGCCGGCGTTAAATCGGACATCGATGGCGCTTCCAGAACAATCGATGAATCGAGAGTTCGTCACTCTGAGGGGATTGCCTTTGCTCGCGTGGGTGGTGATGTGGTGGCCGACGTGTCCGCCATCCGAATAATTGTGGTCGGCGATGGCATTGTCTTCGAATGTACACCGGTTGACGGTCCGTAGCACATCCCGTCCAAGGATAGCCTCTTGATACCAGCCGCGGATATGAGCGTTCGATAGGTGGAGATCACCGTCGCCACCGACTTTGATACATCTTGATCCGCCACCAGCACCGCGGAGGTTCGGGAGGTTCTCATAGTTTCCATTGAGCCGGACATCCCTAACAACGACCGTACCGTGGTCCACATCGTCCATATAGCGGAAGCCGGTCTGTACCGGGTGTGAATCGGCCTGAAGTCGTTCTGTAATAGCGAGTTCCGAGGCCTGTGGGCCGGCTCCATAGATTGAGATGCCGGGTGGCATATCCCCGTCGACACCGATCCGATTAAATGGTTCGTACTGCGCTGCTCTACGGCCAATGTAGTACGTTCCCTCTGGGACGTAAATAGACCCGTGAGCACCAGCCGCTTGAGCAGCAGTTTGGAGGGCCTTCAGATTCCTCTCTGCGGCCTCAATACTCGGATCGCCCGGGTTCGGTTTCGCACCGTGCGCCCTGATGTTCTCCCCGCTCGTCTCTGGCTTATGTTCCTGATCTGGTTTTGCCTCCGGCGTGCCTTTGACACTAGCCAGTGGCTCCTCACTGGGCCCGGTAAACCGACCCCCAAACACTTGATGGGCAACACCACCGGTGACCGCGGCTGATCCGAGGAGGGCAAGGAGCTTCCGTCGGCCTATCTGCGACGCCAACCCTGAGTCATCAGTCATTGTTTTTGTACGTGTAAATCAAGTCATGTATCGTCGGAGGGCAGATCACTTGATGCGATCCCAGTAAGCATACCCACATATGCTGTGATTGATAGCATTGTTATTCCCTTCTTAACCTATTCTGGTATCTATTGACGGGAGTAACATAATCCATCAGACGGCACACCTCTAGTTACCCCGTCGACTCCGGTATTGATATGTTTTTCAGGCGTGTATCTGACTACTGGTCGGGACGTTGTCCAGACTTCGAGGGGAGTTTCTTCAGGAAGAGAGGGCGACCGGGTGGTACCAGCGATATGTCCAGCCGATGACTTGCGGTTTGGGAGCACGAGTAGGTGCCGAATAGTGAACACTGTCGGTCCCGACTCCCAATACCGAAGCCACATGAATGAGTCCGTGGACACGGAAGGAGGGACAACGCCGCTCGTGAGCGCAATCATTCCGACGTACGGCCGGAACGAACGGTTATCGAGCGCCATCCAGAGTGTTCTAGAGCAGACGTACGACAACATTGAGTTGCTCGTCGTCGATGACGCATCTCCGACTCCTGTCAGAGAAACGCTGGACTCATTCGATCCGACGGTGGGCAACTCGTTTCGGATCCTCCGTCACGACAAGAACCGAGGAGCGAACGCTGCCAGGAATACGGGTATTAGAGCCGCCGACGGCCGGTACGTCGCATTTCTGGACGATGACGACCAGTGGGACGAGACGAAGATTACAAAGCAGGTGCAAGCATTTCAGGAGTCTGGCTCGGAGACCGGTGTTGTGTACACCGGCGTTCGGAAGGACGGGCCAGAGGGCACGACAGTGTCGACACCAGTCGCATCGGGCGACGTAATGACGGACCTCCTGACCGGCACGAACTTCGGTCAGTTCTCGTCGGTTATGGTCGATACGACGGTCATAGAAACTGCAGGATTACCCGACGAGAGATTGCCTGCCTGGCAAGACCGCGAGTGGTTCTTCCGCCTAGCACAGCACGCCCACTTCCAGCCAGTTCGGGAGACGCTGACGTACCGTCAGACCGGACTCCCCGACAGCATTACGAAAAAGTTTGAAGAGAAGCGAGACGTGGCCTATCCACTGCTCATCTCGAAACATGACTGGGTTGCGGCGGAGTACGGACTCTACTATGAGCGGATGTTCGTAGCCACAATGCGTCGCTCGCTGGCACGGTCTGCGGTTAGAGCCGACCGTTACAGGGAGGCCAGGAAGTACTTTTTCTTATCCGCGCTCGCGAATCCGTTGTACTGGTCAGTGTATCCGCATTTGGTTGCGTCGCTCGGTGGGAGATGGTCTTATGAATCGATTGCCTCTCTCCGACAGAAGGTAACTAACGGTCCCGCTTCCGGCACCTAAACTCTCCTGGCTTCCAGCATGACAGCGACGACGTACCATCGGGAAACCGGACACTGTGGCATCGGCTCAACTGAACCGCTGTTGTCGTTTTCATTCCCACCGTGGAGTGATAGTGAGATAGACCATGTCACAGTCAGTCAAGTAGGCACACCGGACAGGAGCGGAACCGTCACGGACGGACCGCAGATTCTTCCGGCGGCCCTGTGGAGACAGCTAAATGATCGCATAACAATGTATACAATTCGGAAAGGGGAAGATATGCAAGCCCGATCAAGTGAAGGATCATCTGATGCTCTTGATCAACATTACTCTCGCTCGACGATGTGGTTCTTCCAGCGAAATCTCAGGAGGCGACACCGATGAGCCGAACCCGGCATCTTGAACTACTTACGCTCCTCGGGACAGGGCTACTCATGGTTGCGGTCGCAGTCGTTTCTACGGTGCCATCGGCAACCAAGTATGAAATATCCATCTACGGGGCTCTCCCGTCGTATTTTTGGGTCTCGATCGTCGGTGCGCTGTTCGTGGGCGGCCTTGTTATACTCTTGAGCGCGGCTGAGCGCGCGGATACGACGTGGCGACCGGCACTCGCGCTCATGATTCTCTCTAATTTAGTCCTCTTTCTCATGCCGTTCCTGCGTGGGTATCAGATGTATGGGCGTGAAGACCCTATGTCACATCTCGGGTATATCCGCGATTTTGTTGTCACCGGCGAGATCGGCGCCAACATCTACCCGCCAGCCCACGTTCTGGCTGTCACTGTTTCCGATGCGACGGGTCTTGGCTGGATGACGGTCGTGATGGTGCTGTCTCCCATGTTTTCTCTGCTATATTACGGAGCGATGTTCTATCTGTTGCGGACCGTGTTCGACTCCCGACAAGAGATGCTCTTTGGACTCCCGTTCGTCATGCTCCCTGTGCTTCGATTCGCACATCTCGGGTTCCGCCCCTTTGCACTGAGTGTTATGCTGATACCGTTCTCGCTGTACCTTCTTTTCAAGAGTGATCAAAGCGCCGCACCTGCAACCCGAACCGCTTTCGTGATCGCACTCTTCGCACAGACATTCTATCACCCGCTAACTGCGCTTTTTGTCATCGGGACATTCGTCCTATATCGCGGGAGCAATCACGTTCCGGGTATGGGCGGTCCACTCCCCACAACGAAAAATCTCTTTTCGCTCTCAGTAGCATTGTTTGCGGTTTGGTACACGCAGTACGCGGGTATCCTTCTGCGCTTCAAGCGGATCTACACCACTCTGTTCGGTGTCGATCAAGGGGAACCGCCGGTGGCCGCTTATCAGCAAACTATTCAAGAATCTTCACCGGCATTAATCGATATTCTTCGAGTGATACTGTTCAAGTATGGCGTAGAATTCATGCTGTTTGGGCTCGGGTTCACATTTACCGTCGCTGTAGCTGCTCTGGTCTGGAAAGGTCGATATGTCCCAACACCACACCTCGGCCTGTTTACCGGGGCGGTGGTCGTATTCAGCTTTGGAGGATTGTTATTCCTAGTCTCGGACCTCATCGTCCCGCCGAACCGACCATTCCAGATCGCTAAGATCGGCGCTATCATATTGGTCGGACAGCTGTTGTATGTCAGCTGGAGAAAGGTCGACTGGAGCGAGAGACGGATCGGACGGACTGTAGGGTTCTGGCCGACAGCTGTGGTAGTTCTCCTACTGCTCGCAAGCCTTTCCACATTCAGCGTGTATAAATCGCCGCTGAGTTCTGAACGGAATCCACAGGTAACCGAGATGGAAATTGAGGGGAGCGCATGGCTGATGGGCCACGGCGAGGCCACCGAAAATCTCGACCGCTTCGGGATCACCTTTCATCGACATCACGACTACCGGAACGGTGTTCAGACAGCGGATAACTTCGACGAAGGGACACCGCCGAGTCATTTCAATTACACCACCCGACAGTATCTCGGGAGTAGTTACGACTCCGACCACTACCTTACAATCACACGGAAGGGCCGGATCACGTATCCAGAGCTTTTCCCGGGCTATCGTGACCGATGGCGATACACACCCGGTGATTTCGATCAACTCGAACGGGACCAGACAGTCAACCGACTGTACGACAACGGCGATTATACGCAATATCTCGTTAATGCTACCGCGAATGACGGAACGACGGCGAGTCCGAACTGATGTCACACTGATCAGAACTCCGACATCTGGAACAGGTAGTCGAGTAGTTCTGTGAGATATTGATTCATAATCCGTATCAAGTGGGGATAACGTCGGAGTTGGCGTGTTACTCGGTTAGGGAACGTATAATTATTTCCTTGAATGTTGCTAAACTACCCATGTCGAATCCAAATTGGATACACACGAGAGACTATTTGATGAAACGCGAACGGGTTCGATTTGTGGGATATAACTCCGGCCAGTGGAGGGAATGGCAATGAAAAATATCGTTTTCATTACCGTCGATTCACTGCGTGCTGACTATGTTTCCGGGCAGAAGGCTCCTGACTCGCTCGAAACGCTTCCGCAGATGACCGAAGAGTGGCTCACGTGCTCCACTGCATACGCGAATGCGCCATACACGAAGCAATCGTTTCTCTCGATTCTGAGCGGGAGCTATCCCTGGACGTTCGAATCAGCGGAGACTGGCTTCGATCCGGACCGAGTGCATATTGCGGAGCGGTTGTCCGAAGAGGGGTACGCCACAGGTGGCTTTCACTCGAACACGTATCTAAGCCCGACATACAACTACGATAGAGGGTTCGACTATTATCTGGGTCGTGACAGTGGAGGAGATGGGGACACAGACTCCAAGCTCACGTCTCTGTTCAACACGGCCGTGGAACGGGCTGTCGCTACCGAGCAACTCTCAGATCTCGTTTTTTGGACGTACCAGAACGCCGGTAAGCGGCTGGGGATTCAGCTTGGTAGTAACCTCTACAAGCCGGCCGAAGAGTTGAATCAGCATATCGTCAACTGGACCAAACAGCAGTCTAAACCCGTCTTCGTATGGGCACATTACATGGATGTGCATAATCCGTACTATCCTCACGAGGGGACAGTCAGTGAAGGAATCAGCCGGAGACGGGCAGTAAAACTATTTCATAAAGTTAACCAACAACGGTCCGAGGCCGCCGAGAGCGATATAAATTCCCTTGAGCGTCTGTATCGTGGTGAAATAGAGTATTTCGACCGGCAGCTTGGGAACCTGCTAGAGCGACTCGACGAGACGCTCGGTCTCGAAGAGACACTCCTTGTGTTCACGTCGGACCATGGCGAAGCGTTCAACGAGAAGGGACTTGTTTTTCATCCGGGAAGCGCTCTCTATGAGGAGAACGTTCATGTTCCAATGATGATTGATGGACCTGAGATTAGCGGTGGGGAGATAGAGACCCCGGTTTCACATGTCGATCTAGTCCCGACGATACTGAAAAGAGCCGGTATCGAGGCACCAGAGTCAGTCGACGGACGAGATATCGCCGGACCAAATTTTGATGCTACCAGCGACCGTATCGCATTCACGGAGAGCTACGACCACGACGACGGCGGACTAATGGGAACTGACGGAGAGTATAAGCTCATCAGGGATCTGGAGACGGGTGAGGAGATTTTTTGCAGGCGCCACTCCGAACCGGAAAAGATCAACCAACCAGACGACATTGAGTCTGTCGCATACGACAGGCTGGCCGGGGCTTTAGACGACCACATTCAGTCGGTAGCAAACGCCGAAGTTACAGCTACTGAGAGCGAAATTTCCGAAAACGTCCGACTCCAACTCCGCAAACTCGGCTACAAAGAGTGACAAACCGTTCGACGATTGAATCGTAACTTCGCCCCACAGACAGGGAGATGAATAACACGGAGCGGGAGCTACAGCGGTTCGCTCAGACTATCTACCTGATTCTCGACGTCATTCACTGTGATCCGAAGTTCGTCGACTTGGCCGCGGTCTCGCAATCGGTGCGTGTAACTGTCCTGTTTCCCGCTGACACGGGTGCTATCGGCAGCCACCACTGTTCCCTGAGAGAGGAGCGTCGTGACGACCATATCGAGGTCCCCATCGGCGTCCGTAACGGTCCAGTCAACATCGAATCGTGACCAGTCATCAGTATTCGTTCGGTTCACTTCGACGGCTTCGATCTTCGGGGGGCTCAAAGCCGTCCCGTTGTCTACGGTTACGGTGGCCGAGGCAGTGGCGTCGTTTCCGGCGGAGTCGGTCACACGCGCTTCGAGTCGGTAGTCGCCCCCGTCAACTCCTGTCGTGTCCCACGTGTCCTCGAAATACCCAGTCTCAGCGTTGTATGTGGCCGTATTCCAGCTAGCGTCGCCGAGGCGGTGTTCTACAGTCAGTGCGTCTGCCGCATCTTCCTCGTCGTTTGCTGCGATCTGTACCGTCACCTCGCCACTCGCTACCTCACCATCAGTCGGCGTTGCCCAGGATACAGACGGCGTCGTATCTGTCGTCTCGGAGCCAAGGAATTGAGCGGTGGCACCGCCAGTCACGGCACTGAACACGTCCGTTTCGACGGGTTGCGGGTCGAACGACCCCAGCCCAACCCAGCCGTCAGCGTGGTCGCTGTCAGTCTCGACAACATCCCACTCGGTTGGTTCGTCCGTCCCAGCAGGCCACACCTTCGCTTTCAGCTCGGACCCCTCGGCACGGAACCGCCTGTAGAAGTATTCATTCTCCTGTGGCGTGCCGAATCGGGCAATCGTTCTCACGTTCCCGTCAGTGTATTTACCCAGACGGAACGCGTCTGCACGGTCTTCGACCTCTATCCAGTAGCCGTTGGCATTACCGTCAACCGTCGAGCCACGGAGATACACCCGTGCGTGGAACCCGTATTCTGTCTCCGCAGCGAACGATGGAACTCGAAACTTATCTAGTACCTCAACGTCCGCCGGTCGGCCGACATTGTCCGCGGAAATAGCGTATCGGGTACGGTTCCCGTCAGTGTTCTCGAAGGCGAGAGCAGAGTTTCCTGCGAACTGCGATCCGGTGTCGACACTCCAATCACTCGTGGAACTGGACCACTGCGGTGTCCAGTGATCGAACAACGGTGGCTCTGAGGTAGTGGTCGTTTCCTGCCCAGAGTCATCGGACGCCGAGTTGATACCGACATCGGAAGCAGTCGGCACATCGGGTGTGAGCGGGTCGGCACCCTGCTCGTCAGCCTCAATCGTAATAGCGCCGGTGTCGCCGAGACCGCCGTTCCTATCACGCGCGAGTGTCTTGATAGCCCCGTCCGAGTCCTGCGTGCCGAACAATTCCCGCTCGCAGTTGTGCACTGACACGCGGTCGAGAGCCACATCGGAGAAATGCGCCCCGTCACGGTCACGGAACACTTCGTCAGCTAGCTCGAACGTTGCGTTGTGAATCGCAAAATTGTCACCCTGAAGATTCAGTTGTCCGGCGGCGGCCTGAATAGCGTATCCCATGTGGTCTCTGGTTTCGACATTCTCGAGATACACTGTCGGTACACCGCCGGTGCGGTCGGACAGCCTGTTGATGAAACAGCGGCCATAAAAATTCTCGCCCGACTTCTCATCAAGTTTGGATTCGAGCGAAGGCGTGTTGGCGCGATGGTATACTCGTCGGACATCGAACAGCGAGGAGGCGCTCAACTTACACAGGTTGGCACCCGTCCCTGTCACGTAACAGTCTCGCATCCGTATCTCGCCAGTGTTAAACCGGACATCGATTGCGCTCCCGGAACAGTCGATGAAATGGGAGTTCGTCACTGTGAGAGGGTTGCCCTCGCTCGCATGAGTGGTGATGTGGTGACCGATGTGTCCGCCACCCGAATAATTGTGGTCCGCAATGGCGTTATCTTCAAACGTACACCGGTCGACGGTCCGTAGCACGTCCCGGCCAAGGATAGCCTCTTGATACCAGCCGCGGATATGCGCATTCGAGAAATGTACATCTCCACTGCCAGCGATATTCATACATCTAGAACCCCCGCCAGCACCGCGAAGGTCCGGTAGATTCTCGTAGTTCCCATCCAGCCGTATATCACGGATTGTGACCGTGCCATGATCGGCACCATCGTCGTAGTAAAATCCTGTCTGGATCGGGTGGGATGACGCGTCGGTGTGCCTGCTCACCCCTAGCGCTGACCGCTCTGGACCGGCCCCGGTGATTGATATGCCGGCGGGCTCCTGCCCACCGAACTCAAAGAACGAAGACCGACTGTCACGAGCGAAATAAAACGTTCCCTCTGGGACGTAAATTTCGCCACCGTCGCCAGTAGCATTTGCCGCGTCAAGCACTGCCTTCCAGTTACGTTTCGCCGCATCGAACGAAGGGTCGTCCGGGTTCGCCACCGCACCGTGCTCGGTTATGTCTTCAGTCATAGCGCGTACTCACTGAAATCAGTCATATACTGCGTCTGCTGAGACGATGCGGTTGCAGCGACGCTGTTCGCACCGACAAGTGCGGCGACTGTGACAGCACCCGCTTTGAGATATGCCCTGCGGTTAATCGTACCTTGTTGGCCCCCGTCAAGTGATTTGTTCCGCCCGTTCTTTCCGTCCGCTTCTTCAGTTAATGACTTATTACTTTGCTCCGATTCGGTATTCATCACACTCACCGCTGGTGTAGGTCCCGTATTTACTGATGCTACCAGTCAAAGTGAGTTTGACCCATTTTAATTACCAACTAAAGATATTTACAGGCAGTTAGCTTATCTTAAGTTAATAATACATGATAGGAGTAAGAGTATCCTACCTTGAGGCAAGATATCGTATAGCGTGGTTGATCCGCATCTTGAGCACAGGACGCTATACTCAGCCGTATAGAGAGACTACTTCAGTCAGACACCAAATTTGACTCGTATGGAACAGCACGATACCGATCACGGACATACGGAAACTGTGGTTTTGACGGTTACGACTGTAATCTGACTTATTTTAGCCATCCAGTGTCGCGGGAGTGAGATTCATTAATCATGACTATTTTTGAGGCCGTTACAGACTGGTCTATATGGCATACAGAGTCCACGAATAATCTGTCCTGAACGTCTCATACTCTGTTTCTGAGGCTCTTTGTTTGAGAGACAGGTCAGGATAGTTTATTATAATACAGATTGGTACTTTGACCATATTTTGATCTATCAGCACACTTTATTCAAGATCGAGAATCCCTAATAAGTCAATATATACCGATTCAATAGTGTACATAACGGATTCAGGTTCGGAGCACCACAAGAGTATCAAACGTATACTAATACTCCCGTCATGGGTACAGTGCAACGATTCGATGTTGATGAGTAGCGATAGGCGATCGGGCACTGGACCGTCGTCAAAATCGAGGGCGGAACATCTGAGAGTGGGCCGAGCGATGTACACATTTCACGACGATGACGACTGACTGTGTCATCGTCTCTCAGCGGTATCCCCCTGAAAAGGGCGGCAATGCATCCAGAATCCACGACACAGCCGTCAATCTCGGTGACGACTTTGACGTGACCGTTCTGGCACCGTGCCTCTGTTACCCACCGGGAAACTTCGAACGGACTTGGAAGCGCAAACAGACAGACCGCGATAAGGGTGTGGTCGTCCACCGCCTGTGGACGTGGCAGCCACAGAGGGAGAACCCCTCTCTGCTTCGTCGACTTCCCTACTACCTGATATTCGCACTGCATGCGGCTCTCTGGCTAGTCTTGAATTTCCGGCAGTACGACGTTGTCATGACATCTACGCCACCGATCTCCACTGGGTTCCCCGGACTCGTGGCTGCTGCCATTGGAACTCCCTGGGTAATCGATGTCCGCGACCTGTGGATTGAGAACTCAATCGCCCTTGGATACATTTCAGCAGATAGTCCCCTAGTAACAGCCGGCCGCGCGTTCCAGCGCCTCGCGCTGCACTCCGCCGACTGCATTACAGTAACGACTGAGACGCTTGGAGAAGCAGTCGCTGACACGTACGGTAGCGAACTCAGGGACCGGGTTCAAGTCGTCCCGAACGGTGTTGACATCACCCGGTTTTCCTCCGTATCGTCCCCTGAAAACGGCGGCTCGCGAATCGTTTACACCGGTAATATCGGGAGTGCACAGGCACTCGAACCGTGTATCCGGGCAATGCAACACATTTCAAGCGACGATGCAGTGCTTCAGTTAGTCGGCGACGGTGACGAGGTGTCTCGGCTCAAAGATGTGACAGACCGACTTGGGCTTGAAGACCGCGTAGAGTTTGTCGGGCTGGTGGACCGTGAGCGAATCCCGGAGATCCTTGATACTGCAACTATCGGATTGGCTCCAATAAAAGACAGTCCGGAACTGGACTACGCAATACCCACGAAGCTCTACGAGTACATGGCGTGCTCGCTACCCGTTGTCGTCACCGGAAGAGGGGAAATAAAGCGGTTCGCAACGGATACAGAGGCAGGGATTCACACAGAACCCACTCCCGAGAGCATTGGGGCAGCAATTGACAGTCTTCTCGAAAACCCCGACAAGCGAGTGGCGATGGGTCGAGACGGACACAGAGTCGTCTCCGAATCATACGATCGGCAGGCCATCGCGGGTCGACTCGGCGAGGTGTTTCGAACATTGACAACAGGCGAACAACTGGAATCGTACACAGCCCCAGAACCTGAGCATGACTGAGTCCCTGCAGACGCTTCCCAAAGCGGTCAGATTGTACGGACACACGCTCACACAGTTGGAGCCTGCTCAGGTACTCGGGATGGTTGAGCGAACGACTCGTAACTCCGTACTCACACGACTCCCGCTGGACTTCGACGCACAATACGACGCGGCGATTCCTCAAGCCCTCTCAGTGGCAACCACTCCGGTCAAAACGGACCTTCGCCTGCTTCGGCCAGAACTTTCAGAGACGACCGTCGAGATGTTCCAGCAACGGAGCCGTCGGGCGGCCGGTGGTAATCTGACATTCCTCAACAGAACCATACAGCTACGGTCGCCAGACCAACTCAACTGGTTTGACGACCGGTTCGACGACTATCCGCTGCTCTGGCCGCTGAAACTATACGCGTTCGAACCGCTTCGATGGGCGGCGCTGGGGTTCACAGACCCACAGTCGGCCCCCGATAGGGTTGTCGATGTGTTCGACCAGTGGGTGCGGGACTGGACGGATAGTATCGAGATCGGCCAGCCGGGGTACCTTCGAGACGTATGGACGCCGTGGGCAGTGTCACTCCGCATTCAAACACTCACACGATACCTCGCGTGGCGGACTGGAGGCACCCGGAAAGACGTTCCAGAAAAACTCATCGAGGCCCTTGCCAGAGAAATATATCGGAATTCGCTCTTCCTCGAAAACCATATCGAAGGTGATGTCGGCGGGAATCACCTCGTCGAGAACGGGCTCGCACTGCTCATGAGCGGGCTCACTTTCCCGGATTCTGATACGTCCTGGGTTTCGGAGGGGCTCTCTATACTCGGTCGTATGGGGGCTAAGCAGTTTCTTTCTGACGGTGGCCATTATGAACGGTCGCCGATGTATCATGCAATCGTGACAACGCGGTTCGTGACAGCGTGCGCCGTGCTGGCAGCCAGTGATCGCTCACTCCCCAACTGGCTGACAGCGATGACGACGCAGGCCGTAGCGTATCTGCGGTTCCTCTGTCCCCCAGACGAACGGCTTCCGCTCTGCAACGACGCCGTGTTCGGTCAGGCGCTTCCGCTTGCCGACTGTTTGAGGTACGCTGCTGCCGCCGGATTCGAGTCGAGTGACCGTCCCGCCCCGGCATGCAATCCAGCGAGTGGAGAAACAGGGTACTACTGGCTCAATACAGACCATGGGCGTCTGTTAGTTGACGGCGGCCCGGTCGGGCCTTCGCATTTACCCGGTCACTCTCACAACGACCTGCTGAGTATCTTGCTCTGGGTCGGTGGACAGCGTGTGCTTACAGATACCGGTGTATATGATTATGCCAGCGACGACCGCAGACAGTACGTCAGAGGTGTCGCTGGCCACAATACGGTACAGGTTGGCAACACCGAGCCGATAGAGATCGGTGGAAAGTATCTGATGGGGGCGCGGACGGAACCGACGGTACAGTACGAAGGGACAGACCCGGCGGTTTTCGATGGCCACTACGTGACGAACCCACATTCGCCAGCGTCGTATCAACACACCAGGAAAATTGTAGCGGCAGATGACTGGTGGCTTGTCCGCGATACACTCCGCGGGCCTGATACTGAGACCGAGCCGTGCATCTCCCGTCTCCATTTCCACCCGGATATTGCTATCACAATCGACGAGTCCGGGACAGTACGAGCATCCCACCGGGCAGTGGCCGACGATGAGCCGCCCTTGCTGAGCGTTCACCCACTGGGTACAAACGACGTTCGCACTACGACAACCGAATACTTCCCCGAATTTGGCGTCGCTCGGGAGCGACAGACCGTGGAGTTTCGGGTCGGTCCGGAGTCAGGAACAACAGTTCTGGGTTATCTTCTTGCCCCAAGAAACGGCGGTAGGGATAGATGTGACTCCGCTGGTGAAGGTGAGGAATAACCACCAGCGAGCCAAAACCACCGGCCCCTCGAGAAGGACTGGGTTGGACATTGCAACTGATGCGTACTCCGGCGTTTGAGATCGTGATCTCAACTCTCAGATTAGCTCCGTTCGTGAAAGTGGGTAAATCCGCTATGGCAGTTCGATGAATCGCCTACGTTAGCGGGGTATACCTCCGACTCAACTGAACAGACGCTTCAACCGAGCCACGAGACTCTTCGAACGGTCACCACCACGACGGCGCTGCTGAGTAGAATCGGTACTCGTGGACTCGGATCCATCTACATCGGACCCAGTGTCCGATGCGTCGCTGTCAGCAGCCGCAAGCGCATCAGCGATCATGCCTTCGGCGTCGTTAACGGCGTCTTTGACTGTGCCTTTAATTAGCGGGATACCGCCGAACCGGTCCTGGCTGACCGACGTGTCCGAGGCGATGATGGCGGCGTCGGCGGATTCGATGTCCGTTTCGGAGAGTTCGTTCTCCGCACCCATCGCTCCCTGTACTTCTACCTTAATATCGTGACCCTGTTCTTCGGCTGTCTGTTCAAGATTCTCAGCTGCCATCTGACTGTGTGCGATACCAGTCGGACAGGAGGTGACTGCGACGAGTTTCATGTGTCTAGTGTGGTGTGGACTTCGCTTCGCGTTGCGGCGAGTCGGGCGCGGTCCGCACGCTCACTCGCGGTGCTGTACTCGGTGTCGCTGACGGCCGTCTTGACCTCCGGAATCGTCACGGCGCTCATGCTGAGTTCGTCAAGGCCGAGACCGACAAGAAGCTCGGTTAAGTCGGGATCGCCGGCCATCTCGCCACACATTCCGACCCAGGCGTCTTCTTCGTGGGCTGCGGTAACTGTCCGATGGATTGCCCGGAGGACGCCCGGATGCGAAGGGTCGTGTAAGTCACCGACGCGCTCGTTCTCTCGGTCAGCGGCCATCACGTACTGTGTGAGGTCGTTCGTTCCGATAGAGAGGAAATCGACTCGCGCCGCGAGTTCGCCGGCCATGAATGCGGCGCTCGGTGTTTCGATCATGACGCCGACTTCGACATCAACGGCGTCGGACTTTTCAATATCAGCCGCTGCCGTGTCCAGCGCGTCGAGTGCAGCGTCGAGTTCGGGAACCGTAGCGACCATCGGAAACATGATGGCGAGGTCCCCGGCGCCGTCCGCAGCAGCACGCAGAAGTGCACGGAGTTGCGTGGCGAAAAGGTCCGAATCCGGGCCGAGCGAGCGCCGGATTCCCCGTTCACCGAGGAATGGGTTTTCCTCATCTGGCTGGTCGAGATACGGAATCTGCTTGTCGCCACCGATATCCAGCGTCCGGACGACGACGCGCCCATCCGGGAACGTGTCGAGTGTCTCACGGATGGCCTCGTACTGCTCGTCTTCAGACGGCGGCGTCTCCCGGTCGAGGAAGAGAAATTCGGTCCGGTAGAGGCCAACGCCGTCAGCCCCTCGTTCTACTGCGGGCTTCAGTTCCGCCGGCTGGCCGATATTTGCCGCCACTTCGACGTGTCGCCCGTCAGTGGTTTCGACGGACGCATCGACGACAGCGGCTCCCGAGTCGCTTGCCGCGGCCGCTCGCTCGGAGTCGTCAGGGGCGACCAGCACTTCGCCGCTATCGCCGTCGATCACCACTTCTGTTCCGTCTTCGATGGCTTCGAGCGCTTCTCCGACACCGACAACGGCCGGGAGGGCCAGCGAGCGGGCGAAAATCGACGCGTGCGATGTCCGTCCGCCCGTGACTGTAGCGAAGCCGGCCACGCGGTCCGGGTCGAGCTGTGCCGTGTCGCTGGGTGTCAACCGTTCGGCGAGGACGACACTGCCGTCGGGCAAGTCACCGAGGTCGACCCGTTCCCCATCCGTCAACAGACGGAGGAGGCGGTCACGCACGTCTCGAAGGTCGTCCGCACGCTCGGCCATTCGGCCGTCCATCCCTTCGAACTGCTCGATATGTTCGCCGAACGCGGCGTCCACGGCGTTCGGGGCGGGCTGGCCCTCGCCGATCATCGTCTCGACGGCCTCCTCGATAGTCGGGTCTTCGAGGAACTGGATATGCGCGTCGAACACTGCGGCTTCGTCTTCACCAACGCGTTCGGCAGTCGCTTCGCGCTCGGACGCTAGTTCCTCGCGAGCGGTGTCGACGGCGTTGGCGAATCGCCGGCCTTCTGCCTCGGGGTCGACTTTCACGTCGTCAGGGTCCGGGAGCGAGATGTCGCGGCCGTACCAGACAACCGTCCCGACCCCGGAGCGCGGCGTGGCACCGGTCCCGTGGAGTGTGCGGTCAGCCATCGTCAGTGTCCAGTTCCCCCTCTGGTGTTGTTAGTATTCGCTCCAGCTCGTCAAGTACGGCTTCTGCGTCCGGGCCGTCGGCGACCAGTTTGATGTCGTCGCCCTGTCCGACACCGAGGCTGGTGATGGCGATCATACTCGCTGCCTGGACAAGGTCACCATCCGGACGCCCAGCCGAGACCTCCGCCTCGTGATCGTTGACGGCCTGGACGAACGCTGACGCCGGCCGGGCATGCAACCCCGCCTCCGGAACAACCGTTACAGTTCGTTCGACCGTCATGCGATGGCCTCCCGAAGCGTGTCCTGAACGGTCGCTTCGTCCTCCGCCGCGTGGAGCCGGTCCCGGACGTCGTCGTGCATCAGAGCCCGCGAGAGCGAGCTGAGGATGTCGAGGTGCTCCTCCCCACCGGCCTCCGGGACAAGGATCATGAAGATGAGCGTCGCGGGTTCGCCGTCCATGGAACCGAAGTCGATTCCCTCCTCGGAGCGAGCGAACGCGAGCGAGGGCTGACTCACAGCGTCAGTCTTCGCGTGTGGAATCCCGATCCCCATGCCGACGCCCGTTGTCGTCTCCGATTCGCGCTCCAGCAGTGCTTCGAGTGCGCGCTCGCGGTCCTCGACTCTGCCGCCGTCCACCAGCAGGTCAAGCAGGGACTCGATACACGCTTCCTTCTCTGCCGGCGGCTCGGACAGCGAGATGTGGTTCGCCGGAATCAGTTCTTCGATGTCGTCCGCTGAGATTGCATCTGTCATTGTCGTCAGTCTAGTTAGTCGTCCGACGGTTGTGTACTGCTCGCCTCTGCCCCGGTGTCGACACGGTCTTCGAAGTCCGGCTTGATAACCGTAGCAACAACCGCTGTCACAAGCGAGCCCAGCAGGATGCTGCCCAGGAAGGCGAGTGGCTGATTCGACAGCAGGACCACGAAGATACCGCCGTGGGGCGCGGGCATCGTGACGCCGAGGGCCATCGATGTCGCACCGCCGACAGCGCTACCGGCCACGATAGCCGGGATGACACGCAGCGGGTCCGCGGCTGCATACGGAATCGCGCCCTCAGTGATAAACGAGAGGCCGAGCACGATACCGCTTTTCCCGTTCTCGTACATCTCGGCCGCGTACTTGTGGGGCGCGATGAAGTTCGAGAGCGCGAGGCCGATTGGCGGAATCATCCCGCCGATCATCACTGCGGCCATCGGAGCGTAGATTTCCTCGGTGATGAGCCCGGTGGCGAACACGTACGCGACCTTGTTTACTGGGCCACCCATATCGAAGGCCATCATCCCCCCGAGGATGAGGCCGACGACGATAGCCTGACCGCCCTGCATCGACTGCAGGAAGGAGGTCAGAGCCTCGTTAGCGAGTGCGACGGGAACGCCCAGCACGAACAGCATCAGCGGCGTCAGAACTGCCATCGTCGCGACTGGGATGAGCAACACCGGCATCATTGGTTGAATGAACTCGGGAACGTCGAGATTCTTGAAGAAGCGCGCGACGTACCCGGCCAGCAGCCCAGCGACGATGGCGCCGAGATAGCCGGCACCGGCTTCGCCGCCGGAGATGCCGATTACTGTCGCCGCTTCGGCGACGACGTTCCCTTGCTGGAGGATGTATGCCAGCAGGAATCCCGGGGCGAGTCCGGGGCGGTCCGCGATGGCGTACGCGATGTAGCCGCCCAGAATGGGCACCATAATTGTCAGTCCGGCCACGCCGATCTGTGCCAGGAACCAGCCCGCCGAGCCGGTATTCCCGAACACTGCCTGTGTGTCCCCTATCGCGTACGCGACCGCGAGGAAAATCCCCCCGATAGTTACGAAGGGAATCATGAACGATACGCCCGTCATCAGGTCCTCCTTGACGGAGGTCACGTGAGCGCGAAGCGCACTCTCAGCCTGGTGTTGATCTGTCATGGTCAACGACATCGACAGCTACGCCGATTGGGTGATATAAAGATACACGTTTGAGCGTGTTATTTATCGAATCTGCTCGATATATGGATATAGGCGATTGTTTCTGCACGGAAATAGGTCTGAGGATTCGGTTGAATAACAGGCATATGCTTGTTAGCCACTTCCATCTATTAGGGTCAATGTCTGGATGGTCGGTGCCACGCGCGTCATAGTGCTTATGCCCGTAACTCGCTCACACCGAAACATGGGTTCACTCTCGGTATCTGGGGAAGTGGCGACCGTCACCGTCGAGAAGATAGGGGGCATCGACGAGACGACAGTCGAGGTCCCGCCAGGGGTGACGGTGCTCCAGGGCCGGAACGCGACGAATCGGACCTCGTTCCTGCAGGCAGTGGTGGCCGCTCACGGGAGCGAGTGGGCAAGCGTCAAAGGTGACGCTGATCAGGGGCACATCGAGTTCTCACTGGGAGGTGAGACGTACACCCGAACACTGACCAGAACCGACGACGGGGTTGTCGGGTCGGGCATCGGTCTTCTCACGGACCCGACTGTTGCGGACCTGTTCGCGTTCCTGCTCGAAGACAACGAGGCCAGGCGGGCTGTCGAGCGGGGTGATAACCTCCGAGAGATTATCATGCGACCCGTCGATGTGGCGTCTATCCACCGACAGATACGTGCGGCCGAGCAGCGCAAGGAGGAGATCGACGAGGAACTCGATCGTATCGCGTCGCTCAAGCGTGAGCTTCCCGACCTAGAACGCCAGCAGGCGGATCTACGCGAGGAAATTGCCGAGACGAGAGACGAACTCAAGCGTGTCGAAGGACGCATCGACGAGCGGGACGTCGATTTCCAGACGACACAGAAAAACAGGGACGAACTCGAGACTGCTCTCGATGAACTCCAAGCGACTCGGTCCGAACTGAAACGCGTCCGCGAGGATATTCAGTCAGAACAGGAGAGCATTGCGGCGTTACGCAACGAGCGAGGCAACCTCGCAGTCGAACGGTCCGGGCTCCCAGACTCACCAGATGACCGACTCGAATCCCTAGATGCAGACATCGAACGACTTCGGGAACGGGAGCGTGAACTCTCAGAGTACACCACCCAACTGCAGAACGTCATCGAGTTCAACGAAGAACTGCTATCCGGCGAACACCGGGAAATAACTGATGCCATCGACGCAAAGCCCGAGAGCGTAGGTGACATCACGGAACAGTTGTACAAGGGATCAAAGACGACCTGCTGGACCTGTGGCTCGCGAGTGAAGCCGGCCCGTATCGAGTCGACACTCCAGAGTATGCGCGACCACCTTCAGGAGACGATCACAGAGATTGACGATGTCGAAGACAACCTTGACGAACTAACCGACCAGCGTGACGAAATTTCGGAGACACGCGCGCGAGCACGAGAACTCACGGAGACAATTACGGAGGTCGATGCCGAAATCGAGCGCCGGCAGTCGGACGTAGCGGACCTCCGAGAGCGACGCGACAACCTTTCGGCCCGCGTCGAGGAACTGGAGGACCGGGTGACGACGCTCCGGACCGAGGAGTTCGACGAAGTGCTGGACCTCCATACGGAGGCGAACGAACTGGAACTGAAACTGGACCGCCTCGAATCAGAGCGGGACGAGGTGAGCGAGGAGATCGCCGACATCGAGTCAGAAATCCGTCGGAACGACGAACTAGCCGACCGACGGGAAGAGGTAGTCGACGAGCTGATCGACCTCCGGTCGCGTATCGACCGGCTCGAAGCCGAGGCGACCGACCAGTTCAACGAGAAGATGGCCGACTTGCTCGACATTCTCGGTTACGGGAACATCGAACGTATCTGGCTCGAACGGACCGACACGCCCGACGGCCCGGTCGTCGGCGGCGACGACGGCGTCACGGGGTCGACGTTCACCCTCCACGTCGTCAGGAGCACCGACGGAGGGACGGTGTACGAGGACACGGTCGGCCACCTGAGCGAGAGCGAGCGCGAGGTGACCGGGCTCGTGTTCGCGCTCGCCGGCTACCTCGTCCACGACGTGTACGAAGAGGTCCCGTTCATGCTGTTGGACTCGCTTGAGGCAATCGACGCGGAGCGCATCGCCGCCCTCGTGGAGTACTTCGCGGAGTTCCCCACCTACCTCGTCGTCGCGTTGCTCCCTGAGGACGCGCAGGCGCTCCCCGAGGAGTACACCCGGATTACCGACATCTAAGGGACTGGGTACGGCCGGGGACGCTACCGGCAGTTACAGCCGCCGCGGTCGAGGAGGTCGCTGATGCTGTGGCGCGTCCCGCAGTCCTGACAGCGGATGTCGATGCTGACGAACACGCGGTACTCGCCGACGGTGAGCCTGTCGGCGGTCTGCAGTCTGTCGACCGTGTCTCGGACGATGGTCTCGACCCGGCTGCGGAGGCGGTCGATGGTGTCACGCTCGCGCTCTACCTGCTCGGTCTCGCGGTCGGGGTCGTAGCTCGCCCCGCGAACCTCCGTCAGGTAGTAGCGAATCGCCTGGTAGGTGACGAACTCCTCTTCCAGCCGTTCGACGTCGATGCCGGCCCGTTCGAGCCGGTTCCGGGCTTCGACCCGCTTGCCCGCGCTGACGTCATCGGCCGTCAGGAGGCGATAGAAGTTCGCCGGTTCACCGTCGACCACGTCCATCCCCGCGTCGCGTATCGCGGCCACGAGCAGGGCCCGGTTGAACCGGTCAGCTAGGTCACGGAGGCTCTGGCGCTCCTGACCGTCGCCGAGCCAGGCCCGTTCCAGCTCCGAACCCATCGACTCCAGACCGTACGTTTCGATTAGCCGTCCGACTTTGGACTGCGCCGACCCCATTACCGCCGAAACGCGGCGGCCCGGTTTAGCCGTTGTGTTGCGTCTCCGCGTCCGTCGGTACCGGGCAGTCGGCTCACCGGGTGGGGCCGCGACGCAAACAGTAGCCACAGAACCCGCAAATTGTAAATTATCAATGCCGAATCCAAGCGTAAATCTTCCGAAGATGTATTTATATCTACAGTGTCCGGTGTAGAATATCGACATCGGTTCAGCGCTCCAGCTATCTAACACGACCTGGTCGCTGTCAGTCTACCACGAGGATTTTATACCTGACAGCGCAAGCGGGAAGTTGCACAATGGTCCCCTTCACCCGACGTGCCCTCCTCCACAGCGCCTGCGGGCTGGCGACGCTGTTTGCCGGCTGTAGCGGGCTGTTCGAGGGCGGCACCGGCTCGACACGCACGCCGACCGAACGCAACGACGCGGCCGGTCCGAGGGCCGGCTCGGTAGCCGACCCGGACACGGTCGTCGCCCGCGTCGACGCCGACCGGAAACCGGTCTGGCTCGACGACGAACGACCGACCGAAAGCCGACGCAGAGACCGGTTGCAGTCCGAGGTTATCGACACCGCGGCGAACGCCGACCGGCTCGGCATCGCTGAAACCGTGGACCGGGAGCCAATCGAGAGTTTCCTTGCCGAGACCGACTTCGAGACCGAGACAATATACCTCCAGAACGTGAACATCGAGGAGTGTTTCCGGCTGTCGCTCTGTAGAGTCCAGTGGTCGCCGGACAGGATTTCGACCGACTACGGGCGGGTGAGCCGTCCCTACGACGAACGCTGTACGGCGGGCGAGACGGTGTACGCGGCGTGGTTCATCCGCATCCCGCAGGCGCTCGACGCCGACGAGGTCACTACGTTCTCCTCCTCTATCGGGGGCAGCGGCTGTGACGGCCCACAGATGGGTGCCGAAAGCGAAGGTGTCGGCGGGTCTGGACAGAGCAGCGTCGGTCCGGTGGTGAGCGAGCATGACTGACGATACGTCCGGGACGAGTGGAAACCGCGCGGTGATGACTCGCCGCGGGATGCTCGCGCTGGCCGGGGCCAGCGCCATCGCCGGCTGTGGCAGTTTCGGTACCACCGGGAGCGAGCCGACTATCGACGCCTACGACCTGCCCGACGTCCGCCGCAACGAGGAGCTTGAGTCACCGGTGCCCCCGTCGGTCCCGGTCGACGTCGCGGCGAGTCACTTCGAGGCCGCGCGCGAGCGGGTCCGCTCGCTCCTGGCGACGCTGCCGACGCCGCTTGGCCCCGACGAGATCCCGAACGGCCACGTTCGCCAACATCTGACCGACGCCGCCAGCACCGCCTCTGACGGCCTCGACGAGGCGCGGACGGCCCGAACGGAGTTGGTGGCGCTTCGAGAGCTCCGGTCGGCGCGCGAACACGCCCGCTACGCCGCTGCGGGCTGGAGCGTCGCCGACCGCGGTCGCACTGACGCCCCCTTCCGGGAGGAACACAGCCAGACGGTGTTGGCGGCCCGGGAAGCCATGCAGGCACACGAGTACGTCGGGACCGACCCGGTGCGCGCGGCGCTGGTCCACGCCCGCATCGAGACCGCACTCCAGCGGGCCAACGAGACGGACGGGAGGCCCAGAGCGGACTCGGAGCTGCTGGCGGTGGCCGAATGGGGCGAGCGGGCCGAGTCGGCGCAGGCGTATCTCGACGACGCCCGCCACCTGGGGTCGCAGTTCGAGGCCGCGCTCCCGGATGATTCCGGGACGCTGGAGCCGGTACTGACCGCTGGGGCCCAGACGTTGCTCGCGGCCGTCCGGGACCGGCGGGAGGACCTGCCGCCGGAAGGGACGGCCGGCGACCGCACGCCGGGGCGGATGGTCCTCGAAGACCTCCGCTGGGAGGCCGAGAACGGCACCAGCGGCCTCTCGGAGGCTATCGGGCCGGCGAGCGCCGTCGTCGACGCGACCGGTCGGCTCGCCCGGTTCCGGGCGCTCGAACGCATGGAGACGCGTCGGGAGGCCGGCGAACTCGCCCGCCCGACGGACGCGGCGGCGGTCCGGGACATCAGACGGACGGCACGCGACGCGCTCACGGCGGCCCTCGAATCGAGTGCCCCACGGGAACTGGTCCGGACGGTGCTGGTCGACGCCGGCTACGAAGTCATGAGCGCGGACCGCTACCTGTCCGAGCACCGAGGGGAGGTTTCGGCGTCCGCGCTCGACAGAAGCGTCGCGGGCTACTGGCACGCGACGGCGCTGGCCCGAGCAGCACCGCCGGCCGCACGGCAGGCCGTGCAAGCGCTCCAGTCCGACTGACGCGACAGCGTGGTCGGCGGCCGGAACCACAACGTAAGCTCACGCTGACAGTTTGTGGAAATCACAATGTTACCACTGTTATTTCAGCGACGGAGTAGTGGAAGCGGGAGGCAACAGCCGTCACGAGTGACTTGTGAGCGGCGCAAAACTCGTCATATCCCGTCACTTATATATTGGGTCCGGCGACCGGACGGGACCGTTAGACGGCTGAACCAACGGGGGCCGTCTCCGTCGGGACCGCGCCCGGCGAAACCGTTAGACGCCTGCGCCGGGACCACAGAGCATGGACAGTCGAACGCGACGGACCGGCGATTCCGGGCGAGACACATGATTGCGGACCAGTCCATCGGCGAGTTCCTCGACGCCGTGGCGTCGGAACGGGTGACGCCCAGCGGCGGGGCCGTCGCCGCTGTCGGCGGGGCGATGGGGGCGGCGCTGTGCGAGATGACCTGTGTTCACACCGTTCACGGTGGCGGGTCAGACACGGTGGAACTGTCGGCCGTGCGGGACATCCTGGCGGATAGGCGGGCGCGGTTGCTCGCGCTCGCCGACGAGGACGCCGCAGCGGTCGACGCAGTCAAGGCCGCGTTCGCGTCGGGCGACGACGCACGGGTTCAGGCGGCGCTGGAGCGGTCGACGACGGTCCCGATGGAGACCGCCGAGGCGTGTCTGGACGTGGTCGAACACGCCGTCACCGTGACGGCGGCGGGCACGCCGGTCGCCGTCCCGGACGCGGCCGTCGGGGCGCTGCTCGCGCACGCGGCGCTGGAGGGGTCAGTGTCGACGGTGCGGGCGAACCTCGACGGGCTAGCCGACGAAGCCGTCGTCGGAGAAATGGAGCGGCGAGCAGCCGAAGCGGAAGCGGCCGGCGAGGCGGCACTTAGCGCGGTTCGGGCGAGCGCGGGGGAGTAGTCAGAACAGCCCGGAGATGTTGCCGTCCTCGTCGATGTCCATGTCGGCCGCGGCCGGCCGAGCCGGCAGGCCGGGCATCGTGAGCGCGTCGGCCGTGAGCGCGACGAGGAAGCCGGCCCCGGCAGAGGGGTACACCTCGCTGATTTCGAGTTCCCAATCCTCCGGCGCGCCCTTCCGGCTGGCGTCGTCGCTCAGCGAGTGGAACGTCTTGGACATGACGACGGGGTAGTCGTCGAACCCAAGCTCGTTCATCTGCTCGATGTCGTCGAGCGCGCCGCCGGTGTATTTCACGTCGTCAGCACCGTAGATTTCGGTCGCGACGGTGTGTATCTTCTCTTTGATGGAGTCCTCGTCGTCGTACAGCATCCGGAACTCGTCCTCGTCGCTCTCCTCGGTCGCCTCGATGACGTTCTCCGCGAGGTCGACGCCGCCCTCGCTCCCGTCAGAAAAGACGTTTGACTCGGCGGCACGGACCCCGAGGTCCTCCCGGCAGTGGTCCAGCACGGCCTGAATCTCCGCGTCGGTGTCGTCCGGGAAGCGGTTGACCGAGACGACGACCGGGACGCCGAACTTCTGGAGGTTCCGGGCGTGCTTGTCGAGGTTCGAGAAGCCGGCCTCGACGGCGTCGACGCCGGCCGCGTCGATTTCGTCGTAGTCGACCGGCCACTGGTCGAGGCCGTGGTACTTGAGCGCACGAACGGAAGCCACGAGCACGACCGCGTTCGGCGTCATATCGCCCTTTCGACAGACCACGTCCATGAACTTCTCGGCCCCGAGGTCGGAGCCGAAGCCGGCCTCGGTGACGAGGTAGTCGCCCATGCCGAAAGCGGTTTTATCCGCGACCAGGGAGTTGGTTCCGTGGGCGATGTTGGCGAAGGGGCCGCCGTGGACCAGCGCGGGCGTCCCCTCAATAGTCTGGACGACATTGGGTTTGATGGCGTCACGGAGCAACATCGTGGCCGGGCCGGTCGCCTCGATGTCGTCGACGGTGACCGGGTCGCCGGCCTCGTCGTAGGCGACGATGATGCGGCTGACCCGCTCTTTGAGGTCGCCGATGTCGGTGGCCAGACAGAGGACCGCCATCAGCCCGGAGGCAGCCGTCAGGATGAAACTGTCCTCCCGCGGGGTCCCGCCGGTCTTGCCGCCGAGGCCGACGACCGTCTCCCGGAGCGCGCGGTCGTTCATGTCGATGGCCCGCGGCCACGCGACGTTGTTGATGTCGATGTCGAGGTCGTCGCCCTGCGATATCTTCGCATCGAGCATCGCAGCGATGAGGTTGTGCGCGGAAGTGAGTGCGTGGAGGTCGCCGGTGAAGTGGAGGTTTATGTCCTCCATTGGAAGCACCTGCGACCGGCCGCCGCCCGCGGCACCGCCCTTGACGCCGAACACGGGGCCGAGCGACGGTTCTCGGATGGCGATCATCGCCTCTTCGCCGACGTGATTGAGCGTCTGGCCGAGGCCGACAGTCGTTACTGTCTTCCCCTCGCCTTTCGGCGTCGGCGTCATTCCGGTTACCAGAACGAGATTCTGTTCCTTGTTCTCGGCCTGTTCGCGGAGGCGCTCAATCGCGTGTTGTTTGACTTTCGCGGTGTATTCGCCGAAGTACTGGAGGTCGTCGAGACCGAGTCCCCACGGCTCGACCAGCTCCCAGATCGGCTCCATGTCGGTCGACTGGGCGATATCGTAGTCCGTGGGAATCGGCTCCTGACTCTCTTCGGTCGAAGATTGCTCGTCCTGTGAAGACATCTCTACTTACCCTTCCCTGCACCGTCGTAATAATGTTAGTGAACCTGACACTACCGGAATAGGATGTGTTCGAGACGCCGCCGACGGCCGACGACGACACATCGTGTTCCTCCGCTTACCGGAGTAGGTCCGAACCGACGGCGGGCGGAAAAGTCCCCCGTGGCGATACATTAATCATGCCACCGCCGACCAGTTATGGTATGGAGTACCACGAGTCGGCGGACTACTTGCAGTCGTTACAGCGTCGTCGGCCCAAGTTGGGAACCGATACGACGGCGCGGATGCTTTCACATCTCGGTGACCCGGACGACAGTTTCGATAGCGTGCAGATTGCCGGGTCGAACGGAAAGGGAAGCACCGCCCGGATGACCGAAAGCGTGCTCAGGGCCGCCGGGCTAGATGTCGGTCTGTTCACCTCGCCAGGATTGAACGGCTTCCGGGAGCAGATTACGGTCAACGGCGGTCGGGTACCGAAAGAACGGGTAACGGAGTTCGTCGAGCAGATCGAGCCCTGTATCGACCAACTGGCTGCCGAGGAGGACAAGCCGACGCATTTCGAGGTACTCACCGCGCTAGCGCTGTATCACTTCGATGTCGAGGATGTCGATGTGGCGGTGCTGGAAGTCGGCATCGGTGGCCGATACGATGCCACGAGCGCGGTCGATCCCGTCGCAAGCGCCGTCACCAGCATCAGTTTAGAACACACCGACCTGCTCGGCGACACAGTCGAAGAAATCGCCCGTGACAAAGCGCAGGTCGCGCCGCGGGACGCCCCGCTCGTGACAGGAACGACCGGGGCCGCACTCGATGCGATTCAGGAGATTACCGATACCATCACCGTCGGCGACGACGAGGCCGATGTCACCGCTGTCGAGAACGGCATGCGCTCGGCCGTCGAGAACCGCATCTCACTCACTGGGCCGGACTGGGCTCTCGAATCGAACCTCAAGCTACTCGGACAGCATCAAGCAGAGAACGCCGGTGTCGCAGCGACGCTGGCCCGACAACTCATCGGCGTAGACACCGAAACCGTCTCCGAAGGACTGCGGGCTGCAACCTTACCGGGCCGGTTCGAAATCCGGTCGACCGACCCGATGGTGGTCCTCGATGGGTCCCACAACCCCGGTGCGATGGAGACGCTGACGGCACTCATCGAGCGATACGAGTACGACGACCTCCATGTGGTCTTCGCCGCGATGAGCGACAAGGAGTACGAGCGGATGATTGGGGCGCTGCCGGCGGTCGAGACGGCCTTTACCGCGCGACCGGAAGTCAACCGAGCCGCGAGCACCAAATCACTCGCTGCGGCGTTTGAGGGGCAAGCGACTCGGGTACAGCAGGCCGAGTCCGTTCCAGAAGCCACCGAACGAGCGATAGCTACGGCCGACGCGGATGATTTCGTCCTCGTGGCCGGCTCACTATATGCAGTTGCCGAAGCACGGGACCGCTGGAGCCGGCTCGTTGTTCCAAAGGAGAACCTCCAGCAAGCATCTACGGGAGAAGCTGATGGAGTCAAAAGTGTGCCAGAGATCCGCCAGCGGGTACTTTCGGTCACGTTGCGGCGCGACCAGGCAGGCGTCGTCACGCAGGCGTTCGAGGACTGCGGTGGCACCTGCACCCGTTCGACTGTCGGGATGCCGGAGAAGCTCGTCGACACGACCCTGTCGGGGACGCCGCGACAGTTCCGACAGCTCACTGACCGACTGGCCTCTGCAGGACTGGGGCTTGGCCGACTGGCCACGCAACTCGAAGACGCGCTAGCTGACAGATCGTTCCCGCCGCCGTTCGACACTGATGCAGCAGCCGTGATGGGGATTCTCAACGTCACGCCGGACAGTTTCTACGACGGTGGCGAGTACAATCGTCGCGACCTCGCTATCAGTCATGCGGAACAGATGATCGAATCTGGGGCGGATATCGTCGACATCGGCGGCGAGAGTACGCGCCCCGGGGCGGAGCCGGTGACCGTCGAAACAGAGATCGACCGCGTAGTACCGGTTATCGAGGCCGTTTCGTCGCTCGATGCGACTGTCTCTGTAGATACCCGGAAAGCTGCCGTCGCTGACGCGGCGCTGGATGCCGGGGCCGACATCGTCAACGACGTGTCGGGACTGTCGGACCCCGAGATGCGGTTCGTGGTAGCTGACCACGACGCGTCCGTTGTCCTGATGCACAGTCTGTCCGCGCCAGTGGATCCGGGTCGAACTGTCACATACGACGATGTCGTCGATGACGTGCTTCGAGAGCTCACAGAACAGGTACTGCTCGCCGAGCAGGCCGGTATTGACCGCGAGCAGGTTATCGTCGACCCCGGCTGTGGGTTCGGAAAGAATGCCGCCGAATCGTTCGAACTCGTCGACCGGCTCCACGAGTTCCACGCGCTCGGCTGTCCGGTGCTGGTCGGGCACTCTCGGAAGTCGATGTTTGCCGATATGAGCGACGCAGGAGCGGACAGGCTGCCGCCGACGCTGGCAACAACGGCACTTGCCGCCGAGCGTGGGGCTGACGCCGTCAGAGTTCACGATGTCTCCGAGAACAACGCCGTCCTCAAGACGGTTTCAGCGACGGCGGCTCGACCGTCCCAGCTTCGACAACAGTGATACCTGTGCAGCCCCAACAGCAGCCATGGGACAGTTTCCGGTTCAGATCGGCTCGGGCCTGCTTGAGTCCGTCGGGCAGGTGGCAGCAGTCGCTGGGACCGTTGTTCTTCTACTGATACTCGTTGGTCTGGGTGCCTTCGCGTACAAGAGCCTCGTCGGAGACGGAATCCGCTGGCCCGACGAGCGGGACGAAATGGACAGTGACGATGACGACGGCGTCGTACAGGGTAGCCGTGATGACGACTGGAAGTATTACTGACGGCAGACCCCCAACTCACGCGTCAGAGCTGGACAGCACCCCGGCCGTGATTCCGTAGTCGTGTCGCAGTAGCGCACGGTTCGCCCACGACAGCACACCGGCTGGTGCACCCAGCCTCGGCAGATAAGCAAGGCAAGTGCCTCGGGGCTTGCCCCCGAGGCGGTTCACTCGGCACTGTGGTCGTATGAGTGTTCGAACTCCCAGTGGTACCGACAGTCTGTACAGGTTGCCCACTCGGGGATATCGAACCGCTCGGGATGTCGCTGGCCGTGTTCCATCCGGCCTCGACAGACAGGACACGTGAGATACAGGAGTTTGAGGTCGGCGAACTCGTCGTGGCGGTACTCGCCGACGCACCGCGGACAGTCGATGCTGTCACGCGCGTTGTGCTGGAAGATTTCCGACTCACATCGCGGGCACTCAATCGTTGCTGGCGGCCGTCTCGCCCACCCGCTGTCACCGTCGTACGTCGTCGTCGCCGTGTCCATGCTCGACAGCCTGAACTTGTTCGGACCGTCACCCCGCCGGAGTGGGGCGGCGATCCGCTCCCCGAGCCATACGAGCTTCGAGAACAGAATCGCGAGCCATCCAGACACTATCTTATGGTACGTATTCTGATGGCTTAAATTTCCGGGCAGCGCCGACGCTGACCCGGTACTGTGCGGTCGATAGGTTTTCACGGCGACCCACAGTATGTGTGGTATGGCTTTCGACGCCGTTGTCGATATCGCGCCGACCGTCATGGGGCTTGTAGCAACTGCTGGAGAGTGCGTCGTAGGACAACTGGAGCCCAGCGTTGCCGCCGAGCTATCCAGGCCACTTCGCGGGCTCGTCTCCTTTATTCTCGTTGTCGTGTCCGGTGCGGTGATACTCCGACTGCGGCGGGCTTCTGTCGCCGATTCTATCGACGCGATATCGGCCAGCCCGGCGACCGCCGTCCTCTACGGCATCGCCGGATACGTGATATTCGGGATCGTCGGTCTCTACGGGGCCACAACCTTGGCGCGCCTCAGTGTCGCCGGCGGTGTATTCGTCCGTCTCGTCGTCCTCGCCAGTAGCGCCGTTTTCTTGTTTCTCACCGGCTTCGGGTTCCTCGTCGTCGGGACGCTCCTGACTGAACTCCTGTACCACCGTCAGCCGTCGCACGGGCTACTCATCGGCGCGTCTCTCAGTGCACTCACCTGGGTCCTGTTGTCACCTGCCGGCAGTATCGTCTCCAGTCTCGGCATCGCCGCGTTCGGAATCGGCGGCTCTGTGCGGGTCTGGATACACTCCGAACGAACGGTCGAGACAGAAGTCGACCCACGCTGACACTCTTCGTTCGAACTGTCGTTGCGGGTCGCCTGGAAAACGTCGAAAAGAGAGTTCGTCAGTCGGTCCCTGTCGCAGCGTCGTCGCTCCGTTCGGAGATATCCGTCACCATCTCGTCGCCAGCGGTCACGATGTCCATGTCTTCCCGTTCGGAGAGGTCCTGGATGGTTTCCGCAAACTCCTCGGACTCGAGTATCTGGTACTCGTTGTCGAGCCCCAGATACACCGTGTAACACATCAGACACAGGATGAGCGCGAACGGGAGTCCCGTCGTGATTGCGGCCGTCTGGAGCGCCGTCAGTCCGCCACCGATGAGCAGGATAGATGCGACAAGTCCCTCGGTGACGGCCCAGAAGATCCGTTGCGTTCGTGGAACATCGTGCTTACCGCCCGAGGTCAGGTGGTCAATGACCAGTGACCCGGAGTCCGACGACGTGACGAAGAACGTGATGACCAGCAGGGTCGCGAGCAGTCCGCTGACGACACCGAGCGGGAACTGCTCCAGCAGGGCGAACATCGCGACGGTCTGGCCGACCTCGTTGTAGGTCGCTATCGCCTGCCCGTTTCCTACGAGCGAATTGAACATCGCGCTGCCGCCGAACACCGACAGCCAGAGCGTCGAGAACAGCGACGGAAGGAACAGCACGCCCAGGACAAACTCCCGAACGGACCGACCCTTCGAAATGCGCGCGATGAACATTCCGACGAACGGCGACCACGCGATCCACCAGCCCCAGTAGAACACGGTCCAGGCGGTGGGGGTGCCGTTCGCGGCTTCGTTGAGCGTCCCGGTGAAGAACCCGAGCGCAAGGATGTTTCCGAAGTACGCGCCGAGTCCCTCGACCCACGTCCCGAAAATGTACACCGTGGGACCCACGATAGCGAGGAACCCGAGAAGCGCGAACATCAGGTAGAGGTTGAGCGTGCTCAGGCGTTTGACCCCACCGTCGAGCCCTGCCGCAACTGAGAGCGTCGCGATGAGCGTGATACCGGCGATGAGCGCGACCTGCGGCCAAGTCCCTGTCGGGACACTCACCGCACCGAGCATGTCCCCGCCGACGTAGGACAGTCCCGTATTGACCTGGGCAACACCGAGTCCCAGCGAGGTCGACAGCCCGAACAGCGTCGCGAACACCGTCACGAGGTCGATGACATGGCCCGGCCAGCCGTAGATTCGCTCACCAAGGAGGGGCCAGAATATCGACCGGAAGGTAAGCGGGAGCCCGCGGTTGAACGAGAAAAACGCGAGGCCCAGTCCAACCAGCCCGTACACCGCCCACGGGTGAAAGCCCCAGTGGAAGAACGTCTGTGCCATCGCGGCGGACGCTGCCGCACCGGTTCCGGCTTCGGCTCCGAAGAAACTCGGCGGGTTCTGGAAGTAGTACAGCGGTTCCGAGACGCTGAAGAACATGAGGCCGATGCCCATGCCGGCGCTGAATAGCATCGCCATCCAGGAGAAGTCGCTGAACTCCTTCTCGGCCTCGACGCCGCCGATCTTTATTTTACCGTACTTGCTGAACGCGAAGTACAGCAATGTGACGATGAACACGTTCACCGCCAGCAGGTAGAACCAGCCGAAGGTGTCCCCGATGGTATTGAACAGCCACGTGTACGCGGAGGCTGCTGTGTCGCCGAGCAGTATCGTCACTGCGATGAACAGCGCAATTATCGCCAGTGCCACCGGGAAGACAACTGGATGGATGTCGAAGCCAGCCGCCTGAATGTTCGTATCACCGGGCTCGCGGTCGGACTCCGGATGGAACAGCTCTACCTGGAGCCCGTCCGACATTTCGCCGGCTTGTTCGTCACTATCTGCCATACGTTACCCCTCTCGAACGTGGTACTGGTCTGTGGAGTCTCATTGTCGTAGTCTCGGTCTTGCTCTGTCACGGTCCGCTGCTACCATCATGCCAGCGATGTCCCAGCGATGGGCGTCTACAGCGTTCGCATCCTGTTTGGCTCTCTGTGCTCGCTTGCGGGCACCGTGTGCCCGCGGGGCTATTGTCGACGTATTTTATGTGCTACTGAGTCTCATACATATACACTAATGCAACTCTAATAAAACTTCACGTTAAACACCAATATATAACGGATTGAAGGCTTGTACTGCTGTGGCTTCGGAGACATCTACACTATCTAGTATATTGAGGTTTGGTACTTCCCGGTGAGCCGGTCACCAATCGCGTTCCCTGGTGGGTGTCTTTATTTCGGAATCCCGCCTATCGTCGCTATGGCACGACTTCTGGCGACGGGAGCGGCCGCGGTGGCAGCACTGCTGATGGGCGTCGGTCTCATCGGGATGACAGCTGGCGACTTTCGACTCGCAGGGTTTAGCTTCCTCAGTGCGAGTCTGGTTATCTACATCCGTGAGACACGGATAAAAAGCGCGTAACGGGTGTCAGATATCGTTAACGCTCATCCGCTGGCTGATGACTGGCACGCTCGACGTTCTGACCACCTTGTCCGTCGTCCCGCCGAGGAGGTTCCCGAGTTTCCCGCGGAACGCTGACCCCAGAACGATTGCGTCCATTCCTTCGTCTTCGGCGAACTCCACGATTTCTTCGCTTGGCGCCCCGGTTTTGAAATGTGTCTCGTAGTCGACGCCGTGTTCTTCAGCAACAGTCCCGAGACTCGCCAGCACCTCCTCGCCGTAGTTGCGATACTCCTCGCGCATCTCCTCCTCGTCATCCCTGAGTGCGAGCGCGCGCGGTGTCCCCGGGAGGTCGATGACATACAATGCATGCACTGTCGAGTCGAGCGCAGCAGCGAGTTCGATGCCGTGTTCTGCCCCTCTCCTGGCCTCGTCGCTGCCGTCGTACGGGACGAGTATGTGGTCGTACATGGTAGCTGACTCATGTGTATTTCCCACACACACCTGTTATAGGTTTCCCCGCTTATGACGCGAGCCGTCTGTCTGAACGCCGATGCCGGCTTACAGTGCGTCGTTCTGGGCCTTGCGTGCCACGTTGTCGACGGGATAGCCCGCGTCACGAATCGCGGTGATGATCGTCTGTGCGTGCTCTGCACCGCTTGTCTCGACGTTGAACACGAGGTAGGCCTCCCCGATTTCGAGATTCTCGACGGACCGTTCGTGCCGGACATCGTGGATATTGGCCCCCTGTCTGGCGATGACACCCGATATTTCCTCCATCACGCCCGGCTGATCGTTGATGCGGACCCGGAGCTGCAGGAGCTGTTGGCGCTCTGTGAGCGCGTGGATGAGAACCTCACGCATCTGTGTCATGTCGAGGTTCCCGCCACAGAGTAGCGGCATCACCGTCTCCCCGGACACGTCGAGGCCGTCGCTCAGCACAGCGGCCACCGAGGCGGCCCCGGCGCCTTCGACGACCTGTTTGGCCCGTTCCATCAGCAGGAGAATCGCCTGTGCGATATCGGTGTCCGAAACTGTCACGACCTCGTCTACGTTCGCCTCGATTATGCCGAGCGTCGTCTCCGAGATACCGCCGGTGGCGATACCGTCGGCGATAGTGTCGACTTCGTCAAGCACGACCGGTATCCCCTTGTCGAGGCTCTCGTGGACCGTCTCCGCACCGGTCGCCTGAACGCCGACGACACGCGTCTCGGGCGAGAGGTGTTTGATAGCAGTCGAGACACCGCTGATGAGACCACCGCCACCGATTGGAACGACAACCGTGTCGACGTCGGGGCAGTCGTGGTACATCTCCGTGCCGAGGGTCCCCTGTCCGGCGATGATGTCCAGGTCGTCGTAGGCGTGGACGAACTCGGCGTCGGCTTCCTCGACGACGGCCTTGGCGTGAGACATCGTCTCCTGAAAGTCGTTGCCGACCAGTTCGACGCTCGCGCCGTAGCCTCTGGTGGCGTCAATCTTCGCCTGTGGTGCGTTCTCCGGCATGAAAATCGTCGCCTCCGCCCCGCATTTCGTCGCGGCGAGGGCGACGCCCTGAGCGTGGTTGCCAGCGCTGGCGGCGACGAATGACTCTACGCCGTCGGCGACATCCTGTGAGATTTTGTTGTACGCGCCTCTGGTTTTAAACGACCCAGTCCACTGGAGATGCTCCATCTTCAGGTGTACCTCAGCGTCGACGAACCCGCCGAGAGACGTACTCCGCTCGACCGGCGTCTTTTTTACGACTGTGTCGTCATCCAGTCGTTCGCGGGCTCGTTCGATGTCTGCGTACGTGACGGGCAGCATGTCCGATTCTGTTTGTGTCATAATTGGTATCGTTTCGGAGCGTCTGTCAAAGTTGTTGGGTCGTGTGCTGTCCCGCTATCTGATGATTCGCTCGCGGGTCGGATCGAACAGCGGCTCGTCACGCACCGTCGCGTCGTATGTCTCGCCCTCGCACTGTATCTGAACCGACGTTCCGGCTTCGGCGTGTTCGGTCGGGACGTACGTGTAGGCGATCGACTCGTCGATACTGTAGCCGTAGTTCCCGGCCTGCACGTAGCCGAGTGTCTCACCGTCTTTCAGGACTGGTCGACCGCTTAGCATGATATCTGTCGAGTCGTCGAGCGTGACCGGGGTAATTTTGCTGTCGATACCCGCCTCGCGTGCGGTTTCCAGAGCTGCCTTGCCGATGAACTCGGTGTCCATGTCGACGGCGAAGGGCAGCCCGGCCTCGAAGGGGTTCGAGTCCGTGTCGATGTCCGTCCCCCAGAGGCGGTAGCCTTTCTCTAATCGCATGGAACTGAGCGCGCCGCCGCCCATCGGCCGAACGCCGAGGTCCTCGCCGGCGTCCTGTAACGTCTCCCAGAGGCGCTGGCCGTACTCCGTCGGCGCCCACAGCTCCCAGCCGAGTTCGCCGACATAGGAGACCCGCAGGGCGATGACCGGCACGTCGCCAACGTACATTTGCTTGGCCCGGAAGTACGGGAAGCCGTCGTTGGTCACGTCCGCGTCGGTACATCGCTGGAGGAGGAGTCGGGCGTTCGGCCCCCAGAGACCGATTGTCGACTTCGCGCCCTCCTCGACGTGGACCGACACCGTCGCGGGAGCCTCGTCTTCCAAGTGACCGCCGTGGATGCCGGGGGAGTTCCCGCCGCCGGTCGTCACCATGAACTCCTCGTCGTCAAGTTTGACGACCGTGATGTCCGCGAGAATGCCACCGCCCTCGTTCAACAGCAGCGAGTAGCGGACCTGCCCGACGTCGAGATCCATGTCGTTGCTACAGACCCGCTGGAGGAACGCCTGGCTCCCCTCGCCTTCGACCATGATCGAACTGAACGTCGTCATGTCGAACATCGACACCTTGTCGCGGGTGTGGAGATGCTCCGCAGCCTCGATTTTCGAGCGGTTGATGCCCTGCCAGCCGTCCTGGTCGGGAATCCGGTCCTCGTATCTTTCGACTAAGTCGGCGTTCGACTCGTACCACTGTGGCGTCTCCCAGCCGCCGCTCTGGTAGAACTCCGCACCGAGTTCTTTTTGCTGGTGGTAGAACGGACTCGTCCGAAGTCCCCGGTGGTCGTCGGGCTGCCACCGCGGCTCGACGATGCTGTACACCTGCTCGTAGCGCTTGGCCCCGCGGTCGACAAAGTAGTCCTTCTCGCCGGCGTGGGGTTCGAACCGCCGGACGTGGATGCCGCCAGTGTCGACCGGACCGGACGGCAGCCGCGGAACGCCGTTCTCCATCCACTCGGCGAGGATGCGGCCGTAGCCGCCGGAGTGGGTCCACCAGATAGCCAGTCCGGTCCAGAGGCCGTCGACCTGCGCTGTCTCGCCAACGGCGGGCATCCCATCAGGTGTAAAGACGAAAATCCCGTTCTCGGTGGCTTCGTATTCCACGTCCTGTGTCGCCGGGAGCAGTTCGTCGAAGGCCTGCTTGGCCGATTTGTCCCGCCCGCGGTGGGTCGGCGTCTCCCAGTGTTCCTTCGTGAACCCCCTGACCGAAGCCTGGTGTTCCTCGGAGTTTTTCCCCATCGCCTCGGGGTCGACTGAGAGTGGCTCGTGGTTGTACGACCCCATCCCGAGCGCGTCGCCGTGGGTCCGGAAGTACAGCGAGTGGTCCTGGTCGCGGCCGACCGGCCGGTGTGGCCCCTCGCTCATGTACTCCGCGATGGAGCGGTCACCCGGTACGTCCAGCCCGGTCGTGTTGTCGCCGACCGAGGTCTCGGCGTCGGCGAGTTCGTCCATCGGTTCGGTGACAACGTACTGGTGTTCGACCGGCGCGATTGGCAGGTCCAGCCCGGCCAGTTGGCCAGTCTGGTAGCCCCAGTTGTTCGTCGCGATGACCGCTCGCTCGCAGTCGATTCGCCCCTGATCGGTCTCGACCGCGTTGATTTCGCCGCCCGACACGTCCAGGTCGGTGACCTCCGTGTTCCCGTAGAACGACGCCGAAGAGTTTTCCATATACCACTGGAGCGCGGCGATACCGTCGACGCGCCCGTCGGTCGGGGAGTAGTAGCCACCGAGAATTTCGTCCTCGTCGACCAGCGGGAGGTGGTCGGTGACTTCTTCGGGCGAGAGCAGTTGCGGCTCCGGCAGTCCGTACGACGTCGCCCACTCAACGCGCCGACGGAGGAAGTCCATGCGCTCCTCGCTCCGGGCCACTTCGATGCCACCGACCTCGTCGTAGACGCCAGCATCGGAGAGCAGTCGGCTGGTGTAGTGCGCCGTCTTCGTCTGTATTTTCGACGGCGACGTCTGGAACATGATGCCGGGCGCGTGGACTGATGACCCGCCGGTGACCGGGAGCGGTCCCTGGTCGATGACGACAACGTCCTCCGCGCCGAGTTCCGTCAGGTGATACGCGACGCTACACCCGACGGCCCCGGCACCGATAACAACAGTATCCGCCCGAGACGGGGGAGTCTCTGTGCTCATGTATCTCGTTTGGGACTGTTTCTGTCACAATCTTAAATACACCGGTGGGGAGAACCACGCAAAGAGGAGATTTCCGGGTAGAGCGGCACAGTGTCGATTATTCGGCCGGTATCTGAGCGTCTGTTGTCCGTCGCAAACAGGGAGTAAACGGCCAGTCGGACTGAACCACAGCGTGTTACAATCCCGATAGAATCAGCGGCGGGTCGGAGGTTGCTCTCAGACGAGCGGCTCCTCGCGGACCGTCGCGTCGTATCGCTCCCCTTCGTAGAGGATTTCGACGCTGGTTCCGGGTTCAGCGTACTCCGGCGGCAGGTACGTGTAGGCGACACACGCGCCTTCAGTGTAGCCGTACTCGGCGCTGTGGAGATAGCCGATGGTCTCGTCACCGTCGAGGACTGGCTTGTTGTCCAACACGACGGCGTCCTCATCATCGAGGGTCAGACAGGCGACCTTGTGGTCGATGTTGTCGCCGTCGGCGGCCGCCGCGACCGCCTCCTTGCCGATGAAGTCGGTTTCGAGGTCGACGGCCCAGCCGAGGCCGGCCTCGTAGGGGTTGTGCTCCGTGTGGAGGTCCTTCCCCCAGAGCCGGAAGCCTTTCTCGATGCGGAGCGAATCGAGCGCGCCGTTGCCGTACGGGCGGATGCCGTACTCCTCGCCGGCCTCCATGATGTGCTCCCAGAGGCGTTCGCCGTACTCAGAGGGCGTGTACAGCTCCCAGCCGAGTTCGCCCGCATAGGAGACGCGGAGCGCAGTGACGGGGATGTTCTCGACGAAGAACTGCTGGCTCGTGAAAAAGGGGAAGGCGTCGTCCGAGAGGTCGACGTCGGTGACCTTCGAGAGGACCTTCCGGGCGTTCGGGCCGGTACAGACCATCGCCGCCAGGTTCGATGTTACGTCGTTGACGACCACGTCGTCGGGGGATTGCTCGCGCACCCACGCGACGTGGTTGTTCCCGACCTCGCGGCCGGTCGTCAGCAGGAGGTAGCGGTCCTCATCGGTCCGGGTGACCGTGATGTCGGCCCGGACGCCGCCGCCCTCGTTGCACATCAGCGTGTACTTCACGTCGCCCACGTCGATGTCCATGTCGTTCGTACAGAGGTACTGGACGAACTCACCGGCGTCGCTCCCGATGACCTCCATCTTATTGAACGATGTCATGTCGTGGAGACCGACGTTGTTCCGGACGTTCAGCGCCTCCGCGCCCTCGATTGGCGACCAGTACTTCGCCTCCCAGCCCTCGCGGTCGGGGATCCGGTCACCGTACTCCGCCAGCAGGTCGGCGTTGGAGTCGAACCAGTGTGGCTCCTCCCAGCCGGCCTCAGCCCACAGTTCGGCGTCGTACTCCTTGTGTGTGTGGTACATCGGGGTCCGACGGATGTCCCGCTGTTTGTCGGTCCAGACCCACTTGGGGTGCATGATGTTGTAGACGATGCGGTACTCCTCGCCGCCGATGTCCCGAGCGAAGTCCCAACTGCCCTCGTGCTCGTCGAAGCGGTTCACGTCGCAGTGGGCGAGGTCAATCGGGCCGTCAGGGAGGCGCGGGACGCCGTGTTCCATCCACTCGGCGAGGGCCTTGCCGGCACCGCCGGCGTGCGTGACCCAGATGGCCGCCGCCGTCCAGAGACCGTCGTACTCCTGGACCGGTCCCATCACGGGGAGGCCGTTGGGCGACTCCGCAAACATGCCGTTGTACTTGTGTTCGAGTTCCTTGCCGGCCGTCGCGGGCAACAGCTCGTCGCTGGCCTGGCGCGGGGCCTTGTCCGGCCGGTCCGGGTGGGTCGCGTTGTTCATGTGGTAGTCGGTGAACTCGTGGACCGATCCCTGCTCGCCGTCGGGGTCGTTCCCGCCGAGTTCCTGTGGGTCTGGCACGATTGGCTCGTGATTGTACGAGCCGATGCCGTAGGAATCCCCGTGGTTCCGGTAGTACATCGCGTTATCCTGGTCGCGGAGAATCGGCCGGTCTGGCCCGACGAGAAGTCGCTTCGCCTTCTCTCCGGAGACGTTCTCGTAGTTCTCGAACAGCGGGTGGTCAGTGATGTCGACCGCGCTGTCGGCCAGTTCATCCAGCGACTCCGTCATCGTGTACTGGTGCTCGACCGGCGTCACCGGCAGGTGGACGCCGAGCTTCTCGCCGAGCTGGCGGGCCCAGATGTTCGTCGCCACGACGACCTCGTTACACTCGATGGTGCCGTTCTCCGTGACGACGGCCCGCACCGAGCCGTTCTCGGTCTCCACGTCCTCGGTGCGGGTATGCGGGACGAATTTCGCACCCCGGTCCATCGCTTCCCGGGCCAGCGCGTCACAGGCGACGACGCCCGAGACCTGGCCGTCCGTCGGGGAGTAGTAGCCGCCCTTGATCTGGTCGGCGTCGACCAGCGGGAGGTGGTCGGTGACTTCCTCTGGGGACAGCAACTGCGGGTTTTCGATGCCCCAGGCCTTCGCGTATTCGACGCGGCGCTGGAGGAAGTCCATGCGCTCCTCGCTCCGGGCCACCTCGATGCCACCTGTTTCGTTGTACGCCTGGTGTCCGTCAGCCCCTTCGAGGTCCGAGTACAGCCGACGGCTGTAATCCGCAAACTGGCTGAGGACCTTCGGTTCCGCGGTCTGGAACATGATTCCGGGGGCGTGCGTCGACGATCCACCCGTAGTCGGCATCGGCCCCTGGTCAACCACGACCACGTCTTCGCGGCCGAGGTCTGTCAGCTGGTACGCGATGTTACAGCCGACGATTCCAGCACCGACGATAACGGTATCGGCATGGGTCGGCAGGCTATCGGTTGGCTCCATGGCTCTGGATAGAACGTGCTATGGCGTGGCAATATAGTTACCGCCTAACCCCTCTCCTTTGCAAAATAAAACCGAATTGTCACGTAGTGTTTCAGAATAACAGGAGTACCATTGTTAATAGATTTGGGCCCCCTGTGGTGATTGTCGCCGTCGTTCAGAGACTCCAAGTCGCGTCCGACAGACAGATTGTACTGTCACGTTATGTATTCATAATCCAGCAGAGTGTCCCCAGCGGTGCGTTCACCCCATCGACGGCAGCGTATCAGCCAGCGCTTCTGTCCTGAAAGAGAACCACAGGACCGCGCTATCGGCCCGGTGCAGCGCCCACTCCCAGCGTTTTTGTCCGCGCGCCGCCGGCCCTTGGTATGGACTACGCGCCCGTCACGCACACGACGACTGACCGACAGCTCGGACGATTGCCGTCAGGGCGAGACGTGTCTGTGACTGTCCACCGGTACGTCGGCGGTTCCGGACCGACTGTGTATATTCAGGCGGCGCAACACGGCATCGAACTCAACGGTCCAGCCGCGTTGCGACGGCTCCACGACCGCCTGACTGACGTGGCCATCGCTGGGAGGGTGCTTGTCGTCCCAGTGGTGAACCAGCTTGCGTTCGACCACCGGTCATACATGACCCCCGGTGAGTACGACGTGATGAACCCGAACCTGAACCGCGTGTGGCCGGGCGACGAGTGCGGGAGCTTACAGGAGCAGTTCGCCGCCCGACTGTGGGAACTCGTCAAAGGCGCCGACGCGGCAGTCGACCTCCACACAGGCACGGCAGATATGCTGGAACACGTCAGATGCCGGGCGGGCGACCCGGCCGCCGAGCGCCTCGCCGAAGCGTTCGGTACGTCCTACAGGCTCACCGACGTACCCGATGACACAGACGATGACGGGTCCGGAAGGACGTTCCGGGCTGCGACTGCAGCAGCCGGGATTCCAGTTATCACTGCAGAACTGTCGAACAGTCGTCGGATTGTACAGGACGCGGTTGCAGCGGGTGTCGACGGGATACAGAATCTTCTACGCGAGCGTGGCGTTCTCCCTGAAGAACCCGAGTCGAGAGCGTCACAAACGGTACTCCGAAACGATGCGGAGCCGGTCACCGCGTCGGAATCGGGGCTGTTCGAATCCCGGCCAGACATCACCGTCGGCGACACTGTCGACGCCGGGGAGCGACTGGGAACTGTATACGAACCAGCCTCCTTCGAGCAACAACAGGTCGTTCCAGCGACAGAACGAGGAGTGATATTCTCGATTGCCAGGGAGTCCGTCGTCGTGAAGGGGGAGCGTCTCGCGGGTATCGCGATACCGGGATAACCGGCTCACCACGAGGGCGCACCGACGAGTTCTGTTTCAGAGATGTGGTGGTAGCCGTAGTTCTGTGGGAGTTTATAAATGGGTTCGGTATTCCACACCCATCTCTACACCATAACGTGTCATAGTCACTCAATGACATGGGACTCCACACCGCTTTCACGGCGCTCGCGGAGGTTATCGATGCGTACGAATCCCGCGGTCGGTCCATCAAGACCGTCGAAGCATCGCCTGCCGACATCGGTGGTGCAGTCCTCGATGTGACGGTGGCAATGCCGGTCTCGTTGCGTTCCGGTGGCGGCGCTGACGAGAGTCTCACGCCGGAGACTGCGAGGTTGACCGAGAGTGGTGACCTCGAGGTCACGTTCTCCCCACCGGCTGCCGAACTCCCGTCGACTTCCGGTGTCTCACTGTCGATATGCGACGCTTCGGCGACGGTCACCAACGATGGCCTGCTCCTGACGGTGCATCTAACAATCGACGCCACGGATGCACCAGAGGGGGCAGCCAGCGCCGACTGCGGGCCTGACCGGGCAGGCTCCAGCGACACAGCGACCACCACACCACGTTCGGCCGGGACCGTCGAGGGTGACGATGACCCGGTCGATGGGTCGGCCGTCTCGGCTGCAGAGTCTACCAGCGACGGAGAAAGCGGGTCACAGGAAAACTCACTGGCAGGCGACGCGTCTACGGCGGATGCGCAGTCGGGTCACGACACCGACTCTGAACCCGACCCATACGCCGCCGTCCGCGACGACTCCGTGCCACCGTACGAGGACACCGACTACCTGCAAGCACTGTACGACGGATGCGACAACTTCAGAGAAATCGCCGACAAAATACAGATGGACGTGTCCTCCGAGACAGTCCGACGGTACATGATAGAAGCGGATATCCACGTCCCGAACACGTACGACACCTCCAGTGACGACGAGGAAGACCCGTCGACCGAATCAGGTGCCTCGGACGAGGACGCGACTCAGTCCGGAGCTACGGATGAGGACGAACAGGTCACTGTGGTCAAGCCTGTCTCGGCTGAGTCATCCGGTCCCGCCGACGAGTCAGTCGGAGAACTTCCCGACGAACAACTGGTCACCGACGGGATCGGACTCCCGGCTGAGGTCCAGTTGCGAGACGTCGCGGACGCGGTCGTCGAGTCAGACACGGTGTATGAGGTGCAGCGATGTCTGGGGCTTGACCGCAGCCAGGCCCGGGACCTGCTTGAGGAGCTCAATCTGTTAGACCTCGTCCTGTGCCGACTGGCAGACGAACCGGAGCATACTGTCTCCTACAGCAGAGTGGCGAGTCGAATCCGGCAGTGTGCGCCACATAGTGCGTGATGACCGCGGTTTCTTATAAATGGGTTCGATGCCCCACCCACAGAGAAAAGTACGGGTATGTGTTATATATGGCAACACATGGCCCTCGGAACTCACGCAGTCTCAAACAGTCAGGGTGTCCAGACGCTGCTGACGAGCGCCCGATTCGAACTGATGCCGTTCGAGAGCTTCGACGAGGAAATCACCCACCTTCCCGACGACGCGACCATCGCAATTACGACCTCGCCACAGCTCGGTATCGAGAAGACCGTCGAAAAGACGGAGCAAGCCGCTGCAATGGGGTACGATGTCGTGCCGCACGTCGCAGCCCGCTATGTGGAAGACCGGGCGCAACTCGAAGCAATAACCGAGCGACTGGACCAGGCAGGCATCACGGACATTTTCGTCCCTGGCGGTGACCGCGAAGAACCGGCCGGCGAGTTCGAGTCGGCGCTCGACCTGCTCGAAGCGCTCGCGGACACCGAGTACGACTTCGAGGAGGTGGGCATCACGGGCTACCCCGAGGGGCACGACTTCATCGACGACGAGACGCTGGCGGAGTCGATGGCACGGAAAGCACCGTACGCAACGTACATCGTCACGCAACTCTGCTACGACCCGGATGCTGTGTTGGAGTGGGTCGAAGAGATCCGTGCTCGCGGTATCGAACTCCCGGTCGAAGTCGGCATCCCGGGGGTAATGAACTACCAGCGACTGATGCAGATCTCCCAGAAAGTCGGTGTCGGTGACTCGATCAAATTCCTCAGAAAGACCACAGGCATTCTCGGATTCGTCAAGCAACTGGTCGGTTCTCGCGGGACCTACGAACCAGACGAACTCATCGACGGCCTCGCGCCATACGTCGGAGACAACGACTACAACATCCGGGGCATCCACATCTACACTTTCAATCAGACGCCCGACACGGAGAAATGGCGGCACAAGCGTCTCGATTCCTGACCCCGACTGATTGCCCGGACTCGGACGGCCTCCCGACAACCACCTGTTTCCGACCGTATTGTAGTCTCTGACAGCGGATAGTGGTGTGTCCCGATAACCACACCGCAGTACAACGAGAGGCGACGTGGATATTCAGCAGACACATCTGTCCAGCGACAGCAAAGCAGGACTGAGTGACGTGTCAAAGCAGCGTAGCGCTACGACAGTTTCAGTGAGCACCGGGACGGCAGTCAAAGAATAAAATCGGCGGACGACAGCGAAGTGCGCTGGCTGCCGGGACAGGCGGAGTCCGGGAGTTAGTCGTCGCTTTCAGCTTCTTTGCGGGCGTTGAGCTTCGCCTGCTCACGGGCGCTGGGATTGACCGACTCCTTGAACGGCACCTTCGCGGCGGTGGCGAACACCGGTTCGCCGGGTTCCTCTGCGTACTCGTCTGGGAGATGAACCTGGAACTCTAAGTCCAGTTCCTCGTCGTAAATCTCGTCGTTGAGCGGCGTATCTGTGACTTCCTGAATCTTCTCGGCCGGGACGAACCCCATCCCGATGTTGGTTTCGAGGTCCGGGTTCCACCACGGGGACGTGAGGTAGCCACACTCCTCGCCCGTGTCCGGATCAGAGATAAGCCAGAAGTCGGGGGCGTAGTCGCGGATCGGCTCACCGGCAATCTTCAGACCGATAAGCTTGTGCTGGAACGGGTAGTTACCGTTCTCGATCTGTTCTTTCTGCTCTTCAAGCACCTCTTTCCCGATGTAGTCGGCCTCCTTATCGTCGGGAACGTGATAGCCGAGATTGACCTGAAACGGAGAGGTCTCGTGGTCGAGGTCCTGACCCCAGGACATGATGCCAGCGGCAATCCGGCGGTGGTGTCCCGGCGCGATCTGGCGACCACCGTGGTCTTTGACGGACTCCATAACTGGGTCCCATACCTTCTCAGCGTCCTCGTGGGCGTTTCGGACGTAAATCTCGAACCCTTTCTCACCGGAGAAGCCGGTCTGGCTGATGAGCACGTCGGCCCCGTTGATTTCGCCGTCCATCAGGCCGTAGTACGGGACATCTTTGACCTCGTCGCCGACGACATCGACCATCACGTCAAGCGCTTTCGGACCCTGTATCTGCATCGGTGCGACGTCGATCTCGTCGATTTCGACGTCGAAATCGTTGTCGACGTTGACACCTTGGAGCCACTGCATCAGCGTCGAGTCCGAGATGGAGAACCAGAACTCGTCTTCCTCGGGACGCAGGAGGACGGGGTCGTTCAGGACGCCACCGTCCTCGTTACAGAGGATGACGTACTTCCCGTCCATGGCGTCCATACCTGTCACGTCGCGTGTGACGACGTAGTTCGTTAGCGCTTCGGCGTCAGGCCCTTTGACACGAATCTGGCGCTCTACGGCAACGTCCCAGAGGGTGACGGTGTTGGTCAGTGCGTCGTACTCCTTCATCACACCGCCATCTTCGGGTTCGATGAGGCCGCGCGGGTGATAGAGACGGTTGTAGACGGTTGCCCGCCAGGCACCCTCCTCATTGAATGACTTGTGGAAGAACGGAGACTTTCGAACGCGCGTCGACACTAACATCTCGATGTTGGGGTCACCAGTCTGGCGGAGGTTACGTGGGACGGTCCGGTCTGACTGGTCGACACTGGGATGGTTAGGATGTTCCTCGTTACCGGTCATGCCTCTGAAAGAAGATGTGAAATGCTAATAAAAGATACTGTTACTTGCTTCTGGGATTTATATACGGGGTAGAGTTGACTGGCAGCGACGATGCTCTGAGCCGTTGTTTTACACCTCCTGAGCACGAAACCGTATAATACGGCTGAGGCTGGAAAGTACGGGACGAAACGCCCGGCACAGCGCAGTCGTTGTGACTGCTCAGACAGAGATCATTCCGAGCAACTGCTTGTTCGAGTGTAGCTCACGATAGCGAACTCGCTGTGTGTCGTTCGGTCGGTCTCAGTCCAGCACGACCAGTCGACTGTCGGAAAGACGACATCGCCATCGAAAGGGGCTGATACTTCCGTCAGAACTAGCTCGTCAGCCCGTTGGAGAAACTGTTCGTACACTGTCGCCCCGCCGATGACGTACGTCGTAGATGCACCACTATCGGCCGCTGCTGACAACGCCGACGTCGTCGAGGTAACGGCCGTAACACTGTCCGGAAGGCGATTCGGTGTCGTAGTCAAGACGATGTTCAGTCGCTTCGGCAGCGGGCCACCAAGGTCACGCTGAATACTCTCGAAGGTTCGCCGCCCCATAATCACGGGATGACCGACTGTTGTCTGCTTGAAGTGTGCCAGGTCTTCGGGATACTGCCACGGAATGTCGCCGCCAGCGCCGATCACGCCGTTAGCTGCGACGGCAGCGATCAACGAGACTTTCATACATACCACTTTGTCGGGCTCCTAGGAATAAGTCCGTCCCGGTCGATGAGTGAGGTCACCGCTCGGAACTCACGCATCAGTTTCGCTGCCCGAGTTGGAGACACAGATGCAAGAATTCTACCAGGTCTTGAGTATCGTACTTCCACCGTTTGTGACCAGTAAGATGCTGTCACAGCAGTGCTAGCCCGGACCGTGATAGCGCATCTCGCGCGCCACTTATGGGGGTCAGCCATATAAAATGTTGCATGGATACGATTCACCTGTCGCCCGGACCCGCCGCTGCTCAGGCGTTTCGCCTGGGAATCGTTGCGAGCGCTGTCGGTGGGCTCGCCGGAATCGCGACCCTGTACTGGCTAGACGTTCTGACGCCACTGTTTGCTGGATACGTGCTCGTTCTCCTGTTCCCCGTGTATCTCGTCTTCGCCGCGACAGCGTTGAGCGTGTGGTTGGGATACAACAAAGATGCGACAGCGTTACGGCCAGTCTATCGGCAAAAAGATTCGAGCAGGCAATCGAAGTAGCTTCTAGCAGCTAAAGGGATCTAATATTCGCCCGATAGATGTCTTTTTGCTGTTTTTAGACAGAAACTGTCGGATTTGCTTTCAGATGTGAGTCGATATGAACAGCAGAAGTTGCTACTGGCAAAGCCGCGGGAAGCCCTTTCCGAGCACCCACTGATCTCCGACTTTCGAACTCACTTCTCTCGGTCTATTAACGTCGCCGCAATGAGGTTCCGCATCCCACGGCGGAGTCTGCCGCTCATCGCTGTCGAGGATAGTCCGATTTCGTCGGCGACTTCGTTCAGCGAGATATCTCTGGGCTCTCCGAAATAGCCGTTTTCGTACGCAGTTGTCAGGGCGGTCCGCTGTTCGTCAGTCAGTCCGTACGACGACTCGCCTCCGGTGTCCGTGTTTCCGTATATTTCGATTATATCGAGTGAGATATCGTTCTCGTTTGCATATTCCCAGATCGTATTGAGCGCGTCGCGGTCCGGGAGCAGGAGTCGGACGAGCCACCCGTTGCCCTTCGTCTCTGTATGAACGAGAAAACCGTTGACATCGGTAACAACGGAGCTGATGAGTTTCGTTTCAGGAGTGTGTTCGATGTAGTATATACCAGTCTGGTCGGTCCAGTCGACAAGATCGTAACTCTGGACTGTCGGGTCGGCATCGAGCATCTCCTCGAGTCGTTCCCTGTCGTGATACTCGATAAGGAACGGAAACACAGTGGATCCCGGGTCGGTGTTCCCCTGTGTAATAACGCGGATGGTTATCTCTCCAAGGTTCTGTAAGGTCGGAACCAGCGCGAGGCGTTCGTGTTCGATGTGTATTTTGGTCGTTATCGACATTGTGTGGGACGGGACTGCTCTCGAGGCGTCAAAGATCAATACGAGCTGGACGGCTGAACAGCAGCATCGGTGAGTTACTGTGTATATGCTGGGTCTCTACGTCAATGTTTACATACACAGGTGCACACACGAGGGCAAAAATATAAATCTGACTGTACTCCGAGCGAGGACAGGCCGGGCTGAGTAGTGTGTTTTCACCGTTGAGAACGGACATGGAACCTGTCCTGGGAACAGACCGGACGGAAACTGGTCGAAAACTGTGTGGCACAGATTTACTCAATGCAGCGACAGCCGCTCTACTGACAATATATATTAATAATCATGTTAAACCGTCCGTAATAAATGCCCGTGATTATCCACCAAGGGCCTTAGGATGTTGTGGCCAATATAGTATATTGAAATGAGCACCCAACAAAACAGGACAACAGAGAACAGCAAGTTCTCCACCGACGATTTCTATCTGCCGGCAGTCGCACTGCCACCGAACTTCGGGCGCATCGAGTCGGTCGTTTCCGACCTCTTTGATTTCCACGGTGTCGTGTTGATTCCGGACAGTTACAATAAGTAATTCCCCAACCCACCGGTTTGCATTCTATCCGAAAAAGAACCAGCTACGACTACTTAGTCTGCCAGTTCGTCGGCGACCGCTTCGACAACTCCGATGGGAACGTCGTACTCGTCGGCTACCGCTTGTGCCTGGGCTGCCGAGAGCGAACCGTCCCAGCGACTGCCTCCGTGCCGGATTCCCGAGGCTGTGACGGCATTAGCGTTTTATCACTGATGGACAAGCTGACTGCGTCCCATCGGGTGTAGTGACCCATCGCATCGAAGTATGCTTTCGTCGCCCGTCGTTCGTCGTCCCGGAACTCGGCAGTCAGAAGCCCCTCCTCACCGATCAGCGGGCCGGCTTTGACAATACCAGCCGGGTTGATAAGCATACTCCCGCCCGCAGCGACGTTGAATCCGAGTTCCTCCGCCGAGAACCCGTCCGGCACGGCGTCGCTCATGTACGCCGAACACGCGGCGACGAACGACTGGGTTTCGAAGGCATACTCACGCATGGCGGGATAGATATCACAGGTATCCACAGCGTCGCTCGTCTCCGCTCGGGTCTTGTCCCCCGGATGCCCGTGCTGTTCCCAGAAGCCGGGCCAGACGGCGGCGTGTATCTCCTCACCCATCGCGGTTAGCGCCGCCTTCGAGAGTGTCATGTGGTTCTCATAGCAGATGAGCCCACCGAGTCGGCCGACAGCTGTTTCGTACGTAGCCAGACACGACGGATCGCCACGGCCCCAGATGGCACGCTCCTCGTGGGTCGGCATGAGTTTCCGGTGGCGACCCACCAGCTCCCCGGTACTGTCGAAGTAAAACAGCGAATTGTAGAGCGTCTCGCTCCCCTGCCGGTCGCTGATTTCGTTCGTCCCCAGCACGAGCGTGAGGTCGGCTTCCGCGACGGTCTCACCGAGGATATCAATCGCCTCGTCGTCGACGTGGAGGCTATTCTTCTGAAGATCCACCATCAGGTCAGTCCATCTGGGGATGGAAACACTGCCCCGCCAGTATGGATACCCTGGGAAGTACGTCTCCGGAAAAACGACGATGTCTGCGCCGTCCCGACCCGCCTGCTCGATATACCGACACGTCTTGTCCAGCGTTCCAGCCTTATCATGGTAGACGGGCTCTACCTGTGCGGCCGCAAGTGTGAAAGACTCAGATGGCATTCGTCTGTGATGTGTCTTCCAGTGACAAATCAATTGAGCCGACAGCCCGGAACGCGGGCCGCGAACGGCGGAGTGCATCAAGTCGTAGCCTACTGGCGTCCGGGCTCCGGGGCCTGCCATGCAACGATGATACCGGCGACAGCGACCACGCCAGCCAGTAAAAACGCCGACGCAAATCCGGCTCTGTTCACCACGGCGCCGCCGGCAATCGGTGCAACGAACGCACCCGCGAGGCCGATACTCGTCTGGAATGCGACCGCCGTTGCAGCGACCCGCAGGTCAACGACCTCTCGGACGTACGTAAACGAGAGGCCAAGCGTCAGTTGGACCGCAAAGCCGATCAACAGAAGGACGGTGACAAGCAACGCCAGCGAGCGAAGCTGCGTGAACCCGAGGAGCAGCGGCGCAGCAAGGCCGAACGAGCACAGCACAACCGGTCGCCGCTTGCCATCGAAGACCCGATCCGATATGAGTCCACCGCTGATTCGAGAGAGCACCCCCACAGCGGGGAACACGGCAACAACGAGCCCACTCACGGCCAGCGAGAAGTTTAGTTCTTGCGTGAGATACGACGAGCCCCAGCTGTTCACAAACAGGTATAGCGCGTAACCGAGGAAGCCGAGAGCCCCGACGAGCCAGACACTCGGGCTCCGCAACACTGCCCCGAATTCTCGCAGAGACGGGGCATCACCCCGACTTCCGCCGTGCCCGCGACTCGCTGGCCAGAAGACGGCCAGGCCGGCGATTGCAGGGCCAATGAAGGCCAGAAGGACAGTCGGCCAGCCGAACCGCTGGGCGATGAGCGGCCCAGTTCCCTGTCCGAGTGCGAAGCCAACCGGGCCGCTGGCGGTGAAGATGCCGACTGCTGTCGCGCGGTGAGAGTCCTCGACAGCCCGGCTCACCATGTCAATACCGGCGTTCCAGACGACGACGTAGGCGGCTCCGCCCAGTGCACGGGATGCGAGGATTGACTCGTACTGGCCGCGCCGGCCGGCTCGCCATCCCCACAGCCCGGCGATGACCAACATGCCTACCGCAATGGCCATCGCGGTTCTCGAATCGGTCCGATCCAGTACAGCACCGGCAGGAAGGCTGACGACGACAGCAGTTCCGAACATGACTCCGACGAGGAGTCCAGCGGCTGTCGGTCCGACCCGCAGTGATTCCTGAATGAGCGGCGTGACGCTTGCAGGGACGATCTCGTATGCGGCCAATCCCATCGAAATCAGGCTCGCACCTGCCACAAGCCACCACGTCGAGTTGGCTGTTCGGACGGCTGTCTCAGCAGTGGGATCCGACATATCGGAGTCAGTCGCCTGTGGTGTCATGCTATCGGCAGAGCGCGTTTTGTCATCGCGGTGTAGTATCGGTATCGGAACTGGCAGTGAAAAAGTCGGGGCAATTCGAATAGCGAACAGTTAGCAGGCGATTCTCGGGCAACACGGGAAGACCTGCTCTGAAGGAGCAGTACCAACGAAGACTCACTATGTGCGGATGAGAGAACGGGCGTATTGAACTATACGACTTGAACTAATCGAGACAAGGCAGTGTTACCTAATGCGGCGGATTATGAGTCTACGGTCCGCATACCGCCAGCGTACACACGGTAGTAATTTATGTTATTTGCCCACATTTAGTTCGAGAGAGAAATATTACCTGGAGAAGTTTCGATTGGTTTTGGGGCGAACTCAGGAATTAAACCAGAGAAGGCATCTATTATGCCGGGTTTAGGAATAAAGTTGCCGCCGAAAGGGCATCGATACCAAGTATTTGTTTGTATCACTGAACGAGGCAGTATTGTATTTCGGGCTATCCGTCTATCGTACTGTACTCGTAGTATTGACTTCGAACTTCGATCTCGTTTTTCGTATATCTGAGTATTTCCAGCAGGTTTGCCATATATCTGGACGTGAATCTATCTCTGGGACCAGTAATACCGAGGGACACCATAACATCCTGTTCGTCGTTGAATATTGGTACAGCGACACCTCGAACACCTCGGAGATGCTCCTCGTCGTCTATCGCATAGCCCTGGTCGCGGATTTGCTCAAGCGCCGCTTCAAGCTCTGACCGGGATGATAGCGTGTTATCAGTCCCTCTCGGAAGCCCATGTTCGGCAACGATTTCGTTTCGTTTGTCCACCGGAAGATGCGCCAGAATGGCTTTGCCCAGCGATGTCCAGTGCATCTCTGTGTGGTTCCCGATAGGGATTTCGTCGCCCGCAGCCTTTCCGCCAGAACTCCTGTAGAGGATGACCCGCTGGCCGTTCTCCTCGATGCCGGCACCAGCAATCTCACCCGTTTCTCTGCTGAGTTCTTCGACTTTATTACGGAGCAGCCGACCAATATCCAGCCGCTGCCGAACACTGCCACCGAGCTCCAGAAAGCGGAACGACCGACGATACTGCCCGGACTCCTTAACGACGTAATCGCGTTGAACTAATGTGTTGAGATGAATGAAGACAGTGCTCGTGGGGATATCGAGGTGAGACGCCAGATCGGAGAGACCGACCGGTTCAAGTTTTCCGAGAGCACCGAGGATGTCCAGCGTCGTCTCAACCGCGCTGATTGTTTTATTGTTCTGTGAAGGCATAGATGCGCTTTTTTCTGCAGAATAAAATAGGTTCCGGCGAGCGGCAAAATATTTCCAATGGTGTTGGAAGCCAGTACTGCACCCCGAAGCGATCCAGTCTAACAAGGGTACGGATGTTATTTTCTACAATTTCTCCCATTGCGAAGAATGGCAACATACCACACGACCACAACGGTTGTGATATCCAGCACCCGATTTCAAAGTTACAGGGTCTCTGGCGTTGGTTTATCACACCAGCCTGCTCCTGGCGAGCACAACAGGTAGTTTTCAATCTCATTGAAAGAGAGTGGCAGCGCTCCGAGGTCCCATTTGCTCCGACGGAGTAGCTCTCTACTCCGTGTTCCGCGTTACGGTACGAGGTCGCACTACCGAGTATCCATTTGCAGCATGACTCAAAACCGCTAGCTACGCAGTCATACCGGATAGTACTCCACAGTGCTCGCCAGGTTTCGATGTGATTGGTCTGCCTGCCCCTGCCGGTACTACCAACATTTATTAATGATGATTGCGATGCTTATGTTACTCGGTATGAGCGAAGTTACACTATCAAGCGTCAGCAAGGTATACGACGACGACGTCCTTGCAGTCGAGGATCTTTCTCTGACCGTGGAGGACGGGGAGTTTATCGTCGTTGTCGGGCCGTCCGGCTGTGGGAAGTCGACCACGCTTCGGATGATTGCGGGGCTCGAAACGGTCACCGATGGTGAGATTGCTATCGGCGGGGACGTAGTCAACGACGTTCGTCCACAGGACCGGAACATTGCGATGGTGTTCCAGAGTTACGCGCTGTACCCGCACATGACCGTGCGTGAGAACATGTCCTTCGGGCTACGACTGTCGGGTGAATACGATGATCAGATCGAACAGCGCGTGACCGAGGCCGCCGAACTGCTGGAAATATCGGACCTCATGAACGATTTACCGAAGCAACTCTCGGGTGGCCAGCAACAACGTGTCGCGCTCGGGCGGGCTATCGTCCGGGACCCGGAGGTGTTTCTGATGGACGAACCGCTGTCGAATCTCGACGCGAAGCTCCGGACCCAGATGCGCACCGAGATCCAGCGAATCCAGGAAGAGCTGGACGTGACGACGATTTACGTCACGCACGATCAGACGGAAGCGATGACGATGGCCGACCGGATCGTGATTCTCAATCAGGGTGAGCTCCAGCAGGTTGCGCCGCCGGAACGCTGCTACGATAAGCCCAACAACAAGTTCGTCGCGGGATTTATCGGCTCACCATCGATGAACTTCTTCGAAGTGAGTGTGACGAACAGCGGCGGGCGCGCGACGGTCCACTCAGGAGCTGTCGAATTCACAGTCGACGTCGACATTCCGGATGGGGAGTACACGCTGGGCGTCCGCCCCGAAGATTTCGTTGCCGAGGACGCCGGCACGTACATCGAGACAGCCGTCGACGTCGTAGAACCCATGGGGTCTGACAATTTCCTCTATCTGGAGACTGAAGGCGGGTCGAAAGAAATCGTAGCCCGAGTCGATAGCGAATACCGCCCAGAACGCGGCGACGAAATCGCGTTAGGGTTTCATACAGAGGATATGCATCTGTTCGATTCCGATGGCGAACGAGTGGAACTGACTCAGCTTCAGCGGACAGAATCAATCTAATATGTTGTACGATACTATCGGCCGGAAAGAGAGCGAGTGGGCCGGAATGACTGCGAGTCAGATCCGCAGAGTCGGTGAACAGTCGGGGTCTGTTCTCGTTATTCCCGTTGGCAGCGTCGAACAGCACGGGGATCACCTCCCGGTCGTCACCGACACACTTCTGGTCGAGGCGATGGTCGACACTGCCATCGAGCGTCTGGACGACGTTCCTGTCGTGATGACACCGCCAGTCTGGAGCGGGTTCTCACCACATCATCTATCGTTCGGTGGGACCCTGTCACTCGAGTTTGCGCACTTGCGGGCGACACTTGAGGATATCGCGCACGCCGGCATCCAGAACGGATTTGATGCGGTGCTGTTCGTCAACGGTCACGGCGGGAACAGTCCGCTCATCGATGCCGTCGTGAGTACCGTGGGCATCGATACTGATGCGGAAGTGCTCGGGACGACGTACTTCCATCTGGCATCAGAGAGAATCGAGGAACTCCGGACGACCGAGACGGGGGGAATGGCCCACGGCGGTGAGTTCGAGACATCCCTCATGCTTGCGCTCCGACCAGACCTCGTGGGCGACCCGGAGGTCCGCGACGGTATGCCGCTGGACGAACACTACAGATGGGGCGGACAAGACCTGCTCGACGGGGGTACCGTCGCCGTCTATCGGTCGTTCGACGAGTATTCCACATCCGGAGCCATCGGGACGCCGAAGCAGGCGAGCGCGGAAACAGGCGAACGAATCCGCTCAGTTATCGGCGAGGAACTCGCGGCCCTCATGACGGCGATTCACGAACACAATGCGTAACCAATGATGGACACAACACAAAGAATTATGTACATGGAAATAGGTGACATTAATGATGCAGCCCGATAACAACGACAGGTCTGTCGAGGACAGTATCGACCGTCGACGACTTCTTCAAGCACTCGGCGCAGGCGGTGCCATCGCCATCGCGGGGTGTAGCGGTGACGGTGGGAGCGGCGGTGACAGCGGTGATGGTGACAGTGGAAGCGGTGGTGACGGCAGCGGCGGCAGCACGCAGAGCGTGCAGTTCCTCACGATGGGCGTCGGAGACAACATCAAGCAGTTCTTCGAGGAGAACAACACGGCCTTCGAGGACGAGCATGACGTCGACGTGGAATTTACAAGCGTTACGTGGGACAACGCGCGGCAAACCGTGAACAACCGTGTCGACGGCGGCGAAGCGCCCGATGTCAGTCGCTGGCCGGCGCGCTGGATCCCACAGCTCGTGGGGAAAGACGCGCTCGAACCGCTTGACGACATGATGGACGGGGAGTTCGGTGAGCAGTTCTACGACGGCGTGGCCGAAGGGACGATGTACAACGGCTCCCACTACGGCGTGCCGTGGGCCGCCTCGAACAAGTGCCTGTACTACAACAAAGACGTCTTCGAGACGGCTGGGCTCGACCCCGAAGACCCGTCGCTCGATTCGTGGCAGGATATGCTGGATGCCGCAACGCAGATTCGCGACAGTGATGCGAGCGTCCCAGCACTGGGCCTTGCGGGGGCGGACGCAATCGAAACTGGGTCGCAGTACTACCACTACCACTGGTCACACGGCGCCGACCTCGTGAACGACGACGGAATGCCCGTCGTAAACTCAAGCGGCGCTGTCGACGCCCTCTCGTTGTACACCGACCTCCACCTCGAACACGGCGTCACTCAGTCGTCACCGCTTTCCTCGACTCGGCAGGACATCCGGCAACTGTTCGAAAACGGGGACCTCGGGATGGTTATCGGGCACGTGTACACGGGACTCAACATCACCTCCGCGAAAGAAAACGGTGATGTCGACTTCGACTACGGTATCGTGCAGGTGCCGCGTGGCCCAGAGGGCCGGTACAGCCTGTTCACTATCGACACGCTCGCCGTCCTGAGTCAGAGCGAGCACAAGGACCTCGCCCGGGACCTGATTCGGTTCTATTTCGACGAGGAGCGGCGGTTCCAGTACTCGAAGCAGAAAGGGTTCCTTCCCGTCGTTGAGGCCGTTGGCGAGCGCTCGTACTTCTCAGAGTCGAAGAACTGGGGACCGTTCGTCGAGGCGGGGCAGTACGCCCGCGCCCGACCGAAGCTCGGTAATTTCAGCGAGTTCAACGACCGGATGGTCCAGGCCATTCAGGAAGCACTGGCGGATCGGAAGTCACCGCAAAAGGCGCTCAACGATGCCCAGAGTGATCTCGAAGATGCTATGGAGTGACAGACAGGGATGAGTCTGGCAGAGGAATACACCGAGGCGTCCGATGACTCACGGCTCGAACGAGGGTTGGCGTACGTTCAGCGCAACAGCCGCGCGTACCTCCTCATCGCTCCCGCAGCGGTGTTCCTGCTAGCCGTCGTGGGGTACCCGATTATCGAGACGTTTCGGCTATCGCTGTACCAGTCGCCGGCTGACTCGAACATTGAGACGTTCGTCGGGCTCCAGCACTACGTCGAAATATTCAACAGCGATATCTTCTACCGCCTGCTCTGGCAGACCGGGCGCTGGGTCGTCGTCGGCGTCGCGGGCAAGACACTGCTGGGACTGCTTATCGCCGTTCACCTCAAGGGCGACATTCGCGGTCGGAAGTTCTTCCGAACGGCGTTTCTCATTCCGTGGGGCATTCCCTATGCGATCTCTGCCGTGGTGTTCCGGTGGATAGAGCACCCGCAGTTTGGCTACCTCAACGCGATCTTGCTGAAACTCGGCGTCGTCGAACAGGGTATCGGTATCCTCGGGAACCCGAGCATCGCGTGGCTCGGCGTCGTCGTGGCTGATATCTGGATCGGGACGCCGTTTATGGCGATTATTTTCCTCGCGGGGCTGCAGTCGATACCGCAGGAGCTGTACGAGGCAGCCGCCATCGACGGGGCCGAGAAGTGGCATCAGTTCCGGTATATCACGCTCCCACAGCTGAAAAGCGTCGTCCTGATTGCCACGCTGCTGTCGACGATATGGACGTTCGTCAGTTTCGACGTCATCTGGACGATGACCGGCGGGGGCCCGATCAGTTCGACGGCAACGCTCGTTATCCACATTTATCAGGTGGGCCTCCAGAACGGGAACCTCGGCCGCGGAGCCGCTTACAGTGTCATCGGATTTCTGTTCCTGTTCGTCTTCGCCATTATCTACCTGCGCATCTACACGCGCGGAGGTGACGAGCTATGACGATGGCAGGCCACGACCGGAGCAGTCTCCGCAAAGTCCGGCTGTACGGCGTGTTGATCGGACTGCTCGGACTCATGATGTTGCCGTTCTACGCGATGTTCTCGAGTACGCTCAAGCCGGAGTCAGAGATATTCGCTGCGCCAGCGACGCTGGTCCCCAGCGATCCCAGCTTCCAGGCCTATCTGCAGGTCTGGACACAGACCGACGTGTTGCTCTGGGTCGGGAATAGCTTCATCATCTCCGTGGGGACGGTCGTGCTGACGCTTCTGCTGGCGATACCGGCCGCGTACTCGTGTGCCCGGAACGACTTCGTCGGGAAGCGAACCTTCCTCCTCTCCGTGCTGGTCGTGCAGATGTTCGCACCGGTCGTGTTGATCGTCGGCCTCTTCGACGTTATTACCCAGATGGGGCTGTTCAACACCTATCTCGCTGTAATCGTCCCGGCAGCGGCATTCACGCTACCGTTCAACGTCTGGATGCTGTACGGGTATTTCAAGACGATACCCGTCGCGCTCGAAGAATCTGCGCGTATCGACGGCGCGAGCCAGGTACAAATCCTGACGAAGATTGTGCTCCCGCTCACGAAGCCGGCGCTGGTCGCCAGTGTCACCTACACCTTCCTCTATGCGTGGAATCGGCTACTGTTCGTGCTCACCTTCCTCACTGACAGCGCGAAGTACAACATCCCACGTGGGGTCTTCTCCATGGTCGGGGCGCTGCAGACCGACTGGCGGATGATGCTCACTGTGTCTGTCATCGGCATTATCCCGCTCTTGATTCTGTTCGCCTTCCTGGAGGAGTATATCGTGGCTGGCATGACGGCTGGCGCGGTCAAGGAGTAACCGCCTCTACTTTTATTATCGCCGCGATAGTTGTCCGTGTATGGAATTTGCGATGTGGGCCTACCCGTGGGACCTTCTGGACGAAGGGCCAGCCGAAGTGGAAACACGACTGCGCGGCGTCGGCATTGACGAACTGAACCTCGCCACGAACTATCACACGGTGCAGGCGTTTACGCCGCACAGTCCGGAGCGGCGGACGCTGTTTGCCCGGGCGAGTTCGTATTTCGAGCCCGGCTCAGAGTACGAGAACCTCGAACCGGTTCCGTACGAAGGGATGGACGGAGACTGGGTTGCGGACATCGCCGCCGGTTTGTCTGACCTGACGCTCAATTCCTGGACAGTCGGCTGCCACAACTCCCGGCTCGGGATGGCCAACCCCGAATACACGCTGGAATCTGCACACGGTGACGACCTGATCTTCGGCCTGTGTCCCTCCCAGCCCGCGGTCCAGACGTATCTCTCGGCGCTGGTTTCGGATCTGGCGTCCCGCGATGAGTTCGCTCGTATCGAACTGGAAACGTTCGATTACTTCTACGGAACGGGTTTCGGCTGGCATCACCAGAAGATCCACGCGCAACTGGGCACACTCGGCGAGTTCCTGCTTGGGTTGTGTTTCTGTCCACAGTGTCAGGAGAATGCGACGGCCGAGGGCGTCGATACTGAACGAGCGCGCGAGACGGTAGCCGACGCGCTGGACGATATCGTCGCCGGCGACGTGTCACACGAGCATCCACCGGAGGAGTGGCTCGCGGACCACAGCACCGTCGCCGCGTACGTCGATCTCCGCGAACGGACGCTGGCATCGCTGTACACCACGCTGGCTGACGCCGCGGGAACGACACCGCTTGGCTACTACGTCGGCGCACCGGAACCCGGCCGCGAGTGGATCGTCGGGGCCGACCTGCAAGCGCTCTCGAACCACGTCGATTACTACTGTCTGCCGGCCTACGAATCCACAGCTGACGCAGTCATAGAGGCGTACAACGCCGTTGAGACAGTAATCGATGACGTGCCACTCCACGTCGGTCTCCTGCCGGGCCACCCGGCCATCGACGACGAGGATACCGTGGTCGATATCGTGGAGACCCTCGACTCGAAGGGAGTGCCGCGGCTCTCGTTCTATAACTACGGACTGCTTCCGGAGCAGTCACTGGAGTGGGTCGGAACCGCTGTCGAGGCGGCGCGCGGATAGGGGCAAGCGGTACTTTGATATCGGTTCCCGAACGACTGGAGTGCATGGAGATAACCGGCGTGTCAGCGGTCACTGTAGATGTACCGTTGGCCGACTTGGATGAGCATCTCGGAATCGGGCCGTACGTGACAAATCACGGGAAACTACACTCGATGGAGCGCGTCCTCGTCCGTGTCGACACGAACGAAGGGATTAGCGGCTGGGGTGAAATGCGTGTCTTCCTGTCACCGGCGGCCACCGAGTCGATTATCGAAGACGGCGTCGGACCGATGATTGAGGGCCAGTCGCCGTTCGAGATCGAGCGACTCCGTCGACAGGTGTTCGTCGAGTACACGAACGTGGATATGTTCTTTGCGGCGGTCGAAACAGCCTGCTGGGACATTGTCGGCAAAGCCCTCGATAGACCGGTGTATGAACTGCTCGGGGGGTGGACAGCACCGACACAGGGTACTCAGCAACACCGGCAGAGCGTCGACGGCAACAGTCCTGCACCCGCTGACGTCCCCGTCGCGTTCTGCCTCGGCATCCTCTCGCCCGAGGAGTCCCGTATCAAGGCACGAGAAGCGCTCGAAGCTGGCTTCACGGTTCTCAAAACAAAGGCGGGGCGGGACTGGCGACAGGATGTCGAGCGAATCAAAGCGATGCATGACGAAGTCAACGGGCAACTGGAGTTCCGACTCGACCCGAATCAGGGCTGGACGCTCGACCAGGCAGTTCGAGTCGGCGCGATGCTTGAGGATACGGGAATCTACCTGCAGTACATGGAACAACCGATTCGGGTCGATGCACACACGTCACTAGCTCGGCTCCGGCAACGACTCCGCCAGCCGATCGCGCCGAACGAGGACACCTATATCTCGCATAATCTGCAGTCGCTCGTGGAGACTGGCGCGATGGATGTCGGCGTTATCGACCTGACTCCGGCTGGCGGTATCAGCGGGATTCGACAACAGGCAGCAATCCTCGAAGACGCTGGAGTCCCCTTCACGCACCACTGTGCGTTCGACCTGGGGATTCGGACTGCGGCGATCCTTCACGCGTTCACCGGTATCCCGGGCTTTTCACTGCCCCCGGATTCGACGTATTACGGCTGGGAGGCAGATGTCATCAAGGCTCCGTTCAGCGTCAGCGATGGCTGCCTCCCAGCCCCGGAGGGTCCTGGCCTCGGTATCACTGTGGATATGGCCGCCGTCGAGGAGTATCGAATTACATGAGCGGACAAGAGCAACATTCAAGAGGACAGGTTACGTGGGAGTTCATGTCATGGTAGAGTTATCACTAGCGGACCGACCGGCCATTGTGACCGGCGCGTCGCGGGGTATCGGGCGCGAGATCGCGGCTCGATTCGCCGAAGCGGGTGGCAATGTCGTCGTCTGCTCGCGCACCTACGAGGACGTTGAAACGGTTGCAACGGACCTCACCGACACACACGAGGGCCGCGTTGTTCCGGTCGAGTGTGACGTCACAGACCGGGGGGCAGTGCGGGACCTCGTCGACACGACCATCGAGGAATTCGGGGACGTTCGCGTTCTTGTGAACAACGCTGGCGGCGCAGACGAGTCCGCCAATCTGTTGCACCGGTGTGACGAGGAGACCTTCGAGTCGATGGTCGACCTGAACCTGAAGAGCCAGTTCATCCTGAGCAAAGCGGTACTGCCGGCGATGGTCGCCGCTGGCGGCGGGTCGATAATCCACATGGGCTCGGTCAACGGCCTGTTCGGTATCGGGCTCTCGGGCTACTCAGAGGCGAAAAGCGGACTGCTGGCGCTTTCCCGAAACATCGCCGCCCATTACGGCCAGCACGGGGTCCGCTCGAACGTTATTTCAGCGGCGACCATCGAAACGGCGAACAGGCGGGCAGAGATGGCAAACACAGAGGAACGGACCGGAGAGACGAGCGCACGGGAGCGCTGGCTCGACCAGTATCCGCTCGGTCGGTTCGGCACACCGAGGGAGGTCGCTGATGCGAGCCTGTTCCTCGCCTCCGAGATGTCGAGTTTCGTTACCGGTGAGAATCTGGTGCTTGACGGCGGATTGACGACGAGCCTGCCGACATCATTCATAAATGAGATCTACGACGCGGACGACCAGCCGACAGCTAAGTAACAGCCATGGAAGAACTAACAACTGACGACGCACCCGAGAGTATCGGCCCGTATTCACAGGGAATCGCTAGCGGCGACCGCATTTACGTTTCCGGACAGGGCCCAGTCGACCCGGACACTGGCGAGGTAATCCAGGGCACGCCCGGCGAACAGACACGACAGACACTCCAGAACGTCGCGGCGGTGCTACAGGCCGGTGGCGCGTCGCTCGACGATGTCGTGAAAGCGACGGTATTCGTGAAGGATATGCGGTACTACGACGAGGTGAACGAGGTGTACGGTGAGCTCATGTCACCACCCTATCCCGCTCGCAGTGCCGTGGAGGTCGTTAAATTGCCAGTGGATATCGACGTCGAAATAGAGGTTATTGCAGAACGGTAGTATGTCGCATCTGGTAGTGTTCGACCTCGATGGGACGCTCACTCGGCAGCGCGGTGGGTTCGAGCTATTGCACACCCTCTATGGAACGACATCCGAGGCCGAGGCGCTGATAGACCGGTTCGAGGCCGGAGAGATTACGTTTGCAGAGTGGTGTCGAGGAGCGGTCGATGTGTGGCGTGCGAACGATGTCACCAGGTCGGACATCGAGCGCGCGACCCGGGCAGTTAAGCCGAAAGCGGGTGCTGTCGACCTCCTCAAACACCTCCAGCAAACGGATTTCGGGTTTGGAATCCTCAGTGCTGGCGTCGCAAACCTTGCGACACGGTTCGAACCATATGACCCGGCGTTTATTCGTGGAAACTGGCTTCGATTCGAGGATAACCGGATTTCGGGTATCGACGTCGGTGTCGGACCCACTCAGAAAGGAGAATTATTGAGAGAGATTCGAACCAAGCAAAAACCCACGTCGATCACCTATATCGGCGATTCCCACACCGATACTGAGGCATTCGTCGAGGCAGATACCGCGGTGTTGTTCGACCCCGACGAACGCGTTCCCGAAACAGCAATCGACGCAGCGGATACAGTCATCGAAGACTCGGATATGAATACGGCACAGAGGCATATTCCTAGCGTGTAGGCTTATACCCTCCTGTGAGAGATGTTTATCTCCAAATATTCATATTCTGGATTCAATTTTACAATATTTGATTCTGCAGCTGCAGTATGCCGTTCCATAGGGCATAGTACACAGCCAGAGCCTCATTCAAAAGAACAAATCGGGTTCGGCGTAAAATCGGACCGCTGTCGACGTTACTCACTGTGGGACGTGACTCAATCAGCCGGCTCCGGGCAGATGCCACCCAACCAGTAACATCGCGTCAGGTGTTCGCTGTCGCAGTGCCAACATCTAGCAATTTGGAACGGGTTTCGACGGTCCTTTTACCGTCGGGTGGTGACCGACAGTCGAATGAGTCGCTATCGAACGACCGGTTGCTTTCTCCTTCTGGCTGCGATCTGGGGCACCGCCTTCATGGCGACAGACGTCGGCCTCGCCGACCTGCCGCCGGTACCCTTCGCTGCCGCACGCTTCGACATCGCCTCCGTTCTCCTGTTTGCCGCGTTGGCTGTCACAGGGTCCCTCGAACGGCCACAGACCCGCGACGACTACGTGTACGTCCTCGCTGGCGGAACACTTATGATCGGAATACATCACGTATTCCTGTTTACCGGGCAACAGTACGTCACCGGGGCTGTCGCTGCCGTGCTGCTCGGCCTCGTTCCCGTCGTGACCCCCGCGTTGACGAAGCTCGCGTCCAGCGATGACACGTTCACCGCAAATACCGGTGTCGGGGTAGTACTTGGGTTCGTCGGCGTCATCGTCATCGCTGACCCTGACCCGGCGAATCTTCTCAGCAGCACTATCGGAATCGCACTCGTGTTCGCGTCGGCGCTGGCGTTTGCCATCCCGGCCGTCGTCACGCACGACACCAGCCCGTCGATGTCATTTCTGGCCACGCAGGCGTGGTTGATGGCTATCGGGGCCGTTGTCCTCCATGTCACCGTGCTCGCGCTTCCCGGGCAGTCGTTTGCAGACGCATCGTGGACGCCGTCCGCATTCGCAGCGCTGTTGTATTTGGCTGTTGTCGCTGGCATCGGTGGCTTCCTGCTGTACTTCCGCTTACTCGACCAGCTGGGTCCTATCGAGATGAGTTTCATCGAATACGTCATTCCGCTGTTTGCTGCGCTTGCCGGCTGGATCGTGCTCGACCAGCAGGTCACGCTCGCTACCGTCGGCGGATTTGCGTGCATCCTCATGGGATTCATTGCGGCAAAGTGGACGGCGTTGCGAGCGGAGCTTCGTCGGGTCGTCGAGCCGAAAACCAGTCGACCGGCCGACTGACCGAGACCAGTCTGCTGAACAGCACTGACTGGGCCATACTGCTGGATCGAGAAAATCGACAGCGAAGCGGAAAACGGTAAGTATGGCCGTCAGACAGGAGTGGCAGCGGCGTCGCACTTCTGAAAACAAGCGAACTACAATCGGTATTCTGCTATCTTTTCAGCGATTCAGCAGTAGCACTTGCCGTTTGCCGATAAACATGCCTGTAAACGGAATGTTCTAAGCGAAGACCGCATCATAGCCGGTTGCACATACTGGCGATGCTGACGGGTTTTTATAAGATCGCCCGTTGCCGTATGATATGATACGATCCGCTCGGACACTGTGGAGCCGGTATCGATCCATCCCGCTCATCTGGCGCATCTTCGTCGCTTTCGTGGTGGGAACAGGTGCCGGTATCGCGTTCGGGGAACAGATGGCCGTAGTCAGACCAGTGGGCGACCTCTTCCTGCGGCTGCTCAATATGCTGGTCATCCCGATTATCGTCTTCACACTGCTGACCGGCATTCGCCAGCTCTCCCCCGCGAAACTTGGGAAGATTGGTGGTGCGACAGTCGCGCTCTACGCCCTGACGACGACCCTCGCAGGCATCATTGGCCTTGCGGTTGCAAACGTGCTTCAGCCGGGCCGTGGGGTCGAGTTCGGCGGCGGTGAAGCGCAATCGAAAGCGCCGCCGTCACTGCTGGATGTGATTCTCGGTATCGTGCCGAACAATCCCGTTGCGGCGCTCGCAGAGGGGAATTTGCTGGCGACGGTTTTCTTCGTCATCGTGTTCGGAATCGCGCTGACGTACGTCCGCTCTCAGCAAGACGCGCTCGCAGAGCGTGTCGATTCAGTGTTCGAGGCCTTTGAAGTGGGTGCTGAAGCGATGTTCGTCATCGTTCGAGGGGTGCTCGAATTCGGCGTACTCGGCGTATTCGCGCTGATGGCGTCCGGAATCGGCACTGAAGGCATCGGCCTGTTTTCTTCGCTGGGCGAGCTCGTGTTGGCAGTCACAATCGCAATCGTCATTCATATCGGCTTCACCTATCTCGTTTTCTTGATGGGCGTGGTCGCAGATGTCTCCCCGATCGCGTTCCTCAGCGGGGCAAGAGACGCGATGGTGACCGCATTCGCAACTCGGTCGTCGAGTGGAACGCTCCCTGTCACGATGCGTAATGCGGACGAAGACCTGCAGATCGCCGAGCGGGTGTATTCGTTTACGCTTCCAGTCGGTGCAACGGCGAATATGGATGGGGCCGCCATCCGACAGGCAATCACCGTGATGTTCGCTGCAAACGTCGTCGGACAGCCACTGGTACTTACTGAACAGGTCTTTGTCTTGATAGTGGCTGTCCTCATCAGTATCGGAACCGCTGGCGTTCCGGGAGCAGGCATTGTCATGCTCACTGTAATTCTCACACAGGTTGGCCTCCCGCTGGAGGTCGTTGGGTTCGTCGCCGGCGTGGACCCAATCCTGGGGCGGATTGCGACGATGAACAACGTCACCGGCGACCTCGCGGTTTCGACCGTTGTGGGGAAGTGGAACGACGGACTCGACCGTAGTGAGGGCGTCTGGTCACAAAACCTGAGCGGCGTCGCTGAGTTCGTTCCCGGCGACGATTAGGGCTCCGGGGAGAGCGATTGAAACAGAACCTAATGCTGGTACAGTTGTTATTCTAATCTATACGCCCCGCGACTGGACTGACAACAGCAGTATGAGCGTTGCTCGGGCCGGATACGCATTTCAGAAGCGTTTGTCGGACCGATTCGTAGTATCACCGCAGTCTCGGAAACCACGCCGTAACAGTTGCAGTTTACTTTGTTCGTTTCCGTTCCTGCGTCGGGTGGTCTGTGACGTACACTTTCGTCTCGTCCGGAACGTCGTCAGTGACCCAGGAGTTCGCCCCGATGCTGACGTGGTCACCAACAGTAATAGCGCCCAGTACTTTCGTGCCAGCGCCGATGACGACGTGGTCGCCGATGTCCGGGTGTCGTTTGTATCCCTTCTTTAATCTGTGTTCGTCGCTCTCGTCTGCTTCGAAGTGGAGTGCGCCAAGCGTCACGTCCTGATAGAGGCGGACCCACTCCCCCACGGTGGTGGTTTCACCGATAACGACGCCGGTTCCGTGATCGATGAAGAAGTGATCGCCGATCTCGGCGCCGGGGTGGATGTCGATGCCGGTCTCAGTCTTGGCGTATTCGGTGAGTTCGCGAGCGTACTCGGAGGCCTCGGCCTCGTAGAGGGTATGTGCGACCCGTTGTACGAGTATCGCCATGAAGCCCGGATAGGACCGGATTATCTCCATGTACGTCTTCGCCGCCGGGTCGCCTTTGAACGCGGCCTCGACGTCTTTTTTGAGTCGCCTGCGAACCGCCGGGAGTTGCTCGATGACGGCATCGACTGTTTCAGCGGGGTCCGATCCGGAGTACGGTCTGATACCGGCAAAGAAGAGACCGCCCAGGGTGTCGAGTCGGTCCAGAACGGCGAGTTCGTCCCGGACCAGTTCAGCGGCGTTCCAGCAGGTCGGGAAGAATAGTCGTTTGAGGATGTCGACTTCCGGCCTTCGGTGTTCCCGTCGCGGGAACTCCATCTGTGTCTGGGTCGGGAACGGGTCTTCATCTGCCCGATACGCTGCGAACAGTTTCTCGTGCGCGTCGCCCGTGTAACAGTAGTCCATATCGAGTTGTTGCCCTGAACCACCTTAATCTTGAAACAACAGCTATCTTTTCTCATACATGTTGTGTTCTCGCTTGCGCAGTAACACCAGAACTAACCAGAATCCCAGACTGAGAGGTAACTATTTGATACTGGCTTATCATCGACTCTGTATGAACGGCGAGTGCTACTTCTGTCATGGCATCGTATCAGCACCCGAAGAAGGCCATATCTGGCTGCGTGAGCACGGCAGCCACGAAGTGTACATGCACGAACAGTGTGCCAGTGGCCACAACGCCATCGAAGGAGGGCAGAGCCCGGCCGGTGAACTCCTGATTACGTGCCCGGAATGTGGCGAAGTCGAGACAGTGTAACAGCCCACGCGGACACCCTGTAGATGGACATCTGTCCTACGGGAGTGTAATATCGACGCCGGACTGGAGGCTAGCTGCTTTCACTGTATTGTACATCAACATCGCAATGGTGAGCGGGCCGACCCCACCGGGGACCGGCGTGATGGCGTCCGCCTTCGCTTTGGCGCTCTCGAAGTCTACGTCCCCGACAAGTTTGTATCCCTTGTCCGTGTCAGCATCAACCCGATTGATACCGACATCGATGACTGTCGTGCCCTCCGAGAGCATCGCTCCGTCTATCATTTCTGGAACGCCGGCGGCGGCGATCACGATGTCGGCGTTGCGAGTCTTTTCGGCGAGAGCGTCGGTCCGTGAGTGACACACGGTCGTCGTCGCGTTGCCGCCCGGTCCGTACTGGATGAGCAGGTTCGCCATCGGTTTGCCGACGATGTCTGAGCGGCCGACGACGACAGCGTCTTTCCCCGCCGTCTCAACGCCAGTTTCGGCCAGTATTTTCTGTATTCCGTGGGGCGTGCAAGGCTTGTATCGTGCGTTCCCTGCGACGAGCCGGCCGACATTTTCGGGGTGGAACCCGTCGACATCTTTCATCGGGTCGATGCGCTCCAGCACGTCACGCTTGTGCACGTGGTCGGGGACCGGCATCTGGACGAGGATTCCGTGAACAGCCGGGTCCGCGTTCAGTTCGTCGATAGTCGCAAACAGTGTCTCAGCCGGTTCGGCCGGACCGATTTCGTGATGGAACCCCTCGATGCCGATTTCCTCGCAGGCCTGTTGTTTCATCGAGACGTACGTCTCACTCGCGCCGTCGTCGCTCATCAGCACAGTCGCCAGCCCCGGTGTGACGCCCTCGCTGACGAGCGTGTCAGCACACGCTGCCACGCCCTCTGTGATCTGGTCACCGATCTCGTTACCGTCGATTATCGTTGTCATTATTGCTGTGTTCGTTCTCAGCCCGGAATCTCCCGGGAAGGTGTTCGGGAGTGGAATCGCTGCTGTCAGTCAGCAGCTGGAGACCGGGCAAGCGTTCGATATCCGTCTCAAACCCAGCGGGTATAGTGGGTGATGTGGAATAGTCCAACCGTTGAAATACCATCGGCTATTCGTCCAGCGACCAACCACAATCGGTCGACGATTCAACAGCATATCGGCCGGAGGGGCAAGGGACCGAAAGTTTTTGTCCTGACCCATGCTTGGTCTAGACAACCATACCGGGAGGCATGTGCCTCTCGTTCGGGAAACTGCACTATGACTGATATCCGGTTCAGCACCGACAGAGAATCGTTCCTCGAAACTGCAGAACGGGCCCCCGACGGCGCTCGCGTGCCGGTCGAAGCTCGCCTCACAGTCACCGATCCGTTCGAGGCGTATCGCCGCGCCCGCAGCGGGACCACAGACGGGTTCTATCTCGAAACGACCGGCGGGCAGTCCGGCTGGGGGTATTTCGGCGTCGACCCGGTCGAGCAAATCGAGGTCTCCGCAGGGGCGACATCCGCACAGGACGGCAGCAGTCCGAGCATCGACGCCATCGACGAGCTACTCGACCGCGAACACCTAGAGCGGGGCGACTGTACGGTTCCATATCCGTGCGGCGCGTTCGGCTGGCTGTCGTACGACGTCGCACGGGAGCTCGAAGATATCCCGGAGACGACTGTATCAGACGGTCTCCCACGGCTCCAGTTGGGCGTCTTCGAGTGTGTCGCCGCGTGGGAGGAGCCACATGACGGAGAGATCGAACTGTACCTGACGGCCTGTCCCGTCGTCGACGAGTCGGCCGAGACGGCGTACGAGCGTGGCCGCGAGCTGGTCCGCGAACTGGCCGAGGCCGCCGTTCACGGCGAGGGGCACGTCCAGCCCCAGCCGACTGCGGCAAGTCAGGCCACGTTCGAGAGCGAGTGCGGCGAAGCGGCGTTTGCGGACCGCGTCCGGCAGATAAAACAGTACGTCAGGGACGGCGACACGTTCCAGACAAACGTCTCACACCGGCTGACCGCCCCGGCGGCCGTCCACCCGGTCAATACCTTCGACGCCGTCCGCCGGGTGAATCCGGCCCCGTATTCGGCCCTGCTTGAATTCCCCGGAGTCGACCTCGTCAGCGCCAGCCCGGAGCTGTTGCTGGACGTCGACGGCGACCGGCTGCTCACGGAGCCGATTGCCGGGACGCGCCCGCGCGGCGCGACGCCGGCTGAAGATGAGGAACTCGAGGCGGACCTCTGCAGTGACGAGAAAGAGCGGGCCGAACACGCGATGCTGGTCGACCTCGAACGCAACGACCTCGGAAAGGTCAGCCAGTACGGAACTGTGGATGTCGCCGAGTACCGCCGCGTCGACCGCTATTCGGAGGTGATGCACCTCGTGTCTCTCATCGAAGGGGAACTGCGCGACAGCGTAAGTATCGCCGACGCGGTCGCTGCGGTGTTCCCCGGCGGAACCATCACCGGCGCGCCGAAGCCGCGGACGATGGAGATTATCGATGAGGTGGAACAGACCCGACGGGGGCCATACACCGGCAGTATTGGGGTATTCGGCTTCGACGACCGCGCGACACTGAACATCACCATCAGGACACTGGTCCATTACGACGGCGAGTACCGGCTCCGCGTTGGGAGCGGTATCGTACACGACTCGGAGCCGGAGGCGGAGTATCAAGAAACGCTGGACAAGGCCCGGGCGCTCGTCACCGCCGTCGACGAAGCGCTGGGCGAGCAGGGGTCCTTTGCGGTCGAGTCCGGGACCGAGCCGATGGAGAAGATGCGATGATACTCATCATAGATAACTACGACTCGTTCGCCTACAATCTGGTCCAGTACGTCGGCGAGTTCGACGAGGTAACCGTCCGCCGGAACGACGCTATCGACGTGGACGGCATTCACGAACTCGACCCGGACGGAATCGTCGTCTCTCCCGGTCCCGGGACGCCAGCGGAGGCCGGCGTGTCAATCGACGTTTTCGCTGCGACAGAGTATCCGGCCCTAGGCGTTTGTCTTGGCCATCAGGCGCTCTGTGCGGCCCACGGAACCCCCGTCGGCCATGCACCGAGTGTGGTCCACGGGAAACCTTCCGAAGTCCGTCACGACGGGACAGAGCTGTACGACGGGGTCGACGACCCGTTCGAGGTCGGGCGGTATCACTCGCTGGCCGTCGAGACTACTGCGCTGCCGGATACGCTCGAGGAGACGGCTCACACTAACGACGAACAGGGGGTCGTGATGGGCGTCCAGCACACTGAGAAGCCACACATCGGCGTTCAGTTCCACCCCGAAAGTATCCTCACCGACGCGGGGAAACAGCTGGTTGAGAACTTCTGTACGGGGATCGCTGAGGGGTGACCACACGGCGGGAGTAGGGCCTACTTCTCTTCGGGCGGGTCCACGTCGTGATGGGTCTGAATATCAGGCAGTTTCCTGACGGCACGTCTGAGGAGTGACGTGTGGCCACGCTCGTCTCGAAGCCAGGTCACAGTCAGCCCGCCGGCTGCCACGAGTGAAATGACGGCGAACGGACCGCCGGTTAGAACAGCCAGCGCCTGTAACGTCTCAGCGCCACCGAGAAGCAACACCGAAACGGCGACCGCTCCCTGAAAAATCCCCCAGAAGACGATATGCGTCGTTGACGGTGCCACGCCCCGTCGCGTCGCCAGTACTGAGACGACGAGTGTCGAGGTGTCCGCTGATGTGGCCATGAACACGATGATGAGCGCGAGAAACAGAAACAGCAGGAGCAGACCCAGCGGCAGCGAGGACAACAGCGGGAATCCAGCGACGGCTTCTGAACCCCCGCGCTGTGCGATAGCGGCGAGAATATCGGCCCGACCCGTTTGCTGGATGAACAGGGATGTGCCACCGAGCAGCAGGAACCAGACCATCGTCGCCACCGAGGTCGCGACGACGCTGGTGAACACGACAGTCCTGACCCGTCGACCGCGGGAGAGGGCGGCCACGAACAGCCCCGCAAACGGAGCCCAGGAGAACCACCACGACCAGTTCCAGACAGTCCACTCCGCGACCCACGCCCCACCGGTGTGGAGACTCAGCGGAACAAACTCCACGATGTAGGTGCCGAGTGCCTGTGTCCCTTGTTGGAGGACGAACGACCGTGGCCCCACAGCCACGATGAGGAGCGTGAACAGACCGAACAAGACAACGTTGAGGCCGGCAATCCGACGGATGCCGCGGTGAATCCCGGTCGCACTGGAGACGACGAATATCAGCGTCAGTCCGCCGACGAACAGGACCGGTCCGACCTCGCCGGCCGCCACACCCCACTGGTAATTGATGCCAGCGAGGAACTGCTCGCTCACGAGTGCGACGGAGGTGGCGATGCCGCCAATAGTGGCAAAGACGGCCAGCGTATCGACCAGTTTGGTCCAGACCGAATCCAGCCCGTCAGTTCCCAGCACCGGTGCCAAGACCGTCGAGACCCGGAGCGGTGCGCCTCGCGTGAACGCGAAGTACGCTATCGGAACGCCGATGACGGCGTACGCGCTCCAGGCCGAGACGCCCCAGTGAAAGAGGGTGTACACCAGCGCACCGTTGATAGCGTCCTGCGACCCGGCGGCGGCCCCGATGTACGGCGGCGGTTGGGTGAAGTGAAACAGTGCCTCCGTCGGCCCCCAGAACACCAGTCCGGCCGCGATGCCGGCCGTAAACACGAGCGTGAAATAGGTCGGATAGGTGTAACTCGGCTCCGTCTCCGGACCGCCGAGTTTGATATCGCCCCAAGGCCCCAACAGCAGGAACAGGCAGTAACAGACGGAGAGAAAGACGGCAGCGAGAAACAGTGGGCCGCCGCCGCGAAGGGCTGTGGCCGCAGCAGCATCAACAGCACCTGTCGTCCGTGCGGGGAATGCGACCTGAAGCCCGAAGAACGCGGCGAACACGAGCACCGGGAACGCGAGGATGGCTGGTTCGTGCTGGGTGAGAAATCCCCGGACAGCCTGCCGGACGTCGGTCTGTCGGACACGCAGGAAAACATCGGCTGCGGCTGGCGCAGTCGTGTCTTCGGAGTACGGGAGCAGCGCAATGTAACACAGCCCCGAGGTGAAAAACACGAGGGCGACGGTCAACCAGACCGGGCCGGTCACGGCTTCGCCGACGAGCGTCGGAAAAAAGAAGCCCGCAAGCACGAGCGCCCCAGACGCGGCACACAGTGGGATCAGTAGCCGGCCGACTATCTCCGCAATGCCACTTGCGTCCGAGGTGGCCATGCCTCGATATTCAGTATCGAAAACATATATTACTATCCCAGAACGCTGTCGAAGCTGTCGACCGTACCGGTCGAGACTATCGTCGCTGGAGTGGTGGCCGGGTCACTCGGAGTTGGCAGGGTCGCTGTCGTCGGTCCCGATGCTGGTCAGCAACGAGTCCGTTGACCCGCGGCCCAGCACCGACTGTCCAAGAAGCCGTCCGCCGATGGAACGGGGATTGATAACCTCGTCAGCGCCGACGGCGCGGAACTTTTCGACGTGCTTCTGGTCAGTCGCCGCTGCGACCGTACGGATGTCCGGATTGACGTTCTTCGTCGCGATGACGGCCAGTACATCGCGTGCGTCGTCGTTGCTCCCCACCACAACACCACTTGCAGTTCCGACGCGGGCATCTCTGAGAACAGCCTCGTCGGTGGGGTCGCCGGTGAGCAGGTTCACACCTTCGCCCTGCAGCGACGCGACCGTGTCCTCGTCGGGCGTAACAACGACCACCTCAGTTTCGTCGCCCAGTTCCTTGAGCAGCGATGCCGTAACGTCTCCGTGTCCGAGAACCACAACGTGGTCCTCGAGGAGTGTGAGTTCTGATGCGGTCATGACTCCGAACGCTGTCGCCATTCGTGATTCGATAGCTGGCCCGATGAGCGCGCCCACGGCGACGGTGAACGCGCCGGTCCCGAACAGAATGATCGAGAGCGAGAACCACCGTGCCTCCGCCGTTACGGGGGTGATGTCGCCGTAGCCGACCGTCGCGATGGTGACGATGACGTAGTAGACGGCGTCCCCCCAACTGTCGAGTTCGAGAAACTGGCCCCGTAGCCCGTAAGCGCCCACAGTTCCGTAGAGAATGACCCCGAAAATCGCTGACAGCGACGCAATCTGAATCGGCGAGAGGTCGAGCGGCTGGTCGAACCGGTGTCGGTTTCGGAGTAACAGCGGGTACGTGACCAGCGTCATCACCAGCAGGGGGATGTCCGTGGGCTGAAACGTGGCAAGCGGCAAGAACGCCAGCCCGAGAAGCACGACAGCTGCCACACGCCAGGCAAGCCGTTTGCGCCGCTGGAGTCCGACTGTCAGGATGCCGAGTAGGAACGCGAACAACACGCCGCCGAACCGGACGGCGGGTAACGGAAGGGTGGCGACTGTGCTCAGTGGACCATGCATCGCAAGCGACGCCCGACTGAGATTCGAAAGCCCGGTCACGAACGCGAGGAGCGCAACCATGCCGGTCAGGACGACCGTCGGCTTCGCACCAGATAGCTCGTCCCATTCGACGAACGGAACCCTGTCGGCCGGATAGAACACGTCCTCAAGTGTCCGGTCCGACGAGTCTTCTGGGACGTTATCCATTGTCACAGTGTTCTCGGAGTCGACATAAAAAACACGCGGCGAGTGGACACCGAACTCAAGGCAATGGGCTCCGTACGATGGTGTCAATGCGTCGATTGTACGGTCCCAGGTGTCGCTGTTCGTCAGGAGTACGTAAACGGAGTTGGAACCGACGCACGCGGAGGTCGGGCAGATGAACGCCGCCGTCCTGTTCGGACTGGGGACGATGATAGCCTGGGGGTTCTGGATCGCGTTTGGCAACGTCGCATCGAGCACAATGGACCCGGAAACCGCGGCGTTTGTCTCCTATGCAGCCGCGACGGTCGTCACAGGCATCTACGTCGCGGTCTCTGACGCGTCGCTCGTCGTCACGAATCGAGGGCTGTTGTTCGCCGGCGCGGCCGGTGTCGCGGCAGCCGTCGGCGTGGTTTCGACGTTCGTCGGCGTAACAGTGGGATCGACATCGGTGGTCTCTACCATCGGCGGGATGTACTTCATCACTGCTGCAGTCATCGGCGTCATCGCCTTCGGAGAATCGATGACCCTGACCAAAGCCGCGGGCATCGGGCTGGCGCTGACCGCGATTATCGTCATCAATCAATGACGGGACACAACTGGTAAGCGCCCGAGAACGTTGTGTGAGCGTGACCTACAACGGCAGGGATTTATACAACGAGGGCAGGTTTGTCCGAGTATGAAGCGAACAATCAGCACCGACGACGCACCGGCCGCAGTCGGCGCGTACAGTCAGGCCACGTCGAACGGCGACCTCCTCATCACCGCCGGACAGCTCCCGCTAACGACAGACGGCGAACTGCTCGACGACGAACCAGTCGCCGACCAGACACGGCAGTGTCTCCACAACGTCGAGGCGATTCTGGAGTCGGACGGGCTCTCGCTCGACGATGTGCTCAAGACCACTGTCTATCTCGACGACATCGACGATTTCGACGCATTCAATGAAGCCTACAGCGAGTTCTTCGAATCGGACCCACCAGCGCGGAGCGCCATCGGCGTGGGTGCGGTCCCGAAGGGAGCAGCGGTCGAAATCGAGGCTATCGCCACCACCGACTAGCCAAGGGGGCCGGTTCGTATCTTACCGTAGCTCCATCTGCTCGGCCCGCTCAGTAGCCAGCGCGGTCAATTCGTCGACACTGCTGTCCGAGCGGTCCGCAAGGACGCGGAGCAACATCCCGAGCTGTATGGCCGCTGCCTCGCGGAGTTCCGCGGCCTCCTCGGTGTCGTTGCCGAAGTAGTACTCGTGGCGGCCGTCCTCGTGGATGATACCTGTGTACACCGAGCGCAGGTCGGATTCGGTTATCGCGGCTGACGCCTCCGTCTTGACTTCCTCGAATCGCGGGTTCATGGTTTCGCTTGTGACACCGTTCCGCTCCCTCATTGTTTCGACGGACTGAACTGACCATCGCTCTCTCATCAGTCAAGAGATACGTAATGTTTTGAAGCGGGAAACGATCCCAGTGTATCCGATCACTCGGCCGGGGTTTTTAGTCGTTCAGCACGACGCACAGAGTATGACACAGGAAACCACGGCCCTCGCTCATTCGACCGTCGTCCGCGTGTCGGCGGAGAGCCAGTCACAGAGCGGGAACCGGGTTCGCTCCGCGGCACGGGCGGCGGCGGACTCGGTCCCGGTCGTCAGGACGGGGCCGACGGGCATCACAGCGGCCACACCGCTGGTGATGATTACGAGTGACGGGCAAACAGCCTTCTACGGCGACCCGTCGCCAGCGACCGTCCGCGACCTCGTCGATGAACTGGAAGCGGGGACAGTACCGACAGCTGCCGCAGACGCGGTCACCGAACACGACCCCGATACGACGTCGCTTCCCGTCCCGGAGCGGGGGCCGCTCTCTGTCGGCCGCCGTGACGTGCTGGGGCCCTGTGGCTGGGTCGCCCCGCTGGACCCGGCCGACTGGTCGTTCGTCTCGACTGAGCAGACCGCCGACGCTGCAGCGGGAGCCGGGCTGCTGGGCCGAGGCCGCGGGGACGCCGCCGCCGATGAACCGATTGCCGAGACGTGGGAAACAGCCAGCACAGCCGACGGTGACCCGGTGGTCGTCTGCAACGCCAACGACGCCAGCGGCCTCCCGACGGGCGACGGCACCCTCCTCTCTGGCGCACCAATGGCGGTCCTCGACGGTATCGCGGCGGTCGCCGAGCACGTAGCCGCCGAGGACGCTGTCATCTACGTAAACGAAGCGCAGACGGCCTTGCAAGCGGACCTTAGAGAGGCCATAGACGCGGTCGCCGACACGCTGCCAGTCGTTCCGCAACTGGTGGCCGGCCCGGACGAGTTCCGCGCCGGCGAACCGACTGCGGCGCTCGAAGCGCTGGAAGGGGCCGACCGCATCGAGCCGCGGCTCCAGCCGCCATCGCCAGCCAAACACGGGCTGTACGGCCGCCCAACGGTCGTCCACACCCCGCGGACGGTCGCGCAGGTCCAGCGGGCCGTCGCCGACCCCGGAGGCCTCGACGCCGACGCCGCGGACCCCGGGACGCGGCTCATGACCGTCACCGGCGACGTGGCCGCACCGGCGACGGTCGAACTCGGGTCCAGCGCCAGCCTCTCGGCGGCCCGCGAGGCAGTCGAGATGGACGGCTCGTTCAAGATGGCCTGCGTCGGCGGCGTCCTCGGTGGCATCACCCGGAACCTCGATGTCCCGCCGACTGCCCAGTCGCTACGGACGGCCGGGCTCGGAACCGACGGCGTCGTCGAGCTGTTCGACACCGACCGATGTGCTGTCGAAACGGTCGGGAAGCGGGCCCGGTTCGCGTCAACGGAGAACAGCGGCCGGTGTGTCCCCGGTCGCGAGGGGACAAAACAGCTCGCTGAACTCCTGCGTGACGTGTACGATGGTTCCTTCGAGAGCGACAAAATACGCGAACTGGGCCGGGTGATGCGGCAATCGAGCAACTGCCAGACCGGCGCACACGCGCCGCGGCCGGTGACCACCGCCATCGACGAGTTCGAACCCGAGTTCCGCGCCCACACGAACGGCCGCTGTCCCAGCGGCACCTGCACGGAGAAACTATGAGCACAGACAGATCGATTCCACGAGTGCCCGACCTACACGACCCACAGCCGGAGACGCCAGTCACCCGCGAGTTCGAGACCGGAACCGCCAACGACCCCGACGTGGGGACCGACGCGGACGAGCCGACGACGCTCACCGTCGACGGCGAGCCGGTCACTGTCGACCCCGGCTCGACCATCATCGACGCCTTACAGGACCTCGACGACGAGGTCGTCAGCGTCGACCCCGGTGCCGAGGGCGTCGAAGACGACGCGGACGTGCCGGCGCTGTGTTACTACGACCGCGACGGCGACTGCAGCGACGAAATCGGCCCGCGCAGCGAGTGTCGCACCTGCATGGTCGAGACCGAGCAACACGGCCTCGTCCCGTCGTGTTCGTTCCCCGCCGAAGACGGCCTCACCGTCTCGACGGACACTCCAGACGCCGAGGAGGCCCGCAGCGTCAACCTCGACCTCGTGCTGTCGAACCACAACCTCCGGTGTACCACCTGCAACGGCAACGGCCGCTGTGAGCTGCAGGACGCCGCCATCAGCGAGGGCGTCGATCACCCCCGGTATGGCGTCTTCGACGAGCGCGACCAGTACGAACCCATCGACGACACCTCCTCGTTCATCCAGATAGACCGCAACAAATGTATCCTCTGTAACCGCTGTGTCGACGCCTGCAACGACGTGCAGGTCGAGGGCGTCCTCCGAATCGAGGGCCACGGCGAGGACACCCGCATCGGCTTCCAGTCCGACGCCGAGACGATGCACGACTCCGAGTGTGTCTCCTGTGGCCACTGCGCGACGGTCTGTCCCACCGGCTCGCTGACCGAGAAGGGCATCGACGGCGCGGCGACGCTCCCGCTGCCGGGCTTCACCCAGCGCAACTCCATCGGGACCGTCATCGAACACGAGGACGCCGAGACCATCGACGACACCACCGCCCCCAACCGCGGGTTCGAGCCCGGCGACCCGAGAGCAGAAGAGAAGACAGGCCTCGCCAAGTTCGCCTCGCAGGCCAAGCGCCGGGCCGGCGACATCGCCAAGGACTACGGGAAGAAAGCCTTCCTCGCCGGCGAACACACCGCCGAGAGCATCGCGGCGAACACGATGCCCGAGGGCCGCCTGTTCGACATCGCCAGCGCGGTCAGCGATTACCGCCTCTCGAAAATAGACAAGGAAGAGACCACCTGTGGGTTCTGTGCCGTCGGTTGCCGGTTCGAGATGTGGGGCAAGGACGGCGACTCGCTCGGGGTCGTCCCGGTTGAGGACCCCGACGACGCGCCCGCGAACAACTTCTCGACCTGCGTGAAAGGGAAGTTCGGCCACGAGTTCGCCAACAGCGAGCGGCGGGTCACCGAGCCGCTGGTTCGCAACGACGACGGCGAACTCGAACCCACGAGCTGGGACGAAGCCCTCGACTACGTCGCCGAGCGCTTCACCGAGATTCAGGACGACCACGGCATCGACGCGCTGGGCTGTCTGGCCTCCTCGAAGGGGAGCAACGAGGAGGCGTACCTCGTCCAGAAGTTCGCCCGGCAGGTGCTTGGCACGAAGAACATCGACAACTGCGCGCGCCTCTGTCACTCCTCGACGGTCGCCGCGCTCCAGCAGACGCTGGGCTACGGCGCGATGACCAACCGCATCAACGAGGACATCGGCGAGGCCGACGCCTACCTCATCAGCGGCTCCAACACCACGGAGTCTCATCCTGTGCTCGCCACGCGCATCAAGCAGAACGTCCGCGACGGGGCCGACCTCGTCGTGTTCGACCCGCGGAAGGTCGGCATCGCCGAACACGCCGACCAGTACACCCGAACCAACCCCGGCTACGACGTGGCCTGGCTCAACGGCCTGATTCGCTACATCATCGAGAACGACCTCCACGACGAGGACTTCATCGAGCGCAACACGAAGAACTTCGAGGAGGTCAGGGAGAAAGTCCAGGCCTTTACCCCCGAGAAAGTCGAGGAACTGGCGGGCGTGTCGCCGGAGGAACTCGCCTCGGCGGCTGAGACGCTCGCCGCGGCCGACAGCGTCGTGTTCGGCTGGGCGATGGGGATGACCCAGCAGAGCCACGGCACGGAGAACCTCATCGCGATGGCCGACCTCGCGCTCGTGCTTGGTCAGGTCGGCAAGCCGGGGGCCGGGCTCTCACCGTTCCGCGGCCAGAACAACGTGCAGGGCGGCGGTGGCGACATGGGCACGCTGCCGGGGAGTCTCCCGGGCTATCAGAACCCGGCCGACGACGAGGTCGGCGAGAAGTTCGCCGACGCGTGGGGCGAGCGACCGCCCGAGGAACCCGGACTGAAAGTGCCGGAGATGCTCGCCGAGGCCCACGCGGGGAACCTCCGCGGGATGTACGTCGTCGGCGAGAACCCCGCGCTCTCCGAACCGGACATCCAGCACGCCGCCGAAGCGCTGGAGGACATGGAGTTCCTCGTCGTCCAGGACATCTTCATGACCGAGACGGCGGAGTACGCCGACGTGGTGTTGCCGGCGGCCACCTCACCGGAGAAACACGGCACGTTCACCAATACGGAGCGGCGCATCCAGCGGGTCCGTCCCACGTCCGAGCCACCGGGCAAGGCCCGTCAGGACTGGGAAATCACGCAGGCCTTGGCCCGTCGGCTCGGCTACGACTGGGACTACGACCACCCGCGGGAGGTCATGGACGAGATCAACTCGCTCGCGCCCATCTACGGCGGCGTGACGTACGACCGGCTCGAATCCGGCGAGAAACACGGCCTGCAGTGGCCCTGCTGGGACGAGGACCACGAGGGCACGCCATACCTCTACGATTACGAGGAGGGGAACTTCAACTTCGAGGACGGGAAGGCCCGCTTCGTCCCGGCGGACGGCGGCCACCCCGGCGAGATACCGGACGAGGAGTACCCGCTGACGCTCACCTCCGGGCGGGTGCTGTATCACTGGCACACGGGCCAGATCACCCGCCGCGTCGAGGGGCTGATGAGCCACGTCGGCGAGAGCTTCGTCGAGGTGCATCCCGAGACGGCCGATAAGCTCAGAATCGCTGACGGCGAATACGTCCGCGTCGAGTCCCGCCGGGGCGACATCGTCGTCAAGGCCCAGGTCACCGACCGCGTCGGCCCGGGGACGCTGTTCATCCCGATGCACTTCGCGGCGGGGGCGGTCAACAAGCTCACCGGGGAGACGTTCGACCCGACCGCCGGCATCCCCGAGTACAAAGTGTCGAGCGTGCGGGTGGAAGTGCTGGGGCCGGAGACGGACGAGACGGTGCTTCGGACGCCAGATGCCGGCGGAAAACAGGTCCGGAAGCGAGGCGCTGGCGACGACTGAGGCGGCGCGGCTGCTTGCAGCCAACACATTGAGATGTGCGTGGTGTTGTGACATCCCCCGACAGGTGCGGCAAATACAATAGTACTTAGTCCGTATCTGGTTCTATATTCTTCTTTTGAATATAATTTGTCCTGTAGTAAACCCAGTACCGATATTTGCTAAGTAAATAAGCAAGGAATGTTTTGATGTGTGTCCAGATAGTGTTACTTTAAGAGAGTTTATTTTCTTTTGCCTCACCACTTACTCACGCGGTCCAACAGGTCGGTCCGCGATTTCGTCAAGGAGGTCGACGAGCGACTCTGTGGCCAGTTCCAGCAGCGTCTCCCCGCGGCCGGCGCTGCCCTCGCGCGGGTCGCCGACGACGCCGTTCTCCGTGAACTCGTCGGAATCGAACGCGAGATTGACGCCGCTTTGCCACTCTCCCCAGCGGTCGCTGCCGCCGTCTGCGGCCTGGTCCAGCCGATCCTCGTGGACAGTCTCCGGGTTCGTGTGCTGGAGCAGCGAGGTTTCCAGCGGTCCACCGTGGCCCATGTCGGCGCTGTGGTCGCCGACCGCGTTGAACCACGTGAACGGGACAGCGAAGGCCTCGTCGTGGCGGGTTATCCGACCCGACACTTCACGCAATGCGTCGATGTTGCCGCCGTGGCCGTTGACCAGCACCACGCGGTCCCAGCCGTGGCTGGCGAGGCTCCCGACGATGTCCCGGACGTAGGACCGGAACGTCGATTCGGAGGTCCATAGCGTCCCTGAAAAGGCCCGATGCTCCTCGGCGACACCGACGGGAACTGCCGGTGCGACGACGACTGGGTTGTCGTAGCGCTCGGCACTACGTTCGGCCACCGCCTCGGCGTCGAGCGTGTCCGTTCCGAGCGGGGCGTGTGGCCCGTGTTGTTCTGTACTCCCGACAGGAAGCAGCGCCAGATTCGTCTCCACATCCGCCACATCAGTCCAGGTCTCCGTCTGCAGTTCCATGGTCACATCTCTACTCGGGGCGGAATAAAGCCATTCTCTCAGAGGGTGGTCCAGCCGGGCAGCCGACTTGCGTATCCGGTTGACATCCGGACACGGCGTTAATAGGTGTTGTCACAGATGTTGTGGTAGCACGGCTATCAGGGCTCGGGTTCGATTCCGATGGCTATCATCAGCGGTCCGCCCGACGCATGAAGAGCCGGCAGGACCACATGCAGAGACCCCAAAACGCCCGGGGGATCTACTCCCCAGACGACGCAGACAGCTCTCTCTGTGCCTCGGTAAGTGGTGTGCTATCGTACCCCGACAGACGGAGAGTCAGGTAGACCAGCGAAACCATGACAGTGTTTTCGAGCACACTGACTCCCAGATGTAGCTCGGGTGGGAAAGTCACTGTGACGAGAAGGGGCGGGTGATTCATCGAGGCATGGAACAGGGCGACGAGCCAGAGGTTGCCCGTCAATGCGTACACGCTCCCGTAGGCCAGCCCCATGAGCGTCAATCCGATGAGTCTGCCTGCGAGCGCCGAGCTAACACCGTGCCCCGATGCGAGGAACCACCGCGGGAGGTGAAACAGGGCGAACAGGGCCGCGGCGAGGCCGATGCCAGACAGCACCGCGCGCACAGTCGTCCCGCCGACCAGCCTTGTGAATTTCTGTTGCAGGTACGCACGGAAGAGAAATTCTTCCGGGATAGCGGTGAACAGAAGCGAACTGAAAAGCGCTGCGAGATACAGCAGCGGGTGGGCAGCGGTTCTCGACAGTGAGGCTTCGAACCCGGAGACGCCACCCAGTGCGAGGGCGAGCGCAACAAGGTTGTACAGTCCCCAGAACGCGGCGACGACTCCAATGGCGGGACCGAATGTGCGAACAGGCGGGAACAGAGAGCGCGGTGAGACGGACTCGATACTGAGCGCACCGGCCGTGAGTGCAACGAGACCGACACCCCACATCATTCCCAAGATAGGGGGCGGCGATGCGCCGGGGGAGATGGTCACCAGTCCGGCGAGGACGGTAATCACAAGGAAGTACGTTGCAACGGGAATCAACGGCCCGCCGCTGAAGCTCGGCAGGCCAGTATCAGGGCGCAACATCAGGTCGGCATCTGATGGCCGAGCCAAAATGAACTTCTATCTCGGATTCCGGTGCGAATTCGTCGAGCATAACTGTTCAACGTGTGAATTGGTCGCGGCCTGTGAGGCTGACGTTTAAAACTGGTTTTTAGTCTCTGATAGCTTTAGTATGCTCCCGCTCAACGGATCAGACGCCGGCGACCGCCTGCGACTGGTCCCGGCTGCCAGCGCCCTCCCCCCTATCGGTTTCCGAGGATCGGAATCCGTCCAATCCGGTTGTCCACACGACAACGGACATAGCCCGTCGACCCCGTTGTCAATTGCGCGACTCACAGTGCGTTTGGAGTCCAGTTTGGAGCCACACCACAGACCGAACGCAATCATGAAACGACGTGTACACCGGTTAGACTTGTTCTGTATGAATTTTCGTCTGTCTGTTGTCACAGCCGACGTGTGCTGTGATATGTCGCACCGAGTAGCCGAGCAGTTCCGTACGGCGCTCGATACTGTACCAGTGTTCCCTAAGCGCCCGGCGCTCCACGTGCCGGCGGTACTATCGCGACAGGTGGTCCGCGGTGCGTGATCTGACTGTACTGCTGTTGGCCGTCGTCGCAATCGCGTCGCTCACTGGTAGCATCGCAGTTCTCGCAGTAACAGGGCCGACGGACGCCCGTCCGGATAGGGGAGGTCTCAAGTCAGTATCGATGGCAAACGGTTCCGCCGGCCAGTTCACCGAGCTCCACGCGGCCGGTGTCACGGGTTCGAACGTCTCGGTCGGGATTGTCGACCCAACTGGATTTGATACGGAGTCGAAAGCGATCGCCGGGCACGTCGCCGAGACGCGGGCCTTCGGTGCCGGTCCGGCAGACGAGACCGGCGAGGCCCATGGGACCGCGACAGCTGTCGTCGTGTCACGGACCGCACCGGACGCAGACCTGTATCTCGCCCGGGTCGACAGTGTCGACAGTTATCAGCAGGCAGTCGACTGGCTGGTCCGAGAGGACGTCGATGTGGTCGTCGCACCTGTTTCGTTCTACGGACAGCCGGGCGATGGAACCGGCCCCGTCGCTCGGAGCGCGACCCAAGCGACGGAGCGTGGGACAGTGTTCATCGCCCCGGCCGGTAATCTCGCGGAATCCCACTGGTCAGGGCAGTACGCCGTCGATACCGTCCAGAATCAGACGGTCGCGTTTACCAACGGGAGCAGACAGAATTACATCCGAGGTGGGACCAAAATCGCGGTCTGGCTCTCGTGGGAACAGGCCCACACAGACGAGGATTACACGGTCGAACTGTATCGAACGAACGGCACCGACGCCCGTCTCGTCGCGCGCTCACAGCCCTACCGCGGCGACGACGTACCAAACGAACGAATCGTTGCTGATGTCAGACCCGGCGACTACTATCTCGCGATTCGCGGGCCGGCATCGCCGACTGGTGCACGGTTGCGGCTCGTTTCACCGACGCACGAGCTCCAGCACGCGTCTACTCGAAACAGCATCGTCGCTCCGGGGACGGCCCGCAAAGCGATTACTGTCGGGGCATACAACAGCCGAGTCGAGCAGCTCGAACCGTTCAGTTCCCGAGGCCCGACGGTCGACGAGCGGACCGGTGTCGACATCGTGGCCCCAGACAGGAAGTTCGCCGCCGCCGCACCTGACGGCTTTGTCGGCTCTTCGGCCGCAGTCCCATACGTCGGCGGGACAGCGGCCCTACTGCTTGAGGCAAACAAGTCGTTAACGCCCCACGAAACAGAACGCCTACTGGAACGGACCGCCAGAGACGTGGGACAGCCGGGACTCGACAACGAAACCGGCCACGGGGCGGTCCGTCCAGTTCGTGCAGTCCGAACTGCACAGAACCGCACTGACGGTTAAATATCGTTTTAACCCAGCCACAGGCCTTTGAGCGTCCCGTGTCATATATCCGATAGTGGCGTTATGTCGAGCCTCATCGAAAGAATACAGGAGCGGACCGGTACAGCTGACGAGTCACCGCGAGTACTCGATGTTGCAGAGAACGAAACCGACGACGTACTCGATGCGCTCGCCTCGGACACCAGCCGGTCGCTGTTCCGTACGCTGTACGACGACCCCGGAACGCCGTCGGAGATAGCGGACCGGTGTGACACGTCGGTTCAGAACGTCCACTACCACGTCTCGAACCTCGAAGACGCAGACCTCATCGAGCCGGTCGAAACGGTGTATTCGTCGAAGGGTAACGAAATGACCGTATACGGTCCCGCGAGCGACCCGATTGTACTGGTCGGTGACCGTGACCTAGCGCCGCGCATCCAGCAGTCGATGAGCAATGTCGTCACGGGGATAGGACTAATCGGCTTTGCGAGTCTTTTCGTCCAGTGGGGTGCAGAACGACTGGCAGACACAACCGCCGGAGCCGAGGTTTTGGCTCCGGCAAGTCCGAATGCAGGGCCAGTCGGTGGAACCAGCACGCTCGCATGGTTCGTTTTCGAAGTCGTCGAGCCGGGCGTGCTGTTTTTCTGTCTCTGTCTCACCGTTCTCGGTATCGCTGCGGTACTGGCTGACAAATAACTCTGGGCGAACTGTGTCGTAAGAAATCCACTCCCGCTGTGGTCGGTTTGAGCGCAGGGACCCATAGCTCACCGGCACTGCTGTCAGAGTCATTTCAGTGGGAGCGAACGTCCGACCAGAAACGTCGCCTCGGACAGTCTCGATATCGTTTCAAAATCAGACGGGGAGACGACTGTTGCGGCGTCAGTTCATGATGGACCGCAAGCACAGCCCCACGCCGGCGATGGCGAGGACGCCGCCGACGGCGATAGCGCCGGCACCGATTTCGAAGTCCCCGTCCTGTGACTGCTGTGCGGCCGTGTCACCGGTAACTGAATTAACCCCATCGGAGGCCGCGTCCGTAGACGAGTTGGCGCCATCGGTAACCACCAGCGTTCCGATTGCGTCGGGCTGGCCGGTCGCGTCAGTCCCACGGTACAGCGACAGGTCGTAGTCGGTTGCAGCGAGTTGCGAGTAAAGGGCGACCTCCGAACCCGACTCGACCGCCACGGCATCGGCATCCGCCGCGGTTTCGAGAGTGGGTTCGTCGTGTCCGGCCGCCGTAGTGTCAAACAGGAGACCGACACGATCATCCCCGTTCCCGTCGCGGACGGTCGCGTTAATCTCGTAGTTGCTGGCCGGGCTGCCAATAGAGATAGTGGCCGCGTCAGCGCTTGTGAGAACGATTGAAATCCGACCGGTGTCGCCCTGCTGAACGTTCGATACCGACTCCTCGAAGCCGAATTCGGCAGTCTCCTCGACCTCGAACTCTTCGGTTGCCGTCTCGTTTGCTTCGATGAGGAGGGTCCCGGTGGTTGGCGTGGCGTCGGTTTCTCGGCTCTCGAACACGCGATAGGTGTACGCTGCGGGAGCAAGCGTCGACGAGAGGTCAGGCTCTGTCGCAGTTACGGTGAGCGAGTCGCCGTCGTCCGCGACACTGAGGGTCTCTGAGTCTGTGCCGGCGGCCGCGGTGTCGAAGAGAACCAGCACTTCACCGTCATCATCCTCATCACTAACAGTCGCGTTGATCTGATAATTGACCGCCTCACTGCCGACGGAGAGCGTTTTGTCGCCGCCGTCACTCATCGAGATCGGAATTTCGGCTGTACCACCCTGGGGGACCGTGACGACCTTGTCGTCGGAGTCAGTCTCTGTCGGAGTCTGGATGTCCGGTACCGGGTCGGTGCAGTTGCCGTCGCACTCAGCGACGGTTCCAGTCCGTTCAAACAGCGTATCGCCGTCGACATGGGCAGAGAGTTCGTAGGACGTGTTCGCCGGCACGTTAGACATGTCGAACTGGGCGACGAACGTCCCGTTGGGCTGCACGCTGACCTCTCTTTGTTTAAGAAACGGGGACGACGCATCTTCCGACACAAGTCTGACCGTCATCTCCGTCCCGGATTCCAGCGTGGTCTCCCCGGTGACCACCTGTTGTTCGTCGGCGTACAGCGGCAGGCTGTCCTCTGAGACCGTGGCTTGCTGCTCCGCAGCGGTAAGGCCTGGACCCGTCGCCGCCACGGCAATAAGCATCGCGGCCAACGCTACCGACCGAACGCTCACAGAATCACCTCCCGAGGTCTGAGCATCTCTGCGTACGTTTGAAAGCGATGCTGCCAACAGTACCGCATCGCAGGTGGAGGGCAATTCGCTGGCATACGGTTAGCAATTATGAGGGGATTGAAAAACTGCCTTCGATAGCTTAAACTCGCGTTGAATTCGGCAGTGCCGGTCCGGACCGGTAGCCCATCGAGGCCGTCCTGATACGAATAGTACTATTTCTGACGGCTCCTCGGCGGCGATAATTTGCGTGATATTCACAGACACACTAGTTTTGTACTATGAGACGGCAGGACGCGGAAAGTTCTGATAGATTCAGTATTTTTATGGTAATTTCGGTATTGTTGACTAGTATGCGAACGGTCCTCGCAAACCAGCTCTCCAACGTCCGGGTCGTGAGTACCGATGGCCGCGAAGTCGGCACACTGCAAAACATTACCGTCGACACGGCCACGGGAGAGCTTCAATCGATCGTCATCGACAGCGACGTGCAGGAGATATTCGGCGTTGAGCGGGATCCTGACGGGGATGTTCGATTACCAGCATCCCTCATCGAATCGATGCGGGACCACCTGACCATTCAGCCGCCTGCACAACAGGGTGTCGCAGGTAGCGGGACTGTGGACTCGTAGGCAACCCGTCAACTGTTTAAACAGTCCGGAACGAATGCAGTGTTAGCCGACTGTATTCAACTGTCGTTGGCTGATGGGGAGGCGTGCCTACGGGACTTAGAGTTGATTTTGCGAGTTCGATACGCTCTGTGCTGTGATTCTATAGAATGGGCAGTCAGCGACTTCGATACGTAGCGACTGGCATCGGTGAGACAGGCGACAGGTCACCGTAACATCGCGTCAGCGTACTCACCCGCCGTCTGTCGGGCCGTTTCGAGTTCCGCAGTGTCATCCAGCATCACCGCGCGGGTCCGGGCACCGTCGATGATCGTCAGCAGCGAACGGGTAACGTGTTCCGCGTCGACATCGTTGAATACACCCTCGTCGATGCCGTGGTTGATGACCGCCTTGAGCAGGTACCGAATATACTCGTCGTTCTGGCGGAACCGGTCGCTGAACGCTTCCTTGTACGGTGCTTGACTCCGCATTTCTAGCAGTGCGACCGAGAGGTCGGGGTTTTCTTGGAGTTTGACCAGTAATTCATCAAGCAAGATGTCCAGTCGTGCTTCGGGGTCCGTCGTCTCGACATCGTGAATCGAATCAACGAACTGCTCCAGCAGATAATCGAGAAAGGCCGCCAGCAGGTCGTCTTTCGTGTCGTAGTAGTAGTGCACTGCAGCCGTCGATTTGCCGTACTCGTCCGCGATCCGTTTTATTGTGAGGTCAGCGTAGCCGTGCTCACGCAGCGCGCGGTAGGTCGCTTGCATTATCTCCTCGGTCTGGTCCGAGAAGGTCCGGTCCGATGGTCCAACCATTGTGTACCGGTTTCTCCTAAGGTTGGATAACCGTTGTGACCCGCATACTATTGCGCGGATGGATTATTAACTAGTTAATCTGATTGTCCCTTTTCTGTCCCTGAGAGTTGTTTATATCTCCATTTTCTGGCATCACAGCGTTTTTGACTAATCGGTTAGTAAGCTCAATCACAGCCGCCATGGATGACGATACAGCTACCGAGATTCTTGGGGCGACGTTCCGCGCCCTCTGCCAGCACGGGTGTGCCGCGCTCACGGTCAAAGACATCGCTGCCGAGGCAGACCGGAGCAAAGCGACGGTTCACTACTACTACGACAGCAGAGAGAACCTCTGTGGGGAGTTTCTGGATTTCTTGTGCGAGCGGTACACTGCAAGGATACTTGACGTGGACGGGAGTACACCGCGGGAAGAACTCGACTCGCTGTTGGATACAGTTCTCACTGATGAGCGACAGACGCCCGGTCAGGAGTTCAGAACGGCAATACTCGAAATAAAGGCACAGGCCCCGTACAACGACGCCTTCCGGACACAGCTCGCCAAGTTCGATGCCGTTCTCTTCGACCGGTTCCGTGAAATCATCGCGGCTGGCATCGAAACCGGTGAGTTCGATAGCGCGGTCGAGCCGGCCGTCACAGCGCAGTTCCTCGTGACCGGGATTACCGGAGCGCATGCTCGACACGTCGCTACGGACCGCTCGATAGACCAATTCAGCGAGGCAATTACGCGATGCGTTGAGACCGATTTCCGAGCGGAGACGCCAGTGGAGGCGACCCGCTGATGGGTGTTCGAAGTCGCGTTAGTGCCCTATTCAAGGGCCCCGAGGAGTTCGATCTCACGTCGGGTGGCATCGGGAAGCCGCTGTTCTTCCTCTCGATGCCGATTGTGATTACTAATCTCTTCCAGACCGCGTACAACCTCGCAGACACGTTCTGGCTCGGCCAGTACAGCACGGACGCGCTGGCGGCGATTAGCTTCGCGTTCCCGATGGTGTTCCTCCTCATCTCGCTTGGGATGGGGATATCCGTCGCCGGCAGCGTCCTCGTCGCGCAGTTCACCGGCGCGGGCGAGGAGCGCGACGCCGAGTACGCCGCCTCACAGACGGTCACGTTTGCCGTCATCGTCTCGTTCGTTCTCGGCATCGCGGGCTATCTTGGCGTCGATACGTTTCTGAGTCTGATGGGGGCGTCCGCAGACGTTCTCCCCATGGCGACCAGTTACATGGAGGTCATCTCACTCGGCCTGCTGTTCATGTTCGGCTTCTTCGTCTTCGTCGCGCTCATGCGGGGCTATGGGGACACGATAACGCCGATGCTCGTCATGTTCGGTTCGGTCGTGCTCAACATCATCATCGACCCGTTTCTGATATTCGGCTGGACAGTCGTCGAGAACGCGCCGCTCGTCGGGACGATTTCGTTCCCCGAACTGGGCATCGAAGGGGCCGCTATTGCGACCGTTTTTTCACGGGCGCTGGCGCTGGTTGTGGGGCTGGCGATCATGTTTCGAGGGAACCGCGGCGTCCAGATTCACCTCCGCGATATGGCTCCGGACCTCTCGTATCTCCGCCGCCTCGTTCGCATCGGTCTGCCCGCGTCCATCGAGGGGACGGGCCGGGCGCTATCGATGAACCTGCTGCTTGTCATCGTCGCGATGTTCCCGGACACGGTCGTCGCCGCCTACGGCATCGGAACGCGCGTGTTCTCGGTCGTTTTCCTGCCGGCGATCGCAGTTGCTCGTGGCGTTGAGACGATGACCGGGCAGAACATGGGGGCCGATAAACCGAACCGGGCAGCGAAAGCGGCCGGCCTCGCGGCGACGGTGCTGTTCGGTGTGCTCACCCTGGCTGGCGTTCTCGTTTGGTTCACTGCCGCACCGATAGCAGACCTGTTTACGACGGACGCCGAGGTCGTCGATATCACGACGCAGTTCCTCCGCTACGTTGCGCTGTCCTTCGGGTTTATCGGGATTATGCGGGCCTACACCGGAAGCTTCCGCGGTGCCGGAAGGACGCTCACCGCCGCAGCGATATCGGTGGTGATGCTCGGCGTCATCCGCTTCCCGATCGCGTGGTTCGCCGCGGCCCCGATGGGTGAATCCGGCATCTGGCTGTCGTTCGCTGTCTCGAACGTCGCAGGGGCGCTCATCGCCTACGGCTGGTATCGGCGCGGGACGTGGCAAGACAGCAACCTCACCGAAGCCAAGGTGGATATTGACGAGGCAGGCATGGAGATATCAGCGGACGGAGACTGACAGTCAGAGACGACAGGCCGTGTGACACCGCGCAAGTGAACCAATGCTTTCAGGGGGGCAAGCGTTACTGCTGCTATGCCCGCAGAATCGAATCCCAACCAAGGCCCCTCATCTCCGCTGTTCGCGGCTATCTACGACCCTGTCACGGCGCTCGTTGAGCGGACGCTCTTACGGCCACATCGTGAGTACCTGGTGGCGAATATGGATGGCACAGTGCTGGACCTCGGCGCGGGAACCGGCGCGATGTTTCCATATTTCGATCGGATTGCGACCGACTCGACAGCGTTTCACGCTATCGAGCCGGACCCGCACATGCGGCGGCAGGCAGAGGAGAAGGCAAACGCGCTGGCCACGCCGATTCGTATCGAGTCGGCACCAGCAGAAGCCCTCCCGTACGACGAGGGCACGTTCGACGTCGTCATCGCCTCAATGGTGTTCTGTACGATTCCGGACATCGAATCCGCGATGAGCGAAATGACCCGTGTACTCAAGCCCGGCGGCGAACTGCGGTTTTTCGAGCACGTCATCGACGACGGATGGCGCGCCCGGATACAGTCGGCCCTCGCACCGCTCTGGAAACGACTCGCTGGCGGTTGTCATCTCACCCGGCAGACGGGGTCGCGACTCGCCGCGGCCCAGTCGTTCGATGTCGTCGAAATCGAGCGGCTCAATCTCGGTGTCACACCGGTCCGCCCGTTTGTTCGGGGACGGCTCCGCAAGCGCTCGGTGTCTCCGGCGGAGTAACTCGGCGGCGATTAACTCTGGCTCTGTGTGACAGACCCCTCCTCGTTCGGCTGGATAACGACGAACCCGTCGTCGCCGGTGAACTCCATCTGTATCGATTCCCCGGAGGTCTGTCCGATTTCGAACGTCTTGTTCATCTCGATAGACGGCGAGAGGTTCGAACTCCACGCGACGGTCGCGTCAGGGTCGGTGAACACCGGCGGTGTCATCACCAGCGGGTCGCCGTGTGTCGTCAGCGCGACCTCGCCGGGCCCGGTGAGGTAGACGTTCGTCAGGCCGCCGGCAGCCATGCCAGAGAGACTGCCGACAGTGTTGATTTCGTAGTCGACAGTTGATTCGAACGCGAGCACGTCAGTGCCGTTGACCGATATCGATTCTCCGTCATCGAGGGTCAGCACCTGTACCTTCTTGCCGTTCTCGGCTACGTAGAGGTGCCCGCTCCCCTCGGCTTCCATGACCGGCGTCCCTTCACCGCTCACGGCCTCCTTGACAAAACCCGTGATACCGCCCTCCGCCGAGGACTTGCCGGTGAACGTGACCTCACCGGTGTACGCGACCATCGATCCGGCTTTGACCATCACTGTGCCGTCAAGCGGGATATCGAGCAGCCTGTTGTTCTCTTTCTGGAACCCATCGCCGCCGTCTGCAGGGGCGTTGGAGCGGACGAATTCCTGTAGATCCATAGCTACGTCGAGACACTGAATAGGCCAGACTCATAGGCTTCCTGAAAGATTAAAACGCATTTTGTGCGAAGAGGTACCACATAGATGTGGGCAGACAACACTCGAGAGGGGCGGAGCCGAATAGCGGTATATCCGAATAGCTATTCCGTATCGCTATACAGACGTTTGAGGAGGTCAGTAACGCCAGCTTTGGTTTTGAGATAGCGCCGCTCGCCATCGGGCGTCCGGACAGCGTAGTCGTACACGACGCTGTCCGGGACGTACCACCGGTCGCCGTACTTCGAGAGTATCTGGTCGGTCTCCCCACCATCTGTGACTTCAGACGGTTCGCGGCCGGGTGTCTCGTCACTGGTGGCCGCGTACTGACCCTCGGTTTCGACTTCAGATTCAGACGGCGTTTCCGCCGCCGTCTGTCGAGTGCTGTCGCCTGCGATACAGAGGTCGCTGGACAGTGGGTAGTCACCGGGCATCCCGGCAGCGTGGTCCTCTGAGCGACCGGCCTTCAGCGCTTCGCGCATCAGGATGTCCTGTGCGCTTATCACGCGCTCGCCGTCAGCCGGATAGCGCTGGTGGTACTCGCCGTCGCTATCCATCTCCCACAGCTTGCGGTTATCCGCGAGAACGAGTTCGAGATTGAAGCGGAGCTGTCGCTGGATTTCGGGATTCGCGACAGGTGTGACGGCTTCGACACGGTAATCGAGATTGCGAGTCATCCAGTCGGCACTGCCGATGTAGTATTCCGGCTCGCCCCAGTCGTCTTCCGGGCCTGGCTCGGCCCGTGCGCCGTTCTCGAAATAGAAGATACGGGAATGTTCCAGAAAGCGGCCCACGAGCGAGTAGACAGAGACGTTTTCGCTAATGCCCTCCAGTCCGGGTCGGAGGCGACAGATGTCGCGGACGATGAGGTCGATGTCGACGCCGGCCATCGATGCGCGGTACAGTTCGGCAACGATGGCAGGGTCTTCGAGGCCGTTGACCTTTGCGACAATACGAGCAGGGCGACCGGCCTGCGCGTGCTGGGCCTCCCGGCGGATACACCGGGTGAACTCCCGGCGCATCGTTACCGGCGCGATGAGGAGTTCTCGAAACTCCTCGTCCAGCGACGGGCCAGTGAAGAAATTGAACACTTTGGTCAGGTCGCGGCCGATATCCCGGTCAGCAGTCAACAGCCCGAGGTCGACGTAGCCCTTCGCGGTTTCTGAGTGGTAGTTCCCGGTCCCGATGTGAGAGTACAGCTGGACGCCGTCATCTTCCTCGCGAACCACGAGCGCAGTCTTCGTGTGTGTTTTCAGACCAACCGTCCCGTAGGCGACGTGGATACCGTTTTCCTCAAGTTTCCGCACCCATTCGAGGTTGTTCTGTTCGTCGAAGCGGGCCTTCAATTCGACCATCACCGCGACCTGTTTCCCGTTTTCGGCGGCCGTTATCAGCGACTGGATTATCTGTGAGTCGCTTGCCGTCCGGTAGATAGCCGCTTTCACTGCCAGAACATCGGGGTCCTCTGCCGCTTCCGAGAGGAATCGCTGGACGGTGTCGGTAAAGTCGTGGTACGGATGATGCAGCAGGATATCCCCGTCGCGAATACGGCTGAACACGCTCGCACCAGTCGACTCGGACGCGTTGCTCGGTTGCTGTCGGTGGCTGTCAAGCCGAGGATGGGGCTGTGGCGTCCACTCGTCGAGCGAGAGGTCCGGCCGGTCGAGGTCGGTCAGCTCAGCGAAATCTCGGTAGTCCAGCGGTCCCGGGAGGTCGTAGATTTCGCGTTCGTCGAGACCGAGTTGTGTGGCGAGCGTCGAGCGAATCCGGGAGTCCGCGTCTTCGGAGATCTCCATTCTGACGACCGACGCGAAACGCCGCTGTTCGATGACATCCTCGACCATATCAATGAGGTCCTCAGCGATTTCCTGATTTCGGCGGACCTCCGCGTTGCGAGTCAGTCGGAACAGAGCCGTGTCGACGATTTCGACGTTTGGTAACAGCAAATCGAGGTTCGCGCGGATGACCTCTTCGAGTGGGACGTACCGCGTTTCGTCCCCAAGCTGGACCAGACGGGGTCTGTTCGGCGGAATCTTGATCCGGGTGAACGTCGGGTCCTCGGCGTTTGGCTGTCTGGTGAGAACAGCGAGTGACAGCGACCGGTTTGAAATAAACGGGAACGGGTGCGCCGGGTCGAACGAAAGCGGGGTCAGTGTCGGTAGCACAGACTCCTCGAAGTAGGTGCGCAGCTCCGACTGCTCCGCGGCAGTCGCGTCATCGTAATCCAGAATTTCGATGCCTTCCGCGGCAAGCGCGGGGCGAATCGCATCGCGGTAGCAACGGGCCTGCGTCGCAAGCATCGGTCGGAGCGTCTCGTGGACTTCCTCCCATTGCTCTCGTGGCGTCCGCCCGTCCGGCGCTGTCTCGGTAACGTCGGCCTCTATCTGTTGTTTGAGGCCGCCGATACGTTTCATCGTGAATTCGTCGAGGTTGCGGGTGACGATGGCAAGGAATCTGACCCGTTCCAGCAGCGGATTCCGTTCGTCCAGTGCCTCGTGAAGCACGCGCCGCTGGAAGGCGAGCGCACTCAGTTCACGGTTGAGATACAACGACGAGTCGGTCAGATCGACATCCGCCGGCTCGTAGGCAGGAACATTCAGTCCTGAATCTGGGTCCATGGATTACACAGACGTGGGTGGGGCGCGTTCCGGATCGACAATACTGTCGGCCGAGCGGTCTTCGTGAGTTGTTTCTGGGTCGACAGTTATGAAGTCGCCTGTGGAACACTGGTACGCCGTCAGTTGCCCGCCGTACACGCACCCGGTGTCGAGACCGACCGCGTTGGGTGTCTCGAACGGCTCGGAAAGCACCGTGTGACCGAAAAATATGCGAGGACGGTCACGGCGCGTTTCGAACCAGTACGGGCGGTCGTAGCTCCCGTCGGGGACAAGAGACCGCATGTTCAGCAGTTCGGTCAGTTCGTGTTCCGCGATGGGCTTGCGATGGTCGACGCCGCCGTGGACCACCAGCGAATCGTCCCACGATATCGCCGCCGGGAGCGAGGCGATCCACGAGAGGTCGTCGTCAGTCAGCGACGGTATCGATTTGCGGCCGTCGATGAGTTTCTGTTCGTTGTTTCCTCGAACCGTACGGAAGTTCGGCGTTTGCCGGACGATATCGATGACACCGGCGCTGTCCGGACCTTTTCGAACGAGGTCACCGACAAAGACGACGAGTTCGTCCGTAGTGGGGTCCAGCCGGTTCAGGAGTCGTTCGAGCGCCGGGCGGCAGCCGTGGATGTCGCCGACAACGTAGATTTCCTCCCATTCATCGCTGTTGATTCGCTGGTGTGATGCGTCGAGATCCGGGTGAAACGTCGGTGATGCGACCATCTATATGGAGCCGTTGGTGGTACGTCAGTGAATCTGGTATAGGTACTTTATATGTTGTCTATATAGCTGTACGGGAGCGAATATATGCCCGCTACCTGCTGAGAAACTGACCGATTACCCCTCAACAGCATCTTTTGTGTTTTCGGCGTCCAGTCCGAACAGTAACCCGGCTAGAAACAGCAGTTCGTTACCCTGATAGTACTGTTCGAGCACGAAGTTTACCAGCCCGATATCCGGCGTGGTCGCCCCCAACAGTACCAGAACGAGCGCGAACGCCGCGGCGAGGCCGGCAATCAACCGGACGACGATGCCTGAGAGCAGCCCCACCACGAAGACGACAACAGCTGTGAAGAGAGTCATAGCCCGCTCCAGCGTGTCAAAACCGTTGATCGGACTGGGATTCGCATAGAGCACACAACGCTTCCGCCGTACTTAGTTCTACCAGCGGCAGGCAAAACAGAGCCGCGTCGCTCGATTTCGGCAACGATAGACGCCAGACAGCCCTCGCCCGGGTCGAAGTATGAGTCGTAGTCAGCAACGAGAGCAGAGACGGTCACGTCTTGCTAGCCGTCGGGGAGCGGCCCAGCGTCACGAACCCAGCGTGGCCGACGGCGTGCGTCCGGCGCGGTATGCCCACAGAAGTCGCCCTGCAGCAACCAGTACTCGTGGGTACTACCACCACCGATCAGAGTGAAGAGACGTCGTCGACCGACGAGTAGCCGCGTCTGGTCACATCTGTTTGCCCTGCCGTAGCTGGTCGCCTGCGGCTGAGTCACAGGTGTACCGATAACTCCGTCGGGAGTAACGCGCTCGAAAGCGGGTCTCGGCGGAGCCTGTGCCACAGCCCGTAGGCTTCATGTCTCGGCCACAAGTAGCAGAGCTATGCCGACCTGGGACGAGCGATACCGAACGGGCACGTACCCGCAGCGCCCGGACCCGCATCCGGTGTTAGAACGATACTTGCCGACCTTGCCACCGGGTCGGGCACTTGACATCGCGACCGGGACTGGGCGGAACGCGGTGCCGGTCGCAGCAGCCGGGTACCGCGTCGATGCGGTCGACCAGTCGCGTGCGGGGCTACAGATTGCCCGCGAAAACGCACACGCCGCGGGCGTCGAAGACAATATCGAGTGGATACAGGCAGACCTCGAGTCGTTCGCATACCCGGCGTCGACGTACGACCTCATCACGGTCAGCTTCTATCGCCCCGTCGACCGCCTCCCCGATATCATCGAGGGGCTGGCCGACGGCGGCTGTCTGTTCATCCAGCACCACCTCCGGACGACCGACGACGTGGACGGCGGCCCCTCTGGGGACCGATACCGGTTTGCTTCCAACGAACTACTAAGGGCCGGACTCGGATTGACTGTGTTACACTACGACGAGCGGACCACGACGACGGACGGAACGACTGCCGCCACCGCGCAACTGGTCGCCAGAAAGACACAGGGCAGTCGACAGTCGTATCCAGACATCGCGGAGTGAGTTGGGAAGCGACCGCCGCCGACAGGACACGGACGCAGGGCGGACGAAGCCGTTCGGGACCGACACTTTCCGTGGTGCGGTCGACCCCACTCGTATGGACTCACAGCGAAGGGAAGCGAGGCCCCCCAGTCGGCACGAACTGTATCGAACCAGTGTACCGAGGCGTCCACAGTCAGTCATAACTCCACGCACGGAGAGTGAGCGATGACGGCGACTGACTTCGACGCCGTCCGGGACTACGACGACGACCAGTTTTCGGCCGTCGAGGTGTTCCGCAGTGACCGACTGAAAGTCGTCTGTGGCTACTTCGAACCCGGACAGTTCATCCCGGTCCACGCGCCCGGGAGCGACGTAGTGATACACGTCCAGTCCGGGACCGGTGTCGTTCGTGACGGGGACACGAATCGGACAGTCGAACCGGGCGACGTGGTAGTCGTCGAGGCTGATACCGACCGCGGCGTCAAAGCGGACGTGGACAGTCGGCTGGAAGCGTTGCTGGTGACCGCGCCGCCGCCGAGCGACGCCGAGCACGAACCGGTTCGGAGAGGGCTCAGGCAGAACGAATTCGACCCATAAGCCAGATCAGAGGGTGGTGCTATGGACGCCCCACCAGAATGCGCCAGTCGGTGGGAACGACGGCAGCGTCACCCGCCGCGGGGTCCACAGAAACGGCATCGACGGCATGCGTCACAACTCATCGATGATTTCACTGGCGAACGTCGTTATCGCCGCCTGTGGCTCCGCCGCTCGAAGGCCAACGATAACGTGGTCAAGGCCATAGTCATTGAGCCGCCTGAAGTACTCCCGGAACCATTCGACGCCGGCCCGGTATCCCAGATGGAGCGGTTCGGGTTCGGCCGTCGGGTCAGCAGCGAACGCAACCTGAACGGCAATCGTGAACGGCTTCTCGGGTGCGTGACTTCGCCACGTGTCGAGATACGACTCCAGGGTCGACTCTGGGAGGTGATAGAATATCCAGCCGTCGCCGTTCTCGGCAATCCACTCCGTGGACTGTCTGGCGTTCCCGGTCGGAAAGACCGGGAGCGTGTCCGTCGTCGGCTTCGGGAGGACATCCAGTTCGCCGTCGATGTGGCCCCAGGAGCCGTCGAGCGTGGGGTATTCCTCACGCCAGAGGGCACGAAGCGCGGCAACGCTTTCGCGGACGAGATGCCCCCGGTTGTCGGGGTCGACACCGAACGCCGGATACTCCGGGTCGCGGTCGCCCGAGGCAACACCAAGCACGAGACGGCCGTCGGAGAGCCGGTCGACAGATGCGGCCGACTTCGCCACGTGGATGGGATGGCGAAGCGGGAGCACGATACTCGCGGTACCGAGCGCCACCGACTCAGTGTGAGCACCGATGTGAGACAGCAGCGACCATGGGTCGAAGGCCCCGCCTGCGTCCCCAAATCGCGGCCAGTACGTCGGCACATCTCGTGCCCAGAGCGCGTCGAAACCAACCGCTTCGGCGTGGCTTGCGAGCCGGAGTTCCGCGTCGATATCCGGCGTCGACTCCTGTTCGCCTGTGAGCGGGAATCCGAGACCGAACGAGAGTCCATCCTGCTCGTACAGTCGGCGATAGCCGGCGTTCGCGTGGTCCACAGCAGTCATCAGGGTCCTTTCACGCTGGAGCCGTATTTGCACACGGGTGGGTTGCCCACTACGGCCCGTCGTCAGGGGTATCAACCGTCACTGTTCCGCCCCGTTCGTTTCGTGGGAGCTGCCAGTCGATATTTTCCGCGCGCTTCGGGAACGACGGCTTCGCAACGACTTCCAGCGTGCGGTCGGCGGCCGCCGACGTAACGGGCGCAGCAATCATCAGTCGGGCCACGTCGGCCCGCGAGACGCTGCCCCAGAGCTTCGCTCCGGGCTCGGCGACGGAGACGGTGTCAGTTCGCGGCCCGTTCGTGAGCAGGCCCGGTCGGAGGACCGTGTGCCGAACCGGGGCCTCGCGGATCGCGGCCTCGGCTTCTGCTTTGGCTCGTTGAATCGGCTGAATGACGACATCAAACGCCGCTGCGAGCGGACTGGCTGGCTCGTCACCGACGCCGATAGCGGATTCCATGACGAACGCCTCGACGCCGGCGTCGACAGCCGCATCGAGCAGATTGATCGTCCCCGCGCCGTCGACGTACTCGTCCCGGGACCAGACGTCCGTGATGTTCGAGCCGACCGCGCTCAGGACGACATCAACGTCAGAGAGCGCATCGGTCAGCGCAGTCGGGTTCAGCAAATCGTCGACGACAACCTCGTCAGCGCCGGCCGCCTGCAGGTCGTCTGTTTTTGCCGGTGTGCTGGTCAGTGCCCGGACCGTCGGCACGCGCGAACTGAGCAATCGGAGCGTCGCTCGCCCGGTTCCGCCGCTGGCTCCGGCGACAAACACGGTCTGCACATCAGAAGGGTCCATGTCACAGCTAGGGGCTGCCCGTACATGATTGGCCGGGCCTGTGTCACCTGTCGACTTGCTCAGTCGTCACACGGCGGCGTCTGCTTTGGGGCGGTGTCCTCGAACCGACGATAGAGCCTGCGCAGTTCCATCCGAATCGTCACACGCTCGATGAGAGCAAAGCCCGCAACGACGACGAGGAAGCCCACGAACGTCCACAGCGACACCGACGAGCCAAGTAGTACCCATCCCATGAGCGCGGCGAAGATCGGGACGACATACGCGACCAGATTCGCGCGAACCGGGCCGATGCGTTTGATGAGGCCGAAGTAGATGGCGTACGCGACCGCTGTCGACGGGATGCCCACAGCGACGATGCTCGCAATCGTTGCAGGCCCGATGCCGATCACGGCTGTGGGCGGCTCCCCGACCAGCAGGCTCGCAATGTGGAGGAGTACCGCACCGACGGCCATCGCCCACGCCGTCAGCGGTGTACTGTCCATCTGCGGGCTGACACGCTGGAGGAGGACGCTGCCCAGAGCAACGGCCGCGGCCGCACCGAGGACCAGAAGTTGCCCGATAGCGCTCGCATCAGTGAACGTCGACGGCGACGGCTGCACGATGATGATGACGCCGCTCAGCGCGATTCCGATACCGACCGCACCGAGCCACGACAGGCGGTCGCCCAGCAGCCACCAGGCGAACACGGGGGCAAGTATCGGGTTCAGGCCGTACATAACAGACGCCGCCGCGGGCGTCGTCGTGCCTTGACCGAGGAACAACAATCCGTTGTTGAGCGCGATGAGGAACAGCGCCGCCATCCCGATGCCCACGAAGTCGCCGCGAGTCTGCGGTAACCACGTCGACCGGGGCCGGGTAGCGACGATGTAGCCAAGCAGCGTCACCGCTGCCAGGTCAAACCGGAGGCCGGCAAACAGCACCGGTGGCAGCTCACGGAGTCCGGTTTTTATCGCGACGAACGAACCGCCAAACAGTACCGCAAGCAGGACAAACAGCGCACTGTCACGATAGCGGGCCGGGATTGAGGGGCGCTCAGTGACCGCGGACCGCAGCATAGGCCAGGTCAGTTGGACCACCCATTAAAACGAAAATATCTCATTACCTGTTCAATGGGTCGAAATGTGAAGAGGGCTGTGGGAGACGTGGTGTCACGGACCGACAGCCGATTTGGACTTCCCGACCAGGAAACGCCGGCGTCGACTCAGTCCCACGCGGCCGGCGCGAAGTCCGGGTCAACGCGTCGGTCGACAGTATCGATACTGTCGATACGGTCGATTTCGGCGTCCGTCAGCGACAGGTCGAGGCTCGTCAGGTTGTCGGTGATGTGAGCTTCGCTCGTGGCCTTCGGAATCGCCGTCACGCCCTTCTCGCGGAGCCAGGCGAGGCTGACCTGCGCCTCGCTGGCGTCGTGGTCGTCGGCGATGGCTTCGATGACATCGTGGCCGAACACCTCACCGCGTGCCAGCGGGGAGTACGCGACCAGTTCGTAGTCCTGTTCGGCCGCGTGCTCGCGCAGCTCCGACTGCTGGAGGAACGGATGGACCTCGACCTGATTTGCGAACACCGGCGCGTCGAGGACGTCCATCGCCGTTTCGACGTGGTTCGGTTCGAAGTTCGAGACGCCGACGTTGTCGATGAGGCCGCGGTCGACGAGTTCATCGAACGCCGGGAGTGTGTCCTCAGGTTCGTACTCGCGTGCCGGCCAGTGGACGTACAGCAGGTCAACAGAATCGACACCGAGTTTGTCGAGGCTCTCCTCGGTCGTTTCTATCACGTCGTCGTGTGAGAGATTCGAGATCCATACTTTCGTCGCCAGAAAAATATCGTCACGCTCGACGTCAGCCGCGGCAATTCCGTCACCAACGGCGCTTTCGTTGTCGTAGACCTGTGCAGTGTCGATATGTCGGTAGCCGGCTTCCAGAGCCGTCCGAACGCTCTCAGCACACTGTTCTGCGTCGTCGTTCTGCCAGGTGCCGAGACCGAGCATCGGCATGCCGCTCGCTCGCGGGCCGCCTGTCGGGGACTGTTGTTTCGTCATATCCGATATCCGGTGCTTGCGACTTTAAGACGTTTTGAAGACGGCGTGGAAAACCGCCTGTGTAACGGGGGCGCGGGCATTCAGAACCCATAGGTCCCGAACAGCCAGAGCGCGGCGACGGGCGACGCAGCGAGGAGAACGCCGAGGACCACCGTCCCGAGGACCGCGTTCAGCCCTATCTCGGCGAGCGGGCTGTCGTATCGCCACAGCTGAACGACGACGTAGACGGCGGCGACGGCCGCGCCGCCGAGCGTCAGGAACGGCGGAACCCCGAGCCCCGGAAACTGTACCGCCTGTAGTGGGTTCGAGCCGCTCGAAACCGCGAAGTCGATGCCGACGGCGACAGCGCCGACGGCGGTGGCTGCGACGACGTACGAGACGCCGGCGACGGCGTGGCGGAGCGCCGCGGTTGGCGAGAACGGCTCGCCGGCGGCCGGAGCCGCGTAGCTCCCCAGTCCGGCGTAGGGGAACGGAACGGTCAGGACGGCAACGGCGACGGCGTACGGGAGGACCGACGAGACGGCGACGATGAGTACTGCTACGGTCAGCGCGTACGTGCGGGCGGTCGCTTCCCCGAGCACCAGCGGCGGGACGAGAGTTACGGTACCCGCAACCAGAGCGAACAGACAGGTGGGGAGAGAGTAGGGCCGGAACCGTCCGACGTAGCGCTGGAGGGACACGTCGGAGCGGTTCCGTACCCAGCTGTATAGGTGTTGCTACCCCACGTAGAAAGCGGAACGAGGCCCCGGCATCATCAGCCAGACTGTTTATACGGCCGGGCAGATTTGACCCTGTATGACAGACTTCGGACTACAGGTGCGGATGCTGGTGGTCGGTGCGATTCTGTTCGCGTTCTACGTGTTCGCCGGCACGGCGCTGTCGGTGCTGTTGGGCCTGCCGCTCGTCCCGGTGCTTCTCGTCGGCATCCTCGTCGTGCCAGCGATCCAGTACAAGCTCGGGAAGTGGCTGGCGCTCCGTGGTGCGGAGGATATGCCGGACGACCAGCGGTTCGGCTACGTTCACCAGATGGTTCGCCGGCTCTGCAGAGACATGAATGTCGAGGAGCCACGGCTGATGGTGATGGACATGGGCGTCCCCAACGCCTTTGCGGTTGGGCGGAAGGGTGCAGGCGTCGTCGTCGTGTCAAGCGAACTGATGCAACTCCTCGACGATGACGAACTGGAAGGTGTCATCGCACACGAACTGGCCCACATCAAGAACCGGGACGTCATCACGATGGTCGTGGGCCAGTCCATCGGGATGCTCGTCGGCTACGTCGCCTACTTCGCGGTGCTGTTCGGCGGCGAGCGCAACATCGGCTCCTGGCTCCTGGCGATGGTCGCCTCCTCGCTGGCGAACGGGCTGGTCGTGGTGTTCGTGCTTGCCATCTCCCGCTACCGCGAGTACGTCGCCGACGCGGACGCTCGCCGCGCTATCGGCACCGGCGAGCCGCTGGCCCGGGCGCTCGAAAAGATTTCTCGCGGTGCCGAAGGACGCGAATCGACAGTCGAGGACAGCATGAACGCCCTCTGTATCTTCAACGCCGACAAGGGGCTGTTCGAGCGGCTGTTCTCGACCCACCCGCCGACGGAGAAGCGCATCCAGCGGCTCCGCTCTTGAGCGCTGACGGGTCTACCGTCTTCTTCGAATCACCGACACTGTCTCGGAGGTCTCGCGGTCTGATTGTGTTAGCGAATGTCGACAGAGAGATAGCTGCTAACTGGCCGTTTATCAGCATCGAGCCGAAAGTAACGCTATGTCCGACACGATGCAAGCGGCGGTTGTGCCTGAGCCAGGGGCAGACTTCGAGGTCGTCGAGCGGGACATCCCCGACCCGGACGACGGCGAGGTACGAGTCGCAGTGGACGCCTGTGGCATCTGTCACAGCGACGTGTACGCGAAAGAAGGGACCTATCCGGGCGTCTCCTATCCGCGGGTTCCCGGCCACGAGGTGGCGGGTCGCATCGACGCCGTCGGCGACGCTGTCGACGCCTGGGACGTGGGCGACAGGGTCGGCGTCGGCTGGCACGGCGGCCACTGTTCGACGTGTGATCAGTGTCGCCGGGGGAACTTCCTCCAGTGTGAAAACGGCGACATTACCGGGCTAAGCTACGACGGTGGGTACGCGGAGTACATGACCGCACCATCGGAGGCGCTCGCGAAGATTCCGGAATCACTTGATGCGGCGGCCGCGGCACCACTGCTCTGTGCGGGCGTGACAACGTTCAACGCGCTCCGAAACAGTGATGCGAACGTCGGTGACCTCGTCGCCGTGCAGGGTGTCGGCGGCCTCGGTCACCTCGGCATCCAGTATGCACACGCAGCCGGCTTCGAGACGGCCGCCATCTCCCGGACGCCGGAGAAGGAATCGCTAGCGAAAGAGCTGGGAGCCGACCACTTCATCGACGCGGCGGAGACGGATGCCGGCCAGCGACTGCAAGAGCTGGGCGGGGCCGACGTGGTGCTGGCGACGGCACCATCGAGTGACGCGATCAGTTCAATCGTCAGCGGAGTCGGTGTCGATGGCTCTGTCGTCGTCGTCGGTGTTCCCGGCGAGCCAGTTGAAGTGAGCGCACAGCAACTCGTCCAGAGTCGGGGCGCTGTCGAGGGCTGGGCCTCCGGACACGCACGGGACTCACAGGACACGCTGGAGTTCAGTTCGCTCCGCGACATCGCGCCGGAGATAGAGACCTACCCGCTCGAGGACGTTAGTGAAGCGTACGGGCGGATGATCGACAACGAAGCGCGGTTCCGAGCCGTGCTTGAACTGTAATCAGGCAGGTCCAGTACCGGCTGGAGCGGGGCTCTGGCGTACGGTCATAGTTACGATCCCGCTTCCCGTCGTGATTTACCGGAGAGCAACGCCTTTGTCCGTGGGTCAAGAACCCGTATTCAATGGACGGCACCGCCGACGACCGCGTCTATTACGTCATCAGCGACCTTCACATCGGCGGCGACGAGCAGCTAGAGGAAGTGGAATTTCTCGACGAACTGCTCGATTTTCTGACCCGGTTAGAAACCACCGACGAGGACGCCGAGTTGCTCATTAACGGAGACGCGTTCGGGCTATGGGAGTTTACCGGTATGTCGGGACTGGAGAAGTTCGACGCCCTCGAAGAGACCTATCCGACCCTGTTCGAGCAGTTGCGAAAGACCGGCGAGAACATCGAAATAACCCTGATTCCGGGGAATCACGACCACGAACTCGCAGCCTACGACGAGTACGTGGAGCGGTTCGCGGCGTACAACGTCACTCTCGTCCAGTCGAAGTCGGTTACCCGGCCGGTTGGTGACAAGGCCATCCACCTCGAACACGGTAATCAGCAGGACCCAAACAACCGTATCGAGGACTGGGGCGACACCAACGTGACGCCGCTTGGCTACTACTACAACACACTTGTCACGAGCCGGGCCGGTCAGCTCTCAGACCGGGGCCGGTACAACTGGCTCAAGGATGTCCAGGCTGTGACGCCGACGGAGCGGGTTCCGGTGTGGATGCTCTCGAAGTACTTCTATCGCGAGATGAACCCCTTGCTTCGGTATGCGCTGGTACCGTTCCTCTTGCTGTTCAATATCAGCGCACTCCTGGCGATTCTGGCAGCGCTGAATCTCCTCGGCGTCTGGTCCGCGCCGGTCGAAACGACGACATCGTTTCTGGGCCAGTTCGGTACGGTCGGCACCGCCATCTGGGTGCTGCTTGTCGTGAATGCGTCGCTCGCCGGCCTTCTGCTGCTCGTTGGCATCCCGTTGTATCTGCTGCGCCGGGACATCAAGAAGACAATCAACCGCTTCGGGGTCTTCGAAACTGACCTGACAGTCGACACCCAGACGCCATACAGGGAAGCCGCCCAGGAAGTGTTCGAAGAAAAGGAAGACGTTGTTGTCTTCTGCTACGGCCACACACACCGGCCGAGCGTACAGTCGGTCGACGGCGGCTTGGTCGTCAACACCGGGACCTGGCTCAAACGCCTTCACCGTCGGGACGGCATTATCGGGCTTCTGCCCCCGGTGTTTTACCCCTCCTACCAGCTCTGTGCGGTGCGCATCACCGCCGAAGGCAGGCAGGTGGTCGTCGATTACGAGGAGGTTCAGAAACCGAGTCCCAGCCCGGAGGAGTTGACACTCACCGAGCGGCTGCTGACAGTCGGTCGGAGACCCAACCCCGAGCTTCCGGAGCGTGCGGTCGTAGAAACCGAGCAGTCGGTGCCTCCGCCGGAGCCTGCTGAGTGAAAATTAGACCGAACGAAGCGCGATGGCTGCGGCAGTGAACCGATAGAGCGGAGTCTCGGCACCGCATTGTTGCTGAGTCTACTGAGAGGGGTCGTTCATACCTTCGTGTGTGATTGAGACCTATCGAGCGTCTGACGCCGGGTAAGCGTTCGCTCCCGAAACGGAGATTCGTGCAGAAAAGTCTATTACATACGACTGTAATGGCTACGTATGAGCAATACCGCGGACGATGGTCAGGCTGACGGGTCGCCACCGTCCACGGCAGAGTTCACACCGGAGCGAGTGCTCTCGGTGTTTCAAGACCGGACGGACCAAGCGAAGCCGTTGACGGCAACCGATGTGATGGACGCGCTCGGCTGTTCCCGGAAGACGGCACACAACAAGCTCGACATACTCGTGGAGCGAGGGGAGCTGGAAACGCGAAAAGTCGGCGCACGGAGTCGGGTCTGGTGGATCCCGTTCTCCCAGCTCGTCGGCCCAGGCACGGAACCACAACGGGACCGCGAGCCACCAGTCGAGCACAGTATCGCCGATGCGGACCTACCGGGGACGGGGGATACACTAGACGACCGACGTACGGCGTTGCGGGCCGCGTACGATTATCTTCGTGAAAACCCTGATACCGATGCCGGAAAACTCATTACCGAGGTGTTTCAGGAACACCCGGCGGGCTACAAAACCGCTGACGAGTGGTGGGACGCAATCGGACCCGCTCTAGAGGACCTCCCACAGGTTGACCTGGCTGCCGACCACGAGCACGTCTGGCACTACGTCGGTGGGTGAGTTCATCGATGCCAGAGGAAAAGCCGACGGAACAGTCGGACGTAGCAGACGAGACGGAGTCAGAGACAGAGGAGGTGTACGCCTCTCGCAAAGAGCAGCGGTATCCTATCTCATCGTACACCCCGGTCGCATACGACAATCTCGAAGCGGCACCGGAGAGTGATGCCCATCCGGACACGGGAACAGGCGGGCGGTTCAGAGAACTCTCGTTGCCGAAGGTGCCGAAGCTCCGCCACGTCGTCGGCCCCAGCGCAATCATGCTCGGGGCGTCGCTCGGGAGCGGTGAAACGCTGTTCTGGCCGCATCTGGTCGCCAGCTACGGGTGGGGACTGTACTGGCTGTTCCTCGTGGCTGTCAGCCTCCACTTTATCATCAACACCGAGATACAGCGGTGGACACTTGCGACCGGTGAGAGCGTGTTTCGGGCGTTCGAGCGGGTTCATCCGGTCCTCCCGCTGGCCATGCTACTGGGCGGGTTCGTCAGTCTCGGCTGGCCGGGCTGGGCCGCAAGCGCCGCACGAATCGGGGCCGAAGGGCTCGCACTCGGTACGTATGACTTCGCCGGCGTCGACATCGTCGGCTGGCGACTGTTCGGTATCGGGCTCATGGTGTTCATCTGGATTACCTACCAGGTGACGCCGCTGATGTACAATGTCGTCGAGAGCCTCCAGCTTGTTCTGGTGGCACTGTCCATCGCGTTTACACTGTTGCTGTTCGTGCTCATCGGGTCAGTGGACGTGCTGTTTGGCGTTCCAGGAAGTCTGACAGAAGTCGGGGACTACTCGCCGGTCGGGACCATCGCCGTGCTGGTCGGGGCGCTGGCCTACGCCGGGGCTGGCGGCTACCTCAACCTCTCACAGAGCCTCTGGATACGCGAGAAAGGGTATGGAATGGGCCGGTATCAGGGCCGGATCAAGAACCCCTTCGCCGGCGACGACCCCGAAACCGTCCACGAAGACGGGTTCACGTTCACCCCGGACACGCAGAACCTCAAACGCTGGCGGGGCTGGTGGCGCGTGACACAGCTCGAACACCTCTTGACCTTCCTGCTTGGTCTCCTTCTGGTCACGACGATACTGGTCGTCATCGCCGTGTCGCAGGCACCGGGGACGACGAGTGACGCAGTAGATATGTGGCTCATCGAGATCGCGCCATCGGTCGGCGGGGTCACGACGAGCGTCATCTACGTCACGCTGTTTCTCGCCCTGTTCACAACCGAATACGCGATCATCGAGTCGTTCGTCCGGAACAGTTCCGATATTATCTACGAGCTGTACGGCCGAGAAGCGGGCTGGAGTCTGCCGCGGCTGTTCTGGGGATTGCTGACTGTCTTCTGTGGCTGGGGCGTGCTCATTCTCAGCCTGCCGATATCGATATCCGACCCCTTCGGACTCCTGGTCGTTGGGGCGGCGATGTCCGGGTTGTTGATGTGGCCCTACATCGTCATCGTACAGCTCGTCAACACGGTCCGGCTCCCGGAGCATACGATTCCGGGCTGGGGGCGCATCGTCGCGATGTGGGTCGCTGCCGCGTTCTTCGGCTATTTCAGCGTCCTCTTGATTGGCACGGGGCTGACGACACGACTGGGATTGCGGGTGTTCACCGTCCAGCCAGCCGTACTCGGCAGTGGACCGGGAGGGTACGTCCTCTGGGCAGTCTTCCTGCTCGTCCAGCTGTACACGATGTATCGAGTCGGACGTGCGAAGGTCGCGGCAGACGGAACGGTCGCTGATGCGGCCGCTGCGAAAGGGTGGTTCTCGTGACCGACGAACTCCGCGTCCACTTGCACTATACGATGCGAGGATCGTACCCGCTTCGGCTGGTCGACGTGTTGTTCTGTACGGAACGAGCCTACTTCGTCGAGTACGATTATCTTACCCCCGTCGACCTGGTGTTCGGATCGCCGGGTCAGCGGGCCGCCGCGTTCGCCTCACGGGTGGTCGAAGAGGGCGTCCCGGCGGCCATCGAGACAGCCGAACAGGTCGACACGCAGTCATACGACACACTCGACAGTGTCGATATCCACACTGGTGGCCGAGTCGGTCGGCCGAAAATCACAGCACGGCCCCGAACAGACTCCGCAACGACTCTTCGCGTCCACGGCCAGTTCGACGCCGAACCGTTCACACAGGCGCTTCGGTCAACGGTAGACGGGCACGACGTCACCGTCAGACAAAGGGACGGTATCGGGTTCTGACTGCAGACGGAGGTATCACCAGGCACCCGGTTACCGTATCGCCGCCGCGACCATCTCGATTGGGTGGGGCGGTTCCGCGTCGCCGTCGCCGAAATCGTCTATCTGAGACCGACAGGACGCGCCGGGTGCGACGACCTGTTCGGCCGGCGAGTCATCTATCTGGCCCAGCAGGAGGTCAGCGATGGCCTCGCTCATTGAGTAGTGTTCGGCCTCGTAACCGAAGGAGCCGGCCATGCCACAACAGCCCGAATCCAGCGGGTCCACATCGTAGCCGGCCCGCCGGAGGACGCCGACGGCGTGATGGTCCTTCTTCGTCGCCTTCTGGTGGCAGTGGCCGTGGTACGCTAGCGAGTCGCCAGCGTCACCGAAGGAGATAGCCTCCCCTAGCCGGTACGTGTCGATGTACTCGCAGACGCCGTACGTGTTCTCTGCGACGGCGTCGACGTCGTCGCCGGAAAGGAGGTCCCGATAGTCGACCTGGTACATCACCGCGTCGGAGGGTTCGATAGTGACAACGTCCCAGCCCTCACGGATTCGCGGCGCGAGCGCGTCCACGTTTGCCCGTGCCGTCTCGCGAGCGTGGTCCAGCATACTCTTGGAGAACGCGGGCCGACCGCTGTCTGTCACGTCGTCTGGCATGACGACGTGGACGCCCGCCGCCTCGAGCACTTCTACGGCCGCTTTCCCGACATCGGGGTGGCTGTAGTTCGTGTACGGGTCGGCGAGCAAGAGCGCCTTCCGGTCGGCTCTGCTCGCCGCGACAAGCGCCCCGCCGCGGTCGGCCCACCAGTCCCGGAACGTGGTCCGGTGGAAGGCGGGCAGGGTGCGCTCTTCCGTGATGCCGACCGTTTTCTCCATGAGACGGCCCGCCCCCGGCAGGTCCATCAGCCAGTTCGACACTGGAGCGAATGCACTCCCGAGCGAGAGCACCGTCTCGACGTTGGCGAACAGCCGATCTCGCAGTGAGATGCCCTCGCGCTGGTGGTGTTCGTGGACCACCTCGGCTTTGAGCTTCGCCATGTCGACGCCGCTCGGACAGTCCTTCTTGCAGCCTTTACAGCCGATACAGAGGTCCAGCACCTCGGTGACGAACTCCTCGTCGGTGGGGTCGTCGGGGAGGTCACCGTCCATCGCCGACCGGAGCATGTTGGCCCGGCCGCGGGTGCTGGTGATTTCCTCCTCGGCGGCGCGGTATGTCGGACACATGACGCCGCCGGTGGTCTCCTGGTGGCCGGTACAGCCCGCACACCCGTGACAGAGTTCCACCATCCCCTGGAACCCGTTGTCGTTGTCCCACTCCAGCGTGGGCTCGAAGCCCGCGTCGAAGGCGTAATCGGGGTCGTACCGGAGGTCGTCGGCCGGGTCGTGGTCGCCACAGATGTTCCCCGGGTTCAGCCGCCAGTCGGGGTCGAACGCCGATTTCAGGTCGCGGAACGTTTCCCAGAGGTCGTCGCCGTACAGTTTCCGGTTCCACTGGGTCCGGGCGCGGCCGTCACCGTGTTCGCCGGAGACGGAGCCGTCGTACTGGACGACGAGGTCCGTGATGGCGTCGGAGATGGCCTCCATGGTCTCGATACCGTCCTCGGATTTCAGGTTCAACAGCGGCCTGATGTGCAGGACGCCGGGGCCGGCGTGGGCGTAGTAGGAGGCGAAGGTGTCGTGCTCGTCGAACAACTCCCGGATATCGGCGACGTACTCCGGGAGGTTCTCGGCCGGGACCGCCGTGTCCTCGACGAACGGCCAGTGCTTGTCGTCGCCCGTTCGGGACAGCAGAATCGGCAGCCCGGCTTTGCGCATCTTCCAGAACTTCGCCTGCCGGTCCGCGTCGTACGCCTCCAGCGCGTCGACAGCGTGAACAGGGGCGTCGGTGACGGAAGCGGCCCCGTCACGCGGCGATTCTCGTGCTTCGTAGCCCGGAAGCCGGTCGGCGAGCAGGTCGGCGACTTTCTGGGCCCCGTCGTCTGGCGAATCGGCGTAGAACTCGACGAGCAGCGTCGAGTCGGTCTCCTCGGGGAGCATGCCGACAACGTCAGCGAACTCCGGCGTCTCCGCCGCGAGGTCCAGCAATACGTCGTCCATCACCTCGACGGCCGAGGGGTCGTGGTCCAGAATCGGGTCGACATCCCGCATCGCCGAGATGATATCGTCGTAGGTCAGCATGGCGACGGCCGTGGCCTCGGGGACGGGTTCCAGCGAGACCGTCGCCTCCGTGACGACCGCCAGCGTCCCCTCGCTCCCCGCGAGCAGACGGGCGAGGTTGACCTCGCCGCGCTCTCTGGCGTTGTCGACCAGTTCGTCCAGGTTGTACCCGGAGACGTTGCGCTTGAGGTCCGGATACCGGGCGTCTATCGCGTCGGCGTCCTCCGAGATGATCTTAGCGACTTCGGCGTAAATCCGGGTTTCAAGATCGGCGTCGGGGCCGGCCTCGGCCGCTCGCGCTTCGAGGTCGTCGACGTCGACCCAGCCGAAGGTCGTCCGGGTGCCGTCCGCGAGGACGACCTCACACTCTTCGATATAGGCGTCTGTCTTGCCGTATTTCAGCGAGTGCGCGCCGGTCGTGTTGTTCCCGATTGCACCGCCGAGAACGCTCTTGTCCCCCCACGCAGGGTCCGGCGCAAACTTCAGGCCGTGGGGTTCGAGTCGGTCGTTGAGTCGAGCAATCGTGATGCCTACCTGCGCACGGACCTGTTCGGCCTCCGGGTCAACCGACAGCGGTTCGTCCATGTGCCGCTTGAAATCGAGGACGACCGCCTCGTTTACCGACTGTCCGGCGAGACTGGTCCCGCCGCCCCGTGGGAGGACCGGAATATCCTCCTCGGCGCAGTACTCCATCACCGCGACCACATCGTCGGTCGAGACCGGCGAGACGACGCCGATTGGGAGCTGTTCGTAGGCACTCGCATCGGTCGCGAACAGTTCCCGGGTGTACGCGTCGAAGCGTACGTCGCCGTCAACGCGGCGCTCTAAGGCCGCAACGAGGTCCGGCCGGTTGACGCTGTCGCCCTGGTAGTCGTAGTTCGCGCTCGGGTCTGTCGCCGGGTCGTGCTGTTGGGGGGGTCGGGAGTCGTATGCCATGAGTAAGAACGGAAGAGGAGTCGAGTTAGAACGCGCCCGGTGCCACGACGTAGGCCAGGATGAGCGTCAGTATGCCCGTGAACACGCCGTAGTACAGTACCGGAATCAGTTCGAGGCGGATGACGCGTCCCTCCTCGCCGATGAGGCCGACCACGGTGAGAGCGGCCACGACGTTGTGAATCGCGATGAGGTTACCGATTGCGCCACCGACCGCCTGTGCGGCGACGATGATCTGCGTCGGCGCACCGATCTGCTGGGCAGCCTGGAACTGGAACAGCCCGAACAGGATGTCGCTGACCGTATTCGAGCCAGCGATGAACGCGCCGAACGCACCGATGAAGCCCGAGAAGAACGGGAACATCTGGCCGGTCGTGTTCGCAGTAATCTCCGACAGCAGTCCGAGCATCCCGGAGTTGATCGGCGCAGTCTCCAGCACGACGGCACTGCCGGTCCGTTGCATGATCATAACCGTGGCAACTGCGAACCACAGCGCGACGACGGCTGGTGCGATGTTTCGGAGTGCCTCACTCCACGAGGCTTTGATACCGTCAGTGTCCATCCCGTGGAGCGCGTAGGTGATCACCGCGACCAGCACGAAGAGGCTCCCGGGGAGGTAGAACAGTTCGACGCCCTCCGAGAACGGCGTGCCGAGGATGTTGTTCCACATAAGAACGCCGGTGGTCGCCAGGAACTCCTGAACCGGACCGACGACACGAGTCACGACGAGCAGCGCAGCCACGAGGAGGTACGGCAGCCAGGCCATCCCCAGCGACATATCCTGCGAGTGAGATTCTTCGAACGTTGCCGTGCCACCGTCGGCTGCAACCGTGCCTTCCCGGCTGTCGCCCGTAGTGGTGCCGACACCCTCTCCGGGTTCGATGCTACCGATCCAGTGGTCCGGCCACTGGTCCTGTGGACCGAAGTCCCACTCATCGTCGGGAAGGAAGTAGCCAGCTCGGAGCGTCGTCGTAACGACGAGGAGCCCGACCATCGCACCCAGCAGTCCCGGGAACGTTGGACCGAGGAAGTACGCGGTCGCGACGTAGGGAATTGCGAAAGACGCCCACGCGAAGAGACACAGCGGCAGGACTTCGAGCGCGGGCTTAATCGACCGCTCTTCGCCGAAGAAGCGGGTCATCATCGCCACGCCGATAAAGGGGATGGCGATGCCGACGATAGCGTGGATTATCGCCGCCCACACACCGATTTGTGCGACGTACGCGCCGACGCTCTCGAAGCCGCCCTGCTGGACCACCTGCTGTGCCGCACCGGTCCCCTCAGCGAACACCACGTCGCGGAGACCGATAATCAGCGGCGTACCGACCGCGCCGAAGGTGATTGCGAGGATGTTCCCCGTGAGCGCGACGACCACGGCGGCGAGCGGCGGGAAACCGAGGCCGACCAGCAGCGGGCCGACGATAGCCGCTGGCGTCCCGAAGCCGGCTGCACCCTCAATGAACGACCCCATGAGGAAGACGAGCAGGATGACCTGTACGCGCCGGTCGTCGCTAATCGAGGAGAACCCAGCATTGATCACCTCGAAGGCACCGGACTGTTTCAGCGTGTACAGGAGGAGTATCGCCCCGAAGACGATAACAAGGATTCTGGTCGCTGTCAGCGCGCCACGTATCGACGCGGCGGCGATGAGCGTCGGCGACATCTGCCAGCCGACGAAGGCGGCGATAGCCGCCACCGCCCACGCGATTGGCATTGTCCGTGTCGCAGGCTGGTACAGGCCAACCATCAGCACCGCAATCGTCGCTAGCGGGAGTAGTGCCATGAGCACCAGTGTGTGCTCAGACATCGCGCGTCACCCCCGAGAAACGATGGCGGGCTCTCATTTCGGAACCACCTCGGTACACAGCTCTATCGCTCGAAACCTTCCGAGACAGCGGTTTCTGATGGAATGCATCAGTCACGTCGTCTAGCAGGGAGTATATATACCTATCTACTGTTTACATTATAGTCTATTCAGATTAGCGTCGAAACGGGAGCGAGAGACGTTGATACAACAAAAATCAGGGAGTGTTTTGTACAAACCTCCGAAATCGGATACAGTCGTGTGTATCCGGTATAGCAGTTCTTTACGCCGGGATTTCACTCGACTGTACTCTTGGTGAAGCGCCATACAGTCGTCTGTATTTGACGGTTTCAGAGCGACATTCGCGGTCCTGTGGATGGGGTTGGAGATCGAGTCGCAGTGGCGCTCAGCGTCGGGGTCGTCATAGCCACTGTCGAGCGGAGCTGGCGCGCGCTCGCGAACCGGACACGCAGCGCTGAGCTACACAGAGAGGTATCTGAGGTGCACAGCGGTACTGTAGAGAGTCCCTCAGCGAACAGTCGCGGAGACGAGACCGTATCGCGTTCGCTCGTCGTACGGATTGCCGCTTGGCGAACGCCGTTACGGCGGAGGTGGAAACCACGAGTATGACACGCGTCACAGTCTGGAACGAGTACGTTCACGAGCAGGAACACGAAGCAGTCGCAGACCTGTACCCCGATGGAATTCACGGCGCTATCGCCTCAGCCCTGGAAGAGCGCGGATTCGACGCGGAAACCGCGACACTCCAAGAACCCGAGCACGGTCTCACCGAGGATGTACTGGCAGAAACGGACGTCCTTACCTGGTGGGGACACGCCGCACACGACCAGGTCGCTGACGAAGTGGTCGCCCGGGTGAAAGAGCGGGTCCTCGACGGCATGGGACTCATCGTCCTCCACTCGGGCCACTACTCGAAGATATTCCGCGAGCTGATGGGGACGACCTGCAGCCTGAAGTGGCGCGAGGCCGCCGAAACCGAGCGGTTATGGGTCGTCGAACCCGGCCATCCAATCGCCGATGGGGTCGGCAAGTACATCGAACTCCCGGAGACCGAGATGTACGGCGAGCGCTTCGACATCCCCGCGCCGGACACGCTCGTGTTCAACTCCTGGTTCGAGGGCGGCGAGGTGTTCCGGTCGGGCTGTTGCTACCGCCGCGGCGCAGGTCGTATTTTCTACTTCCGGCCGGGCCACGAGACCTATCCGATTTACCACGACGAAGCTATCCAGCAGGTCCTCGCCAATGCCTGCGAGTGGGCCGCGGCAGGGGACGGACCGGAACCGTCGTTTGGCAACGCCGACCCCATCGAAGACATCGACGAAAGCGACGAGCGGTCGGTCCACTGATTTCAGCCTCGCGTACAGCCGAATCGTGTGTAACAGGTGTTTGATTTCGTTCTATTACATTGTATACGCACAGCAATGGACTCGATGCGGTCACTGTGGAAACACGGGCTGTGGTTTCGCTCGCCACCGTTCAGCACTTCCTGTGTGCTCTACATCGAGCTGTATTCCCGTCTGAAGTGTCGATTCGGGGCGGTCGAACAGCGGCTCAAACGATGTCCCGACCGGCGACAGCACTCGCCATCGGTACGCGCCCCAGTGCGTTCCGACTCGAATACGACACCATCGCCAATAGAATCGGTAACGACAGCAGGCACGGCACAACACCGGTCAGCCTGCTCGTGATACGTATATACCGTCCTGCTGGCGAGTCGGCAATCAAGGACCTGTGTTCTCACGTCGCAGAACAGCAGGGTCCGTCGAGACACTCGTTACAGCGTTCAGCATCGAGAAACACGTCATCGAACGCAGCGATGGCGTCAGCGGGACTGTCAACATGGTCGATACGCCAGAGGGCGTTTTCAGTCACGGTACACGTGGCGTTCCGAAGTCGTACCCTCGGATACTCCTGAAACAGGTCCATCACTTGATCAGCACCCGCAGCGAACCTGAGGGTGAACGCGACCTCCTTCATACCAGCTTCACGGCTCTGTGATGTCATAGTGAATCAGTGGATAATGCTAGCTGTCGTCTTCAGAACCTCAGACCGGCTGTAGTGGCTGGTATCGGTCGCAGTAGCGTAGAGTACGCACTTGGGTAGAGTCAGGAGATGTGAGGTTGCCTATCGTCGAATACAGTCTGTGTTCGCCGGCCAGTGTCCAGCGACACAGTGTCCGGTGGGTAGTAGTGAGATAGGCCTGCCCGAACTCGCTTCGAGGCCTATGCTTCGGGGCCGAACATCTCGTCCGCGTCGGCGGGGGTATCGAAGTCGTGGAAGTGCTCTCCCTTCTCCTTCGTGAGGATATTCAGCGCTGCGGCCGCGCCGTCTCCGGCAGAGATGACGGCCTGCCACTCCTCGGCTCGGACCATACCCCCCGTCGCGTAGGCGTCGTTGACGCTCGTCTCCATCGTCACGTCCACGTCAACGGTATCCTCGTCGGTCATGTCACAGCCGAGCGACGCAGCGAGGTCACGGTTGGCCCCCGTCGCGAGGACGAGATACGCCGCTTGGTACGTGTCATCTTCGGTGGTGACCTCGAATCCGGCGTCAGTTTGCTGTACGTCGGTCACCTCTGTACCCTGCTTTCGGTCGACGCCGAAGCTATCGACCTGTGACCGGGCGGTTTCCATGAACGCGGAGCCGTCTTGGGACCCGACCCCGAGATAGTTGAACAGGTGTGCTTTGTGCATCCACGTCCCGTCAGTGTCGAAGACCGTCGTCTCCAGTCCGTTTTTTTGTGCGAACAGTGCCGCACTCAGGCCGGCGGGGCCGCCGCCGACAATGTGAATGTCTGTCATATTTCTACATTTCTATTCGCTCACTGGTAATTGTTTTCATCCAATGAAAACGGCCAGTCGGATTTGGTGCGCAGTATGAGAACGGTTTTGCACAGCCGACCCGAAGCACGCCCATGCGCGCAGCCATCTACCGTGGCCCTGGTGAGATTACCGTCGAAGAGGTCCCCCGACCAGAGATTGAATCGCCGACCGACGCGATTGTACGCGTGACCCATACCGCTGTCTGTGGCTCCGACCTGTGGTTCTATCGCGGCCAGAGCGACCGTGAGGAAGGGTCACGCGTCGGCCACGAACCGATGGGTATCGTCGAGGAGGTCGGCGACGATGTGCGCTCTGTCGAACCCGGCGACCGGGTGTTCGCCCCGTTCGTTATCAGCTGTGGCCGGTGTGAATTTTGTCGGAAGGGCCTGCATACGTCCTGTGTCAACGGCGATTCGTGGGGCGGCGAAAACGGCGGCGGGCAGGGTGAGTACGTCCGAGCGCCGGAAGCCGACGGGACGCTGGTCCGCGTTCCCGACCGTCACGCCGACGACGAGGACACGCTGGAAGCGATTCTGCCCCTGACAGATGTTATGGGCACCGGCCACCACGCGGCGGTGAGCGCCGGTGTCAGTGAAGGCGACACCTGTATTGTTGTCGGCGACGGTGCCGTTGGACTGTGCGGGGTGCTGGCGGCACGCCGCTTAGGTGCAGAACGCATCATTGCGATGGGCCACCACGAGGACCGCCTCGAACTCGCCGAGTCGTTCGGTGCGACAGAGACCATCGCCGCACGCGGCCAAGAGGCCGTGGACGCCGCGGACGACCTGACAAACGGCGGGGCAAACCACGTCCTCGAGTGTGTCGGTGCGGCTTCAGCAATGGAGACTGCCATCGATGTCTGTCGCCCGGGCGGGACCGTCGGCTACGTCGGCGTCCCGCACGGGCTCGATGACTCCGGGCTAGATATGTTTTCGCTGTTCGGCGATAATATCGGGCTCAACGGCGGCGTCGCACCGGTTCGTGCCTACGCTGACGACCTGCTGGCCGATGTGTTGCAGGGCACGCTTGACCCGTCGCCGATCTTCACGAAAACAGTCGATCTCGACGGTGTTCCCGAGGGATATCGGGCGATGGACGAGCGCGAGGCGATCAAGGTTCTCGTCAAGTTGTAGTCGGTCTGTGGTGACTGACAGTCATGCGAACCGCGGGATGATTCGCTAAACGGTACGGCTAGTTCTAGACGACTCACACGGCCGAAGCTCCGGCACAAACGATGTGCTCCTGTGGCGAGTTCCCCGTAATCGACAGACCCAGCTAGACGAGCTTTCCACACGAACGACAGCGCGGGCGGTCAGCCGAGGGGTCATACGCCAGCGCAACGTCGTTGCAATGACGGCAGTATCGGTCGGAGCCAGTGGTGTAGGAATGCGTGTTCCCTTCGTGTACTAACATATGTGAGATGATGGCATGGTGGTATAAATTCTTTCTGGACAAACAGACTGTTATACCCTTATATACCATATATACTGGCAGTGATTGCTATAGTTGTAGACCATTCATCCAGATATGTGGGTATCGATCTCAATACAGTTACGCAAGCCGGTTCTAAGAGTGTGGGGGAGAGCGGTTAGATTTCGCCGTTGATGATGGCTGCCACTCGCTGTCGGTCGAACAGTTGCTCCTGGTCCGAGGTAGTACCGAGGCCGTGCCACTCGCCGAACGTCTCAGGGTAGAACTGTTTGGCGGCGGCTTCCGTCTGAAACAGATTAATAATTGGTCCCTGATACGAAGTCCCACCGCGGTAGAGTCGGTCATTCTGAACCGCTGAGAGTTGCTGACCAATAGGGTCTTCTCGCATCGTGGCCATTCGGTCCTCGAACTCCTCGGTCGAAACGTGCGAGAAGCCGTACTGGAACAGGAGGATGTCGGGGTCGACATCGAGGAGTTGCTCGTAGTCCCACTCGGCGTAGCTCCCGTCGATAACTTCGTCGAACGCACCGCGCATCCCAAGGTCACGGTACTGCTTGTGCCCGTTTCCATCGTGGACGGGATAAGCGTAGAACGACCCGCCTTCGAAGTCGGAGTTGATCGAGAGCAGACCGACTGTTGGCCGTTCGTTTTCAGGCGGCAGCCCGTTATTGATTTCAGTGAGCAGCGAATCGTGGAGGTCAGCAAACGCCGCGTAGCGTTCGCGTTCCTGGAACGCATCGGCGATTCGGTCGAAGGCCTCGTACAGCGAGTAGTACCGGTAATCGTGCCAGTCGTCGTTCCGTCGCCGGATGCTGTTCCCGACGATCGGGCCGATGTTGGTTCTGACCTCAGTGAAGTCCGAATCGGACCAGGTGTCGTCAAGCACCCGGACGAAGTTCGGGTCAAACAGGTGGACATCAGAGTCCATCTCGTAGAAGGCCTCTTTGCCGATACTCCCGTCGCGCATCAGTTGTGGAATATCATCGAACGTCACGTCGACGTTCGGGATGGCGTCGAAGAACGCCATCGGCCAGTTCTCAGTGAATATCAGCCCCGCAAGACCCTCAAGTTGCCCCAGCGCGATAGCCATGTCCCCGTAGGTGCTGAAGTAGGCCATCCACCGCTCAGGAGCCGAGTCGAACTGTACCTCGCCCATCGGCTCCATCGACACCGTGTACGAGTCCGCTGCAGTCGGTGTCGTCGCGTCGGGGTTTGCAGTAACTGTCGACGCGTCACTGTCTGTCGATTCCGGCGTCGACTGTGAGTCGGCATCGCCGGTACAGCCGGCGAGCAGCCCACCACTGATGACCGCCCCGCCGTATTTCAGATAGTCTCTGCGCGTTCGTGCGTCGGTTGTCGTGTCGTTATCACTCATGCTTCAAATGCTCCGTTGATGATGTCTGCGACCCGCTGGCGGTCGAACAGCTGTTCCTCGGGCGGAATCTCAGGGTACGGCCCCGAAGTGTAGGTCGGCCACTCGCCGAACTGCTCGGGATACAGTTGCTTAGCCGTCATCTCCAGCTGGAAGAGGTGCAGTATCGGGCCCTGATATCTCGCCCCCTGTGGGTAAATCCGGTCGTTCTGTACGGCCGTAATCTCCGACCCGACCGGGTCAGATTTGAACGCTTCCCGTCGCTCCGGAAGGCTCGTACTCGGTTCGAACCCGCCGAGGTGCAAGATTACATCCGGGTCGGCCTCAAGTAGGGTTTCGAAGTCGACCACAGAGTTCGTTTCGACCGACCCCTCGAAGGCGTCTCGTGCCCCGAATGGGCGGGTATGCGCGGTCAGGAATCCGGGGTTGTCAAGCGTATAGGCGTAGATCTCGTCGAGGTCAGCCGCGGCGAGCATCACTGCCGACGGCCGCTCCGACTCGGGCGGCAGATTCGCGTCGATAGTCGAGCGCATCTCGTCGTGGATCGCCGCAAGCGCCTCGTAGCGGGCCTGTTCCTGAAACGCCTCGGCCACGAGTTCGAACTGCTCCCAGAGGGTGTAGTACTCGTAGTCAGCCCACCCGGACGGGGGTTCGGCGTGCCGGTCGCTCAGTGAGTTGCCGAACCATGGTGAGACGTTGGTGGCGACCTCCTCGAAGTCCTCCCGGTCCCAGTTGTCCTGTTTGGCGATCCAGGCCGGGTCTGCCAGATGGATATCGCTGTCCAGTTCGTACAGTTTCTCCTTGCTCGGCTTCCACGAGGAGTACAGTCCGGTCCAGTCCAGCGACACCCCCGGAAGTCGGTCGACGAACTGGTTCCAGAGCCCGTTATAATATTCAGGGGCGTGCATTGCCGTGACGGTATCCCCACGCCCCAGCGCGAATGCCATGTCGGCGTGGTGTGTGAGCCGCGTAAAGACGGTCTCCGGTGGCGAGTCGAAGGTCACCGCTCCCATCGGTGACATCGACACAGAGTACGAACCGTCGACCGTGTGGGTGTCCGTCTCCGCTCCGGACGCCGTTTCTGTGGCCCCCTGCTCGGCGTCACTGGTACATCCCGCAAGCAACCCGGCGGTGAGAACCGTTCCCCCGTACTTCACATACTCTCTCCGCGTCGGTGTCTCGGCGTCTGTAGCGTCGCCAGCCATTGTTTTAGGCTGACCTAAAAAACATATAATTGTTCCGATTTGCCGACCCAGAACAGTCGATAGCAAACGCCGTCTAGCGTCCGTTTCAAGATTCCGTCATTCTAACCGCGGTGGCAAGGTGGTCTCTGTAGCTCTATTCGGCAACGACTTCCTCAGCACGGTCCGAGTCGGCAGAATCGTCACCAGCAGTGTGTTCGTCACCGTCGTGGCGGGGACGGATCGGATTCACGCGTGGGCCGTGTGGCGTGGCCGTGACCTCTGCTTCGATCTCGAAAACGTCCGCGAGTAGTTGTTCGGTGACGACATCCTCTGGCCGTCCCCGTGCCTGAATCTCGCCGTCTTTGAGTGCGACCATCCGGTCGGCGAGGCGAGCCGCCTGCTCGATATCGTGCAGGACGACAACGATGGTAATGTCACTCTCGTCCCGGAGCGTTTCGATTATCTCCATCACCTCAAGCTGGTGGTGCAGGTCGAGAAACGTCGTCGGCTCATCGAGCAACAGCACGTCGGTGTCCTGTGCAAGGACCATTGCGATCCAGGCGAGCTGTTTCTGGCCCCCACTGAGGCTGCCGACTTCGCGCTCACGGATGTGTCCACAGCCGGCCAGATCAATCGCCCGCTCGACAGCAGCCTCGTCTTCTTCGGTGACGCTGTCGAAGAACCCGCGGTGTGGGTAGCGACCGTGATACACCAGATCCTCGACCGATATGCTGCTCGGCGACGTACTCTCCTGAGAGAGGAGGCCGAGTTTTCGGGCAATCGCTTTGGTCTCAAGCGTCTGGATGTCTTGTCCGTCGAGCAGTACAGATCCGGCGTCGGGTTGGAGCTGATTTGCGAGCCCTTTCAGCAACGTGCTCTTGCCGGACCCGTTCGGGCCGACGAGCGCTGTCACGGCCCCCGGTTTAGCGGAAATCGACTCGCCGTCGATGACCGGGTCATCCGCACTGGAGTACGAAAGCACCACATCGTCGCCGACCAGCGGCCGGTCCCGGCGGGCTGACTGGGGCCCAGCAGCGGTGTCGTTGGTCGAGGCGATACCGTCCGAGTTCGAGTTGTTCTGTGGCATTAGATCTCACCCATCTGTTCCTGTCGCCGCATCAGATAGAGGAAGTACGGGCCGCCGACGACGCCGGTAACGACGCCGACCGGAACCTGCGCGGGGTTCAGGGCCAGCCGCGCACCGACATCTGCGACGACCATCAGCGCCGGCCCAACGAACACGCAACCGATGAGGAGCCGGCGGTAGTCGCTCCCGACGATGAGTCGGACGATGTGAGGCACTACGAGGCCGAAGAACCCGATGATTCCCGCGACGGAGATCGCCGTGCTGGCCGCCAGAATGGCGACTCCAGAAAGCAGGAACCGAACCCGCTCGACACTCATCCCGAGCGAGCGCGCGGTCTCCTCGCCGAGCAGGAGGAGGTTCAGTTGGCGTGCGCCGGCCAGCGCGAGTAGTGTCGCAGCCATCGTCGGGATGATAGCGATTCGGAACTCTTCCCAGCCGACGCCGGTAAGCGAGCCGGTAATCCATGCCAGTGCTGACTGAACAACGCCCAGATCGTCGGCGAAGAAGAACAGTCCCCGCTGGAGGGAGGTAAACACCATGTTGACGATGACACCGGCAAGGACCAGTCTGACCGGGCTCGTTCCGCCCTTCCACGCGATCATATACACAAGCAGGAACGCGATGGAACCACCGACCGCGGCAAACAGCGGGAGGAACGGGGCGAGACTACTGAACAGAACGAGGGTTAGCAGTACAGTGAGCCCCGCTCCGGAGCTCACGCCCAGGACAAACGGACTTGCCAGCTCGTTTCGTGTCACGGCCTGGAATATCGCTCCGGAGACGGCGAGACACATCCCCGTAAGCACCGCGACGATGACCCGCGGCATCCGGATGTTCCAGACGATGAGTGTCCGTTTCGGTAGTTCGGGGAGCTCGGCACCGAGGAAAAACGACTGCCACGCCTGAACACTGAACCACACCTTCGGATCGAACACGGCCTGCCACGCCTGAAGGATTGTCATCGAATACGCCCCGAAGCTCACCTGGAGCAGGCCAGCCCCAAAGGCGACGGCAATGCTTGCGACACACAGTCCGAACAAGGACCCATCGAGGGTGTCGAGCCAGGATCTGGCTTGCGACCACGCATCGGTAGCGCCCTGTGTCTCACTGGCCATTACTCGCTCACCTCCGCACGTCCGTCGCTCGCGTCGAGGTAGTCCCGGATTGTTTCGTCGTCTATCGCATCGAGGACAGCAGTCTGATCGAGCCCCGAAACGACCGCTTCGGGGTCAAGGTAGCCCGCTAGTGTTTCCTGCCCTGTTTCGGTCCGGGCGGCTATTTCGTCGGGCGTGATATACGACGACCGGCGTTCGTCGATGACCGCCTCACGGACCCGCTGGAACCGCTCCGACTCCGGCGCAACGGGGGCGTCCTCGGCGTACCGGTCGTCGAAATAGTCGACCCAGGTCGCTCGATCAGTCCATTCGTCGTCTAGCTCGGCCTCGCGACGGACCCAGTCCACACCGTCAGCGACAGCCTCCCACCAGCCGTCGTCTATTCGCACATCCGCGATCACCCGGCGGGCGACCCGCGCGCCCCGGCCGGCTGCAATGATCGCCTGCATATCCGCTTCGTCGGACGGTGACGCCACGTAGAGACCCGGAACCGGTGTCGTGCCGTCCGCGTTGGCATACTCACGGTCGAAGGTTTCGCGTTCCTCGCCGTCGTGTTCGTACGTCTCGAACATCGCCGCGTCGTCGTCTAAGCCACGCATGTACTCGCCGTCGTAGCGGGTCGCCGCGATGACACGACGAGTCGTGGCCGTCTCCCCCGCCTGCGTCTGGACTACGAACCCCTCCCCCTCATCGGTTCTGTCAAGCGATTCGACCAACTCGGAGACGACGGTACAGCCAGCGGTCTCAGCATGGTCCTGAATGCGGTCGTACAGCGTGTCGATGTCAATACCGGCCGGGAAACCGAGGTAGTTTTCGAGGTAGGCACAGCGCTTGAGCGACGACCGGCCACAGTCGTAGATTGCCGTATCGAGGTCCGCTCTGGCCGTGAACACACCCGCCGCACACCCCGCCGGACCGCCCCCGACAATAATGACATCCCGGTCGAAGGTCGTCCCCGTTCGGTTCCCGACTGTCACCATAGTCACGACGCTCCGTTCGGTATCCGTGATATCGACAGCCGGCGCGGCAGTTCAGCGGTGTCGATCAGTGCGTCCAACATACTGTTTAGGGCAGCCTAAATGGATAAAGCGTTTTCGAATTTTAGGCAGACCGAACAATATGTGTGTCGTTCACAATTTCCACCAGAGCGGCACGTCCGGTGTGGTCGCTCGAATAGGACGATTTCTCGACCGACGAGCGGCCAGCGGGAGCAGACTCACCGCTAGTAGCGTCAGTTGCCGGTCGCCACTCGAAGTTCGGGAAAGTATCGACCGTGGAAATCAAACGGGGCTGCGTGGGGAAGCGATGCTCTGGCGCGCTCTTCGAACGTCTGGCCGTCGAGTACGAGCAACCGGGACTGGTCGTCTGCCGCGTTCAGCGCAACGACCAGCACCACGCCGTCATCCTCGGTGTCGCCGTCTGGTGCGGGAACAAACACCGGCTCACCGAAGTAGTCCCCACCGTCGTCGAACGTCTCGACAGCACCAGTGTCAGTGTCGAGTTTCAGCACACGACGGGCCCACTCGGTAACGGGGGTGTCCATCCCCATCGCGTACACGTAGCGGTGCGGGCGACACCACCGCGACGGTGAGACAGTCGGAAGTGCGCTGCCGTCGGGGTACAACATCTCTCGCGCCACCGTCGCGTCGGCAGGGCCGTAGCGGGTCACGCCGCTCCCGGTACCGAGAGCGACAGTGAACCGCTCGATGCGGCCGACGATAGCTCCCATCTCGCCCGCACGAAGGTTATCCAGATACAAGGAGTCGATAGTCGTCGCGTCGGGTACTGTTTCGAGATCGAACACGAGTTCCCTGCCGCCGGCTCGCTCGAACGCGTTGACGTGGTGGAAGCCGAACACGGCGTCGGTGACCGGCTCGGCCACGACCGTCCCGGTAGTCCGGTCCATGACGATGATTCGAGTCCCGCGGTCGGGGTCCCACTCGAACTGCTCGATGAAGGGCGCCTGCCGGCCGGGCTTGAGAAACCGTCGCGGGTCGAGTCGGAGCGGGAACTCCGTCAAGACGACGTACCGGGGCGTAAGCGCGAAACTGTGCATGTACGCCGGCCGGTCGGTGTCGACGCTCCCGACGTGTCGTCGGGTCCCGTCGGGCGACATTGCGGTGACGTGGTACTGGCTGGTCCGTCCGAACGCCGTTTCGACGTTGACAAGGACGCCGCTCGTCGGGTCGCGTTTAACATGGGCACAGGAGAGGTGGCCGGTCGGCACGTCGTCGTCGTGTTCGAGGTGACCTGTCGTTTCGAGCGTGTTCGGGTCGAAACGAACCTTCCGGGGCGATTCAGTCAGTGCGAGGTACTCGTCGCCGAACCGCTCGGCGATGATGTTCGTGTTATCGTAGGGGTCGGTCAGGAACGTAGCCAGCCGCGAGCGAAGCGTCGTCTCGCCCGTCGCAAAGCCGCCCTCGAAGTTGCCACTCGTCGCCGCCCTGTACGCGTCCGTCCGGAGGAAGCGGTTCCGATAGTGTACCGCGTCAGTGTCGGGGTCAAAGGTAAACCGGTACAGCATCGCGAACCCGTCGAACCAGTGGTCGACACTGCTACCGTTCGGGAGGGAGAACGCGCCGGGCCCGTTCCGGATGAGGCTGCCGCGGAGCCAGTCCGGGAGGTCACCGGTCACGGAGATGGATGCCGCCGTCTCATCATACAGGGAGTGGAACCCGGGGTGAGAAGCCATACCGGTACATTGGGTGGCAGCGGCTAAGGCCTGACGCCCCTGCTCAGGGGCATCACTCGCGGGTCGTGTACGCGTTCCCGCTGACGACGACGCAATCGTCCCGTGGCCCGTACGGTCGGTACGATGGCGAGTCCGTCCGGCGACGACGGAGCGACCGGAGCACGTCGGCTTTCACCCACGCGAAGCCGACCACGATTACGGCGAAGCCAGCGATGGTCACCGGGCCGAGTGTCTCACCGAGCAGGAGCCAGCCGCTGATGGCCGTCACTGCCGGAACCACGTAGGACACCAGGCTGGTTTCAGCGGCCCCGACTGTGCTGATCAGGCGGAAGTAGAGGAGGAACCCGATTGCGCTGGCCACGATGCCGAGATACGCGATTGCGGCTATCTGTTCGAGCCCGACCGTGACGGTTCCCAGCTGCTCCGATGGCAGCCCCACGCTGACAGCGTGCAGGATGCCCGCCCCGAGCAGCGTCATCCAGGCCTGCAGGCTCACGAGCGGGAGCGAACTGGTGTAGCGCTCGGTCAGGACTGCGCCGACGGCGAAGGCGACAGCCGAACTGATGAGCAGGGCGACACCGAGCAGCCGACCGCCGACCGCTCCCGGTGTGGGGTTCGCAATGATGACCACACCGATGAACCCACAGACGGTGCCGATGAGTTCGTGTGGTCGAGCCCTGTAGCTCGGTATCAACGTCGATGCGAACGCCGGCGTCACGACCGGCGTGAGACTGAGCAGGATTGCGCCGAAGGAACTCGGGACGTACTGCTGGCCGAGAAACAGAAGCGCGAAGTGTGCCCCGATGAGGACGGTGCCGCCGATGAAAATCAGCGACCAGTCATCGCGAGTCTGTGGACGCAGCGCCCGCCCTCGCCAGAGAGCATAGCCAAGCAGGACGACTGCAGCGATGTCGTGTCGGACAGCTGCCAGCAACACCGGCGGGACGCTTTCGAGACCAGTCTTGATCGCCACAAACGAGAGTCCCCAGATGAGTGCGAGCGCAGCAAACAGCAAGCCGATATATCGTGTCGAGCGTGTCATTCCAGTAGAGACTATCCGTATGTGCTGGAGGAGTATGAAGCTTCTATCGCCACTGTGACGCACACACACGGCCTCTACGGCCCTCCCCGTTGTTCAGAAATTCCCGAAAACAGTGTGTGTCCGCAGTACTATTGCGGCCACTTGTACCGAGACGTATCGTTCTTCTCGGCTCCGGAACACAGAGCTCTCATTCGGTCACCGGACAACCGTTCAGTATACTGTCAGCAACAGCAAAACGAGGATGATGCCCACGTCAGCAGTCCGACGCAGGCAGGGGTCAGCTTGACATCGTGTCGAAATGCCAGCCCGGGTCGGTCCCGGTCTTGTCGATGTACTCGGACCGACACGCGGGACAGCAGTCAGGAACCGCGGATTTGGACCTGGGAACGTACACCGCGCCGTCGCACTCCACACAGGCGTCTGCGACGACAGTCACGCAGTCAGAACAGAGATTGAAGTCGTCGACTGTGAGGTCTCGCAGGGGTTCGAGTTGTTTGTCCAAGAGGTACTCGTCGATAGCCGCCTGACAGTTTTGGCACAGTTGCATAGCGATCCAACTTGATGCATGATACCGTGACACAAATAGCTGCTGCCTGGTTATCGATTGTGAAGTTATCGGTGGATGGGTATTCGATGACGGCACCACCGAGAAGTGACAGATACGAAAAGAGCTACGGGGCACGGAACACGCGAATGGTGTCCCGGGACGTGGGTTCGCGGATTAGCTGCGCGAACCCGAGTTCCGAAAACACCTGCTTCCAGTTGCGGTGATACAGCGGGAACTCGTCGTCGACGTAGCTCACCGCAGTGTCTTCGCGTCCACGCTCGGGGCTGTTCCCCTCGTTTTCGGCGATGATGAGGAGGTCCCCGGCGATACGGGCGATCTCTTCAAACACCCATGCGTCATCGGGGTGGATGTGCTGGAGGGTTTCGACCGAGTAGACGACATCGAAGGCGTCGGCCTCGAATTCGGTGACGATGTCTTCGAGGGCACCGGTATGGAACGTCCCCGAATCCGCGAGCCGAGGGTAGTGCTCAGCCATCACGTCGAAGGATTCGTCGTTGATGTCGATGCCGGTGAGATTCCCGTATCCGTTGGTCTGCAGATGCGCCAAGTGGCGACCCGAGCCACAGCCCAGTTCGATGATTCGGGCGTCGTCGTGGACGTAGTGGTCGAGTACATTGACCAGCGTCTCACTCACCTCGTTCGGTCCGAGTTCAGCGTAGTACTCCGGCGAGAACTTCCCGGAACGGGAGGCCCAGTCGTTGCGAACGTCGTCCGGGTCCATACCTACCGTTCACCGTTGCGGAATAAATGCACCACGAAGTGCGTGCCGGACAGTCGATGGACGCAAGCAAGGACCATCCTTACTGTGATACAGGTGACACTCTATCCAGACTGGGAGCGGGTAGAACTGCCGGTGACGGGCTATGACTCGTACTGGAGCAATCGGTCAGCCCGTGTTTCAAGCTCCGCCTCGTCAATCTCACCCGATGCGTACTGTTGTTTGAGCGTTTCCAGTGAATCCGGCTCGACGGTCGCCTCCCCCTGAAGCTGTACGTACAGCAGAGCACCGACCGCGATAGCAGCGATGATAAATGCTGCGAACAGCAGCCACCAACCGCCCGGGGTCATGCCCATACCCATTCCCCCACCGTGGGGCCCCATCGGTCCGTGCTGGAGTAGTGCAGTTGTTAGTGAAAGCATCTGGGACACCTCTGTTTGTAGATACGAATCTTATGGCATAATTACGTGCGCTGTTTCCCATAGACTGAGAACACAGCGCGGGCGAAAAGCGGCGGCTTCTCCCCTGGGAGAGGAGTCTGTTCCCGGGAGTGTCCGTGGCTCTCAACACCGGTTTCACCCGACGCGGAATTCACGGCCGTGCCAGTCATCGATTCGAAGTTCATACGGCGTCGTCGTGGCTGTATCGTCCCAGCTAACTGGGTTCGGGGCGAACTGTGTGTTGCTGGCCAGCGAGGCAAGGGCCGGCTCTACCTCGTCGTACGTCGCCTCCACCAGTTCACCCGTGACCACGACGCTCCGCCACACCGATTTAGGTTCGGTTTCCTCGTACACGGTGAACCCGACGGTGGCGTCTGCAGTCAGATGCTGGTGTTTCTGGCTATCGTCGCTCTCTGACAGATGAAACGCCAAGCTATCCGTCGCTGGATCGTATCCGAACGCCACCGGGACCGGATACGGGGCCCCCCCAGTTGGACTGGACAGTGCCAGCACGCCGATTCCGTTGTCGGTGAGGACATCAACGACCGCGTCGTCACTTAGTTCTTGCATCCCGAATACAACGTTATCTGGCAACTACTTGGGAATTAGACCGCATTTTCACTCGGTGGGAACGTGAGAGTTACTTTTCAAATAATGGGTAACAGAACAGGTATGGGCACAGACTCGACGGGGGCGTTCGCCGAGTGGGACGAAGAACGGTACAGCACCAATATCGAGCGGTTCGACGAACAGCACAAGCGCCTGTTCGGGCTACTGAACGACCTCCACACTGCAATGAACGAAGGCCACTCGGAGGAGGAGGTCGGTGACATTCTCCGGGAACTGGAACGCTACACCGAGTACCATTTCGGTGACGAAGAGGAGTTCATGCAGAACTGTGGCTACGCCATGGACTGCAGCGACTGTTTCTACAACCACCGTGAAATGCACGAGGAGTTCGCCGACAAAGTGCGAGAACTCCGCGAGAAACACGAAAACGGGGAGTACGTCACGATGGAGGTCCTGACAGTCGCCCGAGACTGGCTGGATGCGCACATCGCCGCCGGCGACGAAGACCAGAACTACGCGGACTACTTCCAGAACGAGGTCAGCGATGACTACGAGTACGAACCCGGGCAGCTATATCAGGACCGCACGGCATCGGAAGACCCGGTCCCAGTTGACCGGCAGAGCGAAGCCGACGGGGTGCGCCTCGACAGCGACATCTACGACGGGGGCTCGCTTTCGGTCCCGGACGGGTCAGTAGCGGCCTGGTTCGAAGATGTCGTTTCGGAGCACGGGGATCGGACCGCGGCGCTCGTCCGAGATGACGGCGAGTTCGTTGAACGGAGTTTCGATGAGCTGGCCGAGCAGGCGAAAGCAGTCGCTGGCGGACTCCTCTCGACGGAACTGCGTCCGGGGGACCGGCTGGCAATCAGAGCACAGTCCCAGTACGAGTGGTCCGTTCTGGACCTGGCCTCTCACTTCGCTGGACTGGTCCCGGTCGCGCTCTACCCGTCTGCGAGCGACGACCGGGCAGCCCAGATTATCGAACGGACTGGCGCAACCGGACTTGTGGCAGCGGGAGACGTGACCGAAGACCTCGCACTGGCCGTCGAAACCGTGCTTGCTTTCGAGGACCTCCCGACAGCTGAGGCGAGAGTGCTTCCCGGCCTACAGACGGACGGTGACGAGGTTGCGACAGTTGCGTTCGACGTGGCATCCCCTGCGGAGAAGGCCGGTTGCGCGCTGACACACCGAAATCTACTGGCGGCCGCAGAGAGCCTCCGAGAGGCGCTTCCCACAGGCCCCGGAGCGACCGGAACGTGTTCGCTCCCACTGGCACACATCTATCAACGCGTCGCGACGTACTACCTCTGGGCGACCGGGAGCGCCGTCGCCTACCTCGGGACCGATGAGTTCGTCGACCAGCTCGCGGCTGTTGCGCCAGATGTGCTCGTCGGTGTCCCGAAGATGTACCAGCAGCTCTACGGAACGATTCAGGACCGTCTCGGCGATATGGGCTGGATGAAACGGAAGGTCGGCGGTCGAGTAGCGTCCTACGGAGAAGGAGTCGTCGAAGGACAGGGGACGCCGCTGAAATACAGAGCCGCCAATCGCCTCGTCTACAAGCCGCTCCGACAAGACGCGGGGTTATCGAACCTCACTTACGCACTCTCCGGGACCGGCCGGCTGGACGACCATCTGCTGTACTTCTTCCGGGGGCTGGGGGTTCCGATATGCGAGCTCTACGGCTCCGTCGGCACAACCGGTGTGGGGGCACTGAACCCGGCAGACTCCTACGTCGAAGGGTCGATTGGGGACCCGATGCCGGGCGTTGAAATCGCCGTCTCCGAAAACAGAGAGCTACTGGTCCGCGGCCCGACCGTCCTCGGCGGCTTCCTCCACGACGACCAGACCGGCGCGCAGACGCTCCGAGACAACTGGTATCACACCGGCGAAGTCGGTGAAGTGGGACCGGACGGCACGCTTTCGCTCGGTGAGTGAGAGCGGCCGTGAAGCCCGTGGCAGTGCAGTCAAGCGGTGCCGCGGTCACACGGGTCAGACGAGGCGAAACCCGAGCGCGACAAGCGGCACAAGGACGAGTAGGTATCCGGCCGCCGAGATCGCCCAGTCGCGTCTGATGTCTGGGACCCGGGCCGACGGCAGCCGGGAGCGTGGGAGGACGGCGAAGACAAAAAAGCCGACCATCAGCGTGTAGAGGACGGCGGCAGCGAGGACCGCTGCGACTATCGACGGCCCGCCCAGCAACCCTTCAGTGGTGAAAAGGACCCAGACGAACAGCGGGCCAGTGAGCCAGCCAGCAATATAGTGGACCACGCTCGCGAGCCGCTCGGGGGCGTTCTGCGGGGCGCTATCGGTCAATACACCGGAGGCAATGAACGGCGGCGTTTCGCCTTCCGGCAGTCTGGCCATCACTAGGTCCATCACAACCGTCGCGACGACACCAGCAGCCACGCCGATACCAAACCGGAGTGACACCGTAAGCGCCGTGACAAGAGGTACCGACTCCATGTACTATTGAGTGGACGGACCCGTATTCTGTCTGACGGTTCGGGCCGACAGCGGTACCGATTTATTGGGTGCAAAAGCCTCTAAGGCCGTCCGTCGTAAACAGCGCATGCGCACACAGGATGCGGGACACCGGGCGGCGGCAGTCGCCGCCATCGCTGACCGCGAGTACCGGCGTGCCGGCGACGAATACACGCGGGCAGGCTGGCGTGTTCTTGCGGACCCGCGGGACGGTATCGAGCCGTTCGCGGCCGACGAGAAGGGGTGGGTCGGTGACGGGCTTCAGTACCTCGCGACGAGCGCGGTCTGTTACCGCGTCGCCGGACAGGATACGCGCGCCACACGTCGCGGCGTCGAGGGCGTCGCCGTGGCCAAGGATGTGACCAACGGGCTCGAACATCCGGTTCAGCACGCCTGTCTCAAGGAATTCGTCGCGGACTTCCGGGCGGTCGGGGGCCTCGACGGGGTCGAGACGGCATACCGCGAGGCTGAGGCGGCATACAACGACGCCGGAAGTGCTGTCGACAATCCGCAGGCGTGGGGGACGACGCCCCTGTTCGAGGCCGCTGCGACCCTCATCCAGCATGTCGCTCGTGGCCCGGCTAACGGCGAGATCGCTATTCCCTGGGAAGACCTCCACGGCGCGGACCCAGACGACGCCGGCAGCTTCCTCGCACAGCGAGCCATCGTCAAGCGCCAACGGTTCTCGACTCTCGTCGAGCAGGTGATCAACGACGGCTTCCTCGCCACTCCTCGTGGAACCACGGAGTACGACACTGACCACCACCGCTGTCCGCACTGTGACTCAACAGATGTGAACTGGGTCGCAGAGAGCGTCGTGTGCCTGCGGTGTTCCCGACCAACAGCCGAAACAAACTAAGACACATCGTCTTCCCCCTGAGTATGACGAAACCTCGCAACGCCTCAGCTATAGTTTGATTTTTCAATAGCCGATGCTATCGTTATAATAGTGTCTACTGATTTGCCGCTTGTTCTGGCACTAGTCAGCCTATTCTGAACAGATTTGTATTTATCAGGCCAGCAAGAATTGACGGATGGAGAAAAACACCTATACAAGGACGGCGTCAGTCACGTTGTCGGTTCGGACGACTCGGGCAGTGAAGCCGAATCAGCACGCGCTTCCATCAGCAATCGGCGACTAACAATGTGGTCGACGACAGTGGTGCTGTCGAGAATTTCTGTTTCACCGGCGTGGGTTTCTGGGTCACCGGCGTACCGCCGTATCTTGAACGAATCCATCGCATTCCGGTTCTCCGAGACTGGTTCGATGACTTCGAGATGCTCGCCGGTGACGGAGTTGCGGTAGGTTTCGCCCGTGGCAAAGCCGACAACAGGGACATCCGCCGGCCATTCCCACGAAAACTGCCGAAGATACTGGTCGAACTGCCAGACGAGATGTGCCGGGTCGAGATCGTCGTCAAGCGCACCGACAGTGGCCGATTCAAGTGTCCGGTCCCAGTAGTCGACGACGCATTCCTTGAGGTCGTCTTGCAGACAGTCTTCGACCAGTTTCTGCTCAATCGGATAGCCGATCTCGATGGCAACGATGGCGTGTCTGTCAAGATGGGTGAGACAGCGCTGGCATTCGATCTCGAACACGGACAGGCCGAGCGGGTTATCAGCAGTCAAGTGCGCCAGTTCGTTCCCGCAACTGGGACACCAGAGAAACAAGACCCCGTTGTCCGCACCGGAGAGTTCGCCGAGCACGGTCAGATCATCGAAGGTAGTGTCGGGGTCTGTCATCCGGGTCTCGGATTGCGACTCCGGAACGGGCTCTGCGGCATCGTCCGCGTACTTGGCCAGCTTCCGGTCTTTCAGTAGCGACTTGATAACCGAGTCATGCGAGGAGTGCGACTCTGTATCACGTATTTTCTCTATCTGTTCTTTCGTCCAGTCGCGTACGCGGATAGTTGCCATTTATCACACATCCAGACCAGACTGCAAAAACATTTTCCTTTTATAATGAAGGTTAATCCTCCGAGCGACCACCGAGAGGGTCGTTACTGACTGGTGGCAGTGATACGGCGCTTGATTTCGGCGTTCGAGACACGGATCTGATTGGCAGCGAGCCGATGAGTGACGAGGTCAAGGAGATCAAGCTCCGACAGTAACCTCCGTGCGTGCGTCTGGCTCAACTCAAGACGCTGGGTTACCTCGTCCAGCGAAGTGGCCTGTGTAACGGTCTGTGCGAGCTCAGCCACGGTGACGTCCCGAGAGATACCGAGTCCATCGGCGACGAGATTGTCGTCGCTGTCCTGCGAGTCCGCCTCAGCGAGCAACTCAGCGACAGATCTGGCTCCCAGTCCGTCCGAACTTTCGGCTTGACTGGTGTCGCTCGGCCTGTCGTCAGAAGGGTCTGAGCCACCAGACGGATCAGAATCGGTATCGGAATCATCTTGCACGTCTGCGAGGGTGAGTCCGCCTGCCTGTGGCGTCGTGTCAGTCGGGTCATGGATATCGTACTCTACCATGTACCGACGGACCGTTTCGGAGGTCACATCGGCGTCAAGCGCCTCGGTCATCTCCGGGAACGTATCGCAGGCGTCGTAGGCCGCCCGGAGTGCCTCGGGGTCTTTGTATGCTGGCACGGAGTCCGACTGCGAGAGGGTGTCCGCCAGTTCGTTGGACGTGTCATTCTCCCCCTCTGATGGAACCGGTATGTCGGTTCCGACGGGGACGGTAACAGTCACGTCAATCTCAATCCGTTTATCAGTTACATCGAACTCCTCCGCGTCGACGGATACGTCATCGTGAATCGAGAGTCCACCGAATACCGGCGTTGCGAGCGTCAGGTCGGCGCTGATTTCATCGTTATCCGCGGTCGTCTGACCCTTCACTGAGACCGACTTGACCTCAGTGTCAGACGAGTCGAGGCATTCGAGTACCTGCGTGAAAGTCTCAAAGGCGTCACTAACTACCATATGCCACTCACGCACACAGCCCCACTATTACATATGGGAACCAGAAACATTTGCTACAATATACTGGGTAGACAAATTTGGCCCCTCATCTACGCTAGAGTGGAAATCCCGTGTGTACAGAATGTGCACATTGGCGGTGGAATCAGAATCCCAACCATTGATATACACCCTTAGGGTGTAAATATGTGCGCTGTCGGAGAGGGTCCTTCAGGAGGGATCAGCGGACTAAATTTACACACTTAGGGTGTTATTGAATTGGGTCAAATGACAACAGATGTGAACTACACCGGTCCGACAACGTGGTTATAACCGTTCCCAGAGTTCGGCACTCGCATCGCCGACGGCGGTCATGTCCGAATCGTCGACACCAGCGACGCCTGAGTTCTGGTCGTACACAGGTACCCCGTCGATAATCGTCCGGGTCACATCCCCACGGCTTGCGGCGCTGACAACGTAGTAGGGAGCACTTTCGTCCAACACAGGGTTCGGACCCAGATCCAGCGTGACGAAATCACCGCATTTGCCGACCTCGATACTGCCGACAGCGTCGTCCATCCCCAGCACCGCCGCACTGCCGATTGTCGCCCATTCGAGCGCGGTCGCCATGTCGAAGCCGCTCGGGTTGCGCTGCTTGAGTTTGTGTATGCCGACGGCCGAACGCATGGTCTCGAACATATCCGGATCCCACCCGTCGTCACCGAGTCCGATTGTCAGCTCGTGGGCTTGCATCGTTTCGACATCGGCGATACCGACAGCGTTGTTGATGTTAGAATAGGGGTTGTGAGCGACGCTCACGTCGTTTTCTGCGAGGATTTCGATTTCGGACTCGGTAGAATGGACGCAGTGGGCGGCGATGACTTCGGCGTCAAAAAAGCCCATGTCTTCTAACGCTGGTACCGGTCGTTTGCCGTAGTCGGCAATAGATTCGTGAACGTCGACCAGCCCCTCTTCGAGATGTATCTGGATAGGGCGGTCGTCGTCGGTGGCCCTGTCGACACACTCTCTCACGATGTCTTCGGTGTTGGTGAACAGCGTGTGGAGGCAGTAGTGGCCAGACACGGAGTCGTACCGGTCTTCCGCTTCGTCGATGAATCGCGTATTCTCCGCGATTCCGTCTCTGGCCTGGGCCTCGGAGTTACGGGCTGTCGTCTCGAAGGAAATCATCCCACGAATCGGCGTCTGTGACACCCCCTCGGCAACGGCATCGAGACCGCCCGGCAGCGTGTTCGGCCCAGAGTAGTTGTCACAGAAGGTAGTGACGCCGCTCTGAAGCATTTCGGCGCAGGAACCCAGTGCGGACAGGCGAGCGCCACGTTCGGTAAACGCCTCGTCGACGTTCCACCAGATGTCGACAAGCGCTTCGTAAAAGCTCTCAGGTGACGCAGCGAGGGGCGCGCCGCGAATCGGGAGCGCGTACATATGAGTATGGCAGTTCACCAGTCCCGGGATGACGACTTCGTCAGTGGCGTCGATCACGTCGGCCCCCGACGCGTGGCCGTCCTCGATAGCGACGATGTCACCGTCCTCGACAACGACGTGTGCCTCCGACCGGACCGTGCGCGCATCGTCCATGGTGATGAGCGTCCCTGCGTTCAGTATCACAGGTTGGCGGTAACCGTCAATCGACTAAAAGCTACTCCGCCCCAGAACAGCCTTAGCAGCCACCGTAGCACAACAAGCGTGTGCGACGGATGTGGCGTCTCACACACCAACTGTTTTCGTCATTCGCCCGGGCTGTTACAGCATGACAGACATTCACATCAAAGATGCACAGGTGGTAACGGCGTCGGGCGTCCGGAGCGGTGAAATCACGATATCCGACGGGACGATAGACGCTGCCGGTCCCGTGTCGTCGGTCCCAGCCCCCAGTGACCCGGATGCTGTCATCGACGCTGACGGCATGGTCGCGCTTCCGGGCGCTATCGACGTACACACGCATATGCACGACGACGAGCTGTTTCCGGACGGGATCGACTTCGCGTCACAGACCGCGAGTGCGGTCGCCGGTGGAGTGACGACGGTCATCGAGTTACCGACACAGACCCCGATCACAACCCCAGATGCACTGCAGGAGAAAGCAGAGACGTGCTCCGCGCTGGCCCACGTCGATTTCGGCCTCGTTGCGGGCAACGTGCAAGACCCTGAAATCGACGTGACCGGCATCATGGACGCCGGAACAGCAGATTTCAAGACATTTACCGCTGACCCGTATCTGGCTGACGACGAAACCATCGCCCGGCTCATGCGGCGTGTCGGCGATGCCGGGGGAACAGTTCGTGTTCACTGCGAGACGCAAGGACTGCTCGACGACGCACGGTCGACTATCGACGGCGACGAACCCGACGTGTACATGGACTCACGACCGCTGGAGGCCGAACTTGACGCGATCTCTCGGGCGGGCTATTTCGCAGAATACGCCGACTGTCCGCTACACGTCGTCCACATCTCAAGTGGGAGCGGTGCGCGCGAAGCCGGGCGCTTCAAATCACGAGCCAACGTTCCAGTTACGCTCGAAACCTGTCCACAGTATCTAGCCTTCTCGAAAGATGACGTTGCCGACAGGGGACCGTTCCTGAAGGTCAATCCCAGCCTCAAATCCGACACCCAGCGGGAGCGGCTCTGGGATGCAGTACAGGACGGGACAATCGACATCATCGGCACGGATCACTTCCCGACCTACCGCGAGACGCGCGAAGCCGGCTGGGAGGATATCTGGGAGCCCTACGCCGGGCTCCCGGGCGTCGAGACGATGGTCGAGTTCCTCGTCAGCGGCGGCGTCCACGAAGGCCGGATATCTTGGCCGCGGCTCCGCGAACTCGTGTGTGCGGCACCGGCCCGGAGCGCTGGGATCTATCCGAAAAAAGGCTCGCTACAGGCCGGAACAGATGCGGACGTGGTACTCATTCGGACTGAAGAGTACGAGGTCACTGCCGACGACCAAACGTTCGTGGGAGACTGGACGCCATACGAAGGACAGCACTGGAACGCGCGTGTGGACACAGTCATTGCCGGCGGTGAGGTTGTCGCAACGGATCACAAGGTCCACTCAACGGCGGGTCGTGGGCAGTTCCTGGACCGCCCGCTGTAACAGTGGTATCATCGTCTGATATGACAAGCGAGTCACGCATTGATGTGTGGTGTGTGAGCTATGTGTGATGGTGTGCCAGTCACGACAGAGGCGATTCGCCTCACAATCGAGTTGGAGCCACAGTACGGTTTTATGCCCGGTTGTACTCAGGATGTGGTATGGGCATGACGCAAGTCACAACCCTCGAGTGTACACTCTGTGGGGCGGAGTACGACCCGAACCAGATCATCTACACCTGTCCCGAACACGAGGGCGTGAAGGGGATACTTGAAGTAACGTACGACTACGATGCGATTGACGACGCGTTCGACGGTGACCTCGGCGGACCGATACCGAGCCAGTGGAAATACGAGGCCTTCCTGCCAGTCGCAGCGGACGCCGATATCGTGACGCTCAACGAGGGCGGGACAGACCTCTTCGACGCGCCGAACCTCAGCGACGCGCTAGGCGTCGAGACGCTTGTCAAAGACGACGGGCGGAATCCAACCGGCTGCTTCAAGGACCGTGCCAGCGCTATCGCTGTCACGAAAGCCAAACACGCCGGTCGGGACATCATCACCTGTGCCTCGACCGGGAACGCCGCCGCGTCGCTGTCGGGCTACGCCGCCCGCGGGGGGATGGACTGCCGTATTTTCGTTCCCGGTGACGCTCCGACAGGAAAGCTCGCACAGCCGCTCGTCTACGGTGCGGACGTACTCGCTGTCAACGGCAGCTACGACGAAGCCTACGACCTCAGCGTCGAGGTCACCGAGAAGTACGGCTGGTACAACCGCAATGCGGCGATCAATCCGTTTCAGGTCGAGGGCAAGCGCACCGTCGGCCACGAACTCGCCGACCAGTCCGTCGCTCGCGGGCACGTCCCGGACTGGGTCGTGTTCTCGATGGGAGACGGCTGCACGATAGCCGGAGCCTGGAAGGGGTTCAAGGAGTTCTACGACCTCGGCTACGTCGACGACCATCCGAAGATGCTTGGCGTCCAGGCTGAGGGGGCGTCAGCCATCCACGACGCCTTCCACGATCACGGGGACATCGACGAAATCGCCGAAACGCTGGCCGATTCAATCGCGGTCGGACGGCCGCGGAACACCATCAAAGCCTGCCGCGCGCTGGAACAGAGCGGCGGAACGAGCGTGCTGGTCTCCGATGAGGAGATTCTAGAGGCCGAAACGTTACTTGGCAGCACCGAAGGGATCTATTCCGAGCCGGCGGGAGCAGCGCCAATTGCCGGCGTCCAGACGGCACTCGACCGGGGTATCATCGAACAGGATGAAACCGTCGTCGTAGTGTCCACTGGTTTCGGCCTGAAGGACACGAAAAGCGCCGAGAAGGCGACCGGTGGAGTAGACCGAATCGACCCCGAAATCGCGGAGGTCGAAGGCCTGTACGGCACGGCCGATGAAGCCGCGGCCGACGACTGACGCTATCGACGGTTGCCCCAACACTGACCAGCACGCTGTCGTTTTACAATCAGACTCGACACACTGGCAAGCCAAGCAGTTGCAGTTCGAAACTGAAGCAGGTCGCATATGCGACAAATATCACCTGTTCGCGAGACATACGAATAGGTATCCCGGGTAAAGTTAAACACATATATTGGTATAAGGATTCTAGTAGGTGGATTGAAAAGACAGGCGGCTGGATGGCGTCCTATGAGCGGTCCGGAGGGAGAACGGCAGTCAGTCGTACTGTACGATATCGAGGATAAACCGCCGTTAGGGAAGGCAATCCCGCTCGGCATCCAGCACGTGCTTGCGATGTTTCTGGGCAACGTCGCGCCCCCGCTCATCCTCGCCGGGGCCGTCGGCTCCGTTACAGGGGAGACGACGTTTCTCGTCCAGATGGCGCTTATCGTCGCCGGCATCGCAACTATTGTTCAGGCGTACCCGGTCGGCCCCGTCGGCGCGCGGCTTCCGGTGGTCATGGGAACCAGTTTCGCGTTTCTCGGCCCGCTCATCGGCATTGGGAACCAGTTCGGTCTCGCCGCCGTCTTCGGCGCGTCGCTGCTTGCTGCGCCGGTCGAAATCATCATGGGCGTTTCGTTCGACCGGTTCAGGCGGTTTTTCCCGCCGCTGGTCACCGGCATCGTCGTGATGCTCATTGGACTGACGCTTATCCCCACGGGAATGAACTACGCCGCGGGCGCGTCGGCCGGCCCGTCAGCTGAGGGATACGGTTCCTTCGTGAACCTCGGCCTGGCGGGGCTCGTTCTGATTGTCACGGTCGGGCTAAACCAGTTCTTCGAGGGGTTTCTCCGCGTCATCAGCGTGTTCGTGGGCATCATCGTTGGGTACGCTGTTGCGCTCGCGCTGGGCGTGGTCGACCTCTCGGCCGTCGCCGCCGCCGGGTGGGTGACGGTCCCGGTCCCGCTCAAGTACGGACTCGCCTTCGAGCCAAGCGCCGTCGTCACCGTGGCGTTCCTCTACATCATCACCGGCATGGAGACAATCGGCGACATCTCGGGGACGGTGTCGGCTACCGGGCGGGACGCCACCCGTGAGGAAATCCGGGGCGGCCTCGTCGCCGACGGCGTGATGAGCGTTTTCGGCGCAGTGTTCAACGCACTCCCGAACACGTCGTTCTCGCAGAACGTCGGCCTGGTGAATTTCACCGGCGTCGCAAGCCGCTACGTCGCCGGCATCGGGGGCGTTGTGCTCCTGGCACTCGGGTTTGTCCCGAAGGTCGGCGCGGTCGTTTCGGCGATGCCTGACGCAGTGCTGGGCGGCGGCGCACTTATTCTGTTTGCGATGATATTCTCCTCGGGAGCGCGCCTCATCACCCAAAATGTCGAACTCGACCATCGTAACTCGACTATCCTCGCAATGTCGATGGCGCTGGGCCTTGGGGTCGCGTTCCGCCCCGAAATCCTCCAGAACTTCCCGTCGGAGGTCCAGACGCTGTTCGGGTCCGCGCTCGTCACCGGCGGGATGGCTGCCCTCGTTCTCAACATCGTGTTCCCGGGTGGGAGCGTCGGGACGGGGCCGACCGAGTACACCGCCGGGCTGGAGCCGAGTCAGGCTGACCCGGGGACCGGCGCGCCGCCGGTCGACGACTGAGCCTACAGGTAGCCGTCGGCGAACTCGTCTATCAGCAGCCGCCGGTCGTCGCCAAGCGGGTAGAGAATCGGACACTGACAGCCGGTCTCGGCGTACTCGCGGACCTTCTCGCGGCACTGTTCGGGCGTCCCGCTGGCGGTGAGCTTGTGGACCACGTCGTCCGGGATGAGGTGCATCCCCTCCTGGATGTCTTCGTGGTCGGCCGGCCACCCGCCGATGGTCTCGCCCACCTCGTCGATGAGGTCCTGGCTGACGCCGCTCGCTTTCATGATGTGGGGCTGTTGCCCGAGGTACTGCGTGATGAGTTCGCGGGCGTTGTCCAGGGCCGTCTCCTCGTCGTGGTCCATCGAGCAGACGACCAGCTGTGGCCGGTCGATGTCCTCCAGCGTCCGGCCGCCGCGCTCGGCACCGGTCTCTAGGGCGTCGAGGGCCTTCTCGTTGTACTCGGGGCTGACGAGGTAGTTCAACAGCGCGCCGTCAGCGAAGTGACCGGTGAGTTCCAGCATCTTGAACCCGGTCCCGCCGACGTAGACGGGCACGGTGCGTGGCCCGTCGTCGCCGTGAACGACGTCCAGTTCCACGTCGCGCATCTGGACGAACTCGCCGTCGTAGGTGACGTTCTCCATGTCGAGCAGGTCTTGCGTCACCTCGACGCATTCCCGCATCGCCCGCAGTGCGCCGCTGCGGTCGATGCCGACCTTCTCGGCCAGCGGATCCCACCAGGCCCCGATACCGCACATGATGCGGTCCGGGCCGGCGAGTTCCTCCAGCGTGCTCATCGACTGCGCTATCAGCGCCGTGTTGCGCGTCCAGTTGTTGATGACACCGGTCCCGAGTTTGATGTCGTCGGTGACCGCAGCGTACGCCCCGAGTGGGGACACGGCGTCGCGTGCGAGTCGCGATTCTGCTTGCCAGATCTCGTCGATGCCCTGCTCTTCTGCGTACTGCACGAGTTCCACGTTCTCTTCTAGCGAGTGTTTGTCCTGTAAGTAGAGACCGACACGGTCGCCTCTCTCGAAGACCTGATTGGCGCTCATGAGACATGCTGAATTCTCCGAATATGGATAAATAGATTGGCCACACACACGGTCTGTGGAAGGTGTGGCCGCCGATACTGGCGCGCGTCGCGGACCGGTTAGTCCGTCTCGCGGCTATAGGACTGCAACAGCGCCGACGGGACCGCGAGCTGGTCGCTTTTCGTCCGGATGACGGCGTAGGCCAGCACAATAATCGTCGCCAAGTAGGGGTACGTCCCCATGATCTGTGGCGTCATGAGGAACTCGACGATTGGGTTGATGACCCCGGCGAGCGGCGCGTCAGGACCCAGCGTCAGCGAGATGGACTGCGAGCGAATGCGCAACGCGTCGAGCAGTCCGAACAGGTACGCCCCCACGAGCATCCGGCGGGGCCGCCACTGGGCGAAGATGACCAGTGCGACGGCAATCCAGCCCCGGCCCGCGGTCATGCCGGGGACCCAGAGCTGCGAGAAGGCCAGCGAGAGGTGTGCGCCCGCCGCGCCAGCAAACCCGCCACCGATAAGCACCGCGAGATACCGCAGCCTGAACACGGACACGCCCATCGTGTCCGCCATCTCCGGGTCCTCGCCGACGGCTATCATCTCCAGCCCCAGGTTCGAGTGGTGCAGGAAGTACCAGACCACGACCAGCAGGCCGAGTGCGAGGTAGTCCGTCGCCGTGCTCCGGAAGAGCGCCTCGCCGACGACCGGGACGCCGACGAGGTACTGCCCGACGAGCGGGAACGTCATCTGCGGGAAGCCGTCGATGGACTCCTCGACCCAGCCGGACCCGAAGAAGGTCGTGAGACCGGTCCCCAGGAGCGTCAGCATGACGCCGCTGATGACCTGGTTCGACTTCAGCGTGATACAGAGGAAGGCATGCACCAGCGCCAGCACCATCCCCAGGAGGATGCCGACGCCGAACCCGAGCCAGTGGCTCCCAGTGAGGACGGTCGTGATGAACCCGCCGAGCGCGCCGACGAGCATCATCCCCTCGACGCCGAGGTTGAGGACACCCGCCCGCTCACTGATGAGTTCCCCCATCCCGGCCAGCAGGAGCACGGTCGCCGCCTGAACGGTCGCATCGAGCAGGCCGGCGATGAACGTCACCATCAGTCGTCACCTCGCTGTGGCTGGGCAGGCGTCTCTGTTGGCCCGCGTTTGATGTCGATACCGACACGATAGCTCTTGAAGAACTCCGCAGTGATCAGAAAGAGGATGACGAGCGCCTGGATAATCTCGACCAGCGCCGCGGGCACGCCGAAGGCCACCTCCATGCTCGACCCGCCGACGAACAGCACAGCGAAAAACAGGCCGGCGAGCAAGACCTTGAGCGCGCTGTTGCGCCCGAGCAGGGCGATCGGGATGGCGGTGAAGCCGTAGCCGGGTTCGAACCCGGCACGGTACCGCCCCTGTGCACCGGCAATTTCGCTGATGCCGCCCATGGCCGCGAACGCGCCCCCGACGACGAACACGAAGAGATACACGTAGAACTTGCTCATCCCCGCCTGTCGGGCGGCCTCGTGGTTCGAGCCGACGAAGGTAATCTCGAAGCCGAGCCGCGTTCGCGTCATCAGGACGTAGGTCACCACGACCATACAGACGGCGACGAGCAGGCCGGCATGGACGCCGCTTACCAGTTCAGGAATCGTCGCGGCCTCGGAGAACCGCTCCGATTGTGGAAAGTTCCCGGTGCCGCCCTGCATCGGCCCGCGGAGGAGGTAGCTCTGGAGTTCGAGGGCGACGAACGTCAGTAGTAGCGACGTGATGATCTCGTTGACATCCCACTTCGCACGCAGGTACGCCGGGATGCCAGCCCAGATACCGCCGGCTACGGCCGCGGCGACGAACATCAGCGGGACCAGTGCCAACCCCGGGAGCGAGACGTTCAGCCCGATCCACGTCCCGGCAAGCGCACCGGCGACGAGCTGTCCCTCAGCCCCGATGTTGAAAAGGCCCGCCTTCAGCGGGAGATACACCGCCAGGCCAGTGAGAATCAGCGGTACCGCCTTCGTCAGCGTCTCGGTGAGTCCGAACTCGGTCACGAGCGTGTCGACGAACATCGTCGCGTACGCCGCAACAGGGTTCACGTCGAGGACGACCAGCGCGATGGCGCTGACCGCCAGCGCGGCGAGAACCGTGAACACGGGCGTCCCGTACGCCAGCCAGACAGGAACGTCTTCGCGCGCGTCGACGGTTACTGCGACGTTCATCAGCTCTCACTCCCCTGCGTGACTCCGGGCGAGGGCGGCGATGTGTCCACTTCGCCTCCGTCGTCGCCACCACCGCCGGTCATCTCCAGACCGATCCGTTCCCGGTCGGCCTCGGCCGGTGTCGTCTCGTAGACGAACTCACCCTCGTAGACGACGAGAATCCTGTCGCTCAAGTCAAATATTTCGTCCAGGTCCTCCGAAAGCAGGATAATACCGGTGCCTGCCTTCCGCTGTTCAAGCAACGTTTCCCTGATGAACTCGATTGCCCCAACGTCGACGCCACGGGTGGGTTGGTTGGCGACGAGCAGGTCCGGGTCGCGGTAGATTTCTCGCGCCAAGATTAGCTTCTGGAGGTTCCCTCCGGAGAGGTCGCCGGCCTTTGTCTCGGTCACGTCGCTGACACCTCTGACATCGAACTCATCGACCAGCGTTTCGGCGTAGTCACGGAGTGCCCCGTAGTCAAGGAACGGCCAGTCGCCGAACCCGCCGTCTCTGAAGTCCTTCATCGTGGCGTTGTGCATCACCGAGAGGTCCTCAGCACAGCCGTACTGGAGCCGGTCCTCGGGGACGAACGAGACGCCGCTGTCGACGAACGTCTTCGGTTTCGCGCCGGTGATATCTTCGCCGTTGACCAGTATCTCGCCGGCTGTCACGTCACGGATACCAGCCATGACCTCGGCGAGTTCTTTCTGTCCGTTGCCGCTTACGCCCGCGATACCGACGATTTCGCCCTGTCGAACCGTCAGGTCGACGCCGGAAAGAGCTTCGATATTTCGGTTATCAGTGGCCTTGACCCCGCGTGCGCGAAGGACCGGCTCACCGAGGTCGACCGCTTCCCTGTCTATTTCGAACAGGACTTCACGGCCGACCATCATCTCCGCGAGGTCCGCCCGGGAGACTGACGACACCTCGGCGGTCCCGACGTTTTGCCCCTCCCGGAGCACCGTTACCCGGTCGACGATAGCGTCGACCTCGGTGAGCTTGTGGGTAATGAAGATTATCGAGAGTCCTTCGTCGGTCAGGCGTTCGAGCGAGTCGAAGAGCCGCTCGGCTTCCGTCGGTGTGAGGACCGCCGTCGGTTCGTCGAGAATCAAGAGGTCGACATCACGGTACAGCGCTTTGAGTATCTCGACGCGCTGTTGCTGGCCGACATCGAGCTCCCAAATCTTTGCGCTCACGTCGATATCGAACCCGTACTGGTCCGCTAACTCCTGAATCCGTTGTTCGGGCACGTCGAGGCCTAACGAAAACTGCCCGGCAAGCGCTTGGACGAGACTGTTGTTTCGAACTGCCGCCGGAAGCCAGCTGTCCTCCGCATCGCTGCGGAACGCTGTGGCCGGTTCACGTTCACCGAGCACGACGTTCTCGGCGACTGTGAGACGTGGTATCAGCATGAAATGCTGGTGGACCATACCGATACCGGCGTCGATGGCGTCCTGTGGCGACTCCAGGTCGAGTCGCTCGCCGTCGAGGTAGATGTCGCCGTCATCCTGCGAGTAGAGCCCGTACAGAATCTTCATCAGTGTACTTTTTCCCGCACCGTTTTCGCCGAGGAGGCCGTGAATTTCTCCGCGCTCGACGGAGAGGTTGACGTGGTCGTTGGCGACGACCCCGGGGAACTCCTTCAGAATCCCCTCCATCCTGAGCGTGGTGTGTTCGGACATGCTCTCTGGTCTTGGGCGGGTATCAACAATGTAGTGGCATAATTGTTTCCAAAGGTAGCTATATTCGCCGTCCAGACCGTGAAATGCCGGACATTTGCCAAGTATCAGTTGTTGTGTGCTAGCGGCTGTTGTCGATCTGGGTTGCGTTTGTCGACGCCGACAATAGTATTGTCATATAATCCAGATAGTTGCCAGATATAGCTATATTAGTCCAGTTCTACAGCAGATATCTGGATAGTAGGGTAGCGAAAGCTGCGTGAACGGAACAATTTAAGTCACTGATTCTGCAATGGCTACCCGATTAGTCAATGGTTGACAAGAGCCACACTAGATCGAGACGAGAGTTACTGGCAGCGCTTGGGGCAGCAGGAATTACCGGGCTGGCCGGTTGCAGCGGTGGCGGTGATGGCGGCGATGGCGGCGACAGCGGGGGCGGGACCGGCACCGCCGACGGGGGAGCCGCTGCGGGGACCGCGACCAGCAGTGACGATATGGATTCGGTCACCGCCGCGTGGGTGTACAATTCCGAGGTCGGCGACCTCGGGTGGTCCTGGGCCCACAACGAGGGTCGGAAGGCAGTCGCAGCAGAGTACGAGTGGTTAGAGACCGAGTACACCGAGGCTGTTGCCCCCGCTGATTCCGAGCGGGTGTTCGAGCAGTACGCGCAGGGTACTGCCGATATCATCTTCGGCTGTACGTTCGAGTATCAGGACCCGATGGCGTCCGTGGCGGAGCGATACTCCGACACCTATTTCGAACACAACACCGGCTACCTGACGATGGAGAACATGGGACGGTACATGGGCCGGATCTATCAGCCCCGGTATCTCGCCGGGCAGGCAGCAGGGACCGTAACCGAGACAGACACGCTGGGATACGTGGCGGCATTCCCGATCCCGGAGGTCATCCGTGGAATCAACGCCTACGCGCTCGGGGCCGCGTCTGTCAACGACAGCGCGACGCTGAAAGTCAGATGGACGAACTCCTGGTTCGACCCCCCGACAGAGAGCGAGGCGGCGAACGCCCTGCTGGACGAAGACGTCGACGTAATGGCCCAGCATCAGGACTCCCCTGCAGCGCTCAGAGCGGCCTCCGATGCAGGCATCTGGGCGACCGGCTACGATGCTCCGATGGGTGACATCGCCGGCGAGAACTATCTCACCTCCCCGATCTGGCACTGGGAGGAGTTCTACGGTCCGACTATCGAGTCTGTCAGGGACGGGACCTGGGAATCCGATGCGTACTGGGAAGGCATCGAGTCAGGCATCTGTAGTCTGGACGACTGGGGGCCAGAAGTGCCCCAGGAAACGAAAGATACCGTCTCGGAGTCACGGTCAGCGATACTCGACGGCGAGCTGGACATCTGGGCCGGTTCGGCGTTCGAAGGCGAGAGCGACGAGTTCCTCTTCCAGGAGATGAGTAGCTACGTCGACGCCGTCGAGGGTGAGGTCCCGAACTGATCCCGACACCGGTTTCGGGCTGTGGTAATCGCTTGGGTATTACTGTGGTCCGCAGGCACATATAACCACGTTCGTAGGACTATTCTGGATTGTATGATATTTTGTCCAACTGTAACCAGATCTATTCGTTCGCTGCAAGGTCAAGAATGGTATCGTTTAAGTAGGAGTTTCCGCTACCTCTACCCAGTTCAGTAATGGTGAATACCAACCGAACGATATCGCGGCGGGAGATCCTGGGCGCGCTTGGGGCAACAGGAGCAACCGCACTAGCCGGCTGTAGTGGCGGGAGCGGCGACAGTGAGACGACTGACGGGACAGCGACCGGCGGCGATGGAAGCTCCGGGTCGGACTCCGTCACCGCCGCGTGGGTGTACATCTCAGAGGTGGGCGACCTCGGGTGGTCCTGGGCCCACGACGAGGGCCGGAAGGCGGTTGATGAAAAGTACGACTGGCTGGAAACCGAGTACACCGAGGCTGTCGCGCCGGAAGATTCGGAACGCGTGTTCGAGCAATACGCGCAGGGCGACGCCGACATCGTCTTCGGGACGACGTTTGGCTACCAGGACCCGATGTTCAACATTGCGGAACAGTATCCCGACACCTACTTCGAGCACGCGACCGGCTATCGAACCCGGGAGAACATGGGGCGGTACATGGGTCGGATCTACCAACCTCGGTATCTCGCCGGGCAAGCCGCCGGGATGGTGACCGAAAACAACACCATCGGCTACGTCGCCGCGTTCCCGATTCCCGAAGTCATCCGTTCTATCAATGCGATGGCGCTCGGTGCGCGGTCGGTGAACCCGGACGCGACGTTCAAGATTCGGTGGGTCAACGCGTGGTTCGACCCACAGACCTCGAAACAGGCCGCCAACTCACTCATCGACGAGGGCTGTGACGTTATCTCACAGGAGCAGGACTCCCCCGCCCCGGTCAGGGCCGCAAACGAGGCGGACGTGTGGGCCTCGGGCTACAACGCGCCGATGGGGGAGTTCGGCGGCGACAACTACCTCATTTCGCCGGTCTGGAACTGGGAAGAGGTCTACGACCCGACCATCTCCGCGGTCCGGGACGGGACTTGGGAATCCGACGCCTTCTGGGGCGGCATGGAGACGAACCTCCCTGCGCTCGACGAGTGGGGTCCGGCGGTCCCGCAGGAGGTCAAAGACACCGTCGCGGAAACGGAAGAGAAGATCGTCAACGGCGACCTCGACGTCTGGGCCGGCTCGCCGTTCGAGGGCGAGAGCGACGAGTTCCTCTTCCAGGAGATGAACAGTTTCGTCGACGCCGTCGACGCCGAAGTGCCGGAGTAGCGCGGTCCGGTTCGCGGTTCGGTTTTCGCTTCGCGTCGTCACGGACCGAGAAGCTACCGACCAGCGCGCAGAGCGTGTCAGTCAGCTATTCGTCGGCGCGGTCGAGTTCGGGACGGGTCCCACCGCCCCACTCCTCGTAGGAGCGAAGCACCGCGCCGTTGCGAGCGCCGGTCTGCTCGCCGTCCCGGACGGCGATTTCGCCGCCGACGAGGACGTACTCCATCCCGTCGGTGTACTGGAACGGCTCCTCGTAGGTGGCGTTCGCGGACACGGAATCGGGGTCGAAGGCCACGAGGTCCGCGACGTATCCCTCGCGGACGTAGCCGCGGTCCCTGAGACCAAGGATGTCGGCGGGGTTGCCTGCGGCCTTGCGGGCCATCAGTGCCGGCGAGAGCACGTCCCGCTCTCGGACGTAGCGTTCGAGGATGCGGCCGAACGCTCCGATGGCCCGCGGGTGGGGTTTCCCGCCGAAGATGCCGTCGGTGCAGAACGTGCCGCGGTCGTCGGCGAGGAACCGCTCGATGTCTTCCTCGGCCATCACGAAGTCCGCCATCGTCACGTCCAACTCTTCCGCGACAAGCAGGTCACACATCGCGTCGACCGGTTCGCTGTCGACCTCCGCGGCGATGTCGGCAATGGTTTCACCCTGATAGCGCCCGCTTCCCGTCCGCGTAATGAGGATGTTATCCCACGAGCCGGCGGCGTACGCGAGGTTCTCCCAGTCGCCCGGCTGAGAGATGTCGGCGGCGATGCGGTCCCGAACTGCTGCGGAGTTGAGACGGTGACGGATGGCCTCCGAGTCACCCTGTCGCGCCCACGGCGGCAACAGCGCAGTGAGCATCGTCGATCCGGCCGTGTAGGGGTACTGGTCGAAGGTGACCCGCTGGCCACGGGCAACGGCATCGTCGAACAGGTCGAGGACAGCCTCTGAATTCCCCCAGTTCTGCTGGCCGCCGACCTTGAGATGGGAGACGTGGGCGTGACAGCCGCCGCGTCGGCAGATGTCCAGATACCGGTCGATGGACTCGACTACGCGGTCCGTCTCGTTCCAGACGTGTGAGATCATAAACGAGTCACGCTTGGCGAGAGTGTCCGCCAGCGCCACCAGTTCGTCGTCACGAGCGTAGGAACTCGGCGGGTATATCATCCCTTTGGACATACCGAACGCGCCCTCTTCGAGCGCAACTTCGAGCTCCTGTCGAATCGCGTCGAGTTCACCGGGCGCTGTGTCGTGGTCCGATTTTGGTCTATCCAGCCGGTGACCGGTGACTGGCCCGGCGGCGACAACGTGTTCACCGCTAAGTGGGCGGTCCTCGAATCCGGCCAGCATCGACCGGATGTTGCCGTGTGGGGCGTAGTACGCACAGTTGACGGCAGGTTCGGCGGATTCAAGTGCCTCAAGATAGCCGGAAACGGTGTGCCACGGCCACGTTTCGCCCAGCGTGCCGTCGAGCGATTTGACCCGTTGTGCCCATTCGTCGGTGAGGTTCGGCGGCACCGGCGCGACACTGACACCGTCTTGGCCGAGGACTTCCGTCGTGATCCCCTGTGTCAGTTTCTCCTTTGCCCCGGGATGTCCGAACAGCCGCAGTTCCGAATGCGCGTGCATGTCGATGAACCCCGGCGCGAGATACAACCCGTTGAGGTCAACGACGCGGTCGGCGTCCAGCGGGGCGTCGCTGATAGCGTCGATTCGACCGTCGGCGACACGCACGCTCGCAGTGAACGGAGGGCGACCGCTCCCGTCCAGCACCCGCGCGTCTCGAAACGCGATAGACGCGACACTCGGCTCGGTCATGTCTGCCGACTCGCGGAACGGTCGTTTGGCTCTTTCGGTGGTCCCGACCGTGTGTCACAGCGGGCGAGCGCGTGCCACACTGCGTCTGTCAATCTGTGTGGCACCACCCCGACGCAATCTTCAAGACGACACCGCGGAACAGCTACCCAATGCCATCGGTCAGTCTCGACAGCGAGCGGTTCAGACGGCGCTTCGATACGTTCAACGAGATCGGCGCGACGGAACGAGGCGGCGTGAACAGGCCGAGCCTGTCTGACGAGAACAAGGCGGCCCGGGACACGCTGGTCGAGTGGTTCCGCGAGGCCGGGCTGGAGGTCCGTATCGACACGATGGGCAACATCTTCGGTCGGCGGGACGGAGCGGTGGAGGACGCCGCGCCGGTCCTGTTCGGGTCGCACATCGATAGCCAGTACAGCGGCGGGCGGTACGACGGCGTTATCGGCGTCCTCGGTGGACTGGAAGTCATTGAGGCGTTCAACGACGCCGGGGTGACGACCGAACGCCCGCTAGAGGTCGTCGCCTGGAGTAACGAGGAGGGCGTCCGCTTTCAGCCGGATATGCTCGGCAGCGGCGTCTACTGTGATATTTTCGATCTCGACTACGCGTACGAGCGCGAGGACAAGGACGGGAAGCGGTTCGGCGACGAACTCGAACGCATCGGCTACAAGGGCGAAACGCCCTGTGAAGCCGACGACATCCACTGCTACTTTGAGATGCACGTGGAACAGGGCCCGTTTCTCGAACAGCAGGACATCCCAGTCGCCGCTGTCGAAGGCGTGTTCGGCTTTGCATGGCTGAACGTCACCTTCGAGGGGCAGGCGAACCACGCCGGCCCGACGCCGATGGATATGCGCCACGACGCCTTCGTGGCGACGGCGGACGTAACCCGCGCTGTGCGGCGAATCACAGCGACCGAAGGCACGGACCTCGTCGGCACGGTCGGCAGCGTCGACGTCTGGCCAAACGCCATCAACGTCATCCCCGAGACGGTCGATTTCACGCTTGATTTCCGCTCGTACGACGATGCCGTTGTCGATGCGGCTGTCGAACAGATCAGAGAAGAGATTGCCCACGCCGCCGAGCGCGAAGGCCTTGAATACGAGATCGAGGAAATCATGCGAGTCGATGCGGACCCGTTCGATCAGGACTGCCTCGACACGGTCGTCGAGGCCGCCGAGACGGTCGGCTGTGAGTACACACGGCTGGTCAGTGGCGCAGGCCACGATGCGAACTACCTCAACAAGATAGCCCCGACGAGCATGATTTTCGTCCCGAGCGTCGACGGGATTAGCCACCGCGAGAGCGAGTTTACCGAGTGGGATGACATCGTCACCGGAGCAGAGGTACTGCTGAACGCCGTGCAGGCGAAGGCCGCCGAATGAGCGGGTCCAGTCACAGAGAGTATCTGTCACAGATATGGCACATACCACACATTACCCCGCACGTCTGTCGTAGCTGTGTCAGTCTAGTGCCTTGTAGTGGGGCGTGGCCGTGATTTCTTCTGGCAATATTGCGATCACGCACCTGTGAAGCATACATATATGAGAGAGTGCTGTACAGTTGTTCACTAAGAGGCGCGTGTGCGTATCGCATACCGAAAACTGGAGGGACCTCTGTGGACATCGAACTCACAATCAACGGCGAGCGGACGACAGTCGAAGCCGGGTCGGCGGACGACCTGGCGACGGTATTGAGACAGCACGGTCACATCGGCGTGAAATGTGGCTGTGACGGCGGAACCTGCGGCGCATCGAAGGTGTTCGTTGACGGCGACGTCCGGATGGCTTGCGGAATGGCCGCAGTGGACGCCGATGGGAGTGAGATACAGACCGTCGCTGCGCTCGGGACGCAGGACGACCTGCACCCGGTCCAGCAGGCGTTCGTCGACAACTTCGCCGTCCAGTGCGGGTTCTGTATCCCAGGAATGGTTATTCAGGCGGTGGCACTACTGGATTCGAACCCAGACCCAACCGAGCGGGAGGTCCGGGAGGCGCTAGACGACAACGTCTGTCGCTGCACCGGGTATCAGAAGCCGGTCGAAGCCGTGCTCGACGCGGCAGAGCGAATGCGCGGGGCGCAGTCGGTCGCCGCCGACGGCGGCCACTCGGCCACTGTGCCGCCGAATGGGAACGAGTCGACCCGCTGCTGCGGAGGTGGCTGCGATGAGTAGCGACGACGAGACACCCACGGCCGACGGGGGGACGGCCTCGCAGTCCGAGGCTGTCGAGGATGGGCAGTCCGAAGAGCACCCGCTCGAATGGGACGAACCCGAGAACAACGACAAGGCACCCGACGAACGGGCCAGTGTCTCCCACCGGACAGAAAAGTACGACGACCGGAAGCTCGTCACCGGACAGGCGAAGTACACCGCCGACTACGAGGAACAATATCCAGATCTCGCGTATGCGGCGGTCGTCCGGAGCGACATCCCACACGGCCGCGTGACCGACATCGACACGAGTGAAGCCGAGGCAATGGACGGCGTCGACGCGGTCTTGACACCCGAATCCGACGCAGTGCCGGACGCAAAATACACCAGCGCCGGACAGTCCTATCCGGAACCGAGCCCGTGGGACATGCACGTGCTGAACGAACACGTCCGGTACATCGGGGACCCGATTGCCGCCGTCGCAGCCGAAAACCGGGCGACCGCGTCCGCCGCCGCCGAGGCTATCGAGGTGTCCTACGAGGAGGACGACTACGTCACTGACCCGGAGGAGGCCTTCGACGACGACGCGCCGCAGTTGTTCGAGGACGGCGAGGTAGAAAACGAAATTGTCGGCCACGACTACGACCGCAACCGGATGGCACATATCGGGGGCGAACTGGGCGACGTGGACGCGGCGCTCGACGGCGAGACCCATGTCCACGAGACCGAATGGGAGACAATCCGGCAGTCCCACGCCAACGTCGAGAAACACACCTCGTTGGCGTACACGAACGAGGACGACCGCCACGTCCTCATCACCAGCACACAGGTTCCCAACCACACCCGGAGACAACTCGCCCACCTGTTCGACATCCCCATCCGTGACATCCGCGTCCAGAAACCCCGCGTCGGCGGCGGTTTCGGCGGGAAACAGGCGATGGTCGTCGAGCCGATTCCGCTCTCGCTCTCGCTCGCCACCGACCGCCCGGTCCTGTACGAGGCCAGCCGCGAGGAGGAGTTCTACGCGATGCGGTCGCGCCATCCGATGAAAGTCAAAGCGAAGACCGCCGTCACCGACGACGGCGACATCGAGGCAATCGACATCTACGCGCTGTCGAACACCGGCGCGTACGGAAGCCACGGCATGACTGTCGCGGGCAACGTCGGCAGCAAGCCCCTGCCGCTGTACTCGAAGGTCCCCAACGCCCGCTTCGAGGCGGACATCGTCCACACGAACACGCCACAGACCGGCGCGATGCGGGGCTACGGCGCGCCACAGGGCACGCTCGCGCTGGAAGGCCATCTCGACGAGGTGGCCCGCGACCTCGGTCTCGACCCCATCGAATTCCGGCGGCGGCATCACATGGAAGTCGGCGACCTCGACGAGATCGCGGGGATGATGGGCGGCGAGGGGGCGAACCGCCGTATCCGCTCGTGTGGCCTTGACGAGTGTATCGAGCGCGGAAAGGACGCCATCGGCTACGACGACCTCGAACAGCCCGACGAGGACCACCTGCACCGCGGCATCGGGATGGCACTATCCGCACAGGGGACCGGCGTCGCTGGCGACGAACTCGGGGCCGCTCAGATAATGATGAACGAGGACGGGAGTTTCCACCTGCAGGTCGGCGGCGTCGACATCGGGACGGGCGCTGACACGGCGTTCCTCCAGATTGCCGCCGAGGTGCTGGGCTGTGACGAGGACGACATAATCGTCAAATCCTCCGATACTGATGTAACGCCCTTCGACTACGGGGCCTACGCCTCTTCGACGACGTACATCAGCGGCATGGCCGTCAAGAAGGCCGCTGAGGATGCGAAAGCGCGGATTCTCGACTGGGGATCGAAACTGCTTGGGGAGCCAGTCGAGGCGCTGGAAACCGGCGACGGGACCGTGTACAGCGAGGCCAGCAGCGATTCGGTCACACTCGAAGACATCGGCTACGAGGCCGCCTACGGCGACGACGAGCGCGAACACATCTTAGGGAAGGGGAGCCACTGCACCGAAGAGAGTCCCCCGCCGTTCGCTGCGCAGTTCGCCGACGTGACGGTGGATGAGACCACCGGCGAGTTCGAAGTTCATAAACTGGTCGTCGCCGTCGACTGCGGTGTCGCCATCAACCCCGGCATGGCCGAGGGCCAGATCGAGGGCGCGAATCACATGAGTTACGAGATGGCCGTCAGCGAGGGCATCACGCTCGACGACGAGGGACGGGCAGAGGTAGCTGATTTCGACGAGTACGGCCTGCCGCCGGCGACTGAGACGCCGCCCATCGAGTCCATTCTGGTCGAGACCCACGAACCGACCGGGCCGTTTGGCGCGAAATCGGTCGCCGAAGTCCCGACGAACACAGTCCCGCCCGCGCTGTCAAATGCCGTCCGGGACGCCGTCGGCGTCCGTGTCCGGGAGATGCCCATTACCGCCGAGAAAATCAAGGCACAGCTGGACGAGCGCAACCCCTGACTCGGGACGGAGTGCCAGTCACGGCAAAACCCGGTGTGGCGGCGTGCCATATCGCAAATCCGCGATAGCTATTTATCGTTCTGTTCGTCACGTACCTGACATAGCCAGCGAGCTGATGAGCCATATGGAAATCGAACTGGAAATTAACGGTGTGGAACGGACTGTCGACGCATCGAAATCCGATTCGCTTCTCGATGTCCTTCGACGGAACGGGTACACCGGCGCGAAGCGGGGATGTGACACCGGCGCGTGCGGCTTCTGTACGGTACACGTCGACGGGGAGCCGGTGAAAGCCTGCGTCGAGCCGCTGACGAAAGTGCAGGACGCATCCGTCGAGACAATCGAAGGGCTTGGTACACAGGACGATCTGCATCCGGTGCAACAGGCATTCGTGGAGAATACTGCGCTCCAGTGTGGGTTTTGCATTCCGGGAATGATTATGCGCTCGACGGCGCTACTGGAAGCGAACCCGGGCCCGACCGAACAGGAGGTTCGGGAAGCGCTCTCGGACAATCTCTGTCGGTGCACCGGCTACAAGAAAATCGTCGAAGCGGTGCTGGACGCCGCCGAAAAGATGGACAGCGGGACAGCCGTCGCCGCGGACGGTGGACGGGCACTCGATAGCGACGACGGCGTCACCACCGAGGCCACGTGTTCACGCACCGACTGCGGCTGCATGGAGGGCGAGCAGTGAGCGATTCCGACCGGGTCCAGGAGACAGGCGAGCAGCCCGACAGGACAGAGAGAGAGGCAGCGGAGTCTGCCGAAGCCGAGAAGGAGGCAGCGGCAGACATCGCACGCGAACCCGACCGGAAAGCCGAATCCGAGCGCGACGCGATTACCGTGAACGAAGAGAAAGACGACGCACGGAAAATTGTCACCGGGCAGGCCCGCTACACGGCGGACTACCGGGACCGGTTCCCGGACCTCGCTCACGGGAAAGTGATTCGCAGTGACATCCCTCACGGCTACGTCGAATCAGTCGACACCAGCGACGCCGAGGCGATGGACGGCGTCGACGCCGTCATCACGCCGTTCGACGACGTGGTTCCGGACAAGCTGTACTCCAGTTCGGGACAGTCCTACCCCGAGCCGAGTCCGTGGGATCTGAAAGTGTTGCGTGAACACGTCCGCTTCGTCGGTGACCCGGTCGCCGCAGTGGCAGCTGACGACCCGGAAACGGCCGACCGAGCCGCACGGAAAGTCGAAGTCGAGTACCAGGAACTGGACGCCGTCTTCGATCCTGAAGAAGCACTCGACGAGGACGCGCCCCAACTGTTCGAAGCCGACGACGTGGAGAACAAGCAGTCAGGCGCAGACTACAGCCGAAACGTCGAATCACACTTCGAAGGGGAACTCGGTGACGTTGACGCGGCGTTCGAACGAGCGGAGAGTGAAGACGACCGGCACGTCATCGAGACAGAGTGGGAGACACCGTACCAGTCCCACTGCGTTCCGGAACCGCACACGACCATCGCGTACACGGACGAGGACGACCGGCACACGTTCATCACAGCGACGCAGGTCCCCTTTCACACCCGTCGCCAGATAGCCCACTTGTTCGATATTCCCATCCGTGACGTGCGGGTGAAGAAACCGCGAATTGGCGCTGGATTCGGGTCAAAACAGGAGATGGCAATCGAGCCGATAACGTTCGCACTGCATCTGGCAGCCGACCGGCCGGTCAAACTGGAGATGAGCCGACAGGAGGAGTTCACCGCGCTTCGCTTTCGACATCCGATGCGGATGCGGATGCAGACCGCAGTGACTGACGACGGCGACATCGAGGCAATGGACCTCTATACGCTGTCGAACGCAGGGGCCTACGGGACCCACGGTATGACCGTCGCGAACAACGTCGGAACGAAGCCGCTCCCGCTCTATCCACGCGTCCCGAACGTCCGCTTTTCCGGTGATGTGGTGCATACGAACCTTCCGATGGGGGCGGCCATGCGAGGGTACGGCGCGCCGCAGGGCCATTTCGCCGTTGAGGCACACATGGACGAGGTGGCCCGCCGCCTCGACTTCGACCCCATCGCGTTCCGTCTCCAGAACGCGGTTCGGGAGGGTGACCGCGACCGAAGCGTCGCCATGCTGAAAGACGGTGACCGGTTCACCCGGACGATTCGCTCGTGTGGCATCCGCGAGTGCGTCAAGCGCGGCAAGGAAGCTATTGGCTACGACGACCTCGAACAGCCTGACGAGGACCACCGCAAGCGCGGGGTCGGCATGGCGCTCATCGCCCAGGGAAGCGGCGTCGCGGGAAAGGAACTCGGCGCGGCACAGGTGCAGATGAACGAGGACGGGAGTTTCCACCTGCAGGTCGGCGGCGTCGACACCGGCACGGGCGCGGACACGATGTTCTCCCAGATTACCGCAGAGGTGCTGGGCTGCACGCCGGACGATGTCGTCGTCATCGCCGCCGACACCGACCTGACGCCGTTCGATTACGGCGCGTACGCCTCCTCGACGACGTACATCAGCGGTCGAGCGGTGAAGAAGGCCGCCGAAGACGCGAAAGAGCGGGTGCTGGGATGGGGGTCGAAACTGCTCGACGAGCCCCCGGAAGCGCTCGACACCGGCGACGGCGGCGTGTACAGCGAGCAGACCGGGAGCCGCGTCTCGCTGGCAGAGATCGGCTACGAGGCCGCCTACGGCGACGACGAGCGCGAACACATCCTCGGGGACGGCAACCACTCGACCGACGAGAGTCCACCGCCGTACGGTGCGCAGTTCGTCGACGTGACTGTCGATACGGAGACCGGCGAGTACGAACTCAACAGACTGGTGTTCGCGGCGGATTGCGGCGTCGCCATCAACCCCGCGCTGGTCGAAGGCCAGATTGAGGGCGGTGAGCACATGAGCCTCGAATACGCCACGAGCGGCGACCTGACCTTCGACGAGGACGGGAACCCCGAAGTACTCGGCTTTCGACAGTACGGGATGCCGCGGACGACGGACCACCCAGAAATGGAGACCATTCTCGTGGAAACACACGAACCCACGGGTCCGTTCGGCGCGAAGTCTATCGCGGAACTCCCGACAAACGGGGTCCCGCCAGCGCTTTCGAACGCGATCCGCGACGCCGTCGGCGTTCGGCTGACCGAGCTACCGTTCACTGCAGACGACCTGAAGGCGGCACTCGACGACCAGTCTGCCGATGGTAGATAGGTTTGTTTCGGGCAGTTTTCTTCCGTGTAATATCACACACGGAGTGTTTTTTCGGTGTGTCGAGCAAACTATTAAGAGCTGGTCGGGAAAACCTCGACAGTATGGCGTACATCGGTTTTCTGCTGACAGGGGGTCCCTTCGACAGTGAGCGGTGGCGTACCGCCTACGAACTGGGGCGGGCGGCGCTGGACCAGGGTCACGAGGTGAGTTACTTCCACTACCTCGACGGCGCGCTCGTTCCTGTCGCGGACCAGACCCTGCCGGGCTGTTCGGACAGCGGGCTGTACGACGAGATGCCGACAGAGAAGTTTCAGGAACTTATCGCGGACGGCGCGGAGGTTATCTGCTGTGGACTCTGTGTCGACGCACGCGGCATTGACGCGCCCGCCGACTACCCCGATGGCGTCGAAGTCGGACTGCTGCCGGACCTTGCGGACATCATCGGCGAGGTCGACCGGGTGGTCTCGCTATGAAACAGGATGTCGTCGTCCTGCTTACCCGTGCGCCGTGTGGACGTGTCCATATCCCGGAGGGGCTGCGCGCCGCCCGTGGTATCGCGGCCGGCTTCGACATGCACGACGTGACCGTGATATTCACACAGGACGGCGTGTACGGCGCTCGGGAGGCCGTCGACCGCAACGCGCTCAACATGAGCGGGCATGTCGCCGATCTGGAAGAACAGGACGGACAGATGGTCGCGGACGGCGCGGCGATGGCCGAGCGCAGTATCGAAAAGAGCGAAATCGACGACGACGTGGCCGTCTGGTCGGACGACCGCGTTACCGCCCGCATCCGTGACGCCGACCGAACACTGGACTTCTGACAATGCTGTATCTCATCGACAAACCGATGGCGGAAATCGGGCTGCGTACCGCCGCCGGGGACCCCGAGGCACGCGTCGTGCTGATTCAGGACGGCGTCTACCTCACGCCGGATATCGACGCCTCCGTCTCAGCGGTCGCGAGAGACGTAGACGTGCGTGGCGTTTCACTCCCGCCGGACATCGACCGGATATCCTACGACGACGTGGTCGAGTGCCTCGTCGAACAGGAGGTCAAGAGCTTCGTATGAGTCTGTTCGAACGGCTCGACGAACTGGCCGCGCAGGGAGAACCGGCAGCACTCCTGACTATCGTCCGCAAGGACGGCAGCGCACCGCGAGACGTAGGGGACAAGATGATAGTCACAGGCGACGACGAGTACGGGACCATCGGAGGGGGCACGGTCGAGCATCTCGCCGTACAGGACGCCCGGTCAGTGCTTTCAGGAGCCGACGACCCCGGCGTCCGGACGTACGAACTCGAACCCGGCGGCAACACGGGAATGGTCTGTGGCGGCGAGATGGACGTGTTCATCGACCGGGTTCGCGGGCAGGCACGGCTCTATATCGCTGGCTGCGGCCACGTCGGCGTCGAACTGGCCCCGCTGGCCGAGCGACTGGGCTACGCCGTCACCGTGGTCGACGACCGCGAGGCGTACGCCGATCCGGGGCAGTTCCCCGACGAGACGGACGTAATTCACGGCGGCTACGGCGACGTGCTCGGCGACCTCCCAATGGGGACGGAGACGGCGGTGGCTGTCGCGACGCGAAGCGGGACGTTCGATCAGGAGGCCGTCGCAGCGGCGCTGGACGGTGAGGCCGGCTACGTCGGCCTCGTCGCCAGCGAGACAAAGGCCAATCACGTCCTCGACTCACTCGCCGAATCGGGCTACGCCCGTCGGGAACTCAGCCGGGTCCGAACTCCGGTTGGACTCGACCTCGGCGGGAGCGGCCCGGCCGCCGTCGCGCTCTCGATCCTCTCCGAGGTCACCATGGACCGCCACGACGCCACCGGTAAGCGGTCGACACGACTGAACCTCGACGACCTAGTCGTCGTCCGCGGCGGCGGCGACCTCGGGAGCGGCGTGGTCTATCGCCTGCAGCAGGCTGGCTTTCCGGTTATCGTCACAGAGGTCGAACAGCCAACGGTAGTCCGGCGGGCAGTCGCCTTCGGCGCTGCACTGTACGAAGACGAAGTGACGGTCGAGGGACTCACTGGCCGGGCAGCAGCGGACATCGACGAGGCGCTTGAACTGCTTGCCGACGATGTCGTCCCGGTCCTCGTCGACCCTGAGGCGGCCGTCGCCGACGAACTCAACGCTGCAGTCCTCGTCGATGCTATCATGGCGAAAGGGACGTTCGACACCGGCACGCGACGGGGAGACGCCGACGTAGTGATTGGGATGGGACCTGGTTTCGAGGCCGGCGAGGACGTGGACGCGGTCGTCGAGACCGACCGCGGGCACGAGCTCGGCCGGGTGTTCTACGAGGGGGCAGCGAGCGAGTACGACGGCGAGCCCGGCGAGCGGCGCGGCTACACCCACGAGCGGGTGCTCCGTGCACCGACCGACGGTGAGTGGACCCCCACGGTCGCCATCGGCGATACTGTCACAGCCGGCGATGTAGTCGGCACGGTCGGTGAACTGCCGGTCGAGACAGAGATAGACGGGCTGGTTCGCGGCCTCGTTCACGACGGCCTCAGCGTCAGTGAGGGCACTAAGCTCGGCGACGTCGATCCCCGTGGCGAGTCTGTCGACCCAACGAAGATTTCCGACAAGGCACTGTGTCTCGGCGGTGGGGTGCTGGAGGCAGTGCTCCGGTTGCGGTAGCAGGCTCCTACTTGACGTTATGAACGAACTTCTTCGATAGTCGGGTCGTCAATCGTGACGCCGCGTCCGGCCGTAACGCGGCCGACAGCTCGATAGAACATGCCGGCGTCGTCGAACGCCGATTCGACGGCAGCAGTCGCAGCCGGTGGGACGGAGACGAACAGGCCGCCGCTTGTCTCCGCGCTCTCTCCGTCAGTTAGCCCGTATCCGAAAAGCGTCGAGAGACCGGGCGTTCCTGCGATGACCGGGAGGTGCGTCAGTTCGATACCGACATTCGAGCGGGCGGCCATCACGCGGCTCTGGCCGGCGAGGCCGAAGCCGGTAATGTCGGTTGCGGCGGTTGCATATTCGCGGCACGCGACCATTGCGTCCCGGTTCGTAGTCGTCATCCACGCGATGGCTTCCGAAGCAATACTGTCGAGCGGGCGCTCAGCGGCGTCGGTGACTATCTCAACGAACTGCTCGTCGGTTACGCGGGTCGCCCCCATCGCCGGTTGCGTCCCGAGCGGTTTGGTCAGGTAGAGTCGGTCGCCGGGGCTAGCCCCGTGTGAAGTGAGCAGGGCGTCGGGTCGTGCTGTCGCCGAAATCGCTCCGCCGGCGAAGGGCCACGGACTCATGATGGTGTGGCCACCAGCGATGACGCCGTCCATCGTGTCCAGCGCGTCAGCCATGCCGGCGAGGATGGGCGCTGCGCTCTCGGTTACGTCTCGCGGGAGGCCGAGAGTGACCAGACAGTCGATGTTCTCGACCGCACCTGTAGCGAACGCATCGCTAGCGGCATTACAAGCGGCGATACGACCGAAGTCGTACGGGTCGTCGACGATAGGTGTGAAGAAATCCACCGTCGAAACCAACGCGATATCGTCGGTAAGTTTCCGGGCAGCGGCGTCCTCGCCGATGCCGAACAGCAACGAGTCGTTCTCACCGGTGAGGCCGGCATCGGCGAGCAGCGAATCGAGGTCGCTCTGGCCGACTTTGCAGGAACAGCCGTGGAGTTCGGTGTACTCCGTCAGGCGCGTCGTCTCGTCGTCCGCAGTCGGAGCGTCGGTTCCCACACTCAGGCCTCCGATAGCGACGCCATCTCGGTCACCCGGAGTTCGAGTTCGAACTCGTCGGACTCGCCAGCGGTCTCCGCTGTCGTCACGTCGATACCGTGCGTCGTACACATCCTCCGGAGATTCTCTTCAGCGGGGGGGTAATCGCCCCGCACGACGAGCGTCTCACCGGTATCGAGATCCGAAAGCGCCTGTCGGACGATAAGCGCCGGACGGGGACAGATTTCACCACGAACGTCTACGCGAGCCATACCGGTACGTGTGTCATCATGTCACAAAAACACTATCGCCGCCACATACCGTTGCCCCGGTAAGCTATTTGTGTGTCTTCCGCGGAGCGACCGTATGCATCTGGCTGCTGCGCTGGGCTTGGGGTCCAGCGCCGCTGTCGCTTTTGTCGGGGCCGGCGGAAAGAAAACCGCGATGGGACAGTTGACGGTGGAGGGCACCGACGAGAGGTACGACGTGGGCTACACGACGACAACGGCGATGCCACCGCCGTCTGACCTGCCGCTGACGCTCATCGATCCGGACGCGTGGCGCGCTGACCTCGAAGCACACGACCCACCAATTGCCGTCGCTCGCGAGGAAGTACCCGACCCGGCGCGAGTTGACCGGAAGGTTCGCGGATTGGAGGCGAGTATAGTAGAACAACTATCCAGTGTTGGACTGTTCGACTGGCTCCTCATCAAGGCTGACGGGGCACGCAAGCGAGAGTTCAAAGCACCTGGAGATGGGGAGCCAGTCGTCCCGAGCACGGCCAGCCACGTCGTCCCGGTCGCCTCGGTCACCGCCGTCGGTGAACCGCTGACGACGGATGTGGTCCATCGGCCGGAGCGGGTCGCGGACATCACCGATATCAATGTTGGCGAGACGATCACGCCAGACGCTGTCGGAACAGTGCTCACACATCCCGACGGTGGCCTCCGAAACGCGCCAGCCGGGGCGTCTGTGATACCGTTAATCAACAAAGCGGATACCGAGCCACAGCAGCGGACCGCCAGAGACGTACTCACGTACTCGCTTTCACAGACGAAGCGGTGTTCTCAGGGCGTCATCACGTCGTTCACCTCCGATATCTGTGAAGTCGTCTCAGAAGCAGATCTGCAAGAGGCAGAGAGCGATGGCTGACTTCGTGGAAACAGCCAGTCTCGGTTCGAGAGGAAGGTAAGCATGAACTGTCAGGACCATTCCGGAGTCGGCGGTGTTATCCTCGCCGCTGGTCGGAGCGCACGGTATGGACCGGGTAACAAATTGCTGGCGACTATCGACGGAACGGCGGTCGTCCGACAGGTGGCCGAAACCGCCAGCCAGTCATCATTGACGGACGTTGTCGCCGTCCTCGGCTACGAGGACGAGGCTGTCGCTGAAGCGCTCAATGGACTCTCGCTGTCCCACCGCCACAACAGCGATTACGCGGCAGGCCAGAGTGCATCAGTTCGACACGGCGTCGAGTTCGCCCGTTCGGCCGACTGGGACGCCGCCCTGTTCCTGCTTGGCGATATGCCGTTCGTACGCGTCGAAACCATCGAGACACTTATCGAAACGTACCGTACAGGCTCGGCAAGCATTGTCGTTCCCAAATACGATGGGCAGCGGGGTAATCCGGTGCTTTTCGACGGCTGCCACTTCGATGCCCTCGCCTCGGTCTCCGGCGACCGCGGTGGCCGAGACGTCATCGAAGCCAACGAGGAGACAGCGTTCATCGATGTTGCAGACCCTGGCATCCACTGGGATATCGACACTGCTGCAGACCGTGCCGAGTTCACCGACCGCCGCGACGGCCTGTGAATTTAAGATGCTGATGGTGGAACTCCAGATTGATGAAACGGATACTCAGCACGACCGATGCTCCCGATGCGGTCGGCGCGTACAGTCAGGCAACGACGAACGGCTCGCTCGTGTTCACCGCGGGCCAGATTCCGATGACGCCCGACGGCGACCTGCTCGACGACGAACCGATAGCGACACAGGCCGAACAGGCGCTATCGAACGTCGAAGCGGTGCTGGCTTCCGAGGGGCTTGCAATGAGCGATGTGTTGAAGGTGACCGTCTATCTCGACGATATCGACGATTTCGAGGCGATGAACGACACATATGCCGGCTTCTTCGACGACGCGCCGCCGGCCCGGAGCGCAGTTGAGGTCGCTAACCTGCCAAAGGGTGTCGGCGTCGAAATCGAAGCCATCGCAACGAGCGAGTAAGGGCACCCGCCGAGGGCCACTCAGGGCTTTTGTTCCTGTGCGGACTTGCGCTCGTCTTCGAGGTCCATCTCCAGCCCCATCGTCGAGGCCCGAGAGCGGACGGCGTCGGCGTCGATAGTCGTTACGTCACCGTGTTCCATGAGGACGTTCCCGTCGACCATCGTGAACCGAACGTCGTCGCCGTGTGCCGCAAACACCAGGTGGGAGAGCACGTCGTGCAGCGGCGTCGCGCGCGTGAGGTCCGTAGTATCGAGACCGACGATGTCAGCGCGCCATCCCTCCCGAATCGCGCCGAGTTCCTCGAACCCAGCGGCTTTCGCGCCGTTTCGCGTCGCCATCTCGAAGATTTCTGCCGCCGGCGTCACCGTCGGGTCCAGCTGGTCGACTTTCTGGAGGAGACTCGCCTGTCGCATCTCGGTGAATGCGTCGAGCGTGTTGTTACAGGGCGGGCCGTCGTTGCCGATAGCGACGTTGATACCGCGGTCGCGATAGTCCCAGACGGGCGCGATGCCGCTGGCGAGTTTCATGTTTGATGACGGGCAGTGTGTGACGTGGGTTCCCGTCTCAGCGAGGACTTCGCGCTCGCTCTCGTCGGTCCAGACACAGTGCGCAAGGACCACATCCTCGCCGGTGAGTCCCACCTCGTCGAGCCAGTGGATGTTGCGCATCCCGGTATCCTCTTTCACCGTCTCGATTTCGCTCTGATTCTCACTGGCGTGGGTGTGGATGCGGACGCCGTCGTATTTATCCGCCAGTTCGCGCACGCCCCGGAGACAGGCCTCACTGCAGGAGACGGCAAAACGCGGGGTGACGGCGTACCGGATCCGGTCGTTGTAGGCACCGTGATACTGCTGAATGAGTCGCTCGGATTCGTCCAGTGCGGCCTGTGTCTCCTCTAGCAGGCCGTCCGGTGAGCGCTGGTCCATCAGCACCTTACCGAGCACGCCACGAATACCGATCTCGCCCGCTGCTTCGAAAGCGCGGTCCGCGTGTGCGACCGAGAGGTGGTCGATACAGGTCGTGGTCCCGCTTTCGATCATTTCCAGATAGCCAAGTTTCGCCGCGACCTCCATCTCCGCAGCGGTCAGGGAGGCTTCCATCGGCAGAATGTAGTCGAACAGCCAGTCGAGCAGTTCCGTGTCGTCGGCGATGCCGCGGCCGAGACTCTGTACGGAGTGGATATGGCCGCCGACGAGTCCCGGCAATAACACGTCGTAGGACTGGTGTTCGTGATCGGCGTACTGCGATTCGAGTTCGGCCCGTAAACCAACAGCCTCGATACGGTCCCCGGAGACGACGACCGCCCCGTCCTGCAGGACAGTCTCAGAATCTGCAACGACAGTCCCAGTGAGTAGCATACGTTCTGCAAGACGGTCTCTGTATAAAGAAGGTCCTCATATAGGGGCGACCACCGAGTGCAGACAAGCCGGGCACAGACGTGTGGCACTCCGTGTGTCGCGTGTGGTTCGCGGTGGTCTCACGTTTTCGGGCCGTTTCGTGTCCGTTTCTCACGGGTGATGTATCTGGTGAGTCGGGTCTGGGTACGAAACGAATCCACGCTGGCAAGTCGCTGAACGAGTCGAGTGTTTGTCTCGTACTGCTCAGTAAACAGTTCGGGATACTCAGACAGTAGCCTGTCGCCGGTGTCGATTATCTCCTGGGGGTCGGCCTGCATGGGTGTGAGAATCGCGGAGTATAGCTGTTAACTGCTTTGCTCACAGACGTACCACGGCGTGTCTCATACTGTTGGCCATCCCTCTTGCGGGAGATTTGCGGCCCCCGGGGTGGCGCAATACATCACAGGCCGACGGATGAAAGTGTCAGGTATCCATCGACGGCTTTGGCGGCGTGTGTCGCTTGTGGCGCGTGCTGGCACACCACTGAATCGTACGCTCGACGACAGATTCGCCAACACCGACTTTGTCGGCCACCATCGACGCGGAATAGTCTCTATCAATCGCGAAGTGGAGGATGCTATCGAGAGCTTGCTGGTCTATGCCCAGTTCCGCGGCATCGGTTGCACCAGTGTCTTTCACCGGATGTGTGGACTGGTTGAGGAGGTCCGATGGGACCGCAAGTGCAGCAGCCAGGGACTCGATCTCAGTCCGATAGAGATCGCCAAACAGTGAGAGATCCACGCCGTTCTCGCCGTGTTTCGCAACGGAGCCCAGCAGCCGGTCAGTCCGTGAGACCGTCCCGACGACCAGCTCATTTTTGCTGTTTGCGACGTAGTACTTACACGCCATTCGGACGCGCTCGCTGGCGTTTTGCATCGCCACGAGGTCGTCGGTCGGCTCACCGGTCTCACCGACGGCTCGTTGGAACGCCGTAAGCACTGGCTGCAGATGGATTCGGTGACAGTCGATGTCAAGCAGCGACGCGACGGTTTCAGCCGTCCGGGCAGGTCCTTCGTCGCTTAACTGTACCGGCATCACGAGTCCAGTCACGTGTTCGGCCCCGATGCCGTCGACGGCCAATGCCGCCGCAACCGCCGATTCGACACTGCCGTCAAGGGGCACGACAAGTCCATTGGCCTCCGCGTCGATGAGCTTCTTTTCCAGAAACGCTGGGAGAATCCCCTGTATCCGTCTCGTCGCTGCCGTCGACGTCGCCAATCCGTGTTGCTCACGCGGGAGTTTGAGCGTACGAGGGTGCGTTGATTTACTCACTGCTACGCTCCCGCCTCCGACAGACACACGGAGATGCGACTAACGAAACGCCTGCATCCAACCGGCCTAATCATACTGTGACGTAGGTCACTGGTACGGTATAACTGTTGTCGACAAACGTCATGGGTGTCTTCGGAAGCCTCGATATTCCTTATATCCGACGAGAGAATATCCACTAGGATACCGAGAATGCTACTCAGTGTCGAACCCGTCCGGGTATATGAGTTGAGATGCGCTACACGGTACTCAGAGTGTTGTACAGAGTGCAGATCCCGGATCGGGCGAAGAGGGGGCCTTTCGGAGAGGGCGCTCATCTCGGCTCCCGCCAGACCAGTTCTGAAAGCTATAGTAGCCATTGGAAATCAATACACACCTGATCGCACGATGGCAGTGCGAAGTGTGTAAATCGTTTCAGTGTTACTATAGACCAGATCCACTGGCAATGAGCTAAGACAGGTACCGCGCGGTTCGCTACGTCGTGAGTTCGGTCGTTTCGATGGACTTATCGGTAACAACCAGCTCTCGGTTGACAATCCAGTCGACGAGCGTACTGCTGTCAAGCTGGTCCGAGATGACACCACCGTCCGCAGTGTAGCGTCTGATTTTGTAGGAGTCCATCGCGTTCCGGTTCTCGGTGACAGCTTCGACAGCTTCGATTCGCTCGTCAGTCACAGTGTTGCGATACGTGACGCCGGGAACAAAGCTGACGGTCGGGACAGCAGTCGGACAATCCCAGTCGAACTGCTTGTGGTACTGGTCGAACTGCCAGACAAGACGGGCAGCGGAAGGCTCTGTTTCGACCGTCTCAGTAGTTGCCGTCTTCAGTGTCCGGTCCCAGTAGTCCATCACGCAGGATTTGAGATCCGCCCCGAGCTGTCCCTCGATCATCTTTTGTTCGATTGGATACCGCAACTCGATAGCTACGATGGCTTGGCTGTCAAGGTGGGTAAGACACCGCTGGCACTCCATCTCAAACACAGAAAGACCAAGCGGCCGCTCGGCTGTGAGATGGACGAGTTCGTTCCCGCAGTTTGGACACCACAGGAACAACACATCGTCGTGACTCCCAGTCAGTTCCGCCAGCACAGTCAGGTCGTCGAACGCTTTGTCGATGTCCGCATCCTGTGACTGGGCGGACTCGCCTATCGCAGTGTTGGAGTCCTCGTCCGCGTACTTCGCGATTTTGCGGTCTTTCAGTATTGTTTTGATAACCGAATCGTACGATGAATGCGACTCCGCGTTCCGTATCTTTCTCAGCTTTTCTTTTGTCCAGTCTTTTACCCGTATGCTCGCCATTTGGCGGAAGAGTATGCCAAACACTCATAGTTCCTTTGTATAATTGTCCTAAAACTTGAGTTACACCTAGGAGTGTCCAGTCGTTTCTCAGACAACAGCGGTGCAGCCGAGCAAGAGACTGGGCGTCGATAATGAGATTCAAGGGCGAGAGAACTCAGTCAGCCGACGCCGCTTTCTCGTTCGCAACAGACCACTGTGTCGGGTCGATCTCGCGTCCGTCGAACGCAGTGTATTCCGGGTACGCAGTGAATACTAGATACTCGGTGCCCTGCCGCAAGTACTCGATGAGGGTGTGCAGATTGTCGTCATCGAGACCACCCAGCCCGTCAACGAGCATGAGCGGGACAGTGTCGCTAACGTCGAACGACTGGCGGCCGGCCAGCGCTGCTACAAAGCCGATCAGTTCGAGTTCCCCCTCGCTGAGGGCATCTAAGCTCGCTTCCTGGCCGTCGCGAGCGACCACGATATCGAAGTCAGCGGTGAGGCGAGCCGTTTCGAACCCCGTCCCAAATCGGGAGAGGATGTCCTGCATCGCGGTGTCGAACGCTTCCCGTGACTCACGCTTGATTCGGTCTTTCCGGTTTCGAAGTTCCGCGAGGTCGTCCCGGAGCGATTCAAGCTCAGTCTCGAGCGTGTCGACGCGGGCCGCTCTCGTTTCGAGCTGCGCCAGTTCGTCGGCAGTGTCTTCGAGCTCAGCCTCGCGGTACTTGATCTCACTTTCGACATCCGAAAGCTCCGCCACAGCCGCATCAACGTGGTCGGAAAGCCGCTCTACGTCCTCTTGAGCCTGTTCAAGCCTGTTTCTGGCTGTATCGAGGCTCTGTTTCCGGTCGGCCAGCGTCGTTTTCAACTCAGCGATATCTTCTTCTAAATCGGCCTTTCGCCGGCGAGCCTGACTAATTTCCTCGCGCTGTGTTTCCAGTTCCTCGACAGTATCTCGGTAGGTCTCCTTCTGTGCGCGAAGCGCTGTGAGTTCGCTTCCGATTGTGTCCAGTTGGTCAGACAAATCTGCTCGTGTGGTCTCACTGCCGCAGGTCCAACAGGCGACGGTGTCCCCGGCGATATCCCGCTCCACCTCGGCCAGCAAGTCGAGCCGGTCTTCGCTGAGTACCATCTCGGTGGCCGAGTACACAGACTGGAGCACCTCAGCGTCGCGCTCCACCTCCGAGAGCCGTTCCCGCGCCTCCGAGAGCCTGTCTTCAATATCATCGTACTCCGGGATTTCGAGGGCGTCGAGGGCGTCTTTGCGGTCAGAGAGACGCTGTTCCGTCCGCTCGATACTTTGCTCCAGTCGTTCGACGCGGTTCTTGGCCTGATTCTGTTCAGTCCGTGCTTGACTGAGCTGTCGGCGCACGGACTCAGAGCTGTCGTCGCTTCCCGCCTCGTCGTCGATTGTCTCGCGTCTGGCCCGCAGGTCTTCGATTTCGTCTTCCAGTCGTGTCACTTTCTCCTGAACGCTTGGAATCCGCTTTTTCGCTTCGCGAGCCTGCGTGAGTTCCGTTTCAATCTGTTCGCGCTCCCGCTGTAACGTCTCGATCTGTGAGTCGATATTCTGGAAGTCGAGCGGCTGCAACAGCACGTCCTCCAAGTTCTCTCCTGCTCGGACGGCACGGCGGACCTCGTTTCGTTCGTCCAGGCACGCAAACAGTTCAGCGCGGATCACGTCGTACTCGTCACTGAGATACGGTTCACCCCGTCGGACCACGGTACCGTTCTCACGGCTGAGCGTCACATCGTAGGCACCGGTTGGCGTTTCGAGATGCACCGCACCGTCATCCGCCCCTTCAGTCAGTTCAGTAGAAGTGCCAAGGGCCGTCTTGATAGATTCGATGAAGCTCGATTTCCCCTGCCAGTTTGAGCCACGGACAACATTCAGTCCCGGTTCTATCGTCGCCGATCCGTCGAGTATCCCCGCGATTCGTTCGATTTCGATGGTCCAGCTCATGAGTTGTGTGCTGACAGGTTCGCGCTCCGGTGTTGCTTGCAGACGTACCCACGCTCAAGTGCGACAGCAAACGGAACACGGGTCGGACAATCCGGGCATCCGAGTTGTATCTGAGCCTCTATCTCCGCGGTGTCACCGCCGTCGATATCGCCCTTCTTCGCGAGCGAAGACAATGCTGTTTCGGCCTTCTGTTCGGCGACAGTTTTGGCCGTTGCCACACTTTCGCGCTCCCAGTTCTTTGTTGCCTCCCGGGGCTCTTTTTCCCCGTCGAGGCACTCGTTGAGATGCGTCCGCATCGTCCCCCACGAAACCATGTCATTGCGGATCGATGCACCCGGAATGCCAGTCGCCTGGAGTCGCTCTATCAGTTCGTCTCGTTGCAGATCGTCTTTGCCCCGTAATGTCTCGTAGTCACTGTCTATGCGGGTATCGAGGGCGTCACGCCCGTGTTCAGTGTAGACTTGTTTAAGAAGTCGTTTGTTGAACCACGCTGTCAACGACCGATACCCCATTTCGGTTCGGTCATCAGCACCAGTCCAGCGTGCGAGCAGCCCATCGTCGAGGGAGTCATAGACGGGGTCTGCCGACGCCAACGCGTACTTGTCGATGACCGCGTCTACTTTGCAACCGGAGTCAGCAGCCATTGTCCAGTTGTTCCGGCCTGCTCAGTAATAGTTTTTGACGGCGCGTAGCCACAGTCTGCTGTGCGTCGACGCTCCATATAAAAAGATACACCCTTAGTGTGTGATTTTGACACTGAGCTACAAAAATAAAGACGGAGTTTGTCTGCCAGCCACCATCGATGTAATATATGTGTTATGTATTCGGTAATGAGTTTTACCTGATGTGTTAGCGGCACTAGTACACGTCCGCAATACGCGACACCGTATTCGTTTTTCAGTCACCTTCCGCAGAAAGGCTGTATTGAAGACAGACCACCACTCACCGGAAATGGATAATGAAAGGGTACTTTGAGTCTTCCAAGATTTCCAGACAGAGACCGGTCTGAGAGGAGAGGTCAACTAGAGCCACTGGTGCGAAAGTTGTCGTATCCATACACATTCTAAACGATAAGAACTGTTCACTTGCTTGTCAGGAGCCGACTTTTCCAAGAGAGACAGCTGCTAGCAGACGTAGAATCATGGCGGCGTTGTAACCAAGTCAAACGTTTATACCCTCTGTCTCGTAATTGATGTAGTATGCGGAAGTTGGCCGGTGAAACCGGGCCGGCATCAGCGGACAGTGGGACGGTCGCTTCGAGAATCAAGGTACTGTTAGTCGATGACTACGGGGAGTTCCGGCGGACGACAGCGGAGCTGCTGGAACACGAAAACGACCGTATCGATGTCATCGAGGCCGCAAGTGTCGAGGATGCACTCAGCTACTTCGATTCCGAGTCGATCGACTGCATCGTCAGTGACTACGAGATGCCCGAGACTGACGGGATTGAGTTCGTAGAGACGGTGCGACAGTCTAACGGAGACCTCCCGTTTATTCTGTTGACAGGCCAAGGGAGCGAGAAACTCGCCAGCGAAGCGGTTTCCGCTGGCGTCACTGATTACTTCGTCAAAGGTGGCGGTCCGGAGCAATACGCAGTGCTCACGAACAGAATCGAGAACGCGGTCGAGTCATACCGGTTCCGCCGAGAAACTGCGCGGCTATCACGGATTAACTCACTGTTCCGGGAGATTAATCGGCAGGTACTACGGGCCTCTACAGCAGAGGAAATCAAAGAAGCCGTCTGTGAGATTCTTACCAGTTCGGACGCCTACCAGTTCGCCTGGATTGGCGAGAAGGACGAATCGGGTGATATCGTCCCCACTGCGGGCGGTGGGGACGCCTTCGAATACGTCGAAGCAATGCTCTCTAAATACGGCCGCTCGGCGTTCGACGACGGGCCGTTCGGCCACGCTATCGAAACCGGCGAACATCAGGTGATGTCCGACATCCGGGTCGAATCGTCGGGCCAGCCCTGGCGCGAGCTCGCATCGGAGTACGGTTTCCGATCGATGATCGTCCTCCCGATCCAGTACACGGGATCAGTGCCGAGTGTCATTTCGATATACGCGGACACACCATACGCTTTTGACGAGGCGGAGCAGACCGTGCTGTCAGAGCTTGCGGAAATCGTCGCTGACGGGCTCCATTCAACAGCCACGCGTGCCGAGCTCGAAATGCGCGAAGAGGTCCTGCGGACGATTACCGAAGTGTTCACCACGCGAGAAGGGGCGCTACGAGAACAGATAGCTGAACTCATGCAAGTGGGCCGCAGCGTACTGGGAACCGAGTATGCGACGCTGTCGCAGATCAATGGGATGGAATACGGTTTCGAAGTACTTCAGACACCTGACGAAACGATCTTTTCGGGAGGGACCATTCCGTTGTCAGAAACGCCCTGTGCGAAGGTTATTACGAGAGAAGAGACGGTCGTGATGACAGATGTCAATGCCGAATGTGGCGGCAGTGGTCGAGACCACATATGGGACGGCGAAGTCAATCGGTACCTCGGGACGCCACTCACTGTTGGCGAGAGTATCTACGGGACGCTCTGTTTCTACGGATCTGGGGGCAGCGGAACTGGGTTCTCAGACTGGGACGTGACACTCGTAGACCTGCTGAGCAAGTGGGTCGGAAACGAACTACAGACACAGCGGGCGGAGATGGGCTTTACGCAGTTGTACGAAACGGCAACGGACCTCTTGGGTGTGACATCGGAAGAGGAAGCCGCGAAGATCGTCGTCTCCCGGGCGCGCGATATCATCGGGCTCCCCGAGGTTGTGCTGTATACGTTCGACAGCGATACGAACGCTTTCCGCCCGCTTGCGGCCACGGATACCGAAGGGCACAGAGCGATTCCGGCGGACGACGATAGCCCTGTGAGTTCGGCCTTTTTCGCCGAAGAAACGATAGTACGTGACGAGGAGTCGACCGGTGATGCGAATGAACAGGCCATAGCTGACGGGAAAGCCGTGTTCGTCCCGCTGGGGGACCACGGCGTCATTCGGGCAGGTGACACCACCGGCGGCGTGTTCGATACCCAGACGCACCGGATTACAGAGCTCCTCGGGGCGACGATTCGAACGGCGTTCGATAGGCTAACCTACGAGACGGAACTCGAGGACAGGCAGCGCGATCTTGAGCAACAGACGGTTCAGCTTGAGCAGATGAATCGGTTGACGGAGCTAAGCCAGAAAATTCACGAGCGAGTGCTCAGGGCAGACAGTCGCTCCGAAATAGAGCAAGCGGTGTGTGATCAGTTGGTCGCGTCAGACATCTGTTCGTTTGCCTGGATCGGCGAATACGAATCCGATAACGATCGAGTCACACCACGGACGTGGGCAGGAACCGACCGTGGTTTTTTGCAAGAATCCCGCACGCCCTCGAATGAGACGCCGCCTCCACCAGCAGTCCAGACAGCCCGGACTAACGAACAGACGCTGAACAACAACATCGCGGACGGCCTCAGGGGCAAAGGGTGGCAACGACGGCTACTGGAACGAGGGTTCCAGTCAGTCGTCAGTATTCCACTTAGCTATCAGCAACTCTCCTACGGCATCCTGACCGTATACGCGAAAACGCCGGACACTTTCGATCTGCCGACACAGTCGGTACTCGAAGAGGTGAGTGAGACCGTCGGATACGCCATTAATAGTATTGAAACGAAGCAAGGGCTCGTCGCAGATCGGGCCGTCGAACTCCAGTTGGAAGCAACGGAGTCCGACGATATCATTCATCGGATCGCGGGCATCGCCGATGCAGAGGTCACATTCGAGGGTATCGTTCCACAGGGAGAGACCAGCTGTATCGTGTTTTTCAGCACTGACGCTTCCCCCGATGACTTACAAGCGTGTTTGGACACCCTCCCCCGACTTGAGCGATTAGAGTGTTTGACTGATACAGAAGACACGAGGTTGTTCGAGGCGGCAGTATCGGGAACACAGCTTGCACTGACAGTCGCCGAGCAGGGAGGGGCCCCGCAGTTACTCCGGTCCGACGGTGAGACGCTAGAGATACAGCTTGAGGTCCCACAGACTGTCGATATTCGCCAGCTCATAGCCGAATTACGGCGTTCGTGTCCAGATATCGAGCTCGTGAGCCGTCACAAGCGGGAACGTGGTGTCCAGACCCGCGAGTCATTCCACTCGGAGCTGACGGCACAGCTAACCACCCGACAGTTCGAGGTCCTGCTTGCAGCCTACTATAGCGGGTTCTATCAATCTCCCCGAGACAAGACCGGACAGGAGATCGCCGATACACTCGATATATCACAACCAACGTTTAGCCATCATCTTCGGGTCGCTGTCCGGAAACTACTCGAACAATTGTTTAGCGAAGGTGGAACGACCCAGCATCTAGATAGTTAGCGTCTGTAATTTCAGTTTGCTAGTCTGATAGAGTATATCCTGATACGGTAGCACGTCCATACAAGGAATAATGAGTCTGGAGTGGAACGAGACAGAAACTGTCTTCTGGGCAAACCAGTACGAATCACCGAGTGAAGCGATTGTGACCGCGATAGCAGCCAAAGAATCCGTCACAGAAACGAGCCTCCCGCCGTTATATAATCAGATCGACCCGGATGCCCTCGACGCGCTCGTCACAGGGCGGTCCAACGACGATATACAGATCAGTTTCACATACAGTGGGTACACCGTTCGGATCCGAGACAGCGAGACAATCGAGATCACGCCCACGTAGCTGGCTGGCAACTTCCTACTGTTCCTTCAGCGAGTACATAACCAGTGTCGTATATCCCCGATATATTATTAATAGGATACTACGTAATTTCTGTCTGCTCTCGGTAGAATCTGATAGTACAGTTCTAATACTTATATATGTATTAATAGAAGCAGATCCAGGGTCTGGTAGTGTGAATCAGAGGGGTGTCTCAACCGAGCACAAACTTACCGTACGGCGCTTTCGCCTTCATACTTACATGTTATCTATACTCAATTTTTGTGATTGCGGCGTGTAGTATAGCGAATACGTCCACATCACAGGTACAGAGATTATATGCTGACTGTGGCCAGTCAGTGACGGACAGAATTCTAGTACGTCATACAAGTAGCTATTTCTTACTGAGGAATTAGAGGGTAACGGGGGTGTAACAAAACGGTACCCCGGGTTTCGTGTATATATGTCGCTCTCGCGGCCTGAACATAAACCAATGCAGCAAGAGAGGTCATGAGTGCACCGATGGCAGAAGAAGAACAAGAGCTCTCGCGCGACCAAATGTTCGATATCCTCAGCAGTTCTAGGCGTCGATACACACTTTATTATCTGCGCCAACAGATGGAACCAGTACAGCTGACCGATTTAGCTGAGGAATTGGCCGCGTGGGAAAACGATACAACCGTTGAAGAACTCTCCTCGCAGGCCCGAAAGCGGGTGTACGTTTCGCTGTATCAGACCCATGCTCCGAAGCTGCAAGAGGCAGGGCTAATAACTTATGACGCCGATACGGGTGAGATAGCTCTTCGAGAGGATGCGCCGGAAGTTGAACCGTTCATCAGCAATGGCGATGACGAGTCAAAGTGGTATCAGTACTATGGCGCTGTAGCTTTCTTGAATGCCGTTTTGGTTATAGCAGCGATCGTCGGTGTGCCTCTGCTCAGTGCCGTTAATCCGTTAGTCATCGGACTAGTCGTCATCAGTTCATTTCTCGTGCTTTCTATTGCTCACGCGGTCTCCATGCGCCGAAGAAAAAACAATAAAACCTTCGACATCGGTGAGCCGTGAACGGAACTGTAGGCTGATCAAAAAGACACCCCCCAAGGGTGTGTTATTCTTCGTCGTCGGCCGCACTGTCCGGCAGTAACTGATCAGGCGACCGTTTGTACATCGGAGTGCTCGCGAATTCCGAGATCCGTTCCATTTCGCTGTCGGAGATATGTTCCGGCATACACCGCTACCTGTAACTGTTACAGTTTAGTAATTGAGTTCATATTTGAGGTAGTCAGCTTCTTCTAGACGGTTGTCAGTTGTCGATGTCCAGAGCATATTTGCATCGGGCTTTCGGGATTTCGTTATAAGTGTCTGAATTTTGTGATACTGTGAGCGCTTGTCCAGACGTTGGCTGGGGGAGTGGTCATACATATATTAGTAAGGCTATAATATCTGTTCGTCAGTTACGATTTCGGGTGTCAGCCGCGCCTGGTCTGGTAGATATCAGTGACTTTCTCATGACTTGATTTTAATTTGAAGAGGACGGTAGTGACTCAACAATTCTTCGTGGGGTCGGCGAAGCCATAGCAAAGTGTCTGACGCCAGTAGGCATAGCTAAGGAGCTAAGACCGGAGTGAGCCGGAAAGGCGGTGTGAACGAAGCCGCTCCAGCTCACTGTCAAAGTGGAGAGAGCGATCCGAGTCGACAGCGACTATACAGGGCACGAGCGTCCCTGAGGGGGGTGGTAAGGATTGGGCCGGTGTTGTGGATGTCGGGTAGCTGCCCTCTCCGTTAGACTCTTACACGCAAGGATGTATTGTTATAGTTGTGTTATTCTGGCATAGCTGAGCTTACCACCACGACGTACTAGAGCGACAGTAGCTGCTCAGATTGATTAAGTGCCAAAGCCAACGAAGGCACCCACTGACAGTATTTGAGAGGACGTTGTTGGTTTGGAGATTCAGGCGTAACGATTACAGTTAAAATAGCCCGCATGAGATTGTCAATTAGGACCCGTAGATACAGAACTATTGGTATGGATGTACAGAGAAGTTTGAGTGATCCTGTGGCTAAGTTCAGTATCCACATACGTCACAGAACAGTGTCATCCACAGTCCAAACCTAGCGAATAGCGAAGTAATTTGATCTTACTTCCTGGGATTATGAGTTTTGTTGAGTGCGAAGTCGCAGGATAGGCTGGTAAGTAACTGGGTTGTAATTTACATAAGAATGCCGTGTATAGAGACGCAATCTTTAATATAGTAATTACACCTTTCCGAGATATGCTCGATGTCAGCGCGGTAGAGAGAGAGTATAAATATCGTCTTAATATGAGATCAGGACTACTGGACCGGAGTCAGGATTCGCGGTTGACACACAAGTGTTTGAGTTTGTCAATATCAGGACATTTGAATGGAGTAGCGACTGAATGATGACCTCAGAGGAGTGGGAGGACGTAGCAACAGACCCGGACTGGGAATCGGACCTAGGTTACGAGATGGAAGAACTCACTGTTGTCAAATCTTCCACAGATTCACAGTTGATATTTTTGCCAGAGCACGAGTCACAACTTGGTGAAGAAGAGTTCATTGTTATTCATTCGGACTCACTTCGAGATCTACGCCGATAGCTGAACGGCGCTGGTGACCGAAAGGATGTGCGGTTTGCTTACATGTGATAAGCTCTGATTAGTAGCAGCATTACAATGTGGCACCTGGGAAAGCGTGTGAGTGATGAAAGCAGTAGTCCTCGCAGCTGGGAGGGGAACACGACTCCAGCCACTGACTGATAACCTTCCAAAAGCGTTAGTCAAGGTAAACGGAGAGCCGCTTTTGACACACTGTCTTGACGAACTCGTTTCACTTGATGCGGACGAGTTTGTTATCGTCGTCGGATATCGCCAAGAGCAGATTATCGACTACTACGGGAACTCGTACGATGGTGTCCCGATAACGTATGTTCATCAGGAGGAGCCTGCTGGGCTAGCACACGCTTTATTACAGGCCGAACAGGAAATTGAGAAGGATTTTATGCTGATGCTGGGAGACAATGTGTTTCGAGGAAACCTCGACACAGTCGTGCAACGACAACGAGAGCAACGCGTCGACTGCGCATTTCTGGTAGAAGAGGTCCCGGAGAACGAGGCGTCTCGGTATGGCGTTTGCGTGACGAATAAATACGGTGAGATAACCGATGTGGTAGAAAAGCCGGACGACCCTCCATCTAATCTGGTCATGACCGGCTTTTACACGTTTTCTCCAGCAATATTCAAAGCATGTCGCCTGGTTCAGCCCTCTGATCGGGGCGAGTACGAACTCAGCGATGCCATTGATTTACTGATGGACAGCGGAAGAACCATCGACGCCGTTCGTCTTAACGGATGGCGTATCGACGTTGGATATCCTGAAGACAGAGATGCTGCAGAACAGCGTCTTTCAAAGGAAGCAGCCGCGCCGCCCACTAGCGGCGGGAATATCCAACAATAGTCCGCCTCTAAAGCGCTCCCAAATCACCGTTGTGTTGGTCCCGGTGAGCCGATGGCGAATTATATGTGATTCGACTCATTGTTTTCGGGCGCCAAATTCAATGATCCAATTTCTGTGGCTTCTCAGTAGTGCCCAAGCTAGAACATCGTACACCACAGCTATTCATACGGGAACTGCTACTGGAAGCACCGTTCAGATTATCGGCCAACAGCACGCGCTAGCAGTAGTATAACAAAACAGGAGGGGTATATTAGCGTAGCTATGTGCGCTAGCTGGGTCCGACAGTTTGTGGGTGTGTTCGTCGTCTGGCTATCGACGACGCTGGGAGGTATGATGTTTATTGGTCGGTGGAACCCGTTATTGTATTACTTGCTCAGCTATGCGGGGTTTCTCTTTGCAGTTGAGCTCAGTAAACCAGACGGCCCTAGGCCGAAGAATCACAGGCGACTGCGCTGGGTTTCCATGAGTGGGTTTGTGGTGTTTGTTTACGGGGTTGTATCGTGGGTACAGGCAGTTATTGCAACCATGCCGGCGTAGGCCAAACTCACGAATGTTGTGCCTAATAGTGACAGGTAGGCTATACTAATATATTGAAGGCGATATCAACTTCATAGAAGGATTACATGGTATCGGTCAGCGTTGTCATCGCGACACTGAAGCCGCGGGATGAGATTGAAGCAATTCAGTGCCTCGAGCAACAGGCATTCGACGACTTCGAGGTTATCGTCTGCGATGAGAGCCCAGTAACCAGAGCACGGAATGAAGGGATCAGACGTGCCTCAAGCGACAAAATCGTGTTTCTCGATGATGATTCACGAGTTCGACCGGGATATCTTCGAAAAGCCAACGAAGTCCTCGAAACAGAGGCGGCCTACGCCGGTCGAACCGTTCACCCAGCAGATGACGTATTTGCCCGACATTTCACCGGTCATTACGATTGGGGAGACGATGCGTGCTACGTCAGACACTTCTGGGGGTGTAACATGGGCGTTCACAGGGACGTATTCAGGACCGTCGGTGGATGGGACGAGCAGATGGGGTGGGGTCACGAAGAAAAAGAACTTGCCAGGCGAGTCAGCAGCAAGTTTGATATTCTCTACGATCCCGAACTCATTGTCGATCATCCGTACGCGTCTTCTATTACCGAATACTGGCGGAAGCAGTATAAACTCGAAACGAAGAGTCCATACTACTGGTCAAAGTGTAACATCTCGCGAGCTGATCAACTAAAGAACATTTCCTGTGAAGCATTTGACCCACTGAATTACATCAGAATAACGCCAACAGCTACCGTGGTAGAGGCGGGGAGTACCGTTGCGAAGACAGCCGGGCGTCTTCGAGGGTTCCTTAGTCACCCCCAGCAAGAAGCGGATAGGGGCGAGGTACCAGAGATTGATCGGCCTTCCCAGTCCGCAGACCCGTCAGAATAATCTTAGACTGATTCCGTCAGTGCTGGATTGGGGCAACCTGACAGCTACTGCAGCGATTCTATCCGTGGACAAAGTCGGAGGAGATTCTGTGTTAGTCACTCGCCGAAGCCATGTTCACCATATCCATCCTCACCGTATCCACGATAGAATAGCTCTCGCTTCACAAGCACTGCAGCGATAAACGAGAGACCAGTCGCGACGAGGGCAAGAACGGTCCGCCGGGTGGCCTGCTCCGACTCCATGGTCTTGGTCTCATCATCTGAAGGCATCAGTACCGTGGAATAGTCCTTCTTGCTCCTGTAGCTACGCTATGTCGGCGGCTATTTTGATCCATCGCTATCAGGAATCCAATGACGGGGCGCGTTTTAGTAAACAGGCCATACTGTCAGTCATGCTGTAGCATATCCTGCTGTTGATCGCCATGTGGTTTGGACATGGGCCTAGCTACCACGTATATAGAGGGCACAGAAAGTAAACGCCGACTTGTGGCTGTCGTCGTATGTGTACTCGAGAAGGGAGAATCAAGTCACGACCGAACATCTACGTAGTTGCTGATATGAGTGTTCTGATTGGGAGTCCGACAAGTCCGAGTTAGTAGTCATATAACCACACCGTGCGTGTTCCAAAACCCCATGAGATGGGTGCGTACTGATACAGAGTTTCAGATATGGACCCAGTCGTATTAAGAGAGCGGCCGGTTGTTGCAGACTGCCAGAGTTAGCAGTACGAGGTTACTACTATTGGGGCTACTGTCCCACTCTCAACCGATGACGTACACTGTCGCAGTCATTGGGACTGGCGCAGATCCGGACGACCCGGATACCGACGGGTTCGCAATGGCATACAGACATGCAGGCGCGTACAGGCGGCTAGGTTCGTGTGAAATTACCGCATGTGCCGACGTCGTCCCGGAAAATGCCAAGAACTTCGGTGAACGATGGAATCTCCCAGACGGAAACATCTACACAGATACTGAAAAGATGCTCGCTGCTGTCGAACCCGACATCGTCAGTGTCTGTGTTCCGCCCCATATCCATGCACCTGTCGTGATGACGTGTGCTGATAGCGGGGTAATGGACGCGATCCACTGCGAAAAGCCGATGGCAACGAGATGGGAGGACTGTCAGACAATGGTGTCGGCCTGTAAGCGGGCCGGCATCCAACTCACGTTCAATCATCAACGGCGATTCGGGAAGCCCTTCCGGAAGGCCAAGTCGCTGCTTGAAAACGGAAAGATAGGCTCATTAGAGCGAATTGAACTTGGTGGAAAAAATCTGTTCGACTACGGGTCACACCTGTTTGACCTCTGTGGGTATTTCACTGATCAAGCAATGTCGAAGTGGGTGATGGCTGGGATCGAATACAGCGAGGAAAACGTACAGTTCGGGGCCCACAACGAGAATCAGGCCATCGCGCAATGGCGGTATACAAACGGTGTCAACGGGCTTGCATCGACAGGGGACGGTGGCATTGTCGACTGTCATATGCGACTGCTTGGTACAGACGGAGTAATAGAAATCGGCGGCGAGGTTCCCCTACGGCTCCGGACCGGGAAAAGCTGGGCAACAATCGACACTGATGGAGAGGATGTGCATGGGCCCAACGAAACAATATTCGACGCTGCAAAACAGAAGCTCAGCGCTCGAATACCGGGAGTCACTGTAGAGAACACAAGACCCGAAACCTATATCGACCGTGCCATTGCGGACACCGTCGACGCACTTGCCACAGGCCGTGAACCCGAGCTTTCAGCAGACAATGCACTGCAGGCAACAGAGCTGATATTCGGGTGCTGGGAATCCGCTCGCCGGTGTGGGCGAGTCGATTTCCCGCTGGAAATCGACGATAACCCGCTGGAGTCGATGGTTGAAAGTGGACAAGTCCTCACCGCTGACAATCAGTAAACCCCAGTACACTCGACCAGTTGCAACCAAGAGGGGGTCGTCAGGAGACGCCCTGATAGTTCAGCGGTGTCGCAGTTATCCCGTTCATAACAAACAGAGGGTATCCAAAGTGTGTAGCAACGGAGAGTCTATGCAGGCACAGCAATATAGAGTATTACGTCGGCAGAACACATTTCAGTTTAGCAGAGTGGCTCGACACAGACGTGACGAGGAGTTTGGACGACGATGCTAGATAAACTAAAACGGCTGATAAAGCGACTGCTCCCTGCCAGTGACGATGTCATGGAACAGGCTGTCAAAAGTGGCGTTTGGGTCGGCGTCATGAACGTCACTGAACGGGGGTTAGAGTTGCTGTTGCTAGTCATCGTCGCTTCACTGTTGTCCCCACGTGCATTCGGGTTGATGGGAATCGCGCTGTTGACGCTATCCTCACTCAAGAAATTCTCGGAGTTGGGCATCAAGTCTGCTCTGATACAGGCCGAGGAGGACAATGTCGACGACGAACTCAACACGGCTTGGACAATTGAGACAGCGAGAGGGACGGTAATTGGCGTAATCCTGTTCCTTGGGGCACCGTTTATAGCTTCGTTATTTAACCAACCTGCGGCGACCGACCTATTTCGGGTCATCGCCCTTTCGCCGTTTATTGTTGGGTTACAAAACCCTGCTGTCGTCTATTTTCAGAAGAGTCTAGATTTCCACAAAGAGTTCGTCTACAGAGTCAGCGGTGCGGTGGCATACTTCGTCGTCACCGTGGGTATAGCTCTGTATGATCCAACCGTCTATGCACTGGCAATCGGATTCATCGCCGGCGATGCCGCCCGGTTTCTCGTCTCGTATATCGCAGACGGATACCGGCCATGGCCGTCGTTTGACCTCGGTGTTGCGAAAAAGCGGTACAGTTTCGGGAAGTGGGTTACAGCCAACTCGATCCTCTATTTCCTGTACAGTAGAGGGGATGATGCATTTGTCGGCTGGGCGCTCATGGCGAGTGCACTAGGGTTTTATCAGCTTGCCTACCGGCTCTCGAACGCACCGGCGACCGAAATCACACAGACAATTTCCAGTGTGACGTTTTCGGCATATTCGAAGGTCCAGAACGATGTCGATAAGCTCCGATCCGGATATCTCCAGACGCTCAGGATGACCACTCTGGCCTCGTTCCCAGCAGCTATGGGTATCGCGGCGGTCGCACCCGCATTCGTCGAAGCATTCTTCACTCCAGAGTGGCGGCCGATGGTCCCCGTAATGCAGTTGCTAGCTATCTATGGGCTACTGCGTTCGATGGGTGCGACGATGGGGCCAGTCTGGAAAGCGGTCGGACGGCCAGACTATATTGCTAAACTCTCCGCTGTACGTGTGACTCTCATTGCGATATTCATCTATCCAGCCACGATGATGTACGGAATCGAGGGGACCGCGGCCCTCATTACGGGCATCTACATCTTCCCGATGATGCCGATAGACACCTATCTTATTTCCCGGACAGTTGAGGCGTCTCCGGTTCGAGTGCTCAGGGAGGTCTCGTATCCACTGGCAGCAAGTCTCGGGATGGCAGCTGCGGTGACCTACGTCTATCAGACAGTGACTCTCAACGCGCCGGTATTGGAGTTTATTCTGATGGTTCTGGTCGGTATCGGAGTCTATGTGGCCCTGGCTCTGGCTCTCATGTTTAGTTTCAATTGGGAAGTCAAGCAGAACCTCGAATCCATATTCGATACGTTGGCGTGATCAAAATGAAACAGGTAATCCAGATCAATTGGCTCGGCGAACGGAAAGGTAAAGCGCGATGAAGCGTCGAACAGTACTTGCTGGTGTCCTCCCGTTCTTACAGGGTGGGCGCTGGTTAGATCAGCTGTTGCTCGTTAATCAAGGTGAGATCGTTCAAAAGCGGTTCGTCGGCATTGCAGAGGGGGAGACGACTGAAATCGCCTCCATTGACAATGACGAGACAACCGTTTCGTCAAAGCACGAGGGCCAACTTGGGCAATCACCCGGGGAGATCTCGACAGCGGTCGCAACTTCGCTGCGGGAAACATACGACTCTGTACAATTCCAAGTCACAGTCGACCACGCTGACGGTACTATCAACATGTTCAGCCGGACCGGATCGGTAGAGTACCGGGCGTCAAGAACGCTGTACAACGGAGTTACAGTGGGCGACCACATTTCGTTTCAAACATCTCTCCTGAACAGAGACACCATCATCTCGTTGTCGTGTCTGGCAAAGGAAGAAGAGTCGCTACAGCGTCGGTGCCGGGTTGACATCGAAGACCCGACCGGGTAATCACAGGAGCGTTCGGCGTCACCCCCGGGTCGTGGACACTGCACAGCGAGGACGAGTCGGGGGCGGCCTATCGCATTCGGATTGGGAGCGGGCCCGGGATTACAGTAGCAAAGTGGGCCGGTTTTAGACGGTATAACAATACGTCCGACAGCGGTCCCACCAGTCAGGGATGTACACGCTGGAGTCTTTGAAACATGGCCTCGATGAACCACACAAGATTTTCCAGGAGGTCAACCGCCTCTACTATCGCCGACTCCGGACGTGGCCGTACAACCGCGACGGCATCGACGTCTTTGCTAGGGACTGGGACCACCTCCTCATTCTGGATGCGTGTCGCTACGACATGTTCAAGCAGCAGAGCTCGCTTCCCGGGACACTGGAGTCAGTAGAATCGAGGGCCTCCGACACAAAGGAATTCCTCAAAGCGAACTTTCACGGGCGCAAGTTCCTCGATACGGTGTACGTAACGGGAAGCCCGATGTTGCACAGGCATCGAGACAGGGTAGAGACGCGGTTTCACGACATCGTCGACGTGTGGAGGGAGGACGGCTGGGACGAGGAGTACCGGACGGTCCTCCCAGAAACGATGACCGAAGCCGCGATACAGGCGAAAGAGCGGTACCCCAACAAGCGACTGCTGGTCCACTACCTCCAGCCACACTACCCGTTCCTCGGGCCGACTGGACAGGAAAATTTCGACCTAGACAGGCTTAATTTCGAGTGGCACAAGCTCCTCAGCGGGGAAATAGACGTCTCCGACGAGGTCGTCGAGCGTGCGTTCAGGGAGAACCTCGACGTGGTGTTGCCCGAGGTCGAGCGGCTCTTCGACGAGTTTTCGGGGAAGACGGTCGTCACCGCGGACCACGGGCAGGTCATCGGTGAGCGGAGTTTTCCGGTGCCGATAAGGGAGTATGGACACCCGGGTGGGGTGTACGCCGACGGGCTGGTCACGGTCCCGTGGCTGACATACGAGCGCGGCGATCGCCCAGAAATCACTTCTGAGAATCTCGCCGGTTCCGACACGTCCGAACAGGACGAAGAGACCGCCCGCGAGCGACTCGGGCATCTCGGCTACGTGAACTGACTCGAGACCCAGGTCGCGTCGTCGCCGGACCGGAACCACGCGACTGAGGCCCGGTAAGCGAGTCGGGAACTGAGGTCGCCAGCGTTACACTCTGCCGCATCTTGCTGTTAATACCTTCTTACTTCTGGTCCTGCTCGGCAATATCGGCTGGCGTTCGATAGTTTTACTGTCATTTTCGTTTGTAATTTTCTTTTAATAATGATATGCAAGATAGATTGCATGGGTGGCAAGTACTTCAAAAGCCACCTAACCCGCAACAACGAATAAAATAGTAAATAGGGATTACCGGAGTGTGACCAACGAAGAACAGAATCGCTCGCACGACAGTGAGGAGGTGTCGCGGGAGGACAGGATTCCGACAGACGCGACCGTCGTAGACCGCCGCACGTGCCTGAAATTAGCAGGTGTTGCCACCGCGGCCCTGGCGGGATGTACCGGTAAAGGTGGTCCTACCACGGGCAGTTCGGCGGCACAGTTCGGCTACGGCGGCGAGCCCGCAGTGACGTCCCAGCTCGCCGCGGTCGACGTTTCGGAGGTGGCCGGGGACGCCAGCGTGGCGAAGTCGGTCAGCAGCCTCGACGTGGGTTCTCGGCTCTCGACGACGCTGTCTCCGGGCTCGTCCGATCTCTTCGCGTTTCGGCCCGACACCGAGGACGTGACTGTCACGTTCACGCCCGGCCCCGACACGGGGCCCGCGGCCCTCGGGGTGTTCAACCCCGACGGTGAACTGGTGTCACAGGCGTACGCGAGTTCGGCGGCCCCGGTGTATCTCCCGGAATCACTCTCTACCAGCGCGACACATTATCTGCAAGTCATGGACGTCGGTCGGGGCGGTGGCGATTACTCGCTGGCCCTCTCGACCGGCACCACGACGCAGTCCCAGTCCCCGTACGAGGGGACGGTCCGGTCGATTCCGGGCCGTATCCAGGCCCAGAACTTCGACATCGGCGGCGAAGGCGAGGCGTATCACGACACGTCCGCCGGGAACATCTACGGGTCCGCCAGCCGGGACACCGACGTGGACATCCGACCGACCGGGGACGAGTCCGGGACGTACAACGTCGGCTACTTCCAGGCCGGGGAGTGGCTCGAATACACGACCGACGTCTCGCCGGGGACGTACGACATCAGCCTGCGAGTGGCGTCGGCGCTCTCGGACGGCCAACTCGAACTGTCCCTCGGCGACCGGACCCTCGCGACCGTCACCGTGCCCAACACGGGCGACTGGACCTCGTGGGAGACCGTCACGGTCGAGGACGTCGAGATAACGGCCGAACAGCAATCGACGCTGCGGGTCGAGGCGCTGGATTCCGGCGTGGAGTTCAACTGGGTCGAATTCGAGAAAGTCGACGTACAAGACCCGTACAACGGGACGGCCGCGACGATTCCCGGCCGTATCCAGGCCCAGAACTACGACACTGGTGGGGAGGGCGTCGCCTACTCCGATACGACGGCCGGCAACGAGTACGACACCGGGTACCGCGACACCGACGTCGACATCCGGGAGACCCAGGACAGCACCGGGGAGTACAACGTCGGCTACTTCGAGGACGGCGAGTGGCTCGAATACTCCGCCGACGTCTCGCCGGGCCAGTACGACATCAGGGTCCGCGTGGCGACGACCCGGGACGACAGACAGCTCCGGTTCACGCTCGGCGAGCGGACGCTCGGTACAGTCGACGTCCCCAACACGGGCGACTGGACGGCGTGGACGACCGCGACCCTGGAGGACGTGACCATCGACGCCGACGGACAGCAGGTCCTCCGGGTCGAGGCCGTCGGCTCCGGCATCGACTTCAACTGGGCCGAGTTCGTCGTCGCCGGCAACCAGCCGTACGACGGCGTCCCGGTTCTGCCGGGCCGAGTGCAGGCCCAGAACTACGACCTCGGCGGCGAGGGCGTGGCGTACCACGACACCACCGCCGGGAGCGAGTACGACCTCGACTACCGCGACTCCGACGTGGACATCCGGCAGACACAGGACGTCTCCGGCGAGTACAACGTCGGCTACTTCGAGGACGGCGAGTGGCTCGAATACACCGTGGAGGTGCCGGCCGGAACCTACGACGTCGACGTCCGCGTGGCGACGACCCGCGACGACAGGCAACTGCGGGTGTCGCTCGACGGCGAACGGGTTGGCACGGTGGCCGTCCCGAACACGGGCGACTGGACCGCCTGGGAGACGGCGACGCTGCCGGACGTGACGGTCGATTCCGGTGGCGAACACGTCATCCAGGTCAAGGCGGTCGGGTCCGGTATCGACTTCAACTGGTTCGAGTTCCGGGAGGCGACCGAAACGGAGACCGAGACCGCGACGCCGACGGAGACCGAGACGGCCACACCGACTGAAACGGCCACGCCGACAGAGACGGAAACGGCGACGCCGACACCGACGGAGACCGAGACCGCGACCGACGACTTCGGCAGCGAAGGCTACGGGATGGGTGGGTACGGGGGTACCCAATAAGACAATGGCAGAACGATACAACACGCCCGCGGAGGGCACGCTAGATTGGCACGTACCGCTCAACGAGAACTTCAAGAAGCTCGACAACCACGTCGAACTCCGGGACGCCGAATCCAACATGGACCAGTATTCGCCCAGCGCCGGTGCGAAGTTCCTGGCGACGGATACGGGGACAGTGTATCTCGGAGACGGCGACACGTGGAACCCCATCGGGGACATCACACCCTCGTCTACGGGGTCGAAGACCGCCGACGACGGGACGATAATTGCCCCGCCCGGCGACCTCCAGTCCGCAATCGACGACGCGTCGAACGGCGCCGAATGGGGCAAGCGGCCGACCCAGACCGTCCGGTTGGTCTCGGGCGAGAACTACACCGTGTCGGACACGATTAAGCTCCGGCGCGGCGTCCGACTGGAGTGCAACGGCGCCAGAATCGTCCCCTCCGGCGACTTCGACGTCATCGAGATGTACCGGGAGAGCCAGCTCATAGAGCCACATATCGACTCCCGGAACCAGGGCTGGAGTTCGACCCAAATCGTCGTCGGTGCCGACGACGCTGCGAAACTCGAAGCCGCGAACCGGGCCTGGGTCCGGGATGCCTACCTCATGGGCGACAAGGGAGAAGGAACGGGTCTCCAGTTCCGCGGCGGAAGCGGTGGCCCCTGCTCGATGCAGTGGGCGACCGGGACTATCAACGGGTTCAAGCGTGCGATAGACCTGTACGCGGCGGGTGGCGACACCAGTGGTCAGGGCGACTGGTCGAACGGCAACCACTTCGAGGGGCTCATCCGGAACTACGAAATCGGGGTCTCGATGCGGTCGGAAGGTGCAGCCGTCACAGGCAACTCCTTCCGCCTGCAGGCCCAGCCGAACCCGCGAGTCAGTAAATGGCTCTGGTACATGGAAGACGACCCCCGCTCCAGCTCTCAGCGCGGCGACTCCTCCTACGTGAAGAAGGGCAACGCCATGCTGGTGAAGTCCTGGGACAACATCAATTACGAGAAGAACCCGTACTACGACAGCAGTGACCGCAAGCCCCCGGTGTGGTACATCGGGAAGGGCAAGCAGTACGCGAACTCGCTGTACGACTTCGGTGGCCTGATGGGCAACCAGTACATCGTCAACAACGCCGACACCCCCGACAGAAACGGTATTCTCACCGGTCACGGCGGGCACGTAACGGGGACGACGGAGTGGAGCCAGCCGCCGAACTACCAGCGCAACGACAGCCGGAACTGGCACCACGAGTCACGGAACGCGTAACTCGTAATTCGTACCGACCGCTGTCCAGAAGCCCCCGGTTTCAGCTGTTCTCGGACTCCGGGTGCCATCTGCGACTATCGTTTCGGTCGTATGCGGGGTTGAACCGGAGCTGTGTCGTTCCAGTGACCTCGCCGCCGTGTGCGGTGAAGATTCCGTTTCGGTCGGGATTGTCGGAGTTGTTCACGATGAACTCGTTGCCTAGCAGGCCGCTGAAATCGTAGATGGAGTTCCCGTAGCGGGTCCCTCGACCGAGATACCATATCGGCGCCCGTCGGTCCGAATCAGAGCTATAGGGGTTATTCGCGTTGTAGTTGTTCACGTCCCACGGGTACACGAAGAGGGTGTTGCCCTTCATCAGGTAGTTCTCGCTGTCTCGGTCGCTTCGGGGGTCGTCAGCCATCCACAGGAGCCATTCGCTCCGCTTGCTGTTTGCCTGTACTTGCGCCCTGACCGTGTTCCCGCTGACCGCCGCACCGTCCGACCGCATGCTAATCGCGACACGGTAGTTCCGAATAGTGCCCTCGAAATGGTTGCCGTTCGACCAGTCGCCCTGACCGCTGGTGTCGCCGCCCGCCGCGTAGAACTCCAGTGCGGTGTCGAATCCGTTGAGTATCCCGCTGGCTGCCTGCATCGAACACGGTCCGTCCTGTCCGCGAAACTGCAAGCCGGTGCCCCGTCCCGGCTCACCGAGCAGATAGGCGTCCTGTACCCAGGCTCGGTTCGACGGTTCTAGCTTGTCGGACTCCCTGGTTCCGACAAGGACTTGAATCGACTGCCAGTCCATGTTCCGCGTGTCGATGTGGGGACGGACTAGCTGTGTCTCACGGTGGAGTTCGAAAACGTTGAAATCGCCGGAGGGGACGATTCTGGCGCCGTTGCAATCCAGCCGGACACCGGATTTGAGGGTGATTGTATCGGATATTTCGTACGTTCGCCCGGAAACGAGACTGATAGTCTGTGTGGGTTGCTGACCGAAGTTGGAGTTCGTCGCGGTCGCATCGATTGCCGCCTGAAGCTCGCCCGGCGGAGCAATCACCGTTCCGTCGGCCGTCCGAGTGAAACCGTTCCGAACGACGTTGACCGATGCGCGTCGCTGCCACTCGTTCCCGTCGCCGATGTACACCTGTCCGGTGTCTGTCGCGAGGTACTTCGCACCGGTCTTCGGCGTGTACTGACTGCGGTTCTCCTCTGTGTCCCGGATTTCGACGTCGCCGTCTATCCGCGAAAAGTTCTCGTTGAGCAGTACGTCCCAATCCTGTGCACCCCGGGGCGGTCGGTTGTACGCGTGGTTCGCTGTGTTATCGGCCACAATATCTGCGTGCAGGACTCCCCGGGTGAAAATTATAATACGGCTACCGAAACGCTGTCCCCGCTATAGATATCCCATCTCTTCGAGATGCTCCGCAGTGGCTGCATCTATGTCGTGTTCGCTGCCGGCTGTCTCGCCCTCGAGAATCGAGTCGATTTTCGACCGGGCCTCGGACGTGTCGAATCCGGGGAGCCCGTACGACGCGTGTCCGGGCGTGAACATCTTGTACGATTCGAAGACACGATTGCCGTGTCGGACCTGTTTCCCGAACGGCTTCTGTAGCAACAGGACGAGGTAGATGAGCGAGGCAGTGACCTGTGACCCCTCCACGAATACGTGACCACCGTTCGCATCCCAGAGACTCTGGATGGTCCGCTCAAATCCGCCGGTCAGCTGGAGCAGCCGTTCGAGCGGGTCGGCAAGGGTCCCGTACCGGATGTGCCGGAGGTGATTGTATCCAGTTTCGCGGTCAGCGCCATCGATAACCCCGTCCGTCTGTCCGATGTCGACGGGGCGTGCCATCGCGTCGGCGACGGTCGGCACCAAGTCGACGTGGTGGAAGAGCCCATCGGCCCGTCCGGGTTCGAGGTCGGGATGGATGAACGTCGTCGGGACGTAGACGACTTCGGGCGTGGCAGCGTGTGTGTGGCCGAAGAACCCGTACTCGCCGAGGAGTTCACCGTGATCGCTCGTGTAGACCACTAACGTGTCGTCGGCGAGCCCGCGCTCTTTCAGGACACCGAGGACACGCTGGAATTCCTCGAACGAGCGTTCCACGCCCTGCTCGTAATCGATTCGTGCCTGTTCGGGTTGATTCGAAATCCTGTCGAAGTATTCGGCGGCAGTCTCGTCCGCGTACTCGTACTGGTCCCACTCGAACCCGTTGTACGGCGCATGTCCGCCGGGACGGCGGACGACGTGGACGAACGGCGGCTTCGCTTCCTCGATAGTCGTCCGCGCCGGAGAGCCGAAGATATCTGCGATGCCGTCGTTCATCCCTCCCTCGGACCCCATCGACGTCTCGTGTGTCTCGATGTCGAAGACGGACCGTACGTCAGGGGGTACTGTGTGTTTGAAACTGTGGATTCCGCTCCGCGGCGGTAACAATCCGGTCAGTAGGCTCCCGAACGACGTCGGGGTATGAGTCGACGCTGCGATGGTCTTGTGCGTCGGCCCGAAATCAGACAGCGTGTCCGCAATCGAATCGTATCTAACAGCGTCGTCGACGTAAATGAGGACGTTTTCGACATCCAAGTGCATTCTATCTGTCCCCAAGACTATCGGGAGCAAAGTAAGAGAGGTGTTAATCAACTGTACGGACGGCGCGCGCGAGGGTTCGAGTTCAAGCCACGATTGCAACTGTAGCGAGCCGACCGGCAGTATTACTAGTCAGTTCCTACTTGTGGATGGTATCCGTCCTGACCCGGTGGAGCAGACTGGCTAGCGTGTGTGCCGCCCTGTAGGTGTACTTCCCGCCGTATGCGACGAGAGCGTACACGAGCCGCGATCTATCAAGTGGATGGTATCGGAGCGCTTTGAGGAGGTATTTTTTTGCATCAGCGTAGTAGCCGTTTTTCAGCGCCTCCTGCCCGAGTGATTCGGTCGTCGCGGCCATGAACGCCCGCTCACATCGCCACCCGTACTCCGCGGCGAGGTCTCTATGTTTTTCAATGAACAGCGGGTACGAGATGTCGCGTTTCTCCTCGAAGTTGTCGCTGATGCTGTCTTCTCCGGTCTTGCGGCGCCGAGTGGTGAGCGCCTCGGGGACGGTTTTGAACTCGCAGTGACGGGACAGGCGCAGCAGCCAGTCGCGGTCCTGCCAGCTCGGGAAGTCTGTATCGGGGAGCCCAGCGGCCCGAACGACATCCCGACGTACCATTAGGGTGGTGAATTCACCGAGGGAGCGACCGCGGAGCATCTCTTCGGTGACGTCCCCCTCCAGCGAGAAGGTGACGGTGCGCACGTAATCGTCGTACACGTACTCGGACCCCGTATAGACGACACCGACCTCCGGGCCGGCCTCGCGGAACGCCGCCACTTGCTTTTCGATTTTTGACGGGGCCCAGTCGTCATCGTCGTCGAGGAAAGCGATGTACTCGCCCGTCGATTCGCGTATCCCCGTGTTTCGGGCCTCGTTTGCACCTCTGTTTTCCTCGTGTCTGATTATCTCGACGGTCAGTTCGTCGAACGAGAGCGGACTGAGCGTGTCCGCCGCCGGGGTCGGTGAGTGGTCGTCGACAACGACGAGTTCGATGTGGCTGTACGTCTGCTCCTGAACGCTCTGGACGGCGTTGCGAAGGTTTTCTGGACGGTCGTACGTCGGGAGGACAACACTGACGAGCGGGTCGTTCATACCTGTTGGACGTGTTCTGCTGTGTCAGGAGACTCGGTCGAGTGTGCCGTCCGGTGCCACGTCGTGGGCCGGCGTCGCTGTGGTTCTCGTAGTATCTTGACGGTGCAGTGGGCGAGTGTCACTGTAGGTACCCCAGGTCTTCGAGGCGCTCTTTCTTGGTCGCGCTGATGGTGGTTTCGTCCGACGTGCCGCGAGCGAGGCGACCGAGTTCGTCTCGGAGGTCTGTCCCGAGGCGCTCACAGATGTCCGGGTGCATCGACGCGATGTCAATCCGTTCGGTAGGGTCCTCATCGCGGTCGTACAGTTCGGTGTCGCCCGGTGCCTCGATGAATTTCCAGTCAGTGGTTTTAATCGCTCGAAGCGGGCGGTCGAACCGCGTCGCGGTCTCATCGAACGACTCCACGGCCTCCCGGATCGCATCCATCGACGGCTGCGGGACGAGATACTCGGCGATTGCGCTGTCCCGTACGGGGACGGTTCCGTCTCGGGGAACCAAACTGTGCGTCGAAACGTCCGTATCGGCCGGCGGCTCAGCGCCCGCGAGGTCTGTAACGGTTGGATACAGGTCCCGGAGTTCGACGGGTCCCGAAACTTCTTTATCGTTGAATAGTTCCGGGTATCGGATGATGAGCGGGACGTGAATCAGCGTCTCGTAGAGGCAGTACTGGTGGTCCATCAGCCCGTGTTCGCCGATGTTCTCCCCGTGGTCCCCGACCAGAATGATGGCGGTCTCGTCGAGAATACCCTGTTCGGCGAGTGTATCGTACAGCCGTCCGAGTTGCGTGTCAAGATACGCCAGTTCTGCCTCGTACAGGCTTTTGAATAGTTCTATATCCGCGTCAGTTAGCTCCCGGTCGCCGGCGACGTACTGCCAGGGGTCCTGGTCGAGGTTCGAGACGCGTGACGGGTCGGCACCGTCAGGCAGGTACTCGTCGAGAAAGGGTTCGGGCGGCTCGTAAGGAAGGTGGGGTTCGACGTAGTTCAGGAAGTAGAAGAACGGGTCGTCCGCCGTGCCGTTCTGCTCCAGCCATTTGACCGTCCGTGAGGTAGTGTGGCGTGCCCCATCGTCGTTGCGCTCCGCGAGGAACTTCGCGTAGCCGGTAGTAAGCGCGCCTTTGAGGAGGTCGACCGGGCCTTGCCCCCGAAACACGTCCAGAATGGTGTCGCCGGTCGCCGTCGTGTTCCGGTTGCTGATAACGCTCGAAAGCTCGGGGGCGTCCCAGAACAGGTCCCACTTCATCGAGAACTCGTCGAAGCCGGCATCGAAGCCGAACTCCGGACTTATCCAGACGTTGCCCGAGATGCCCGCCGTTCGGTAGCCTGCGTCGGAGAGTCGGGACGCGAGCGGCGCGGAGTCCGGGTCGAAGATGTGGTTCCCGGCGTGGACGCCGTGTGATGACGCGTACTTTCCAGTGAACATCCCGGCATGGGAAGGGAGCGTCCACGGTGCAGTGGCCGTCGCGTCAGTGAACGTCGTTCCGTCATTCGCAATACGCGACAGCGTCGGCATCAGTCCGGATTCGAGACCCGGAAGCACCGTGCGCGCACGTGCTGTATCGAGAACTATCAACAGCACGTTCGGCCGTTGCTTCGGTGACATTGGCACCCAGTTTTTCACCGACGGGTATAGTTATACGAGGTAAAACCGACCAATCTCCTGCTACTTCGCGTACAGTGTTTCAGCGACCGATAGAGTCTGCCGGCCACCGGCGGGAGAATCGCTGGACTTCACAGACGTGCGATGCACAGTCGGTGTACGTAGTCATTAACAATCAGCCAACGCCGAATCTAACGCAGTAATGAGCGAGTCAACTGCTCCGCCTAATATCATCTGGATTACTCTCGACAGTATTCGCTACGACCGCACCACGTTGGACGGGCACACGCGAGCGACGACGCCGAACATGGAGCGTATCGCCAATCAGCCGGACGGAGTCAGTTTCAGTAGTTGCATTGCCGCCGCGAACTGGTCGCTGCCGTCGGCAGCATCGATACTCACCGGAACCTTTCCCGAACACCACCGGACGGGCTACGGTACGAACAAGCTTCCAGAGGGCGTCAGCACCGTCGCCGAGCGACTTCGGGAGGTCGGGTATCAGACGGTCGGTGTCTCTGCGAACCATTACTTCAGCGAATCGACCGGCCTTTGCCGTGGGTTCGAGACGTTCAAACACATCAATCCGAGCGACCTGTTCAGAGAGGTCAGCCCGCTTACGCTGCTCCGGTTCCTCGGCAACGTGCGGTCCCATTCGGGCGGTCTCAGTACGGAGAAGACGAAACACCGACCCGACTTCTTCGTCAACGAAGTCGTAAAGAAGCAGGTCTCGTCCCGAGCCGGGACGGATGACCCGTTCTTCATATCCGCACACTACCACGGCGCACACCTCCCGTACTATCCGCCGCCGGCGTGGCAGGACCAGTTCGCGTCGGACCTCATCGAATCGCCACGAGCAGCGAGCGAGCGGGCCTTCGAACACACCGCCGACCTGCACCGAGGAATCGCCAACGTCAGCGAGTTCGGCGACGCGGACTGGAGCGCTTTGAACGTGATGTACGACACGCTCGTCGCGTACTCTGATTCGCTGATTGGAGAGCTCTTCGACCATCTGAAGGCGCTTGACTTCGAAAACACCGTGTTCGTCGTGACCGCCGACCACGGTGACCTCCTCGGGGAGTGTGGCCTGCTCGGTCACAAATTCGTCCTTCACGACGGGTTGGTTCACGTCCCGGCCGTCGTACACGGGCTCGATTCAGTGGCCGGTAAACAGGACGAACTCGTCCAGCATGTCGACATCGTCCGGACGCTCGTCAAGTGTGCTGGCGGCGATACGACCGGTTTCGACGGCATCGACCTCCGGAACGAGCGACGGACAGCCGCACTCAGCCAGCGTGCCGCCGACATCCAGGGCCCACTCTCGGCGATACGAGAGCACGACCCGTCGTTCGATACCGGGTACTTCCACGACGCGGCGCTCAGTTCGCTCCGGACCCACGAGTTCAAATATCAGCAGAGTTCGGAAGGTGACGTGCTGTTCGAACTCCCCGATGAACAGTCAGACGTCTCTATGTCGTACCCCGACCGCAGGGACGAACTCAAGGCGGACCTCCAGCGGCGACTGAGCGAAATCGACAGTCAGAAAGTCGACGGGGAAGCGGCCGAGTTCAGCGACGACATCAGAGACCAACTGTCCGACCTGGGATACTTAGTCGAGTAAGACCGCTCCGAGAGCAGCGTGCCGATCCGGATTATTCGGCGGTCCCCTCATCTACTTGTGGCGATACTCTCCAAGCTGTGTACCCGCCGTTCACGTATATTTTGTTCGCCGTCGAGTCCCGTTTTAACTCATTCAGATGGGACTCGCCATACCGGAAGAGGAACTCCTGCTGTTCCGGGGTGTAGTGGGAAGCAGTGTGTCGTTTGCGGTCGTACGTCTTCGTCACGAGATACGCACTGCCGTACGTATCCGCCGCCCTCACATCCGGTCCGGTGTATCCCAACGCATCCGGAACGTCGTTTTCCGTAGTGATGCCTCTCGGCCACAGGCGGTCGTGGTTGCTCGACAGCACGAACTCCTTCATTTTGTGTGACGTATCCATCGAGTATACGGGCTCTCCGAGGTCGTAGTTCGTCGACAGATACTGCGTCCCGTCGTACTCAGCGTGGGTGAGATGCCGGTTCGGCTCGTATGCCGCCTGGGCACCTAATCCAGCCGCAAGAAGCACGACGAGTGCGGACAAGACTATCAGAGATGACCGCTGTCGCTCGAAGAGATGGAGAATGAACATCCCGATAGCCACTGCGGCAAAGAGGATGGCGTAGCGTGACAGACGGATGTGGCCCTTGACGACGAGGTCACGGAGCAAGAAGAGCACTGCCAGCGTTACACCGGCCATGAAATGGGTCGCGCCGAGGCCCCAGTCGTAGCGGTTGTTTCTGCGGAGGAAGGCCACGAGAACGAGTAGGAGAAAGAGGCCCGCGATCAGGAAGTAGAGGAACACGCTGCCGTAGAGGTCGACGAACTTCCAAGCTAACTGCACCGGAGTGAACGAAACCGACGTGGCTTTCGCCAGTTCCTGGGCCGCCGGGCTCGGACCTTTGTCCGGTCCGAACATGTTGTACATGGACACCTTCGTTTGTCGGAAGCCCTGTAACCAGATGAACTGAAGCGGCAGGAAGAGGGCACCCAGACGGAGACTGAGCGTCTCGATTGAGCTATCGAAGAGGCCTCGGTACAGAATTGAATACGCCGCCGTCACCGTAATCATCCCAATCATGAACAGCGTCGTCATCGGGTGCATGTAGATGACCGCGAGACCCAGCGTAACGAGAAGTAGGAGGTACGTCTTCTCGTTCGTCTGGCGGTACCGTTCGAGTACGAACAAAACGACCGGGAGTAGCATGAAGGACAAGATGGCAGGATGTGCCGAGAGGTGGAACGTGGTGTACAGGAGCGGCGCACCGACTGCTAGTCCGACTGCGATGCTCTCCCGCCGCTGACTGAACAGACGGATGACAGCCCCGATAGCCACGATATGTAGTAGAGTAAACGCGAAATTGATGCCGTACTGGGTGCTCGTCAGCGGAAGGCCCAGCATGTTTAGTTCCGCCATCAGAACGTGTTCGCCGGGATACCAGATGCCGGGGAGGCTCCCGGTTTCGACGATACCCTGGACGTCCCCGAGATGCCGAAGTTTGTCAGCCTCACCGCGTCCATAGAGCTTGTACCCTCGGGCAACTGGCAGGAACGTGTATATGAGGTAATTCGCCAGCAAGAGGGCCAGTCCGTGTCGCCAGAACGTGGTGCCAGTCGTAGCGGCGACAAACAGCAGTACGATGCTGCCGGCTAGTATCGCATAGAAGAGGAGCCAGTACGCCGACGGGAGCGACTCGACAATTGACGTTTCGTATCCCGTCGCCAGTTGGGTGCGAAGAAACAGCGCACCCTCTGCGAGGAGGAGGCCCGAGAGAACGACGGCGAGAGTCGCTTGCAGATGGCTATCGGTAAACCCGACCCAGTTGTCGAGACGGCGTTCGAGATTATTTACGATACTCATCGCTGGTGGAGAGAGATGAAGTCACTACCAGTGACACGGTTCACGTCCGCTTGTTCGGGTTTGTAACAATAAGTAAACGCAGCATAACGGGCCGTCGGCGCGGGTCGGCCAGGGTCGGCAGTACCGCGGACGACAGTGTCGTGCATATCGGTGTCAGGCATCGTTTTCGTATTCTCCGGCGTTGTTCTCCCGTCCCTGTCGGCCGTCGAGAGAGCGATACAGCCGAGTGTAGCGGGAGACCATCTGTTCGACGGTGAACACGTTTCGGACACGGTCGCACCCCTGCTCCCCGTAGCGCTCCCGGGTCGCGTGGTCCGCGAGCTCTCGCATCGCCGCTGCCATCTGTGTTGGCTCATCAGGAGGAACCAACCGTCCGGTCTCACCGTCGAGGACGACTTCCCTCACGCCGTCGATGTCCGTGGCGACCACTGGGCACTCCGCGGTCATGGCTTCGAGGATAGTCACCGGCAGTCCCTCGAAGGCCGATGCAGAGACGAAGGCATCGGCAGCCGCGTAATACCCGTGAATCTCCGGGACGCGTCCGGTGACCGTCACAGCCTCGGACAAGCCCGCGCTCTGGACCTTCTCTCGGAGCGATGCTTCGAGCGACCCCCACCCGACGATGAGAAGGTGTGCCGACGGCACGCTGTCGATGACCTCCCCCATCGCCTCGATGAGCGTCGGCTGTCGCTTCTGGGGTTCGTATCGGGCCACGTTGAGATAGAGCGGGTCAGAGTCCGAAAGGCCCCACTCTTGGCGGACGGCACGTCCGTCAGCGGCGTCCACGGAGCCGGCGAAGGCGTCCACGTCAATCCCGTTGGGAATCGTGCTCCACTGCCGACCAGTATCGTGGTGAAAGACCTCGCTCTCACCGGTGAAGGCCGTCTGAACGCCCTCCGAGACGGCAACGGTCCGGGAGTCGAGCGGTCGGGTGAGACGTTCCGCCACCCGCTCGATTGGATGGTAGTTCGCCGGGACGTTGTGCTGTGTGCTCACGATGTGGTCGACGTCGGCCACGGAGCCGACGAGTCGTCCGAGCGATTGTGAGTACGGCAAGTGGCAGTGGAGGATATCGAACGATGTCCGGCGGAAGAACCGGAGCATACGCGGGAGCGAGCGTGGGTCGAACTGCGGGAACTCCCCGACCGCTCCGAAGTCGACCACGCGCGCGCCTGCGTCTTCGAAGTCCGTCCGGAGCGTGTCGTCACCGCCGAAGAAACAGACCGTGAAATCGAACGGTTGGTCTCGCGCTTGCTCGACGAGGTTCAGGACGATAGTCGGTGCGCCGTCAGGCGCGAGTTTGTTGATGAGAAAGCAGACGCGAACAGTCTCGTCCGGGGATTGGTGGGAGGCGTCGTCGTAGCTGTCGGTGCCCGCGGTGGGAGCTTCGTGTGTCGTGTCCGAGCGGCTCATTGCTCGTGCTCCGTGTTCGAGCCGGCGGGTATCACCTGCTCTTCGGCCTGGTCGCTGTCGACCTGCTGTTGGGAGGGCGTCGACGTGGAAATAGTACCGAGGGCCTGTGTCGTCTGCTCGACCGTTTCGGACCAGTCGTATTCTCGCATCACAATCTCCCTGCCGGCCTGGCCGAGCTTTCGTAGCGCATCTCTATCGTCGAGCATCGAAGACATGGCCTCGGCTAGTGCCGTCGTGTCCCCAACCGGTACCGTCTGGCCAGCCTGCTCGATTACCTGTTCCGTCTGTTCCAGTCGGGTGCTGAGAACGGGCGTGGCACACGCCATAGATTCCATGACGCTTCGCGGGAATCCTTCTGTTCTACTGGCAAGTACAAACAGATCCGCGGCGCGGTAGACCGCCGGCATCTCCTGATACGGAACCCGCTCCAGAAACCGTATCGACTCGCGCATATTCTCTCGCTCGACAATCTGTTCTAGCTTGTCCCGAAGCGGTCCGTCACCGCACAAAAACAGTTTGGCCTCGGGGATGTTGTCTTGGACTATCTGAAACGCTTTCAGAACGTCCCGAGGCCGTTTCCCTTCGACCAGACGACCGACGAAAACGACTGCCGGACCAGTCGCATCGGTTATCCGGTCGTACGTTTTGCCGACTGGCGTGAATCGGTCGACGTCAATCCCGTTGTGGATGACGCGGATATCGGACGAGACACCGAGGTCCCGGAGGCGCTCGCGTTCGAGTGCAGTGTAAGAGAAGAGTACGTCCGCCGCGTTGTACGTGAACCGTCCGACAGTGTTGAGGTGGAACCGCGAAAACCATTCGGGGACTCGTTGCGACATGAGTCCGTGACACGTGACGGCGAGCGGGATGTCGGTCACCCGGCTGTAAGCCGCCGTGAGGTTGCTCGAAGAAAACAGGTGTGAGTGAGCGTGTACCACGTCGTACTCCCGAGCGTTGCGGAGGTACTTCACCGTCCCGGCGAACAGCGCGTTACCGAACAGTTCGATACGCGGCGACAGACGGACGAGGGTGTACCCGGCTCTCTGTTCGGTCTGTGGCAGAGACTGGTCGTTCGAGACGGTCAGGACCGTCACATCGTGGCCCATCTCGGCCTGGTCGCGGCTTAGAGCGTGTATGTGATAAGGTGCTCCCCCAACTTTGTCCGGAAAGATATCTTGGGCGACACGTAGGATGCGCATTCTGTGCAGGACGCTTGCTGTCCGATACTTATTGTTAAGCCTGTGCTTTCCAGGGTATCACAGTCCTAACCGCGTAACTGCTCCGGAGCGGAATTCGCGCGTTGACGAGTTTGTCGCCAAATTCCGTCGTAGTCTCCCGACCAGTTTGCGGACCATCCCACAGCGTGCGGTACGGCAAAGATACGAGAGATGCCTCGGGGTAGGAAGATAGTAAAAAAGCCTACTGACCGAGACGATGTCGATATGACAGGGCAGAGGCCGCTGGCGTTCTACGTTCCGTCCCTGACGGTTGGGGGGGCTGAACGGGTGACGGTGACAATCGCAAACGGGTTGGCCGAGCAAGGGTACGACGTCGATCTCCTCGTCTCGTTTTGTGAAGGCGAGTTCAAGAAAGAAGTGCGAAGCGACGTTCGCCTCATCGACCTAGAGACTCCGTCTATCTCGGGAATCGGTATCGGTGCCGCTGTCCCGGCGCTCCGAAGGTATCTCAGGACCGAAACGCCGAGCATGATTTTCTCGCAGATGACATACGCCAACGATGTCTGTCTCGTCGCACACGGATTGGCCGGCTCCGATGCGGTCGCGGTTCCGACGGTCCACAATACCCTCGGCGTGCAGGACTCGCCGAAAGAGAAGTTCGTCGAGTGGCTCGCGGGCCGACTTGCCGACCGAGCGGACCAGTTCGTCGCCGTTTCCGAAGGTGCCGCCGAAAGCATCGTCGAACACGTGGGGGTCAGTCGTGAGGACGTGACCGTACTGCACAACCCGATTCCCGTCGAGGAGGTCCGCATGCGGTCCCGGGACCCGGCCGACCACGAATGGGTCGGCGTTCCGGAGTACGAGGTCGTACTCGGCGTCGGCCGCCTCGAGCCACAGAAGAACTTCGGCTCATTCCTCAAAGCGTTCAAACGGGTACACAAAGCGCGCCCACAAACGCGAGCAATCATCGTCGGTCGAGGGTCTGAGCGTGGCGAACTCGGGCAGTTGGCCCGGGATCTCGGAATCAGCGAGAAAGTCTCGTTTCCGGGCTACGTCGACAACCCCTACGGCTACATGGCCGGTGCATCCGTGCTAGCTATGTCGTCGGTACACGAGGGGCTCCCGACAGTGCTCATCGAAGCGCTAGCGTGTGGCTGCCCGGTCGTCTCGACTGACTGTCCTAGCGGTCCCTACGAAATTTTAGAAGGTGGCGAAATCGGACCACTAGTCCCGGTCGGGGACGATAGCGCCCTCGCGGATGGGATACGTACCACTCTGGCCGACCCACCGGACAAAGAGAGATTAGTCCAGCGGGCGCGCGATTTCGCCCCCGAGGCCGTGCTTCGGGATTACGAGGCGTTCATTCGAGCGCACCTGCCTACCGCAGCCCCGGCTCACAGAACGGCCTGACTCAAGCGGTATAGCGCCTCACCAGAGCTTCGTTACGACACGTCGAGCCAGACGTGGAGTTCCCGGTAGCTGTTCTGGGCCGTGGGCTGTTCGGGGACAGGCCCGTCGTAAAGCAGATACGTCAGTCGTAACCGCTCACCGCTCAGCAGGGGTTCGACCGTGTGTTCCTGCCGCCACGTCTCTTCGGCAGCGACTTCGTTTCTGAACGAATCCAGTTGCGCACGCTGGATTGCCTCTCCGTCCTCGTTCGTAGCGACGAGCGTAATCACGACGGTGTACTGTTTGGGTTGCATCTCACGGTTCGTGACCGTGAAATACAGTGTCTCCTGGTCGCCAACCGACATCTCGGACGGATAGTTGTCAGCGACGAGCGTCCCGTTGTCCGCCTCGGTGAGGAGCCCGAACTCCGTGTACCGCTCACCGCGGGGCGGGTCCAGTGCGACAGCACCGACGCTGAGTACCGCGACGAGCACAGCGACGGCAACAACGACTGAGCTGAGCTGTATCGAGTCGCCGATATTCGGGGTCTTGGCCCGGTACGAGGAGCCACCAAACGTAGTAGGGGAGGTCTCGTTGAGAGTCGATAGTCGGCGATACATCCCGATACTGGCCGCCAAAAGCGCTATCGACGACAGGGCGACCATCACTGGGGCCGCGGCGATATCCCAGACCGTGTACTCGAGATTCACCCCGACGATAATCGCGAGGGCGATGCTGGTAGCGATTCCCAACAGAAGCGCCTCGGAGCCGAACAACTGCTCGCCGTCGAGTGACGAGCGCCGGTGTGGGAACATCGCCACCACCACCGAGTACCCCGGTGCGAAGAACAGAAACGGTATCGTCACCACGGTTCGGAGCAGTGACTCTGACAGGAAAGTTGCCGCGAGCGCCAGCACGGTAAGCAGAATGACGGCCACCAGATCAGCCACTCGCAACAGAGATGCGGACCATCTACTCATGCGATACGGTCACCACTGGTCCGATATAAGTAGGAACTACATAATCGGACGACGTATCATCTGAAGAACTTCTTACCGATTCGCCAGAAGAATCCTCGCAGGAGCAGCATAGACAGCTTCGGAACGAACGAACTGTATCTGATCCCACTTGATTCGTCGCCGTAAAACGCCTCCATCGGTACGTCCCGTACAGTCAGTCCATTGGCGTCTAACTGAATGAGCATATCGTTCAGGAACCCGTAGTCGTCAAACAAATCGTTCAGCGAGAGTTGTTCGAGCGCCGTTGCGGAAATCGCAGTGTATCCGTTCTGTGGGTCGCGCATCTTCCAGTGTCCGCTCGCGACCTTTGTCAATATCGTGAGGAGTGCGTTTCCGAAAAACCGCCAGTTGGACATCTGGGCACAGTGGCGTCGTGATATCAAGCGGTTGCCCTTCGCATAATCCGCTTCTCCTTTAACGACTGGGTCGAGAATCTCATCAAGGATGTTCGGATCCATTTGACCGTCGCCATCGAGGACTGCAATCGCATCCATGCCGCTCATAAGCGCGAGCTCGTAGCCAGTTTGTATAGCGGCTCCGCGACCGCCGTTTGTCTGATGACGGACCGGGACGATCCGCTTGTCGAGAAACGTCTGGCTTTCAGATATCGTTGTTCCTGCCCCGTCGGCAACAACTATTTGTTCGGCAGAATCACCGGTCACACCTGCCTGTGTCACTTCGGTATCCACGTATTCCTTGATCTCGGTCCACGTGCCATCTGTCGAGCAGTCGTCGATAACGAACACTTGGTCAACGTACTCCGGAAGTGAGTCGATGACATCACTAATAAATCCCTCCTCATTGTATGCGGGAACAACAACACCGATTGTCGAACCGTTATACACGCCATGTCCCCCCCGAGTATGAGCCGTGTCGCTTCGCTTCTGTCAGTTGCACAGCACAGTCGCATTGCTGGAGGGACTCCGCTACGGTTGACACAGAGTTATCGACAGGTGAACTACTCATCTGGGGTCGGCGTGCATGCCAGACCCACGCGCCAACAGCAACCTCTGGTTCAGTGGTAATCATGGTAGGTCGTAGGGCCAGTCACCGGCCACCAATGGGGCCCTCTCTGACGCCATGTTGGAGAAATCGATCTATTGTTATTCCTTACTTTCCAGGGTTAGCAGTCATATACAGTGACGCATCAAATCGATAAATATCTCATTAGGTCAATCCAAAAAGTGCCTGTGTACGTCGATTACTCGGTAACAGCGAGAGGGAGTTATTCGAATTGATCCTGATACGTCGTTCTGATGTCCGCCTGGCGACTAGCGGTCAGGTTCTCGTACGACGCTCCGTAGGTGTCGTTTGCCAGTTCGTCCCACGACTCGATTCGGTCACCGGAATCAGTCTGGAACTGTGAATCGAAGTCCGCTTCGACCTTCTGTTGTGTTTCAATATCCAATCCAGTGAAATTAAACTTATCGCCAGCTTTCACATCAGCTCCATACTCTTGCCGGGCGATCTCCTCACGCGTCCGCACCTCTGCAGCCGCAAGACCGTCCGCGAACGGCTGCCGTTCATGAATCTCTTCGATCTGGCGCTTCGTTTCGCCGCTAACCTCGTTATAGTAGAGTCCGTACTTATCCTGGGTTATTTCGTCAAGCGAGGCGCGATCGCCCTCAGAGACACTGGTACTGCTGCCGGAACTGCTGGACCCGCTACCGTCCTTTGCCCACGACGGTTTGACCGACATGGCAGTTGACGCACGCGCGTCCTCTGAGTAGATACCATAAACGTACGTCTGCAGACTTAATGGTTCTACTGGATAATCTGTCGAGTCAGTTACTGTGTATTCAATCTCGAAGCGAACACGGGTCGACTCACCAGGTGCAAGCGTAACGTTTCTATTGACTCCATAGGTCTCTGGTCGGTCGTCGTCATCGCTGTCGATGCGATGCTGGATCGATTGGGTCGCAGTTACGTTGCCAGTGTTCGTTACGCTCGCGGAGAACACAGCCGTATCACCGACGTACAGGACGTTCGGTCCGTCCAGATCCGACACCTCGAAATGGCTGTCCTCCACCGTCATCGAAACGGTCTCCTTGTCAGCAGCAGTCCCGAGCGAATGGTTGTGTATCCCGCGGCTCAAATTCGCCGTGTGCACCCCAATAGACACCGACGCCGACTCATTAGCAGCGAGTGAAACGGAGCGTGAGTAGGTGGTGTTCGTGGAATCACTGCGGAGCGTGACGTTGTCGGTACCACCCACATCGCCGACGTTCTCGACGACTACAGAGACATTGGCAGTTTCACCTTTCGTTACGTTAGCCGGTGCGGTCATGTTCTGTAGCCGGAACGTCGCCGGTTGCTGAACACTGAGGGTCCCGGTCGTTGTTGCGTTCTCCGTGGCGATCTTGTATTGATACTCATCTGGGGCCAAATCAGCAGTGTTGACCGTGGCAGTGCTCACCTGACTCTGGCCGCCCGCAAGCGAGTGTACGCTCTCGTTCAAGATTTCGGTATCGGAGTATTGGCCGTTTCGGTCAGTATCGACAGCGAATCGGACGGTCTGGACGCCGCGATATGCACCGACATTGGTCAGGTTTGCCCGGATAGAGGCGTTCGTGCCACGGACGATAGTAGCGTTTGCAGTGGTGTCGGCGAGTACAAATGTGGGGGGAGTGAGTACAACCACATTTCCAGTTGTCTCCGGGGACGACGAGTCACCGACAGCAACGGCGTACGTGTACTCTCCGGAACTGAGTTGCTCAGGCTCGACAGCCAGGGTCACTTCTGTCGGTTCAGCTGCCGAAAGCTCGACTTGTTTTGTTGTTACTGTTTCGGGAGACTGTTGCTCCCCGTCGCCGCTCAGCCGTAGCGCTACCTGTTTCGTTGTCGTTTCCGACCCTGCGTTCGTAATTCGAAGGCGTACACGCAACGGCTCGTCCGGCCGAATCTCGGCTGAAGACTGCACAGCGGTGATCTCCAGTTCGTCCTCGCCGGCAGTGGTCTCCGGATCTGCGGGCATATCAGCGAAGCCACCGATTCCGAGCCCTAACGTAGCACCTCCAAGGACCACCAGTCCAGCAACGCATCCAATCAGTAATTTTCTATAGCCTATTGACAACATGCGTACACAGGTATGTTACAAATCATTATTGTTACGGCTGTTATACCCGCTGGTAGACACTCTTTGTATTCAACATCGAAGAGCGGATTCCCGCAGTATAGACCTCAGAACAGGTAGCGTTCGTTTACCACCAGACACGTCCGTCAAAGTGACAGCGTCCAGCATAGTCGTAGTGAGTTGATACCGATCGTTGCTGTCTCAATTAAACGACTGCCGCATCTGGCTCCGCGGAAAACACACCACTCGTGATACAATCCCAGATCTATTGTAACAAAGTATCACATACGCAAGAGCGTTATATTTGTTGTACATTCCTTCGATGGAAGAGAAGCACGGAGAAAGTTCTAAGCTGATGCGCTCGCACATCCTTGCTGACGCAAGTCCAAGACGTGACGGTTATGCCATGTTCTTCCGTTCGATTGTTTCCCAAATATCGACACCTTTCTCCGTGATATCGTACACGCGCCCTTTTTTTCGATCTTCCGAGACTAGTAAATCAACAAGTTCCGACTCACGGAGCTCTTGTAACGCACGTGAGACATGTGCAATACTCATGTCTCGATCGTCCGCGATCAACGACGGTGTCGCGGGGCCTTCTGACAATCGACGGAGAGTCTCGACTCGATACCGTGAACTGATCACGTAGCTCACTTCATCCCACTGATCAAAGTCTGCCATCGTATCTATTCGTATGCACGAGTGTCCCAGCTACCGTCTTTGGATACAGACTCGTGTACAGGGATATTCCATGTGCCTGTGGTTAATTGTTTCGCTCGTGTCGCTTGGTGTCGCTTCGTAACCATACACCATTCCGGTTGATTACCCTGCATACTGAGTATATGGTGAGTAATACCGTTCTTCAATCTAATTTGCGGATGGTGCGTTTCAACCACTCATTCGACCGTCGGAAGGTTCCTGATCAAATATGGTTACTTCAAAACCGGTAAGGTTGCAATTCCTGAGGACTTTCCCTAGAAGGAGTTCGCCAGAGGCTTCGTATATCGAGGAGGATTTCAGCGATATACCTCGCCGCTCAATTGGGGGTCATAAGATTCCGTTACTTGTAAAGCCCACAGGAACACTAGATATACGCTACGATTTATCTCAGACAATGTGAGGAAGAGAATTGCGGATAACCGCGATGTTATCGCGTTTCAGCGATTGTTACGGTCGTCCTGTTTATTCATCACGTCTCACCGCCCACCGAAGCTCTAGCTTACCGAGGATCGTCAAAAATTGACTCAGAGAGCACCGTTACCCCTAGGATACCAATGCAACTACTGACTACCCTTATCGGTAACCAGCAAAAAATTATCTAATATATTACATAACAAAGTATTAAGTGGCAAGGTGATGTTGATTTGAAATGCTGGCTGACAGCGTAACGATCCGTCGATACAGCCGGGGGGCTGTGTGAGCGCGATTCCAGACGGGTGGACGATGTCGCAGCACACAGGAAGTGGGTAAATATGGGAGTCAAAGACACCGCACAAACGGAAGCAGAACCGGAGAGTAAACTAAGCGACGAGTCCGTCCCAGCGCCGAAGGGGAAGGAAAGCAGTGCCGACCAAGCGGCGACGCAGGAGCAGGACGATCCCGATATATCTCTGGATGTCATCTTTGAAATACTGAAAAACAGCCGGCGCAGAGAGGTCCTCCACTTTCTTCGGGAACGAGACGAACAGGTCTCTCTTGGGGAGCTTGCAGAACACGTCGCGGCTATCGAGAACGAGACCACGACTGATGCGTTGACGTCAAGTGAGCGCAAGCGCGTGTATGTCGGTCTTTACCAGTGCCATCTCCCAAAAATGGACGATATCGGCGTCGTTGATTTTAACCAAGACCGTGGGCATATCAACCTTACGCAAAAGGCCGACGACTTCGAAACGTACCTCGACCGCTCTGAGGATGGCGAGAGCGATCGACAGTGGCATCAGTATTACGCAGCCGTTTCGATGCTGGGCGCAATGGTCCTGGCTGCCTCTGTCGCCTTCTCACTCCCCGGGAACATGGTATTGGGACTGTTCTCCATAGTCGTAGGTGTTGCAGGCGCGTGTTCCGTGTATCACTGGTCCGTAGAGCGGGAAATGCCGGAAAGCGAGTAGCCGGATCAGAAGCGTTTGGTTCCGCGGCGAATTTTTACGCAGTACGCGTGGTGAGTCGGCTATGCAGAACGGTACACCTCATCGCCGGCAACATACGTTCGTACTATGGATGGTTCCGGGTTAGGATCAACAATAATAATATCTGCTCTTGCCCCACACTCCAGCCGCCCACGGTCGTATAACCCGGCAGCAGCAGCTGGTGCAGTAGAAACACGTAACATCCGGTCTATCAGAGAGTCATTGTTTTCAATGAAAACAGAGCTAAGCAATGATTGCGGCCGAAAGTCGCTGCAAAGGATGTCTACGACGCCGTCTTTGATTGCCTGAGACGCGTCGGGTCCGTCCCACAGACTCCCACCGCGAACCACATTCGGCGCGCCCATCGCCACGGTCAGGTTTAGCTTGGTCGCACGCTGTGCAACACGGTGAGAGAGCGGATACTCGCTGATGTCCACCCCGATGGCAGCAGCGTTATTTACACTCGCAACAGTTTCATCGTCGTGTGAGGCAACCGGTATATTTCTACTGCTCGCTAAATCTGTGATCTCTCGTGCGCGCGCCACTATTTCTGTGTCTGAAACATTGCTGCGGCGTGTCTCGAGGGTCTGAATGCCTGCCTCAAATTCCTTATCGGGGCAGTCATAGCGTTGTGCGATTGTATTTTCGCCAGCGAACTGACCCTGTCCGGGGATGTGTGAGACAAGAGAGACGAGGTCCCCCCCTGATCGGATTCCCTGCGAGACAGCGTCGACTGCCGCTTCATTTGTTAGCTCACACCGCATATGTAGCCTGTTGTCGACACGAGCACCGGCTTTGCGGTCAAAATCCCGTATCTGTTCGGCGAGGCGACGGGCTAATTCGATACTCCGGTTATCATCTGGAACATCTTCGAACGAGATAGCATGATATTTTGTCGTAATACCTGCACTAGCGTTGGCAATATCACAGCGATCCAGAGCGATAGTCGTGTCGACACGCTCCCCGGCTCTCGGAAAGAGATGCCGTTCAATGTCATCACCGTGAAGGTCAATCAGTCCAGGCAGGACATAGTTACCCGTCGCATCAATATCGGGGGTGTCGTGAGGTTCTGCGTCCACTGAGACAATTTTACCGTCAGAAAACGTCACCGTCCCGTTCTCTATTTTCGCCGTAGGCGTAACAACAGTTCCTCCTGATATCAATGTCTGATTTGCATTATTACTCATGTTCTATGACTCCCTGTATGATAATCAATGTGGTAACACTTCACTGTCTAAAAGCATGAATATATGCTCACTACGGCTACGCTCTGGCCAGATATAGAGTCTATATTTATATAGAATAGGTTGCTGTAGCTGTAGTTTTACCAGATGGGATACTCGGAGACAAGCCAGTCAGTTGCACTCTTGAATCGTAAAAACGAGGCAGACCACTCCAGCAATCGATCATGACTTGAGTTGAGACCCCGCCCGCAAGATTCGAGACCAAATGGTATTCTGGACAGTTGCCCACATGTCAAGAGTTTATAGTTTGCAAGTCAGATTTATATAATATCATAATAGAGTTCACAAAATGCACGTAATTCTGTCGAATTCATATCCATTAGGTTACACCTACTCGCATAATACCGTATTAACTGGCCGGAAAAGAGCATTTGACCGGTGATTTCTCACTATTTTTCCGATGATAGGAGAGAGTATAATAACACCTATGTAAAGAACAAGGTCGGTTGTACCAATATCGCGGTTCCACAATGACCGATTCCGGCGATCCACCCACTCGCCACGATATCAGACGCTATCAAGCAACGTCGTCGAGGACTCATCGAAGTTATTGTGAGGTCCCCTGTGTTGCTACCACTGACATGGCGGTTGCATGTTCAGAACCCGAAGGTTTTAGCGAACAGCGTTTGGAATAAGTTCCTATGAAAGACTGGATTGATACATACAACGAGCGTGACTGGCAAACCACCACAGATGGGACCATTCGGTATGCACTACTCGGCCTCGGCTGGTGGACAATCGACTTGGCGCTCCCCGCGATTCAGGACTCTGAGTTAGGTGAGGCCACAACGTTTGTCAGTAGCTCGGCGGAAAAAGCTGAACGGCTCGCCGATGAGAACGGCGTCAACCACGGGATTAGTTACGAAGAGTTCCACAACGGGGCAGCTGCCAACGCATTTGATGCGGTCTACATTGGAACACCGAACGCCCTACATCTGGAATACGCCGAGACAGCCGCAGAGTTAGACAAAGCGATCCTGTGTGAGAAACCAATGGAAGCGACGGTCGGACGGGCAGAGGAAATGGTCGAGGTATGTGAAGACGCCGCTGTGCCGCTGATGATTGCCTATCGGATGCAGACTGACCCCGCTGTCAGGCGCGCAAAGGAGCTCATCGAAGACGGATTTATCGGGGAACCAGTATCCGTATACGGAAACAACAGCCAGCCACTGCTTGAGATGAATCCGGACAAAGACCAGTGGCGTCTCGATCCGGATCTGTCAGGATATGGCACCTCAGTGATGGACTTGGGGATTTACTCGATTAACACGACTCGGTTCTTGCTTGACCGGGAACCACTGGCGGTGCAATCGCAGATGGATTCGTATGAGGAGGCGTTTGAAGACGTGCCCGATGAACGCTCTGGGGCCTTGCTTGCGCTGGAGGACGGTGTCAAGATGGTCACGACCGACAGCCAGAACGCCCACAGTGATACACAGCTGAAAATAACTGGCACCGACGGACAAATCGACATCCGTCCAGCGTTCCACGGGAAGGCAAAACTCCATCTGTCTCGAAACGAGACCACAATAACTGTCGAACACGAGAGTTTTGACGCGGAGGACGAAATGCGTGAAGAGTTCGATTACTTCGCTGACCGCGTTCTGACCGAAGCCGACATTGGTCCGGACGGCCGCCATGGTCTCCAAGATATGCGAGTCATCCGGGCAATTCACGAAGCTGCAGAGAGCGGTGACGTTGTCGAGTTGTAACTAAGTCGTTCGAGTTTTCTACTCCTACCGCTTGTTCATTGGCTCGTGACCCGTTCCCGTGTCAATAACGGCTCGTCTAATTCCAGTCCGGAGTAGATATAGCGCTATCGCAGTATGGTATTTCGAATAAACTTCCGGCTGAGAGGTTTTATACTACCCACTGATCCGGAATTGAATATCAATTTTTGGAGACCCAGTCAACTGAGAGCTGTAGCGAAGGTTGACAAGATATCGGACTCCCCGTCGGGTAAAAAGCTATTACCTAGTGATGGGATAATAATATAATAACATCTGTACAGGCGTTATATTTCGCCAGCGACCCGACACGCTATCGGCGGATAGTGGTCTGGGGAAGTTTTGCTCTTGGTGATAGCCTACTGAATGGACAGGGCAGCTTCTATACAGATTTAAAATTGGTTATATTTTCAGCTGCAGATATCTCGTTTGAATCTGATAATATATGGAAGTATAAGCACGATATTTCATCATTGAAACCGAATCTACAGATTAAACTGGGCCGATTTACCCCACATTCTCCAGATACATATATGAACAACGTGTTTGTAATTTTAACACAGGGAATATTGACTTATACTCATTGCAGTGATGGCACGATCAGTCGCTTGCACTGCAAGCAAGTCAGAAGCCATTCTTGGTTAGGCCATTACCTTTCGTGAACTAACTGGCACTGACAGTCCGAACTGACTGTCCGGGAGTCATTGGGAACTTCTCTGGTGGGACCGTTCAGTGACTAACTGCGTTATTGAGAGGAGTTGCTCAGAGGACTGCTGTGACAAGCACTAATCAAGAGTTGCAATCGGATCTGCTATTACATCTCCGCCATAGACAGCTATGTAATGCGAAAGTCATATAGGGAGTATTAGGCCAACCTAAATCATGGGCAAAACAGGAGATACTGGGAGCTTCACCCGGCGCCACTACCTCTCCGGCAGTGGGTTGCTCCTCGGCACTTCGATCGTTGCTGGCTGTTCCGGCAACGGTGCTGAATCAGCGAGGACAGCTACATCAAGCAATACCGGCACGGACGGAGCAGCGCCATCAGATAGCGGCTCATACACTGCGTCGGTTTCCCCTGTCGGAGAAGTCGAGTTCGACTCCGTTCCGGAGAATGTCTTCACGATGTACAATCAGTACGCAGACATGCTAGTGGCACTTGATTGCGATGACGCGATCAATTCGATGTTCGTTCCAGATATGGCCGGTCCATCGATGAACCACTACTACGAGCGACTTTCGGGTGTCTCTTTTGACTGGGAAGACCTTCCAGATCCTTACGATAATTTCAGTAAGGAGTTTTTTTACAGCCTCGATAGCGACATTCACTTCCTTGACCCCGCATGGGCGATTACCCAGGAGAACTGGGATATGGGCGATATCGAAGAGGTTATCCACAACATCGGACCCCTTTCGGAAATTTCTATAGCGGAACACACGGTGATCCGCAGGAACCATACAGTGAGGACTACCAGTATTACACGCTGTGGGAGATCTTCGGTCGTGTCGCCACCGTGTTTCGAGAGCGAGAGCGTTACGAACAGCTCAGATCCGTTCACGAAGGACTCATACAAACCATCCAGACGAACCTTCCACCGCAGGAAGAACGGCCGACAGCAGTTCGGGTTACACTTGGCGACGGCCAGTTTTGGACGTATCACCTCAACCATCCGGGATTCTGGCTCGCCGACACGCGTCCGCTCGCAGCCAACGACGCTTTCGAGGATGAGACGTGGGACGGTCTCTGGGGTTCGGTTGGCTACGAAACGATGCTGGAGGCAGACCCTGACGTAATCCTCCATCTCTGGGGAATGACACCGCGCTACGACATGGACGACGTCCGGAGGAGACTTGCCACACACAGCGTTGGCAAAGAGCTCACGGCAGTCAAAGACAACCGCGTGTACGCGCACGGGATGAGATACCAGGGTCCGATCATGAATCTCTTCCAGATCGAAATGACTGCCAAACAACTGTATCCGGATGTCTTTGGCGAGTGGCCTACCTACGAAAATGAGGACCACTATCCGGAGATTCCACCGGATGAACAGCTTTTCAGCCGCGACCGCGTTGCTATGATCATTACAGACGAATAATGAAGTCGAGGCGCCTCTGAAAGCTATGGCGCATTCCAATCGTATCGCATGACGAGGTCGTCCTCGTCGATTTCGCTGGCGAGTTTGTCCACGAGCTCGTCCTGTTCGAGATCGCCGAACTGCTCCAGTTCGTAGGGCTTGACCGTCACTGGCGAGGACTCACCCTCGGCGATGCGCTCCTGTAGCTTGGCGACGCCGTAGATGAGTGCCTCGGGGCGTGGTGGGCAGCCCGGGACATGGATATCGACCGGAATGACTTGCTCTGCACCCTTGATCACGTTGTATCCCTCCTGGAACGGGCCACCGGATATGGTACACGACCCCATCGAGACGACGAACTTCGGTTCGGGCATCTGGTCATAGACGCGCTTCATCCGCGGTGCGAACTTCGAAACGATGGTCCCCGGGACGATAATCAGGTCTGCCTGTCTCGGCGATGCCCGGGGGACTCCAGCAGCAAATCGGTCGAGGTCGTGTTTTGTAGCGAGAGTGCCCATCATTTCGATGGTGCAACAGGCAATTCCGAACTGCAGCACAAACATCGAAGAGCCTCGAACCCAGTTCATGAACGCGTCGAATTTCGTGAGAATGAACGGAGACGAGCCAAGGACCTCCCGAAGTGTAGAATTAAATCGGTTCTTCGTGGTTCTGCCGCGGGATATTCGCTGGTCAGACTGTGCGTCGTCCATATTTCGCCGATCACTGCTCATGAACAGAGAGAAATAGCCACTGAGAATGAATACGCAAACTGTCGTATGCACTAGTGTGTTTATACGGGAGCCGTCTCAGAACTCGCCTATGAGATATCTCCGCTTGGAGATCAAGTATGCATCGGAGTATCAGCGTCCGATGCACCGTTTCATGACTGAAAGCGAGGCAATCAAGCGCGAATGGCTCGTTACATGGAAAGTGGGCGTCGAGGACAAGATCGCCTATACATTGTTCTATGTCGTTGGGGACCAGGAGGCCTACGAATCGGCGCTTTCTACGGTTGAAACCATGGAAAGCTACGATATTACACCCGTTCGGGACGAGGCGTTCTACGCGTTCGTCCGTGGCAGAGAGACTGACCAATCACGGCAGTTCTACACGGCGTTCGAGCAACCGACGCTAATGGTCGTTCCACCGGTTGCCTACCGACCGAACGGGACTGTGTTGTTTGATGTCGTTGGGGAACCTGCTGTTCTCGAAGACGTCCGGAGCGAACTCCCCAACGGAATTACCGTAAATGTCCGAAAAGTCGGTGAATACGATGCCAGTCCCGGAACATTCGAAACCGACCTTACTGCACGCCAGCGCGAGGCTCTCGCTACAGCACGGGAAGCCGGTTACTACGATGTCCCACGAAATGGGAGCGTTGAGGACGTCGCCGAGGAGCTCGGTTGTGCGCCCAGTACCGCGTCGAACCATCTCAGGAAAGCGGAGGCACAGCTTGTCGAACGTGTGTTCCGATGACGACTGTAACAGAGACAGGAAGATATCGGTACTCCAACTTGTAACTGAATTGTTCGACTGTGGAGGCAGCAGAATCCATCAGTTGGGTATCGTGATGACGGGCAAACAGTCTATTACCGAACGGTAAAGCAAGGTAGTATTCAGTGACGATTTGGGTCCAGTAGTGGGCAGGGTGGATGTTCGAGAGCGCTGCACCGGCCACTACGAGTTGCCAAGCAAACAGCAGGACACAGAGTACACCACAGTGTCTGCAGTAATGCTGTGTTAGAAGTTCTATACCACCACATTACTGCGGACATTGTGGTGTAATTCCGGTGTAGCCACACCACGATGTCCGCTGTTCTGGCGGCCGGACGGGAGAACAGCGGACACAATGGTGTGTCCCAGAACTACGTTACCGCTATGAGGTGTGCAGAGAGGGGCTAACAAGTATGAATTCGACAAATGGCCGGAGCGAAGACTCCCACCCCACTTTGTCCGCTGTTCTTCGAAAAGAACGGGGAGGGGGAAGCAGAGACGGCAATTTTTGAGTTGGAATGTAGTTTGTCTAGTCTAGACAGCCTACCACATAACACTGTAGTGGTTTGTAATACGACTGTAAAATTGCAGTACGGTCTAGCTCTACGCAAGAGGATATAAACTTTTCCTCTAGTTATGGTCAGGTTCTACCCCCTCTCCCCTTCTCTCCTAGTTACTGCGGACATAGTGGGGTGGGAGGGTACCCCGGATTACTTATAAAGAAAAGAACAGCGGACACTCCGGACACTCCGGACAGGGGTGGTTTTATATGACTTCCTTACAATACATCAAGCAACGACTATGGGGATGTTCGAACGCGACACCGAAATTTACCTAGATCGGGATGCCCTTCGAGAGGACTATCAGCCTGAGAACCTTGTTGGGCGTGACACTGAACTAAACCGGTATCGAGCGGCTCTCCAGCCCGTAATCAACGGTGAACAGCCAAACAACATCTTTTTGTACGGTAAAACGGGGGTTGGAAAGACCGCTGGCACGCGGTATCTAATCGACCATCTCGAAGAGGACGCGGCGAAATACGAGGATATCGACCTCACGGTGAAGATGCTAAACTGTGATGGCCTTTCCAGCAGCTATCAGATCGCTACCCGACTCGTCAACGAATTCAGGGACGAAACGAGTCAGATCAGTACGACTGGATATCCTCGTGCGACGGTGTATGATATGCTGTGGACCGAACTCGACTCCTGTGGCGGTACTATCTACATCGTTCTCGACGAAGTCGATCACATTGAAGATGATAGTATTCTCTATCAACTCCCGCGTGCGCGAGCGAATGATAATCTAAGCTCTGCGAAGATCGGTATCATCGGTATCTCGAACGACTTTTCTTTTCGCGATGATCTCTCCCCAAAAGTCAAGAGTTCGCTCTGTGAAGAGGAGATCCAGTTTCCCGCATACGACGCAAAGGAGTTGATCCAGATCCTGCGACAACGCGCTGACGTAGCGTTTCACGATGGCGTTCTCGAAGATGGTGTCATCGAACTGTGTGCTGCATACGGCGCGAAAGATGCGGGTGACGCGCGACAGTCACTCGACTTGTTGATGAAAACGGGTGATCTGGCCCGCGACAAAGCCACCGACACGATCTCGGAAGACCTTGTTCGAGAGGCACGCGACGTTCTGGAACGCGGTCGGATCCAGGAAGGGATCTCGGGACTGACCCAACACGGTCATCTGGTCGTGTACGCAATGGTTACGCTCGACCAGGAGGGGAAGACGCCGGCCCGGACACGGGACATCAGACCTCGATACACGAACTTCGCCGAAAAGGCGGGAATCGACCCACTCGTTCCACGCCGAATGCGTGACCATCTCGGTGAACTGTCGATGTTAGGCATTATCTCAGCAATCGAGCGAAACGAGGGACGACGTGGGGGAACGTATCGCGAGTACTCTCTCGAGATGGACCCGGAAATGATCCTCGCAGCACTTGAGAAGACCGTCGACGACGTTGGAATTCACAAATCCGTCACTAACCTCGTCGACAGTGAAGCGACGCTCTCGGATTTCCAGTCCACTTAGGAACGGCGGACATTGTGGTGTCGAACCCAACCGATACGGGGCCATTTTCAGGATATAGAACAGCGGACAGAGTGGTGTTGTCACCGACGACCGGGAGTTTCTATACTTTAACATATAAGTCGTAGAACTCCGGACACGGTGGTGTCTATTAGCGACACCACTGCTTTTGCTGCGATAACTCCTCATGTGTAGCCTATCGGTACTACATTTGAGAATTACACGTGAGTAATATGTATAACCAAACTATCTTTCACTATGGACTGGCCGAACGTTGTTTTCGCGTCAAATGATTGTTTATTTGAAGAAACTAGAGATAATTTCGTCTATCTCTTGGCTCGTCACTCACACCTGCCAGGGGCTTTTGACACACCCCAACTCATACGTCTTGTCAGGTCCTCCGATTCCTCCTAATGTGACAGCCTCCGCGTCGTGAACGACGCGGCTTCCCTGCATGGGAATACCAGCTAATCGCTGGTAGTGGGTTCCGACCCGAACTCACCGAGCGTCATCTACTCTGATTGGCTCTGTTCGGTGTGGATCGTGGTGCTGTCACAGCCACTCCCGTCCTGTGGCGAGTCATTGTTTGCCGGTTTCAGTAGCACACTCTCTCCCCACGGGTCTGCCCGTTGTGCGATATTGATAGCGCCGTTTATATCGCCTTCAAACGTTGTGACGCGACGGTTGATGCGAAGTGGTATCCAGAAATTCGGCCCGTGTCCGGGTTGGGGTACTTCCCCACGTAGCTGTGGTTCCGGTCCGCCGAATAGTCGAACCGGGCGGCACGGTTGACCATCCGTGTCGGGTGGTCGTCGTCCAGCTCCGAAGCGTTGTACGTGTCCCGCAGTTTCGGCACGTAGCTCTTGAGCGCGTCTTTGACCTGATACGGCAGGTCGTAGGACGTCACAATGTCGTTGACTGCCGACTTCGTATCAGCGCCAGCGCCGAACGCCTCGTGTAGCCCCTTGTGATACAGGTCGTGGATTTGTTGTAGCTTTCGCTCTTTGTGGGCTGTCGGTGGTGCGAGTGATGCTTTGAGCGTCTTAGTCGGCATCAGCTGCCTCTAATCCCTTTTCGATTAGCTCGCGGTATGCTCGTGGGTGACGGACACCGTTCTCACGGACATACTCTTTGACCCGTTCGTGGAGGTTGCCGTCCCGCTCCATGTCTACATCTGTTCGCACAGAGCTGTGTAAGTGACTGTGTAACTAAACGCTGACATCTGGTATTCAGTCAGGCGACAGTCCCGGCGGTTGTCGCCCGGAGCTTACGCGATTCCCACCCGCCCTGTTCGCTCCTCGGTTCCGACCAATCGGAACACTCGTCACTCACGGGAAGGGCGGGATTCTCTCGCTGTATCAAGATGTTGTTTCCTACCGAGTGGCGGTCCGACGTTTGGTCCGCAGTTCTGGTGTCGATCAACCGGTTTAAATATCTATCGAGGTACACAAGCGACAATCTACTGAGCCGGACGGACCCGTATCATTGCGATTAGTCCTGCTTTCCGCTGCTGTTGTCAGCGGCTGACAGCTGTATCAGTCCGTCAGCGCGAACTGTCACCAGAACACCCTGATATTGAAAACTGATGGTCTGCGTTGCTGGCCCGGTCGACCGGTTCGGTGGTGAACCAAATAGTAGTGTCTCAATGGCTCCGATATCGATGTAGTCGTGCAACGGCGACTCATGATACGTGTTTATTTCTCGCCCCGCCAGATCAGCGATAGCCTGAACAATGACCCAAGCAAGCTCCTGCTCGCTGGTTGGGTCGTACCGAACCTCAGTTAGAGTGCCCCCTGGTGGTTCAAATAGGCCCGTATCCCTCCCAGCCTCGTCGGTTTGGCTCTCGTCAGTCATTTATCTAGTAAACAACTGGAACGTACATATAATACGTGTATGAATATTCGGGCATAGCGAGCAGTTTATTGCTCCACTATTTCCTAACAGAATAGTCAGACTGTTTGACTATTCTATATAGCTATACTCAAATTCTGCCGTCTGAGTCTACACACAACACGTGAATCTACTGGCGAATATATCGAAATACTTGATAACAATAGTCATGCACTGTCGGGTAGAATCAGACTGTTGAGGTGTCCGTCTCCATGCACCAACTATCCAGACGCCAGTTACTCGGAGGCGTGTGCTCGGGAGTAATTGCACTTGCCGGTTGTAGCGGCGACCAGAACAGCGGCTCAGACGCGACAGAGAGTGGCGGTGGTGCCGAATCAACGCCAGAACCCGCTGCGACAACCGCTACGGATAAATCGACCGTCAGCGGAACCGACGACAGACCGACACAATTCGGTCAGATCGCACGGTTCCCGGAATCGTATGCGATGACAGCCACGATGCAGTCTGCGGGACGGACTGTTGAGATGACTGGTCGGTTCTATCAGGGGGATATGTACTGGTCGTTCGACCAGCAAGGTCAACAGATGGAGCTGTATCACATTGGAAACAGCACGTATACCGTTGCTGGCGGGCAGTGTTTCCGAGGAACGATGCAACAGGGGATGGACCGTGACGAGGTTGATCCAAGCCGGTTCTCCAACCGGCCAGAGGAAAATCCAGACGTCACGCCGGCCGGCCGTGACACCATCGATGGTGAAGCGGTGTTGGTGTACGAAATCTCTCAGAGTCGCTCCCGACGGCCGGTTACATACTATATCCTCGCGGACTCCGGATATCCGCGCCGTATTGAAGCTGGGTCAATGCAGTGGGACTTCCACTCCTGGGGGTCAGTCGAACCGATCCAGAAACCCGAAGGAAACTGCCAGTCGATGCCCGGTGGCGGCACGATGGCTGACGGTGGCAGTTAATCGTTCAGTTAGACGTGACTTGATGGAGCTATTCGGAGAGCAAATGCTCTTAACAAACTCTTTAGGATTCTTACTGGGAGTCGGCCCCGACTGTCGACCTGTGCCAGTGTACAGGAACTTCCTTTGATAATATACGAAGGTCGGCAACGGAAAGCGACGCGACTGAGTATCACCGTCTGGCCGCTCGATGTGCTACAGTCAGTAGCCGAGGTGATCCCGGATGAGGACCACGGTCGTACGGCCCTCTTCGAGTTCTTGACGGAGGATGAGTTGCTTGGCGATTGCGGAGTCGACGCCGTACGCCTCCTTCGCACGCTCGTTTTCAAGTGGGTACGCGACGCTCTCCAGTCGGTCGAGCGCGTCTTCGAGCGTCGGCACGATTTTGTTCACGCCACTGACGATGACGACGTTACTGGCCGCGAACGGATACGCTCCGATGCGGCTCCCCGAACGGTCCGCCGCGACGAGTTCGCCGGTCTTGGAAATACCGTTGATGCCACCGAGGAAGTAATCGGCCGTCTGTGACTCTCGGCGGGCAGCCTGGCGCTTCGCGTCGTCATCGATACTCCAGATCTGGTCCGGCAGACTTTCCCACTCGTGGTCCCCCTCGGTCAGGTAGTCGACAAAGCCAATCTCTTCGAGCGTCGTTGAGTGGCCGTTCATTACAGACGCCTCTGCCGGGATGAGCGACTGCAGTTCCGTGAGCGCCTCGTCGGCTGAGTCAACAACGATGACATCGAACCCGTTTGCCTCTAGGTTCTCGACAGTCTCTTCGATGGTCTCTTCGGAGGCCAGCTCGTCCAGCGATTCGTCGATGTCCGCATCGTCCGCGTAATCAGATTTCTGTTGAGACATATTGTGTTATGTGAGTGTAGCAGCATCAACATGGAAGTGTAGCTACCACAAAAGTGCTCGCGGACACCGGTGTCAGGTAGTTACATTGGTGATACTCCATTCTCAGGTATGATGTACTGCGTCGATAGACTCTCCGTGAACACCACTGTCTAAGGTGCAGATTTTCAATCCCAGCGTGATCAGACGCGCCTCTGTCCGAAAACAGCAGGAGGTCTCTGATTGCCCACTCCGATATCAACTGCTGAAAACCGGGGGGTAGCATATATTGCCCCGCATTCCTCATGTTGTGCTATCAATGCAAATGGCTCGTAAGGAACCTACAGACACTTTCGGGACACCATCGAAGATGGTACTGTTCTGCCCGGACTGTGACTTTGAGAGCGGGATGGTCGGGGGAGACTGGAACGTTTCGAGCACCGGATATACGACTACTTATCACTGCCCGCAATGTCGGCACTCGTTCAGCGTTGGCAACCGCCGGTGACACACAGGCAGAGTCTGTCGGACGCAGAGAGATAGTGGTCATGCAACACCGAAAACCGGGTAGCTCCGACAATCGAGTACGGCGGAAACCCGTGGTTTAGTCGTCGCTCGGCACAGCTGAAAGGGAATTCTGATTCTCGCCCTGCCAGCTAAAGAAACTCGCCAGCGCCGGTCCCGTGATGTTGTGACAGACGCTGAACAGCGCGGGGATGAGCGCGGCTGCAGGCTCGAACAGGGTCGTCGCCAGCGCAACCGCCAGTCCGCTGTTCTGTAGGCCCACCTCAAACGCACAGGTCCGAACCCGGTCTTTTGACATCCCAGTTGCCCGACCGACACCGTATCCCGAGCCAAGCCCGATAGCGTTGTGAGCAACGACTGCCACCAGCACGAGCAGACCAGCCGTGAGAATGTTGTCCACGTTCGCCCCGACGACGCCGGCGACAATTGCGACGATGGCAGCGACACTGATAACGGGGAACACGTCGGTCCCGATTTCAGCGGCTTTCGGCGAATAGCGGTCCAGCAGATATCGGAGCGTGAACCCGAGCAGCACTGGAATAATGACGATCTGGATGATGCTCTGGAACATCTCTGCAAAGGTAACGCTGATCTGCTCACCGAGAGTGAACACTACCCAGGCCGGCATCACGATCGGTGCTGCAATAGTCGTGAGGGTCGTGATGGCGACAGACAGGGCCACGTCGCCTCGACCGAGATACGTCATCACGTTCGATGCGGTCCCACCGGGGGCGGCACCAACTAGAATGAGACCGATACCGACAGCATCTGGAAGATTGAGCAGAACGTAGAGCCCGTACGCAGCGGCAGGCATCACCAACCACTGCGTGACCGCGCCGATGCCAATGTCCACCGGGTCCTCGATCAACCGCCGAAAGTCTGCCGGCTGAAGCGTCAACCCCATTCCAAGCATGATTAGCCCGAGCAGCGGGGTCACGTAATTCAAAACTGGGACGAACGGATCTGGCCTGATGAGAGCAAAGCCTGCCAGAATAATAACCCAGACGACAAAGTATTTGCTCGCAGCACGACTCACCGCTCGAAGCGTCGATATCGAAGTCACATATCTGGATGATGAACAACGTAAAAAAAGTTTACTCCGGATCGTCGTAACGCCGACTCACGAACTCGCGGCTGGAGGCGAGTACTGCTCCGTCGGCATCCCGGTTGATGGCTAATTTCAAAACTAATCCGGATATTTGATACAACGCTTGAGAGTGAAACCACTCCTGTGGCTGAACTGCTAAACTCTGATTCTCTTTTTAGAGATACTCTGATTCACCCACCTCTGGCTGTCTAAAGACTTCTACTAGCTGAATAGACTGGAAGGCACCGAACCAATCAGCAACGTACAGCTGATGTGATATACTGCTAACAGATACGATATAATCGACTGGTTCGGCCATGCTCTACACTGTTACTTATCACCGATTGATGAGTCACTGCTGTCCAAGCGTAACCAACTAGAAACTACAATTAGTAGTATATACCAACCAGGCTGGGGCATGACCAATCAACCCTCGCTACTGCTACACTGGGAGCGGCACCAGTACAGTGCCACAGTTACAGCGGAGGTGAACCGCCGGTGAGCACCCTTGCACGCAATATCAGCTCCTGGCTCCTCATCGCCACTGTGGTTGCCACCAGCGGGATAGTCGGAACAACAGTTGCACTCCAGGATTCTGCACAGGACGTACAGACAACGAACAAAGCCCTTCGCGCTGAAAACGAGGAACTGCGCGAACAGTTGAACGAGACCCGTGAAGACCGACAGGCCGCGCAAGCCCGTGCTGAAGAACTCAACAATCAGTTAGAAACACGCAACCAGGACGTAGAAAGACTCGTTTCGGAACTAGAGAGGAAAGAAAAAATACTCAATGCCAGCCAGGCCCGGCTTGCGGAGTCCCGAGAAAGTCAAACGGGTATGTCGCGATCTGAAATGGAAAAACGGCTTGATTACCTCTGTGCCCAACCAGAGAACAGGGAGAGATTCGGCTGTCAAGAGTTCGGTCACGATGAGTGACAACTACGGGCCGGCTTCAAAACTGGTGAGCGTTGTTCCACGCTGTTGCGGGACGTGCTGGCTATCAAACTCTCGCGCCAGCAGCACGTTATCGACGTCGACGCGTCTTTCAGCTGAATCAAGCACATCTTCGACGATTTCCAGTCGTGCCTCGCCTTTCCGTACCGGGCGGGCATCGAGGCCGAGTGGAACAGCGTTACCGACCAGTTGGACTGTCGGCCACTGGCACGCGTACTCGTCTGTCTTCTCTTTCGTCCCGATTATCTCATCCTCGTGGCTGGTGTGGTCACTGGTGAAGGGGTCCGTTTGCGAGGCATTGCGGCAGTTGGTAATCGAAGCAGGTTCGAACGGTGTCGACGTTCGGGGCGGCTGGCCGGCCGAAAGAAGCGATGCCGAGCGTGCGTGGGAACTCGAGAGTACGGAGATTTCAAGACAATCTATTGTAACGACAGAAAACTCGGAGTGCCCCGCATCAGCGCTCCGCAACGCAGGTGCGGCGAACCGCGAAGGCGATTCAGGAGGAAGCGGCGACCAAGGCCGTCAATGTGCTTGCGCCGAACGCGAGTCAGTACGGTGAACGAACGCTCGGTGCCGTGTTTCGGGATGTTGATGGGATTCCGTCAGAGGTGCTTCGAGAGCTGGCGCTCACTAGGGTGGCGTTACAGCCGACGCTGTCGCAAGCTGACTATCAGCATGTTGCGGCGACGGGTAGAGCGCTACCAAACAATCGCTGGCCAGCCCTCACGACTGTTGGGTCGCCAACGACCGATTGGTTTCTGGCCATCGTTTGTTGCCCAAGTAGTTCCTGAAACCACCGCTCAGTAGGCGTGCAAAGGGACACTGCTCTGGAGAAGGGCGGGTAACAGGGACTCAGCGCAGGTAGTGGTAACTCACTACAAGAACGAGCCCAAACACGAGGTGCGTGAGCAGGCCCATCGCTCCGAGGTTCGGCAGCGGCGGAGGGCTGGGGAAGCCGACGGCCGACAGCCACAACGGCATAACGACGCCGGCGGCGACGATCCAGAGGACCGCGGCGCACCCGAGACCAAAACCGACAACGCCGCCGACCGACTCCCCGACGGCTGCCAGTCGCGGCTGCGGTAGCGCCGCCGCGAAGACGACGCCGAACACCGCGCTGATCCTCGCCGGTTCACGTCCGGAGATCGCCTCCAACAGCTCCGGATTTTTGGCCTGAGGAGACGACTGCATTCTGCGCACGAGCCAGCGTTCAGCACTGGCTGGCCCCCGTCGAGGCCTGCACCTTTTCGTGCGGCCTTGATTCGGTTATGAGTGTGCGAGGTGCTTGCTAACACACCCTGACTGCTCTCACTGTCTTTTTTAACCCGACCAGGTAATTACTGCTGGGACTCACCGCCGTCTACCGGTATCGCCTGTCCGGTAATGAACGACGCCTCGTCCGAGCAGAGCCAGAGGATAGCGTTTGCCACTTCTTCTGGCTGTGCAGGTCGCTGCATCGGTACTTTCGATATGATCTGGTCCTGCTCTGATTCAGACAGTGACCGTAAGGCCGGCGTGTCGACGATTGTTGGGCAGACTGCGTTCACACGAACGTCCTGATCTGCAAATTCAAGTGCAGCCGATTTCGTCAACCCCACGATACCGTGCTTACTTGCACCGTACGGTGTTCGGCCAGGGCTGCCACGTATTCCGGCCAGTGAGGCGACATTGACTATTGCACCGCCACCAGAGTCCTGCAGCGCTGGAATCTGGTGTTTCATCCCTCCCCAGACTCCCTTCTGATTGACTGTATTGATGCGATCCCATTCATCCTCCTCAATGTCAGTTATGGGGGCAGGCTCGTTCCCCGTCGCTGCGTTGTTTACGACGTAATCGAGCTGTCCGTACCGGTCGATAGTTACCTCAACTGTCGACTGAATTGACTCTAAGCGGCCAACATTTGTTTCGAGAAAGGTTGCGGTCCCGCCCCGGTCCTCGATCTGTGTGACTGTTTCAGAACCCCCGTTCGTATCGATGTCAGCGACAACGACAGACGCCCCCTCTTCAGCGAAACGCGTTGCCGTTTCTCGACCGATACCGGATGCAGCGCCGGTAACAAGTGCGACAGCCTCTTCCATCTCGTACATACTTTTATATATTGAATATTTTGTCAAAAAGGTTCTGATCGATCCCAGCAACAGACAATCTGGGCGCTTAGAGCGAACGCAGCGACTCTAACGGAAATACAGATACTGCACGCCGGTATCGCAACCGAACTCAGTTGCTGGCGGTATCTCAAGAACTGATGTACCTATTCCGGCGAAGAACAACGTATCCAGAGTTAGTTCGAATCCGTCGTGATTCGCTCAATCTGCGTATTAATTGCAGTCCGCAATTCAGCGATGGATTGCTCGGGCTTGTATACGGTGAGACGGCGGGTACGAGTGCCTGTCAAGATGGACAAGAACAGCTCTGCTTCAACAGCTGGATCAATGTCGGTAAACTTGCCAGAGTCGACGCCACGCTGAAAAATCGACTCAAGCGTGTCCTTGATCTCTCTATCGACCTGTAGATACTGCTCACGTGCCGCTTCGTTGTGTGGTCCGTTTACGCGAAGTTCAAACATGGCTAGTTGGACTTGATACACGTCTTCATCCAGTGTTGGCGGGAGAAGCGTCTCGACAAGTGTTTCAAGCTCTTTTTGTGCTGACCCTTCGCCATCCGGTAGTTGCTCAAGAAAGTCATGGAGGACGTACTCAAGGAAGTCAACCAGTAGATCATCACGACCGTCGTAGTGATAGTAGAGCAGTGTCCGACTCCGTTCAAACTCGTCGGCGATATCCTGAATAGTGAGGTTGTCGTACCCGTGCTCACTCAGCGCTTGATACGTCGCCTGCATGATTGCTGTCTTGGTCGACCCGAGTTCATCAGGACCAGTGTACTGAGTCACTACCCGAGTAATACTCTCACTATGAAGTGGTCTTTTCGGAGTCTCGGTCAATCACACTGAGTTAGAGAAGTGCTTGGTTTGAGAGTGTGTGCAGCCTGCTGAATTGATTGCAACGAATGCAGAAACACTGTATTCGTCGCAGGCACAAGGCGGAACAACAGTACTGGAGTGAGTATGCCACAGCGGGATATCTCGAAGACGCGATAGGATTTGACCTACCCGCCGAACGGACGGCACTTCCCGACGTGCGGTCTGGTGCTGGTGGCTTCGACGAAGCTCGGCAGAATCCAGACTAACTGACACCAAGTTCACGATGTTTCTCCCTCTACTACTCACATGCTCACTGATACATCCGGAATCCACCACATCATAGGCATCGTTCGTGACGCCCAGAAGAACGTTAACTTCTACAGCGACGTGCTCGGTCTCCGACTCGTCAAGTAAACGGTGAACTTCAACGACAAGTTCACACGCCATCTCTTCCACGGTGACGAAACTGGCTCACCGGGCACTGCTCTTACCTTCTTTCCGTATCCCACCGAAGACGATGGTCGTCCCGGCAAGCCACAAATCAGCACCGCTGCGCTGACCATCCCGTCGAACTCGGTGTCCTACTGGCAGGACAGACTAGCCGAACATGATGTCATCGTCGAGGGACCACTCGATCGGTTCGATGAGACAGTCCTTCGGTTTTCCGACCCGGACGGCACGCAACTCGAACTCGTCACTGGCGAGTCGGCTGTAGAACCGTGGGCGAAGGGTCCGGTTCCAGATCAGCACGCGATTCGTGGCATCCACGGCGTAACGCTACTATCGACGAGCATCTTTGTCACTGCGAGTGTACTGGAGACACTGGGATTCGAACTTCGCGATCAGGCGGGCGACCGAGTTCGATATCAGACACAGGGAGAGCGTGCGTCCGTCGTCGGTCTCCTCGACCGGGACGCCGAGTCTGGGCGAGAGGGTGCTGGATCTATTCATCACGTTGCTGTGCGGATCGCTGAAAAAGCCCAACTCTACGAGTGGCACGTCGCTCCTCGAACGTGAGCCGATGGTAGAACTCGTCAACGAGTGGCAACTGTGGTAGCGCCCCAATATGTTCCATCGAGACGTTACACCCAGCCATCCGGCAATCGTTCTCCATGGCGCTGGACTAACTCGAGGAACGGTTCGATCTCAGCGAACCGAGGCCCTTGACTAATCTCATAGGTCTGCTCATCCAACACGATGTAGCCAGCGTCGGCCAATTTTGGGAGGTGGAGATGGATATATTCGGCGTGGATCGGCGTCCCAGTGTTTGACTCATCGGTTCGGATTTCTGTGAAGTGGACTGTCTCCGTCGGTTCCGTGGCAGCTAAGCCTGTCAAGACCCGCCGACGAGGTTTCGCTTTGAGACACTCACAGAGTGTGTCCCAGGGATTGTGTCCAGTCATAGCCACGCCTCCTCCAGCGTCGCGGCCACGATTATAGTGACAACCTGTCTTGCGAGAACCGTGGCTGACAGCCACGAGAAGCCAGCTAGTGCGGACAGATGATGCTGCATCTTAACTGCCGCTGTCGCCAGTGGGCTGGCGGGGATGACCGCAACGAACGCCCCGAGTCCGTATTTCTCATCAATCTGCCCGCGCTGCCGGTTCTGGTTAGTATACGATACCCTCTCCATCGGTGTACAGCGGTCCGCACTATTTTCGGTCGCTTCCATCGACACCTTTGCCGACGATGGTAGGGGACAAAAACCGGGACGACCGTTTTAGATCTTCTACCGAGGGTTTATGACTATCAAGAGGCCCCTGTATCAGCGTCAACCCATACTTCTTGCCTTTATTACCCAGGTTGTCTAACCAAATCGTATGGCTCGAGTCCCGTCGGCGTTCGCTGATGAATTCGACGCCAAAGGAGACCGGTTTTTCGCGATTGCCGAGCTGTTGTACGCCAACCCCGACCGGCAATACACCCAGCAGGAACTCGCCGAGCGATTCGACTGCTCAACGACGACGATCAGTAATCACACCGGCGAGATGAGTGAGTGGCTCGACCGTCGCGACAGCCAGACCACCTACGCCTGGGACGTCGACGTCCACGATCCAGGCCACACGGAGACCACTATGGCTGTCCAACGGTTCTATGCCGACCTCTGGAATCTCCTGAAAAAACACTCTCGGACTGGCCCGGGGGCGTTCGCCCTTTTTGGGTTCATAATGCTTCTCACCGGGAGCGTCGTGTTCTCGTTCTACGTGGGGTTCACGTTCAATCTTTTTGCCGAGTCAGCACTCCCGGTCAGTGTCTATCTGGGTATTGCCATTGGGTGTGTACTCACTGGCATCATTGTGACACTCTGCTCACCGTATATGGCCTGGGTGAGCGGATTCCTGTGGCCACGGCTGCCTGAGGGCCCGTTTGGCAAGGACAAATGACGATGGTCATTACGGACTGTCAAAACCCAGTCACTCTGTTTGATTAGTCCTGGCCGGGCTCGTCGGTATCAGACTCTCATACGAATGGAAAAGCAGTATATAAGACTTCAGTGACATCCTCTATTACGTCGTCGAGTTCAGAGAGAGTATCCAAGACTGACAACGATATACTCAACCTGTTTCTTTCCCGTCGTATATAATCGGTTCAACGCAGACTACCCTTTAGGACGGTGTGAGAAGATCATCCATCTTTGCGAGATTCCATAGCGACCAGTGCTCGTCGAGTTGATCTTCGAGTCCTTCAACGAACCCACTCTTTGAGAACAGTGCGAAGCACTCTTCCCGATCATCTGGCCCCCATCTAACTGTCCCTGCTTTTGCCTGCAGGTCATTGACGAGCTCCGTCCCGACTGGCTCCGATGCCCACTTGCACTCGGCGAACAGGATTCGGTTATCGTTCGGTGCGAGCCCCACAATATCGACCTCGTCTTCCCCGTACCACCACCGCCCGACCTCCGAGTACGGTTCGAACTCACCGCGTCGAATCCCCTCCCACACGGCTTCCTGACATATGTCCTCGAATGCGGTGGCGACGTGCATTGGAAGATCAGGGGCGATCGTACCGTCGTAGACGATATCCGGTGCTTCTTCGATACTGGAGCGGTTCGGCTCAACGTACCGGAACCAGAACCGAAGGAACTCGTCAGCGACGCGGTACCGCGACCGCTTCGACTTCTTTCCGGATGCTGTCACAGGGATTTCCCGATCGATCAGTCGGAGTTGCCGCAACGTCTGTAGATACTTCGATAACGGACCGGCATCGATTCCCGTCGCTCCTGAGATCTCGTTCGGCGTCGTGTGCCCTAGCGCCACCGCTTCGAGAATACTCATGTACCGCGCGGGATTCCGGAGCTCCGTCCGAAGCAAAAACTCCGGCTCGTTGTACAGTACTGCTGACGGCGATAGCACCTGTGACCGGACGTTCTCCGCGAGCGATCGTCCGTAATCGAACAGCGTGAGATACATCGGCGTCCCACCGGTAATCGCGTACGATCGAATCGCGTCCGCGATCTCGTAGTCGATGACCTCACGAGCCTGCTGAAATGAGAACGGTTGCACGTCGAGTTGTCCCGTACGACGACCATACAATGGGCTCTCGTGGCCGAGTACCTCAGATTCCATCGTACTCACACTAGACCCACAGAGAATCAGCATCGAATCGGTCTCTTGGAGTTGTTCGTCGACAAATCCCTGTACGTAGGATGGGACTGAGTCGTTCTCCGAGACAAGATACGGGAACTCGTCGATCACAACCACTACCTCCTCAGAACGGAGTTTCTCCCCGAGGTAGTCGAAGGCCTCGTCCCACCCGTCGATCCGTGGAGTACGATCGTCGAAGAACGCTGCAACTTGGTCGATGAACTTCTCGCGCTGCCGATGCTCGGCTTCCTGCGCCGCGAGAAAGTAAATATGCGGCCGATCAGTACAGAACTCCTTCAGCAACTCCGTCTTGCCGACACGCCGACGCCCGTAGACGACGAATACGTCCGAGCCAGGCGACTCAAACGCAGTTGAAAGCGCATCAATCTCTTCTCTCCGGTCATAAAAAGTCATACTTTGAATAATGATTACTACGATAATGACTTATGCATTTTGGCGTGACCCTCCAACGCGTTGTGCAGTGCTTCAAGACCCTGCTCAAGCTCTTGGGCAACGTCGGATTGGTCCACTTCTTCCTTCGCAAGTGAAATCTGTTTCAGTGCTTCTTGTAGCCTGTTTTCACTTCCATCAGTGAACCGCTCACTCTCTTACCATGAGTAGTACGGGGTGAATTCACACGGGTTCTGGTCAATCGATTATTCCAGAGTAGCTGACGTAGTAAAACGCTTGTCAGTATTTTTCACGACGGCAGCAAGCACGGCCTGGCCCATGTTGGGGGACGCACTCAGTCTAGTGATCGGAGGAGGAGTTTGAGTGCCTGGTGAGGGTGCCCCGAGTCATGTAGTTTCTCAACCTCCTCAGCGATTTCGGGTGGTATTTCGTCTGTGGAGATGAACTCTTCAACAAGTTTGGCAATCTCTTGTTCATCTGAAGTCCATCCAGATCGGGCTTCTTCATCATCTGAATACTGGTCGTCCCCTCCCATGCTACTGATTCACATGAAACTGTCACCCAGATCTTCATAAATCTATGCCATAATATGAGTGGTTGTATCACATGTGTAGGACCAGTGGAGAAGAGAGTACCTGCTACGTTCAAATAGCAAAATAGCGTATAACATGTTTTTAATATACATCTAGCAAATAACCAACAAATATATGAGATTACAATAAAACACAGGAATGTGCCCTCAGAAAACGTCGAAACTGAAACCGACAACCCCGTAGAAAAGCACATTCGGCACGCTCACCAGCAGACGGATGATGACGAAGTGCGCTATCACCTCCGTGAAGCCCTGCAGCTCGTCTACGCCAACGAAGAATAGATCCGAGACAGCTCACTCGTAGGAACTACCCCGTGCAACAATCTCAGCGAAGGCGACGTTTTCTCTAACATCAGTAATCTCTACAGTAACACGCTCCCCAATCTCGGTGTCGGGCACAATCACTACGAACCCTCGCTCAACACGCGCGAGTCCGTCGCCTTGGTCGCCGAGATCTTCGATGTCGACGGTGCGTTGTTCACCTTCCACGACCGGCGGGGTCTGTGGCCTGCGGTCTCTCTGTAGCTCTGTCTCACTCTGTGTGGGTTCACTATCTGTCGGAGGCGAAAGCAGTGCAACGCGGTACATTGCACCGGCCTGCAGAGACCCAGTCTGTAGTTCCTGTTTGGGCACTTCAATCACATAGGAGTCGTTGCGTTCTTCGACAGTACCAGCAAACAAACAGCGTAGTTGAGGCGGAATATCCATCGTCATATCGTACGCAGTGTACGTCTTCAGCAGCATTTGAGTCTATGGTCTATGACTACGCTGGTCCAGCGATTTCGTTGGATCCTCCGGGCGATGGTCTCCGTATCGGTTGCTCCGTTCCATCAGTCCTGCTTCCACTTCGCGCTTTCGCGACTGTCGTCGTCGCGCTACAGTCACCGAACTGCCTCTCCCAGAACGGCCCACTGCCTCTGAGAGGGGTTACAAGAGCCACAATAGCGACACACAAACTCACCAGCAACTGACTGTCCCGCAGCTGGGCTCATAGGGGCAGGTGTGGTACATAGTATTCCATAGGGCTATACACTAATGTCTCGATTAGTGGGTTTATACGCCTTGAGAACGGTGTTCTAGATATGATTCAGCGGGTGTGGGAAACGGTCAAACAGTACCTTGAGTCGGGTGCAGACAACCACGCCGCAGTTGATGCGTGCATAGAATGTGGGGACCCATCGTTCCCGGGCGCTGGCCGGTGTGCTGATTGTTTGGACAACTAACGAGACCAGTCCTGAGGGGCACTGTTCCTCACTTGTGACAGCAGCGCCAGCACCCAAGAGATGCAGTGAGACGTCCGGTTCCAGTATACATTCATGCTGCAGTCTGGCAAACACTTATCCTCGACGCCGGTCGAGTTCTGCACGGAAAGAACACTGTCACACGCTTCTTCCTCCCCGTTCCATGCCTGATGACACGCGAAGTCTCGGCCGCTGCCCTAACTGTGACGAGCGTATCACGAGTCCGTGGATTCTGGTCGAATATGAGCGAGACGATGGTACGGAGGACATCTGGGCGGAGTGTCTGACGTGTGAAGATGTCGTTGCGCCGGAGTAATCACAAGTTCAGTCTGCGTACTCTCCGGGAGAAGTGGCCGATAATGGTGTTTCAGCTATCCGCGTTGAGGATTCGACGCAGCGGTCTTCGTACCGAGTTTTTCGTATCTCCGATTTGGTCAGTACAACTCAAGCAGTAAATGAGCTTGAAAATTGGTCGGACTGGACGACTCAATATGGGTGGGAAATCTACTGTATTTACGGGAATATTTTTTATTCTTTCCCACACTAAGGCTGAATACGTCATGTCGAAGACGACAGACGAACGAGGACGGATCTACCTCCCGAAGGATGTCCGCGACCGGTTCGGTGACCAGTATCGTATCGTTGAACTCCCGAGCCACGTTGCACTCTTCCCAGTTGACGAGGACCCGCTAGAGGGCCTCCGAGCGGCCGTTGGCGATGCCTTTGCAGAGACAGAGGCCGACAAGCTGAAAACTGAATCGCGGAAGGCGATCTCACGAGAGATTCAAGAGGGAGCGAAAGACCGGCCACAAGATGGCGAGGCGTAAGTCGTGTACGTTGACACTGACTTTCTCACCGCACTGTTGAAGGACGACGATTGGCTTCAGGACGCCGCAATCCGCGCCCTCGAAGAGCATGATGACATACATACCTCGATACTCGCGTACGCCGAGGTTCTGGTGCTGTTCTACGACCGTGAGGCGGCCGAGTACGAGATCGATGCGCCGCGGGCAATTACCAACCTGCTCGAACTGGTTCCAATCGTGCCGGAAGAGCACGAGGACGCGGTTCTGGCCGCCGCAGCGTTCCTCGACGAGTATGATCTCTCCCCGTTCGATGCACTCCACGCTGGACTCGTCACAACCGGCGAAGAGCGAGTCCTTTCGACCGAGCAGGACTACGACACTGTCGGCCTCGACCGCGCATCGTTGGAACCTGCGCCCTCTGAGTGAAGATGGTAGATACGCACATCTACTGACTGGGTATTTCTGGTGAGTTTGTGAGAAACAAATGGCAGGCGGAAATCACTCGGTTCTTGGCTAACCAACAGTCGTGGGAGGTCTCCTTTTTGTTGGTTAGCGACCTTCACTATACTGTCGCGGCCACATGCTGATACTCGGCCTGGGACGGCGTCGGCTGCAACGTCAACCAAGCCAACGCTAACTCCCTAAGCACTTCCGGCGGCACACCCTCCGCGTCCCGAAGCACGGCGTCGAGCGTCCATGCACCATACTAACTCGCGCTCGGCGCAAGCATGTCCACGGACTCAGTAGCCACCTCCTCACGAATCGCCCGTGCAGCACGCCGCACCCGCCGCCGTTCCTCGACGGTGCAGCTCATGCCTCAACACCTCGCACGAGATCGCCGACAAGCGATCCACCGACGTGCGGCCCAGCGTCCCAGCCGCGCTCACCACGCGCGTGTTCACACCACTCTCCGAGCGTCTCGAATGGCGTCTCTGCCAGCACAACCTTCTCTGCTTCACCATCGACCGAAACAACAGCCACAGCGAACTCGTAGCTGTCCAATGGGCCGCACCCTCGCCGTCGACCCCAAGGAAGAGCGGGGCCTTGGGCGAGTGGCTCGTGTACGTGATAGGCAGTACAAATTACGTATCTATCGATAGGAAGTGGGAAGCCAACAGGACTCCAGAAAAGTTAGAACAGCCACAGTCCGATGTCAGTACGTGACTACCAATGGCCCTCCTCCCCAGTGGACAAATCCAGAATACGTCGCAACTGTCATCGGCGTCCTTGCAACTGGTGCTCTCGTGTTCTACAGTTCACTAACTCAGTCTGGCCCGACTGTCGATGAAATCATATTCGTAGTGCTCGCTATCACGATCCCTGTTACCATCGCTTACGAACTTACTCGTCGGTTCGGATGATAGGCACACTTCCTGAACGGTTCGTCCAGGGGATCGAGGAGAGAAACAAATGACGGTTAGAAATCCGAGTGGGGTAGCTAACCAACAGCTGTGGGTTCTGCCCGGGTCTTGTTGGTTAGCACTTTTCGCGACACCGTGTCCTGCCACGTACTGATACTCAGCGTGTGCCGGCGACGGCCGTAACGTCGACCTGCCGGACCCTGACGCGGTGCTTGATAGATACGTCAGATGAGATGCTCTATGGATTCGCCGCCCCGGGCTAACTCGGACTGCTCAGGTGGGGCGTGCGTATCACGCTCGGAGAACGACTCCGGTGAGACGGCCTGTTGTATTGCTGTGAGCTTCGACCGCAGTTGGCCGCTCGTCGAGCGCACCAGCTCATCGTCTGGCCAAGAATGGACATCGAGCCTGTCGAAGCGCGTTGCAACTTGCTGGACCGTGTTCAGTTGGTTGAGGGCGTACTCGACCCAGTACTGGTGGCTGTCCTGCATCTGCTGGAGTTCCTCGACCACGTCGTCGTAGCCGGCTTGCTCGGCGGCGGTGAGACACTGCTGGAAATTCGCGCCACGGAGGTTGATTGGTTCGTGGAAGACGACGACCTGCCCCGAGTGCTCTGAAGTAGCTGAGTAGTTCGTGAAAGTCGTCTTCGCCCATCGTCGGGTATGTAGGTGACATCGAGACGAACACCGACACACCGGCCTGCTGGAGCTCGTCTACCGCCTGCCAGCGACCATCGAGGTGACCGGTGCGAGCGGAACCACAGTTTCGAAAGACCTCGCTATCGGGACCGTCGGCACCGTTCAGACGACGGTCAACGTCTCCACGCTCGCTCACGGCCCCGCGAACATCAGCCTCTCAGCTGACGGCGTCAACATGCGAGCGGAGGTCGTCTCGCGCAAGACCTTCGACAGCGACGGCGATGGCATCCGTGACTCTGTAGAGAACCAGAACTGGACGCTGCCGACCGCCGCCGCAAGCACGTTCTCGACGGACCCGTACGACGCTGATACTGACGGAGACGGCATCCCCGACGGGGAGGAGGTCATCTACAGGACTACCGCTGAAAACGGCACGCTCACGACGAGCATCGCGGTCGCCAACTCCGACCCGACCGAGGTCAACAGCGACGGGGACGAACTCACCGACCTCGAGGAAAACCGCGGGTGGAACACCTACCTCGCGCGCTCGCCCTCAACAGCTGAACAGTTCGTCAGCGCCCGCCAGAACGGTGGGGACGCCCTCGGCGTGCTCTGGAAGCAAAACGTCAGCTCCGACCCACTGTCGACAGACACCGACGGCGACCTGCTGGACGACCACGAGGAGCGTCGCCTCGGGACCAGCCCGACTGTCGCCGACTCCGACAACGACGGCAGTGACGACTACTACGAGGTTTCGAACGACTACGACCCGACCATCCACGACCACAAAGCGCCACTGGTCGAACCACTCGAGGTCAGCGCCGACAACACCGCCCGAACCAGCTACACAGCTCGCGTCAGCGTCTCCGACCAGAGCGGCATCTCCCGAATCGAGTTCTACAAGGCCGGAAGCAGGCAGTGGTCGGGCCTAGGCGATGGCGCGACCGCCCGAAACTTCGACGCCAGCATCGAGGTTGAGCGTGACGCGCTAGATGCCATATACACCGGCGCAACCGGCTTCTTCACGCCGGTGACCGTCGACGCCAGCGCCACGGATATCCACGACAACCGCAAACGCACGGAGCTCAGCGGGCCGGACACGTTCGGACAGGCGGCCGACAAATACGCCAGCTTCCCGGCCAGTCTTGGCAAAGGCGGCTTCGTCGCCTGGATGGGCCTCTCCTCGGGCGCGTCGACGGTGGTCGGCGAGAGCGTCGCTGGCGTCGCCCAAATGGTCTCCGACCCTGGCGGCTACGCGAGCCAGATGGCCCAGCTGGCGACGACCATCGCCAACAACCCCGCGATAATCACGAAACTGCCCCAGATGATGGCGAGCCAGCTCCGCCAGCAACACGAGACCCGCAATCCCTTCGACTCCCGCGAGCAGTACTACCAAGAGTTTGGCGGCGGCTGGTCGCTGGGCTACTCGACTGGGACAGTGGCGCCCGCGTTTGCCTCTGGCGGGTCGAGCGTCCTCCAGAAGGAACTGAGTAGTTCATCGAAGCTCAGACGGCTGGTCGACGCCGCCGGCGCGCTCCTGCAGATGGACGACGCTGCTACCCAGCGCCGGTTTGTGAAGACCCACAAGCAAGGTGACGTTTCGACAAACGAACTATCGACGGCCGTCAAGCACTACGACAACCTCGATCCGAGCGGCAAAGGCGCTGCCGACGATGTCCTTGCTGCAACCGGCGACGACGACGCCGAGAAACAGCGGGCGGCTCTGGGTGAGTAGCTCGCGTGCGGTATGATCAGTACAGGTCACACACCTATCACGCCCGGCGAACACTCCCCAGAAGTCTATCGGAAACGCCATGCAAGATATAGAGGATCAATGCAGCGATTGGCGTCCGTTGGTGATACGACAATATCGGTAGATCGATCGGTCAGAGACGTTCACCTACTACACACCATTCCTTGAGATGACAACCGTCACTGTCTGGCCGTCCCGTCCCATTGCTTGGACAGTCCAGCCGTACTCTTCAACAGCCGCGCGGAGGTCATCAGGAACGAGATCTGGATTGCCTGCGTCACAGTAGACACGCGGGAGAAAACGCCGCAGCCCTTCTGGGGGTTCTCGGCGATGTTTTTCAGGGAGTGCGACTTGTCCGCTTGCTTCGTCTGAAAACCCTTCAGCCCGATCAATGGCGTCATATCCGAGGTCATAGACAGCATCAAGAATGGTGTCGAGCGAGACCTGCTCCCCGCACATCTGTAGCTCTCCTCACCTCTGACTTATGAGGAGGACGATGATAAAGCTGCGCAGTGACTCGTCACGTAGCATAATCAAAGCTGTCGTATTCACAACTGACCGATGCTTTCGGTTTCGAATAGACTGCACCGTCGTGCAAGACTCGCGCTCTGTATCTTGCACGGCTATCAGAACACCTCTCAGAACTGGTAAAAACCTGACTATTAATACGCACACCCGCTGAGCGGATAGTTCCCTCAGCAGTCGTGAAACGACCCTGTTGAACTACTGCTGGTGGACTGAGTTTTTAGTGGCTTGCGTATCTGTACTGACCGTCCCGCACGCGAATTACTTACTCAGACCGACCGCTTTTTTCAGCGTTGACGGCGACGGCGCGAATAGATTACAGATGAGTCAAATAGCGGTGGCCACCGGCGGCTACTAGCCCGAGTCCAAGGAGCCACTGGAGTACGCTGGCGACGAACTGTATCACTGGCTTGCCTGGGGAGTAACTGGTGGTTACGACGGCGAAGCCGTCATCGGTCTCGACGATCATCCCACCGTCGTCGTACTCGTCTGCGGAGACAGACGGTAGATCGGTGTCTATCTCTGCACCGTGGACATAGTGGTCAGTCGTAAACGAGTCCCGCTGAATCACGCGGGCCAGTTCCGGTGGTGCTCTCTCAATGGGAACGGCGATAGCGTCGAGCGTCTGCATGGCTGAATGAGGGGTCAGCGTAACTCTGACCTGCCCTTCTGGCACCGTCTCCGAGGCACGATGCGTCGTCTGGGTCCGTTCGTAGAACTGCCCACCGTGGACGGCGTATGGCTGGCCTGCGGTCCAGTACTTGTCCGTTCGGTCGATGGTCACCGTCCGCGGTTGGCCACTCTCATTTGCCAGCCACGTCTCCAGCACACAGAGTTGTGCGCTGCTGGTGTCGGTCCAGCCATCACATCCGATGCCAGCGATGCTTTCCGGTCGATTTGCCCACTCGCCGTCGACAGAAAAGCGCATACTGTCGTCGGTGGCGGTCACGGATACGCGCTGGTACTCGTAGCGCTCGCCGCCGGGTGAGATAATGTGGAAGTGACCCACATTTAACAGGAGAACGGAACCGATGAGCAAAAAGATCAATCCTCTACGGGCGGGTGCGTCCAAAGCCACGAATTACCGATCCTGTATCGAATAAATATATGTTTGCTTCGGACAGTCCGGACTCTAGGGTACGTGTACCTCTCAGACTCGTTGCTACCAATTAGTATATATATTTGCCACCACGGCACTGTCTAGTTCTGGATCTCCTCAGCTGGCGTTTTTCCGTCAAGAGCTTGGATCGGTCGTTCGTGGTTGTAGTGGTGTCTGAACCGTCTGAGCCACTGTTTCGCGCTGGATTGACTGCCCCTCCAAAACGTGTGGAAGCGGTCGATTCGCATGGTCACAGTTTGGAACCATTTTTCGGTGTGGTTCCGGAGTCGATAGTCGAGCCGACCGCTCAAATCGTGGCGTGAGAGGGCAGTCAGATAGCCGCCAGCATCGACGAGAAACACTGTATCGGCAACATCGTGTTTCTGAGTGAGGCGATGCAGGAACGCCGACGCGGGGTCAGTCCCGCGGCGGCTGAACACGTCAACTTCGAGAAGCAGCTTTGATTCGGTATCGACAGCGGCGTACAACCACTTCTTTTCGCCGTCAATCTCGATTTGTTTCTCATCGACTGCGACCCGCAACGGCTGCGCCGTCGGCGGGTCGCCCTGTGCTTCAGACAGTGTATGAACCCAATTCCAGACAGCACCGTGAGAGCGATCGACACCCAGCAAGTCTAAGATCGCAACCGTCTCCCTGATTGACAGCCCCGCAGTATGGAGACGCACCCCAACTTGCCGGACGGATGTCGGGGTGCGCTCATTCTCCCAAATGTCTTGGCTGTCCTCATCTAACGTTTCTCTGAGGAGGTCTGCGAGTTGCATAGGCACTTCTCGCTACGACCTCCTCGCTTCTCAAACTCGCTCAACTAGACAGTGCCCACTGGGCTGTATTATCAAACATCGTATGATCTCAGTATTGGCGTAACAATTACCCGGGCTGTAATGGATGATGTCGGCCTGTACGTCGGCTACAACTGGGGAGTACTTGCTGTGGGTCTTATGCTCATCGCCGGGCTCGGCCTGATACTGATACTTGTCCTACGTATGCTAATAATCTACGTAACATACGCGTTGCTCCCGCTTTTACTCGCATTCAAGGTCGTGAACGTCGGGCCATGGAAGCGTGTCAATGTTATGGGTGAGAAATTCATCAAAGTGAGCGCGAAGTTAATGCTGTTTGGAGTATTGGTAACAGCGTTAATCTGGTCAAGTACACTGCTGACTGATTTCAGCACGTACGATAGTGCCTCCAGCGGAACGTTTGCCGGCGGGGCCACGGTTGATGACTCTCTGCCTGATGGTAGGTTTTCGACGCACGGACAACTTGCACAGTATATTCCGGACTTCTTTTTGCTCATCACACCCTTGCTGATGATCGACTTCGTTGGGATCAAACTAATCATGGATCTGTTATGACGGGCCCCTGTCCAGCCGACCCGTATCGACAATTCTGCAACGGAGGGAACCAATGAGTCTCGCGTTTCGGATCCAGTCTGTGCGAGAACACACGCAATTGCCTCTCACTGTCGGCTCCGACGCTACCGGACGGTCGGTCCCACTCGCTCTCGTCGGTCTCAGGGATCCCTTTCGAGACTTCGCCAATAGCGTATTCGCTGCCGTATTCGACCTCATCGTGAAGTTATTTGCAGATATCATAGATGAGTTCCTCCGCATCAGTCCTGCGCACCTCCAGCAGTTGGAATCCATATATCAGATCAGCGTTACTATACATTTCGCACTGCTTTTAGTGTATGCAGTATCCGTCTTTGGGTCGTTCCAGCTGTTCCCCAGCACAGAGAAGACAGATCCCTATCGGTTCGGTGTTCGCGCTCTCGCCGCAACGACATCCATCTGGATTGTAAATCCACCGGGCGGGGGCGCGAATCTCTTTGGGAAGGGTGCATTTGCGTGGGCCTTCGTGGTCACGAATAATCTCTCCACATGGTATCTCAGTCAAGCTGGTACGTCTATTTCCTTCCAGAGTGGCACAATCGCTGGTGCGCTGAGCGGGCCATTTATGTTGCTTGCAGTAGGCATCCTCATCGGCAAGGTCATACTTCTCGCTGAGATCATTTTGCTGGTCCTGCTCGTGGCACGGCAGGTGTTAGTTCTAGTCACATATGGGTTGTATCCGGTCCTCATCCTCCTCTGGGTTGTCGACCACGGGCCACTGAAATACGGGAATAACCTCGCGTCGAAGATGTTCAAGACTGCAGTAATGCTGTTGGCTGGTGGTGTCCTCATAGCGGCCGTATTTACCGTCGGACTCGGTCTCATCGGTGGCAGTAGTCAGATATTCGCCGGTGGGACGCCAGCGACCCAACCAACAGCGCAGGGGCCACCAGTCCAGGGCGGTGTGTTCGCTAGCTCAGGTGGTGGTGATGTACTGCTGAATTTCCTCATTAAGGCCGTCATCATCATCGGGATTCTCGTCCTCCCGACCCTGATGCTGACACAGATGTTGGGCGCCGTCGGAACTGCTGTTACAGGCATTGCACAGGCTGGTGCCGCGGTTGCAACAAGTGGTGCAAGTGCTGCCGCATCAGTCGCTGGACAGGGCGGGAAAATGGTGGCAAAGAAAGGTGTCAAGAAGGGCGTCAAAGCGACTGCAAAGAAGAGCATGAAACAGGCCAAAAAGGGCGTCAAAAAGCGTGCAAAAAACGGCTTCAAGCCGGGTGGAAAAGCTGGAAAGTCAGGCACGGGTCGGTCTTCCAGTACGATGTCGCCTAACGCACAATCGCTGACGGATGTCTCGACAGCACAATCCACGCAACAGGCTGAACCGGATGATTCCGAGGCAGATAGTGAAACGGGCTCACGACCACAGCGAGGGCCGTCCGATTGACTGTATTATTTCACATCTAGATAGGAAATATTAATATGGGAAATAGAAAAGGTGAATTAGATGGCGGAGTCGGGGCCCGAGCGTCTGGAGGTGGAGTCAACGTACGGCCAGGTGCTGGCTGTACCATTCGTAGCTCCGCTGCTGGTCGTTGACGTCGGGCTTGAGAGCCTCATCCAGTGGATTAATGAGCAACTGTTCAACGCAGTGTTCGAACTCATCGAGATCCTGTTTTCAAGCGTTCTCTCCGAGATGCTGAAGCTAGAGCCGTCGATGCTTGATCAGTTCCAGAGTATGTGGGACCTCTCGATGGTGATCTACTTCTCGTTGTTGACTATTTTCGGCCTGTCCTATCTGGGACTGTTCCAGTTGTTCCCGGACAACGAGAAGATGGACCCGCACCGGTTCATGTCACGCGCGCTGGCAGCGACGCTCTCGCTGTTCATCGTCAATCCGCCTGGAACTGGCACACTGTTCAGTCGCGGGCCTTCGCGTGGGCGTTCTCGATATCCAACGCGAGCATCGATCTGTTCCTCAAAGGCGTCAATCTGAACGCTAGCTTGCCGAGCAATCCCGTCGCACAGACCTCCGTAGGGTCGTTCGTGATGTTGCTGTACGGAATCGGGATTTTGCTCGTCGTGGTGCTCTCTCAGATTGTGCTGTTCGTCGTTCTGGTCGCCCGGCAGGTCCTGGTGTATCTCACCTACGGCCTCTTTCCGCTGTTGATCATCTTCTGGGTGGCTGACGTCGGGCCGCTCAAGTACGCCAAAGAACTCGCTGAGCAACTGTTCAAGGCCACGGGAATGTTGATTCCGGGCGGGATACTCGTTGCCGGGATCTTCGCCGTCGGAACGAAGTTCACCACCAGAACGCTCTCGACGTTCAGTGGCGGTGGCACGGGCGGAACGACGACGGCTGTCTTCGCCAGCGGGCCGAACCCACTGATTCAGATGGCAATGCCGGCCATGGCAATCGCTGCGATGTGCCTGCTAAGCAACGTGCAGCTCTTCATGATGTTTGCCGGCTCCCTTGGCGGTGCTGCAGGGGCCGCTGCCGGTAAAGTGTCAAAAGGCCTGTCCGCAGGCAAAAACAAAGTTACCGGTGCAGTCGGCATCGGCGGCACCGGCGGCACCGGCGGCACCGGCGGTTCAGGCCCGACGCCACCGTCTCAAACGGGCGTTGTCGCATCGACTGTCCCGATGGAGGGCGGTGCTACCGACTCCCAGTCAGGGTCATCCGTGACCGACAACACGGCTCAGGACCTCTCAGCCACGTCGGTGGCGGAATCAGGACAAGCCTCTCTGGAGCAATACGAAGACGGAACGACGCCAGATGCACCGGCAAATCCGACTTCAGACAGCGACAGGTACCAAGAGCCAACGGAGCCCTCGCTCAGTGAACTCGACGACCGCGAGGAGTTTGAGGCCGCAGTCTCCGACGACTGGTCGGACGAGCAAGTCGACGACCTCTGGGAACTCAAGGGCAAACACGAGGACGGCTCTGTGGGCCAGAGTCTGGCGGCTGAAGTGCTCAAATCTGGTGCGGCAAAGACAGTCGGCACAGTCGTTGGCGGCGCCGTTGGCGGGCTTCCAGACGCGCTCGTTGGCGGCGATTCCTCTGTTCAGCTTCGGCGGCCGCACGACCCTGCTGACGGTATGTCGCCACCGGGACGAGCTCTACATTGTCGATACTCTCTCCCTCTATCTCTGACGACAACGCGCTCGCACGCTCGCTCACACACTCGATGACTGCTTTGCGTTCGATACCGCGGAGTGCTCGTAGCCGCTCAGTAACGAGCCAAACGTCTGCAAGCGTGGCTATCATCTCCTCGTCGTCAAGATCATCGAAAGCGAGGTCGAACTGCCGGTCGGGGTAGTCAGCGAGGAGGTCAAAATCTGTCATACCGGCCCGAATTCGTTCGCGGATCTGCTGTTGGTCTCGTCGACGCTGGTGTTCGTCCTGCTCGGCAAACGCCATGCAAATCCGGGACCGCTGTGTCTTCGTCAGGAGCGAGGCGGGTTTGGCGACGGCGCTATCGTCATCGACCACGGGTGGACTGGGGACGCCACATAGCTGTGTCACTGTTGGACTGGAATGCCGTCACGGGTGTTTCCAGTTGTTCGACCGGTGGGGCTGTCGGTGTGGTAGACACGATTAGCATCGTTAATTTGTGTCGTCTCAACAGGCAAAAACGACTGCGGGTCGCTCCGGACACGCCATCTTCTGATGAATAGTGTGTGACGGATTCATAATCCGATTAGTCACGCCATTCGTTGATGAATGTTGGGGCGATGACGCCAACGCCGATGAGCACGGCGAAGTGAACCCATTGCTTATCAGTTACAGCTGTTGTGCCGTACACCGATACGAGGCCGAGTATGACGAAGACTGCTGTAATCTTGGTTTCTGTGCTGACCAAGTTATTCGACTTTGTGGAGGGCTGTTCTGACACGTTCAATCGTTCAGCTGCATCGCACATATACTCTTTCTACAATTTCAGAGCCAGCAACTACCGCTGACCGAGCCCGATACAGGAAGCATAACCGTCTACTGAGCAACTGCGAATGATTCTGTGACATGCTCTTGCCGTGCAACAAATTACCCCGAATCCCGGGACAACTGTTAAATTGAGGATCGGGTATACGTGCGATAGACATCACTCTCATACTGTTGGATTGCCATACTCCTGACCGAAATGAAACTCCCCGTGGGAATCACGACCCTCCACCTCTCACGAAAGAGCGTGTACCTGCTGGTCTTGGCGGTCGCCCTCACTGGGGGCGGTGGGTACAGCTACGTCCAGCAGGGACAGGCGGTTAGCGGCGCAGTCACGGTCCAAGCAACGGTCGACAGCGCACAAGTGGAGCGGATAGATAGTCGGCGAAGCATCGATTACGAACCGGAGGTCAAGTACACGTACGAATATCAGGGCGAGACGTACACGAGCGAGCAGGTGTTCCCGGGGCCGACCATTCGAACCTACTCGGATCGGTCGAAAGCGCAGTCCGTCGTTCGGTCGTACGAGCCGGGGACGACAGTCCAAGCGTACGTCCGGCCATCGGCTCCGAGCAACGCGTTCCTGATCAGGGAGCGGACCCCGTGGCCGACGCGAGCGCTCGCCGTCGGGAGCGTCCTGCTCGGCCTCGTCGTGCTCGCCGGACTGGGGGAGAAACGTCCGGGGCGACACGAGCCCCGCCCGGAGCGCGAGGTGCGGTCGCCGCCGTCCCGAACGTGGGTCGAACGCAACGACGAGAGGCTCCGTCGGCTGTCGAAATGGACACTCCTCGTCTGCTTCGTGGCGTTCTGGCTCTCGATGGTCGGGTTGGCGTTCGGCATCCTGAGCCTGAGCGAGGGGTCGGCACAGACGGTCGAGGCCGACCTGCTCGGACCGGTCGGTATCCCGCTGCTCGCGGCGGCCGGCTTCTGGGTCGGCATGATCCTCTCGCTGTGTCTGTACGGTCTCCAGTCGTTCAGTCGGTACCGACGGCTCCGGCGGCGGCTCTCCGAGCCGAGGCCGCCGAGTCCGTTCAAGCACCCGAGTCGGCTCGTCACGATACTCGGGACCGACAGAAACGAGTTATCCGAGTACGGCCAGCGCGTCCGCATAACCGGCTGGGCGTTTGTAATCGCTGCAGGGATGATAGCCATAATCGTACGGCTCCTCTATAGAGCTGTCTGAGGCCTATCTGGAGCCGTCGTGGGACCTGCCGATAGCAGGTCCTAGCACGGGGTCGCGGTCCGTCAGCGGATCAAGTCAGGAGCAACCGCAACCCATGCCGAACAGCCCTGCAAGTCGTAAAAAAGATAGAGGTATCGCTGTCACACTCTGGCTGTCGCCACGACGAGTTGATAGCCGTTCTGGGTGGGCGTCGGCTGCAACGTCAGTCCAACCAGTCCGAACTCCCGGAGCACTCCGGGTGGGACGCCGTCGGTATCTCATAGTTTGGCGTGAGAAACAGCGGGCACTGACTCAATCGCTCGTGGTAGTCTGGTCAGTACGGTTGGCTTGGTCCAAGTCGGCAATAGCTCCTGCCATGCCGAGAAGCATGAGCCCGTACCCAGCAAGCCCCGCCGGGACTGATGTTTGGAGAAGTAGTGACCCAGTGAATGCTCCAAGGCCACCAATAATGGCCCCCAGTTTCCTTGTTGACCGAGTGGGGTTCCGACGAGAAAGAGACACCCACTGCTGCTTATGTGCCAAAATCATTGACGTTACCGCCCCATAGAGTGGGAGGAGCGAGAGCATGATCAGGTGGTCCGCTGTGGCGAACTGTACTGCAAGAGCCGTCACTGCGAGTCCAACGCCTACTGAGATGGTGTATCGGAGGAAAGGGCGCATAGACGAAATTACAGCTACCAGAAACAAGTACGATACGGAATTTGAATACAGGCTTTCCGATCTTACTGAGTTGTTGTTTCATTCCATGCTGATGCCTCAAGAACACACTTGGCCAGCAGCAGTGAGTTCGAATCTATCACCGCTCTTAGTTGATAAGGAGGTTGGGTGTGACAAACAAAATTACGAGCATGCTCACCAGCACGACGAGTGCTGTGACCCGCAAGATGCCAGCTGCCCGTCGTCGAGGTTTCGGCAGGGACTCGGCAATGCCGGAGAGGGCCATCCCAGCGCTCAGACACAGTCCAGCATAGAACGGTGCCGCCCCTTCGACGATGACGTAGTACCCTTGCTGCCCGGCCAGCAAAAGTGCGCCACAGAGGTACACCACTGCAAGCCCTCTGGAGGGTTCGCCGAACACGGTTTCATCGATAATGGAGGGCATCGAGCGTGTCATCTCCCGCGACGGTCAAATGTTGCGGGGATTCGCGTACCCGCCACTAGGCTGAGTCTGGATTTAGCGTGACCTGCTGATAGGGTGCTGGTTCACGTCGGTATCTCTCACGGCTACTCAATCTTTCCTTGAGTCAGGAAGAACACGACTACGCTCAGTCGGAAGCACACAGCATCCTGAACGGCTAACAACCAGCCAGGGCTCTACGAAATCTTCTCCCGCTTGAATGATTCGTCAATACGTTATATATGGATGAACCAAAGCATCCATATCGTCGATTTCAGAAATAAGCAGTCAGGGAGGAGAACGCTACAATGAGCGGTCACCAGTTCCAATAATTCAATATATACTGTGCTGAATTTACCTCTGGTTGCTGATATCACCCTTCTTTACAACGGCACTACCGAAAACGCCGTCGAGCAAGTGTGCTAAGTGAGAGACACATCAAACACATCATCGCAAGATAATGCAACAGTTGTTCCCTCCACGCACATCGCTACCTGATGCAAAGTTATTCTCGGTATTCGTGGCTAACGCCGTGCCTGTAGCCGGGTTACTTCTGTTCGAGACATCAGCGGCAGCACTGTTAGTGTTCTATTGGCTCGAACTCGGCGTGACTATGGTCTGGGCCATTGTACGAGCCATGTTTGCTGGGAAGCTTCCCAGCGAGGAGACTGACCGCGAGCCGTTCAGCGGGTCTCAGTGGGCGACGTTACGAGTTATCTTATCAAGCAGGTTCTTTGACGATAGTGATGCAGACTCAACATCTACCGGCTCCAGTTGGCGAGCGCGCCAGATTCCAATCCCAAGAACCGAGGTTGGTATCTATCTCGGGACCATTCCTGGGCTCATTATCGTTATTTTCTTACTCAGCGTAGTGTGGGCTGGATTCGGTGGGATAGTCGCTGGGCCAGTTGTTGCCGCGGCGAACATGACCGAAACTCCGGCATGGCCACTTACTGGTGCCGGTGTCGTCTTTCTGAGTGAAGGGTGGCAAACAGTTTCAGACTATTTTTACCGCGACGGCTACCGTGAAAAATCAGTCTGGACAGCAGTCAAGGGGGTGTTTTACAGAGGACTCGTGATCGTTGGTGTTGGATTACTCGTGTTGCTGACTGTCCGTGAATCTATAGAGGGTACGCCAGTCAGTCTTGAGCGTGCGGCCAGTGTCCCACTATTGTTCACTGTTCTCGCCTCCAAGTTCCTGATCGATCTTGTCGCATACTATGTCAACGGGCTTGAGCAGTCATTTCAGGAGCTGCTGTTTCCTGATTGAGCTCGCCCTGTACTGCCCTAACTGGTTTGTTTCTCCCTGTATTGGCCGAACCACAACTTGTAGGGCAAGTCGTTATTCAACTCTCAGAGTTATCTTCTCTGTTGATGAGATGAATAGACTGCTCAGTAGACTCCGAGTTGATCGGTCGGCCAAGGCCAATACTGAGTCCTGAAATCAACGAATTTTTCATTTATATCTTGTATGTTGTTATTGATGTTGGGGCTCACTTTGGCTAGTTATGTGCCTATTTCGCCTCTTAAAATAGGGGCAAGCGACCCCATTGGAATAGTCCTGACTGTTGCTCTCGTGGTGGTTGTAAATCTCATTATTTATGTCCTGAAAAAAGCGTTGAAAACAGTATTATAAAACGACTTTCAGACAAGTGTAGAAAGCCCGAAACCGACGATGGTTCATGTCGAAAACTTCCGGCTCGACAAGCAACGTCGCTTAATACTGCGAGTACAGAGGTGCGAAATGTGTCCCTGGACAGAACTCTTGTGGGTACAGTCCTGTTCGGAGCTCTCACACTGAGTGTTTACGGATCTCTGCCCGGAGTAGCCGGTGGGGCCATCGCGACCGCAATAGGGGTGGCCGCGACGATCCGCGGAGTCGAAAACGTGAGCGATTGGTGGAGATTATTCACCACTGAGTCGGTGCCACTTCGTGAATCTATCACGACTGACGGGTTAGTTCGAGTCCACGGGACCGTTCGCCCGCCTCGATCAGGCGACACCCTCGTATCACCGATTCGGGGAGAAGAGTGCGTAGCATACGAGTATAACATTACCCGTCAAGTGCAGGGGACTGGAGACCCTTCTATGGACGCTGGTATGGAATACAGTCCGTTCATCGTTTCTGACGGGACGGCCGAGATATATGTCAATCCCACCGATGAGAGTCTCTCACTGAACCACGAGATAAACACGGTCACAGGTTCTGAACTGCTGGAACGAGTAGATGAAGCAAGACTCGATCTGGACCCGTCGGCGCACACGGACTCCGGCTTGTTCAATAATCCAGTCGAGTTAGTGGAGGGAACACTCGGTGTCGGCGAGAAAGTACACATCGTCGGGAAAGCACGCACAGCGCCGGAACAAAGGGCCGCAGGTGCAGATGCAGTCATGACACCGAAGGAGGGACACCTGATAGTAGCAAACGATGAGCCACAAAGTGCCGCGTTGAGAACGGGTGCTCGAGGACTCTTTCTGCTAGTTCTCGGCATCTTACTCAGTGGTTTCGGCTTAGTCGCTTTCATGACCAATGTCGGCAGTCTAATTGAGATATTGCAGGTTATCGGTAGTGTTTGAGTTGTGGTATCCTCGGCCCCTTGTGCTGGGTGCAAATGAACGCGTGTTGATCATCAACAGTCACGTCCACGTCGCGACTGTGGCAGTCTTTCTGGTTTTATCAGATCTTCTGAACGTCGTGTAAACTGGAAGGCGTAGGTCGATAAGAATGAGTCCGATTGGATGTGGCTGAGAAAAACACTTGGATGGCTGCGAAGACAGGGCACTTCTCAGCACATACAACAATTAATTAGCCCTCTCGCCCTATATGTCGAGACAGAATGCCAATCTCCAAGGAAGAATTCGAGTCGGGAACAGTAGAAGTGAGTGGTGACGAACCGATTGCCAACGACGAAGAGGGACCAATCGAAACTGAAAAAGACCTCATAACATCGTTCTTAAGCGAGCGCCCGGACAAAGCATTCACTGAACGGGAAATTGCTCTCGGCGTTGATTTTAGCCCTGTATTTATGGATCGGACGCAGAATCCACTTGGGGCGTTCGCTGACGGTCTGATCGACTTCGCCGGTGATGTTGCCGCCACGACAATCGTCGTCAATGATATTGACGAAGCACTCACCGAACTTGTTGAAGAAGGAATCGTGACGACCAAACAAATGGAGACGGAAAGCGGAACTTCAGTCTATTACAAACTGGCATAGCTCACAGTAAGGGCTCACTTGTTGCTGTCGGCCTATATACATCGCATCCACCCGAGCGAGAGTTCTGAGCACTCTCTATATTTGCACAGCATCGAGAAACTGCGGGCATTGAGGCGGTTGTTTGTGGTAATCTGGTCAGTACAGAGGTTGTATATGTCACTCTGTGAAGCTGTATGACGATCTGGATATTGAACCAGCCCGGGAGCGGGTGAAGGAGACAGACGACTTCCCGCCGCTGTCGCGGGTGGCCCAACCTCCCCGTGGATTAGTGCATTGCGCAGTGAGAACACACCGAAATCGGTATTTAGTATTCCTAAATAATTACAGATGTGTCAAAGCTGTCTCTGATAAGTATAACACTGGGGGTTATGCTGCTCGGAGCTGCTGGATATATCGCATACTCCCAACAGCAAAGCCTCTCATCCGGAGTACAGATTGAAGCCACCGTAGAGAGCAAAGATATCACCTATTCCTCAGACAATGGAGGTAGGTACACACCCCACGTTACGTACAGCTACACGTACAACGGAACCCAGTACACTTCTGAGAACATCAGACCGGGGATAGGAACAAAAACGTCCAACACAAGGACTGCCGCCGAAAACAGAATCGACCAGTATAATGTCGGGGAGACAACCACGGCCTATGTTGTGCGAGGCTCGCCCTCGAAATCGTATCTCAAAAAGAAGAGTAACCCGCTTCCACTTATGACTAACCCTCTGCCCGCTATAATCGGCGTTTTAGGCTTGGCCTTTGTCGGATTACCAGTCTACAAATCCGCGGCTTCTTAATTGCGAACTGCTCTGTCGAGGCGACACCCATCCACTCGGATACTGAATCTATGCTCTGTGCTCTGCTCTACGTCTCAAATGCCATTCGGAACGAGGTTATCACATCTTGAGGTCGGGCTCACATATGAGTGGCACGTATCGACCCATTTGAGCGGCACTGACTCCCACACCTTGCGATGGCTGATGCGCGCTCTGTATCCAGCAAGTTATGATGAACATCAATGCAATCTGTCAGAAATGTCAGCTGTCATTCGCAGGCCTACTGACCAGCCAATCCACGATCAATAGTTCTGCAATCAGCACCCTGTTGAGCGGTCCTACGCCCCCTTTCGACTAACCAACACTGGACCACTTCTGCCACCAAGTGTTGGTTAGCAGACCACCACCCCGGAAGTACAAGCTATCTTTATTACACCCTATCACAGGCCGCCAGAGTATCGCCTCCACAGCCACTCAAGTGCCCGAACTGCAAATCACACCCATCTCGATCCTCCAGAGCAAGCCCACTCAAACACGCATATTCTCGCACTACTCGTCCCCTCCCGGAAGTACAAGGGGGCTTTACATACAACTCGCCCGTCAGCCACAGATACGTACTCGCGCCGTTGTGGGGCCTGCCTCACCAGGCCCCGGCGCGGGGTCGCGAGCTGTCAGGAGTCGTCTCGGAAGCCATCGCAACCCATGCCAAATAGCTACGCAAGTCGTCAAAAAGACAGAGGTATCGCTGTCGCGCTCAGGCCGTCGCCACGACGTGTTGATGCTCGTTCTGGGCGGGTGTCGGTTGGAGCGTCAGCCCAGCCAGCGCCAGCTCCCGAAGCACCTCGGGCGGGACACCCTCAGTCTCGGGAAGCACGGCATCGAGCGTCCAGGCGTTGTGTTCCGAACGCACCGGCGGCGTCGTCTCGACCAGCACGGTCGGCACGGTCTCCCGCAGCGCCCGGGCAGCACGCTGGATACGCTTCCGGTTCTCGACCGTACAGCGGACCGAACTCATGCTTCCACCGCCCGGACGAGATCGTCGACAGACCTCGGACCCTCGTCGATGGACGACGTCGACGACGGCCCGGTCCCGATCCTCGAGGCCGCCGACGTCGACTCACGTCTCGATGTCCGGCCCGAAGAGTTCAGTGAGCTCAAGACCAACCAACAATCGGCGCTGCTTCGGTATCTGCGCCGTCTTACTCCTGAGGCTACAGTGGGTTTAGCGGGTCTGTGATGGGTGGTTTCGGGCGAATTTTCGAGGCGAAGCTGCTTCGGATCTACTCTCGATAGTCTTTTTATGTCGTACTACTAACCAGACCGGTGAATTTCTAAGATCCCCGGCAGCGTTGCCACTCAGGAATCCGTATTGCCCCGGACAGAGTATCTCTCTATCCGATTCCGGTCTCCTTCTTCAGCAGCGTGAGCGTATTGTCACCCGTCAACTCGACATAGAGAGCAAATCGACCGCTCGCCAAATCGAGTACAGGAGGCACGCGAACGCGAAGTCGAAGAACCGTAGCCCGAAATCATCTGAGGTGGTGGCAGCCATGAACCGTTTGATCGACCTGTACCCACTCTTGATCTCCCAGCGATAGCCGTACTCCGTGAGGTGACCACTCCCGCAATTCGTCATGAACACCGAGTACTGCCGGTGATCGTCGTGTTCGAAGTCTTCTTTTCGACGATAGATCAGTGTCGTCTTGTGCCACTCACTCTTCTCGAGATGGAGTTTGCGGTCAGTCTCGTACCGGTCCTGGTCACGCTGGAGCAATCGCTTCGCCTGAGCCTTCTCGCTGGTCTGCATTCGCTTGGGAACGACGTAGGAAAGGCCGCGCTGGCCGATCATCTCTAAGACGTGCTGGCTATCGAACTCCCGGTCCGTCAGCACGTTATCGACGTGAACGAGACCCTCAGCCGAATCGAGCAAGTCATCGACGATCTCCAGTCGTGTCTCCCCCTTTTGCACCGGCCGCGCGTCCAGCACAATCGGGACGGCATTGCCGACCAACTGCACCGTCGCCCGCTGGTAAGCGATTCGTCGGTCTTCTCCTTCGTCCCGATGATCTCGTCTTCGTAGCCCGTTCTATCGCCCGTGAATGGGTCAGCTTCGGTAATGTCGAGTGCGACGATCCCTGCTCGAAAGAACTGCTCTGTCTCGGCAACTTCGTTCAGGAGCCGAGTGATGGCCTGTCGGTACATCTCTCGCACTTGGTCAATCGAGCGGTCCCGAATCTGCTCCCGATGGGTGTGGCCCAGCGGCGTCCGATCCCGAGTCGACTCGTAGACGAAACTGCGAGCTCCCTCGTTCGCAGCCAGCCGTTCGCGAAGTCCGAGACATGTCTGCAGGCCCCAGTAGGCGTTCTCGTGGATCTCACACCCTCGCCACGGTCCAGCGAGAATGCTGGGAAGACGACGCGGCTGATGTGACCGCTGATCTTCGCTGCTTCTTCTAAAACAGTCTGGTCGTCTGGATCGGTCGCCCCAGACTCGTCGTTATGATACTGGAGGTTCCGTTCCGGGTCACGAGGAGCCGCAATACGGCATTCTGTGCGTTGATGAGGAGCGTCCGAGCCGTTCTCTCAACTGTCTCACGGAGGTCGGCACTGAAGCGCTTGTTCCAGCTGCGCCAGAGTGTCGACTGATCGGGAACGGAGTCGAACTCGAGCGAGCGACGGGTACCTGAGTGCTGCCGAAGACACTCGACGAGCGCTGTTTCGTGGTCCCAGCCGTACACCTCTTTCAGCAGGAACGCTCTGAAGAGCTGTGGCATCTCATATCGGGTCGGACCGGAGTACTGGTTGTGGGGATTGAAATCCACGTAGGAAAGTGGATACTGACAGACGAACGCCTTGACCGAGTCGTGGGCGTTTTGCTCGAACCAGATCCCAGAGCGGTCCGGAAATCCTCATGAGCGCCGTCAGTGAACGCTGGTCGTACAGTGGTGTCGAGTCGTAGGCCGGCCAGTCGAGATACTGTGTTGTCGCTATGGAACCGAAGATCTCCCGCCGAGAGACGGCAATCGGTGCCATCCGGGACATGTCTGCCGGTCTGGGCTTATTATCTGAGGTTCTCTCCGACGCTCACGAGCGGGACTCAGGTCTCCTCAGCTTCGGGATCGTTCACAGACAGCAATCCCGTCGCCATCAGCCGTCGCGTGATTGCGACCAGCCCGTTGTCGAATCCGCGGCCGAAGACGCCTTGTTCGTGCTCACGGCCGTCTGCCCCCGTTTCGGTGAACGAACTCACCAGAATCGCCTCGCGGTCGGCCAGTAACAGGCGACTGATTTCGGTATCGTCGCCTGGAAGCGGTGATCGGCTCAACCAATCCAATTCCGAGACGAACACTTTGACACTAGAGAGGGCATCTTGAACCGTGGCCTGGAGCTCTTCATCGACCGTCCCGATGATGACGTTCACACCTCGTTCCTGAGCCGACTGTAGTTGTTCGGCCAGCTGGTCGGTGAAAATACTCTTGTGGCCGACCACGAGGAGCAACTCCTCTGTCGCTCCCTCGACCAACTGCCGTGTCCGGCTCGTAATGCCCCGATTCCCTGAGATAGACCACACCTCGTGGGTAGCCTCTGTCGAGTCTCCCTCGTCAGCTGGGTCGAGTCCGCTCAGGGCGCTCCGGAGTGACTCGGTCCGCTCGGCGTACTTCGACTGGAGAGTGTTGACAGCCTCGTCGATGGAGACCGCTCGAAACACCTGCGGGTTCGAGTGCTGGGTCTCGACTAGTCCCTTCGATTCCAGGACGCGAATCGCGTCGTAGACGCGGGTCCGGGGCACCTCGGAGGTCTCGCTGATGTCCTTGGCCGTCCCACGCTGGCGACGTGCGAGCGCCACGAACGACTTGGCCTCGTACTCTTTGAGCCCGAGTTGCTGGAGCAATTCGATCGCTTGGTCTTGGTTTGAAACATCGTCCATTGGTCCCAACCTCGATTGCTACCTTCTGGTTCGTGCCCTGGGTGTTTAGTACGTCGCACGAGAGATACCGATGTCACTCAAATCCTCACAGAGTACCCTCGTCTTTGAATGTTTTGGGCGTCTCAGAACCGGTACCATTCGGACATTCACTCAGTTAATCACAGTACTTCTTTGTGCGGGTAGCACGAGGGGTAGAGTGGCGTGTAGGCACAGATTTGGTCCCAACCTCTCTGTCGCTACACGTCAGAAACCACCATACCCGGTGGTTTTCACGTGATTGGTGACGAGCTAATGTCCGGCGACCCATCCGACCTCGCACGATCCACGGCCGTCAAGCAGCTCAAAGCGCTTGGCCTCAGTACCTACGCCGCCCGGACATTCGTCGCCCTGGTCAGTCTGGGCGAAGGGACTGCACAGGACGTGAGCGACGTCGCTGATGTCCCCCGAACACGTGTCTACGACGCAGCCGACGAGCTTCATGACCGCGGTCTCGTCGACGTGAAACAGTCGAGTCCCAAGCGATATTGGGCCATTTCGACGGAGACGGCCGGCCGTCACTTCGAACAGGAGTACGACCATCGAGTGATGGTCCTGACAGACGCGCTCGACCAGCTTGCATCAGCGAATCGCAGTACTGAACAGCAGGGTGTCTGGACGGTAACCGGCCGGGACACGGTGACCGAACGCGTAGTGGATTTCATCTCGTCCGCTGATGATGAGGTCGTGTATATGACTGCCGAGGAGCTACTGACCGACGAAATCACTGAGTGCCTCTCGACCGTCAGTGACCGTGGGGTCTCGATCCGGCTCGCAGAGATGTCAGAATCCGTCGAATCCCGACTCGAAGGGAACGTACCTGACGCGCAGCTGTTCGAATCGGTGTGGGAATGGTCGGATACGCCTGCTGGTCGCCTCCTCATGGTGGACCAGGAAAAGACGCTCGTAAGTGTGCTCGTCGGCGGTAACGGTGAACACCCACCCGAACCGCGTGACGAAACTGCTATCTGGGGCGCAGGTCAGACGAACAGCCTTGTCGTCGTGCTGAAAGCGCTGTTTACCTGGCAGCTCGACGACGACCGCGAGGCGGCCAATAAATAGTCACTCAGATTCTCATACCAATTTTATACGGGCCCAGATAGTAGGGATGGTACACGAAGCCATAGCGGTTTCCCCCGCTTGTGGTTCGCCCTACGGCAATTAGTGACGGAAAATGCACGACGATACAGACGAGGGAGGTGGCTCGGATCCGACCGGCCAACCCGAAAGCACAGATACAAGCCCCACTACGGTTCGTCATAACTGGAGGAAATCGGGCCGCCCTAGTGTGGCGATTGTCGAAGCAGTTGCGGCGGCCACCAACGAGGAAATGACTGACCTCCCACCGTTACACGAGACGATCGAAGCCAGTGCACTCAATACGCTGCTTGATCGCCAGTCGTCGTCGGTCGCAGTCTCATTTCAGTACGCCGGTACTGACATCTCAGTGGCCGAGGACGGCGGCATCGAAGTCCGAGTTGATGGACTCCCTCGGGAATCGGAGTGATACCCACAACTACCGAGTGATCGATTGGTGTGGTAACTTTGTAGAAACTACATTACATTAACTCGGCTATGATATCAAAACACCCACAACCCTATTCCTCTGGGGACCCTATTCATAGTACGGAACACAGCACACACTGTGCGTTTAGCCCACCGTGAGGGCTGCTTGAAACGGGAGTACCCGTTCGCAGTCATCCATTTCTCTTCGCGCAACGGTTGCGCGGAACGCATCACCAAGTGACGCGTTTCGCAACAAGATCCATCTACAAATGTCGAGCAAAAAAAACGAAGGGTCTGGCGGCACACTGAATGAACTGTTCGAAATACTCAGCCACGAGTACCGGCGTCGCATTCTCCTGGCCGTTGCCCAACAGAACCCGCAGGACGAGGACGACATCACATCGGAGGCAGTCGCGGAAGAGCACGGTGACGATGGCGACGCGCTCGAACATGTAAAGACGGGACTTCACCACGTACATCTCCCAAAACTGGCCGACGCAGGTTTCATCGACTGGGATCGTGATTCCGGAACTATCACACGCGGCCCTCGGCTCGAGGAGATTGAGCCGCTTCTCAAATTGATGCACGATCATCAGGACGAATTGCCTGAAGACTGGCCGTAGGTTCTACAGGCGGAGCAGGCCGAGTGCCTCGGGGCTTGACCCCGAGGCGGTTCACAGAACCGTTGCCATCGAACTGCAGTGAATCCTCCCCTCGCAGGTGTTGTGTGAGTTGGTCGACAGGCGTCCCGTCGGGTGTGTCAGCCATCCGGCGGAGGGCCTGTCGTCGCTGCTGGTAGGTCAACAGCTCTAGTGCTGTCTTGGTCGTCATCCGCTGTTCTGAGTTGTTTATGAGTAGTCCCACCATGTCCAGTCGGGACATCAGCTGGCACGAACATGGACTAGATACTTCACTGACATAACGGAAACCCGTGCCGTTAACCCGGGTCCTCAAAGCACACAGAGGATTCGAGGTGGAATTGGCTCATTCTGGTACATATTGATCTCAAAACCGTCTGCATTGAGATGGCCAGTCTCAACTTCCGAGCCTTTCCGCCGATAAACCGTATGCTACTATAACGAATCCAAACGCTCTCGTATCTCCGAAGCGTCCAAACCCTCCAAACTCTCCAAACCGTATTTGACCACGAGTGGGTAGAACGCGCGGTTCTTCTCGAACTCCTCGTCGTATTCGTACTCGTACTCCGCCTTGAGGATGTTGTAGAGGCGTTCGAGGTCCTTCTTCTGGGACTTGGGCAGGTACATGTAGGTCCCGACTTGCTCCTCCTTTACCGACCCGTCATCGACATCAGTTTCGTCTGGTTCGGAGGGTTCGGAGGGTTCGGACTGTTTGTCTGGTTTGGACAGTTTGGACGATTTGTCTGTCTCGGCTGGTTCGTCCGTCTTGGATTCACTCACGTCTTGGGCTCGTTCGTGTGATTGCTTCCGTCGCTGTCGCAGTCGTTCGGAGCGGTCGTCGCTCATGCAGTCACCTCCTGGAAGTCGAACTGCTCGTCGAGGTTTGCGGCCAGTTGCTCGAAGACCTCGATCTGGTCACAGTCCGGTTCCTCGACGAAAATTGAGGCCCCATTGGAGAGGGCGCGCTGGATCGCGGCTCGTTCGCGGACCTCCCACGACGGTGTATCATCGAAGGCGTTGTCGATCCACTCGATCATCTCCTGGGCCTGTGTCTTCCGAACGTCGATCCGGTTGATGACGACCCCTCGTTCGTGGATGGTAATCTCGTAATCGCGCTCGAGCGCGCCGATGTGGTCAAACAGTAGCTCGAAGGCCCGTTTGCTCGTATCTTCTGCCAGCGCCGGAATAAGGACGTTCTGTGCGGCAAACATGGCGTTGTCCATGAGGTTGCCGAGGAAGGGCGGGCAGTCGATGATGATGTACTCATACTCGTCTTCGATGTGTTCCAGCGCGAGTGCGAGTTGCTCACCGGAGCGTCGGGAGAGTGTGAGCTCCGGTTCGACAGCAGTCATATCGATATTCGATGGGATGACAGCCATCTCCTCGTGCTCGCGGACGAGCTCACCGATGCGGTCGCGCTGCTCGGAGTCACTGAGAATATCGAACAGTGATGGTGGCTCGCTATCGTACGCTTCGCGAAGGCCGAGGTTCTCTGTCGCGTTCCCCTGTGGATCGAGATCGACAAAGAGGACGTCCCGGCCACGGGCATTCAGTGCCCCAGCGGCGTTGATGGCGACGGCTGTCTTCCCAACACCTCCCTTCTGGTTACTGACTGCTATTTTGGCTGGTTCGGCCATACAAACTATCAAAACTGTCCGAACTACTTAGTACTGCGTCAGACGAGCGTCGTCGACTTCGGATTTGAGGGAGAACTCTGGTGAAACCCGCGCAGTGGTCAGAACACGGCGGTAGTACAAGTACTGGCGGTCGCGTGGTAGTAATGTGGAGTGTCCCGTGCTGAGTGTAGCCGTTGTGATGAGTATACTGAATGGGTCCAAAACCGCCCCAGTGGGTCTAACAGCTCGGGGCTTTGGAGGCTGCCAGAGTGACGAGCGCTGGAAGATAGAAGTTTACAGTATAATTAATTAGCCCTGATTAATTAGCTGGCATATGGTCTCTGAATTGATTTATGATCCTGATGAGTTTTTCAACTCTCAAGCATCAAGCGTGTCGTTTCGGGGACCAATTTTAATAATTTTAATGGCCGCAGTAACCAACTTGATAACTCCATTAATAATTATTTATAGAATAGCTACCGCCGCTCCACAGGAGGTGCGGTCATTTGTCATGTTTATCGGATTCTTAGGAGGAATCTCTGGCCTATTTAGTATATTTATTATGTGGTCTCTCACTAGTATATTTTTTCACACTGCGGCATCATATTTAAACTATAGTGGATCTCTACGGGAAACAGCGCTGCTTTCAGGATGGGGGTTTTTTCCACAAGTTCTCACAGGTGCATACTCGGCAGGGATGACCCATTACGTCACTGGACAAATATTCACACCAGAGAATGTTAACCAGGAACAACTTCAGCTACTAATTACATCGGTAGTACGTAATCCGGCTTCAAGTTGGATCTCGTTCATTTCTATACTCGGCGTTTTGTGGAGTTTTTTTCTGTGGACGTTAGCGGTTAAAAATTACTATGGAATGTCGTTGAAGCGTTCTGCAATTATTTCAGGGATCCCGTCGCTGGTTATAATCTTACTGAACTCGTATACACTAATTAATCACATCCTATAATATGTTAAAATCAGGGATGGTTTTGGATGATGCCCTACCTTTGATTTGATATTTCATGCATCCCGAATTGACAATTACCAATATGCTTATTGAACTATGATATCATATTCGTCTCATATGAAGTGGACACAAATCGTAAACATACTATCAGCCAGTTCGCTCGTGACGGCTATGATCATTGCTGGTCTGGTCGGTGGGACTACAGGATTAGTTTCTGCAGAGGATGTTACACTTGAAGAAGGGGATGCTTCCGTATCTCAAACCAATGCTGGCCATGTCCTCGTCGGTGAAGTTTGCGAAGAATCCGACAATAAGAAGCGGTGCCAAGCGGTGAGTACGTACTCTGATCTATCCTCTCTCGGGACCACTGCCGCTTTGTGTGCTTATGGTGGTCCGGTAGGATGTGGATTAGGTGTTACACTCTTCGCCTGAGATTAACACCGGCTGGATCAAGTAACGTTTAATTTGACTTTAGGAATCTATGAATGAGCGTTCATTTACATTCTTGAGGGGCTTATATACAAGAAATAGATATCCTTTATATACCTCAATGGTAATATATCTGACTGGTGTGTTGCTCGCCTGGATCATTCTTGCGACTAGTGATCCGGATGTAGTTGCAAGCTTTGCGTCGGGAAACAATCCAGCACAAACACCCGTACAGAACGATATGAACATCTTGACGAATAACCTGATAGCCACAGTAGGAATATTCGCAGGAATATGTACTTTTGGCACCAGTGCAATCGTCATAATCCTAGCTAGCGGCTATGTTCATGCTACAGCGGTTTTACTGCTCACACCATCTCTCCCGGAGTTTGTTCTTCTTTTCGCGTTACACTCAATCATCGAAATTCCCGGCATCTGGATTGCAGGTAGTGTTGGACTGCGAGTGCCATTCGACTTCACACGGTACATTTTATTTGAGAATTATACCTTGGACACAACTAGAATAGCGCTTGATTTGATTATTTTAGGGTCTGTATCAGTCGCATTTATCTTTGTTGCAGCTCTTGTCGAGATGTTTATATCGCGTCAGGCTTACAACTATATTTCTTGAATTTTACCTTCTACAACCGGTTAGAACCCATATTATGATGGTTGACACACTGCGGACATGGCTTGAGTGTAAACACACTGCAGGTGTATTGTCAATTAATAAGACTACTCCAGTGATCGGTCAGAGGAAGTATCTGTCTCACGCTCGGAGAACGACTCCGGAGAGACGGCCTCTTGCATCGCTGTGAGCTTCGACCGCAGTTGGCCGCTCGTCGAGCGCACCAGCTCATCGTCTGGCCAAGAATGGACATCGAGGCCGTCGAAGCGGGTTGCCACCTGCTGGACCGTGTTCAACTGTTCGAGGGCGTACTCGACCCAGTACTGGTGACTGTCTTGCATCTGCTGGAGTTCCTCGACCACGTCGTCGTAGCCGGCTTGCTCGGCGGCGGTGAGACACTGTTGGAAATTCGCGCCACGGGGATTGATTGGCTCGTGGAAGACGACAACCTCACCGAGCGCTCTAAAGTAGCTGAGTAGCTCGTGAAAGTCGTCTTCGCCCATCGTGGGGTATGTGGGTGACATCGAGACGAACACCGACACACCGGCCTGCTGGAGTTCGTCTAACGCCTGCCAGCGAGTCATCGGCGATATTCGCGATGGACGGGCAAGTTACATAGAGACTGATGAATTGTAGGCGAAGATCGAGTGGACTAAGGATTTGATTGGTGCATTCGTCCACCAGCTGTTGGCGATTAAGCGAATCATCATCGAAGTATCAGACAAGTACCGCCCCGATCCAAAACACTATGCTGAGCAGCGAGAGGGCCGCTGGAGCAGATGAGAGAAGCCGTTCACCCCTCCCCATATCAACACGCTTCCACCTGCCTTTTCGGCCATTTTCTTCGAACAGTTCTTGAGCTAGTGATGGATAGCTATCATCAGTAGTTGACTCATCAGGTTCGGAGAGGTACTCACGTCCGACATACCTAATCGGAAGTGACAGCACTGTGTAACCGAGATTTATCCATAAAAGCTGTATAGCTGATATTTCAGAGGAGAGTAAAAATACCTGTGCAGATACTATCCCAAAGAGTATTGCGACTGGAATTCTGAGCGTTCCACCTAAAAATGCGTCATATGCTTCCTGAAGTAGTACCTGATTTTGGCGTACCGCACTTGCATACCTACTCTGGATAGATAGTGAGTGGCCAGATGAGGGTATTTTGTTGACTGGTATGACGACTTCAGACGAATCGAAGTGAATCGAACTTCGATACCCCACGGTCAGATTAAATAGTTTGTACTCTCCCTTCAGAAAGAAAATTACTGCTGTTGCAAGAATGGAAATAGAAAGGAGGAAATTGATCGCGATAATTCCTTGCAGCGTCACAGCTGACATCTCAATTGGGAGTTGACCAGCTGGTTTAGCGTATGCTGCTGCCTCTCCGGGGATTTTTGGAATAAGATCATATGTCGCGACAGCAATCGTCGCAATCACGGCGACTATCGTGATGCTAGCACCTAAAAAGCCCATAGCAAGGGACTGAAGATTGTGATACCGGTTCTGTTGCCACGTCAGCATTTGCTGTAGGGCATCTCGATCTGCATATGAGACCTGTAAATCTGCATCTGACGACTCAACCATTGATCTCCTCAATGAACTGGAAAAGAATCGTTAGGAGCGTAACGATGACAATGAGGGGGATTGCGAGGTCTACAAAGAGATTTACCAGCGAGGCGGTATTCCCGCCTCGCAAGCTTTGTGTGATAATGACAAGGGTAACTACCGCGAATATCAATATGAGCAGATTTGATGCTGTCTCAAAGGCATCGGCCATACAGAACGTACACCATCACTAGTAAAATCAGTTCTGGGATAGTCGGTTTCATTTGTACCACAATCAGGTAAGACGTGGATACAGGTCCCATCTTGTAGCTAACCGTACTAAGAACCAAAGCCTGTGCTCGACTGAAGATAATAAGATCTCAAAAGATTCGGTACCCCACTCTTGTTCTCGATAGTTGGCAGCAACTTCGCCGTCGATACCAAGGAAGAGCGGTCGGCCTTGGGTGAGTAGTTCACGTTCGGAACGGTCAGTACAGGGTAACCACACATTATTCAACACGTTGACCAAACCGACATCTATCAAGAAAGATATAATAGATGCAGAGGGTAGAGTCAGCACAGGTCTCGGCGTGGCGGATCAACCGCCGGTCTCGGACAATGGGGGCGGAGGCCGTACGTCTTCATTGAGGTTCATGATGTTGTCGGGACCACTCAGATAATCAAGCATGTGCCGCACTTGCTTGTCCTCCGTCCGTTGGTAGAGCAACCGATCGTCATCTAGGATATCCCCTGCGCAGAGTTTCTGGTCTGATTAACGAGCTGCCCCTCGAAATCCACATATTCCCCCCCCCAAATTCTGTGACTGTTCATCGTTACTATGCCATGTTACATCAGTGTGCTCGGGCCTCCTCAATAACAATCTCAATCAACTAGTTATTGCTATTATTAAATAACTCCAGTAGCCATATTTATACAATATCTCATCGTAATCCTTGCTAAGTCATGCACAAATATACCCGCCGGCAAGTGCTTTCAACGGGCACTCTCAGCGGTTTCGGGCTGCTCACTGGATGTATGTCGAGTGATGATAATACCTCTTCAGATACGGAGACAGTTACGCCTAAAACAGTTTCTGGAGGCTCACTCGTTGAAATTGGAAATCTTGAGATCTGGCCTCGACGAGTGTATCCGGTTAGAGAAATCGTTGATCCTGAGGTATCTGATCATGTCTACAAGGCCCCGCAGGATACACAATGGATTCTATTTACAATTCGTTTTAAGCACTTAGGAGAAAAAGAAACAGAAGTTCAAATTCCACGGTGGACTAAGTTTGGTTTCATAGTAGGTGGGAATTCGTATCCTGCTAAGCTTACTATTCAGGAAGATATAGAGGAAGAGAATTTTCACCCTTGGAATACAGAGCCTGGAGAATCGATTGAGTCATTTCGTTCAACTGAAGAATCACTCCACCATCCCGCAAATACAGAGAAACGTTTCGGGATTATACCCATTCCACGAAAGCACCACTATACAGAAGGTAAACTAGGGTACTCCCCTGATATTGATAACACGTATGAGATCAAGTGGGACAGTCTAAAACAAATTTATGAAAAAATACCATAGGTTATCCTTGATGATTCGTGGGTGCATAGCTACAATGCGTGTCAAAGCAGGTAGGTTTCTCAAAATCTGAGGTGTGCAAAAACCTAATTTGTTTGACACCGTGTCATTACTAAGTTAACATGATCAAAAATAGATTAAATAGTAATGAAATTAGCATAAAGCATTAATTACTGCTCACAATAATTACTACACATGACGAATAAGAGGCGCCGTCGGATCATTAAAGGATTAGGGATTGGTCTTTTTTCAGGACTGAGCGGTTGCTCCAGTACGAGTTCAGAGCCTGATAATCCAACCAAAATAAATTCTAATCAAAACACTCCCCAAAGCACCACTAGCTCACAGGAAACTAGTACCCCCTCCCGTTCAAAGCCAAAATTAGCTGGATACGGGTTTGCAGAATACGGGATTACAGGAGATGTATATGTTGAAGAGGACAATCCCGAATTTTTACAGATGGACCTCACGAATAAATCCGGTCGAACTTATCCGGCAGTTCATATCGAGTTCCTAGATAAAGAGACATGGAGAACCCAGTATGGACCAGGAGAACATACGAATGTCTTCTTAGATGTAGGGGAACCCCTTGAACCCGGAGGACGGTCCCCAATTGAAAAATTCACAATTTACCCACAATTGTGGCCAGAAACACTCCCTGATACAACACCGTATGATCCGAGGGAGGTGCCCAGCGATCTCATTAACGAGCAGAAACAAATTCTCCACGGAGAAATAGTATCTGATGAGATCCATATCCCCCTTCCGGATACGATTGATGCCTCGTCAGTGAGCCATGGATTTATTCAGTCAATTCCTACGCCAACTGAACAGATACGATTTGAGATCGGGAGCGACTCGGACCTCGCTGTCGACTCTAACGCCGGAATTCGAATACCTAGTGAAATACTCCCGTCAGCATATCACGGTGGGAATCCATACCGTATGGAACTTACTGGAGTAACCCAAGAACTTTTCCGGCTCGTCACCCTCCCAGTTCCTGAATTCTCGATATCGAACTTCACTGCTAACGGAGAAGTTGACTCGGAACAATTAGTATGGGAAGATCTATCGTATGATCTAACAGTCGGTGATGCACTTGTTGATGAATTTACCCTAAAAACAGCTGTGGACGGAGTTCCTGGTGGATTCGAAGAGACATCAGTTCAACCGGGCACGACGAATAGTATTAGCCTTACAGCAAGCACAGATCGGTCACTTGGTCTCCCCGTAGAGACAGAACAAATTTCTATCCTATCGATGACGCCCTACCCCGTTGCTGAAGCAACAACGGACATCTCTATTTCTGAGTAGTAGCCTAATTTATCCGACCATTGGATCATGTGCCACTTAAAACCTGAATCAAGTCTATGATATATAATGCCACGGGTTTGTTCCATGCTTATTGAGCAACTGTTGCAGGAAAATACCCGAGCAATAGGTGGCTGTCAGGAAGTGGAGTTAGGATAGATAACCAACAATTATGGGTCCTATACACCCTTTGTTTGTTAACGCTCTATTCAACCTACACTGTCGCTGCCACGTGCTGATACTCCGCTTGCGACGGCGTCGGCTGTAGTGTCAATCCAGCGAGCGCTAACTCTCGAAGTATCTCCGGCGGAATACCTTCAGAATTACGCAACACAGCATCGAGCGTCCATTCATCGTACTGACTCGCACTCGGTGCAAGCACGTCGACCGACTCGGTCGCCACCTCGTCTCGAATCGCTCTTGCAGCCCGCCGCACCCGCTTGCGTTCTTCCACAGTGAAGCTCATGACTCAATACTCCGGGCAAGATCACCGACGACAGCAAGGGGCAGGCGTATGGGTGGTCCCTACTTGACCAGGACTGTGAGGTCATGGTGTGGGATCAGCAGTTGGCGGTTCCAATGGGCGAGTGTAATCATCATAAATACATATAGAATTGATACTTCTTCGTTCTATATCATGTTGAAGTCTCTTTTAAGCGCCTGTAGTGGTGCATGTCGGTAGATTTATTCTCTTCGTAAAGTGACAACGTATCATGGATTCGGGCCAAGTGATCGCAATTGTGTTGGCAATCCTTATGTTGCTTTCTGGGTGCTCGGGTCTTGGCGGAATAGACCAGACTGAGCCAACCCGGCCGGAGTCGACTGAAGTAAGCGATAGCCCAACTGAAGAACCGGAACGCGATACCGAAGTCACTGCTGCTACATCGACAGTAACACCGACATCGGTAGACTCCGATGATGACGGGCTGAATGACCGGCGTGAAGCCGAACTCGGAACGGACCCAGACAAGGCTGATACAGACGGTGACGGTCTCAATGATCATCGTGAGGTGACTGAGCTCAAAACGGACCCAACCTCAGCAGATACGGACAATGATGGGCTTGCTGATCCCACTGAATTGGAGCGTGAGACAAGTCCACGTAGCCGCGATACGGACAACGATGGGCTCATAGACAGTGCTGAAATTGAGCATGGTACGAATCCCACTGTTCGGGACACTGATGGGGACAACCTTCTCGATGGCTGGGAGGTCCACAGCGAGGTTTATCCAAACGCGAATCCACTGCACAAGGATATTTACGTCGAAATTGACTACATGAAGAGCTACTCGCTCCCTGACGAGGAGCGAGCACTCATCAGGTCCAAGTTCGCTAATGCACCGGTGTCAAATCCGAATGGAACGAACGGGATCGACCTTCATCTCGTAAGGAGTGAACAGGTTCCCTACACTCGTACGCTTGGTGGTATGAGAACAGACGAATACGAAGAGAAGTATTTTGACCACCGCGGGCAGGCATATCATTACGCGATTTTGGTTGACCGGAGTTCTCTCTCACCTTCTGTCGATGGTGGCGCCTCTCCGGGGTTGGTACACGTGTCGGGGACCGTTGACGACACACGCATGGGGACCACGTTCATACACGAACTTGGGCACTCGTTGGGCCTAATGCCTGATATATACCATGGCATCGACAGCACTGATGTTCCGTTTGACGAATACCCGAGTGTACTGAACTACAACGCTCCCTCGGATCACTACAGCTACACCTCAGAAGCCGCTTCCAGCGATGGCTTTGACGACTGGGAGTATATCGAGCAGAAAATGCACACCCCACCAACTCGGCTCATGCCGGCCCCTAATGCTCTAGATCAATGCGTTGCCGTTTCGTTTGCAGGCGGCGATGGGTCCGATAGTAATCCGTACCAGATCGAGACACTCCATCAGCTCGAGTGCATCGGCGTCGACTCTGATGCGAATTATGAACTCGTCTCGGATATTGACGCAACGTGGCGCACTGGGTTCGACCCGACACCACGTTTCTCTGGAACGCTCGACGGGAACGGCCACACAGTTCGTGGACTTACCGTTCATCGGTCGGGCAGCGCCGGTGGGCTCGTCAGGGCACTCAACGGTGGCACAATCAAGCGAATTCATCTTCGAAATGTCTCCGTCCGTGGACATGAGAATGTCGGAGGCATAGCCAGCACCTCAAGTGGTACGATCACGCAGGTTACGGTTACAGGGAGTGTTCGTGGAGAGTGGCGTGTCGGCGGTGTCGCTGGCGTTGTTGCCGAGCCGAATGCCAACTACCGGATTGGCGAGATATCCGCCGTCGAAGTGAATGCCACAGTTGTTGGTGAACACAACGTTGGCGGTCTCGCCGGCAACAGCATTGGAAACCTAACAAACTCAGCAGTCTTCGGCAGCATCCGAGGCGAATCGGAGGTCGGCGGACTGGTAGGAACGAACTATGCACCTGGTCGGGTCGCTTCCTCGTTTAGTGCCGCGACTGTTAGCGGCGAAGAGCGTGTGGGTGGCGCTGTCGGTCGAAACTACGAGAATGGCCCGGTTGAGGATGTCTACTGGAACGCTGACACCGCTGGCCAGCCAGCGTCGGCCGGCAGCCCCACGTCAAACGGGCTTTCCGTAGACGAGATGACTGGAGAAGCCGCCACAGAGAGTATGTCTGGGTTTGATTTCGGCGGGCCATGGGTTACAACCGACGGCTATCCCGTGCTTGACTGGCTCTCTGAGCGTGTCACACGCGAGATACGTACATAGCCAGTCTTGAGCTTACTCGCGCCATCGTGGGGTCTACCTCACTAGATCCCGGCGCGGGGTCGCAAACTGTCAGGAGTAGTCTCGAAACCACTGCGACCCATGCAAAGAACACACATGATTCAGTAAAAAGTAGAGGTATCGCTGTCTCGCTCAGGCTGTCGCCACGATGTGTTGATGCTCGTTCTGGGCGGGCGTCGGCTGCAACGTCAGTCCAGCCAGTGCGAGCTCCCGAAGCACCTTGGGCGGGACACCCCCGGTGTCTCGAAGCACGGCATCGAGCGTCCAGGCGTCGTGTTCTGAGCGAACCGGCGGCGTTGTCTCAACCAGAACGGTCGGCGCAGTTTCCCGGAGGGCACGGGCGGCACGCTGGACACGCTTCCGGTTCTCGACCGTGCAGCGGAGCGAGCTCACGCTTCAACACCTCGCACGAGATCGCCGACGAGCGAGCCGCCAACATATGGCCCAACATCCCAGCCACGCTCCCCACGTGTGTACTCGCACCACTCTGCAAGCGTCTCGAAGGGCGTATTCGCCAACACAACCTTGTCGGAGTCTCCACCAGCGGCGACAACAGCCACGGCGAATTCGTAGCTATCCCAGTAATGCGCGGCACCCTCGCCGTCGACGCCGAGAAACAGCGGGCGGCCCTGGGTGAGTAGTTCGCGTGCGGTACGTTCTTGTGGATTGGATTGCGTAGTTGCCATTGGTTCTTCCTGGAACCACGCGCCTCGGTGTACTAGCACCGGGGCGATTTCGTAAGAAATCGACCAGCAGCGCGTGTGTTCCTATCTAATTTGTTGTGGCGGCACACCAATAAAACTATTGTTCTGTTACAACAATAAGGATGTAGCTCCCTATGTCTACGAAGGGCCCGGAACCAACAGTCAGCGATCGAGAACTAATCGAAGCAATCAATCGGACCAGCAGACCATTTGCGACAGCTGGTGAAGTCGCTGAATTGGTCGATTTGTCCAACTGGAGAGTACGTCAACGTTTAGAGCGCCTCGACGAACAGAACGAAATCAATCGGTCTAGAATCGGCGGTGGTCCTTTCATTTACTGGTTAGATGGGTCGTTCTCTGATGAATCTAAGTAGCGTCGCCCGTAATCAGTGAGCCACCACGCCCTGGCATTCCCGATTTTATCAGATTCCACCAGCCTCTCTTCTTCTAACCGGCTGAGTCGTTTTGATGCTGCTTGTTGACTAATTCCGACCATCTCTGCGATTTCTGTCGTCCCGAGAGCAGGCTTATAGGCCATATGCATGGATCTGAGCAGTTCCTCGTCAGAGACAGCCGGGTCTGGCCCAGGACGGTTAGTCACATCCTATCTGTCGCTCCCCTCGCTAAAAGGGATATTTGTTCTATAACCGTTGTGTCTACACAACCTATAAGTGGGGCCAACTACCTTGTTTATCATATACGACGCTGACTGAAGCGGTTAATCCCGAATAAGCGTCGCACCGAACCCATGACAACCGGCAAGCCCACCCACGAAGAGTCGCATCGCTCGCCAGCGCACTTTCGCCCACATATTCGCCCATCGGAAACCGCCAGACGGCAGCCCGGTCGCTCACATTCGCCCATCATTCGCCCATCGCCTGAGCGGCCCACGAACACGCCACAGCGGCCCGCAGACGAAAATCGGCTCGCGAAAATCGACTTTCGCCCACGCGGTCGCCCCAGCCTTATCAGCCAACTGCCCAACCCAGCAGCCATGCCCACGCAGGGAGGCAACCAATGACCGCCTGGCACGACTGCACCGCCCTCCAGCGGGATCTCCTGAAAGCGATTGCAGACCACGACCACTACGACCGCGAGGCCACTGCCGACGCCCTCCAGATCGCCGTCGAAACCCGGCGCGAGGCCACACTCGATGACGCCCGCGTCACGGACAGCCTCGCCGAGCTCGAAGCGAACGACCTTGTCACCACCACCGACGGAACCTACGCCCTGACCGACCGCGGCCAGGACGCCATCACCCAGGCCGCCCGGTCGCTGGCTATCGTCACCGGCCACGATCTGGTCGCCACCGACGGCGGCACCACCATCCCCTCGCACACGGCGGCGGCCACCCGACTCGACACCGTCCTGCAGGCCGCCGAACCTGCCCTCGCTGACGAGGAACTCGAACTGCTGGACGCTGTCAGCACGTACCTCCGGAACACGGACGGCTTCGTCGTCGAGACGCATGCCGAGCCCGCAATCCGCAGCCACGCGTGTGAGGTTATCGCCACCCGCGAGGACGGCCACGGCGCACCTGCTGGCGATGTACTGGACACGCTCGCCCGCGAGTACGGAGCCCAGCGGGCGCTGACGGCGCTGTTGGATTTGCTCGTGCAGGGCGACTGTTACCAGCCCCAGCCAGCGACGCTGGGGCGCGTCGACACCGACACCGCCGACACGGGAGGTGGCCGATGACGACCTACCACGAGCTGACGGGCTTCCAGCGCGACCTCCTGGAAGCCATCGTCGCCGTCGACGACGACCCCTACGGCCTCGCGCTCAAGGACTACCTCGACGAGCGCTACGCCGACCCCATCAACCACAGCCGCCTCTACCAGAACCTCGACCAGCTCGTCGACAAGGGCCTGGTCAACCGCGACGCGCTCGACGCCCGCACCAACGTGTATACGTTGACTGACGCTGGCAGACACGAACTCCAACACCAGGCGGAAACACTCGCAGGCCTGTGTGATCTGCCCCGACCTGCCGCCGATGGGGGTGCACAGTAATGCCGCACCGACCCACGCAGCGCCGTTGCTCAGCGATCAAGAACGGGAACACAGTCGGCCGGTGTTGTCAGAGGCACGCAATCATCGGGCAAGTGATGGCCGACTGGTACCCTGTTAGAATGTACGTAGAAGTTCCACATAATCGTTTCTGTAAAACTCGTTACTGTCGTCCGAGTCGCGAAATGGTCCGCCATCGAATGCGACGACGGACCGGCTCTCGTGCCTCTGACAAGTCTCCAGTACAAAGTGTCCTGCTTTGTGCTGGCAGTTACCATGTAACAGGTGGCTATAAATGTAATTTACGGCTCACGTTAGAACCAGAATACATCACGACGGATTCGGAAAAGCGGGCTCCGGAACTGAAACAACTGATAGGTTGGGTGAAGGTATCAAACCCACGCCTGTGTGAACTGCCCCGACCCGCCGCTGAAGTCACACTGACTCAGAAGCGTCGTCAGAACGCACGAGTTCACAGTGTCGGTCAGCAGACCACTGGTTGCCAGCTAGAGGGAGCGCAACTGAAGCCACTCATCTGCTGGTATCAAAAACCCCCCGGGGTGCTGGTCCCAAGATGGTGCGTTGCACGGACCCGGCGGCAAGGGCTCCAGAGTCGGGAACAACACCCGCATAAGTGTAGACAAAACATTATAAATAGGTCTTGTGGCGGCCGGTCACAGCAGCGCGGTCACATGGCTGGTATGCCCATCGCTGGACACGCTGCAGGTACAGCGTCGCCCAAGACTAGCCAAAACGACCGGTTTCGCTGTGTCGGCAATGTAAGGAATGGTGGGCAGCCGGGGGGAAGTGGCGTGCAACGCACCATTGGAAGTCGTCATCCACGACGACAGGTCCTGGCCCCAGGCCAATCGATGAATTGGGTGGGATCCATGGGGAGATGGAGCGGGGACCAGAACCCAACCGACCACTATTCACTTGGTAAGGAAAACGCCTGTGATATCCTCCCGCAGTTTACTCATTCGCCGCCCAGTATGAACCCGCTGACAGGCCGCTCCCGACTCCGGGAGGTGGCCCGATGACCGCCCAGCCGAGCGTCGGCGAGATCGTCGCCATCACGACCACCGACAGCGAGCCGCTGTTGCTGGTCTCTCACTGCCACGAAGAGCACGCTATGGGCGTGTTACTGGCCGACCTCGCAACGGAAACGCTCCATCGGCTGCGGGCGTCCGAACCCGACACAGCCACACGCCAGCAACTGGCGCAGGCCATCGGTCAGACTGACGAGCTGATGTCGTTCACGGTCCCGACCACAGATTGTGCGCTGGTTGAACGCGACAGCAGCCGTCCTAGCCCTTTCGAAGGGGAGGATGCCTAATGGCCCGCGCCGACCCATCGTTGGGCACTGCGACCGACACAGCGACCACAGAACCCGATCAGTGGCGACTCCGCTACATGGTCGGCGACCTGGAACACTACACCGAGTGGACGGCCGACTTCCCCACCATCGAGAACTACTACGACCAG
>NZ_QPLN01000002.1:0-885072 GCF_003665885.1 Haloarcula sp. Atlit-120R | reverse complement strand
CGGCGAGGGCGACCTCCCGAGCGTCGGTGTCGATGCCGACGACCTCGTCCTGAATGAAGGCGGTCGAGGGCTGCTTGATCTCGTGAACAGGGATAGCGATGTTCTCCTGAACACTCGGGTCCCGAATACACCGATGAGACTCGTGCAAGACCAGATGATAATCCGTCTCAGAAACCCACGTGACATCAACGTCCGTCTCACCGTCTAACTCGTCCTCTAAACTCTTTATTGCCCCCGCGCCGGCATACCCCGACCCGAGCACGACCACGTTCTCTGTCATACCGAGGACTCCGAAACCAACTGATACAAACCCTTTGAAATCCCTCTCAGCGGGGACAGGATTCTCCCGTGAGACTCGCCGCCATGCAAAATGATGCGATCCCGGTGACCGCAGGAAAACAATTCAAAAGACCAGTGACACGGACTAGTGTTCCGGCTCGCCCGCCGGTGCCCGCATATCGTCGATAGCGAGGATGAGTTTGTTGTTGGTGTCGTCCTTCCCTTCGAGGGTCCCGATAATCTGGAGCTTCGACAGCGGCGTCGGACCGACTGTCACTGAGTCACCCTCGTGGAATTCGGACATCGTGCCCTGCAGCTGAATCTCCGCACGGCACTCCTCGGGGTGGTGGACGCTGGTCAGGTCAATCTCTTCGACGTTCGAATGTTCGACAAGCTCGCCGTTGTGCCGAAGCGGGACCTCCGCGGCCTGGTCCATGTCCTGGATCTGGAGCGCGTCGTAGGCGTTGGCGGTGGGCTTGTACCCTCCCTTGGGGCCGGGGACGCCCTCGACAAGCTGCAGGGCTTTGAGACTCTGCATCTGGTTGCGAATCGTACCGGGATTTCGGTCGACCTTCTCGGCAATATCCTCGCCTTTGACAGCGCTTTCACTTTCCCGATAGAGATTTACCAGTTCCTGCAGAATGTTCTTTTGACTGGGTGTCAGTTCGATAGATGACATAATGTCCTGTTCGGTACAGCCGTCCTTAAATGCGACGGTAAACCGTCTGGAACCGTCTTAGAATCGCGGAAAACGTTAGTACTTTATTGCATCGCTGATCTGACATAGATATGGAAGGTAATCGCGTTTTGGTGACCGGCGGTGGGGGGTTTATCGGGGCAAACCTCGCGAACAAACTGGCCGAAAACAACGACGTTGTCGCCCTGGATGACGGCTACCTCGGCACGCCGGAAAACGTATCAGAAGACGTAGAGTACGTCGAGAAGAGTGTCCTCGATGACGACCTGCCGACTGACGTGGACGTGGTGTTTCACCTCGCAGCGCTCTCCTCCTACGCGATGCATGAGGACAACCCGACCCACGGCGCTCGCGTGAACGTCGAGGGGTTCGTCAACACTGTCGAGCAGGCCCGGGACGACGGCTGTGACACCGTTGTCTACGCCTCCACTTCCTCCATCTACGGCAGCCGGACCGACCCGTCGCCAGAGGACATGGACGTGACGGTCAACACCGGCTACGAGGCCTCGAAGATGGCCCGGGAGACGTACGCGGAGTACTTCCAGAACCACTACGACCTGACACTGGCCGGGATGCGCTTTTTCTCGGTGTATCAGGGCTACGGCGGCGCAGAGGAACACAAAGGGGAGTACGCCAACGTCATCGCGCAGTTCGCCGACGACCTGGCAAGCGGCGACGCACCGAAGCTGTACGGTGACGGCGAGCAGACCCGGGATTTCACCCACGTCGACGACATCGTCCGCGGGCTTGTTCTGGCCGCCGAACACGAACTAAACGGCGTGTACAACCTCGGTACTGGCGAGGCCTACGACTTTAATACGGTCGTCGAGATGCTGAACGATGAACTGGGAACGGACATCGAACCGGACTACGTCGAGAACCCGATCCCTGAGGACGTGTACGTCCACGACACCTGTGCTGACTTCTCGAAGATGCACGAGGCGACAGGCTGGGAACCTGAGATACGTTTCGAAGAAGGTATCGAACTAGTCTGTGCACCCTACACGTAGGGGCCGCTGAATATCGCTTGCCCAACGCTGGGTCTTTATTCGCCGCCCGTGGAGGCGACGGTATGCAACAACAGGTTCGTGTCCTCGGCGTCCCAATGGACCTCGGGGCCGACCGGCGTGGCGTCGACATGGGGCCGTCAGCGATACGGTACGGCGGCCTCGCTGACCAGCTGACAGATATCGGGATCGATTGCGTCGACGGCGGCGACATCGCCGTGCCGCGGCCGGAGGAACGCGACCCCGACGCCGGCGGCCTGAAAAGCGGTCACGCGAAGTTTTTCAGGGAGACGAAGGAAGTCTGTGAGGACGTGACGACGGCGGTCGATGCGACGCGCAGGGAAGGCCGGTTCCCGCTCGTTCTGGGTGGCGACCACTCGATCGGTATCGGAACCATGGCCGGCGCAGCCAGCGACGACGAGGAGTTGGGCGTCATCTGGTTCGACGCCCACGGTGATTTCAACACACCGGAGACAACACCCAGCGGAAACATCCACGGGATGTCGCTGGCGGCCGTCCTCGGTCTCGGTGTGTTCTCCGACCACGAGTGGGCGCACACGCCGGCCGTGAGCGAGGAAAACGTTGTCATCGTCGGGCTGCGAGACGTGGACGACAGGGAACGTCGGCTGATCGAAGACAGCGATATCACGGCGTACACGATGTCGGATATCGACGCCCGAAGCGCGCCGGAGATCGTCGACGAGGCACTGGACATCGCGACTGACGGGACGGACGGGATACACGTCTCGCTCGACCTCGACTGGCTCGACCCGACGGAAGCGCCCGGCGTCGGGACGCCGGTTCGGGGCGGCGTCTCCTACCGCGAGGCTCACATTGCGATGGAATACGTCGCTGAACAGCACGACCAGCTGCGGTCGATGGAACTGGTCGAGGTGAACCCGATTCTCGACGAACACAACCGCACTGCGGAACTGGCCTGTGAGCTCGTCGCCAGTGCCTTCGGCAAGCGCGTGCTGTAACTGCGACGGGGTCGCCGAAAACAGCGCGGCCGGAACCCGCTACTCGTCGGTGACAGCAGGAACGACCGTCACGCTCGCCACGCGGTCGTCGTCTTCGAGTCCCATAATCGTCACACCCTTCGTGTTCCGACCGACCTGGGACACGTCGCCGGCGCGGATACGCATGATCTGGCCCTGTTCGGACATGATGACCAGATGGTCCTCGTCGGTGACCGCCTTGGCCGTCGACACCCGACCGTTGCGGTCGTCGGTCTTGATATCGATGAGCCCCTTGCCGTACCGGGACTGCGTGCGGTACTCGTCGAGTTTGGTCCGCTTTCCGAAGCCGTGTTTCGTGACGGTCAGCAGCGACCGGGGGTCGTCGTCGTCAGTGGCGACCATCGCCGCGACCTTGTCGTCGCCCTGTAGTTTGATGCCGTTGACACCGCGTGCTGAACGGCCCATCTCGCTGACCTCACTCTCGCTGAAGCGGATTGTCATCCCCGCCTCCGTGGCGATGACGAGGTCGCCGGTGCCGTCGGTGACATCCACGTCAATGAGTTCGTCGCCGTCTTCGAGTTTGGCGGCGATGATTCCCGTCGAGAGGATGTTTTCAAACTCCGAACAGCAGGTCCGCTTGACGTAGCCGTTCCGGGTCACCATCGTGATACACTCGTCGTCGCCGAATTCGTCGGTCGAGACGACGGCGGTCAGTTCTTCGCCGTTGTCCAGGTCGATGAGATTGATAGCAGACTTGCCCCGCGCCGTCCGGGACATCTCTGGAATCTCGTAGGTCTTGAGCCGGTAGACCTGGCCCTGATTGGTGAAACAGAGCAGGTAGTCGTGGCTGTTGGCCCGGAACACCTTCGAGACACGGTCGTTCTCCTTGGGATCGGCCCCGATTATCCCTTTGCCGCCGCGATTCTGGGGGTCGAAGTTCTCGACCGGCATCCGCTTGATGTAGTCGTCTTCGGTGATGACGACGACGCAGTCTTCTTCCGGGATGAGGTCCTCGTGAGTGACCTGCCCCTCGTCCTCAATGATACTCGTTCGGCGGTCGTCGTCGTACTCGTCTTTGACTTCCTGGAGTTCGTCAGCGATGACGCTGTCGAGCTTCTCGCGGCTGTTGAGGACGGATTCGAGGTAGTCAATCGTGTCCTGTACGTCCTCGTACTCCTCCTCGATTTCAGCCGCTTCCATCGAAGTGAGCGAGCCGAGTTGCATCCGGACGATGTGAGCGGCCTGCTCTTCGGAGAACTCGAAGGACTCCTGCAGACCGGCCCGAGCGGCATCGCGGTCCTCGCTGTCGCGGATCAGTTCGACCACGTCCTCGACGTTGTTCAGGGCCTTCAGCCGGCCTTCGAGGATGTGGGCGCGCTCCTCTGCCTCGGCGAGGTCGTACTCGGAGCGCCGACGGACGACTTCGCGGCGGTGGTCGATGTAGTGCTGGAGGCTCTCTTTCAGCGAGAGGACCTTCGGCTGACCGTCGACCAGCGCGAGGTTGATAACGCCGAAGGTGGATTCCAGATGATGGTCGAGCAGCCGGTTCTCGACCACGTCGATGTTTGCCCCACGCTTGAGTTCGACGACGATGCGGACGCCGTTGCGGTCGGACTCGTCGCGCAGGTCCGAGATGCCCTCGATTTTCCCCTCGTTCACGTCGTCGGCGATTCGCTCGACGACGCGGGCCTTATTCTCCTGATAGGGGAGTTCACTGATGACGATGCGACCCTCCTCGGGGTCGACTTCGTACTCTGCGCGAACCCGCAAACGGCCCCGGCCGGTCGCGTACGCCGAGTAGATGGCATCGCGGCCAACAATGTTGCCGCCGGTCGGGAAGTCCGGCCCCTTGACATGCTCCATCAGGTCCTCAACGGTGGCGTCGGGGTTTTCCAGCAGGTGGACCGTCGCGTCGACCAGTTCGCCGAGGTTGTGCGGCGGGATGTTGGTCGACATGCCGACGGCAATCCCGGACGACCCGTTGAGCAGGAGGTTCGGGACCTTCGACGGCAGCACGTCGGGTTCCTGCAGGCGGTCGTCGTAGTTGCTGGAGAAATCGACTGTGTCTTTCTCGATGTCTTCAAGCAGTTCCTCGGCGATGGGCGCCATCCGCGCCTCCGTGTACCGCATGGCGGCCGCCGGGTCGCCGTCCATCGAGCCGAAGTTCCCCTGGCCGTCTATCAACGGATACCGCATCGAGAAGTCCTGTGCCATCCGGACGAGCGTGTCGTAGATGGCCGAGTCGCCGTGTGGGTGGTAGTCACCCATCGTGTCCCCAACAATCGAGGAGGACTTCCGGTGGGCGGTGTTCGAGGAGACGCCCATCTCGTGCATCGCATAGAGGATACGCCGATGAACGGGTTTGAGCCCGTCCCGAACGTCTGGGAGCGCCCGACCCGCGATGACCGACATCGCGTAGTCGATGTAGGACTGCTCCATCTCGTCCTCGATGCGGACGTGCTTGATCTGCTCTGCCGGGGCGTTCGCGTCGTTAGCGTCGGAACTCATATGTCGACCCACTCCGCTTCAGGCGAGTGCTCCTTGATAAACTCCTTGCGCGGTTCGACGGCGTCGCCCATCAGGATATTGAACATCTTGTCCGCGGCTGCGGCGTCCTCGATGGTTATCTGCTTGAGAATCCGGTTGTCGGGGTTCATCGTCGTCTCCCAGAGCTGGTCGGGGTTCATCTCACCGAGGCCCTTGAACCGCTGGACCTGCGTGGGGTTCCCGTCACACTTCTCCTCGATGATTGTGTCGCGCTCCGCGTCCGTCATCGCGTCGTAGGTGTTCCCGCGGTAGCGAATCCGGTACAGGGGCGGCTGGGAGGCGTACACGTAGCCTGCTTCCAGCAGCGGCTTCATGTGCCGATAGAACAGCGTCAACAGGAGCGTCCGGATGTGTGCTCCGTCGACGTCCGCGTCCGTCATCAGGATGATCTTCTCGTAACGCAGGTCGTCGATGTCGAACTCGTCGCCGATACCGGTCCCCAGCGCGGTGATGAGGTTCCGTATCTCGTTGTTCTCAAGAATCCGGTCTAGCCGGTGTTTCTCGACGTTCAGAATCTTCCCCTTGATCGGGAGGATGGCCTGGAAATCCGGGTTGCGGCCCTGTTTGGCGCTGCCACCCGCGGAGTCACCCTCGGCGATGAACAGTTCGGCTTCCTCGGGGTCCCGCGTCTGGCAGTCGGCCAGCTTTCCGGGCAGTGCGGTCGAGTCGAGCGCAGACTTCCGGCGGGTGAGTTCCTCGGCCTTCTGTGCGGCCTTCCGTGCCTTCGCGGCCTCGACGGCCTTGCCGACGATGGCTTCGGCCGTGTCGGGATTTTCCTCGAAGAAGGTCGCAAGTCCGTCGTGCATCGCCGATTCGACGATGCCGCGGACCTCGCTGTTGCCGAGCTTGGTCTTGGTCTGCCCTTCAAACTGTGGGTCAGGGTGTTTAACAGAAATGACAGCCGTCAGCCCTTCGCGGATGTCGTCGCCTTTGAGTGTATCATCCAGATCTTTCAGCAGATTATTGTCGGTCGCGTAGTCGTTGACCACCCGTGTCAGCGAGGTTTTGAATCCTGTGAGGTGTGTCCCGCCCTCGCGCGTGTTGATATTGTTGGCGAAGGCGTGAATCGAACCCTGCAGGTCGTCGGTCCCCTGCATGGCGATTTCGACCTGGACCGGCCCTTCCGCGATCTCCTCTTCGTCCTCGAAGTAAATGATATCTCGGTGGAGCGGGTCCTTTGTCTCGTTCAGATACTCGACGAACTCGCGGATACCGCCGTCGTAGGCGAACGTCTCCGTGTCACCGTCGCGTTCATCGTGGATAGAGATGGCGACGCCGGAGTTGAGGAAAGCGAGTTCCCGCAGTCGGGACGAAAGCGTCGAGAACTTGAACTCGCCGGTCTCGAAGATTTCGTCGTCGGGCCAGAACCGGACCGTCGTGCCCGTCTCCTCGTCGGGTTCGAGGTCGCGGACCTTCTTGAGGTCGTACTCCGGTTTACCGTGGTCGAAACGCTGCTTCCAGAGCGCGCCGTCGCGCCTGACTTCGACTTCGAGCCACTTGGAGAGGGCGTTGACCACGCTCACCCCGACCCCGTGGAGGCCACCGGAGACCTGGTAGGACTTGTTGTCGAATTTTCCACCAGCGTGGAGAATCGTCATTACCACCTCGACGGCCGGACGGCCGTGTTCTTCGTGGGTATCGACGGGGATGCCTCGTCCATCGTCGCTGACAGAGACGGAGCCGTCGTCGTGAATCGTTACGTCGATGTTGTCACAGTAGCCGGCGAGCGCCTCGTCGATCGCGTTGTCGACCACCTCGTAGACGAGATGATGGAGGCCGCGAGCGTCCGTCGACCCGATATACATCGCGGGTCGCTTCTGGACGGCTTCCAGCCCTTCGAGGGTCTGGATCGACTTTGCGCCGTACTCATCAGACTCTCCTGACATAGGAACTTACCAGTTCTAATAGAGGGGCACGTATAAAGCTCCCGCACGCGCGCGGGGCCGCGGTTTCGGGGACAGCGTTCACTTTCACTCCGGTGGCGATTACCTTTTAACCCCGACGCGGGTACGTACCGCACGACAATGACCTCGTATCAGTCGCGACTCGGCGAGGGCGAGGGGATCGCCGAGGAGTTGGCCGAATCCCAGCGGGCCATCTCCATCGCCGAGTTCTTCGAGAAGAACAAACACATGCTGGGCTTCGACTCGGAGGCCCGGGCGCTCGTCACGGCCGTCAAGGAGGCCGTCGACAACGCGCTCGACGCCTGCGAGGAGGCCGGTATTCTCCCCGATATCTACGTCGAGATTCAGGAGGCCGGCGACTACTACCGGCTGGTCGTCGAGGACAACGGCCCCGGTATCACGAAAGAGCAGGCCCCGAAAATCTTCGGGAAGCTCCTCTATGGCTCCCGCTTTCACGCCCGCGAGCAGAACCGCGGCCAGCAGGGTATCGGTATCTCCGCGGCGGTCCTCTACTCGCAGCTGACCTCCGGCAAGCCCGCGAAGATAACCTCCCGGCCGAAGGGCCAGGACGAGGCACAGTACTTCGAACTCATCGTCGACACGGACACCAACGAACCCGAGATCAGCGTCGACGAGACGACGACGTGGGAGCGCCCTCACGGGACCCGGATCGAACTGGAGATGGAGGCCAACATGCGCGCCCGCTCGACGCTGCGGGACTACATCCAGGACACCGCCGTCGTCAACCCTCACGCCCGCATCGAGTTCGACGAACCGGGGCTGGACGAGTCCCTGAAGTTCGAGCGCGCGGAAGGTGCGGACCTTCCCGACGAGACCGAAGAAATCCGCCCGCACCCCCACGGCGTCGAACTCGGGACCCTGCTGAAGATGCTCGAAGCCACCGACTCCTACTCCGTCTCGGGGTTCATGCAGGAGGAGTTCACCCGCGTGGGCGGCAAGACCGCCGACAGCGTCATCGCGAACTTCAACGACCGCCACTACGGCCGCGGCATGGCCTGGCAGCCGCCGAAAGTCGGCGAGGACGCGGACATCGAGGCCGCTGTCGAGGACGCCGTGGCGAACAAAGGCGCTGAAACCACGGCGACCTTCGCCGCCGCCGTTTCCGAGGCGATTCACGACCGCGCCCGGGTCGCGTACCACGAGGTCGAAGCCATCGTCGATTCGGCGGCCGAAGACGCCGAGGCCGACGGCGACACCACGTTCGGCGCGACAGTTCGAGAAAACGCCGTCGAGGCCGCTTGGGATGCCGTCAGTGATACCCTGTCGAGCGACCTCTACACCCTCATTGACGACGTAACGACGAAACGCAAAGACGACGCGGTAATCGAGGGGCTGGCGAGCCGGTTGGCCGACAAGTTCGCCGACGAGGGCCGCCACCGACTGACCCGCGACGAACTCCGGGAGTACGTCGACCGCGCGGCCGACATGACCGAGGAGCAGGACGACGCCACCTTCGGCGAGACGGCCCGCGAGAACGTGCTGGAGGTACTCTGGACCGCGGCCGTGAACATCCCGGAGGACCCGCCGAAGGTAGACGACATCGCCGCCGACCGCGATACGGCGAGTCAGTTGCTGTCGGCGATGCGCGAGACGGACATCATCGCGCCGCCGACGGACTGTCTCTCCCCCATCAGCGCGGAACTCGTCGAGGAAGGCCTCCGGAAGGAGTTCGACGCGGACTTCTACGCCGCCTCGACGCGTGACGCGTCAGTCCACGGCGGCGACCCGTTCATCGTCGAGGCCGGCATCGCCTACGGCGGCGAACTGGAGGCCGAGGGCAGCGTCGACGTGATGCGTTTCGCCAACCGCGTGCCGCTGGTCTACCAGCGCGGGGCCTGTGCGACGACGGACGTGGTGAAGTCAATCCGCTGGCGCAACTACAACCTCGACCAGCCCGGCGGCTCCGGCATCCCGAAGGGGCCGGCTGTCATCATGGTCCACGTCGCCTCGACGAACGTGCCCTTCACCAGTGAGTCCAAGGACGCCATCGCCAACGTCCCGGAGATGGAAGACGAAATCGAACTCGCCATCCGGGAGGCCGCCCGCGAGCTCAAGAGCTACCTGAACAAGCGCCAGTCGATGCAACAGCGCCGCGAGAAACAGGACAAACTGGCGACCATCCTGCCGGAGATGGCCGAGAAGCTCACCGAAGTGACCGGCAACGACGACCTGCACATCGACGACTCGCTGGCCCGCATCATGAACAACGTGCTCGTCGAGCGCGAAATCGAGGACGGCACCGTCCGCGTGACCGTCGAGAACAACGACGACACGAACGCCGACATCGACCTGACCGACATCGTCACCGCCGAGCCACAGGACACGAACGGCGCGACCGTCGTCGAGATGGACGGCGAGTGGTTCGTCAAGTGGTCGCCGACGGTGGCGGCCGGCGAGACCGCTGTTCTCGAATACAGCGTCCCCGACGAGGCCGAGTTCACCGTCTCGGTCGACGGCGTCGAAGAGGAGAAACTCACGGTGAACGCCTGATATGAGCACCGACTCAGACACCACACCCGACACCGAGGAAGCGCGCGAGCAACTCATCGACCTCGCGGCGGACTTCTACGACCAGTTCGCCGACGGCGAGGTGCCGACGATGACCATCCCCACCCGGACCAAATCGAACATCGTCTTCGACGAGGACGAACAGGTCTGGGTGTACGGCGACCGGAACTCCACCCGGTCGGCGAAGACGATTTCCGGGGCCGAGAAGATTCTGAAGGCCGTCTACACCATCGACTTCCTCTCCCAGCAACTGGAGGAAGACCGCTCGTCGACCCTGCGTGAACTGTACTACCTCTCCGAGTCCTGGGACCTCGACGAGGCCCAGTTCAACACGCAGGACGAGTCGAACAACCTCATCGAGGACCTCGAAATCGTCTCCGACGTCAAACGCGAGGACTTCCACATGCGCCCGGAAGAATCCGGCGCGAAGGTGATGGGGCCGCTGCTCCTCCGCGAGCAGACCAACCGCGGCGACCGCGAGATTCACTGTCAGGACGACGTGGGGCAGGGCGGCTACCAGATTCCGAACAACCCCGACACCATCGAGTTCCTCGACAACGACGCGGAGTTCGTCCTCTGCGTGGAGACCGGCGGGATGCGGGACCGACTCGTCGAGAACGGCTTCGACGACGAGTACGACGCGCTGGTCGTCCACCTCGGCGGCCAGCCCGCGCGGGCGACCCGGCGGCTCATCAAACGGCTCCACGACGAACTGGCCCTCCCGGTCACGGTGTTCACTGACGGTGACCCGTGGTCGTACCGCATCTTCGGGTCGGTCTCCTACGGCTCCATCAAATCTGCCCACCTCTCGGAGTACCTGGCGACCCCCGAAGCCCAGTTCATCGGCATCCGCCCGGAGGACATCGTCGAGTACGAACTGCCGACGGACCCGCTGTCGGACTCCGACGTCAACGCCTTAGAGAGCGAACTTGAGGACCCGCGTTTCCAGACTGACTTCTGGGAAGAACAGATCGAGCTCCAGCTCGACATCAACAAGAAGGCCGAGCAGCAGGCGCTCGCTTCTCGGGGGCTTGACTTCGTGACGGAGACATACCTGCCCGAGCGGCTGGACGAGATGGGCATACTGTAGGCACGGCATCGACGGAGCGTTCTCGGTTATTCCAGCACGTACACGGTATCGTCAGCGGCGACGTAGGCCCGATGTTCGTCGACAGACAGATCGGTCAGGTCGCGCTCGGCGTCGAACGTCCACCGTTTCGTTCCAGCCGTCGCCTCGACCGCGAACTTGAATCGGTTCCGCGGGTCGCCGTCCGTCCACGAGTTCACGTATAGGGTATCGGAGACGGCCGCCGCCGGCATCAGTCCCTCGACGTTCACGTCCGGCTCCCACGACCAGTCGAGTTCGCCGGTACTACTGTCGTGACCGCGAACCGCGTCGCCACCCGCATAGAGCGTCCCGTCCTGAACCGAGGCCCGTTGGACGTACCCGGACTGGTCCGCTTGCCACTGTTGCTCGCCGGTCGTGGGATCGAGCGCAGCGACGTGTGTGCCACCGACGTAGAGCGTCCCGTCGTGGAGCGTCGTCGATGTCACGAACCCGTCGTTGTGGGTCCAGCGGGTCGCACCGGTGTCGGCGGCGACGCCGATGAGCGTACCGTGAGTCTCGTCCACGTCGGCGGCATAACAAAGCGTGTCGTCGGTAGCGACCATCGTCTGGGAGTAGTAGTCCGAAACGTCACTGGTCCACCGTTGCTCACCGGTCTCAGCGTCGTACGCGTAGAACCGCCCGTACGACGCCACGTATATCGCCCCGTTGCGCACCGCTCCCTCGTACTGGTCGCCGATTTCCCCGGACCATTGCACCGACCCGTCAGAGACGGCGAGCGCGTAGAGCGTTCGCCCCTGCTTCGACGGGGCGTCGGTGTTCGTCCCGACGTACACCGTGTCCTCGGTTACGTCGAGTAACTCCAGCCACCACTCTCCGGGCGAGAACGTCCACTGTTTCGCGCCGGTTTCGGGGTCGAGTGCGACGACGCTGTGGTCCTCGTACAGTCCTTCTTTCCCGCGTACGACGAAGACGGTGTCCCCGACGCGTCTCGGCTGTGAACTGACGGGGTCGCTCGCGTCGTATGACCACTGCTGGCTCCCGTCAGCAGTTGCGAGTGCTGCGACCGTTCCCGACGCCGTCCCGACGTACAGGCGCTCACCCGTACTCACTGGAGGCGCTGTGATCTCTGCGTCGAGTGATTGCTGCCAGGCGACGAACGGTTCCGTTTCCCCGCTCCGCTTGTGGGCGGGCGTCCCAGCCCCTGATTCCGGTGTCGTCTCAGTTCCAATCGGTGAAGTCTCTATGTACTCGTTCGAACCGAGACAGCCAGCGGACGCCAGTCCGAGGGTCGCGACACAGCCACGAAGGTATCGCCGACGGGAGGAGGGCATTAGGAGTCCATCTCCTGTCTCTCGGTAAGTGTTTTCTGTCGAGTGGAAAATGGGAACAGTCGTGGTGAGACCGGTGCGCAATTAGTGTACTACCCGGAACGACTGACCGACAAAGCGAATCCGCGTTTGCTCGGTCGAGAATCCATCAGTCGCGATCGACTGACCGGTCTTGTGGCGGTAGTTTCAGCAGAGAGCGGACATGTCGCCGGAACCAGTTCCGTATGTTCGCACCGACCGGGGTGAACACCAGCGTCGCGGCGAGACAGATAGACACGAGTTGGACAGCAATCGTAACCCACGGTGTAAAGGTCGGAACGAAGACCGTAACGACCCCGACAGCCAAGACCAGATAGATACTCAGTTCCGCGACAAAATAGCCGAAACTGGCCCTGAGTGAGGGCTGAAAGCCGGCGGTCCAGAACGACACGACGACTATCGTTCCGAACAGCAGGCCGGCTCCCATCGTCGACAGCGGCAGTTCGGCCTGAATCGCATCGGCCACGGCAGAACCGAGGGACCACAGCGACGGCCCGACAAGGAGCCAGACAAGCAGTAGGTGACCGAACGAGGGCGTTCGTTCGGCTGGGGAACGTGTTTCCCCTGTTCGGTCACTGGCGCGTTCCATGTCGGTGGTGTTCTGCTGAACGCCCCAATATTGTTTTGACTGACAGATGGACCGGGAAACCACCGTCTCGGGTCGCCGAAGACGGGTTCGCCAGTCAGTTCTCGTCCAGCACGACCGGAACGCCGCGCTTTGCCACGTCCTCGGCGAACGCGCCCGAGTCGGCTTCCAGCGACGTGAACGTGTTGTAGTGCATCGGGAGCACGAGGTCCGGGTCCATCGCCTCGGCGAGGTCGGCGGCCTCGTGGCGGTTCATCGTGTAGTTCTGGGCGATGGAGGGGACGAACAGCGACACGTCCAGTTCGGCGTGGCCGTCCAGCACGTCGGTGTCGCCGGGCCAGAACACGCGGGTGTCGTCGATGGCGACGAGGAAGCCACAGCCGATGCCCTTCGGGTGAATCGGGCTGCCGTCGTCTTTCACGTTCCGGCCGTCCTCGTGGTTGTACGCCGGCATCGTCCAGATAGGTACGTCGTCGACCAGCACGTCGGCCTCCATCGACACTTTGCGGACCTCGTAGTCGAGGTCGGCGAGGCGGTCGAGGTCGCGGTCAGTCGCGTGGACGTTGATACCCTCGAAGGCGACGACGGTGGCGTCCTCGCCCGCGACGCGGCGGATGCCGTCGGGGTCGTAGTGATGGATGTGGGTCACACAGACGATGTCGCCGTCATTCGGGGCGTAGTCCCGCGTCGGCGGGTGGCCGACGCCGGGCGTGTCCGGTTCCCACTCGCCGGTGAGCACGCCGTAGCGGCCGGGGTCGAAGTAGACGACCGTGTCATCGCCTTCCAGCCGCAGCGTCGCGTAGCCGAGCCACTCGGCGGTGATGCCGTCGTGTCTGACTGTCATGTACGGGCGTTCTCGGAGCGGCCCATTACGCGTGTCGGTCCGTCCCAGTCTCGACGGTCTTACTGGGACTCGGCCAGCCGCTCGACCCGTTCGAGCGAGTCGGCGTCGGCGGGCGTCTTGTCCTCGCGGACCGAGAGGAACCGGGGGAACCGGAGCGCGTAGCCCGAGTCGTAGGACTGGGAGGCCTGTATCTCCTCGTAGCCGACCTCGAAGACGACCGCCGGGGTGAGCGCCACGTCGCGCCCGTCCTCGGCGCGGACGTGTGGTTCGAACCGCTCGGTCAGGTCGTCCAGTTCCTCGTCGGTGATACCGGTCGCGACGTTGCCGACGGTGGCGTAGCCGTCGTCGGTCCGGACCGAGAGTTCGAACGACCCGAGGACGTTCGCCCGGCGGCCCTCGCCCCACTCCGCGCCGGTGACGACGCAATCCAGGGTCTCCACGTCGGGCTTGCGCTTGCGCCAGTGCTTGCCCCGCTTGCCGGGCGAGTACGCCGCCGTCGGGTCCTTCAGCATGATGCCCTCCTGGCCGGCGGCGAGGGCCGCCGCTTCCAGGTCCTCGATTTCCTCGGGGTCGCCGGACAGCCACATCTCAGAGACGGCGTCGCTCCCGTCGGGGAACAGCGATTCGAGACGGTCGTGGCGCGTCTCCAGCGGCGCGTCCAGCAGGTCCTCACCGTCGGCGTGCAGGCAGTCGAAGGCGTGCAGGCGGACCGCCACGTCCTCGCGGGCCGCGGCCACGTCGTGTTTCCGGCGGAACCGCCGCAGCACTTCCTGAAACGGGAGCGGGTCGCCGTCGGCGTCGACCGCGACCACCTCGCCGTCGAGGATTGCCGGGGCGTCGAGCGCCGCCTCGACGGCTTCGACCACCTCCGGCAGCGGGTCGGTGACCTCCTCCATGTTCCGCGAGAACAGCCGGGCGGTTTCGCCGTCGAAGTGGACCTGCACGCGAGCGCCGTCGTACTTCCACTCGACGGCGGCGCGGTCCCAGTCTTCGAGCGCGCCGGCGACTGTCCCGGCCTGGGCCAGCATCGCCTGGACCGGGCGGCCGATTTCCAGCGTGATGGTCGCCAGTCCCGCCTCGCCCTCGTCGCGGGCCATCTCGGCGACCGTGCCGTAGTCGTTCGACACCTGGACGGCCCGTTCGACGGCGTCGACCGGCACGTCGAAGGCGGCCGCGACGGCGTCCCGGACGGTCCCCTCGCCGACGCCGATGCGCATCTCCGAGAGGACGAGCCGGGCGAGGTAGCTCGCTTCCGTCGGCGAGCACCGCGAGAACAGGCCAAAGAGGATGTCGACTTTTGTCCCCTGGCTCCCGCTGCCATCGACGGCGGCCAGGTCCCGTAGCTCGGCGTCGAGTTCCGCGACGGTCAGCGCGGCGGTCCCGCCGGCACCGAACGCGGCGAGGCCCTGCTGGCCGCCGAGGTCGTAGCTGGCCGCGACGGCCCCGATTTCGCCCATGTCGGCGAGGCGCTCCTCCACGTCGTCAGCGCTGATATTCTGGCCCGCTGCTCGGGCAATCGCCTCGTAGCAAAGCCGCGGCCCGATGTCGAGCGTGTGCGACTCGTAGGCCGGGAACACCCGGCCCTGGACGAAGCGAGCGAGCGTCGAGAGGTCCGATCCCGCATCGGTGAACAGGTCAGTGACCGCCTCCGTAATCGCGGTATCGGCACTCTCGGCTTCGATTGCGTCGGCCCGGTCGGCGAAGGCGGCAAACTCCATCAGCGCCTCCTACCCGATTGGGCACCGTAAATCCAGCGTCACTCGACCGTGTACTCGACGGTGACGTTCTCGCCGGCCGTCGACGACGCATACGGTCGGTCCGGCGACCCCGAAGTGTCGCTGACGGGATAGTCGAGTTGCTGGTTCCCGTTGGTGTCCTGATGGGCGACGAGCACGAGCGACTGGCCGGTCGACGGCGGCCTGTCCAGCGTTATCTGGACATCGCTGTGGGACCCCGACGAGAGATACTCAGAGGTCCCGAGCACTCTACCGTCCGCTTCGAACTCCCGGACAACAATGAACCCGCCCTCTGACAGCGATGCCGATTCGACCGTTATTTGATCACCGGAAACAGCAGGGCTGGTGACCGTCATCGACGCAACCGGCGAGGAGAGGAGAATGAAGGCGATGTAGGCGACGCCCAGCAAAATCGCGGCGTGTTTCGCGCCGTCCTTGAGCGTCCCTTCACCCAGTTGGCCGCCGATGAAGCCGGTGAGAACTGCTTGAATGAGAGCAGTGTGGAAGAACACGAGCGTGTACGCGGCCTTGTCGACGCGCCCGAAGCGAGCGAACTGGTCGACGCCGACGCCGAGGCGGTTCGACTCGCCGGCCGGCGTCGGCACGCTGGAGGGCAGACTCGGGACGAGCACTTCCTGTACAGCGACGATGATGACCAGAAACACCAGGAAGGCGACGTAGATGACGACGAGGTAAGTGAGCATCTGCTGGCGTCGCCGCCGTTTCAGCCGGAGGTCGGCCCGTGACTGGGTCGCCGCGATGCGAAACACCGGGCCGAGCTGGCCCGAGGCGTGCATCGCGTGAGTCAGCAGGGTCACGATGCGCGTTATCGCCGTCGTCTGGACGCGGCGGCCGAACCGGACCAAGGCGTCAGTGACGTTCGCGCCCATCCGGATGTCGGCCCAGATGCGGTGCATCTCCTGTGTGAGGACGCCGATGTCACTGCCCCGGACCCGTCGGAGGCTCTCCACGACGGTCATCCCCGCCTCGTTCAGGCTCGCCAGCCGTTCGAGCAGGTCGGGTGTCGCGTTCTCGATACGTGAGAGCCGCTGGGTGTAGACGAACCGCACCAGCGCAAATGGCCCCAGAACCAGCAGGAGCGACTGGATAACGAGATCGTCGAGAATGCGGACGTTGATAGACGAGGTCTGAAACGCCGCGGGGGCGCGGAGGAGCAGTAGCACCACAGCGACTGGGACGGCGAGGTAGAGGACGTACACCGGGTTCCAGACGAGCGACTGGATCGGGGAGCTGAGCAGGTCCCGAAGCGATTTGACGCGGTCGTAGAACCGCAGTCGGAGCCAGTTCGCTTCGTCGGCCGGGACGACGCCGCCGTCGGGCAGGCCGAGACGGCCGGAGGCGAAACTGGGCTTGCCGAGCGACGCCGTTTCGTAGCGCTCTAGAACGTCCGTCGTGCCGGCGCTCCCGATGCCGAGCGACTGGAGCTTGATATCCAAGTACACCATGAACCCGACGTTGGCGAGCGGGATGACGAGATACGCCATCATCTGTAACAGCCAGAGGGTGTCCGTCGTCGTCAGGCCGAACACGAGCAGAATCGTCATCAGGAAGAGCACGGCGGCGACGAACACGGTGACGTACGCCTCGGCGACCGTGGCCAGCCGTTCGAGCAGATCCTCCTGGCGTTCGGCGGCCTCCTCCTGATGGCGCTCGTACTGCTCGCGGAGGAACGGGGCCAGCGACTGGCCGCTCTGGAGGACGCTGGAGAGGTTCTCGGTGAACGTCTTGAACTGTTCGCTGGGGGTCCGCCGGGAGACATGTTCGAGCGCCGTGATCATGTCCCGGCCGAACAGGTCCATCTCCCTGACGGCGACACCGACTTCCCTCGCCGTGTCGCCGTAGATTTCCTGATTTCGGGCCAGTACACGCATAACATCTGGGAAGGACATCCCACCACGGGACAGCGCGTACATGAAGGCGATAGTGCGGGCCATCCCCTCGTCGATGTTCCGGCTCCGCACATCCGCCTGATTCTTGAGCCGCTCCCAGCGGTAGAGGTACGCGAGTCCGGCCGTTACTGCGCCGGAAAGCACGCCGCCGCCGATGAGGATGTAGAGAGTCCCTGTCGGCGTCAGCACGAGTTCGAACGTTCGCAGGCCGAAGGCGTTCACCATCGTCGAGGGGAGCCCCTGTGCAAGGTTCACTAGCGCCGGCAGAATCAACAGCAGGCCGCCGATAGCGTACGCGCCGGTTATCGCTCCCGAAACAGCACCAGCACAGGCGTACACCAGCGTTCTGGCGGCGTAGCCGCGGTACGTCTCGTCGACGTATGCGGCTTCGAGCTGGCGTTCCCGCTCGGGCGACTGTCCCACATACCGACCGAAAAGCCGTCGGGACAGCCGCGTGACGTTGCGGTCGAAGCGCTCGTTGACCGTGCTGTAGCCGATAAGCCCGAGAATCCCAACGACGACGGCGAGCGGTGCCAGACCGAGCGGATTCAGCGCCATGTCAGGCTATCTCGTCGTCGATGTTCGCCATGACCTGCTCTTTGTCCGCGTAGTACTTGTTGACCATCGCCGTGAACTTCCGGTAGTCGGTGATGCCTTCGGACTGGAGATAGCGAAGGAACCGCTGGCGGTTGCGGAGTTCGGTGAGCAGTTCCGACTGTGTCCAGCCGCGCTCTTCGCGGATCTCGTCCAGTAGCTCGCTGTTGTTCTCGGAGAATCGGTCCTCAGTGGCCCGCCAGTTGTACGTCGTCGAGTAGTCCAGTTCGCCGGTCCGCTGGTCGATGCCTTCGATTTCGGCGAGGGTCTTCGCCCGGCGGACGCGCTCGTCGCCCGAGCGGGCCAGCACCTGCACACAGAGGATGTCGAGGCTCTGGACCATCGGCCGCGGGACGTTGATCGGCTCGTTCTCAAGCCGGTTGATGACGGTCTGGACCGAGTCCGCGTGCATCGTCGAGAACGTCGTGTGACCGGTGTTCATCGCCTGGAACAGCGTGATGGCCTCCTCACCGCGGACCTCGCCGACGATGATGTACTCGGGGCGGTGCCGGAGCGCGGACCGCAGCAGGTCGTACATCGTGATGTCCGAGTCGTCCAGCCGCTCGCGGGTGACCGAGGAGAGCCAGTTATCGTGGTACAGGGATAGCTCGCGGGTGTCTTCGATTGAGAGCACCTTCGACCGGGGCGGCAGGAACATCGCGAGCGCGTTCATCGACGTGGTCTTACCGGCCGCCGTCCCGCCCGCGAAGATGAGCGACTTGTTGGACTCGATGGCCAGCCAGAGGTAGGCGAGCATCTCCACGGAGAACGTGCCGTACTCCAGCAGTTCGATGGGCGTGAACGGCTCGTCGGCGTATTTCCGGATCGTGAACGCGGAGCCGCGCGGGGTCACTTCTTCGCCAAGGGCCAGTTCGATGCGCGAGCCGTCGGGGAGCGTCGTGGAGACGACAGGGTCCGAAACAGAGACGTGTCGGCCCGAGCGCTGGGCCAGTTGGATGACGAAGTCGTTCAGTTCGTCGGCGTCGTAGGTGATGTTCGTCTCGATATCCGTGTAGCCGTCGTGGTAGACGAAGATGGGGAGGTTCGCCCCGTCACAGGAGATGTCCTCGATATCCGGGTCGTGCATCAGGGGGTCGATGTGGCCGTAGCCCTGGAAGGAGCGATGCAGGTAATAAAACAGCCGGTAGAACGTCTCCGGCTCGATGACGACGCCGTACTCCTCCAGCCTGGCTTCGAGTTCCTCGGCGAGGACACGCTCCGGGTCAGTGTCGACGTCGTCGCGGTAGATGAGTGGAATGCGGATGTCTTCAAACAGGCGGTCGAGCAGTTCTCGCTCAATATCGGTCAGCGACGGCTCGACGACGTGATACAGGTGCTCGTCACGGTCCGGGTCGTGGTTGATAGAGGCGAAGGCGAAGGGAGCGTTCAGCCAGTAGCGTTCCACCTCGTTGTAGCCGTCGAGGCCGTCGAACTCGACCAGTGTCCCGTGGCGGCTGGGGTCGTAGTTCGCCGTCGGAACCGCCGCCCCGCTCAACACCGTCGCGGTCCGTGAGAGCCACGACTGGATGTGGCCGAGCGGGTCCGAAACGATGTCACCGGGTTTGGGAGATTCTGGATTCGACATCGGTAGTGTAGTGGGGAGCACACGGTGCTCCGCGGAATATACCTCTGCTATCGTATCCACCTACTTAAATTCGCTCGCCAAATTATCAGGAGTATAATCGCCAGCGGTCGGACGAACGAGACCGGCTGGCAGTCACGCTCGGTCGACGGTCAGAAGGAAGAAGGCGAACACGAGGGCGACGAGCGTTCCGACGGGGACGGTGATGCCGGGAAACGACGTGATGAACAGCCCGCTGGCCGCGAGCGTCAGAACGCCCACAAGGCCGAGCAGTCCGCCGAACAGTCGGACTGGGTCCACAGGGAGCGCCGCCTCGACACGCTCCTCAGCGGCGTAGTAGTAGAGGCTGAGGCCGAGCGGCAGCAGGAAAACAGCGAGGGCTGTGACCCCGAGTGTCCCGGCGAGCGCCAGCGGCTCCGACTCCTGAAACGTGGCGACCTCCCAGGCCCAGAGAAACGGCCGCTCTCCGGGGAGCGTCGCACCGAAGATGAACTGGAACCGGAACGGGAGAAACCGAAGCCCGACGACAGTCACCCCCTCAATCTCGAACAGCGACACCGACCACGGGGCCAGTCCCACGAGCCACGTCGAAAGCACCGCGAACTCGCCGGCGTACTCTGACTTCACCCAGGCCATGCTACTGTCAGAGGGTGGGCCGGTCCGGTAAAAGCTACCGATACCGACAGTCGGTGCGCCGTTACGTTCATTTGGCCGGGACACGTACCAGTAAACACCGGAATGAGGCGTGATTACTTCACTGTCGACATCCAGGCTTCGGCCACCGACAACGACGACCCGACGATCGCGATTGTATACGATGGGCCGACAGGAGAGCTTCGCGAGCGCCTCACCAAAGTAGACGGTGGCACACTCGATGGCGAGGACATTGACGTGACCTTCCGCCGCCAGCCTGAAAGCGACGGTGTGCTTTCGCTAACGAACCGACTCACCGGTGAGTACGTCTTCGAGGCGACAGCACCGACAGCGGATGTCGACGCGCTCGTCTCCACAGCGGACGCCCAAGAAGACCCACAGTTTAGGGTCCGTCTCACCGACGGCGAGGGCGAGTCACGGGCCTACGAGTTGCGGACGCTGCTCGTCTACGACCACGACGGGAGCCTCCTGCGCGGACAGAGCCTCATCCCCGGCGGCGTCGAGCTGTAGCCCGCTACAGCCGCTCGACAATCGCCGGGAGCACCTGCGTGACATCCGCACGGAGCACGTGCGCCGCAGCCGCGTCACGCGGCGTCTTATCGTAATTTATCACGACCAGTGTACTCCCCGCCTCAGCCGCTATCTTCGGCAGGAGCGACGCCGGCTGGACCGACAGCGATGACCCAGCCGCCAGAAACACGTCACTGTCCCGTGCGAGACGCTGGGCCTCGTTCATCGCCACGTCGGGCATCGGTTCGCCGAACAGCACCACGTCGGGCCGGTAGACACCACCGCAGTCACATCGCGGGGGCAAGTCGCCGTCCTCGTCGGCCGCCTCGAACACCGGTTCGGCGTCCCGCCGGTGGCCACAGTCGTCACAGACCACGCGCCGATGGGTGCCGTGGAGTTCGACGACCCGGTCCGTCCCGGCGGCGTCGTGCAGCCCATCGACGTTCTGGGTGAGCACGGCGTCGAGGTGGCCCGCGGATTCGAGCGCCGTCAGTGCCTCGTGAGCAGCGTTGGGTTCGGGGCCTACGTCGCCGTAGATGGCCTCCCGGAGCGAGATTCGATCCGCCCAGAAGCCCGCCGGGTCGGCGTCGAGCCGGCGGCGGTGGAAGTCTGCCGGGTCGTGGCGCTCCCAGAGACCGTCGTCGCCGCGAAAGGAGGGAATCCCCGACGCCGTCGAGACGCCTGCGCCGGTGAGCGCGACGCCGGTTTCAGCGGTCCGAAGCGCCTCGGCTACGGCATCGAGCGTCTCACTGTCAACGTCGCCGGTTCCGTGCCTATTGTCGGCCATGCGCTCACTTCGGAGTGCGACGCTGTGGGTCTATCGGCTCGAACCCGACGACCGTGGACGTGTCCCCACATCTTGAGTCGCCGTCCCGTACCACGCACAGCGTCCTTCGGGCTCGTTTGCGGTTTCCACATGAACTGGGACGCTCTCCGCTTGGTCGCAAGAAGAGAAACGGACGGATTTAAATCGCCACCGCTCGCCTTTCTGCATGACATGCGCTTGCACGAATACCAGGCGAAGCAAGTCTTCGCTGACGCGGGCATCCCGACGCCCGCCTCGCAGCTGGCCGAGACAGTAGATGAGGCCGTCGACGCGGCCGAGGAAATCGGATATCCGGTCGCCATCAAGGCACAGGTCCACGTGGGCGGCCGCGGCAAGGCCGGCGGCATCAAGCTCGTCGAGTCCAGGGAGGAGGCCCGCGAGGCCGCCGAGGACATCATCGGGATGGACCTCAAGGGCTACCACGTCTCGAAGGTGCTCGTCGAGGAGGCCGTCGACTTCGTCAACGAACTGTACGTCGGCGTGACGATGGACCGTGGCGAGGGTCGCCCCGTCGCCATGGTCTCGACGAAGGGCGGCGTCAACATCGAGGAGGTCGCCGAGGAGGACCCTGACGCCATCGCCCGCGAGCACATCGACCCCGCCTTCGGGATGCACCCGTTCCAGGCCCGGAAGGTCGTCTACGAGGCCGGCGTCGACCGCGAGGTCGCAAACGACGTTGCGAGCGTCCTCACGACGCTGTACCAGCTCTGGGACGACCGTGACGGCGCTGACACGGAAATCAACCCGCTGATGATTACCGGCGACGACGAGGTTATCGCGGCCGACGCCGTCATGAACATCGACGGTGACGCCCTGTTCCGCCAGCCCGAGATCGCGGAGATGGGCGAGGAAGCGGCGGAGGGCGACGAACTCGAACAGAAGGCCGACGAGTACGGCTTCGATTACGTCCGACTCGACGGCAACGTCGGCATCATCGGTAACGGTGCGGGCCTCGTGATGACGACGCTGGACCTCGTCGATTACTACGGCGGCGAACCGGCCAACTTCCTCGACGTGGGCGGTGGCGCGAAGGCCGACCGCATCGCGAACGCCCTCGACATGGTGTTCTCCGACGACAACGTCGACTCGGTCGTGTTCAACATCTTTGGGGGCATCACCCGCGGCGACGAGGTCGCCAACGGTATCAATCAGGCCCTGGAGCAGTTCGACGAGATTCCGAAGCCGGTCACCGTCCGACTCGCAGGGACCAACGCCGAAGAGGGAATGGAGATTCTGAACGAAGACCTCGTCACGGTCGAACATACGCTGGAGGACGCCGTCCAGCGTGCAGTCGAGTACGCGAAGGAGGTGGAAGCATGAGTGTGCTAGTCGACGAAGACACGCGCGTCGTTGTACAGGGAATCACCGGCGGTGAAGGGAAGTTCCACACCGAACAGATGCTGGAGTACGGCACCAACGTGGTCGCCGGGGCCGTCCCCGGCCGCGGCGGGCAGGAGGTCGCCGGCGTGCCGGTCTACGACACGGTCCAGCAGGCCGCCCGCGAGGAGGACGCCAACGCCGCCGTCGTGTTCGTGCCGCCGGCCTTCGCCGGCGACGCCTGTTTCGAGGCCCTTGACGCGAGGGGCATCGACCTCGTCGTCGCCATCACCGAGGGCATCCCGACCCAGGACATGGCGCGGGTCTACCGCAAGCTGCAGGAGACCGACACGCACCTCGTCGGGCCGAACTGCCCCGGCGTCATCACGCCCGGCGTCGCCAAGCTCGGCATCCTGCCCGGCAACATCTTCTCGTCCGGGAACGTCGGTCTCGTCTCCCGCTCGGGGACGCTGACCTACCAGGTCGTCGACAACCTCACCAACCGCGGCATCGGCCAGTCGACGGCCATCGGCATCGGCGGCGACCCCATCATCGGGACGGACTTCATCGGGGCCTTGGAGCAGTTCGAGGCCGACCCCGACACGCACGCCGTCGTCATGTGCGGCGAAATCGGCGGCGAGGACGAGGAGGAGGCCGCCCGCTACATCGGCGAGCACATGGACACACCGGTCGCCGGCTTCATCGCCGGCCGCACCGCACCGCCCGGGAAGCGGATGGGCCACGCCGGCGCTATCGTCTCCGGCTCCGGCACCGGGACCGCCGAGTCGAAAATCAACGCGCTGGAGAACAACGGCGTCCCGGTCGGTGACACGCCAGAGGAAGTCGCCGATCACGTCGAGGACCTGCTGTAGGGCACCGTCGGTTTCTTATCACCCGTTTTCGTAATATCACGGGATGACGCCTGCTCGTGGGACCGTCTATCTCGTCGCCGGGCGCGAAGTGACTGATCTAGCTGAGGCACTTTCCGAAGCGCTGACCACGGACGGGGCAACAGCCGAGGCGGTCCCAGACACGAGCGACGTACAGAACCGGCTGAGTGACGGGAATATCAGGGGTGTCGTCATCAGTGACGACGGCGACTGTGACGGGGTTGCGGTATTCGAGGGGCTACGGGCAGCGGGTACCGATATTCCGATAGTACTCGTCGGAACCGACCCCGAACCGGACCGGGTCACCGAGGCGCTCCGGGCCGGCGTCAGTGATTACGTGACCGCAGCAACGCCGGCATCCCTGCTGGCCGCGAAGCTCGAAGCGTACGCGACCCGGTGGCCGACTGACTGGTGGGTCGGTGCCAGCCAGTGGAACGATATTTCCAGCGGCGTCTCCCACGACGCGAAGAACCCGCTGAACGTCGTCATGGGCCGGTTAGAGCTACTCGATATCGGTGAGCCGCATGAAGACGCATTGCTTCGGTCCGTCACCCGGGTCGAGTCGCTCCTTACCGACCTGTCTCGTATCGGAAGCATCGGACGCCCCGTTTCGGAACCCGACTCGCTCTCGCTTTCTGACGTCGCTACCGAAGTCTGGGCCGCAGCGAGCTACGAGGACGCGACGCTCGAAGTGACGACAGACGCGGCTATCGACGCCGAAAACGACCGACTGCAGTTGCTCCTTCGCGAGCTATTTGACAACGCCGTCGCTCACACCGAGGGACCGGTGACTGTCAGCGTCGGTGACACCGAGTCGGGATTCTACGTGGCCGATGATGGCCCGGGGATTCCCGAATCAGACCGCGACAAAGTGTTCGAACAGGGCTTCGGGACGACGCAGGAAGGGGAAGGATACGGACTGTTCCTCGTCGACACCGCGGCGCGGGCACACGGATGGACGGTGTCGGTCGGGGACAGCGAATCCGGCGGCACGCGGATTGACGTGACAACAGTCTAGCGGCGTCGTGACAGACGATAACCGTGGACCGCTTGGAACGGTAGCTTGCGTGTCTGCTCTCGAACTGGCTGTTGCCGAGATGTGTACGTTGGTAGTCAGCGTTGGGAACCATTACTGTCCAAGATATGAGGTGTATGAGATATCGAAAATCGACGGACGGCGGACGACCCGAACCCTCCGTCAACGGAAAGAAGCGGGCGTGAACGTTCCGGTATCGCTATAAGGGATGAATCTGTATCTTCGAATATGCCTCATATTTGTCGGAACTGCAAGCGGACCTTCGGCACAGAACTCGAACTCGAACTCCACCGCGACACGTGTTCGGACGGGCAGCTCTACTGTGACGAATGTGGTGACCGGTTTACCGAGCGAGCGGCGACGGAGGACGGCTGGCACTATCGATGTCCGAATGACGACTGTGACGGCACCGGGATCGACGACGACATCCACAAGGTATCTGACGCACGCGTAACCAAACAGTAGCATCGGGAAGGACAGGCCAGGTTAGCAGTCCGGTGGACGGTAGCGCGGGGAGCTCGACACACGCCTGTTCCGTTGGCCAGTAGCAGTAAATGCTCACCTAACAAACTGATGCGGAAGTGACAGACCCAGATCGCCTGCCAGCCCTTATTCAGGGAGTTGGATGGATTCTTCTGCTCGGGATTATCGGTAATTATTTTTACTTTTCTGATTCTGGAATTCCGGCTGTCCTCACGGCCGATTTCGTCGTCAGTATGCTGGCAGTCGTGCCGTTTGCCGCGGTGATTATCGTCGGTGGGTTCTGGCTAGGAAACTCAGCATTGACTTCGTCACGGTACCAGCGGGTCGGAATCTGGTTCACCGGCGGGCTCAGTGGCTTCCTGTTACTGAACCTGGTTATGATGTGGACCTGGCCCGCCGGGTCGCTCCGGTGGACTATCGGATGGGCGCTGTTTGCGATTGGTGTCGGCGGCTCCGGTGGTCTGGTCGCGGGCATCTTTGAAGCGCGAGCGATTTCGCGAGCCGTCGAGGCCGAACGACAGCGGTTCCAGCGGCGGGCCGTCGAGCAGCGCAACGAACGCCTCGACGAGTTCGCGGCCGTTGTTGCACACGACCTCCGAAACCCGCTCAGCGTCGCGTCCGGTCAGCTCGAACTCGAACGAATGGACCGCGACTCGGAACACCTGGAAACGGCTGCGACAGCGCTGGACCGGATGGAAACGCTCATCGACCGGACGCTGACGCTGGCCCGAAGCGGACACGTCATCAGCGAGACTGAGCCCGTTGACCTCGAAGAACTGGTCGAGAGCTGCTGGGAGGCAGTGCCGACGGCGGATGCGACACTAGCAAACGAAGTAACAGCCGTCATCGACGCCGACCCGGATCGGCTCCGTCACCTGTTCGAGAACCTGTTTCGGAACGCCGTGGAACATGGCTCCACGGGCAGTGTGAATTCCGACGACGCCCTCGAACGTGGCAGTGCTGACCTGACGATTCGTGTCGACGAGCTGTCTGGGGGGTTTTATGTCGCCGACGACGGCTCCGGAATTCCGCCGGAAAAGCGTGATGCGGTGCTTGACGACGGCTATACTGCCACCGACGGTGAAGGCGGGCTGGGGCTGGCAATCGTCCAGCGCATCGTCGAAGCTCACGGCTGGGAAATCGACGTGACCGAAAGCGACGAGGGTGGGACGCGCTTCGAGATAACGGGCATCGCGAGGACGGACGACCCAGAGGAAGACACTCGCACGCGCTCGAAGACGCCAGTACAGCCCTGACGGGTCGGCCCGGCGCTACCTACGCCTCGCGTTGCTTTCCCAGAGCGGCGATCCGTTGGCACGCTCGGGCACACACCGGGGCGTAGCCAGTCGCCAGCGGCGGAATCTCGAACCCAACGACGGAGCCGGTGGTCCGTTCCTCGGCGAAGTGGCCGGTCGCGGGGAGCCGTGCGACGGTCCACGTCCAGCGATACGGCGCGCACGCCGTCACCTCGAACGGGAGCCACACCGCGTCGGCGACGCGAACGCGACCGGTCGTCCCCGCGGTGATGTACCGGTCCGCTGTCTCAACGGCTGTGACAGACGGCCCCCAGTCTGCCCAGCAGTCGGTGTCGGTCAGAACATCCCACACGGTGTCGACCGACGCATCGGCGTCGTGGCGGACGAGCAGGCGTCGGCCGTCCGGTGTTCGTTCGAGTGAGATGCTACTCGCGCCGAGTTCGAGTGCCATTATCAGAAGCAATAGGCCGGAGCCAAGGTATAGGTTAGTTCACTCACAACCAATCGCCAGATGATTGACGCCCGGGATATTCGAAAGGAGTACGGCGGTTTCGTCGCTGTACAGGGCAGTTCGTTTTCGGTCGACCGCGGCGAGGTGTTCGGTATCATCGGGCCGAACGGGGCCGGCAAGACGACGACGCTGAAGATGCTCGCGGGCCTGCTGGAGCCGACGAGCGGCTCGGCCGAGATAGCGGGCCTCGACACCGAGACCGCGGAGATGCGCCAACAACTGGGCTTTCTGCCCGAGGAGTCGCCGCTGTACGAGGAGATGACGCCGGTCTCTTATCTGAAGTTCTTCGCCGATCTGTACGACGTAAATCCGGACGTGGCCGAGGAACGGATGCACGACACACTGGACGAACTCGAACTCGAACACCGCGACCGGAAGCTCGGCGACATGTCCAAGGGGATGAAACGGAAGGTTGCCATCGCCCGGTCGCTCATCAACGACCCTGACGTGCTCATCTACGACGAGCCGGCATCGGGGCTAGACCCGCTGACGACGAACTACGTCATCGAGTTCACTGAGCAGTTGGCGAAAGAGGGCAAAACCATCGTCTTCTCTGCACACAATCTCTTTCACGTCGAGTCTATCTGCGACCGGGTCGTCATCATGAACGAAGGCGAAATCGTCGCTCGCGGCGACCTCGACGAACTTCAGGCCGAGTACGGTCACACGCGGTATCACGTCTATACGACCGTCGACGTGCCCGACGCGGTGCAGGAAAACGGATCGTACAAGCGGGTGGTCGAGAGCATGGACGCCGTCGAAGCGACACGCGAACAGGCAGAAGAAAACGGCGGAGACGTAGTCGACATACGAACGGAGGAGTCCAGCCTTGAGGAGGTGTTCCTCAACGTCGCCGAGGCCGGGACCCGCGGCACGCGATACGTCGGGGAGGACGCGGAGTAGATGCAACCCGACAAGCTCCTGCGCGTCGCGAAGTGGGAGGTGACAAAAAACGCCGGCGGTGTCGACAAGCGGACCATCGTCGTGATGGCGCTGTCCCTCGTTGCGATGGGCGCGGTCGCCGCGATAGCCGTCAGCGGTGGCACCGGCGCGGGCATGGACGACGGCATCTACCGGATCGGCGTCGACGAGAGCAGCCCGTACTACGACGTGGCAGCTAATGACTCGACCTTCGGCGTCCGTGAGCCGGATCCTGCAGCCATCGAGCGACGCCAGCAGGAACTCCTGTATCGGGGGACACAGCTCCAGAGCGTTCCACAGACAGCCAAAGAGCGGGCGGCACTGGCCGAACTACGCGACAGTACGGCGCAGTACAACGACCGAACACTCGCCCGGGATGACAACCAGACCGCCGCGTTTCCCGTTTCTGTGACGCTCATCTACGAGCAGCAGTCGGGGAGTAGTCAGTTTGACCCCCGAAGCGGCGGCAACGGTGGCGAGTCGGGCTCCGAGTCTTCGGACAGCGATAAGACGAGCACCGGCGACAGTGGTGACAGTTCAGGTACGAGCGGCACTGGCGGCGCAACGGCAAGTGGCGTCGGTAACGGCGGAACCGCCGGTGGCAGCGGCGCGAACCTCGGCGCTATCGGCGCGCGGTTGACCGGCGATGTCCAGGGCGGCACCCCCTCTGATATCTCGCCACCGTTCCCTTTCGAGTCGCTCGTGCTCGCCTTCCTCTACATCGTGCCGATGAACTTCGTCATCCAGGCCTACGGCTCGTCGATGCTCTCGGAACGGTTGAACCGCCGCGGTGAACTCCTGCTGGTGACGCCAGCCTCGCGGGGCGACATCATCGGTGGGAAGACGCTCCCGTACCTTGCGGGCGCTGTCGGCGTGGCGGCGCTCATCACCGCGGCGCTCCGGTTCGGGAACATCGCGCCGGCGGGGAGTTACGTCGCGGTGCTGGCGGTGGTCCCGCTCGTCGTCCTCTTCCTCTCGGCGACGTTCTGCGGGGCGATGTTCGCCCGCTCGTTCAAGGAACTCACCTTCGTGACGGTGACAATCACGGTGACGCTGACCTCCTACGCGTTCGTGCCGGCCATCTTCACCGACGTGACGCCGATTGCGCTCATTTCGCCGCTGACGCTCGTCGTGATGGACCTCACCGGCCAGCCGATCGGGCTCTCGTCGTTCGTCTTCTCGACGGCACCGCCGCTGCTGACCGGACTGGTGCTGTTCGGTCTGGGGGCCGGTCTCTATCGAGAAGAGGACATGTTCACCCAGCGGCCGATTCCGTTGAAGGTGCTCGACGCGCTGGCCGGCGGTATCACTGGTCGCCGGAGCGCGCTGAAGATGAGCGTCGTTCTGTTGCCGCTGGTCATCGTCGCCGAGCTGGCAGCCATCGCGTTCCTGTTTGTCCTCGATTCGGTGTCGCTGAACGTCTTCGGGACGAACCAGTCGCTGGGCATCGTGCTCGTGCTCGGCGTCATCGTCGTTATCGAGGAGGTGGCCAAGAGCCTGCACGTCTACGCCGGCTACGAGCACGCCCGCTACGAGCGGACGCTCCGGTCGGCGCTCGGCGTCGGTGCGCTCTCCGGACTCGGCTTTTTCATCGGGGAGAAAGGGCTGCTTATCGCACGGCTGTCAGACTTAGAGAGCCTCCCCATCGGCGAAGCCGCCCTGCAGGGCGCGACCCTGCCGGCCGGCCTGCCGCTGTGGGTCGCGGGCCTGTTGTTCCTGCTCCCGCTGGCACTGCACACAGTGACGGCAGCCATCTCGTCGGTTGGCGCGAGCCGCGGGCGGCGCGCCTACGTGACTGCCCTGACTGTGGCCATCGTCGTCCACTTCGCCTACAACTTCGCGGTGGTGAGTACCCTTGTCTGAAGACCGTCCGGTCTGGCGCGACCCGCGAATCGTCATCGCGCGGCGTGACATTCGGTCGCTGTCCCGCGAGAAGACCATCGTGCTGGCGTTGCTCATTCAGCTGTTCGTCGCGGGGTTCTCCTCGTTCCTCGTCGTCGGCCTCACGTCGCTGTACGACCCCAGCTCGGTCGCAGCCGGCGAGGTGGAGATGGCCGTCACCGGCGACGCCCGGGAGGAACTGGTGGCCGCGGCCGCCGAACAGGACGGAACCAGCGTTACCGCCTTCGAGAACGAGAGCGCGGCACAGCGGGCGTTCGACCAGCGCCAGGTGGACGCGATACTGCGCGGCGACTACGTGCCGTCAGCGCGCGGGCCAGGAGAGCAGATAGCGGTCACTGCTATCGTGCCGGAGGGGAGCATTCGGTCGACGCTCATCGTCGTCGAAGTGCGCCGGGTCCTCAGCGCGCTGGAGCGTCAGGAGCGGCTGGAGCGGACGCCGTATCTCGACTCGCCCCCCGTACCACTGCCTGAGACCGTCAGTGCGAGCCAGTACTTCGGGTTCACCTACACCATCCTGATTCCACTGCTCCTGTTCCTGCCGCCGTTCATCAGCGGCTCGGTGGCCGTCGACACCGTCACCGAGGAACTCGAACGCGGGACGATGGAACTACTCCGCGTGGCCCCGGTGTCGCTGCTCGACATCATCGACGGGAAAGCCCTCGGAATGGTGTTGCTTGCCCCTGCACAGGCGCTCCTGTGGCTCGCCCTGCTGTCGACGAACGGTATCGCCGTCTCGAACCCGGCCGCGATTCTGCTGTTTATCACCGCCGTCACCGTCGTCGTCGTGACGCTCGGCGTCGTGCTGGGCGTCACGCTCCAGAACCGTCGCCCGGCGCAGTTGCTGTTCTCCGTGCTCACCCTCGTCCTCTTCGGTGGGGCCGTCGTCCTCCCGGAACACCCGGCGACGACGGTGGCGAAGCTTGCAGTGGATAGCCCGACCCTACTGACTTACGGCCACGTCGGTGGGGCGGTCCTGCTGGCGGTCGCTGGCTACGTCGTAGCCAGACTATACATCGGGCGGGTCGCGGCGGAATCACTGTAACCAGCGGCGAACCTTTTTCGCCAGCGCGGACGCGAACCTGAGCATGGAGTACACGACACTCGGGTCGACTGGCATGGAAGTCAGCCGGCTCTGTCTGGGCTGTATGAGCTTCGGAACCTCGGAGTGGCGCGACTGGGTGCTCGACGAAGCGGAAAGCCGCGAGGTCATCGAGCGGGCCATCGACCTCGGCATCAACTTCTTCGATACGGCCAATATGTATTCGATGGGCGAGTCCGAGCGTGTTCTCGGGACCGTCCTCGACGACTACGACCGCGACGGACAGGTCGTGGCGACGAAAGGATACTTCCAGATGGACGAGGACAACCCAAACTCCGGGGGGCTCTCGCGGAAGGCCATCGAGCAAGAACTGGCGAACTCGCTGTCCCGGCTCGGGATGGACACTGTCGACCTCTACCAGACCCACCGCTGGGATTACGACACACCTATCGAACAGACGCTCCGGGCGCTGGACGACGCGGTCCGACGGGGACAGGCACGGCACGTCGGCGCGTCGTCGATGTGGACCCACCAGTTCGCGGATGCGCTCCGGACGAGCGAGCGCGAAGGACTGGAGCGGTTCGAGACGATGCAGAACCACTACAATCTGCTGTACCGCGAGGAGGAGCGCGAGATGCTCCCGCTGTGTGAGAAGGAGGCCGTCGGCGTTATCCCGTGGAGTCCGCTCGCCCGGGGTTATCTTACCCGCCCGCACGAGCAGGTCGAGGAGACGGTCCGGGGCGAGACAGACGACTACGCTCGTGAACACCCCTACTTCGAGGGCAACGGCCGCGAAATCAACGAGCGCGTGCAGGAACTGGCCGACGAGTACGACGCCTCGATGGCACAGATCGCGCTGGCCTGGGTGCTCGACAAGGAGTGGGTCGACGCACCCATTATCGGGACGAGTAGCCTCGAACACCTCGAAGAAGCGGTTTCGGCGCTGGAGATCGACCTCACGGCGAGCGACGTAGAGTGGCTGGAAGAGCCATACGAGCCAGTTCGGGTGTCGGGCCACGAGTAAGCCGCCGAAACGGTTATTGCGCTGTATGGTGAAGCTTGACACTGAGGAAAGGTAACAATGACCAATGCTCGGGGGCCGAGCAACGAGGCGTTCGAGGAGCCGACGGGCGGTGACGCCTGCGTGTGTCCGGTACGGAACGCAATTGAGCACTACGTGACCGGGATACTGGGACTTGCCGCGACGCTCATCGTCGGTGTGCAAGCGTATCCGTGGCTCCAGTCCGTCACCGGGACCACGACGTATCTCGGCTCGACGTGGCTGGTGTTTAGTTTCGCTGCGATATGGCTCGTCTGCTGGATCGCACTGGAACTCGCCTGGGAGTGGCGTGCCGGCCGGATACACCTGCTGTAGCGGGCAGTCAGCTGCGAACGTCGGCCGCGACCCGTTGCATTGCCGCGAAGTCGTCGTCGGAGTAAGCGATGAGTCGCACGTCTGTCAGAGAGTCGGGCTGGTACTCGTCGATAACAGTACAGATAACCCTGATACCCGCCTCAAACTCGAACCCGGCGATGCCACAGCCGATGGCCGGGAGGACGACTGATTCGCAGTCCAGCGCGTCAGCTTCTGCCAGTGCGTTTCGGGTTGCGTTGCGGATGCTTGCGGCGGTTGACTGACCGCCCGGCGGCATCGCGGCGGCGTGGATGACGTACTCGGCGTCGAGGTCGTAGGCGTCGGTCGTGGCGACACCGCCGAGGTCGACCGGGCCTTTCGCGACGGCTTCATCGTTCAGGCCCGACCCGGCAGCGCGCTTGAGCGCCCCGGCGACGCCGGAGCCCATCCGGAGGCTCGTGTTCGCCGCGTTGACCAGTGCGTCCGCCGACTGTGTAGCGATGTCGCCCTGGATCACCTCGAACTCCATACGCGACGCTGGGAGCGGCACTGACAAAGTTTTAGCGCCAGCGCGACCGAGCGGTTTCATTGGTACCTGTCACCGAACCCCACAGCAGGCAAAAACCCCTCTGGTCCCTACAAACAGGTATGGACCTGTTGACGATGACGTGGCGAGACGTGGGGTTCATGCACTGGCCGATCGAGCCCGACAGTATCCAGACGACACTGCCGGATCAGCTCGATGTCGACACGTACGACGGGCAGGCGTGGCTCAGCGTGGTCCCGTTCCAGATGGCGGACATCAGACCGCGAGGCAGTCCGATTGGGCGGTCCTTCGGCGAGCTAAATCTCCGGACCTACGTAGTCGCTGACGGGACGCCGGGGGTGTACTTCTACAACCTCGACGCTGACGACCGCCTCAGCGTCACGCTGGCACGGCAGCTGTTCCAGCTGTCCTACTACCAGGCGTCGATGCAGGTCCGGACTGACGGCGACAGCGTCGAGTTCCGGAGTCGCCGGACCAGTTCGCGCGCGCCACCGGCGGATTTCCACGCCACATACGAGCCGACCGAACCGCCGTCGCCGCCCGAACCGGGCTCGGTGGAGTCGTTCCTAGTAGAGCGGTACCGCTTTTATGCCGCGAGTGACGACGGGACGGTGTATTACGCCGACATCGACCACGAGCCGTGGCCACTGCAGAGAGGACACGCAGATATTCGGACGAACGGCCTGTTCGCCGCGTCGGGCTTTGAGAACCCCGATGGCGACCCGCTCGTCCACTACTGCGCCGAGATTCCAGTGACTGCGGGTCGGCTTCACCGGCTCGACGGGGGTGCCCAGTACACTGATTAGCGTGTCGGCCCCAGTGAGTATGTGGTCGCCCTCCGTCCGCTGCAGGTCACGCTTGATGACGTCTGCTTCTGTCACTGGCCGGTCTCCGAGGCCGCGGTACGATCGGCGGTCCCCGACTGGCTCACCGTCGAGACGGCCGACGGTGACGCCTGGGTGTCGGCCGTTGTAGCGACCGTCGACCGCGTCGAGACGTTTGGTATCGAGGTTGCTGGGCCGTCTGAGTTGCTCACGGTTCGAACCTACGTCCGCGGGCCGACCGGCCAGCGCGGGGTCTGTGTGCTCGGGCTGTTCGGTGACGACAGGCGGACAGCGACGGCGGTTTCGGAACTATTTCGCATTACGGTTGGTGATGCCGTCCCACGGACGCTCTCAACGGCTGACCGTCGCCGGGTCCTTGACGCCGGGGAGCGACGACTGTTCGAGTGTCGGTACACCTCCGGCGGTGAGCCAGTGGCGCTTCCACCGGACTCGCTGGCCGCCTTCCTCGTCGACCGGCAGCGATATTTCACGACCGGGCGCTTCGGGACGCACCTCGTCGGCAGCGTCGGTCACGACCCGTGGCGACTCGACCGCGTTGACGCTACTGTGACCGGATCTGTGCTCTCGATAGTTGATATATCGGCTCCTAACTCGGACCCGCTGGTCCACCACAGCCCTGCGCTTCGGGTTTCGGTGGCCCCACCGGTACCGCCAGAGCCGTGACCAGCGGGCAACCTGGCTCCCTTGAAATATAAGTACGGACAGACCGTTGGGGGAACAAGGACCCTGCCGCCCATATGACAGCTGAAACTAATATACGAACGCTTGTTGTTGACGATAGCGATTTTTTCGCGGAGATGACCGCTGATACGCTCACGCAACAACACGGCATCGAGTCCGTTGCTGCAAACAGCGCCATGGAAGCGCTGGAACGACTTGACGGGGGCGGGTTTGACTGCGTCGTCAGTGACTACGAAATGCCCGAAATGGACGGGCTGGAACTGCTCGAGGCAATCAGAGAAACGAACCCGTCTATCCCGTTCATTTTGCTGACCGGCCGCGGGGACGAAGAGACGGCGAGCGCGGCTATCGCGGCGGGCGTCGCCGACTACCTGCTGAAACTGGAAGTCGTCGAAGACAAGCAGTACGGTCGGCTAGCGAACCGAATCGAGAACGTTGTTTCCCAAGAGCGGACCCGCAAGAAGTTCGAATCGCTTGTGTCGGACTCGCCGGACGGTATCGTCCACCTGACGACTGACGGGACCATCCTCTCAGCGAACCCCTCGATGGCACGCAGACTGGGTAGCGACCCCGACACGCTCGTCGGACAACAACTGAGCGACGTGATGGACAGCGAAGCGGCCAATCAGCGTCTCGAAGCCGGGAAAAGCGCAGTCAAAAACGGGACTGCGACTCGCTCCGAGGACGCCGTTGGGGGACGACACTACCACAACCAGTACATCCCTGTCGACAGCCACCGCAAGGCGGATACCTTCCAGCTGGTGTCACGCGATATCACGGAACGCGTTGAACGCCAGCGCGAACTGGAACGCCAGAACGAGCGACTCGAAGAGTTCGCCAGCGTCGTCAGCCACGACCTGCGGAACCCGCTGAACGTCGCTCAGGGCGCGGTCGATCTGCTTGAGGAGCCCGCCGATAGCGAGGAAGCCGAACTGGTCGCCAAGATCGACCGGTCACTGGACCGGATGGGCTGTATTATCGAGGACGTGCTCACGCTGGCGCGGCAAGGCCAGACGGTCAGTGACCCACAGGAGACAGAGCTGTCGACGCTGGCGTCGACCGCGTGGACATGGATCGAGGCTGAGCAGGCCTCCATGTCGGTCGAGTCGAGCACGGAGCTCAACGCCGATAGCGGGCGTGTCCAGGACATGCTGGCGAATCTGTTCCGGAACGCCATCGAACACAACGACGGCGACGTGGAAATCGAAGTCGGACTACTGGGGTCCGACGACGGCTTCTACATCGCAGACAACGGCGAAGGTGTCGAGGGCGACGCTGAGGACGTGTTCGAGATGGGCTACTCCTCGACGGAGGACGGAACCGGATTCGGCCTGGCTATCGTCGAACAAGTCGCTGAAGCCCACGGCTGGGAAGTGTCTCTGACCGAGAGTGACAGCGGCGGGGCGCGTTTTGAAGTGGCAGGCGTCGAACTGCACAACTGAGACGGACTTTTCACTGCTGGGACCCGAGCAGTGGTAATGACAGTTGCGGGGGTTATCATCGACCTCGATGGAACGGTGTACCACGGAAACACGCTGTTGCCGGGCGCGGCGTCGGCAATCGATACGTTCAGGCAGCGTGGTCTGGGAATCTGCTTCTTCTCGAACAACCCCATCCACGACGGGAGCGAGTATGTCGAGCGGTTGCAGGGATTGGGTGTCGACGCCCGCGAGGGCGAGGCCTGTTCCTCCGGCGTCGTCACCCGCGAGTACCTCAACGGATCTCATGCGGGTGACGACGTGTTCGTCATCGGGAGTGAGCCGCTCCGCAGCATGGTCACGGGGACAGAGGCACGGCTGTCCGAAGACCCAGCCGAGACAGACGTGTTACTGGCCTCTTGGACGGACGGCTTCCACTACCACGACATGGTCGACGCGCTCCGGGCCGTCGACGACGACACCGTCTTCCTCGGAACCGACCCGGACCGAACGTTCCCTGGCGAAGACGGCGACCCGGTTCCGGGCTCCGGAGCGATAATCAACGCCGTCGCTGGCGTCATCGAACGGGACCCGGACCGGATACTCGGGAAGCCTTCGGAGATTGCCGTCCAGGCGGCCCTGGAACGGTTGGACTGTGGGCCAGCGGACTGTCTGGTCGTTGGCGACCGGCTGGAGACGGACATCGCAATGGGCGAACGGAACGGAATGACGACCGTTCTTGTCCGGACCGGCGTGTCCAACGAGCGGTCGCTGGAACGGAGTGCTGTGACACCTGACTATGTCATCGACTCGCTGGCGGAGATTGAGGACGTGCTGGTGGCGCTCGACGCATGACACCGTTCTGGTAATTCACCTGCGGCTTTATTTTGACTGCGGCAGTAGCTTTCAGTGGTGTTTCCAATGGGCAAAGACATCCTCATGATCGTCGGTGATTTCGGCGAAGACTACGAGATAATGGTGCCGTTCCAGGCGCTACAGATGGTCGGCCACGAGGTCGACGCAGTGTGTCCCGACAAAGCGGCCGAAGAGACGATCAAAACAGCGATACACGACTTCCGCGGCGACCAGACTTACATGGAGTCCCGCGGCCACGATTTCGTCCTCAACGCGACGATGGCCGACGTGAATCCCAGCGACTACGACGCGCTCGTCGTCCCCGGCGGGCGTGCCCCCGAGTATCTCCGGACGTATGACGAGGTGCTTGACGCTGTACGGCACTTCTTCGAGGAAGACAAACCAGTCGCGGCGCTGTGTCACGGTCCACAGATTCTCGCTGCCGCCGACGTACTGGACGGCTACGAGATGACATCGTACCCGGCCTGTCGCGCAGAGTGTGAGGCCGCCGGCTGTTCGTGGGTCGACGAAGTGGTCACCGACGGCAACCTCGTCACCGGGCAGGCCTGGCCCGACCACCCCGAGTGGCTCGCGCAGTTCATCGCCCTGCTCGGGGACGACGTGTCCCACGGCGAACCCATCCCCGCCGACGACTGAGACAACACACGAGTAGACGAATTCATAACAAACAAATAACCGGACCGTTTCCGTTCGTTGAGGCGGGTGGGAACTGGCATAGTGCACCATTACGTTCGCCCGCCTCGTTTTCCACAATTACAAAATATAACAGATTCCAGTAACGAACTGCCACCGCCAAGAAGGGACCGAGTGCGTGTCACAGTGCCACCAGATTTGTTATGCTGGGGAGAGAACAGTCGTGTGTAATGCCCTCCGACACCTCCCGAAACGACGACCGCGGCTGTCCGAAGTGCGGCCACACTGGCACTGACGTGGGTAGCATCTCAACCACCGGCGGCGGTCTCTCGAAGATGTTCGACATCCAGACGAACCAGTTCCAGGTCGTCACGTGTACGAACTGCGGCTACTCTGAACTATACCGTGACACCGGGTCCGCTGGCAGTGACCTGGCAGACATCTTCCTCGGGTGACGATGGCCGCCGTAAGCGGACTGTTCGTCGTGGTCGTGTTACTCGCACTGGTTGCACCGCTGGCCCTGTACGCGCTGGTCAGAAGCGAACACGACCAGCGGGTCGAGACGGACCGGGAGACTGCCGAACGGCTTGCCCGCCGCGATACGAACGACGAGGGTCGAACCCGGTGAGTGGCCCGGGCCGTCTCGTCGACCGCAGCGGCGAGTTGTTCACACAGTGATACAGCACCACGATTGTCAGAACGGCGCAAGGTTCGAATAAACTCAAAACAATGGGAAAGTGTACCGATGTCGAACCTTTTATCATAACACTCGCACAACGTCCGACCATGGTTGACAAAGAAGACCTCAGATCACAGTTCGTTGATGCGTTCGAGGAAGCTGACTACCCGATTTCCAGTCCGATGGACCTCGTTCCGGCACTTCCGGGCGGCCCGTCAACGAAGTTCGAGTCCGGTGACTTCTCGATGACAGCGATGGAACTGAACACGAAGCTCAACGGGGAGTTCCCGTACGAGAGTGTCGACGATTTCGTCGACGACGTCATGGCCTCGCTGGAAGATCAGGACCTCATCTAAACAGACCACACTGAATCCGACCGCGGTACCGCTTTTGCGCCACAACTCACAGGGTTCCGAAGAGGGCACCGGTCGCCGTCTCCGCGTACCCTTGAGGTTTATCAGGGCAACGTCCCTACCTAGGGTATGGTCGGTTTGTCGGGGATCGAGACGCTCGTTCGGACGTTCGGACCGTTTCTCATCCCCGCAACGCTGTTCGTTCTGGGTGCCATCGGCTATCTGTTTCTGTGGCTCCTGACCCGGAACCGACGAGAAACATACGCCGCCGACGAGTGACAGCAGGCGGCCGGGCGCACGAAGTTGTTGGAACCGTCAATTTTTTGCGTTAGATTCGTCTAATCCGGTGTATGCTGAGTGCCAAGATGGAGGATTATCTGAAAGCCATCTATCGCCTCGAGCGGGACGGCGACCCGCCGATTGCTCCGTCTACTATCGCCGAGATGCTGGACGTGACCGCACCGACCGTCACCAGTATGGTGGAAAAACTGGCCGACCGCGGGCTGATCGAACGCGAGAAGTACAAGGGCGTACAGACAACCCCGGAAGGCGAGACAGTCGCCCTCGAGATCATCCGCCATCACCGCCTGCTCGAGACGTTTCTCACGGAGCAGTTGGGGTACGACTGGGCCGAAGTCCACGAGGAAGCGGAGGTACTCGAACACCACATCAGCGAGGAGTTCGAGCGCCGAGTTGCGGCGGTCCTCGACGAACCGGAGTTTGACCCCCACGGGGACCCGATTCCCAGCGATTCGCTCGACCCCCTTGACGACGAGTCCGCGACGGCGCTGTCAGAGCACAGCGAAGGTGGGCGACTCGAAGTCGCACGTGTCCGGGACCGCGACCCCGACGAACTCACGTATCTCTCCGACGCCGGCGTCACGCCGGGGACCGTGTTGACTGTCGAGGAGGTCGCGCCCATCGGGATGGTGACGGTCCAGCTAGAGAGCGGGTCGTCAGTGTCGCTCCCGGACCACATCGCCGATGCGATTCAGGTCCGCGCACCGGATACGCAGGGCGAGGACGGAGTGAGTCAGGCGTGAGCGACGCGACGTGGCTGACAGTGGTCGCGATAGCAGCCGGTGCACAGCTTGCGGTCCTCCCCGGCGAGAAAGTACAGTTCATCATCGCCGGCCTGTCGACGCGGTTCAATCCGTTCCTCGTCGTCAGCGCCGCGGGCACCGCCTTCGCCGGCTGGACGGCACTGGAGATCTGGTTCGGCTCCGCAATCACGGCGGTACTACCCGGTATCGTTCTTGAAAGCCTCACCGCCGGGATGTTCCTGCTGTTCGCGATACTGCTGGTCCGCAGTGCCCCGGCAGCCGACACAGAGCAGCAGGAACCCGCGTCCGGGTTCACCACTGACGGCGGACAGCTAGACGTTCGCGTTCCCGTCGTCGACTGGCAAGTGCCGAACAAGCTCGGCGGCTTCCTGCCCATCTTCGCGATGATGGCCTTCGGCGAGTTCGGGGACAAGACCCAACTCATCACCATCACGCTTGCCGCTCAGTACAGCGCCCACGCCAGCGCTATCTGGACCGGGGAGATGCTCGCCATCATTCCAGTGAGCCTCGTCAACGCGCTGTTTTTCCACCGGTTCACCCACCGTTTCGACCTGCGGAAAGCGCACTTCCTCGGCGCAGGGCTGTTCCTGTTTTTCGCCGCGGACTTCGCCCTGAGCGTGACGATGGGGTTCTCGCTGTGGGAAACGATGGTCTCGACCATCGCGGCGCAGGCGGGTGTCTGAGACGAGCAGTTCGGCTGTCTTGAGCCGACAGAAGACTTTTGTTAAACGGTTGACCAGCCCCGGGTGATGCCCTCCAGACGGAGTATCCTCACAGCAGCAACACTCGCTGCCCTCTCGGGGTGTGTAGCACTCAGTCCTGCGAGCGCTCGACTTGCCGGCGTACGGCTAACCAACACCGGTTCAGCGACACATGAGTTCGAATTCACGGTCACGGTCGACCGCGAGACGGTGTACGAGGAGACACACACTGTGAGGGCTGGGGCAGACGGTGCAGTGGAACTGGACGATGCGCTGCCGGACAGACAGGGCAAAATAACGATAGCGACGGCCATCGCCGGGACCGATCTCTCTGCGGAGACGACGTTCGACGACGACGCGTGTTACGACATCATTGTCGAGTACACCGGGGACGACGTCGTCCACTGGCAGAGCGCGAGCAGCGACTGTGATGCGTTCCGGTGACTCGCCCGTCGGCCAGCGTGTCGCCGCCAGCCGTGGCTCTCAGTTGCACCCACCGCCCCCAGTCGAGACCGGCGTTCAGTCCTGACTGATGCTGTCAAGTTCCCGCGCTTCGTCCGGCGCGCCCCTCTGTCGGACCTTCCCGACGAGAACCGAGAGGACGTAGATCCCGACTGCGACGAGTACGATGACGCCGCCGGCTGTTGCACCGACGTAGTACGAGATACCGATGCCGAGCAGGACGGCGAGTTCGGCCAGCACAATCGAGACCAGCAGTGATTCCGAGAAGCTCCGGGACACCTGCGTCGCGCCGGCAACCGGGACGACCAGCATGGCCGCGACGAGGATGACGCCCATAATCTGCATCGCGCCGACCACGACGAGCGCCGTCAGCATCACCATAATCCGGTTGTACCAGGCGACCGGCAGTCCGGAGACGGCGGCGGCGGTTTCGTCAAACGTGACGTACAGCAATTGGTTTCTGGTGATCCCGACCGTTGCAACGATGACGCTGAACAGCCCGAGCATGATGACCGCGTTCTCGGCAGACACCGTCGAGAGGTTACCAAAGAGGTACTGATTGATACCCACGGCCAGCCCACCAGCGTTGAGGCTGATGAGAACCGTCCCAAGTGCGAACCCCGTTGAGAGGACAATCGCCATCGATACGTCGTTGTAGGCGTCGGTCGCCTCGGAGATTAGTTCGATGAGCAGCGCCGCGATGACGGCCACGACGACAGCGGTGAGATACGGCGACACGCTCAGTTCGAGGACGGCGTTGAGAAACAGCCCGACGGCAACGCCGGCGAAAGCCGTGTGGGCGAGTGCATCCCCGATGAGGGCGAGCTGGCGGTGGACAAGAAAAGTTCCGATGAGTGGTGCGATAACACCGACGCACAGCCCGACCAGTATCGCCCGGTACATGAACGTGTATTCGGGGTTGATAAGCTCCAGTCCGGTCAGGTGGTAGAGCAGTGCCAAAAGCCAGTACCACACGTCGAGGATCGGGACGAACGCCTCGTAGACGCCGCCGGCCGCAAACGCGAACGTCATCGGTTGCCTCCGGTCAACGACTGTGCACCCGTCCCGAACGCTCTGGCCAGCGCCGCACTGTCGGTGAATTCCGCCGATGGCCCGTCGAAGTAGATCTCCCGGTTCAGACAGATGACGCGCTCCGCGTGTTCGATGACGGCCTGCAGGTCGTGTTCGATAAGCAGGACGGTGATGCCCTCGGCGTGGAGCGATTCGAGCAGTCCGTAGAAGGCGTCGACTGATTCGGTGTCCACGCCGACGGTCGGTTCGTCCAGCACGAGCAGGTCAGCCTCACCCGCGAGCGCCCGAGCGATGAACGCACGCTGGCGCTGCCCGCCGGAAAGCTGGGTGATTCGCCGGTCGGCAAAGGCAGACATCCCGACCGTGTCGATGGCCCTGTCGACGATACGCCAATCGGCTGCGGAAAGACGTCCGAACCCGACGTGTGGGAACCGGCCCATCTTCACCACTTCGCGGACTGTGATGGGCATCTCCCGGCTCGCCCCGGCACGCTGTGCGACGTAGCCGACCTTGGCTCCGTCGTCGAACGCCGTCGCGTCGACGCCGAACAGCTTTGCAGTCCCGCTATCTGGCTCCAGCAGGCCGAGCAGCAACTGCATGAGCGTCGACTTGCCGGACCCGTTGGGGCCGACAACGGCGACGTACTCTCCGGCGTCGATGCTGACAGTGATGTCTTCGACGACAGGCGTGGACGTGTACCCGAACGACACGTCTGTGAGTTCGACGACTGATGACCTGCTTTCGTTCGAGTCGGTCGTCGCTTCGTCGGTATCGTCTCGGTGGTGTGAGCGCATGGCCATCTTTATTCGAAATTCCGCCACTTCTCGCTCCAGCCGTCGGGGCCCGCGTCTTCAGGAGCCGTGTTGCCCAGAACGACCTCGAACGTCGGCATATTTATCTGGTAAGCGATTTCCTCGTATCCCCAGCCGTTTTCGACCCACTCCTCACGGACGCCAGCATATGGCGTCACCGGGTAGTAGGCTTCGACCGGTGTTTCGGCGAGTAGCTGCTTCGCTGGTTTGCGCGTCTCGAAGACGCCGGCTCCGATGTACCGGATATCGTTGTCCTCGATGACCGCTTTCGCCTCAGTGATGTCAGAGGGTTTCACGTCACCGCTGGCAGCGAGGTTAACCACAAGCGGGCGCATCTCGACGCCATAGCGCGTTCCGATGTACTGGAATGCGTTGTGCGCCGCGAGCTGGACCACGTTTCTGTCGGCCCGGTCGAAAATATCGGCGTAGTCCGCGTCGATGCGGTCGAGGACCTCAGCGTTGTACGTCTCGGCGTTGTCCCGGAGCGTGTCTTCAGCGTCCGGGGCGAGCGCGACCAGCCCCTCGGTGATGTTGTCGACCGACTGTTTCGCGCGCTGTGGGTCAAGCCAGAAATGAGGGTCGCTGGCTCTGTTCTGCCCGACGCCCTCTTCGTCGCGGTCAAGGCTCGCCGCGAGCGATTCGAGTTCGATACCCTCGCGGACATTGATGAGGTCGGTATCGACGTTGTCGTCTTTGAGCGTCTGAATCGCGCGGTCGGCCCATGGCTGGAAGTCCGGGCCGACGTGGATGAACGCGTCCGCGTCGATGATATCTCGCGTGATCCCGGCGTCCGGTTCCCAGCCGTGGCCGTGCAACCCAGTCGGGATGAGGTTCTTGACCGTTATCGGCGTCCCGCGTGCGACCTTGCGGGCGAAGTCGTAGAAGCTGAAGAACGACGCGACCGCAACCGGTCCGTCCGAACCGTCCGTCCCGCCGCTGCTAGTCGATGCCGCCTCTCTCCCGCCGCCGGTCAGGCAGCCGGCAAAGCCGGTCGCAAGGGCTCCGGCTCCGGCACTGAGTGCCTGCCTGCGGGTGACTCCATACGGCCGCTCGTCGCAGGGTTGGTTAGTTTCCATGTGTGGCTTGCTGTCGGAGAAGAATATAATAGTTTCTATCTAACTATAGTATTAGACTAGTCTAATTCGCAAGCCAGCTCGTACCTGAAGGCAGCTCTGTGGCACAGACGCGGGTGGACACAACACATAAACCGGCGCTGGAAGTTGGTCCGGTATGCCCGGACTCGACGACACGGACCACGAAATTCTCCGACTGCTACTCGAAGACGCGAGGCGACCATACAGCGACATCGCTGAACGAGTTGACCTCTCGGCCCCTGCCGTCTCCGATCGGGTCGACAGGCTCGTCGAAATGGGACTGATACAGGGATTTACCGTCGATATCGACCGCTCACTGCTACAGGCCGGCGTGCCGGTTCTGATCGAAGTCACTGCGAAGCCGGGTCGGGCCGCCGACATCGCTACAGCGGTCAGCGACGCAGACGCCGTCGAGCGGGTCTATCGGACCGCTGGTGGCCGAGTCGTACTGGTGGCGAACGTCTCTCAGGCCGACGCGAGCGACCTCCTCTCCCAACACGTCGACCTCGGGGACGTGGATCGCTACGAGGTCCGGATGATTGCGGACACCGAATGGACCGCCGGGCTGGGTGCGGCGGAGTTCGCGCCCGACTGCGCGGAGTGTGGCAACTCCGTCGACGAGGAGGGGGAACAGCGAACGCTCGGCGGGGAGCGGTACTACTTCTGCTGTGGCTCCTGTGCCGAGCGGTTCGTCGACCAGTACGAATCGCTCAAAGAAGGGGCCTGAACCGGTTCGGGGTTCAGAATGGAAACTTATCGGCTATTCGAGTTTAGTTCTAAATTAAGCAGCCGGGTCTGACCTTCGAGTCAAAGGGACAAACCGCATGAATACGGGGGGCGTACAGTAAGACAAGATGAGCAACCGGACCACCCGGCTCGAACTGACGGGAATGAGTTGTGCCAACTGCGCGGGCACCATCGAAGAGTCGGTGGGCGAACTGGACGGGATTACATCCGTCGACGCGAACTACGCCACCGACGAGGGGAGCGTCGAGTACGACTCCGATGTGGTATCGCTAGCTGACATCGTCACTGCCGTACAGGACGCTGGCTACGGCGTGGCGACGGAGACGGTGACCATCGGCATCACCGATATGTCGTGTGCGAACTGCGCGGAGGCAAACGAGGAGGCGCTGGAGGAGACTGCAGGCGTCATCGAAGCCAGCGTGAACTACGCCACCGACGAAGGTCAGGTCACCTACAACCCGGCCGACGTGTCGCGTTCGGACCTCTACGACGCTATCGAATCCGCCGGCTACACGCCCGTAAGAGAGAGCAGCGAGAGTGCAAACGCCGACGACAGCGACGGCGGTGAGCAGTCCGGCGCTGATCGCCGCGCCGCCGCGCGCAACGAGGAGACGCGCAGACAACTTCGGCTCACGCTGTTTGGAGCGGTTCTCTCGGCCCCCCTCTTGCTGTTCATGGCGGACCACCTGTTCTCGCTCGGGCTCGTCCGCGAGACGATTCTGGGGGTACCACAGGGCTGGGTTGCCTTCGCGCTGGCGACGCCGGTCCAGATACTGCTTGGCAAGCCCTTCTACGAGAATTCCTACAAGGCGCTTGTCAACAACGGGCGGGCGAACATGGATGTCCTCATCGCGCTGGGGTCCTCGACAGCGTACCTCTACTCAGTGGCCGCGCTGGCGGACCTCATCGCGAGCACGGGGCTGTACTTCGACACGGCAGCGCTGATTCTCGTCTTCATCACGCTCGGGAACTACCTCGAAGCCCGTTCGAAAAGTCAGGCCGGGGCCGCCATCCAGCAACTCCTGGAAATGGAGGCCGACACGGCGACGGTCGTCCGCGAGGACGGCAGCGAGGAAGAGATTCCTATCGACGAGGTCGGGGTCGGCGACCGGCTGAAAGTCCGGCCGGGCGAGAAGGTGCCGACCGACGGCGTCGTCGTCGACGGCGACTCGGCGGTCGACGAGTCGATGGTGACCGGCGAGTCCGTCCCGGTCGAGAAAGGCGAGGGCGACGAGGTCATCGGCTCGACGGTGAACCAGAACGGCGTCCTCGAAATCGAGGCGACGAAGGTCGGCTCCGAGACGGCCATCCAGCAGATAGCCGAGCGGGTCCGGCAGGCCCAGTCACGCCAGCCCGACATCCAGAACGTCGCCGACCGCATCTCGGCGTACTTTGTCCCGGCGGTCATCGGCAACGCCGTCCTCTGGGCAGTGCTGTGGGCGGTCGTGCCGGAGACGCTGGCGGCCGTCGTCGACGCGCTCCCGCTGTGGGGGCTGGCCGCGGGCGGCCCGGCCGGCGTCGGTGTGAGCGAGTTCGCGGTCGTCGTGTTCGCCTCTGCCGTCCTGATCGCCTGTCCCTGTGCGCTGGGGCTGGCGACGCCCGCGGCGACGATGGTCGGGACGGCAATCGGCGCACGCAACGGCGTCCTGTTCAAGGGCGGGGACGTGCTCGAACGCGTCCACGAGGTCGACACCATCGTCTTCGACAAGACGGGGACGCTGACGAAAGGCGAAATGGAACTCACGGACGTGGAAGTCGTCGGTCCCGCTACGGACGGCGGGACGCTCAAGCCCGGGCGCGAGCTGACCGAAGAGTTCGTCCTCGAAGTCGCAGCCAGCGCCGAACACGCCAGCGAGCACCCGCTGGCCGAGGCTATCGTCGAGGGCGCGCGCGACCGGGGCATCGAGGTCGAGGACCCCGACGCGTTCGAGAACATCCCCGGCCAAGGCGTGAAAGCGACGACGCGCCACGGTCGCGTCCTCGTCGGCAACCGAAAACTGCTGTCCGAGGCCGGCGTCGACACCGCTCCGGCAGAGGACCGGATGGACACACTCGAGCGAGAAGGGAAGACGGCGATGCTGGTCGCGCTGGCCGAGGACGAAGGCGATGACGGCATCGAGGGCGACGGCGACCCGGACTACCGCCTCATCGGTATCGTCGCCGACGCAGACACGGTCAAAGAATCCGCCAAAGCTGCAGTCAGTGGCTTGCGCGAGCGGGGGCTTGGCGTCTGGCTCATCACCGGCGATAACGAGCGGACTGCCCGCGCTGTCGCCGAGGAAGTCGGCATCGACCCCGACAACGTGATGGCCGACGTGTTGCCGGAAGACAAGGCCGACGCCGTCGACGACCTCCAGAGCGACGGCGACCAGGCGATGATGGTCGGCGACGGCGTCAACGACGCGCCCGCGCTGGCGGCCGCGAGCGTCGGCTGTGCCATCGGTTCCGGGACCGATGTGGCAATCGAAGCCGGGGACGTGACGCTGCTCCGGGACGACCCCGCCGACGTGGTGAAGGCCATCCGAATCTCCGAGGCCACGCTCCAGAAGATCAAGCAGAACCTGTTCTGGGCGCTGGGGTACAACACGGTGATGATTCCGCTGGCTTCGCTGGGACTCCTTCAGCCGGTGCTCGCCGCCGCCGCGATGGCCGCCTCGTCCGTGTCCGTTCTCGCGAACAGCCTCGCATTCCGCCGGTACACGCCGGATTCGGCGTATCGGCTGTTGGGCTTCCTCCGGCGCTGAGCGAGGACCGTCTCCAGCAGACTCATTTGTCGCCGGGCCTCAGTTGCGAACAGTGACTGCTGAGGAGCGTGTCGCCGACGAGCCGACGGGACAGACAGTGTCACAGCCAGGCGGCGTCGGCGTTCGGCTCCGGGCGCTCTGGCGGGCGCTGGTCATCGTCTGGCAGTTCGTCCCGCTGCTCTGGCAGTGGGGCCGGGACCGCAAGCGGTACCTTCTGTTCGGACGGTCCCGGACAGTGGCCCCCGAAACCCGGACGCGGCGCGCACGCTACCTGAAAGACACCTTTGTCGACCTCGGCCCGGCGTTCATCAAACTCGGACAGATGTTGTCGACCCGGCCCGACGCGCTGCCGCGAGCGTACGTCGACGTGCTCTCTGAACTGCAGGACAACGTCCCACCGGACGCGTGGGCGACCATCGAGCCCGTCATCGAACGGGAACTGGGCAACGATATCGACGCGCTGTTCGAGGAGTTTGACACCACGGCGATTTCCGGGGCGTCGCTCGGGCAGGTGTACGAAGCACGCGTCGACGGCCAGCGGGTCGCTGTGAAAGTGCTTCGACCCAACATCAGAACGCGCGTCGAGTCCGACCTGCGCGTACTGTCGACGCTGCTACCAGTGCTCACCTACGGCGCGGACCCGGGTCAGGCGTTCACGCTGGAAAACCTCACCGAGGAGTTCGCAACGACTGTCCGCCGGGAGATGGACTACGGCCACGAGGCGCGGATGCTTCGGGAGATTGGCGACAACTTCGCAAACGACGACGACATCGCCATCCCGGATGTCGTCGAGAGCCACTCGACGGACCGCGTGCTGACGATGACGTACCTCGACGGGGTGAAGATCGACGACGTGGAGCGGCTGGACGACCTCGGCATCGACAGGCCGGCACTCGTCCGGCGGCTCGAAGAGGTGTACATCCAGATGATCGTCGAGGACGGCCTCTTTCACGCCGATCCACATCCCGGGAATCTGGCGGTCCAGTCAGACGGGACGCTCGTGTTCTACGATTTCGGGATGACCGGCTACCTCGGTCCCCGGACGCAGGACCAACTGCTTGACTTCTACGTCGGACTGGCGACTGATGACGTGGACCGCGTGATGGACGCCTTCGTCGAGATGGGCGCGCTAGACCCGATGGCCGACCGCGGGGTGATGCGGGAGGCGTTCGACATCGTCATCGAACAGTTCCGCGGGGAAGACATCAGTGAGTACCGCATCGAGCAGCTAGTGGGCCAGTTTGAGACGCAACTGTACGAGTTTCCGATGCGGCTCCCGCAGGACCTGGCGCTGGTGGTTCGGGTGACGACGGTCCTCGAAGGCGTCTGTCGGACGCTCGACCCCGAGTTCGACTTCATCGAAATCATTTCCGAGTACGTCATGGAGCGAGGTGCTGTGAACGACGTGCGAGAGCAGGTGCAAACAGAGCTAGAGGACGCGGTGACATCGTCGACCCGATCAGCGGTGCGGACAGCGCCGAAGGTGGAGGACACACTTGACAGAGTCGAGCGCGAAGAACTGCTCGTCAAGACTGTCCTCGAAGACTCCGACGGACTGAGCCGGGTGCTCGCCAAGCGGCTTCTGCTCGGTATCGTCGCCAGTGCCGGCGTGCCGGTGAGTGCCTACCTCTACACCGTGAGCGGGCTTCAGCCTGCAGCTCTCGCACTGGGCGGGAGCGCAGCGGTGGTCGGAGTTCTCGCGTGGTCGTTCCGCCGGAGTCGCGGACCGGCGCTGTCGTCACCGCAGTTCACTCGCCACGAAATGCGACAGCGGCAGGCGACTGACGGTACAGAGGGAGAAGAGTAGCCCCCAAACCCGCGTTCAGGCCGCAGCGGCGCTCAGAGTTCGCCCTCGGCCGCCATGTCCCGAATTTCCGTGGCCCGATCGCGGATCTCCGTGAGTTCCTCGTCGCTTTTGTTGTCGACGTGGCTGTACATCAGCCCCATCCGGTGGTTCGACCGGAGCGTGTCCTCGTTGCGGTCGAGGAAGTCCCAGTACAGCGCATTGAACGGACAGGCTCCGTCACCGGTGGTCTTCGTCTTGTAATACGGACAGCCCGAACAGTAGTCGCTCATCTTGTCCACGTAATTCGCCGACGAGGCGTAGGGCTTGGTGGCGAACACGCCCGCGCCGTACAGTCCCATCTCGACGACGTTCGGCGTCGTCACCCAGTGGAAGGCGTCGACGTAGCCGGCGTGGAACCAGCGGTTCAGCTGTGCCGGCTCGACGCCGTAGATAAGCCCGAAGTTGGCGAGAATCATCAGCCGCTCGATGTGGTGTGAGTACCCGCGCTCCCGAACCCCGTCGACCACGTCGGAGAGACAGGCCATGTCGGTGTCACCGTCCCAGTAGAAATCCGGCAGGGCCTCGCTCGCGCCGAGCTGGTTCGCCTCGCTCAGGTCCGGCATCTCTCGGCGGTAGACGTGCCGGAGGAACTCACGCCAGCCCAGCACCTGCCGGACGAACCCCTCGACGCTGTTGAGCGGCGCGTCTCCGTCCTCGTAGGCGGCGATAGCGCGCTCGATGACCTCCGCAGGGCCGAGGAGTCCCAGATTGAGCGACGTGGAAAGCAGACTGTGGCTCATCGCCCACTCGTCCTCTAACATCGCGTCCTGATACGAGCCGAACTCAGTCAACCGGTCCGTGACGAAGTGGTCCAGCGCGCGGACGGCCTGCCGACGAGTGACCGGCCAGCGGAACGGGTCTGGGTCAGCCCAGTCACCGCCGTAGGGCCGCTCGTCGTAGCTTCCCTCGAAGGTCGTTTCGACCCACTCGACGACGTTCCGGGTCACGTCGTCGGGCTCGAACTGCGGGGGGTCCGCTGGCGTCCACCCATCGGGCGGCGTCTCACGGTTCTGGTCGTCGTAGTTCCACTCGCCGCCGACGGGGTCGCCGTTCGCCATCAGGTAGCCCGTCTCACGGCGCATGAACCGATAGAAGTCCTCGTGACGGTAGCGACCGTCACTACTGCACCAGTCGTCGAACTGTGACGGTGAGCAGAGGAAGCGTTCGTCGGCGACAAACTCGACAGTTCCGCCGGCATCAGCGACCAGCGATTCGAGACGCGACTGTGCAGACTCAGTCTGTGGTCGGTGGGTGACGAGCGTGTCGTCAGGGGTGGCTTCGAAATGTGCTGCCAGTCCGTCCTCGAAGGTCGCTGCTCGCTGGTAGCGGACCGGTCGGCCGTCGTCGCGCAGTTCGTCGCGGAAATGCCGCATCGCGCTGAACAGCAGAATCAGCTTGTGTGGGTGGTACGGTAACTTGCGAGCGAACGACTCCGATTCTATCAGAAGCACCGGTTCGTCAGGTCGTCGAGCGACGGGACCGGACCGCCGGACAAGGTGGTCTCCGCGAAGCCAGACAGTCATCGACAAACAGACACTCCCATTAGTTCCACTACGGGCCTGTATCAGCATCAATCCCCGTCCGAACTGTGTTGGTATTCCGGGACAGCGGAGCGGTCAAAACCTCAATTATTGTTTCTTGATAAACGACAGAAACGACTCGCTTATACGTGCACAGTCATAAGTTTAAATGCATGACAGACGACCTCGACAGGCGGACGTTCATCCGCACGACGGCAGCCGTATCAGGCGCTGGACTCCTCGCTGGCTGTGGCGGGTCCGGCGGCGATGGCGGCAGTGGCGGCGATGGTGGCAGCGACGAAACGGAGGCCACCGACGCCGAGGAGATGGAAACCACTGATGCCGAGTCAATGGACACCGAGAGCAGCGGGGGAGTGGAAACCGCCGAAGCGCCGGGCGAGGTCGCGGACTACGTCGGCGACTCGTCGAACTTCGATGGCTCCATGGTCGTGATGACCGACCAGGACGAGGTCACAGTCGCTGTCGGGGCCGAGGGCAACGGCGGCGCGTTCGCCTTCGACCCGCCAGCGGTCAACGTCTCGACCGGAACGACGGTTGTCTGGGAGTGGACCGGCGAAGGAGCCGGCCACAACGTCAAATCCGAGGGCGACGGCCCGCTCGACTCGGGCTCGGCTGTCGCAGAGGAAGGGACCACCTACGAGTACACGTTCGAAGAAACCGGCACCTACCTCTACAACTGCGTCCCGCACAAGGCGCTCGGGATGGTCGGCGCAGTCGTCGTCGAATAACGGATCGTTGTCTGGCAGATTTTTATCGTGTTACCAGCGCGGAGCGGCTGGTGACGTACAGCGAGTACGCGATGACCGCGAAGCCGACCGCGGTGAGCGCGTTCTCGACTATCAGCGCGACGTCGGTCGGTAAGCCAAACAGCTGGTCTGCGACGCCGGCGAGCAACGAGCCGACAGTAATCGTCGCGAATCCGACGGCGAGATACGTGAGTCCGGTGGCCCTCGTTTTCACTGCTGCGCGAACAGCGAAGTAGGTGATAAGCCCACCGAGTAACACTGTCACAGTCTTGAATCCGATGACGATGAGTGGGATATCTGCGTTCATAGTTCCTCGCTGACACGAGACCACAGGAGGGCGAGCCGATCACTCGGCCGCTCCTCGGTCGGCAGAACGTCGACCTCGAACGCGCCGTCGGCGTCGATACCAACGAACACACCGTCACAATCCCGGACGTACGCCGTCGCGTGATGGCCGTCGGCACGCACCTCTGTTTCCTCGGCGACCAGTTCGGCCTCGCTCAATTGTTCGAGCTTCCGGTAGGTGCTTGTCTGGGGAAGATCACAGACCGAGGCGACCTCCTTGGCTGGCAACGGCTCGTCGAGCACCCTGAGTATGTCGCGACAGTCAGGGTCGGCGAGAGCGTCGAACAGCGCCTGTGTCTCGCTCGCGTCGTTGTGTGCCACGGAGGGGCCCTCTCAGGGAACGGGTGGAGGTGGTTCTGTGGACGGTTCGGTTTCGATATGACGGGGCAACGACGGGAATCCTGTGGGATACTTCGACCCGATGTCCTGCGGTACCCCGGTAGCAGTTTCCTGTCAGTGTCGGAAATATAAAACACCCTCAGATAAAGGGCGACCGTTTGTTTCCAGAATCTGGAAAGGGCACACTCCCTTTTCTATCATCGAATGACAACAGCTAGATTGCTATGCAACGGCCCTCCACTCGCAGACAGTTTCTCGCAGGCACAGGGTTGACAGCGCTCGCCGTTACCGCTGGGTGCGTGTCCTCGGGAAGTAGTTCGAAACCAGCGGCCGAAACCGGAACAGCGACCGAAACTGCGACGCCAACCACGACGCCTGAACAGACGCCTGAACCGACGCCTGAATCGCTTGACGACTGGCTTGATGATGCCAACGGCTACGACGGCGAACCCCACAGGTACGGCCCCGAGTCCCGGCCGACAATCCTGGTTGGACAGGAGACGGATGGCGGACTAGCATTCAGCCCACCGGCCATAGAAGTCCCACCGGGGACGATAGTCCGCTGGGACTGGACTGGGCACGGCGGTCAGCAGAACGTAGTCGCCGTAGACGGTACCTTTGACAGCGGCCGAACAAACGCCCAGCCCGGGACGGGGTATCACTACTTCTTCGAGGAGACCGGCGAGTACCGCTACGTCTCCGAACCGCATCGCGACGATGGGATGAAGGGTGCGATTATCGTGAAAGAGCCACCGTCTTCAGGCAACACAGAGGTCGACGAGTGGCTCGTAGAATCCAGTAACTTCGACGGCACCATTATCGATCGGACCGGCACTGACACGGCAACTGTCACAACCGGCGCGGAAGGCAACGGCGGGGGGTTCGCGTTCGACCCCCCGGCGCTGAAGGTTTCGACTGAGACGACCGTCCGCTGGGAGTGGACCGGCGAGGGGGGTCCCCACAACATCGTCTCAAAGGGAGATGGGCCGCTCGATTCGGAACTCGTCGCCGAAGACGGAAGCGCTTATCAGCACACCTTCGAGGAAACCGGGACCTACCTGTACTCGTGTAAACCGCACCAAGGCCTGGGGATGAGAGGCGCAATCATTGTCGAATAGTAATCGTCGTCGAACCGCGTCGGAACGGACATGTCGGTCGCCTACGGAATCTTGACGCTGTGTTTGAGCGTCCCGATACCTTCGATTTCGACTTCGACTTCGTCGCCGTCTTCCATCGGGCCGACGCCCTCCGGCGTCCCCGTGGCGATGACATCGCCGGGTTCCAGCGTCATGTATGACGTTATTTCGGCGATCAGTTCGGGGACGGAGAAGATGAGGTGGTCGCGAGAGGAGGACTGCTTCGTCTCGCCGTTGAGACGGAGTTCGATGCTGGCGTCTTCGGGGACGTGTTCTGGGGTGGCCACGAGTGGGCCGATGGGACAGGCGTTGTCGAAGGCCTTCCCGCGGACCCAGTTCTGTTCCTGGCGCTGGTCGTCGCGGTTCGAGATGTCGTTGACGCAGGTGTACCCTGCGACGACATCCATCGCGCCCGATTCGCTGACGTTCCGGCACTGCTCGCCGATGACAACGCCGAGTTCCGCCTCGTAGTCGATGCGCTCCTTCCCCGAGGGCATCGTGAGGTGCTTGCCGTGCGAGGCGACGGCGTTTGGCGCTTTGAGAAACAGCATCGGCCGGTCCGGGAGCTCCGAGTCCATCTCCTCGGCGTGGTCGGCGTAGTTGCGCCCGATGCAGACGACTTTCGTCGGCTCGCAGGGCGGCAGGATATCCACCTCGTCGGGGTCGTAGGACTCGTCGCCAAAGGCGATACGGCCGTACGGTCCGGCGGCGGCGGTGACGACGGGCTCACCGTCCTCGACGGTCCAGCGACCCCCCCGGACGTTCCCCGCGGTATCACGGAATCGAACGCGCTTCATGTCACCGTTCTCTCAGGGCCGACAGATAAGCGTTTAGGAGGGGGAAACCGGACTACAGCGGGCTGTTCGACGGCTGTCTACCCGTCCATCGTCACCTGCGGTGTCGCGGCGAGCAGAAGCGTGACCGAACGGCTTTTGAGACGGGACGGGCTACGCTGGGCCGATGAACGTCCTCGTCGTCGGTGCCGGCGCGATGGGCCGGTGGTTCGCCCGCACGGTCCGGACTCACGCCGACGCGTCCGTCGCCTTCACCGACCTCGACCAGTCGGCCGCTGAAGCCGCCGCTGACGCGGTCGGCGGGCGCGCTGTTGCCAGCGACGCGGCCGAGACTTTTGACGTGGTCTGTGTCGCCGTGCCGATGCCCGTCGCCGGGGCGGCCATCGACGAGTTCGCGCCGCTTGCCACGGGTGCAATCGTCGACGTGACCGGGAGCATGGCCGGCCCCGTCGCGGCGATGCAGGACGCGATGCCCGACGGCCAGCGACTCAGCCTTCACCCGCTTTTCGCCCCCGAGAACGCGCCCGGCAACGTCGCCGTCGTCGCCGACGCACCGGGGCCAGAGACCGAGGCCGTCGTCGACGCCCTCGCCGCGGCCGGGAACAACTGCTTCGAGACGACGGCGGCGGAACACGACGAGGCCATGGAGACGGTCCAGGCCAGCGCCCATGCAGCGGTGCTCGCGTTTGCGATGGCCGCCGCCGACGTGCCGGACCGGTTCCAGACGCCGATTTCGGCTGGTCTGTTCGACCTCGTCGAGCAGGTCACCGGCGGCGACCCGCGGGTGTACGCTGACATCCAAGACGCCTTCGACGGCGCGGACGCCGTGGCCGACGCGGCCAGGGAACTCGCCGATGCCGACGCTGACACTTTCGAACGGCTGTACGAGCGACTCTCATGAACCAGGACACACGAAAGCAGATACGCGACAACGCCCAGTACCTCCGGAACGTCCGGCCACTGGACCCCGAGGAGCTACACGAGTACGTCGAGGGCCAGCCCCACCCCGCCGTCGTGAGGCAGGTACTCCGGGAGGAAGCCTTTGATCTCGGTCTCGTCGAGCGCGAGGACGGGACCTTCGTCCCGGCACCTGAGGAACGGCTCTCGGTGACTTTCGACGGCGTCGACCGGTTCCCCGACCGCTACGAACAGCAGGTCATCGACCTGCTGACGGAGTGGGGCGGGCTGGAGTGGCACAGCGGCGACAGCGGCGACCAGCTCCGCGAGCGCATCCGCGACATCAAGGAGCGGTACCTCCGCGGGCAGGCCGTCGAGTACGACGAACTGACGGCGCTTGGCTACGCCGTCTACCACCTCCCGGACTACTACGCCGTGGCGAAGTACGTCCTCGCGGACCTCGCCGTCGACGGCCTGCTCCCGTCACAGCTTCGAGTGCTGGACGTGGGGGCCGGCGTCGGCGGCCCGGCGCTGGCCCTGCGGGACCTGCTCCCCGACGACGCCCTGCTCGACTATCACGCGGTCGAACCCAGCGCCGCTGCGGACGTGCTGGAACACCTTCTAGAGGACAGCAGCGGGAACGTCCGCTGGGAGATTCACCGGGAGACGGCGGAGGCGTTCGACCCGGCGTCGCCGTTCGAGGGCGACGGCAGTGATGGGACCGGAGACGGGAACGGCGACGCCGGCTACGACCTCGTCATCTTCGGGAACGTCCTCAGCGAACTCGACGACGCGGCGGCGACGCTCTACCGGTACGTCGAGGCGATCGCCGACGACGGGACGTTGCTGGCGCTGGCTCCGGCCGACCGCAACACGGCGATACAGCTCCGAACCGTCGAACGGGAGGTGGCCGACGGCGGCCCAGCAACGGTGTACGGGCCGACGGTGCGGCTCTGGCCCCACCAGTCCCCCGACAGCGAGTCGTGGTCGTTCGACCGCAAGCCGGACATCGCGGTTCCGACGATGCAAAAACGGCTCGACGACGCCGGTGGCGGCACGGGCGAGTTCGTCAACACGGACGTGCAGTTCGCCTACAGCGTCCTGCGAACCGACGGGAAGCGAACGCACGACGTGACGCCGGACCGCGGCATCCACGCACCGATGGCCGACGCCGAGAACTACGTCACCGACCGGGTGAACTTTCTGGGCGTGAAGCTCAGCCACGACCTCGCCGAGCGGGAGGGCGCAAACCCGCTGTACTTGCTCGGAGACGGGAGCCAGCAGGTCGACCACTTCGCCGTCCTCACAGAGGCGTCGATACTGAACGAAGACCTCCGGAAAGCCGACTACGGCGACCTGCTGTCCTTCGAGAACGCGCTGGTCCTGTGGAACGACGACGAGGAGGCGTACAACGTCGTCGTCGACGGCGAGACGGTTGTCGACCGAGCGCGCTAGCGGTGGGCTTTTCTCGCAGACGGCCCCACGGAACGTATGGACGAGCCGACGATTCTGCTGACGAACGACGACGGAATCGAGAGCGCCGGCCTCCGGGCGGTGTACGACGGTCTCTCGACAGTCGGCGACGTGACCGCTGTCGCCCCGGCGGAAGACCAGAGCGCGGTCGGGCGGGCTATTTCCCACGAAGTGACCGTCCACGAGCACGAACTCGGCTACGCCGTCGAAGGGACGCCCTCAGACTGCGTCGTGGCGGGACTGGAAGCGCTCGTCACCGACGCTGACCTCGTCGTCGCGGGCTGTAACCGCGGGGCGAACCTCGGTGCGTACGTTCTCGGCCGCTCGGGGACCGTCAGCGCCGCCGTCGAGGCTACCTTCTTCGACGTGCCGGCGATGGCCGTCTCTATGTACATCCCGGTCCGCGAGGACGCTGCGTTCGCCGATATCGAAGCTAACGGCGACAGCTACCGCGAGGCAGCGAAAGCGACGACCTACCTCGCCGACCACGCCGTCGATGCCGGCGTGTTCGAACAGTGCGACTACCTGAACATCAACGCCCCCGTCGCCGAGTGGGGCGACGCACAGATGACGGTCACACGACCGTCTCACCTCTACGAGATGGACGCTGTGCAGGATGGCGACGCCGTGACCCTCCACGACCGCATCTGGGAGCACATGGCCGAGGGCGACATCCCCGACCCCGAGGGGACGGACCGCCGCGCCGTCGTCGACGGAAAAGTCAGTGTCTCGCCGCTGACTGCGCCACACACGACGGAACATCACGAGGCGCTCGACGCTATCGCGGAGACCTACGAGCCGGGCGACGAGGCGGCCGACTGAGCGGACGATGCGGTTCCGTAACGCAATCCTCTTCGTCGCGCTCGCAGTCGCCTGGGGCAGCGCATTCACCGCTATCAAAGCCGGGCTGGAGTACTTCCCACCGATCCTGTTTGCTGCGTTCCGGTACGACCTCGCCGGGGTGTTGATGCTCGGCTACGCGGTGTACGCTACCGACCAGTGGTTCCCGAAGGGCCGCTCCGACTGGATCGTCATAGGGATCGGCGGCACACTCATGATTGCGGCGTATCACATCTTCCTGTTCGTCGGCGAGCAGGGGACCACGAGCGCCGCCGCCGCTATCGTCGTCAGCCTCTCGCCGATTCTCACGACCGGGTTCGCGCGGGCGTTCCTGCCGGACGAACGGCTCACGACGCTGGGCATCGTCGGCCTGCTCGTCGGATTCGTCGGTGTCGGCGTCCTCAGCAACCCCGACCCGGGAAACCTCCTCAACCCCCGGACTGTCTCGCTGGTTCTGGTGTTCCTCGCGGCCACGGCCTTCGCTCTCGGAAGCGTGCTGACCCGTCGGGTCGACGACGATCTGGAGATAGAGACGATGGAAGCGTGGTCGATGCTGCTCGGTGCGGTGCTTATGCACGGTGTCAGCCTCGGGGCCGCTGAATCGATAGCCGATGTTCAGTGGACTGGTGAAGCCGTGCTGGCCCTGCTGTATCTGGTCGTCGTCGCCAGCGCGCTGGGCTTTCTCATCTACTTCGACCTGCTGGAGCGGCTGGGACCTATCGAGATCAATCTCGTCTCTTACGCTGCGCCGGTCGTCGCCGCCGCCACCGGACTGCTGTTCCTTGGCGAGACCCCGACGGTCTACACTGGTGTCGGGTTCGGCTGTATTCTCATCGGATTCGGCCTGCTGAAGCGGGACGCGCTGCGAAACGAGGTCGCGCGGTTCGGCGGGACGCCGAGGCGGGGGGACTGAAGTCAGTCGCCGCCGGCCGTCGTGTCACGGATGAACGCGACGACGTCGTCCCCGTCGGCGTCGAGCCCGCCGCCCTGCGCGACGGTCGGCCGGCCGCCGCCACCGCCGCCGAACTCCGCGGTCACGCGGTCGACCACCTCGCCGGCGTCGACGTCGCCGGTCGTCGCGACGCCCAGGTACTGGCCGTCGTCGTCCACCAGCGCGGCCACGTCGACGGCGTCGCCGACGGCACCTTCCGCCCGGTTGGCCAGCCCGTTCGCGTCGAGTCCCGCGACGGTGCCGACGAGCCACCGCCGTCCGTCCGCCTCGACGGCGTCGTCCCGCAGGTCGGCGATGCGGGCGTCGACGAGTTGTTCCCGGAGCGTCGCCACGGTATCCCGGAGGTCGTCGCGCTCTGACTGCAGGGCCGCCACGGCGTCCGGCAGTTCGGCGACGTTCGTATCCAGTGCCCGTGCGGCCCGTCTGGACTGCTCGTGTTCGGTCGCGCGCTGGCGAATCGCCCGCGGGCCGACGGCGAACTCGACGCGGGTCAGCCCCTCGCCGGGGTTGGACCGGCCGAGCACCGTCACCGGTCCGATCTCCCGCGTGTTCCCGACGTGTGTCCCGCCACAGGCCGCCACGTCCCAGTCCTCGATGGTGACGACCCGGACCGTCTCGCCCTCGATACCTTCCTCGGTCTTCGTGTTGAACGCGATGTCCTCGCGGCCCAGCGCCTCCTCGCGCGGGATTTGCTCCCAGGTCACGTCGTAGGACTCCCAGACGGCGCGGTTGGTCAGCCGCTCGAGTTCCGCGAGCGTCGAGTCGTCGATTTCGGTCGTCGTCTCGAAGTCCACCCGCACCTTCCCGCTGACAGCTGGCCCGAAGTCGTCGTCACCGGCATCGTCTGGGACCGTCGCGCTGATGTCGAAGCCGCCGTAGCCGAGGTCCGACAGCAGCCGGCGACCGGCGCCATAGAGGACGTGACTGGCCGTGTGGGCACGCATACAGTAGGTCCGAAACGCCGCGTCGACTACGCCTTCGACCGACTCACCCGGCTCGAAAGACGGCGGTTCGGCCAGTTCGTGGACGATGTCCCCGTCCCGGTGTTGCACGTCGACAACCTCGACACCACCGAGCGTCCCCCGGTCCGCCGGCTGGCCACCGCCTTCGGCGTAAAAGTACGTCTCCGTTAGCACGACGGCGGTCGAATCGATACGGTCGACGGTCGACGTAAACGTCGTCACAGTGGGCTCGGCTGCGGCTGTTCCCGTCATCGGAGGTGGCTACGTTGGCGTGCACAAAAACGTCTGGGCGTGCCCTGGACGGGCAGGCGTCTGGGACCACCCAATCGACAGGAGCGCAGTGTTCATGCGCACCGAGTCGATTCGGCTGTAGAGTGACCGACGCCGGTTGCACCGTTATCGACGGCATAATCCGCTGTGTGGCACTGTCCCCGTTCCCGATACAGAGCTCCTAATTAAGTACCGACAGTGACGCGTACCGCTCATGCTCGGGACCGGGGTCCAGTCGATAGTGCTCTTGCTGGTGGTGGTCTGGCTGTTTGCAGTCGGACTGGTTCTGGCGCTTCTGTATGCGTCCGGCAAGCAGGATCGGGAGCAGGTCCGGGCGTAACAGGGGTGGCTGTATAGGCTGGACGGTCTGTTAGCGGCGTCTGACGCTCGGCTGACGCCCATCCGAATCGACCCTATGTCTTGCGATTTTCACTTTCACCGTGGATTGACTGATGATATGAGTCTTGGTGTCCTGTCTGGCAATATGATGGAGCGATTACGCCGGGTCGTAGGGGCTCGACAGCAGTCACATCTGGAGTGTCGACGCTGTGGAACGACCCTCGAAACGGACGCGACGACCTGCCCGATCTGTGACTCCAGTGCTATCGCGCGGTACGATCTGTAGCCGTCGGCGCTCAGTTAGTCCGTCGTCACCTCCGCACTCACAGTCCCCGGCCGGGCCTGTTGCTCCTGAACGTCAAATTGGGCGACGAGAGAGAGGAGTCGATCTGCACTGTCCGACAGCGACTCAGCGCTGGTCGCGATCTCCTGAATCGTCGCGGTCTGCTCCTCCGTCGCCGCCGAGACTTCCTGTGCTTGGTCGGCCGTCCGGTCGCTGATCGATGTTACCTCGTCCAGCATCGTGACGACCTTCTGTCCGGAATCAGCCTGCTGGTCGGTGGCCTGACTGATCGACTGGATCGCGCTGCTGGCCTCCTCGACCTCGGTGACAATCCGGTTCAGTACGGTGGCTGTCTCGTCGATTGTCTCACGCGTTTCCTCGACCTCTGACTGCGTGTCATAGATATCGTCGGCGACACTTTCGGTCGAGTTCTCGATGCCCTCAATGAGCGTTTCGACTTCCTGAGTTGCGTCGGCGGTCTCACCGGCAAGCGATTTGATTTCGGATGCGACAACAGCAAATCCTTCACCCGCTTCGCCGGCACGCGCAGCCTCAATTGACGCATTGAGGGCGAGCATGTTCGTCTGTTCCGCGATGTCGTTTATCAGGTTCACGACCTCTTCGATTCGCTCGACAGCGTTCTGGAGGTTTGCCACCTCTGAGACAGTTTCGTCAGTCCGGGCTTCAAGCGTAGCCATCTTGTCGACGGCTGTTTCGGCCGCTTTTTCGCCTTCCTGACCCAGTTCTGCGGCCTGCTGTGACTGGGTAGCGACTTCTTCTGATGAGGAGGCGATCTCTTCAATCGTCGCCGATAAGTCGCTCATCTCGCTGCTCGCTTCGTTGATTTTCTCGCTCTGTGTTTCTGTTCCGGCCGAAATCTCTTCAGTGCTCTCCGCGACTTCTGCGCTGGCGGACCGGATATCCGAGGCACCGCCCGTGACTTCTGTGCTTTCCGTATCAACCTGCTGTGCAAACGATTGAATCTCGGCGATAACGGTCTGGAGTTCGTCCATCATCGAATTAAACCCCGACCCGATTCTTGCCATCGCATCGTTCTGGCTGTCCGCATCTACCCGGACAGTAAGGTCCCCGGCGGCTGCTCGTTCCATCGCCTGACCGTATGACGTGGCAGTTGATTCAAGCTCCGTGGTCAGCTGCTCGAGCTCCGCCTCGCGTTCCTCAATTTCTGCGCGCGCCTCCTCAGATTCGCGCTGTGCGTCTTTCGCCTGCTTGCGCTGTTCCTCCGCTTTCTGTTTCGCTTTCTCTGCTTCCTGTCGTTTCGTCTCTGCCTCGTCGACCAGTTCCTGCATCTCTGTGACCAGCGAGAGAGTCGCTGTGCCCCCGATTGCGAAGACAGCAACTGTTGCTGTCATCAACGGCCCCGTTGCCAGATTGAACACCTCCTCGTAGATGCCGGCCTTCTCCAGCATAAGGCTGAATGTCCAGACAGCACCAAGCGTAGATGCGAAGCTGAACGTCAGCCAGAAGGCCGATTCAGCCTCCGTGTCTCGATAATTGAGCCAGCCGAGCGCCGTCGCAGCAATAAACCCCAGCGCGCCCAGCCCATCAAAGATAGGTGCAATTCCGACCATCGTTATCCCTCAGTCTTGATCCGGTTTTCCCGACGAAGATAGGCGGCCAGGAAGAAGGTAAGTCCGGCAACACCGATTCCGACGCCGTGCTCAACGAAATTTAGGACGTCACCGAGAACGACCGCTTCAAGATTCGTTGCGACCATGCCAACCACAAGGAGGACATACCCGGCAGTGAACCACCGAGTTTCCTCCCGGTATTGTGAGAGAACGGGTACTAAGCCGATTACTGCAACGAGCAGACCTACAACTTCCAGTGTTCCGAATGGGCCAATGCCAGCCATACCCGGTCAAGCCATTGGGTTTAAAAAAGGTTCTCGCCCGAGGCATCAAAATCGATAATAACCGCGCGCTCAGCGTTATATATCCACAATTAGTCACACATAATAACAGTACACAATAACGAGTTCTACACAGGCAAAGAACGGGTTACAGCTTCACTATCCGAAGCGATCTGAAACCATTCCAGTGAGCGGGGAGTGGCAATGCCGGATTAAAAAGGAGGTGGTGTTCTGCGGTTACTGCTCGACGTCCATCCACATATCAGATGTTATTTTCGCGTCCGAGTTGTCTGGGTGCGTCATCGTGAGCTGGTCTCCGCCCTCAACTGCGATCAGGTCGACAGTGTTGCTCTCCGTGTGATTCCGCGTCGGGTATGTAAATGGTCGTGACCGCGTCGGCAGGTCGCTGATCGACGGGCACTCCGGCGGCGCAACGACATCGTCAGCGAACCCATCGGTGTGAATCTGTGACTGTGGTTTGTCTCGACCACGTCTATCAAGCCATGCAGAGCATCGCTCCCCAACTGAAATGGTCTCAATGGCTGAGCGCACGCGGTACCTGACCCGGTCCAGAAGCGAGGGCGACGGCACGTCGCCGTCATCCGTGTTGCCCCGGGCACCCCGTGGCTCATCCATGGGTGTGAGACTCATGGGCATAGCTAGGGAACCACGGTACAAAACCGTTGTGTCGATCCGGATTAGAGCTCGATTCGTTCGACGATCTGGTTGCCGTCCTCTCGGGTGTTGAGCGCTACGATGCGGACGTGTTCCTCCAGACCGGAGTCTTTCAGTTTGGCTTTCAGCAGATTATCGACCTGATAGACGCCGGCCGCGTTGTTCATCGCGATTTCAACGAGGACGGGGTAGTCATCGCCCGTGGTCAGCGTCACCGTCTCGATGGCCTGGCTGGAGACGGTGTCGATGCCGCGGCCGCCGCGCTTGTACGGAATCCGCGACCGGCCACGCTCCATGTCCAGCGCGTCAGCGACCCGAACAACGCCGGCTTCCAGCGTCAGCGGGTTTTCTTCGGTGTGGTGGCAGAGAATCGCATGGAGGACCTCACCTTTTATTTGTACCGCCTGACGGATGTCGTAGAACTCCGGGAGGATGTCATCAAGGATGTCGGCCGCAAGCGGAATCGAATAATACGGATGTGAGTCGCGGTGGACGACGTGTCCGATGTCATGCAGCGTCGTTGCGAATGCGATGATGACGGCCTCGTCTGCCTCGTCGAGGCCGTGGTCCGCCGCGCCGTTGAACTCGACGCCCCCCTGCTTGAGGAGGTCGTACAGGCACAGCGCTCGATTTCGGACAATGCCGATGTGTTTCGCGCCGTGGTCGTTGTACCGCTTGCGCGCGACGGGATTGATGTTCTGGGCCTCGAGATACGCTTGAATCTCCTCGTCAGTCGTGATCGTGTCGAGAACCGCGTTCAGTCGTCCGTCCGGGAACGCATGGTCCGCTTCGGGGTCGTAGATACGGCCGCCGGTATCGTCTCTGTCGACGCTCATACGACTACCCAGACGGCCCACCGCGAAAAATCCCCCACCGCTCAGGTGGCGGCGTCGATAACTTCGTCGTAGTCCGGTTCGACACCAGGGTCGTCGCTGACCCAGGCGTACGTGACTTCCTGGTTCTCGTCGATAACGAAGACAGCCCGCTTGGCGACGTTCGGAACGCCGAGTGCCTCGAAGTCCATCGAGATGTCGTAGGCGTCGACTATCTCCCGCCCGGAGTCACTCACGAGGTCGAATTCGAGTCCCAGTTCGTCACGGAACGCGTTCTGTGAGAACGGCGTGTCGATGCTGACGCCGTACAGCGTCGCTCCCGCATCGGTGAGTTCATCCAGTCGGTCCTGGAACGTGTTCATTTCGTGGCTGCAGACGCTGGTGAACGCCCCCGGGAAGAACGCGAGGACGACAGGGCCGTCCGCGACCGCCTCGGACAGTGTTATCTCGTCGATATCGCCATTTGCTATCGGTGCCGTGAAATCGGGCGCAGCGTCGCCGACTGATACCATAGTGGCGACCTGGGTCGTGGCAGGTAAAACCCTTTCCGACCCGGGCGAGTACAGCGGCTGTCAGAACTGTGCGAACTTCGCCGTGACCTCGTCGATCCACTCCGGGAGCTCGCGGTCCGCGAGTGTCCCGTCTGCGTCCCGGGTCGTGACGACATCCGCAATCTCGCCCTCGCGCGTGATATCGAGCCGCCACACCCCATCGGCCTCAATGTCGACCCGAACGGCGTCCTCCCCGACGGGTTTGATCGGTCGAATCGTTACCTCCTGTCCGCTCCTGACTTCCATCGTGTGGCTATCAGCCGGCATCTGGTATCTCTGAGCGCCCGACAGTAGTTATATCCCCGGGCGGCGGAGTCCGCTGCTCACGGTGTGGTCTCGCTGTTGAGTTCCCAGCCCATCGAGATGGAACAGTCGGAAACCTTGTGCCTCGTGGCGCTCCGTCCGATCCACAACCCCCTGACGTCGGGCCTCGTCGGCAGTCCCCGGCGAGGCCACTGCCACAGGCTGCTCAAGTCTGTCTCAGTTGTGTTCTCGTTTTGTTGCCAAGAGGCCGATACAGCGCCCCAACACAGTCCCGACAGCGGTGAATCACCCAGCAGGCCATCCTGAGCAAAAAGGTTATAATAGCAACCACGTAACCTTCGGACACAATGTTAGGGACATCCGGAGTACTGTTCCCGGGAATGCCCGGGACGACGGAGATGATGGTCATCCTCCTCATCGCCGTCCTGCTGTTCGGGGCGAACAAGATTCCAAAACTGGCGCGGTCGACCGGCGAAGCCATGGGCGAGTTCCAGAAGGGGCGAGAAGAAGTCGAACAGGAACTCGAAGAGATGCGTGAGAGCGGCGCTGCAGAAGGGACCGACGCGTCCACTGTGGACTCGACCGAGTCGACCGAGACGGCGACGGAAACCGAGACGTAATCTCGACCACTTCTCCGTTTTCAGCCGGCGCTAGTGATAACGAAAGGATTTTTCGCCGGTCAATCAACCACTCGGTAGGGCGTGTGGCCTAGTGGACCAGGGCGAGGGGTTCCTAACCCCTAGAACGCGGGTTCGAATCCCGCCACGCCCGTCTCAGCAAAGCATACTCCAGAACCCCTTGCGGGCGAGGGGATGCTTATAAATCGTGTCAGGAGCCGGATGGCTGAACACGACTTCTGGCGGGTCGGCCACGACGCTGTCATGCGGTCTCCCAGAACCATCGCGACTGAACCACAAAAATCTGGGGTTAGGGTGACTGTCGAAGTCGCGCCCGAGAACTCGGTGTCCTTTCGCTACTGATTCCGTTCGTGTTCGAGTAGTGCCTCCAGCCGCTTCACCACCTCTTCTTCGCTGATTGTTTCATCGTCGCGGTCGACGGCTTTCCCGGCGAGTTTCGCGGTTGCTACGTCAACGAGGCTGACGGTGATGTCCGGGTTGTCTATCGGCTTGAGGTGTACGCGCACACCGATGCTTAGTTCGTCGCGCACGAGCGCGTCTTCGTCCTTGATGCGACGGATCGCTTCTTGGATGGCCACCTCGTACTCGGGCATGTCCGCGTTCGGCTTCCACTCGTTGTATTCGTCGCGGGTGTAGCGTGGTTGGTTCTCCTCTCGGTTCGACTCGTTCTGCTCCTGTTCTATTCCACTCATTTTGAAGCATAATGTGTTACAGTTTCACGATAATAAGGACTAACGCAGAAGTATTATTAGGGCCTCTAATCCGTTATACGGCTTCCTCGGGCGGAATAGGTGGGGAACGAATAAGTGATGTCTCAATGATTATTGTGTGAGATGAATGTCGAAGACCGCTACCGGTACAGAATTCCTGAAGGCCGGATCGAATTGAGACCGGGGTGTGAACCGGCTCAAAAGATCGACTCGCTTTGCGAACGCTGGATGGCCATCAAAGCAGAGTACCCTACCGAAGTGGTTCGGTCGCCGTTGAACGATTTGGCTGACGGGTGGACGACTGAGGAAGTGAAGGGTTGCACCGCGAGGCATGGCCGATTTAGGTTTCGGGAGTCCCAGCACTACGCTAATCTCTGGCTTCAAAACGAGCAGGAGTATGGGGAGCGGCGGTATGGGTTGGTCGTTCTGCGACCGGACGTGGACGACTACGAGGTCGTTGACGATGCGGTTGTGGCGGTCGATGAACTCCACCAGATTGCGACAGCGTTGTACGAGTGGACAGAGCGCGGCGATGGTGAACGTGAGCTTGCGTTGCCGTGGCATCGGACACCGTGGCTTCAGGGGTTGAGAAAGAAGCGGCGTGTGAGGTAAGCAATCTCACGATGGTGGGGTCGCGAGGGTGGGTGACGCGACCCGGTTCTACGTAGTCGGTAGTCCGTTATAACGGCCGGTTCTGGAGGCAGCCCGAGCAGCTTCGGTTTTCGTCGAGGGGCACAGTCGCGGGCAGCACGTAAAAGGCGGCAATATTTACTTCTAACTGATGGTACTAGATAACATCCTAGACCTCGACCTTCGAAACGTTTCGCTGGACGAGGCGGCGCTGTCCGTCGTTTTCACGATTTCGGCGCTCGCTCAGTTCGGTGCAGCAACAATTAGCCTCTCCCTCTTCACCGATCTGTCGATGAGTGAGGTGATGTTCACCTTCCTTGGTGGCAATGTCACACTCGCCTTCCTCCTCGGTGGGGGCGTATTCGGCTATAACCTCATCACGACCGGGTTTACCCTGAGTGACTTCAAGCGGCTTCCGACGGTAGAACAGTTTTTCCTCGCGTCTGGAGCCATTCTGATGTTCACAACGCCGTTCATCGGCGAAGTGAGTGCATTTGTCACCGGGGCTGACTGGCAGACAGCCGTGTCTCTCGTGGATGCGGCGCTTGCCTACGGTGTGGTAGCGAACTACGGTGACGAAGAGTAACTCAGGTGATTGAATATGAATCGAAACACATTATTGAAAGCCCTCAGCGTCGTGATGGCGATTCTGGTTGTGACGACCGTCGGCGTGCCGTTCGTCGGGTATCAGAATGACCCGATTGAACAGGCGTCTCCGGTCGGTGAAGCCGACGCAATCGCGGTCACGACCGCCGTCGCTATCGGTGTCGTGGGTGCTGCCGTCGGCGGCGCCGCTGTCGGTGGCTACATACTCGGCAGCGAAGAGCGGAATTCGTCCGCGTACAGTGACTCCGAGTTCCGGCGCTTGATAGCGCAGGACGCCTACTCGATGCAGCAGGCGCAGGAGAACTACATCACAGACTCGCAGAACGCACTCGAACTCTCACGAGCGAACGCGATGCGTGAAGCCCGTCTCACGTACCTCCAAGAGCGTGCCAACGGCAGTACTCACTCTGAGGCAGTTACAGCCGCTAAGAACCGTGTAGACGACATGTACGCGGCGCAGCAGAAACAACTCCTCACGAAGTACGAGACGCAGATCGTCTCTGGAGGGGGTGTCGCCGCGATGGATGAGGAGGTCACAAACCTCGGGTACGAGGGCGACGTGCGGATTGCGCAGCATCCAACGTATGCGTTTGGGGGTGATAGTGACTATCCGACTGGCCAAATAACGACTAATTACAGCCAGTTGGGCTCTACCGCGTTCATCGAGACTGACTCTGAGGGAGATGAGAGTATCGTCGAACAAAACGGGTCAGTCGCCATCCAGACAACGCTTGCAAACGGCTCAACTCACACTTTCCGTACCATCGCGTCATACAGCAGTTATGATGGCTCGTGGGAAAATGTCCATAATCCTGCCGACTTCGAGAACAACGTTGATGGGAACGCTGACCAGTACGTAATCGAAGTCAATGACCCCGATGCCGGTTCCTATGTGGAGGCATTGGACTACTACGATTATGGGGTCACCTACCAGTCCATCAGCACGCAGCGTGATGAGGTCCAGAACACGCTCGGAAACGCTTCGAGTGGCTACCTCGCTGACCTCGATGTTGCACTCAGCAGCAACTCGTACAACGCGAGTGACCTCGTGAGCGGGTACGACCCCGTATCCGTTGAGAACACCACTTCTGACCCGCAGGACTACTATAATCGTGTCCTCGGAATCAATATGGACGGTCCCGGTGCTGACACGACCGTCGTAATCGAGTGGACTGATTCCAACAACAACACGCAGACCGCTCAAGGGCAGTTGTACACGTCGTGGACGCCGAACACCACGGACGGTTCCGGTAACGCCACGTGGCAGTCCGGTGAGACGTACAACGGCTCTAGCGGACTGACGTACTTCGTAACCGACACGGGTGAACTCCACCGTATCGACGGTGAATTCACCATCAGCACGCTCCAGCAGACCGACGGAACCGAAGTGCAGTCCGTCGGACACGAGTCCGTTCAGGTCAACACCAGCGATACGAGCGACCTGAAGGCTGAAATGGACCGCCTGAACGAGCGGATTGATCAGTTGCAGGAGCAGCGTCAGGGTTCGGGCATTATCCCCGGCTTCGGTGGCTTCGACCTTGGTGGCAACGGTAGTATCGTCATTATTCTCGCGCTTGCAGGGGCAGCGGTGCTCCTGCTTGGCGGTGGGGGTGGCGGTGTCGTTGCTAGTCGCCGGTTCCTCGACTAACCAATCACGTGTAGCGGCACGTCACGCCGCTGAACCGCCCCTTGGACGGGTTTGGCCGGGTTCGATTCCCGGCGGCGGCTTGCGGTATGCGACCAGAACGAATAGCACAGCAGCTAACCGAATGCCCGGATTGCGACCATTGCCTGCCGTACGTCCCGACAGGGACTCGGCGGGTGGTCTGCGACTCGTGCGGGTACTGCTTCTACATTTACGGTGAACATGATGAATAGTATTTCAACTACCTACGGCGCTTTCGTTGCTGTCTTACTCGTGGTGAGTGTCCTGACATCGACGGCTGGTGTTGGCGTCGTCGCGGCATCGGTGACGACCGACCCGGGGGACCATTACTACCAGCAACAGGAGTCCCCGGACGGAAACACGACCGAGACACCAACCTCAACGCCTACATCAGAAGGGGGTGACTCGGCCAATTCAGACGACTCGAACACTACCAACGATCCCAGTAACTGGTCGAAGGCCCGTATCCTGTCGATTGTGGACGATCAAATCAGCCGCCATAGCACGATTGACGTGGACTCAATGGAGACGTGGTATCTCGACAACCAAGACCAGTTTAGCGACGTGGAGCAACGGTACGTTGAAGCGTGGATAGACTGGTATGAGACCGGCGAGAAGCCCGGTGAGGGCCTTCATCCATCACTCATCACAGAGGCAGAGAACGAGTTGCAGAACGCCTCACAGAACTCTCAGAACGCCTACGGATTGATTGATGGGAGTAACATCACGGCCAGCGATCTCGACCGCGAAGGTACACGCATCACATCCGACGTGGAGGTTGTTGCGTGGAGTTTCGACGAGAGCGACAATGCGTGGACGGGCATCATCCGTGTCAGCGGTGGGACCACGGAGAGCGTCCAGTACGTTGACTTCGGCAGCATGGCGTCAACAGGCCGTTACACGGCTCAATCCGTTGAACTGGAGCCGGGTACGCACACGATTCGACTCCCGGCAGGTGAGTTCGAAGGCATCCAACTCATCACTCTCGCTTCGGGGGATACTGGTGTCGTCCTTCGAGAGATCGAGCCACCGTTCCTGAGCGATATGCGTTCCGAGTACCTGTGGATTGTGCTCGTCAGCGGGTCGGCTGGGATGGCGTTGTTCGCGCTACAATGGTTCCTCGGTCGGGAGCAGATTTTCCAGCGATTCCGACCGGCAGCCGCTCTTATTGCCGGTCAAGTTGAGCGCGAGAGCCTGCTAAACCGGTTCACCGACAGTCAGAAAGAACCGGAGGAGTACGACGACGGTCTGAGGGGCTTGTTCCAAAGGTACGCAAACATCCGTAGTGTCGTCGTGAACGCGGTCAAACTTGGGGCCATCCTGTACCTCGTGGACATGGTTGGGTTGATTGCGTTGCCGTTGCCCGATATTGGCGACCAAGCGAAACTCGTGATTGGGTCTATCCTGTTCGCCATGATCTTCTTCGGTCCGGCGCTGCTGAAGCCGATTCTTCGAGCGGCGTACAACCCTTCACTCGAAAAAATCCAAGTGCTGGACGAGACCGGCAGGAAGGTGGCCGGGTATTGGGCACGCAAGGGGACGTTCTCCGAGGACTACCAGTACGACCGCTACCCACCCACTCGGGACACGGAAACAGGCGACACGGCGTATCTCGTTCAGTCTATCAACCGTGGTGAACAACGTGTCGAAGCGGCGTTCGACTGGCAGGTCGAGACTGTCGAAGACATCGAGGGAATCGAACGTGAGCAAGTCGAGTACATCAACGGCCAACTCATCGGCATCGACCAGATTCTGGCCGACCGGAAGAAGGCCGCGATGGTGATCAAGGATATGCTCACGGAGGCGAAGAACGGCAAGCAGTTGCGGTCTGCCTTCCCGTTCGTCAGAGCACGGACAGCACTCGACGAAGCCAAGAACATCGCTATTGGACTGAATCGTGCGGTGTCCGGTGATTCCGTCGAAGCCATCCTCGACGATATGATTGACTCCTACGAATCCAAGGAGGACGAACTGGAAGACCAGTTCGCTCGTGAAACCGATCTCGACGGCGACCTTGACGATTACGCGGGCGAACTTACGCGAGGCAACCGTGGGGGTGACGCCGAAGAATCCGCAGACAACGCGGGTGATTCCGATGAGTGACAATAGCGACGGGCTAAATGAAGCGTTCCTACGCGAAAAGCTGGAGCGCGACCGTGAGAACAACGAGGCGGCCCCGCACCCAATTCTCGGAGAGATAGACGATCCAGTTGCCCGGTCAGCCGTTGCGAAAATCATCACTGCTTACGATGAAGGGATTGCGGACGACTACCGTGACTTCGAAGAAACACCACTCTACCGTCTCATCAAGAGTCACGGCTCCGGGATGGCCATGGCTCGTGACGTGGAGGAGGGCAACCTGAGCCGGATTTCGTACCGGAAGGGCGCTCCGTCCAGCAGCGTCGAGACGTACGGTATGGATGCGCTCATGAGCGAGATGATGCAGCCTGCGCACTCGATGCTGGTCATCGGGGCGAAGGGGAGTGGGAAGACCGATTTCGTGGAGCGCGTTATCAGCGAATTGTACGGGAATGGCCTTGATGTCTGGCAGAACGTCCCAGTGAACCACTCCGACAGCGAGTTCGGCGAAACACTCTCCAGCCTGCTTGAATTCGCCAAACAGCCCGGTGACCGCGTGGCTGTTGTAGACGAGTTCTCGACGAAGGGGACCGGCTACGCCGGAAGCGGGGCCATCGACGTAGAACAGGCCCTGCAGAAGACAATCAACGCCTTCAGGAAGAACCCGGACGGAAGCACTCGGACGATCTGGATTGGCCACCGTGGTCACGCCGACGTTCACCCGATTGTGCGTGAGAACGTGCAGTTGGTAGTGAAGAAAGCGGGGAAAGGGTCGAAAAAGAAGCGGGCCATCGTGTACCGGTCAGACGAACGAAACAGCGCGTGGGAGCAGTACGAGGACGACAACAAGTGGTTCGTGTTGAAGGACATCCCGCAGTCGCCGCGTCGATGGCGGGCTGACACCGACTACTTCGCTAACTTTGTCTGGGACCTTGACGACCCCGCGAAGCAGATTCAACGCGGCCAACTCATTGACGGCTGGGAGGCGTTCCAAGAGGACGCAGACGGCTCTGAGAACGATTCTTCACCAATCCACGACCGATGTCAGGGTGAGAAGGAGAACGGGAACAGGTGCGGTATCACGGACCCGTCACGGCTCGGCCCGAATGGGTATTGTCAGTATCATCGTGACCAGCACGATCCTGACGGCGGTGAGTAGGGGGTCGCGTACGCACGTGCGGGCGCTCAGCCGCGATTGGAAGGGGGGTGTGGGGGTGTGGGTACTAGTCCTCTATAGGTGGCCGAACATCACGGCCTCTGACATCGACTTCCTCACCATTGTCAAGCTCAACCGTGTAGAGTGTCGAGTCCACGTCACGGCCCGTCGCTTGCCCTGCATCATCCTCAAAGACCGACTGGATGACACCGTGTTGGCCGTGTAGGTGGTGATCCGGGTCCGTTTCGTCTGGGATGTCGATCCTAATGCAGTCGCCGGTGTCGAAACTGGTCATAGTTCACGATGGAACCAGTGCAATTATACGTATTTCGTCGAAGAGTGACACATGCCTATCCGTCAACGTCGTCCACCAACGGACGACTTCGTGGAGGAGTTCCAGTCTACTGTCATCCCTTCTGCGATACCCAACGAGATGTTCATTGACTACGAGCGTATCGAAGACAAACTGGACGCTAACCGGAACCGCATTCGGTCGGTTCAATCATGGAGCGGGTTGTCACGTGCTGAATTCGAGACCGAGATTACGGGCACACTCATGGATACGAACGAGACCCGTGAGTGGATTGACTTCCTGTTTGAACTCGTTGGTGAGACCGGGATACGGTACTCTTCGGCAGAAGGGACGTGGAAGTTCCACTCGTACAAGAAGGATATTGACTCCGGGAACCGTGACGCTGCGGCAGAACTCGCCGAACTACTCTGCGACATCGACCTTCAGCAGATCGTTGACGACACTGACAGGATCGAATCACACTATCGTGGGCTACTGGTAGGATTGGAACCGAACAAACGCAAGAACCGACAAGGAACCGGATTTGAGGCACTAGTCGAAGAACGTCTGAATACTGTAGTCGGTGAACTTGAGGACGACGGGTTCGATGTCTCGTATAAGAAGGAGTACGTGACCGCGTACAAAGACGACACCGGACAGGAAAAGAAGGTAGACTATGCACTGTTCGAGGACGGCGAGCTTCGCCTGACTGTGGAAGCGAACGCATACAAGAGCAGGGGGTCGAAACCGTCTGAAATCCGTCGGTCCTACAACCACGTAGGTGGGAGGATGTACAACGATGGTGTCGCCTTTACATGGGTGACGGATGGACAAGCATGGGACGGGCCGCTGTCGAACGTTTTGCGACAGAGCTACGACGATCTGACCGACATCTACAATCTCCACATGATGGACGACGAGTGGATGGATGATGTGCTGAGATTCTTTCACACGGGCGAGGTATAGGGTACGATGAGTCGCACGGTCAATATCGAGGTGTACTGCGACGTTGGTCATAGTGATGAACCTGAAGTGTTCGGGGTGGCCAGCGAGCACCGTGCAGACTTACCTAAACCGTTCGACGCGCCACTTCAGGAATGGGTGCGGGAGAACTTCAGCGGGATAGAGAAGGGTGACTCGATCCCGGAAGCAGGCGTGATGGAGTACGAACCGGACGGTGAAATTATTGAGTTCCGGAAAACAGCTAACAGTCAGTAGTTGCCGAGCTTCATCTGGCCCGAGGAATCTCGCTTCTCTTCTGGGACGTTCGTGACGATGATTTCGTCCACTTCGTCCCTGTTGTCTGCATCGCTGTTAATCGAGCGTGTCGCGCCCTCAACAGCCACGTCGAACCCCTCCCCGTCGTAGAAATCGTACATGACACCGCTGTTGCTCAGAACGACGTAGACACCCATCTCATCCAATTCTTTAGCCGTGTCCAGTAGTCGTTCTTGGTCCTCTTTTCCGAACCCATCTGCGGAATACTCAGCAAAGTTAGCGGTCGGACTCATCGGCTGGTACGGCGGGTCAAAATACACGAGGTCGCGTTCCTCTGCGGCGTTCAGAACGTACTCAAAATCGTCGTTGTGTATTTCAGTGTCATTGAGGACCGTGCTGGCCGCCCGTATCTGCTCACTCCTGACCCAATCCGGGTCCGCGTACCGTCCGATGGGAACGTTGAACTCGCCGCTACTGTTCTCCCGGTAGAGGCCGTTGAAGCACGTCCGGTTAAGATAGAGGAGGAGCGCCGCTTCTTCCAGTTCACCGTGCTCACGGTCTCTCGGGCGACGGTTGAACAACTCCCGGTGTTGGTAGTAGTAATTCTTCTCGTCGGCGTGGTCCTTTCCGGAGTCGGGGTCGGATTCCGGGTCCTCAAACGCCCGCAGTAAGTCGATTAGGTCTTCCGGGTGGTCTCGAACCTGCTCGTAAAAATTGACTAGTCGGGGGTTTGTGTCGTTGATAGTGCCGTCTACCGGTTCAAGGTCGAAGAACACCGCCCCGCCACCAAAGAAGGGTTCGTGGTAGTGTTGATACTCGGTCGGGAAGCGTGAGTAGAGTTCATCGAGTAATTGACGCTTGCCTCCTGCCCACTTGAGGACCGGGTTGACCATGTTATGATTGAATCGCTCCTAATGGGTTATAGTCCTTCACACTCGGTGTTTGAGAGCAGCCTGAGCAGCCCCGGACATATCCACTTACGGGAAACATCCCTACCTAAGAGTGCATCATGCCCCGACCGCACTCGAACGGTACTGGAGCTGACCCGAGTGTATAGCTGGAAGCCGCCACCAAGCAAGCGGCCCCAATAGAAGCCGTCCATCATGTTTTGGTCGTTGGTTGCGGTCTCTTTCCGGGGGTCATTCCCCCGATTGTGGTCTACTCGTTCAGAAGTTCTGACTCTACGATGCGTTCCAAGCGTTCAACCCGATCCTCTAATGTGTCCTCCGACTCCCAGCGGAGATAGTCCAGATGCTCTTCTGCGTCGTCGGTGGCCGCCATAATCTTGACTGGTTGGAGTGGGCCATCATTCTGCTGTTGGCCGACTTCGATTAATCCGGCTTCCTTCAGTCGTTTCCGGCTTCTGGATAGTTGGCTTCGATGCTGAATCACCGTCAAGTATTCCATTACTTCCGTGCTCGTCATGCCACGGGAAGCGTTGTGAAATTGCGGGTTCTCTTCTATCAATACAGTCAGAAGTTCACACTCATGCGGACGGAGTTCAACCCCGTTCCATTCTCTTGTATCAGTCATCAATCACGAGTAAGAACCGAGTCTTAAAGCACCTGCTCCGGAACAAACCCCGGAACACACAACCGTGCAGTTACCGGGACGAACTGTCACGTCTATACTATAGATTCAGCCCCGTATAGCGGTTACATCATAACAGCAGAGAATACAGCAGAAAGAATCAGCAGAAGAAGACTCCTCAGTAAGCTAAAAAGAAAAAACTGGAACCCCGGTGTCCCGATTAGAGGTATCCCGGGTCAAACACTGGCCCACCACGAGGCTGCCAGATACATGTCTCGATATCATCGATCTCGGTCATACAATCCGTACACCCAATCCTCCATGTGAGGGTCATGATGTCCGTATCAATCCGGTCTGTGCCAGTCAATCCAATCACGACTGGTGACCCGCACTCCGGGCACCGGTCTGTGTCTGGTAGGGTATCAGCGTCGAAATCCCGAAGGAAGTCAATCAAGTCCAGCATCGCCGTGGTGTGCTGGACTCCGCGAATCTCGTCGGGGAGGTCAAGGGATTGGATGGTTTCGGTTACTTTGTCGTGCTCTTCGTCTGTTACTTCGGTCTCGAATTTTGGTTCGTAGTGCATTGTTAGTATAGTCGGTGTTTTGCGCGTCGTGTCTCGGTCTCAGTGTGCAGTTCAGCGTCGCAACCCCGGCAGTAGACAGTCACGTTGATAGTGGTCGTGTCGATGCCGTGGTAGGTCTCTTCAACCGCGTAGGTTCCGGTCGACTCAGGACAGTCTGGACAGGTCATCGGCCATCACCTGCGCAGACCCCGGTTTCGCGGTCTGGGAGGTCTCCGGGCCGGACGTGTAGCGTTCCCAGTCGGCCACAAGAGATGCATTCGAATGTATCGATGCACTCCCGGTCAGATACGGCCTTGAACGCCGTCTGTTCAAGGACACCGCCGCAGTACGCGCAACTCATTCACGACCACCCACCTCCGTGGTCGTTGTTGGCCGGTACACGTCGACGGCCTGAACGTCAGGGCCGACGATGGCCAACAGGTACTCAGAATCCTCCTCTCGAAACACCCACTTGTCGAGTGGTGCGTCAGCCGGAACGTCGAGTTTGATACAACGGTGACTTGCCGCGATTACGTCGGCTGGGACCACGTTCAAGTGGTCGTCACGGTACGTGCTGATGACCACCCTGTCGCCGGGTCGAAGGTCCTCTGTGCGGTCGCTCACGTACTCGTTGTACTGCTCTGGTTCCGAGTCTTCGACGGGTTGCTCGGTGGCCACGCCGCCGTCCCCCCGAAGTTCGTTACCGGTCTGGAACGCCGCTCGTTCGTGCTTCTGTGCGTACGTGAGGTGACTGTCGCCGAGTTGCTGGAGATTGTTGAACTCGTGTTCGACGCCACCCTCAGAGCGAGTGATACGCTGGATGTGACCCGACACGGAGCAGTCGCCCTGACATCGGTAGTGGACGTTCACCCTCTGTTCGATCCGGTGTGCGTACGCGGTGTCCCGCGTCACGTCGCCGCCGCAAACTGTGCATCGCAGATGGCCGGGGCGGATTTCGCCTGCGACCACGTTCTCGATTCTTTGCAGATTTTCTTCTTCTGTCATATTTTTCTGTGGGCCTCGCGGCCCGAGCTAGATAGATTTGATAGAGGACGTGAGACCGACTTAGTCGCCTGCTGGCACGATACGACCCACACGACCGCTGTCGTCCATGATGGTCACAGACCCGTTGCGAACGCTCGTGACGTGGATGTCTGGCATCCATAGCGCAGTAACATCCGTCGTGTAGTCGGGCATGTCAACGCATTCGTCTACGTCTACTGGGATGCGGTCCAGCACAGTGTATGAGTCGTCTACGGCCACTAATTCGCCGTTTGAGTCGTCCCAGACGAGTCCGTGGCCAAACACGGGTTGCTGGATCAGCACGATGTCGCCGGTTGTGGCGTCGTCGTACTGCACGACTGTTGTCGGTTCAATTTGTTCTACACCTCCCTCAGATTTTGATTCTGTCATGTATAGAGTTAAACGATGTATCCATATAAACTTAACTCAGTTACTAAGGTTCTAAACAATCTGGTTAAGTTATTTATACGTGCGCGTCCAAGATAGAGTATGTCCGAAAAACAGGATGAAAAAGAAGAGAACAAACGAGTAAACAGAGTCCTTGCGACCGACCGGGAGATAGAGGTCCTGCAGGGTCGAGGCAGCGACAATCACCGTTACGTCGTCAGGTCAAAAATCCGCGACAGAATCGCCCGACTCAAAGAAGAAATGGAAGCGTTAGAGGCAGTCGCCCCCGACCTCCACGGCGAAACACAAGACGTGTTACAGGACGATCTTGAACAACGGCTTGCGACGCTGGAGAACCGATTCGAAGCGTACGACCTCGACTGAGTCCACTCTATCTGTTTTAGCTGCTGGCCACAGTCTCGGGCAGCCCTTTTGTTCACCAGACATCAATATTCTGACAAGGGTGTGCTGGAACATCCGTTCTCGCACAGTCTGTGCGAGTCACGGGGTCATTTATATCAACCCCGACCTGTGCAGTCACCCGCCCCTCAAACCATGATAATCTGCTATTGCCGCGTCAGCACCGAGGACCAAAACCCCCAACGACAAATCGAATCGACAACCAACTACGCACAAGACCAACTCGGCGCTCAACTCGCTGACATCGAAGTCAAACGCGACAAGTCCACGGGGACCAACACAGACCGCTCAGGCTACCGCGAGACGATGGAACTCGTCGAATCCGGTGAAGTGGACGCAGTAGTCACACACGCCGTCTCACGCATCTCTCGCTCCATCAGAGACCTCGACGCCACCGTTGAGCGCGTGGTCCGTGAGAATGACACCGAACTCCACATCGTGAAGGAGCGGTTTGAGCTTGTTCCGGGTGAACGGGACCCCTTCCAAGATGCCATGCTGCGTCTCATGGGTGTGTTCGCTCAGTTAGAAGCCGAGTTGGCTCAACAGCGAACCAAGGAAGGAATTGCAGTCCGCCGTCAGAACCCTGACTACCATCACGGACCTGCTCCCCTTGGGTTCAATAAGGATAGCGGAGAGCTTGTCCCAACTGATCAATTCGACCGGGTTGCGACGGTGCTCTCTCTCGTTCAGGACGGGTCACTCTCAAAACGAGCCGCTGCCGATGAACTGAACACCAGCCGCAAAAGCATTTACCGCGCACTCGACTCGCCTGCACTATACGGTCTGCGCCACGGTGGTGATAATGCGTAAAGAGATAGATACAGAACCGCGAGACCGCCTTTGCAGCGCATTCGACGGGAGTGGTGGTTGGAGCGATCACCGTGTCGAACTCGGTCTTGTTCAAGAACTTCTCGACTGCGGTATCATTCAATTAGGAACTCATCAACACCACACCCGTGCCATCAGCGAAGGTGAGGTCACCGACCATCGGAAGTACGCACCAAGCGCACCGGGATACTCCGGTCACGAAAATCCCCGCCATACCCGGTTGAAGCTCCAAACCGCAGACTTCCTTGAACAGTCCGGGCACACAATCAACCGGTGGTGGAACCCATCAGGGACACCCGAGAAAACCCCTACACTCTGCGGTTCAATTGAACCGAAGGTCTGGTTTGGTTATGCCGATGTCGGGTGCGAAGACTGTCACACGTACACAGAAGCCGGTCTCACACAGGGACGAAAACTGATTGAGGCGTTCGGTATCGATAGTCGATACAGTACCTTCGGGAAGTATGCCCCTTCACATCAGGACACAACGCTGTATCTTGTACCGTATAGCCAGAATCCCGAAGACACCAACGAGATCACCCTATACAGTCTGGAGTTAGTCGGTGACCCTTTGCAACACGAGAAAATCGAGGCGTGGTGAAGAGTTCTACTTCGACGAGATGGGCGGCGCTACCCTCTGAATCCAGCACTTGCGGGCAGCCCTTATACCCTCGTAACTTCTAGTTTTTGACATGGAAGTACCAGAAGAAATAGACATACAAGACGTAACCGACGACATCCACCCGTGCCCCGAGTGCGGGGACGTACCGCTCATGGCGGCTATGACGACTGAGACACCGTTTAACTGCCAATGCGGGTACGAGATCGCCGTCCACCCATTCGAGGACTACATCGAAGCACAACGCGACGCACTCACGGGTGAGAACGATGAGTGAAGCGTGTCCCGAGTGCGGCCACCCGCACGTCACGCTATACATCCGATCACGAGACTACCCCGATGAGTGGGGTCAAGCGCAAGTCCTCAGATGTCCGTCCTGCCGCGAGTATTGGACGGACCGATCTCAGTACGGCCCCGAAGTTCATGACCTCGTGTCAGGTGGGGGCGATGTCTGAGCCGGTCATGTGCCCGACGACTAGATGAACCGATCCCGCCCGGTCTGAACCCCGGCATCATCGGCGGCGGGACCATCAGCGACGAACGCTGCCCCGACTGCCACGGCCTGTTGATGCGGCACGAAACCACCGGATACATCTCCGGTTGGGACTGCCCACATTGCGGCTTCTTGACCCTGACTACCCGCGACACGCTTTGACCGCGTAGTCCCACGAGTCGTTTATACTTGTCAGGCAGGTAGATAGAATACGGGGAAAAATCCCCGGCCAACCGAACGGAACCTGTTCGATCCTACTCGCGGGCCTCCGCCCCGAGTTTCCACTCCTACTCCCCTTCACCAGCTTCATCCCCGAATTCCTGTTCGAAGTGCCAGTCCTGTCCGGTGTAATCGCGTGGCGGCGCTCGAATATCCCGACCAACCCCCGGAGTCACGTCGATATTTTCCGACGCAGACGGACATTCACCATTCACCCACCCGAACGCCCGCATCCCGTCACGAATCTTAGCCGGGTCACCGCCAGTCACGTCAACGATCTCTCCCGGCGTTGGCAGGTCGTGTTCGTCGTCGCCCATACAGCACGCTTCGTGAGCCACGTCCAAAATTGTCGAGTACCGAACACGGAACAGGCGCAACACGTAGTCGAACCTGAACGCCCGCCCGTGTGTGGGCACGTACAGGCCACGGTCGATAGCAACCCGATTCTCGCGGTCGCACAGACGTTTTGTTCCCAGTCGGGTGTCAGGCGTCACGCTCAACCAGTTGTCGCTCACAACTCACGTCAGCCAACCAGTCGTGTTACCGTCGAGTGTCCACCCCCGAAACCATGCAACAGCGTCGTGACCGGTCGTAGGGGTGTCCATCCCTATCCACCCTTCTGGACACCCCCGAAACAGCCGTTAGAGTCGCTGTGTCGGTTGTCAACGGGAGAATTGACGTTGGCCGTCGGAAGAAAGGTCGCCACCTCTTCTCGCTGAAGAATCCGAAGGGGTGGGGGGAGGGGTGCGGCGTCGGGTCGGTGAACCGACCCATCCTTGCACCAAAAGAGTGGCTTACGGTATCTTAGAGTTATATGTATATAAGTGTTTATGTTTATTGCGTTACTTCAAGTAACGTATGTGTGTAATCAACCGGACGTGTTCCGGGAACGGCACCGGACGGCAACACGTCAACCTGCCCAAGCGTCCCCGACTCCAACGACCACCCCCACCCATCGAGTTCGTCAACGAGAAGAGACGGGCGACTACCTTTAGCGTCCAAAGCGCGAAAACCCAGTTAACACCGGCCTCAAGCTGTCTATCGGCTGAATAACGGGTGTCCACCTACCCGTCCATCCCTATCCATCCCTGACCAGACACGGCTGTCCCCCTACCCCCCCACCCTTCCGTTTTCTGAGCGAAGAGAGTCGACAGCCTTTCTGTTCGACCGTGCTCCCTATTCTGCTGATAACGTGTGTCTCACGGCCTCAAACCCTCAAATAGTGGGTGTCCACATGTGGTGTCCATCCCTATCCACCCCTACGCGGTTAGTCCTGACAGATACCACACCAAATTAGGGAAAGAAAACGATCTATTTTTGGACTGATGCCCGCAATCTCCGCCTTCAAACCGCCTTCTGGCTGAATATTGCGGATTAGGGGGTGTCCAGTCTCCCGAGTGATATATACGTGTGAGGTGTCAAGTAAGAGTAAGAATGTCACGAACAAGCATCGACGAGGATACGAAAGAAGTCATTGACCACATCTACGACGAGTACGACTACGAATCGAAGAAGGAGTTCATGCACGAGATTTTCGTCGAACACATCGGCGACATCGACATGCGCGAGCACGAGTCAGACTACGACAACCCTGTCGAGGTCCTGTTGGACGGCGCTCACGTGAATGGGGGAAAGTCGGGCGGTATCGACCCTGCCGAATACGATCCTGATGAAGAAATCATCGGGACGCTGGACACCGACACCATCCGTCGAATAATCGTCAAGCCAGACGCCCAAATCAACCCTGACCACGTCAGCAAAAAGCCGCGTGACCGTGTTGAGAAGCGCCAACTGCTCGGAGCGATGATCCGCTATCGCTACCCTGAGGGCAAAATCCGCAAGCGGCTCATTGAGGACTTCGTTGAGCAACAGTTTGGCCAGTCTGACCAGATGGCCGACTATATCCGAGAGACCATGGAACACGAGTTGTTCGAACTCAAGGACGACGGTGTGATGACTGCCGATCCGAAGCGTGCTGCCGCTGTCTTGCACGCTCATCTTGACGATCTGGAGCCTAAGTTGGTGAACGGGGATGTCGTGTATACCAGTCAGCACCGGTGGGCAGTCCAGACTGTCGAGGCGTTAGCACCGTTCCGCGACGACTACAAGTTGGTGGGCGGTGCTATCGAGCGGTGGAATAGTATCGTTGAACGGCTTGAAGCCGATGAAATTGGGCGGGGTGATGACCTTGACCAAGATATTATGCGGACGTTCTAAACTCACCTCTCTTTTTTTCGCGGTCCTGTTCCGCCGTAGGAGCACGGTGTTTGTACCCGACATCTGACGAGACAACATCGGCTGAAGACGGATAAGGGACTGTATCAGACGCTAGGAGCAGCCTCGCGATGATGCAGCCATCAACGCCGACCCATATACGTTCGTGTGTTCAACTGGGAGCAGCCTATGTCCAATCTATCGCCTGCAGAGTACGCGGATCGCGGCTTCCCGTTGGACTGGGATGAGCTTCAGGAGAAGACGCTCAAGCGTGATGATTTCCGATGCCGGGAGTGCGGGCGGCAGACGGAGTTGTTCGTGCTGTTCGACGAGCATCCGCACGAGCGAGAGGATGGGTTTCAGGTGTCGAACCTGATTACGTTGTGCGTGACTCATGCGCCTGACGCGGCTCAGATGAATGAGACCGCGATCACGGAGTCGTTCCGGGATGAGTGGGTGCAGGAACGGTTAGAGAGACAGAGCTAGTCCCAGTCGAGGTACTCGCGCCTCACCTCCATCTTCTCGCGCTCAGTTCGCTGGTCGTAGTGATCGTCCAGCACGTCCGCAGACACGTTCATTCGGTCAGAGAGCACCGGTACGGGCACGTCTTGTCTGAGATGGTGGGTAATTGACGACCGACGCATCGCGTGACACGCCTTCGAGGACGGGCATTGACTCGCCACGTTCGTGCTCTTGTTGGCATCGCAGGTGTCGGGGTCTCGGCCATGGGGGCAGTCTCGACCGACGCGACACGGCCGACTCCACCGGTACATAATCTCGCGTAGGTTCGAGATCGCTCGGCGTCCCTGTCGGCTGGTGAACAACGGGCGGCGGTCGTACTCATCCCGCACTTCGTGGCGATTGTGGCGGATGTAGTCGTCCAGCACCTCGCACGTGTCCGGTCGAAGAGAGACGGGACGTTCACCTCGGTACTGGTTTTTCAACGGTGTATCTTCGTCCGGTCTGTGATTGATTTGGACGTACTGCTCATCAGGGTAGTAGTCCTCTATGTCGATTGCACGGGCCGCTCCCACACGGATGCCTGTCCGCCAAAGGAGTACCCACAGCACGTGTTGAACACTCGCGTGATGGAAGCGGGACAGGTAGTCGATGATGTGCTCAACGCGGTCCACGGGGAGCATGTCCGACCGTTGGTTTTGGTCTCCACTCACTCGGGGCGACTCGCACTTCTCGGGTAGGTCCTGCGAGACAGCATCGATGTTGCGACACCAGTAGAGGAACACTCGCACCGTGTCCATCTGCGTTTTCAACGTGACGGGTGCGAGGTCCCCCTGTCTCCACACCCGAAATTGGTGAAGGTCGAGACCGGACAACTCTCGGAGGTAGTCGTACTCGGTCTCCGTGTCGAACCACCGTCTGAACCACTTGATTCGCCGTCTATGACTGTCGAGTGTAGCCTCGGTGTATTCGGTGTCCTTATCGGTGAGATACATCTCTACGGCTTCTGCCGGTTGTAGGGCTTCTAGTTCGGTCATGTTCGAGGTGACCGCACTCCTACGCGCCGATTTGTGGCCAGTATCCGCCCGCTATGAGGCGTTAGTATTTGGTCCAGCTTTGCGACCTGAACAGCCGCGTTAGCGGCTGGGAAGGGCGTAAAGGTGGGTTAGCGGGTTCGAATCCCGCCACGCCCGTGCAGCGACCGAAGGGAGCGAACCGGCATGGCGGGATTCTAATCAGGGAGGTCGCGCGCAGCGAAGCGAGCACGTCCGACCGTGGTTCGAATCCCGCCACGCCCGCTTCGTGGTTTCTCACATTCGCTCGAAACACACTCGCGGCCGTGGCGACCCTCGCGAAACCTGCGGTTTCGCTCAGTCCCGCCACGCCCGTTTTCGCCGAGCGATAGCGAGGCGTGAAACGGCCCGGAGATTCGAAACACGCGAGACGAGCACAGCGAGTCTCGCCTCGGGTTCGAATCCCGAGACCCGCCCCGACGGGTCTCGCGTAGTTCGCAACCGCTCTGCGTTTGGTCACTCCCGCGAGTCCCACACCTCGTGGCGGAAGAGAGCAAACATCGCCACCCACACGACGCCTGAGATGCCAACGTATAAGTTTAGGCTTGCCTAACTCCTGCTGAAATGGACCGGGAGCCGTCCGAGCGGGCGGATGTCTGTGTCGTCGGAGCCGGGCCGGCAGGGGCACTCATCGCAAGCCAGCTCGCTAGCGAGGGCCAGAAGGTCGTGGTGCTAGAGGCCGGGCCGCGGTTCGACAGGTCGAAACGAGAGCAGCAGATGGAAGAGACGATTCGACCCGGCGACCACGGCTCCGTCTGGGAAATGGGCGGCGACCGCGACGCGTTTAGTGCGAGCGGCGAGCGGTACTACCCGCTGAACATCTCACGGGTCAAAGGCGTCGGCGGGTCGACGCTGCACTGGCAGGGGATGGTGATGCGGCTGCACCCCTCGGATTTCGACGGGAGCCACGACACCGACGACCCCGCGTGGCCAATCGACTACGACGACCTGCGGCCGTACTACGCCGACGCCGAGCGGGCGCTTGGGGTCGCCGGCGACGTGGACAACCCCTTCGCGCCGCCGCGTGACGGCGCGTACCCCTTGCCCGGGTTCCCGCCGTCGTACAGCGACTCGCTGTTCGCCGAGGCCTGCGAGCAGCTGGGCATCACGATGCACTCCGTCCCCAACGCCCGCAATTCAGAGCCCTACGACGGCCGAGGCCCCTGCGTCGGCTACGGGACCTGCCAGCCGGTCTGTCCCTCCGGAGCGAAATACGACGCCAGCGTCCACATCGAAGACGCCGAAGCCGAAGGGGCCAAAGTTATCGACCGCGTGCCGGTCCAGCGCCTGGAAACCGACGGCGACGGGCGCGTCGAGGCGGCCGTGTACGCGACGCCGGACGGGACCGAACACCGCCAGACGGCCCGCGAGTTCGTCGTCGCGGCGGGCGGCGTCGAGACGCCGCGGCTCCTCCTGCTGTCGGCCAACGAGGACCACCCCGAGGGGCTGGCGAACGGGTCCGGGCTGGTGGGCCGCTACTTCATGGACCACCTGTTTGCCGGCGCTGGCGGCACGCTCGACCGCGAGACGCGCCAGAACCACGTCGGCTTCCTCACGAGCGAGTGCCACCAGTTCTACGACGACCCCGGCCAGCCGGTCGAGCGGGTCGCGGACGGCGAGACGGTGGTCAAGGCCGCCGACGGGGCGCTGTCGCCGCTGAAACTGGAGTTCCTGAACTACGCCGGCCCGTCGCCGGTCGAACTCGCCCTTTCCGGCGAGGAGTGGGGCGACACCCTGCTGTCGAGTCTGCGGGACGCCTACGGCAACAGCATCGCCATGGGCGGGCTGGTCGGCCAGCCGCCGCGGAAGGAGAACCGCGTGACGCTGGACACCTCGACGACGGACGACCACGGGAACCCGGTGCCGGACATCCAGTGGTCGTGGGGCGACCGGCTGGAGCGGTCGCTCTCGCGGGCGAACGAGATTCAGCACGCGATTCTGGACGAACTCGGCGTCGACGTCTCCTGGACGGTCGGGCCGGAAAACACCGGCCCGGCGTACCACCACATGGGGACGACGCGGATGGGGACGGACCCCGCAGAGAGCGTCGTGAACCCACAGTTGCAGACCCACGACGTGTCGAACCTCTCGATTGCGTCCTCGTCGGTGTTCGTCACCGCCGGGTCGATGAACCCGACGCTGACCATCGCCGCGCTGGCGTTGAAATGTGCCGACCATATTTCCGAGCGGCTTTAATCGGCGAAGTCGGTGAACACGGCCTTGCTCCGGCGAGTGACCGACCGAAGTCCGGGCGCGCCATGGACGAGCCACACGGCGACGGCAAGGCCGAACAGCCCGAACTGAAACAGGACGTACGGCTCGAGCGAGAGCGACGCGAACTGCTCGACGAAGGAGGCGTCGTTGGCGTACGGCGGCGGTGGCTGCAGGGGCCAGACCAGAAAGCGCAGCCACTGAAGCTGTGTCAGGTCACCGCCGAGTACCCCGCCCACCGCCGTCGGGCTCATATCCGTCAGCGTGTGTGCGAACGCACCGAGCGTGAACGCCGTCGAAAGGTCCGTTCTGCGATACAGCGCGGCGAGCCGGTGCAAGACTACGGCAATGAAGAGAAGTGAGAGCAGTGAATGTGCCAGTGACCGACCGGACGGCAAGACGCCGAACGTCCAGGCCAAGGGCTTGTCGATCAGGTCCGGGAACTGCGACCCCACCGCCAGCGCGGTCAGCGTGGCCGCTGTCTGGCGACGGGTCGGGTCGAACCGAGTGTACACAGCGTAGACGAGGTAGGCGACGGCGAGATGTCCCCACGGCCACATTGTGTCGTGCTATGCTGGATTGTGATTTGTATCTGCTGATACAGGTGTCCGTGAGTCGAGCCCGGGGACCGAGATGCCGGCTGTTCAGTACAGGCCGAGAATAGCGCCGGCGTCAAGCAGAAGTAAAATCGACACGAGAGACGCCCCCAGCAGGAACGGGCGCGCGTTCCGGGCCGGTTCGCGTACCTTCTGCTGGGCGAAGCCATCGCTGAGCTTCGATGCGCCGACCTCTACAAGGCCGGCCAGAATGAACCACAGGACGATCATCGTAATGACGAGGTGGCCGCGACCGGTTCCAGTCAGCGACTCAGCGGTGTAGCGGGTCGCTGCCAGATGTCCCCCCGTCAGAAACAGGAGCGTCGCACTCGCACGCGACACCGTCTGGAGCTTCGCGGTAATCGCCGACAGCGGCCCCGGCGAGGAGTCGCCGTTCAGCGCCGTCGGGAGCACGGCATAGGTCATGAACAACACGGTTCCAGCCCACAGCGCGGCGAATATCAGGTGTACCCCGAAGACAGCCGCGTTTACGACACTCATATCCGGCGGTTGGACGCGACCCTCTTCAACGTCGTGGGTTTGGTCCGGCTACTTCGAGGAATCAAAGGCATCGAGGGCGTCCGCATCACCCGACATATCGAGTTCCTTGACCGCGTCAGTGTCGGCGGAGATGTGGGTTTCGCGGTCGGTGTCGTAGTCCAGTTGGTCGATAAGGTGGACGAACGAGCCGGGGTCGGGGATGAGGAAGATACGAAGCGAGAACGCCACGTCGCTTTCCTTGATGTCGACCAGCGAGTCGAGCACGATGGTCAGCGAGTCCCGGCGGACGTGCGAGAGGGCCTTGTCGGCGATTTCGGTCGCGTCGTCCTGGACGACCGTCGGCGTCCCCATGTTGATGGTCGCGTCCAGCGTGTTCGCGATGCCGTCGATAAAGCCCGAGGTGAGGATGTTACACATCTCCTGGAGCGCGGACTCGTGGAGCTGTGTGAACCCATCGTCGACACTGGAGCCGGTCATTAACTCCGCAATCTCCGCGGCTGTCTCCGTCTCGAACGTCATCAGGAAGACGCCGTACGGCGGCTCTGTCAACCGGACGCGAGCACTGTAAATATTCCCGCCGCCCATCTCGGTGGCGATGTCCTCCGGCTGAACGAACGAGAGGCTCTTGATCTCAACGGCCGCGTCGACGCCGGCCAGCGTCGCCAGCGAATCAGCGACCTGCTCGGCCCCATCCTGAATGAGTCTGGTGATGAGCGTGAGTTTCCGAATATCGATGAGAAGCGGCATTGCAGGCTAACAGGACCTATGGTATGTTACCGTTTTCGGTGGGGACGGCGTCCCGGGGCTGCACGGTGGGTCACCGTAACGCTCATTACCACTGACTGACAGGGTTTCGGTGGGGAGCGTGCTATTCCGTGTCGTACCCGTCATCGACGGGTTTCTCACGGGAAGCCGCCAGCGGATTTCTGTGCGACACTGACTGGGGAAGCCACGGCCACGCCCGATGTGAGCACGCTTAAGCCGCCCCGTCCGTTTTGCACAGCCATGGAACCACGGGACCTCTCCGCTCACACTGTCTATCGGGCAGGTCGCGGTATCGAGGAAGTCGCCCGGGAACTCGGCCTCGACCCGGACGACATGGTGAAGCTGGCGTCGAACGAGAACATGTACGGGCCGAGCCCGAGAGCCGTCGAGGCGATTCGCGGGGCGGCCGAGCGAATGCACTCCTATCCGAAGGCCTCCCACGCCGACCTCGTCGACGAGCTGGCGGATATGTGGGACGTAACGCCCGAACAGGTGTGGCTGAGCAACGGCGGCGACGGCGCGCTCGACTGCCTCGCCCGGGCGATGCTCGAACCCGGCCAGGACGTGCTCGTCCCGTCACCGGGCTTCGCGTACTACGCGATGAGCGCACGCTATCACCACGGCGAGGTCAACGAGTACACGCTCTCGAAGGCCGACGACTTCGCTCAGACCGCCGACACCGTCCTGAAAGATTACGACGGCGAGCGGATCGTCTATCTCACCAGCCCGCACAACCCCACCGGCGCGGAGTTCACGACCGACGCGGTCCGGACTATCGCAGAGGAAACCGACGAGCAGACGCTGGTCGTCGTCGACGAAGCCTATGGGGAGTTCACCGAGAAACCGAGCAAGCGGCCATTACTGGACAACCGCGACGACGTTGCGCTCCTGCGAACGTTCTCGAAGGCCTACGGCCTCGCGGGGATTCGCCTTGGCTACGCGGTCGTCCCGGACGACTGGGCCGACGCCTACGCCCGCATCAACACGCCCTTTTCAGCCAGCGAACTCGCCTGCCGGGCCGGGCTGGCGGCGCTCGACGACGACGAGCACGTCGAGCGCTCCGTCGATACTGCCGCGTGGGCCCGGGAGTACCTCGCCGAGGAACTCGACGCGCCGACCTGGGACAGCGCGGGGAACTTCATTCTCGCGGAGGTCGGCGACGCGTCGGCCGTCGCGGACGCCGCCCAGGAACGGGGCGTCATCATCCGCGACTGCTCCTCGTTCGGGCTCCCCGAATGCATCCGTATCACCTGCGGGACGCGCGAGGACACGGAGCGCGCCGTCTCGGTACTGAACGAGGTCATCGAGGTGGTCGAGCCGTGAGGGTCGCCGTTACTGGCACGCCGGGGACGGGCAAGACCACGGCAGCGGAACACCTCGACACAGACTTCGATGTCTTCCACCTCAACGACATCATCAAGGCCGAGGGGTTCTCGACGGGCATCGACGAAGACCGTGGGAGCCTTGTCGCCGACCTCGACAGGCTGTCCGAGTGGCTCGACGGCCGCGACGACGTGCTGTTCGAATCCCACCTCGCGCATCACTTCGACGCCGACCGCGTGATTGTGCTGCGAGCGCACCCCGAAACCATCGTCGAGCGACTTCGAGAGCGCGGCGACGACGATTCGAAGGCCTACGAGAACGCGGAGTCAGAAGCGCTCGACGTCATTCTCGGGGAAGCCGTAGAAGAGCATGGCGTGGATTCCGTCTACGAAATAGAGACAACGGACCGGGACCCCGACGCGGTGGCACAAGAGATTCAGGCCGTCGTGGCTGGCGAGCGCGAGCCGAGCGCGGGCACTGTCTCCTACATCGACTGGCTATGACACTCGACAAGTTCCGCCCGCTGGCCGACCGCGCGCTGGGCCCGTTCGTCAGCGCCGCGAAGGTGGCCGGCCTCTCGCCCAACGGCGTCAGCGTCATCGCCTTCCTGCTGGCGCTCGGCGCGGGTGGGGTGTACGCCGCCGCAACGCGGGAGCCGCTGCTGTATCTCGGCGGTGCCGTTCTCGTCTTCCTGAACGGCTGGCTCGACCTCGTGGACGGGGCGCTCGCGCGAGAACTGAACGTCGCGTCCTCGGGCGGCGACCTGCTGGACCACGTGCTCGACCGCTACGCCGATATCGGCATCATCATCGGCCTCGCCGCCGGTGTCGGCCAGTGGGCGCTCGGCATCGCCGCTGTTACCGGCGTCCTGATGACCTCCTATCTCGGAACGCAGGCTCAGGCGGTCGGCCTCGACCGCGTCTACGGCGGCCTGCTCGGGCGGGCCGACCGGCTTGCGCTCGTCGGTGTCGTCACAGGCGTCGCGGCGTTCGTCCCGACCGCACTGGCCGGCCTGACGCTGGTCGGCTGGTTGCTGGTCGTGTTCGCCGTCGTTGGGCACGTTACCGCCGTCCAGCGGTTCTATCACGCGATGGGCGCGCTGGAGTAGCCAGCGCACCATTTATACCGCGCCCCGTCCAAGCCGTCGGTATGGTTCAGTGCGAGATGTGCGGAACGGAGGTTTCGTCTCCGAACCGCGTCAAAATCGAGGGCGCCGAACTCGACGTCTGTGACGAGTGTACCGACTTCGGCACCGAGGTCAAGACGGAGGAGACGTCGTCCACGTCGACGAAGTACTCGACGTCGTCCTCCTCGTCATCGTCGTCGAGTTCGTCCTCCTCATCGAGTTCCTCGGGTGGTGGCGGATCCGGTGGCCGCCGCCGGGATATGTTCGACGAGATGGACGAGATCGCACAGGATTACGACGACCGGATCCGCAAAGGCCGAGAGTCACAGGGCCTCAGCCAGGAGGAACTCGCCAAGCAACTCAACGAGAAGGCGAGCCTCATCCGGAAGCTCGAACAGGGCAACTCGCTGCCCAGCGACGACGTACAAAAGAAGCTCGAAAGCGCGCTCGAAATCTCTCTGAGCGCCGGCGGTAGCGCTGACGAAACGGAGTGGTCCGGCGGCAGCAGTGACGGCGAGTACACGCTCGGCGACGTCGTGAAACGAAAGGACTAGGTCACAGCTGGAGGTCGTCTTTCTCGACATCGAGTTCGTTCGCGAGTGACTCGACGTTCGACGAGATCCGCTCGATCTCGTCCTGCAGTGCCTGATACCGTTCGCTGTCCTGGAGTTCACGGTCGGTCTTCTCGACCCGGAGAACATTGCGCTTGAGCTTTTTCGACGTGAGCGTCCGGAGTCGGTTGTTGTACTCCCGGATTTTGTACAGTCGGTCGACGACCTCCTGCAAGTCGTCCCGGGTGACAGGCTTGACGAGGTAGTCGTCGACGCGCATCTCGATGATGTCGAAGTCGGGGTCGATGGCGGTCACCATCGCGACGCGGCATCGAAGCCCCTTCTCCTCGATCTGTGCAAGCACTTCGTTGCCGGAGACGACCGGCATCCGGCGGTCGAGCAGCACGACATCGATGTCGGGCGACAGCAGTTCCAAGCCCTCTTCGCCGCTGTAGGCCGTCTGGACGTGATACTGGTCGGACAGATAGTCGGTGTACAGGTCAGCCAGATGTTGTTCGTCCTCGACTATCAGAACGGTCGGTGTGTCATCATCCCCTGCTGTCACGGCTTGTCTCGTTTCTTGTCTCGGCTGAACCGTAATAACTGTCATCCCCGAGCCGTGGTTCGGGAGAATCGAAGGCGGAGTGGTAGGGACGCCAAACGGCGGCTTCGCAACCTATTTCCCCACAGCAACCGGTGCGTTTCGTATGTTCGTCCTTGTCAATCTGAAGGCGTACCCGTGTGATCCAGTCGAAGTAGCGACCGCCGCTGCTGACGTCAGCGACGATTCCGGTGTCCGTGTCGCCGTCGCGCCACAGGCCGCACAGATCGGCGCTGTGGCGGAGACTGGTGTCGAGACGTGGGCCCAGCACGTCAGCGCCGTCGAACACGGCAGCCACACCGGCAGCACCCTCGCCGAGGCCGCTGCGGACGCCGGTGCTGTCGGGACGCTGCTGAACCACTCCGAGAACCGCCTCAAGCTCGCGGACATCGACGGCGCGCTCGACGCCGCCGACCGCGCGGACCTCGAAACCATCGTCTGTGCGAACAACCCCGCACAGATCGGCGCGGCCGCCGCGCTCGACCCCGACGGCGTCGCCGTCGAGCCCCCGGAACTCATCGGGACCGGCACGCCCGTCAGCAAGGCCGACCCGGACATCGTGACCGGCGCAGTCGACGCCGCCGCCCGCGTCAACGGCGACGTGGACGTGCTCTGTGGGGCCGGCATCTCGACCGGCGAGGACCTCGTCTCGGCGAGCGACCTCGGCGCGAGCGGCGTCCTGCTGGCAAGCGGCGTTGCGAAAGCTGACGACCCGCGCGCGGCGCTCGAAGACCTCGTCGAACCGCTGCTGTAGAATCGCTGTCGTCGAAGTACGGACTTTTCACTCGCTGTCTCCGTCCAGAAACGCCGATTCGAGTCGAGAGATCACCGACTCGACTTCGTCGTCGTCGAGTCCGCGGTCGCTCTCCTCTCGGACCAGTGCCGCCAGCCGGGCGTCGTACTTTCCACGGCCGACGTGTTCGACCAGCCCGCGAAGCCGGAGTTCCCTGTTCCGCGCGTAGGCCGCCGTCCGGTCGCCGGAGCCGCCCGCCGAGAAGTGGGCGTTTAGCGGCGTCCCGGGTCCCTGCTCCCGGTAGTACGCGAGCATCCGGCAGGTCTTTCGGTCCAATTCCTCGATGTCGGCTCGAAGGTCAGCGTAGACGGCGGGACCGTCGACATCTGAGGGCATCTCGTCGTCGGTGGCTCCGGTCACCTCCGCCGACTGCTCAGCTTCGACGGCCTCGGCGATGGCCGCTCTCAGAGCGTCGTCGTCAGCCTCAGCAATGTCCGTCTCAGCCCGGCCGTTGACTGGTACGCCCGCCGCACTGCTGTCTGGGCTGTCCCCGTTCGTCGCCACAGCAGCGTTGTCAGCGTGGCCATTTGACGCCGGCTCTGCGTCCGTATTGCTGGCAGCCGACACCGATTTAGCGTCCGCGCTGCTCCCAGTCGCGTCCGCGCCGCCACTGGCGCTGCCGCCGTTCATCGCAGCGTCGTCCGCGGCGAAGGCGCTGAACGCGTCGCCGAACCCGCCGCCCGACGTGGCATCGGCCGTCTCGTCTGGTTCGGGGGACTCGTCGCGGGGACCGTCGGCGTCCGCCTCATCCTCGGCGTCTGCGTCGCCGTCCGACGGAGATTGGTCGGCGAACCGCTCGCGCTTGCGGCGCATGTTCTCCTGTTCCGTCCGGCCGGGGTTGTAGTCCTCAGCCTGCTCCACCATCGCCTCGGTGAACTGCTCGGCCATCCGCGAGAGGTCCCGGGCGTCCTGCAGTTCCGCCTCCAGTTCGGCGATGCGGGAGTTCTTCTTGTCCAGTTCCTCCCGGAGCTCCTTGATGCGGTTCTCCGTCTCCTGTTGTTCCTCGCTGATGGTCTCCAGTTCGGAGACGAGGTCGTCGCTGACGGACTTGAGTTCCGGGCGCTCGAAGTCGTCGAGGCCGGGCGTCGCGCCGGCGTCGAAGGTCTGCTTGCGGTGGAACTGCACCCTGCGGACCTGCTCAGCCCAGTCGTTCATCATGAACGCCTCGCCGTCGTCCAGGTCTTCGACGGCGTCGGCGTACTTGTTGTCGAGGATGCGCCCGACTACCTTCGTATCGTTGTTCCAGGTCAGGCGATGCCAGACGAGCCAGTCGCACTGGGTGATGTAGTCTTTCTTCACGTCGGCGGGGCGCTGGCTGATGCCGACGATGCCAAGCCCGTGTTTCCGGCCGCGCTTCCCGATTTTGATGAGCATCTTCCCGACCTCGCCCATCGACCCCTTCTCGGGCATCCACTCGTGGCACTCCTCGACGAGCATCAGGAACGGCTGTTTCTGTTTTTTCGCCTTCGCGAACAGTTGCTTTGCGACCTCTGTCAGCAGCGTCTCGGCCTCTTCCTCGTCGAGAAACGACGAGATGTCGAGGATGATGGGGACGTTCTGTTCCAGCGCCAGCGAGGCGATCTTGCCGGCGTGGTCCTCCGTGACCTGAATGTCACACTCCTCGTCACCGCCAACGTGGAGGATCTCGTACTCCTCTTTCAGGCCGTAGTACTCGCCATCGATGTCGACAATAAGCAGGCCGAACCCGTTGTCCAGCAGTTTCTCGGCGATGACACTCGCCGTGTTCGACTTCCCGGACCCGCTCTTGCCGGTGATGAACCCCCGGCCGGTGAGCAGTTCCACCACCGGGAGATTGACCGTCTCGCCCGGCTCCCCGGTCCCACCCGGCCCCGCGCTCGTCGTCGCGACAGTTATCTGTTCGGTCTCTGCCATGCGTTACTGTCGGAACGGAGACGCTCACACCCCATAACTCTCCGTCAGACGCCCATCAACTGTGGAACAGGTCTGGACGCAACGCAAACAGTTCGAAGCCAGTCCGAGGTTTCGCTCGCTCGGGCTTCAAATTCTCGTGTGCTACCGACGCGGCTTCGGTTACCGACGCCGCTGGGACTTCGTTTCGGGCGTCCGACCGGAGTCCCACTCGCCGTAATGGACCAGTTCCGTTCTGTCGATGCGACTACGCCAGCCTTCCTGTTGCAGTACCGGTTCCGCAGGGAAGCCGTCTTCGGGGTAGCCGACACAGAGGTAGGCCACAGGCTGAACATGGTGTGGAATGTTCAGCACCTCACGGAGTTCGTGGGGATACAGAAACGAGACCCAGCCGACACCGATGCCCTCGGCACGGGCAGCGAGCCAGAGGTTCTGTACGGCGAGACACGTCGAATAGACATCCATTCGCTGCATCGTATTCCGGCCGAGGACGTGTGGCGCATCGCGCGTGGGGTCACAGGTAACACAGATGTTCACCGGGGCATCGGTTATCCCCTCCAGTTTCAACTGGCCGAAATCCGATTTGCGCGGCTCCTCGTAGCCTTCGCGTGCGGCGGCTATCGCCCGTTCGGCAATCGCGGCGACCGCTGACTTCGTCTGTTCGTCCTCGATCACGACAAAATCCCACGGTTGCGAGAACCCGACGCTGGGCGCGTTGTGTGCGGCATCGAGGATCCGTGCCAGTACGTCCTCGGGAACGGAGTCCGCGGCAAATCGTCTGATGTCCCGTCGCGAATAGATGGACTTGTAGACCGCCTCGCGGTCGCGTGGTCCGAACTCAACCATATCCTCACTGACAGACGACAGTTGTAAACCGGTTGTGCTGACCGACAGTGTCCCGAGTACGGTAGGATGTGAAGGCGAAGCCGACCGTGATCGTTGCCAGTCAGTCCGAGACGGGGCAACGGCTATTGTGGTGGGACACCTTGACACACTCGTTCGCTGAGGGCTGTCCATGGACAGATACGAGACGTTCGTCGAGGACGGAACGGTGTACGTCGGGAGTGACGACGGCCCGCTCGAAGTGGCACCGCTGGAGGATATCGTCGCCGCTGCCGGCGGCCCGGCGTGGACAATCACCTACTCCGAGGCCGAGAAGGAGCGGTACGCCGGGATGGACACCAGCGACGAGGGACTAGTGGTCGACGTGGTCGATATGTTACACGCAATGACCCACAGCCAACGGTTCGTCGACACGCTGGCCGCGCATCCAACAGCAGTTGCGGCCGATGACACCATCTCGCCGCGGGCCGGCCTGTTCGTCGGGAAACTGCTGGAGAATCTGGAACACGGTGTCGCCTGAACACCGTTAGAAATCTGTGAGGGTGGTCTGGCCGGGCGGGAGCGAAATGTTGGTACTGACGGTGTCTTCTCCCTCGTTTACCGCATCTCCCGCAGCTTCGTTTCCCTCGTCGTTCTCACCGAACGTTCCGAGTCCGACCTGTCCTTCCTCGTTCTGTTCTTTGGCCCTCTCTGAGCTGTTGTCGGCGACGGAGCTATCGCTCGTCTCCTCGGTTCTAGTGTCGCCGCTGAACCCGTCCAGATTGGCCTGCTCGCCGGCCGAGAAATCAAGGTTCGAGACGCGGACACCGACTTTCCGCACCGGGTCGTCGTCGAACTCACTAAGCAGGTCCAGCGCGACGCGCTTGACCAGATCGGGCTCCTCGACCGGGCCGGGGAGCGACCGGGCGCGCGTGTTCACGTCGAACGGCGGCGTCACGACCTTGATGCCGATGGTCTGGTAGCGCGCGCCCTTCCGCCGGGCGCGGTCGGCGACGGCCTCGGCGAGCGTGCGGACCTGCCGGCACTTGGCCTCCGAGTCGGTCGTCGCCTCGGTGAACGCGGACTCCCGCGAGAGGCTCTTGGGGTCGCCTTTCGGGGTCACCGACCGCTCGTCCTCGCCGCGGGCGTAGCGGCGTATCTCGCGGCCGCGCTCGCCGAAGCGGTCGGCCAGTAGTTCCGGGTCGGCGGCCGCCAGGTCTCCTGCGGTCTCGATGTCGAGCGAATCGAGTTCGCTGGCGGTGACCGGGCCGACGCCGTGGACGTCCTCGACGGGCAGGTCGGCGAAGAACTCGCGGACATCTCCGGGTTCGACGACGACCAGCCCGTCGGGCTTGTCGCGGTCGCTCGCCACCTTCGCGGCGCTCATCGTCGGGGCGACGCCGACGCTGGCCACCACGCCGACTGCCGACTCGATTGTGTCTTTCAGGTCCTGCGCCCACGAGTCGACGGTCTCCCAGGAGACCCGGTCGGTGACGTCGAGGTACGCCTCGTCGATACTCACCTCGCGGACGACCGCTGCCTCAGCGTGAAGTATCTCCCGGACGTCCGCGGCGACGGACTCGTAGAAGTCCATGTCGACGGGGCGGTAGAACCCCGCGTCCTCGACGTCCAGGTCCGGGTCCTCGACGGCATCGACCTTCCGGGGGAGCCGCTCTAGGGCCTCCGAGATGGCCATCGCGGATTCGACGCCGTACGCCCGCGCCTCGTAGCTCGCCGTCGCGACGGCCCCGTGTGTCGTGCCGTTCTCGTAGCCCATTCCCACGACGAGTGGTTCCCCGCGGAGCGCCGGCTCCCGCCGCTGTTCGCAGGCGGCGTAGAAACAGTCCATGTCGACGTGCGCGACGATCTGCTCGGGGCCGCTGGTCCCGGGGAGTCGCGCAGCGTCCATACTCGACGCTACGTGTACTGGCAGAAAACCCCACCGGCCCTCGCCGAACGCATCAGGTCAGGGTACTGTCCGATGTATCGAAAACACCTCGAAAGGCGGGAGCAGGGAAAGTGGTGGGGGTGGGTGGGGGTTGGGTGTCAGGTGCTCCGTACGCCGTTGGTTGCAAAGCGATACGTGGCCGGTGGAGTGGCCATCGCTCCACCGGCGAGTGGTCGTCCGCCGATGCCAATCCCGGATGGTACGACGGTCGTTCCCGCCGGGAGCGTCGGAAGCTCCATGTTAACAAAACGCATGGAAACACTTCAATGTTGGCTGCAGTCCTCTCCGGCACGTCCCTTGCGTTCGTTCCGCTCGAAACGTTTTCAGTTCTCTCCACATGAGTGCGACGTAATGACGGAACTGACGGACTCGCTGCCGGACAGACCGCTCTCGACGAGCGAAATCTCCGCCCTCGAAGCCCAGCACGACGACTACGGATTTGCGCCGGTCGGGTTCTTCCCCGACCTCGACGTAGTGGCCGCGTTCGTCGTCATCATCGACGGCGACCGGGGCTACAGCCTCGGCTACGACCGCGACGGTGACGGTTGGGTCGTCGTCGAGTCCTTCGAAGACGGCGAGGACTTCGCGGGCGTTACTGATCGCCTGCAGGAGTGGATGGGCGACGACTGGGAGGAGTTCGAGGAAGCGGCCGTCGAACCGGAGTGAGGTGTCGATTGGTCGCGGCGGCTGAATGGCTCTCGAAGGCAAGACCGCCTGCTACCGCTTCAGTCGGTCGCTGGTGTCACGCCAGAATTAGGCAACCGGGAGTGAACTTGACTGCAAATCCTCGCTATCGCTCGGATTTCCGTAGTTCAAATCCGCCATTCCGCATTTCCGACTCACGAATTGTTCGTCGAAAAAGTGCGGCGACCGGGATTTGAACCCGATGGCGAGACTCGCTGCGCTCGTCTCGCGTGATTCAAATCCCGCCGTACGGCCTTCGCTCGTCACGTCCGTTCCTCGCAGAATGCGGCGGCCGGGATTTGAACCCGGGCCATGAGCTTGGAAGGCTCAGGTCCTACCACTAGACCACCGCCGCTCGCTCACGCCGTTCGCTCGCGGCGTCGTTCGCAAATCCGTTGGATTTGCTCACCACCACCGCTCACTCACGCCGTTCGCTCGCGGCGTCGTTCGCAAATCCGTTGGATTTGCTCACCACCACCGCTCACTCATGCAGCCCTGATTCTCTCGAATCGGGACCGCCCGAGTGCGAACGTATACACTCATAGATGGAAGGCAATTAAGTGCGTTTCCCTTCTGGTTCGACAACCCCGTAACAGTTGCCGCTTGAGAGTTCCATCGAGACGAGCCGGAGGTCGCTGTCGGCGACATCACGCTCGAATTCGGCCGGCGCGTAGATGTGGTAGAACCGCGGCACTGTCTCGCCGCCGGGGAGCGTCCAGTCGACTGTCGTGTCAAAGCCCGCGTCCGCGTCGGGGTCGGCGTCGAAGCGGTCGTGGGCCGTACTCCACGCGCTGACGAGTGCGCGAGCGCCCGGCGCGAGCACGCGAGCCAGTTCGTCCAGACTGGCGCGGCGGGCGGACCGCGACGGGAGGTGATGCAGCGTCGCCACGTACACCGCGAGGTCGACGGACCCGGCAGCAAGCGGGAGCCGCGTCGCGTCGCCCTGCAGCAGCGCGACGCTGTCGCCGACGCGGTCGGTCGCGGCTTGCAGGAGCGCGCGGCTGGCGTCGAGGCCGACGACGCGGTCAGCGACCTCTGTGAGCAGTTCCGCGTGGCGGCCGTTGCCACAGCCGACATCGAGCGCCGTTCGAGCACTGCTGGACTCGTCGACGAACGATTCGACCTCTGGCCAGGCGTACTCGCGGGTCTTCGAGAAGTGATCGCCGATGTCCTCGTACGTCCGGCGAACGGCGGCCCGCGAGCGCGCGGGTTCCTCACTGTCGGCGCTCGGGTCGGAGGGGGGCATCGCGACGCGGCGTTACTCCGCGCCGTACTTCTCGGGGTAGGCCTCGGCGAGGAGGTCCTCCTCGTCGGCCAGGCGCTCCCGGACCGGGTCGATAACGTCCGAGATAGCGCCCGCGGCGGACGGCTTCAGGTCGGCGGGGTGGAGTTCGCCGCTGACGAAGTCCGATTCGACCTCGTCGTAGCTCTCGTAGGTGAGGTCGCCGCCGTACTCCTCGGGGCGCTCGACGACGAAAGACTCGTCGCGGACGTCCAGCACCGGGAACACGAGGTGTTCGAGGTACTCCAGCACGCCGTTTTCCTCGACCTCGCCGGCCGGGCAGTACGCCTGCCCGATTTTCTCGTCAACCTCGTCGGGGCTGTCGGTGAGGTTGACCTTCGACGCCTCGTCGGATGCGCTCATCTTGCCGCCCGAGAGACCGGACAGGAGCGGCGCGAACAGGCAGATCGGCGACTCGCCGCCGTGGTCCGGCAGAATCTCACGCGAGAGCATGTAGATGCCACGCTGATCGACGCCGCCGTAGGCGATGTCGGCGTCCAGCGCCTTCACGTCAAGCGTCTGCATCAGCGGATAGATGAGCCCGCCGAGGTTCGGGCTCTCGGACTCGCGAACGACCTCGCTGGCCGCACGCTGCGTGCGGGAGATCGTCGTTTCGGCGGCCATCCGGTACATCTCCAGCGTGTACTCCTCGTCAAGCTGGAAGTCAGTCCCGCGGACGAACTCCACGTCCTCGGGGTCTGCGCCGGCCGCTTCAATCATCCCCTCGATGGCCGTTTCGTAGTAGGCCGAGCGGGCATCCAGCAGGTCAAAGGGCGATTTGTTGTCGTCGAGGTGGGCGTGCAGGTCCGCGATGAGGACCGTCACGTCGACGCCGGCCCGCAGGAAATCCGCGAGCTTTCGCATCGTCGTGAAGTGACCGATGTGCATCTCGCCGGTCGGCGCGTAGCCGATGTACGCCGACGGGTCGCTCTCCTCGAACAGCGTCCGCAGTTCGTCCTCGGTGACGACTTCTGTGGTGTGTCGCGTCACCAGATCGAGTCGCTCGGCGGTATCCATACCGCAGTGTGGCCGGTCCGGCGATTAAAACGTTCCTGTCCGGTGTGACGCGCTGTCGAGGTGGGCCGTACTGTTTTACCACAGCGGCGCACAATCGGCGATAGATGTCCCTCCTGTTCGACCACGTCATCGGGTCGTTTGCCCTCGACGACGCGTCGTTGTGTGCCGTTACCGACGCTGCTCTCGACGACAGCGGCGATGTCGTCCCCGCGCGGCCCGTTGCCGAGTTTGCGGCCCACCACGACGAGCTCGCCCATCCCGCGGAAGACTGGGTCTGTATCCCATTACACGAACCAGACTCGGCGCGACCGACGGGAGAGTACGTCGCCTTCACTGACCACTCGTTACACGGACAGATTTTCGTCTTCGAGCGCGACGGCGAGCGGGACTTCGTCGATGCGGACGGGTTCGGAGCCACGGGGCTGGCCGACCGTCTCCGGTTCTGGCACTCCGACTACGTCCCGAAAACGTACCCACCCTCCTACGACGCACCGATAGACGACAGCGAACCGCCCCGAAATCCGATCCCGTCGGCAGAACTGATCGACGGCTTGCGGTCTCACGTCGAGCGCGAACGTGCGGCGACTCGCCAGCAAAACCGAGAGCGCGCCGAACGGCGCTCACCTGCCGAGGTGTACGGGGCCGGTGGTGATGCAGTCCCCGACCTGCACGCGCGCGGCCGAGATGACGGAGCGTATCGGTTTCGCGTCGACCCACCCGCTGACATCGCCGCCGAGTGGGACGGTGACTGGGCGTTTGTCGTCGAATCCGTGTTCGGCATTCACGAGGGAAACGAGGTGCTGATTCACGCCGAGAGGGAGCGCGGACGCGGCGACGACCCGTTCCCTGTCCCGGCGACAGTCGAGCGCATCCGCGGGCGTTCGGTCTGGCTCGCGGTGGACTGGGGCGAGGTCGACGGGGCGACAACACTCGAAAGCGCACTCACTGACAGTGATGCCACCTACGGGCTCACGGCGCTGCTCAATCCCGTTCCGTTCGACCGCGAACGTGCGGCGATTGAGTTGCTGACCGACCACCGATTTCGGGCCGTACTCGCCGGCGACCGGCCGATAACCTTCTCGAACGGGGCTGCCGCCCGGAGCGACCAGTTCGACGGGGAACTGAACCAGGAGCAGCAACTGGCTGTCGAGCACGCGCTGCTGGCCGACGACCTGTTCTGTATCCACGGCCCACCGGGGACAGGGAAGACGCGGACGCTCGTCGAAATCGTCCGGCGGGCCGCACAGGCCGGTGAGGATGTGCTGGTGTGTGCGGACTCGAATCAGGCCGTCGACAACCTCGTGGCAGGGTCGTCGACGGGTGACGGGGCCGACCCGCAGTCGCTGCACGCCTATGGCCAGCACGGCGACGGCGACTACACCCTCGACCGCGTGAACGCGAGCCAGTCAGCAAACGATGTTGTGGGGCGCGCCTACAGCGACGTACCCGGGCGGGCTGACGTAGTGGCGGTAACGAACAACAGCGCCGCGACGCTCGCCAGGGAGTTCGACCTGGTAGTCCTCGACGAAGCAACGCAGTCAACCTGCGCAGCGTCGTGTATCCCGCTGGTCCGGGCCGACCGCGCCGTCCTCGCAGGCGACCACCGACAGCTCCCGCCCTACAGCGCCAGCGACGAACCGCCGGCGTCGAGCTACGGTCACTCGCTGTTCGAGCATCTCTACGCTGACGGCGGCGTCTACGAGGGTGTCGGCCTCCAGCTACAGACCCAGTATCGAATGCACCGCGACATCGCGTACTTCCCGAACCGTCGGTTCTACGACCGGACGCTACGGAACGGGCGCGCCGTCGACCCGCTCCCAGACAGGCCGGCGCTTGAAGGGTACAACGTCGGCGGTCGGGTCGAAACCGCCGGGCACTCCAAGGCGAATCCCACCGAAGCCCGCCTCGTCGCGCATCTCGTTCAGGACCTGCTGGCAGACGTACCTGCCGAGGAAATCGGTGTCATCACGCCGTACAGCGCGCAGGTGTCACGCATCCGGGAGATGCTCGCAGAGCGAACCGACGCCGGAGACGGAGTGACTGTCGACACCATTGACTCGTTTCAGGGCGGCGAACGGACAGCCATCGTCCTCTCGCTCGTCCGGAGCAACGCCGACGGAACCGTTGGGTTCCTCGGGCGGCCGGTCGACGGCCCCCGGCGGCTGAACGTCGCGCTCACGCGGGCCAAGCGCTACTGCGCCGTCGTCGCCGACTGGCACACACTCCGTTACGACGCCGACGGGAAGTGTACGGATCTCTACAGCGACTTCTACCAGTTCGTCTCGAACACCGACCGCCTGAACGACGTGGACCCCGAATTCATTCCGGTGTAGCCGGCCAGCGACCGCCCAACTGCGATGGGTCCAAATACGTCCGACACAACTGTCTCATATGTACACGGGGAAGACCGAGAAGGCATGCTGTCTGTGCGGGAATCCCGACACTGAGACCCGTCTCGATCTGCCGCCGCGGGCGGTCCCGCTGCTCAAGCACGCAGACCCAATCGCCTGGCAGGACATCGTCGGCGAGGTGTCCATCTACTTCTGTGGCTCCGACTGGGAGACGGTGCGGGACCTCGTGTTAGAGACCGGAATGAGCCCGCTGTCGCGGTGTAACGCCGCCCGAGCTTCCTTCGATCTCCGTGAGGATTTCGAGGCACTGCTGAATGACATCCGAGACGAACCGGACCATACGGAAATCGAAGCCGAAATGCGCGCTGAGGCCGCGGAGACGCTGGCGAACCGCGACGACCCATACGTCGAGGAGCGGGATCTCGTGGAGGCCCGTGTTATCGAATGGGTGTTCGAAGACACCGAGCGCGAGTAACCCGACGAAGGCAGCGGCATGGCCCCGTATCCAAACTGTTTTGACCACCCGTAGCCGTGTGTCAACCGATGACTGTACGCGTAGGTGTGCTCGGTGCGACTGGCGCGGTCGGGCAGCGACTTATCCAACTGCTTGACCCCCACCCCGAGTTCGAGATCGCAGCACTGACCGCCAGCGACGCAAGCGCTGGCGAGACATACAAGGACGCCGCAAAGTGGCGCGTCAACTCCCCGATTCCCGAAGACGTGGCCGGGTTAGAAGTCCGCGCCACCGACCCGGATTCGGTGCCTGACGACGTCGATCTCATCTTCTCCTCACTCCCGTCGAGCGTCGGCGCGGAAGTCGAACCGGAGTTCTGTGAGGCCGGCTACACAGTCTCGTCGAACTCCTCCAACGGCCGGATGGACGAGGACGTGCCGCTCATCATTCCCGAGGTCAACGCCGACCACGTCGACCTCCTGGAAGTCCAGCGTGACGAGCGCGGCTGGGACGGCGCGCTCCTGAAGAACCCGAACTGCTCGACGATCACGATGGTCCCGCCCCTGGCCGCGCTGGACCGCGAGTTCGACCTGACCGACGTGCGCGTCTCGACGCTCCAGGCCGTCTCCGGTGCGGGCTACTCTGGCGTCACATCGATGGAGATCATCGACAACGCCATCCCGCACATCGGCGGCGAAGAGCAGAAGATGGAGACCGAATCGCGCAAACTGCTTGGCTCGTTTGACGGCGCGGAGGTCCACCTCAACGAGATGGACGTGGCCGCCTCCTGTAACCGCATCCCGACGCTCGACGGCCACCTCGAAAACGTCTGGGCCGACACCGCCGAGGACATCTCTGCGGCCGACGCCGAGGCCGCGATGGAGTCGGTTACCGGCATCGACCTGCCGTCTTCGCCGGAGAAACTCATCACGGTGTTCGAGGAACCCGACCGCCCACAGCCACGCCTCGACCGCAACGTCGAGGACGGCATGGGCGTCGCAGTCGGCGGGTTCCGCGAGACGACGGACGGCGTCCAGTTCAACTGCCTCGCGCACAACACGATGCGCGGTGCCGCCGGTGCGAGCGTGCTGAACGGCGAACTGCTGAACAAGCGCGGCTATCTGTAACGGTCACGCTCGCCGAGCGCCGTTCTTCCGAGTCGCACGAGAACTGCTAGGCGATCCGATATTTTTTCACGGCCAGACTCGACTTCTGGCATATGGTCTCCCGCGATACGAAGCTTCAGATCGGGGTGGTGAGCGCTGTCGTCCTCGTCTGGGCGCTCCTGTTCCGGGCGGTTCCACTCGGCCCTGTTGCCTCGGTCGTGCTCGTCGCAGCTACGTACTTCGCCGTTCTGGCTGGCACACACCTGTATCTCGCGCTGGCAGGTGATAGCGAGACGCTTCCGGTCGCGGCCCGCTGGCGGTACATTGGGCTCGCGGCGGTAGTGGCCGTAGTCGAACTGCTGCAGGGTACCGTCGGGAGAACTAGCCTCGGGAGCGTTACAGTCTCGCACCTACTCGGCGGCGTGTTTGGTGTGACCGTCGTCTCGTATCTGGTGTACGAAGCCCGCGCTGGCCATCTCGCCAGCCGGCAGTGACTACAGTTCGATCTGGTTTCTGAGCCCGTCCCACTCGCCGGTTCGCTCGGCCTGCCTGACGTTTTCGGCCACAATATCGGCCAGTCGATCGTAGTAGCTCGGCGTGTGGCCGGCGTTGTGTGGCGTGATGAGGACGTTCTCGAAGTCCCACAGCGGGTGGTCGCCGGGCAGCGGTTCGGGGTCGGTCACGTCCAGTGCCGCGCCGCCGATGTGGTTGCGCTGTAGCGCACTGACCAACGCGTCGGTATCGACAACGGGGCCACGGGCGACGTTGGTGAGCACCGCTTCGGGGGGCATCGTGTCGAACACCGCTTCGTCGACGAGGTGGTGTGTCTCGTCGGTCAGCGGGCAGGCGAGTCCGACGTACTCCGTATCGGCGACGGCCTCGTGAATCTCGTCGAAGCCGTACACCTCGTCGGTGGGGCCGCCCTTCTCCGGCGAGTAGCGGACGCCGACGGTCTCCACGTCGAACCCTTGCAAGCGGTCGACGATGGCCTGCCCGATTTCGCCGAGGCCGACAACGCAGACGCGGCTGCCAGCGAAGTCGTCGGTGTGGAACGACTGCCAGACGCCCTCGCGCTGGTGGCGGCGGGCGGTGAAGAAACCGCGGGCGAAGGCGAGCCACGAGCCGACGACGTTCTCGGCGACGTTCGGGCCGTGGACCCCGGAGGCCGTCGTCAGGGCGATGTCGCGGTCTGCCAACTCCGACAGCGGAAGGTGGTCGTATCCAGCGTACGTCCCTGCAAACAGTTCCAGGGCGTCGGCCGCATCGACCAGTTTCGGCGAAACATCATTACCGGTCAGGACTGTCGCCTCCGCAATCAGGTCGCGCTCGGCGTCTGGTGTCTCCGCGACGGTGATGTCCCACTCGGGCAGTCGGTCCCGGAGCGCAGTCGCGTACTGGTCGACCGGCATCCCGTGAACGTCGTATCTCATCACGACGATATCGGCCATTGAACCCCTCCTGTGGCGTGCGGAGCCATACCGGCTGTTCCACGCGGGGGCCTCAAAACGGTGCCGGCAGACCGCTGGTCGCACGCCAAGGCTGGTGTTGGTATTTCTACATCTAGAGAGTAGGAGAATTACCAGCCTGAATTAGTAAAATTTGTAGTAATAGTACACCGATATCTTAGCATATTTGTAGGATGACCAGCGTATGAGTTCCAAGAGATGAGGAGACCGACGAGCATTGTGGTGGTCGATGACGACGAGGACTACAGACAGCTCTACAAGCTCTGGCTTCCGGACGAATACGAGGTTATAGAAGCGGAAGACGGCCGTACAGGGTTACAGTGCATCGACGACACAACCGATGCGGTATTGCTGGACCGCCAGATGCCGGACCTGAGCGGCGCAACGGTCGCGGAAAAACTCCAACAGCGGACAGTTACCCCTGCGGTCGTCATGATCAGTAGCGTCAAGCCTGACGTGGATATTCTGGATATCCCCGTGGATTCGTATCTCAGAAAGCCCGCTGACCGGGACACTCTGCTGTCGGTTCTTTCGACCGTTCGTACCCGGTGTGAGTACGAGGCGAAACGCCGCGAGCTCCTGGGCCTCGCCGACCGCCGAGCAACAGTTGCCGACGCTGTCCGGGCCACAGCGCTCGCTGAGAGCGACGCGTACCAGCGGGTCGTCAAGCGGCTGGAGCGACACGACGTATCACTCGGCGGCGCAGTGTCCGGACCGTAGCGCGCAGGGCGTTCCAGTTCAGTCCGGTGAGCGCGTCACACCGTAGTTTCGATGCAAGACAATAGGTTTTAGCGGGCGCGGGACACCGTAGCGGGTATGGAACACGTAGACGTCGCCATTGTGGGTGGTGGCCCGGCCGGCTCGTCGGCGGCCGAGGCCGCAGCCGACCACGGGGCCGACGCCGTCCTCCTCGAAAAGGGGGTCCCCAGAGCCGACCGCGAGGGGGCGGGACCGGACTCGACAGATGCCGCCGGATTGCTCGATTACTGGTTCGACATCATGGGTATTCCCCGGTCCGAGTTCCCCGAGGACGTGGTGTTGAGCGAACTCGACGGGGCGAAGTTCTATGGTCCCTCGACGGAGATGACGCTCACGGAGACCGGGATTAGTTCTAGCGCCGACAGCTTTGGCATCACGTTTCACCGAGCGCGGTTCGACGACTGGCTCCGCAGACGGGCGACGGAAGCGGGCGCGGACTACCGCGTCGGTGTCAGCGTCACCGGCGTCGAGACCGACCTGCGGAGTTCGCCGCGACACACCGTTCGATTGGCCAACGGCGAGGACATCGCTGCGGAGTACGTGATACTCGCGGATGGCCCCCAGCGAACCGTCACCGGCGGGACGCTCGATCAGTTTCTCCCAGACGGGCAGACGATGGCCGACATCATGCCGTCGAACAAGGTCAATCACATCGCCTATCAAGAGCACCGCCGGATGCCGGAGGAACTGTTCACACCGGAGTTCATCGAGTTCTGGTGGGGCATCATGCCCGGCCACACAGCGTATCCGTGGATTTTCCCAAACGACGCCCCGGTCGCCCGCATCGGTCTGACGATGCCTATCGGGCTGAATATCGACGCGTACGACCGCAGCGAGTGGGACCTGCTCAAAGCGAGCGACGACAGCATCCCGCAGGGACGGCAGTACATCGAACGGCTGCTCGAACGGGAGTTTCAGGCGTACGACCTCGACGACTTCCCGCTTGTCGAGGACCGGGGAAAATCGAAGGGCACAGAGACGTACCCTATCTCCTCGACCCGCCCGATAGAGTCCCCAGTTGGTGCCGGCATTGCCGTGGCCGGTGGGGCAATGGGGACTACGTCAGCGTTCCACGAGGGCGGCGACCACGTCGCTGTTCGCACTGGGAAGATCGCCGGCCGCCTCGCCGCGAACGACCGCCTCGAACGCTACAACGACGCCTGGCACGACGCCATCGGCGACGAAATCCTCCGGAACGTCACCTTCGCGGACATGGTGCGGGACTGGCGGCCCGGCGACTGGGACCGGGCCTTTACCACCGCCAACGACCTGATGGACGCCCGCGGCATCAAGGCCGACGCAGCGCTCCGTGGCGGCTTCAACGGCATCAAGATGGTTCTGGCTTACAAATGGGGGAAGTTCTCCTACCGTAACGGCAAGTACGTCCAGTTGCGCGAGGACGACTACGCCGTCTGAACGTCACCCTTAGGTGTCCCACCGGCGAAATGCATCTGCGTGCCTTTAATCCCCGGCTGAGACCCGTCACCGGGACAATGACGACCCGGAGAACCCGGGCACGCGACATGACCGCGGTTCACACCGCATCTGGTCGCCGTATCCGGCGACCCGCCAGACGGTTGCACCGTCTGGGCGTTCGGTGATTACGCCGTAATCACCCGCGCTCGCGGCTGACGCCGCTCGCGCACTTGGTCGTCTGTGGACGACCCGCCCGGCACGAGGGTTTGCCGGCTGACGTGGCACACCGCCGAGGATGATGCCGGACGTTAGTGTTCCGGGCGACATGCTACTGTTAATTGGAGACGGAGGTGTGTCCCGAGAGCGTCGGAAATCGTTCTGCGAGCCGGCTACGCAACACTCGATGTGAGCAGGATTGTGGCGGCCACTGGCTCTGCCCGTCGCATCGGCTCAGTTCGTATCTGGGCCAGCGGGTAAGCAGTTCGACGAAGGCCTGTTCGTCCTCTCTGAACGTAGTTGACCGGTGGACGGGCAACGAAACAGGCTGTCTCGAATAGCCTACCGTTGAGTTCGATTTTCGCATCGATGGACCAGTTGCTACTCCACCGCTGGTATGCAGCGTCGGCATCCAGCCCTTGCTGCTCAGTGTTGTAGACGGAGAGCAGGCCGTCGGATTCGCCGATTTTCGGCAATAGGGGTGAGACGAAGATGTGCTATCGCCGGGCGGTGAGAGACAGGTCGCCGCTGGTATCCCTTGCGAATACAGGGCAGGAAATCATTCAAGTCAGGTACGGACCTGCCAGATTGCGGACCTGGTGGGATAGGCCGGTCAGAAGCCGCTGATACCGAGCACGGCCGGAGCGGACGAGAGGTCCCCGCTGAATTTCACGAAGACGTACAGGCCAGTAAACAGCGTCGCGTTGTACGCGCCGTGGATGAGTGACGGGACGACGATGTTGTCCGTGTACTCGTAGGTGGCGCCGAGGATGAGCGACGGAACGAGAAGGGCACCCACCCCGACGAGTTTCCCCGTGACCGACCCGCCACTAAGGGCGGGGTAGTGAATGCCGGCGAAGATGACGCTCGCGATAGTGACGCCCGAGATTGGGCCGAAGTAGTCCCGAATGCGGCCCTGAACGACACCGCGGAACAGCAGTTCCTCGCCCGGGCCGATGAGGAGGAAGGAGGCAGGAATCAACAGGAGGAGGACATCAGGGTTTTCCATGCCAATCTCAGCCGCCTGATTGGTTGCCGTTTCGATCCCGAACAGCGAGACGAGTGTCGTGATAATGGTGGCAACCACCACGAGTCCGCCCATCGCGCTGACGTAGCCCAGCACGACGATGCCGGCCTCACGGAGACTCGGTACAGCAATGCCAATACTGAATGCGCCGGTGTCCGGTGCATAGGAGAACACCTCGCGGACTTTCGCTCTGATTACCGGTCTGAGTTTGATGTACGTGTACGCGATGACTGGACATCCGATTCCCTGAACTGTTATCAGTCCGAGGACCAGCGTCTGTACTTGCGTTATCTGTACTCCGGCACCGAGTGAGAGGAAAAAAGCGATGCTGAGAAGCAGGATCGAGCCGAACCCGAGTCCTATCACACCCAGCGAGAGCGCCGAAAAAAGCGTAAACCCGTACTGGAAGGCCTGTAGAACCGGACGGTCGCGGGTCGCCGTTGCCATACGCTACCTTGGTCGTGGCGATGTGTAAACAATTCGTTTGGTATCGGTGTCGCGACCCGCGTTCAGTCGATCCGCTCGCCGGCCGTCACTGCGGCATCGAGCCAGTTCGACTCCGGCGGCAACGGGCAGGAGAACGTGTCGCTGTAGGCACAGAACGGCGAGTAGGCGAGGTTGAAATCCAGCGTAATCTCGTCGCCGTCGCTCAGGTCGCGGTCGGGTTCCAGTTCCATGTATCGACCGCCGTCGTAGCTCTGCTGGCCGGTGGTCTTGTCCCGGAACGGGACAAAGAGCGTCCGTGACTCGTCGGCGGCCTGCCGGAACGCGTGGAGTTCGCGGGACTTGCCGTCGAGGTCGAACGACAGTGTTGCGACGTGGAGATAGCGCACCGTCCGGTCGTCGCTCGTCTCCAGATCGACCGACTCCGGTGTCTCGTGAACGGTAACGGTCGCTTCGACCCGATAGTCGGGGTCCGGGTCGAAGTAACTGAGTCCGTCGAACTCGTCGCGTTCCTCGGGCGGAATCGGTGATTGGCGATGCTCTGCGAAGAAGCGGTCTTTCTCGGCCCGGTTGGCCTCCAACTGCGCTGCCCAGTCTTCGGTGTCTTCGTCCATACTGAGACGGTGGTGGCCACGCAGTTTCAGTCCGGCGACTCAGCGACAGCTCGGCAATATCGTGTCGTGAGGGAGTGAATACCTTATTATACGTATAGTCCAACTCGATAACTACACAGGGGTGTGTATGGAAGCGACGTTCTACGGTATTCTGGGGGTAGACCCAGATGCCACCGAAGAGACGATAGTCCGCGCCTACCGGGAGCAGACGAAAACGCATCACCCGGACGTGAGTGACGACCCTGCCGCTAGAGACCGGTTTAAGCGCCTCACGCAGGCGAAAGACGTGCTCACAGACGAGGCCGAGCGAGCGCGATACGACCGGCTCGGCCACGACGCATACGTCAACAGGCACGTCGACAGCGTCGCGGACGGAGGTACAGCCACGGGCGGTGTCAGTGACATCGCACAGCAGTACGTCGACCAGCGAGCCGACGCAGAGACGGCAGGCGAGACAACGGCGAAAGCGACACAGCGGCCAACCCAGACCCGCGGTGGAAGCACGGGCTACGGGACTGCCGCGGAGTACTACCGGCCCGGCGAGCGGGTTCGGCCGGCACAGCCGTCGGGAGTCGAGACACTGCTCGAGTCACTGCGACGTGTCGGGCCGTGGCTGTTCGTCCATCTGGCACTGCTGGTCTGTACGATCATTGCCGCCGTACTGCTCGCAGTCGGTGGCCTCACTGGAGACCTCTCACCGGTCGTCGCCGGTGTCATGGCAGCCTCGATGGTGACCATCTCGCTCGCCGTCTCGGCGACCCATGTCCTCACACACATCTCGGGCTGACTGGCACGGAGCGGTTCGCACAGCGGCAGTTTCGAGAGCCAGCAGACGCGAAGCCGGCAGCACAGCCACATTCACGACAGCGGCCGGAACCAAACAGCGGTAACGAGGACGGCCAGCAGAAGATACGAGCCGCGGATCAGCAGCATCGTCGCAGTTTCAGGGTCGCCCCGCTGGGCGATAGCCGCGACCGTCCCGAAGACGACCGCAGCCGCCGCAGCACTCGGCGGGACCCCGGGCAATGCCACAGACAGCCCAACGATTCCGAGAAGGCCCGCTCCGAACAGACCGAGCGCGAGTCGCCGGGCGTCTTGATGGCCAAGTACGACGGCGACGGTGCGTTTCTGTATCGACCGGTCGTAGTCGTAGTCCTGCTCGTCGTCGATTATCTTGATGCCGGTCAGCAACAGCAGAAACACGGCGGCGAGACCGACAGCACGCGGCGTCAGCGTCGTCACTTGTGCGTAGTAGCCGCCCAACAGTGACAGCGCGATACCCGTCGGGTAGCCCATCGTCGCACCGATAGGGTTCATATCCAGTTGTGGCGCGTGGGTGTAGCCGATAACCCATGTCGGTAGCGTCAGCAGCGCCGCGCCGGGACCGACCAACAGCCAGATAGCTGCCGTGCAGAGCGCAAAGCCGACGCCAGCGCCGACCAGCGCCATGCGACACCCCGAGCCAGTGAGAGGGTGGTCGTCGTCCTCGCCGCGGACGTGGAAATCGACGTAGCCGTCCTTGACGTGGGCCGTGTAGACGGCGAAGAACATCGCACTCGCGTGAAGTGCGGCCACTGGGGGCCAGAACCCACCGGAAAGCAACCCCCCGAACAGCGAGGTCGCAAGCGGTGGCAGCATAAACACCGGGTGCACCTGCGAGGCCAGGGCACTCACGGTCGCGAGCGGACCGGTCTCGTGTCGGGCGACTGCCATACGGACTCAAGGTACGGCTGTGGCAAAAATCCCCAGCCGCGTTGTTTCGGTACTACCGCCAGTTCGAGCGGTCGAGCACGAAGCCAGAAATGTGCGAGGCCAGTTCTCTGGCGGCCTGTTCGCTGTCCGCGTGGAGTTCACCGGACACCGGGCCGGCTTCGCCGCCGACGCCCTCCGTCTCCGAGATCGGGTCCGTCGTCGTCGGATACGGTCGGCGGGACCGGACGCGGTCCCGGAGTTCCTGAACGGTAGCGTCCGAGAGTTCGTATGACAGATGCTGGAGGTCGTATCGAACGATGAATCCCCGCGTCGCGTCTCGGACGGCGAGGACCGGGTGGCCCCGGTCCCGACAGCGCTCCCAGATCTCGCGCTGGTGGTCCCGCGTAGCATACACCGGCACGTTCGACGGTGCGAGGTGTTCCATTGGTCGTTTGTAGGGACTGGAGGTGTATTACCTTTCGGCAGTGCCTCGCCGGTAGAAACGCCATGCAGGAAATGTTTAGGGTCAGGGCCGTGTCCACAGAATTGCTATGGCAGATATTGAAATCGAGAGTACGTGCGAGGAAGGATACACAGTCGAAAGCGTCATCAACGGCGAATGGGAGCTTATCGTCGACGCGCTGAGCGAGAACGGCCCGTCGCCGAACGAGGTTCTGGCCGCCGACTACGCCTCCTGTTACATCCCGGCGCTGCGCGTCGCCGCCGACAAGTACGGCCACGAAGACATCGGCAGCGTCGACGTCGAAGTCGCCGCAGGTCTCGACGAGGATGACGACCTAGAGTATATCGACTTCCATGTCGAGGTCGAGGAGTCACTCGCAGACGAGGAACAGGACATCGTTGAACTCGCCGAGGACATCTGCCACGTCCACTCGGCGCTGCAGGACGAGCTACACGCAGAAATCACTATCGAGTCCGGCGTCTGAGCGGGCAAGGGCCGGGGTTATTTTCGCTGGTAGCAGCCCCGTCGTCGTTACTCCGGGAACAGCAGGATAACCGAGGACGTGTTGTGATAGCCGGTGTAGTCCTCGTCGGCCGAGCAGACTTCGCCGTAGGTTTCGAAGCCGGCGAAGGGCGCGTCGATAGCGCTGTGAATCGTCTCGACGGCGTCGTCGAAGTCGTCGCCGAGAATCATCGCCCGGCAGGCGCAATCGTAGACGAATCCGCCCGCGACATTTCCACCGCGGAGTTCATTGGCGGCGTTGGTGGCGGCGTTCCGGACCGCATACACCTGGTCGGATTTGTTGCTATGTGTCACCCGCACTTCCGTCCCCTCGGAGACAGCGACGGCGAAATCCAGCGGCCCATCGGTGTCGGTTGTATGGCCCGGCCATCGGATGTTGTATCCCGTCGTCGAGATGAGTTTGCTCTCGATGAAGGTCTTGATTCGTGAGGCGAGTCCGTCCGCGTCGGCATCAGGTTCCGATTCGATACCGAGTTCGTAGCGGCCGAGCAACATGACGAGGTCCTCGGACCCTGCTTCCAACTCGTCGACATCGATGTCGTACGTCTCCATCGCATCCTCCCGAATCGCGTCCCGCCAGGCCTCGAACGCGGGCCTGCCGTCGAGTTCGTACACGGTGCTGCCCTCTGCTCGGGTTACCGTCATCGCCTCGGAGATCGGTTCGTGGCCGTGGTTGACTGTCACGGGAAGCGGGTCCTCTGAGGCAATGAGCGCGAGGACGACGGCGTCCGTCTCGACGCGGTCGTTCCGGAAGACGTGGGTCTGCTGTAACTGGAGGTCGTCACCCGCAGACCCGCCGACAACCGGCGTCTCCTCGTCGTCGAGGTACTGCTCGGTGAGCCGAGTGACTTTGTTTCCGATTCCGGCCATGCCGTCGTGGAGATTGATGACCGTCCGATGCGGATACCCCTCGACAGTGGCGTCCTCGCTCGCAGGGAGGTCATGGACGGCTTCGAACAGACAGCGTTCGGGGTCAGCGCTCAGTTCGGTCGACAGGCTGGAAAAGAACCGCATCGAGTCCGACGAGACGACACCGACTGTGACAGTTCCGTTCCCCGAACCGGATTCAGTGAACTCTCCGGAGGACGAACAGCCCACGATTTCGGTGTCCGAACCGACAACACTCCGAGCACCCCACAGCACCGCCTCGTAATCGTACCTCGGAGAGCAGAAAATCTGACAGAAGTCCGGTTCGCTGGCCGATATACCGGCCATGGCATCCCGTATGGCGTCCATCGCTGCGGCATCGCCCGAGTCTCCCGTCGCCTGCCCTGTCCCAAACTCAGTAGTCATTGAGATGCAAGTATATCGTGGGCTAACTTAACATATTGGAACCGTTTTGAAAATAACAAGGCAGGGTAGTGGCGTCACTCGAAGGCCCGGGAGTCGCTCCAGAAGCGGTACGCCTTATCGTAGACCACCACACGGAGCGGGAAACGCTCATACCGTCGGCCCGCAAACACCAGTCCATGAGTGACTCAGACTGGACCGACCGCATCGCCGGCGAACGGATGACGGTCGACCAGCAGTTCAACGAACAGGTCAAAGCGTCGTCGTTCTCCAGCCAGCAGTGGGGGCTGGTGATGACTGCCGTCGAGTTCGAGATCGAGAACCCGGAGGACCCGGACGCCGCTCGAATCGTCGCCGATACGTCGAAACTCTCCAGCGTCATGCCGGAGATGGAACGGGTCGCCAACCAGGGACCGATGGCCGGTCCCGGGGGCGACCAGTCCGGGAATTCGGGCGGCGGCCTCCTCTCTGGCGTCAAGGACGCGCTTGGACTGGGCGGGTCCGGTGGCGGGGACAAGCAACAGAAAGAAGAGGCGGCCCGGCTCGCACAGGCGTACGCTGAGCAACTACAGGAGAAACTGGAGTCGAACGGGCGCTGGAAGTCTGTCTGCGAGCAGGCACAGGGTTAGTCGCCGCTGTGAAACAGTGTTAGCTCCTCGGCCTCGTAGATGTTGATAAGTTCCGTCACGATGTCGTCGTACGACTCGTCCTCGACGCGAAGGTCATCGAGGCGCTCCACTGTCTCGGCATCCAGTTCCACGGATGGCATATCTGAACCTTTCAGTGGAACACACTTAATTCCCGCCCACAATCAAAAACAAACGCGAACAGTAGTAACAAATCAGAACCGAAAACGGTTAATGGTCGTTCTCGGTAGAAACACGACACATGCGACCACTGGGTGACTCACCGCTTGTACGGAACGACAAGACGCTCGTGCTGGCCCACGACCACGGACTGGAACACGGTCCCAAGCAGTTCAGCGGCGTCGAGGAGCGCCTCGACCCGCGTGAGGTGTTCGAGATGGCGACCCACGACGCCGTGACGGCGCTAGCTGTCGGGAAGGGCCTCGCCGAAACGTACTACCCGAGCTACGAGGACGACGTGAACCTGCTGGCGAAGCTCAACGGCGGCTCGGACCTCTGGATGGGTGACCCGTACTCGCCCCAGAACTGGTCGGTCGAGTACGCCGCCGAACTCGGTGCCGACGCCGTCGGCTACACCATTTATCCGGGCGTCAACCGCGAGACCGACATGTTCGAGGACTTCCGCCCGGTGCAGGAAAACGCCCGCGACCACGACCTGCCCATCGCCATGTGGTCGTACCCACGCGGACAGGCCATCAAGGAGCACCGCAGTCCCTCGACCATCGCCTACGCGGCCCGTATCGGGCTGGAACTGGGCGCTGACTTCACGAAGGTGAAATACCCCCGCGACAAGGAAGCGATGGCCCACGCCGTCCGCTCGGCGGCCGACAACCGCGTCCTGCTCTCCGGCGGGTCGAAGACTTCCGACCGCGACTTCCTCGAACTCGTCGAGGACTGCATGGACGTCGGCGTCGCCGGCCTCGCCGTCGGCCGCAACGTCTGGCAGCGCGACGACCCCTACGACATCCTCGACAAGCTCGAAGGCGTCATCTTCGAGGACGCGACCGCCGACGACGTCCTGTAGGCCATGGACGAGGAGACGCGCCGAGCCGTCGCCGCGGCGGACGAGGCGTTGCCTTACAGCGACGCGCTCCCCGACACTATCGACACCGGCCGGGTCGTCTTCGGCTTCGACGGCTACCTCGACCGCGTCCGGGAGGTCGTCGCCGACCGCATCGACCCCGAGAGCCACGAGCGCCTCGCCACGCTGGAAGGCTTTGGCGACCGTATCGACCGCTCCGTCGCTGCCGATAGTTCCCTCTCTTTCGAGTGGCTCCAGCAGGGCAACCGCACCGGCGGCCACACCAGCCACCTCGCGCGGGCCTTCGGCGGCTGGTCGTTCGACCCGGTGATGGTCGGGATGTACGGCGACCCGGTCCACGAGGCCTTCGAGTCGGAGTTCGGCGACTACGAACTCCACTCGCTTGGCGAACCCGGCGTCACCGACGCCGTCGAGTTCGACGACGGGAAGCTCATGCTCACCGAAATCGGCGACACGATGACGCTGGACTGGGCCGAACTCGACGCGGCCTTCGGCCACGACCGACTGGCTGAGACGCTGGACGGCGCGAGCCTGTTAGGGACCGGCTACTGGTCGGAGACGCCGGACCTGCCGACGGTCTTCGACGGTCTGCGCGACCTCTGGGGCGACATCGACGACCCGCCGGGGACGGTGCTGGTCGACCCTGGCGACGTGCGCAAACTCGACGCCGACCGCCTGCGGGCCGGCCGCGAGGCCATCGGCCGACTGGACGAGGTGACCGACGTGGTGGTCACCTCGAACCGCGCCGAGACGGGCGTGCTCGCCGACGCCTACGCAGGGGAAGGGGAGCGCTCGTTCGCCGAGGACGCCGAGGCGGTGTACGACGCGCTCGCGCCGACCTGGTTCGTCGGCCACGGCGTCGAACGCTCCGTCGTCGTCTCGGAGACGGGCACCGACAGCGTGGCCGTCCCCGCCGTCTCTGACCCGGAACTGACGACCAGCTCCGGCGACCACTTCAACGCCGGGCTCGGCCTCGCCCGCATCGCCGGCCTCCCGTCCGCCGCCGCCGTCGTCGTCGGCAACGCCGTCGCCGGCTACTTTGTTCGGACCGCCGACCAGCCGTCGCTGGCCGACGTGCGCGCGTTCGTCGACGACTACCTCGAGAAGTTCTGAGCGCCCCGCTTGGAGTTCTATTTCTGCGCGAAGCCCCGTCTTAGAGCCGCCGTACCGTCACACCGTCTCGGAGCGAGTCGATATCCGCTAGGTCGGGGACGGCCGTTCCGGCCCGCTGGACGACCTGCGCGGAGACGGCCACGCCGGTCCGGAGCGCCGTCTCGTCGTCCGCGCCGGCCTCCCAGGCGCTCAGGACGCCCGAGAGGAGCGCGTCGCCGGCCCCGACGGTGTCGACGACGTCGACGTCGAGCGCCTCGGCGTACAGACGGCCCGCGTCGCCGACGAGGACCGCGCCGTCCGGGCCGAGTGAGGCCAGCACGCGGTCGAAGCCCCGCTCACGGAACGTGTCCGCCGCGTCCGCACACCCCTCGACGGTGGACACGTCGGCCCCGGTCGCGTCGCCGAGTTCGGCGCGGTTGGGCTTGCAGAGCCCGTACTGGGCGTCGAGGGCCCGGAGCACGTCGCCGCCGGTGTCGACGACGGTCTCCCAGTCGCCGCCGGCCGCGATGCGGTCGATGGCCTCGGGGGACAGCCCCGGCGGCAGGCTCCCACCGACGAGCACGCGGTCGGGAGACTGCGCTCGCACCCGTTCGAGCAGCGAGTCGGCGACAGCCTCCTCGACGGTCGGCCCGGCCTGGTTCAGTTTGTACTCCTCCGCGGCCGCGATGGCGGTGGTGTTGAGCCGGGTTATCCCGTCTACGTCGACGAAGGCCGTCTCGACGCCGTCGCCCTGCAGCGTCTCCCGGATGAACGAGCCGGTGAACCCGCCCAGCAGTCCCGTCGCGACGCAGGGCCGGTCCATCGCGGTGAGCAGTTGCGCGGCGTTGATACCCTTCCCGCCCGCGTCAAACTGCGCGCTGTCGGCCCGCATGACGCGGTCGGGGGCCATCTGTTCCTCGAACTGGACTGTCTGGTCGACTGCAGGGTTGTAGGTGACGGTGACAATCATGTGCTGACCTCCTCAACGGGCACGTCGGCGTCTGCGAGCGCTGTGGCGAGTGCCCCCGACGGGCTGGCGTCGGTGACGAGCAAATCGACCTGGTCCAGGTCGGCGAAACTGACGAAGCTCCGGTCGCCGAACTTCGACGCGTCGGCGACCAGCACGACCCTGCGGGCGCGTTCGACCATCAGTTCCTTGACGGCCGCCTCGTCCTCGTTTGGCGTCGACAGCCCGGCGGCGCTGTCGAGGGCGTTGGTCCCCAGGAACAGCAGGTCGAAGTTCATCCGCTCGATGGCGCGCTCGGCCGTCGGGCCGACGAGCGCGCGGGTTCGGGGCCGCAGACTGCCACCGGTGAGTTTGGCGTCAACGTCCCGTTCGGCCAGTTCTGTCGCGAGGTCCGGCATGTTCGTCGCCGCGACATAATCACTGTCCGGAACCGCACGGGCCACTTCCATTGTCGTCGAACCCGCGTCGAAACAGACGACCTGTCCCTCCCGGACCTCCTGCGCGGCTCGCTCCGCAATCGCTTGTTTCTCGGCGTAGTGGTCGACCTCACGCTGGCCGTAGGGTCGTTCGGTGCCGACAGAGGACGCCGGTACCGCGCCGCCGTGGGATCGCTCGATCCGGCCTTCGGATTCCAAATCCCGGAGGTCGCGGCGTATCGTCGCCTTCGAGAACTCCAGTTCCGCGGCCAGCTCCGACACTGAACAGCCGTCTCGCTCTGTCACCAACTGGACGATAGTGCGCTTTCGCTCGGCCGGGAGCATTCTTTCGGGCGTGATTGTTTCGCTTCGGTTTTACCTCTTTCTATTGGACCGTGCTTGTTTCTGCCCAGATAGAACGCGAGAAAACTGCTTACAGTTCGTCGATAACCGCGGCGGTTACGTCCGCAGTAGACGCGTCGCCGCCCAGATCCGGCGTTCGAGGGCCTGAGTCGAGCACGGACTCGACAGCCGTTCGGACTGCATCGCCCTGTTCGTCGTAGCCGAGGTGGTCGAGCAACATCGCTGCGGAGAGAATCATCGCTGACGGGTTAGCGATGCTCTCACCAGCGATATCGGGCGCGGAGCCGTGAACCGGCTCGAACAGCGCGTTCTCCTCGCCGATGTTGGCCGACGGCAGCAGGCCGAGGCCGCCGACGAGGCCCGCAGCAAGGTCCGACAGCATGTCGCCGGCGAGGTTCGGACAGATGACGACGCCGTAGTCCTGAGGGTTCATCACGAGGTGCATCGCCAGCGCGTCCATCAGCGCGGTGTCGTAGGACGCCCCCCGGTCGTCGCCGACCGCCGAGGCCGCATCGAGGAACAGGCCGTCGGTGGTGCGCATGACGTTGGCCTTGTGGGCGATAGTCACATCGTCGTAGTCGTTTTGCTTCGCGTAGCTGAAGCCGTACTCGGCGATTTTCTCCGAGGCGTCCTCAGTGATGACACGCGTGCAGGTGGTGACGCCGTCGGCGATTTCGCTCTCGATGCCCTTGTAGACGCCCTCGGTATTCTCCCGGATGAACACGATGTCGGTGTCGGGCTGGACGGCGTCTAGACCAGGATACGAACGGGCTGGGCGGACGTTGGCGAACGAGCCGACAACCTGCCGGAGCGGCAAGATTACGTCGGCCGCCGTCTCACCGGCCGCGCCGAACAGCGTCGCGTCGGCGTCAGCCGCCAAGTCACGCGTCTCCTGCGGGAGCGCCTCGCCGGTTGCTTCCTTCACTGCGTCGCCGGCCTCGCCCTCAACAAAGTCGAAGTCGACGGTATCGATGGCCTCCAGCACTTCCACCGCAGCGGGTGTGACCTCCTGTCCGATTCCATCGCCGGGAATAACGGCTATCTCGTGTGTCATGGCGGGAGGGACGTAGCCGCCCGGTGAAAGTGGTTCGGTTCCGACCGTCTCCCGCGAATCGCCGGTGCACCACATGCGAGTGACCGGTTCGCGCTATCGGCGCGGCAGCGAAGAAAACGACGAACAGTGGACACGCTCAGGGGAATGGCACGGGTGACCAGCGGACGACGTGAGCGTGTGGAGGGCCGAAGCGAATCAGGGGTGAGCGCTGGCGACCCGTGCGCAACTGTTCGTAGCGATGGTGGCTATGTATGTTCTATCTCAATACTACGAACACAGTTGATACTATGTATACTAACAATACAATCTGTGCTACTGGTGTACGCCATGGACTGAGACAGACTACCAGAGTCATCTACGAATACGGTCCTCGCAACCGCCCGCCAGCTATCGGTACAGCATCGCCTGCGCGACCTTCTCACCGCGGTAGTAGCCGGGTGCGGTGGCAACTGTCGCTGTCTTCGTCTCTCCTTCGACGGTCACCACGCGGTACTCCCGTTCCGGAACCGAGATGTCCTCACGCATCAGCCGCTGGAACCGCTTTCTAGCCGCCTCCCGGTCGTCGGGGTGGAGAAAGTCGCTCGCCTTCTTCCCAGCAATCTCGGTGAAGGAATCCGCATCGAGAAATGCGACGGCCGCCTCGTTAGCGTACAGAGCTTCCCAGTTATGATCAAAGAGGAGGATCGGGATCGGTGCAGTGTCGACGAGATTGTGGTATCTGTCTTCCGTGCGCCGCACCGCGGTTTCGGCTCGACTGCTCCGGACCGCGTTCCTGACCCGGTTTGCCAGCACGGTGTACTGCTCTGTCCCGGTCCCCTTCTGGAGGTAATCGGTGACCCCGGCCGAAATCGCTCGGCTTGCGATTTCTTCCGAGCCCTTGCCGGTAAACAGGAGAAACGGGAGTCCGGGATAGTCGTCTCTGACCAGTTCGAGAAAGTCCAGCCCGTCCTTTTGCGGCATATCGTAGTCACTGACGACGCAATCGACCCGGGCGTCCTGAAGCACTGTCAGCGCGTCATCAACGCTCGTCGCGGTCTCAACGGAGAACGCGTCGTCTTCCCGTTCGAGGAACTCCGAGACGATATCGGCGAAGCCGGAATCGTCGTCAACGTGGAGCACTCTGATGTTATCTATCGAGAAGTGGTCCATGCGGGCGTCTCCCAACTGTATGCAGGTATCGTGTGAAACCACGAAAGCGTTGGGTTGTATTTTAGATGGTATGACAATCGAGACAACAGAAGCTCAGAGCTTGTGTCGGAACGCGTGGAGGACGTTCTCTCCGGTCTCGGTCAGTTCCACCTGCTTCGTCCGACCGACATCGTTGACCTCAATGTAGCCGTCTTCGACCAGCGGGTCGACGATGTTGGCGTTCAACAGCGCGAACTTCGCTTTCTCGTTTGCCGGGTCCGCATCGTCGATGAACGAAAGCCGGGCGTCCTCAGCGAACCCGATGAGGTCCGATTTCTTTGCCGTGTACTTGTCTGTATTTGTCCGCGTGAGATAGTCCAGCACTGCGACCTGGTCACGGGAAATGGCTTCGATGGGGTACGAGGGGAGGACCTCCGCGCGGTCCATCCCGCGTGTGAGAGGCTTCGCTGAAATCGGTGGGACGTGTTCTTCTGGGTGGACGTAGTAGGCCGTCGCCGCTGTGGCCATACATGCGATTGCGCTCCCGATAGCTGCCACCTTGGGTCCTGTAGAGACGTTGACGCGTACGATGTCCTCGGGATGGTCGGCGGTCAGTGTCGTGACCTCGGCCAGCACATCATACAGGTCGTGTAAATCTGTTTGTCGTAGTTCGACGCTGACACCGTCGGCGTCCAGTTCTTCGATAAGTGCTTGCTGATACGGTGTCAACCGTGACAGCTCCGGCGTCGCCGTGAGGAGGTATACGTCGTCAGCGTTGTGCTGGTGAATCGGCTCGGTGACCCGGTCGCGTTCGTGTCCCAGCGGCGCGATGTGTATCTCCCGAATCTGATCCATGCGGGAAGAACGCGCCCCGCACAGCTATTGGTCTTGCCATCTCCAAGGGAGAAATCGACAGAGGCCGACGGTAGTAGCTGCCCTCCGCGATCTGGATATCGGCGCTTCAAAATGAGCGCACTGCGCGCACGGCTCTGCCGTCCGCACAAACCGAGGTCACAAAGTGACCTCGCGTCAATCGTCCGCTTCGATATCCGACCGCGTCTGATCGAGGTACGGCAACTGCGAGGCTGTCTCCTCGATAGCGTTCTTGTTAGCCTTCATCAGCGCCGTCGTGTCCCAGTTGCCCTCGACGAGCGCCTCGCGCTGGGCGCGGTCAACGCTGACGTTGATCTCGTTGTCGCCGTAGGTGACAGTCTCCGCTCGCACGTCAACCTCAATCTCGCCGTCGGGGTTGTCATCAACCCACTGCTGGAGCGCGTTGATCGTCTCGTGGTCGGCGGTGACCGTCGGGATGCCGAGCGCGAGACAGTTCCCGGCGAAAATCTCTGCGAAGCCCTCGCCGATGATGGCGTCGATGCCCCAACGCATCAGGGCCTGTGGCGCGTGTTCGCGGGAGGAGCCACAGCCGAAGTTGTTGTTGACGACCATCACGTTCGAGTCCTGAAACCGCTCCTCGTTGAACGGGTGGTCCTTCTCGTTGTCCTCGTCGTCGAACCGCAGGTCGAAGAAGGCGAACTCGCCCAGCCCGTCGAAGGTGACGACCTTCATGAACCGCGCCGGGATGATCTGATCCGTGTCGATGTCGTTCCCGCGAATCGGGATGCCGGAACCCTCGACGTAATCGACCGACGGGATGTCCTCAGTGGGGTCGCTCACGCTAAATTCACCTCCTTCAGTTCGCGCACGTCAGAGACCTCGCCAGTGATGGCCGCGGCGGCCACCATCCGGGGGTTCATCAGGACCGTGCGGCCGTCCTTGCTGCCCTGCCGACCGACGAAGTTCCGGTTGGAGGAAGAGGCACAGGCCTCGTCGCCCTCCAGTTGGTCCTCGTTCATGCCCAGGCACATCGAACAGCCGGCGTTTCGCCACTCGAAGCCGGCCTTCTCAAAGATGTCCTTGAGCCCTTCTTCCTCGGCGGCGCGCTGGACGCGCTGGCTGCCGGGGACGACGAACGCGCGCACGTCGTCGGCGACTTCTCGGCCCTTGACGATGCGAGCCGCGCGTCGCAGGTCGGGGAGTCGAGCGTTCGTACAGGAGCCGAGGAAGGCCACGTCAATGTCGTAGCCTTCCATGGTCTCGCCGGGCTCGACGCGCATGTGCTCCTGAGCGCGGCGGGCGGTGTCGACCTTGTCGTCGGCCAGCGACTCGGGTTCCGGAATCGGGTCGTCGATGCCGATGCCCTGGCCGGGTGTGGTTCCCCAGGTGACGACCGGGTCCAGTTCGCTGGCGTCGATTTCGACGACGTCGTCGTATTCGGCGTCGTCGTCCGAGCGGATGGACTCCCAGTACGGCTTGAGTTCCGCGAACTTCTCGGGGTGCTCCTGGAAGTAGTCCGTCTGCTCCAGCCACTCGTAGGTGGTCTCGTCGGGGTTGACGTAGCCCGCGCGAGCGCCGCCCTCGATGGACATGTTACAGATGGACATCCGCCCCTCCATGTCGAGGTTCTCGATGGTCTCGCCGGCGTACTCGTAGACGTAGCCGACGCCACCCTCGGTGCCGAGCCGGCGGATGATTTCGAGGATGATGTCCTTGGCCTCGACGCCCTCGTCGAGTTCGCCGGAGACCTCTATCTTGCGGACCTTCTGTTTCTCCATCGCGATGGTCTGGGTGGCCAGCACGTCCCGAATCTGGCTGGTCCCGATACCAAAGGCGAGCGCACCGAAGGCACCATGAGTCGATGTGTGGCTGTCGCCACAGACGATAGTCTTGCCGGGCTGGGTGATGCCCTGCTCCGGGCCGATGACGTGGACGATCCCCTGATCGCCCGTCGTCGGGTCGGAAAACTGGATGCCGGCGTCGCGGACGTTCTCTTCGAGTTCGGCCATCATCGTCTCGGCCGCGTCGTCGCTGTAGGGCCGGTCCTGGTTCGCGGTTGGGACGATGTGGTCAACTGTCGCGTGGGTCAGGTCCGGGCGCGCGACTTCGAGGCCGCGCTCTTTGAGCATACCAAAGGCCTGCGGGCTGGTGACCTCATGAATGAGGTGCAGCCCGACGAACAGTTGGTCCTGACCGTTCGGCAGGGTTGTGACCTTGTGCTGGTCCCATACCTTGTCGTACAGCGTTCCCGAACTCATACTGTCTCGTCCCGTCCTTCAGTTCCGCGCTCGTACGCGCGGGTGACACCCTCGTCGGGAGCTTCGTGGTCGATGTCTTCCATCGTCTCGTCAGTCTCCTCCTCCGCATCGCGTTCGCCGCCGTCGGCAGCCACAACCGGGCCGCGGCGGAACACCGCGCCGAAGGTCCCGTTCGTCTCGGGGTGGGTGTGCTCGATGCTGCCCATCGTTGTGCGCGATTCGCTCTGTTCGCCGTCCGTCGTATCCGTGCGTTCGTTAGTCATCTGCTGGAGCTTCTGTCTTCTCTGCGTCGGCGTCCTCGCCCCACGCGAACAGTTCGCGCAGGTTCTCGCCGACGGCTTCGATCTGGTGGTTCTGTTCTGCGTCGCGATACTGCTTGTAGGCGGGTCGGTTGGCCTGGTTCTCGTTGATCCACTCGCGAGCGAACTCGCCGTTCTGGACCTCTTCGAGAATCTTCTCCATACCCTCGCGGTCGATGACTTCCTCGCCGCGGGTCAACCCACCGTACTCGGCGGTGTCGGAGACGGAGTTCCACATGCCCATGTGGCCGCCCTCGTACATCAGGTCGACAATGAGCTTGAGTTCGTTCAGACACTCGAAGTAGGCCATCTCCGGGGCGTAGCCGGCATCGACCAGCGTCTCGAAGCCGGCCTTGACCATCTCGGTGACGCCGCCACAGAGGACGGCCTGCTCGCCGAAGAGGTCCGTCTCGACCTCCTCCTGGAAGGACGTCTCGATGACCCCGGCGCGAGTGCAGCCGATGCCCTTGGCGTAGGCCAGGGACTCCTCCTTGGCGTTGCCGGTCGCGTCCTGATACACTGCGATGAGACCCGGCGTTCCCTCGCCGCGCTCGTAGGTCCGGCGCACGAGGTGACCGGGGGACTTCGGCGCGACCATCGTCACGTCCACGTCCTCCGGCGGTTCGATCTGGCCGTAGTGGATGTTGAAGCCGTGGGCGAACTGGAGCGTGTCGCCGGCGTCGAGTTCGTCCTCGATGGCCTCGTACACGGCCGGCTGAATCGTGTCGGGGACGAGCATCACGACGCGGTCTGCCTCACCGGCGGCCACGTCGGGGGTCTCGACCCGGAGGCCGGCGGCCTCGGCGTCGGCCCAGGAAGACGAATCCTCCCGGAGACCGACGATTACGTCTACGCCGGACTCGTGGAGGTTCAGCGCGTGGGCGTGGCCCTGCGACCCGTATCCCAGCACGGCTACGGTCTCGTCGTCGATAGTCGATACGTCAGCGTCCTCGTCGTAATAGACTGTTGTGGTAAGTTCGTCAGACATCTTTCTCTAATGTTTTCGGGCCGCGTTCCAGTGCGGCGGCCCCGGTTCGCACAATCTCCTGCACGTCGAACTGCTTGAACGCCTCGATGGCGGCGTCGATCTTCTGCTTGCTGCCCGTAATCTCGACGGTGACAGAGTCGGTCGACGCGTCGACGGCCTGCCCGTTGTACATGTCGGCGACGGCGTTGACGTCGTCGGGCTTCTCGCCGCTGACTTTCACCAGCGCGAGCTCCCGGCGGACGGCCTCGCCTTCGAGTTCCCTGACCGAGATGACGGGAACGAGCTTCCGCAGTTGCTTTTTCGCCTGGTCGATCCCCGGGTCCGGCTCCTCGATGAGGATCGTCATCCGGGCTGTGTCCTCGTCGACTGTTGGCCCGACGGTGAGACTTTCGATGTTGAACTGCCGCCGGCTGAACAGCGCCGACACCTCCGACAGCACGCCCGGTCGGTGTTTGACCAGCGCGGACAGCACCGCCTGGCGCGGTTCGTGTGTCACTTCGGCCTCGGGGTCGACGCGGATTCCCTGCGTGTTGCGTCGGCCCTTCGGGCGCATCCGTTCGTCCGGCGCGGGGCCTGGCATTCCTCCAGTCATTGTTAGATCATGTCCAGATGGTCTTCGTTGAGCGCGAACAGGCCGTTGTCACCGCCGCTGGGGACCATCGGGAAGACGTTCTCCCCGGGGTCGATATGGGCGTCGATGACGCTCGGGCCGTCGTAGTCGCGTGCTTCCTGTATCGTCTCCTCGACGTTCTCGTAGGATTCGAGCGTGAACCCGCGTGCGCCGAAGGCCTCAGCGAGCTTGTCGAACTGCGGAATCCACGGGTACTCCGAGGCCATCCGGCGGCCCTCGTAGAAGCCGTCCTGCCACTGCCGGACCATCCCGACCGCCTCATTGTTGAGGACGACGTAGGTGATGTCCAGTTGCTCTCGAACGGCGACGGAAAGGCCCTGGACAGTCATCAGGAACGAGCCGTCGCCGTCGAAGCAGACGACCTCCTGGTCCGGGGCGGCGAGTTTCGCGCCGATAGCGGCGGGCACGCCGTACCCCATCGTCCCGAGACCATGGGAAGACACCCACGTGCGGGGTTCGGTGTACTCCCAGAACTGGGAGGCCCACATCTGGTGCTGGCCGACGCCGGTACAGACGATGGTGTCGTCAGGAGTCACGTCCGAGAAGCGCTCGACGACGTACTGCGGCTTCAACGGCTCGTCGTCGGGCGTGTCGTACTCCATCGGGTACTCGTCTTTCCAGGTCTGGCACTGGTCGCGCCACTCGTCGGCGTCCGGTGCGCGCGGCATCGCATCGAACAGCTGCCGCAGCACGTTCCGGGCGTCCCCGATGAGTGGGTAGTCAGCGTAGACGTTTTTGCTGATTTCGGCGGGGTCGATGTCGACGTGGATGACCTCCGCGTCGGGGGCGAAGGAGTCGACGCCCCCGGTCAGGCGGTCGTCGAAGCGCGTCCCGATAGCCAGCATGCAGTCGGTGTTGCTAATCGCCATGTTGGCGTAGCCGGTGCCGTGCATCCCGGCCCACTCCAGTGAGAGTTCGTGGTCTTCGGGGAAGGAGCCGATACCGGGCATCGTCGTGATGACCGGAATCTCGTACTCCGTGGCGAACTCACGGAGCGCGCTCGACGCGTTCGCCTTGATGACGCCGCCGCCCGAGAGGATGACCGGGCGGTCGGCAGCGGCCAGTGCCTCTGCGGCTTCCTGAACGTTTTCGTCGTCGGCTTCCTCGGGCACGTCGTATGTGTCCGGGGTCTCGGGGACACCGGGTTCGACCTCGGTCTCGCCCTGGGTCACGTCCTTCGGAAGGTCGACCAGCGTCGGTCCCTGCCGGCCGGCATCGGCAAGCGCAAACGCTTCGCTGACATCGTCGCCGACTGTATCGGAGTCGGCGGCGAAGTAGCTCTCCTTCGTGATGGGCTGGGTGATGCCGACCGTGTCCGTCTCCTGGAAGGCGTCGTTGCCGACGAACTCCGTCGGGACCTGGCCGGTCAGTGCGATGACCGGGTCCGAATCCATGTTGGCGTCGGCGATGCCGGTCACGAGGTTCGTCGCGCCGGGCCCGGACGTGGCGAAACAGACGCCGGGGTCGCCGGTGACGATGCCGTACGCGTCTGCCGCGTGTGAGGCCCCCTGTTCGTGGGCCATCGTGACGTGGTTGATGTCTGAGTCGTACAGCGCGTCGTAGACGGGCATGATCGCGCCGCCCTGAACGCCGAAGACGTAGTCTGTCCCGGCGTTTTCAAGCGCACGGATGACCGATTGTGCGCCCGTTGTGACCGGTTCCGGTTCGGTTTCTGGCTCCGTGTCGTCCTCTTCCTTGGGGACGGATGCGCGTTCGCTCATCGTGTTAGCCCTCCGTCTGTTCGTGTTCGGGGTCGATACCGCGGTGATGTGTGTGCTGCGTGCATGACTGATGACTCTGTGGTGGTATGACGAATCGATTCGGCCGGGGGTGAAAAGGTGAAGAGAGGGGCTATAGTGCCCCTACAATACGCACGCCGAGAATAGCGGTCGCGGTGCTGGCGGGGGTTCGAACCTGTTGTCCAGCAGCCGCGGTCATCACACCCGAATGCAGTTCGTCCCGAATAATAAACGTTCTGTGATAGCTGTTGGCGGGCAGCCGCTCGAAACCGGGTACTCACCGGTGGCTGGTCACTCGTAGTGACGGCCGGAAGCGAGGTCATTGGCCTACGCGCGGACCTCCTCGCTCTCCTCGGTCACGCCGATCTCCTCGGCGAACCGTTCGAGCACCGACATGGTGACCTGCTCCTCCGCGCCGTACTCTTTGACGCGGCGGGTCACTTCTCTGACCTCCGCCTCGGTCGGGTCGTAGCCCGCGTCGACGAGCCGCTCCCGAACCGAGTGGGCCCCGGTGTGCTTGCCGAGCACGAGTTCGCGCGTGGCCCCGACCATCTCGGGGGTCATGACGCCCGGCTCGAACGTGTCGGAGTTCTCGATGACACCGGCGGCGTGGATGCCGCTCTCGTGGGAGAAGGCGTTGCGCCCGACGACGGGCTTGTTCGCCGGCACCCCGATGTCGGATTTCTCCTCGACGATCCGCGACAGCTCCGTGATGCGGGTGGTGTCGATTCCGGTGTCGACGTCGTACAGCGACTCCAGCGCCATCACGACCTCTTCGTAGGCCGCGTTGCCGGCGCGTTCGCCGATGCCGTTGACCGACACCTGCGCCTGACTGGCTCCGGCTTCGAAGCCGGAGATGGCGTTGGCCGACGCCAGCCCGAAGTCGTCGTGCGTGTGCACGTCGATGTAGGCGTCGGTGCAGTCGTCGACGATTTCGATGAGGTCGTAGAACCGCCGCGGCGTGGCGACCCCACACGTGTCCGGAATGTTAATCCAGTCCGCCCCCGCCGCGGACGTGGCCTCGATGACTTCGACGAGGAAGTCCTCGTCGGTCCTCGTGGCGTCCATCGGCGAGAACATGCATTCGACGCCCGCATCTTTGATCATCTCGACACAGTCGACGGCGGTGTCGAGCGCCTCTTGACGGGTCGCGTGCATGGAATCCTGCAACTGTACATCCGACGTCGAGACGAAGGTGTGGACCATGTCCACACCCGAATCCAGAGCCGCCTCGATGTCTTTCTCGACCACGCGCGCCAGTCCGCAGGTCGTCACTCGCGTGGACTCAGCGATATCGCGCACTGCCTCGAACTCCGCGTCGGAGTTGACGGGGAACCCGGCCTCGATGACGTGGGTCCCCATCTCGTCGAGCAGCGCGGCTATCTCGCGTTTGTCCTCGTAGTTGAACGACGTACGTGGTGACTGCTCACCATCGCGCAGCGTGGTGTCGAAAATCCGTGCGTCTGTAATCTCAGACGTGGAATCCAGTGTGCCCTGGAAGAACTCGATCCGCCGGAGATTCCGACGTGCCCTCGTTGTTGGACATAAGCACCCGTAACTGGATGCTTCCACTATTTATACTTGTTCATAAGGCGGTGGCACGTCGACACGGCACACAGCCGCAAGCCGGGTATTGCAGCCAGCGCGACTGCCGCGCGTCAGACAGGTGGGGAGGATTTTTGCTCCGTCCGCGCATGGATGTGGCTATGAGTGATTTCGAGGGCCTGGACCTGCAGGCCGTGGAGGACCAGATGGACGAGGACCGTGACGGGGCCGGCAGCAACCGCGTCGTGCTGGGCGTCCTCGACGGGTCGGAACCGTCCGAACAGTGGGTCAAAACCATCGAAAACGGGTCGGTCCTGGTTCTCAACGTCGAAGGCGACCTGAACGAACTCGCCGCCGGGTTCGCCCGCCCGGTCCGGGAGGCCGGTGGGGAACTGATGCACTTCCGTGGGTTCCTGATTGTGACGCCACCGGGAGTCAGCATCGACTCCGAACGCCTAGATTGAGCGCCAGAACAGCCGGTCCCCACCGAGCAGTCCTGTCGCGGGCGATGCGTTTCTGCGGCCATTCGCCGAACCCGAAGCGTAGCGATCTTGATCGACACCACCACAGTTAGCACGACCGTTCAGGGGGAGAGCAGGCGCTGTAACAGTCCGTTCCACGCTCGAATGCCGTGGTTCCACGCTTGCCAGTAGGTGTCGAAGAACCGGGACGCTCCACAGTCAGTGTGGCTCGGTCTGGTCGCAATCTGAGCGTGGCATTCCGGGCAGCGATAGTGCGTGCTACCGCGTTGCTCGACCACGACCCAGTCACCGTCGTACCTGCTCTGGTGCCCACAGTCCGGACAGAACAGTGTCGCCTTTGTAAGGCCACCGTGCTCGGTCCGGGAGTCAGTTGGGGACATCCTCACTTAGACGGTGGCTATCGACTGGAAAAGAACCTGCCTATGAGGGGTCTATACGGCTACTAGTACAGGGGAGGTCATTATATTCGCGTCCAGCGAGTGTCTCCCCCGGTACCGCTAGTCGGCCGCGCCGACACCCGCGGCTACCTGCGCGGATACCAGCGTCAGGTAGTGGCCGTCCGGGTCCCGGATTCGGACGCCGTCATCGACCGACGTGACCGCAAGCGCGTCGTCGGCGACCTCCCTGGCCGTCGATTTCGGGTCGTCAGCGACAACGCCGAAGTCGACGTGGACACCGCCGCGGGCGTCGGCGATGCCCAGCCGCGGCGACCACAGTTCCAGATCGAGTTCGCCAGTCGAGAGTCTGACCCGGCCCTCGTCACGGCCGTCGTCGACCACCTCGAACCCGAGCGTGGTGTAGAACTCCATCGCCGAGGACAGCTCCTCGGCTTCAAGGACGAGTTCGAACAGGCCCGTGACGCCAGTGCCGTCGATCGCACGCTCCCCGAGTTCGACGCAGTTGCCCTCCGGGTCGTAGAAGTACAGCGAGCGCGCGTCGCCGAAGGTGTGTTCGACCAGGTCGAAGCGCTCGTCCAGCCGGTCGTACCAGTCGTCGTACTCCCGCTCGGGGATTGTCAGTGCGTAGTGCGTGTGGAGCCCACCGCGCGGCACTGTTCCCGGTGCACGGAGTCTAAGCTCGGTATCACCGGCCGCGAGTACGGCTTCATCTGGGCCCTCTGAAACGATGTCGAGCTCCAGAAAGGCCTCGTAGAACGCTGTGGCACGGTCTGGATACTTCACTTCTAGCGTGAGCCAGGCGGGCGATGAGAGCATAATCGGCGCTTCGACCGCCACCGACAAAGCCGCTGTGGACCCGTTTCGGGAGCGAAACAACCCCAGCACGCGTGTTTCCCGTTCTCGACCATTTATTCACCTCAGGCTCGTATGGAAGCGTATGCCAATGAAAGGCCAGGGCGAGGCAACGGAGTGGCTAGAGACGAACCGCTGGGAGCGCGGCGTGAGCTACATTCCGTATCCCGACGAAATGATGGTCCGGGCGAGTCACGTTCTCGAAACGGAAGCCGGTGTGTTCGTCGTCGACCCGATAGACGTCGACGGTATCGACGAGCTATTCGCTGAGTTCGGCGCGGTTGCCGGCGTCGTCATTCTGCTGGATCGGCACAAACGTGACAGCGCCGCCGTTGCAAACCGACACGACGTATCAGTGTACATCCCCGACTGGATGTCTGGCGTCGAAGAGGATATCGACGCGCCGGTCGAACGCATGCATCGACAACTGCCGGACACGGACTACGGCGTCCACAAGATAATCGATAACACGTTCTGGCAAGAAGCCGCGCTGTATGGCGATGCAGACGACACGTTAGTCGTCCCCGAAGCGGTCGGGGCGGCGGACTACTTCCTCGCCGGCGACGAGCGGCTCGGCGTCCACCCGATGTTGCGCCTGTTCCCGCCGAAGAAGCTCAGCCGCCTCGACCCCGAGCGAGTACTAGTCGGACACGGAGAGGGCGTGATGGAGGACGCCGCTGAGGCCATCGCCTACGCACTTCGCGGGTCTCGCGGCCGGACGCCGGGGCTGTACGCGAAGAACCTCAAGTCGCTCGTGCTCGGCTGAACCGGGGCAAGCGACGCCGTTTTACCCGGGCCGTGCGAAAGAATGGCGTGGTCTACGTCACACGCGGACTCGTCGAGACGCTGTTACGGCTCGCCAGCGAGGCCGAACCTGACGACGTGACGATTTCGCTGGCCGTCACACCTGCAGGGGACCTTCCCGATGCGGACCTACCAGACGAAACACCGGTATTTACTGACTTCTACCTCCCCTCAGCCGGGGCCTCCGTGAAGGCGGTGTTCGGCGTTGATCTGGGGACGCCGGCCGGCCAGACGCAGGGCCGGTTCGTCTCCCATCCCGACGGCTACATGGGAGTCAGCAAGACCGACGACCTCCACGAGGTGGTCTTCGTCGGCATCCCGCCGTGGGATATCGACGCCTTCGGGGCCTTTGACAGAGCCGGGCAGGCACAGGAGATTACGGTTCTCGACGTCGAACCGCCCGAGAAGTATCCGCAGTAGCGGCCCGACTACTCCAGATAGCCCAAGTCCCGCAACTGGTCGGTGATATCCTGAAACTGTGCTTCGGTCAGTTCTCCTTCCCGCTGGTGTTCGACGACGATACTCCGGAGCAGGAACCGAACGAGGTCGGACGTACTGGAGAAACTCGTCCCTTCGATAGTCTCTTCGACGCGCTCCGCGAGGTCCTTCGGGATGGATACTGTGGTGTAGTCAGCCATATCGGGACGGAGGCGGGCCGTCGGGATATGCGTTATGTCCCAGTTCAGCGCGGGTCCGTCGCCTCAGTGTCGAACTGGCCCATCGTCGCGTGATTGGTCGGCGAGAACACCTTCGGCGCATGGCGGGACCGGGACTGGTCGTCCGCGCTGTCGAATGGCAGCGTGGTTGTCGGGTACGAGTCGTCGTTTCGAGGGGTCGTGATTCGTGTTGTCATCCTGGGGGTGGTGTCGGCCGGCGTCTGTGGTTCGTGGGCAGTGCAGTGTGTGGGTCGCGTGCGGGGCGTACGTCGGATACAAGCATTGGGTACCACCACCTTTTGCCCCATCCATCATAAATGTTCATGATGTAGGTGTGGAAAATACTGTCTCATGGTAACAAGTGTTTTGGTAATAGGTAACACAGCGTTGGCCAGTAGCCAGATTACAACTGCTACCGTGCCTCTCGCGTCTGTTCGACTGCTTCAGACGACGAACTGAATCTCGTACTCAGTCAGGTTTTCGTATCCGTCGGGGGTGACGACGGCGATGTCCTCGATTCTCACACCACCCACGTCGGGATCATAGAGGCCAGGTTCAATGGTGACGATGTGCCCGGGTTCGAGCTCCCCCCCGTTCGGTGCCAGCCGTGGAAGCTCGTGGACATCCAGCCCGACGCCGTGGCCCGTGCTGTGGATGAACCCAGTCTCCGTTCGGTCGTCGTCACGCAACGTCGGCTCGCCGGCGTCCTCGTACACGTCACAGACAGCGTCGTGTACGTCTGCGCCGGTCGCGCCGGGTTCCAGCGCGTCGAACGCAGCGTCCACCGCGCGTTCAGTGAGGTCGTACCACTCACGCACCGTCTCGCTTGGCTCGCCTTTGACGAACGTCCGCGTCATGTCGGCGTGGTACTTCGTCATCTTGTCCTGTGGGAAGATGTCGATGATAATCGGCTCGTGAGCGAGGAGCGGCCCGCTCCCGCGGTCGTGAGGGTCCGCAGCGTCCGCGCCACAGGCGACGATTGTTTCGTCCAGCGAGCAGCCGTTGCGGAGCAGCGTCACCTCGATCTCCTCTTTCACCCGCTCGCTCGTCAGCGTCTCGCCGTCGACTTCGAGCGTGTCATCTTCCGCAATGTCCGACGCGTCAAGCAGCGACTCGGCCGCCGCCATCGCCGCTTCGTTTGCCCGCTGTGCCGTCCGGATGTGGTCGACTTCCGTCTCTGTCTTCGTCGCTCTGATCTCCGTGACGATGCCGTCAGTGTCGGCCGTCACGTCGACGCCGCGTGCGCGCAGGCCGTCCGCGGTCCGAAGGGGGAACCGCGGCGGCACGGCCACGCTCTCGACGTCGTAAGCCGCGAGGAAGTCCGCGAGGACGTGCGAGACCGCTTCGTCCGGGCCGTACTCCTCGACTTTCTGCTGGTGGTCGAAGTCGACATACCGTTCGACAGTCTCGGCCCGCGACTCGCGCTTGGCTCGGCCGAACTCCAGACTCCGTGGGAAGAGAAGGCGTGTCTCACCGTCGTACAGCGTGATGAACGGGTCCGGCGCGTCAAAGCCCGAAAGATAGTACTGGTCTGACACCTCGGAATCCGCATCGAGAAGGTAGCCATCGACGCCGGCATCGTCGAGATATGCGTCCAGTGCTGAGAGAGCAGGTTCCATACGTGTCAGATTGGCCCCCATCCCCATATACGTCTCCCACTGCGCCGCTCGGCGGCCCGACATATGGCCACGAATACCATACCGATGCAGTTTGGCCGCTCATTTATTGACGTTCCAGCCCCTCAGTTCTAGTAATGAGTGACTTGTCCGGTGAAGACGTGACCGTTGTCGGTGGCGGCATCGGTGGGCTCTCCGCCGCGTGCTACCTGGCGGACGCAGGCGCGGACGTCTCGCTACTGGAGAAAAACGAGCAACTCGGGGGCCGCGCCTCCCGGCTGGAGGTGGATGGATTCCGGTTCGACATGGGGCCGTCGTGGTATCTGATGCCCGACGTGTTCGAGCGCTTCTTTGCGTACTTCGGCAAGGAGCCCCGCGACTACTACGACCTCCAGCGGCTCGACCCGCACTACCGTATCTTCTTCAAGGACGGCGACCAGATCGACGTGACCGGTAACAACGACGAGATGCGCGAGAAGTTCGAGGCGTACGAACCTGGCGCGGGCGAGGCGTTCGAAGAATATCTGTCGACCAGCGAACGCCACTACGAGACGGCGATGAACAAGTTCGTCTACAAGGACCGCTCGAAGCTCCGTGACTGGGTCGACCTCGACGTGATGACCGCCGCCCCGGTCGGCCTCCAGCTCGTCGGCTCGATGCAGAGCCACGTCGAGGACTACTTCGAGCACCCGAAGCTCCAGCAGATAATGCAGTACACGCTTGTCTTCCTCGGCGGCTCACCTCGAACGACGCCAGCGCTGTACAACATGATGAGCCACGTCGATTTCAACCTCGGCGTGTACTACCCCGACGGCGGCGTCGGTGCAGTCGTCGACGGTCTGGTCGAACTCGGCGAAGAACTCGGCGTCACCTACGAGACCGACGCCGAGGTCGCGGAGATTTCCCGACGGAAGGAGGGATTCCTCGTCGAGACGGTTCATGGCGAGACGACCCACCCCGACGAAGTGGTCGTCAACGCCGATTACGCCCACGCCGAGCGTGAACTCCTCCCGGACCACGAACGCCAGTACGACGACGATTACTGGGACGACAAGACGTACGCGCCGTCTGCCTTCCTCATGTACATGGGCGTCGAGGGTGACGTGGAGCCGCTGGAACACCACACACTCGTTCTGCCGACGGACTGGGACCCTCACTTCGACGACATCTTCGAGGAGCCGGCCTGGCCCGACGACCCGGCCTACTACCTCTGTGTGCCCTCGAAGACCGATGACACCGTCGCCCCAGACGGGCACTCGAACCTGTTCGTGCTGGTCCCGATTGCGCCGGGACTGCACGACGGCGACGAGATACGTCAGGAGTACCGCGAGAAGGTGCTGGCCGACATCGCCGACAACACCGGCGTCGACCTGCGCGACCGCATCGTCTACGAGAAGCAGTTCGCCGTCTCCGACTTCGGTGAGCGGTACAACGCCACGGAGGGAACGGCCCTCGGTCTGGCCCACACGCTCCGCCAGACGGCCCTGCTGCGGCCCAACAACCGCTCGTCGGCCGTCGACGGCCTCTACTTCACGGGGTCGTTCACGACGCCCGGCATCGGCGTGCCGATGTGTCTCATCAGCGGCGAACACACTGCAGAGGCGCTCATCGAGGATATCGCCTGAGTAATGCCCGAACTTCCGACCGACCGCATTACCGCCGTTATCCCGCCGGAAGAGACGCTCGTGGGCTACCTGTTGCGCCTCTCCCGGCCGCGGTTCTGGCTGTACCTCGGTGGCCCGGTCATCGTCGGCGTCAGTTATGCGGCCGACGGCCCGGGCGAACTGTTCTCGCCGCTGGCTATCGCGCTGTTTCTGTACTTCACCATCCCCGGGAACGTGTTCCTGTACGGCGTCAACGACATCTTCGACGCCGACATCGACGAACACAATCCCAAGAAAGACGAGGGCCGCGAGGTCAGCTACCGCGGGGACAGCGCTGTCACGGCCATCGTCGTTGTCAGCGGCGCGCTCGCGTTGCTGTTTATGCTCGGGCTGCCGACGCTCGGGGTCGTAGCCCTGCTCGCTTGGATTGCGCTCTCTGTCGAGTACTCGGCCCCGCCACTGCGGTTCAAAACGACGCCCTTCCTCGACTCCATCTCGAACGGCCTGTACATCCTGCCCGGCGTCATCGGCTACACCGCTATCGAAGGCGTCGCCCCACCGGCGACGGCGGTGGTTGGCGCGTGGCTCTGGGCGATGGGGATGCACACCTTCTCGGCGATTCCCGATATCGAACCCGACCGCGAGGCCGGTATTCAGACGACGGCGACGTTCCTAGGCGAGTCAAACACCTACTACTACTGCGTGATGTGCTGGCTCATGGCGTCGTTCGCGTTCAACTTCACGCACTGGGTCTTCGGCCTGCTACTGCTCGTCTACCCCGGCCTCGTCTTCGGGATTCTCGGCGTCGGCGTCGACATCGACGAGGCCTACTGGTGGTACCCCGCGATCAACACCATTGTCGGCATGGTGTTCACGCTCATCGCGCTGTGGGTGATGCTGTATGGGTAGCGGCAAAGACCGGACGCGACCGGGCTGGACGCTCCCGGAGACAAAGACCGACGCGACCGCGCAGTTCGACCAGTTCGTCACCGAGAACCGGTTTACCATCGCCGTCGTCTTTCCGCTCGTCGGCGCGGTCACCCTGCTTGCCAGCGCTGAGGGAGTCCTGCCCGATCCGCTCGCGTTCAATCCCTACTTCGTCCTCTTTGGCACGTTCGTGATGCGATTACCCCTCGTGGCCGGCGTCTTCCCGCTCGTGGACCGCCGGGCCGGGCTGGCGCTGGTCGCGCTGACGCTGTATTCCTACGGCATCGAGCTTGTCGGTGTCAGGACCGGGTGGCCCTACGGCGAATTTACCTACGGTGTCGACCTCGGTCCAATGTTGCTCGGTGAGGTACCGTTCGGCCTCCCGGTCTTCTTCTTCCCGCTGGTCCTGAACGCTTACCTGCTCGTCTTGCTGTTGCTCGGCAACAGAGCGGCGTCAACCGCGGTTCGGCTGCTGGCGACGCTTTCGACGGTCATGCTTATCGATCTCGTACTCGATCCGGGTGCCGTGGCCATCGGGTTCTGGACCTACGAGGTGCCCCAGTTCTACGGCGTTCCGTGGCAGAACTACGCCGGCTGGCTCCTGTCGGGCTCGGTTGCCGTCCTGCTGTTCGACCTCGGGTTCGACCGTGCGGGGCTCCGACAGCGGCTCGAAGCGTGTCCGTTCATGCTCGATGACCTGGTGAGCTTTGTCCTGCTGTGGGGCGGTATCAACCTCTTTTACGCGAACTGGGTGCCGGTCGGTATCGCCGCGCTGCTGGGAGCGGGCCTTCTCTGGACGGACCGCTTTGACTTCGACCTCTCGGAGACTCGGGTCGGCCGTGCCGTCTGGCGGTGACGGTCTGCAGGCTCGCTGCCGCGCTGCCGACGACGCTGCGACAGCCAAGCGTTTAAGCGACCGCGTAGGTAGGAGGACGTATGGAGCGAATCCCGTTCGGAATCCGCCAGCTCGACTCCATCATCAACGGTGGGGCACCCGCCGGGAGCGTCGTCTTGCTCTCCGGCGAGGCCGGTGCTGGCTCCCGGGAGTTCATGCACACGAGCGCGCTCATCAACGGGCTCGAGCAGGTCGACGGGGAGCTACATGACCTCTACTACGGCGACCGCTCGACCGACGCCGTCGCGCCGGAGGAAGTCCATTACATCTCCTTTACCGCAAGCGAGACACAGCTGGTCAGCGAGATGCGGCTGGCGATGGACGACAACGTAGTCGAAAAAGGGAGCAAAGCGGTCGAGTTCCACGACCTCTCGGAGCGGTATTTCCATATCAGCCCCGTCCCTCGGGACTGGTACGCAGACGAAACCGCGTCGATTACCGACCTCCGGGCGCGCCACGAGCGAGAGGACCTGCTCGGCACACTCGGGATGGTTCTGAACGAGGTGGCGGCGAACAACCTCGTCATCATCGACTCGCTTTCGGACCTCGTCAGCGCCATGGGTGAGGAGATTGACTGGGCGGACATCAGCTCGCTCGTCCAGGGGCTCCAGAAGGCGGCCCATCAGTGGCGCTGTCTGCTCCTCTTGCACATCAATCCCGAGACGCTGTCGGCGGTTCGATACGGGCAACTCGTCGACGCATCCCACGGAACGATGGAGTTCGCGTGGGAGTCCGGCGGCTCCACCCGGGCTCGAACCCTCGTCGTTCAACAGTTCCGTGGCGTCCTCTCACAGATCGAGGACGAGGACATCGTTCAGTTCGAGACGGAACTGGGCGATGCCGGCTTCGATATCAGCGACGTCCGCAAGATTCGATAGCGATAGTCGGCGGGACAGCCGGCAGTAGCTGTCGGCAGGGAACAACGAGAACGGCGCTTCGGAATCGCTTCAACTCTCGGTATCTGAAATCGGCGGTAAACCCTTATCAGTCTTGTTCGTCAAGGGTGTCGTAATGTCCTCCGAGTCGACTGATGACGGGGGAGTGTACGTCGAGCTATCTGCAGATCTAGACGAGTGGCTGACTGAGCAGGCCGAGACACTCGACGTGTCTCGCGATGCCGTCATGGAGCAACTGCTGGCCGCATACATGACGACGGTCGATTCGGACAGCGAGATGCGCGATCACATCCAGCCGTCGTCGGACGAACTGGATGCCGTCGTCGCCGCGACCGTGGACGAGAAGCTGAACGGCTCAGTCGAAGCGGCGACCGAGAGCGCCGTCAACGCTCGTGTCCCGGACATCGTCGACACGGTAGAACGCCAGCTTGCTGATCGGTTCGAGGCGCTGGAAGCAGACTTCCAGACGAAGATCGAAGACGTCCGCGAGCGCGTCGTACAGGTCAAACGGGAGGCCGACGCCAAAGCGCCTGCCGACCACAGCCACGAGGAGTTCGACCGCATCGATGCACTCACACAGGAGATTGAACAGATAGAGACGGAACTCGCCGCGCTTCGAAGTGACGTGACTGACTCGCTCGAAACGCAGGACGAGCGCATCGCCGACATCGACGACCGTCTCGATGATGTCGAAGACAAGCTCACCCGCGTCGCCTGGGTCGTCAGCGACCTTCGCGACGACCAGGGTGGCCGAGACCAGAATCAAAAAGCGGTCGACCGCCTGAAACGCGCCGCGGCACAGGAGAACATCTCAGCGGCACGGTGTTCGAACTGTGACGAGCAGGTCGAGATCGGGCTCCTGACCGAACCCCAGTGTCCGCACTGCAACACGACGGTGTCGGACGTGCGGCCTGAGGGCGGTATCATCCGCTCGAAGGCGCGGCTGGTGGCCGCAGCACAGCTTGAACCGGGCGAGAACAATGAGTGACGACGAGCCAGACCCCTTCGAAGCGCTCGACTCCGGTGACGACCGCGAGGGCGACCCGTTCGAGCGACTCGGGTCGGGACCTGACGACGCGGACACCTCGACAGACACACGCCAGCCGTCCGACGACGGTTGGCCGGGCAGCGAATCGAGCGACGTACCGGCCGACAGCGGGTCCAACGGTGAACCCGCTGCAACCGATGCTGACGACCTGCTCTCGGCTGTCGACACGGCGGAGTTCCGTTCGGATTCGGCGGCTGAATCGGACAGCCCTGTTTCAGAGTCGGCACCTAGCCCGAACGACCCGTTCTCGGGGATGGACGACCGCGGCGAAGACCCCTTCGGCAGCGGTGACAGCGCATTCGAGCGGGTCGATGTCGACCACATCGACGCCGACAAGGTGTGGGCAGAAATCGCTGACGACGACGATAGCGAGACCGCGCCAGAGAGCCGTTACGCGGAGGTGTCGAAACATCGCTACTGCGAGCAGTGTGAACACTTCTCCGAACCGCCGAACGCACACTGCACGAACGAGGGGACTGAAATCGTGGAGTTCCTCGACATGGAGACGGTCCGGCTCCTGAACTGTCCGGTCGTCGCCGAGCAACACGAAATCGAGGACGAGCAGTAACGGCTTTTTGCCTCGGTGTCGGACGGGCGTGTATGCAGTTCTGCGACGACTGTGGTTCGATGATGCACGCCGACGGTGACGAGATGGTCTGTCAGTCCTGTGGCGCGCGGGTCGCGAAAGACGAGGACCGGGCGGCTGAGTTCGTCACCACGGACGAACAGAGCGGCGACGAACTGATAGAGACCGAAGAGGGCTCGAACTTCGAGGGCAAGCCGACGGCCGACGACGTGACCTGTGAGGAATGCGGGCACGGAAAAGCGTGGTACACGATCAAACAGACCGGGTCAGCCGACGAACCGCCGACGCGGTTTTTCAAGTGCCAGGAGTGTGGCCACCGGTGGCGTGAGTACAACTAGAGCAGCGACTCCAGAATCTGGAGCTCTTCCTCCTCGGATATCTGCTCGGAGTTCATACACGCGTGGACGACTTTATGGACGAGCTCGGGATCCTGAAACGGATTGGATTGCAGCGAGCCGCCACCGTCCGCGATGGTTTCGACCTGCCCTTCAAGCTCGGCCAGCTGTGCGGAGAGGTCCTCGACAGTCGACTGGAACGTAGTCAGCGTGGTATTCACCTCGCCGGCCGCTGTCTCGACCACCGCTGCCGAGCGGTCGCCGTCGTCGGGCTCGGTATCGGTCTCTGACACTTGTTCGTCCCCGGTGTCGGGGGCGTCCGGTGACTCCGGGGGTTCGCTCTCGGATGCCAGTGTTTCAGTCTCGTCAGAGGACATTGAATCGGTCTGTTCGTCGCTAAACACAGCGTTTGCGAACGTTTCGCGGTTCGCCCAGTCGAACCCGTCGATACCGTTGACACGATTGCTCACAGTCGAGGCAGTCACATCGAGCTTCTCTGCGAGGTCTCGCTGGGACGCGGTGGGGTGTTGCCGAATCGCCCGGAGCGTCTCTCGTTCTGTCGAGGAGAGGTCCTCCGGGGCCGGATGCGACTGTGTCTCCGCGGACGATTCACTCGGAGACTCGTCGGTCTCGTCGGTCTCGTCGGCCTCGGCTGGGTCGCCGTGTTCTTCGAGGACCCGCTCGACCAGTTCCGCTGTCGCGCTCGGCACTTCGGACGCAAGCTCTGCGATGGACGCCTCAGGGTTCTCGGCCGCTACGTCGAGTATTTGTTTGTGACGCATCGATTTGGGGGCCGTTCGGCCGTTCGTTGATTTGCTCATTGATATCACCACATAGGGATGGTACCGCCACCCAATCCCCCGACCTGATATACGTTTGACTGAAACCAATGGAATTGTCAAAAGCTTTTGGTTAGACACAAACATTAATTAATATGTTATTTACGCAGCCAGCGCCTGAATGCTAATGATACAAACTATGCAGAGCGGGGGGACCGATCTATGGGCCGGACAGGGCACCGTTGGTCAAAACAGAACCTGAGCCTTCTGAAGGCATTTATTCAGGGCAGGGCAACGCAAAGCCATGTACCGTCGTCGTGTTCTGGCACTCTGTGGACTGGCTCTCACCGGTGCAGGATGTCAGGGTGAGACTGCTGACACCGAAACAGTGACGCCGGTCCCGTCGCCGGCCATCAGCGAAACTGACACCGGGCCGCTGCCCGCGGTGACGATTACGGACTCAGTAGTGATGCCCGGCGTCGTGGTCCCGGGAACTGACTCTATCAATGTCCAGTCAGCCGATGGGCAGTACCTCGTGCTCACAGTGACTGTCGAAGGCTCCGGAGTAGACCGCGCCGCGTTCTCGCTCAGATTCAACGGGTCGACGTACAGCCCACAGACCTTCAGGAACGGGCTGTATCGCGACGGTGAGTGGGGCCAACAGTTCACCGAGGCCGGTGGACCACTGGTCTTTGATCTCCCTGAAACCGGCACAGCCAGCGACGCCCGACTCTCCTGGCCCGGCGGGGAGTGGACACCGCCAGAGACTGTCCAGAACAGGCTCAAAGCGCCGCTGCCGTCATTCGATGTCACTCTCGACGGACCGGGGCGCGTCACTGAGCCAGCCGTGCCGACGCTTGAGATAACAGTCACGAACACGGGCGACACCGCAGGTCGGTACGTCCTCGCACTCAACCGAACCGGTCCACGCGTCGCTTACACGCCCGTCGGACGGTTTGACGGTGAGCTGGCGCCGGGTGAAACAGAGAGCATTACACGCGATGGCAAGAGTCCCTACGTCGACGAGACGGAACCGCGCGAAGTCACGTATCACCTGCGAGCCTCGGAAGACCACAACGACGCGACACACCGAATCAAACCGGTCGATGAGGAAGCTACGACCGAATCATAGAAATCCATCGCATTCGAGAGCCGCCTGTGCGCATCGAGACGACAGCAAACAGTCAGACGCTGGCACAGGAGCGCCGCCTCAGACCCCTTCCAGGTCGGACCGGTACTCGTTGATCGCGTCGTCGGCGTCTTCGATGACACCGGCTACGTCTCCCGCGTCACCGCTACTCAGGTCGTTGAGCGCCGACTGGATGCGGGCGAGCCGACCGTGGTCCGGGCCGCGTTCGGCGGTCGCGAGGGTGTCGAGCTGGTCGGCGAGTTCGGCGAGGCGCTCGCTCGCTTCGTCGCTGCTAGTGTCTTCGGACGCCGATTCGAGCAGTTCGCTTGCGGATGCGAGTTCGTCGCGTGTCATACGTGGAAGTTTACAGATGGGGACTAAAACGGTTCGGCTTACGCGAGCAGGATTGTTATAAATAAACAGCGGCCGGAGGCCGCGCAACGCTTACCCAGTCCCCGCTCCCAGACCGGGCATGGCAACCTTCCTCTTCTGTTCGCTAGATGCGGCACTCGTCGGCGACATCGCCTGGCAGGTCGCTCGAGAGGGCCACGACGTGAAGTACTACATCGAGGCCGACAGCGACAGGGAAATCGCCGACGGGTTCGTGCCGAAGACCGACGACTGGCGCACCGAAGTCGAGTGGGCCGACGTCATTATATTCGACGACATCTGGGTCGGCAGCGATGTCGGCACCGGCGAACTCGCGCGGGAACTCCGGGCCGAGGGCCACGCCGTCGTCGGAGGCACTCCGAACACGGACCGGCTCGAAGAGGACCGCGGCTACGCGATGGCGATCCTCGAAGAACACGGTGTCAACACTATCGAACATCACGTCTTCGAGGACTTCGACGCCGGCATCCGGCACGTCCAGAAGGACTCCGCACCCTATGTCATCAAGCCGCTGGGCGAGGTCCAGAACGTCAAGCGACTCCTCTACGTCGGAAATGAGGACGACGGCAGCGACGTCGTTGACGTCCTTCGTGCCTACAAAAAAGCGTGGGGGCACCGGATGAAAGGCTTCCAGCTCCAGCGGAAGGTCGAGGGCGTCGAAGTCGCCGTCTGTGGCTTCTTCAACGGCGAGTCGTTCGTCGAGCCGATCAACTTCAACTTCGAGCACAAGAAACTGTTCCCGGGCAACATCGGTCCTTCGACCGGCGAGATGGGGACCTCGATGTTCTGGGCGGGGCGCAACGAACTGTTCACCGAGACGCTCGGCAAACTGGAGGGCTGGCTCGCCGGCGAGGAGTACGTCGGCAGCATCGACATCAACTGCATCGTCAACGAGGACGGTATCTATCCGCTGGAATTTACACCGCGGTTCGGGTACCCCACAGTCACGCTGCAGGAGGAGTCGTTTGAGTCGGGGACAGGGCAGTTCTTCCTCGATCTGGCGAACGGGCGCGACCCCGGGCTGGAGGTCCACCGGGGGTATCAGATCGCGGTTCGAGTCGTCCTCCCGCCGTTCCCGTTCGACGACCAAGAGACGTACGACGAGAACTCCCGCAACGCCGCAGTCGTCTTCGAATCCGACAGCCGCGATGGCATCCACATCGAGGACGCGAAGCGTGTACCCGTTGAGGGTGCGGAACGCTCGGCTGGCGAGAGAAGCGAGCCGGAAGCGGCTGTTGACGGGCAATGGCGTGTGGCTGGTGAAAGCGGGATGCCGCTAGTCGTCACGGGGAAAGGCGAAACGATGCAGGCGGCACGGGAGCAGGCCTACGAGCGAATCGACGATATCCTCATCCCGAACTGTTACTACCGCGACGACATCGGCGAGCGCTGGATCGACGGCGACGGGGACCGCCTGCAGGCGTGGGGCTATCTCGGCCCTGCCGTCTAGCGACGTGCAGGATAGCGTTCCCGTGTGACCGAGCTTTGGCACGCGCCGAACGCGGACCTTTATGTGTGTAACACGTACCCATGATTGACGAATGGACGCACAAACTGAGCGGTCGCCGCTACACGTCTCGCACACCGACCACGACGACGGCTGGACGGTCGCCGTCGACCTCGACTCGCTTCAGGTTAGCGACGACCACGTCACAGTCGACGTCATTGGAACAGAAGCCATCGTTGCCGTCGACGCCCCGCACCTCCAGACGGAGTTCGACATCGATCTACCGGCTGCCGGGGCAGTCCAGACACTCAGAAACGGCGTGCTCACGCTCTCGCAGCGAAGTTAGCGCTGTCGCGGGCTACTTTTTAGCCATACCCTGCCTTTGTGACAGTCCAGCAACACGATACGACTCCACAAGGGATTTGAGCGTGTTGCTGGAACCGTTCAGTGATGACCACCCCTCCCGACCGGGACCCGCCGACGGTTCTGGGCTCGGTGCCACCGCTTCGTGCGTGGATTCGAACGTTTCTCATCGGCCTCTGTATGGGCAGCGCGGACGGGGTCCCCGGTGTTTCCGGGGGCACAATCGCGCTCATCGCCGGGGTCTACGAGCGACTCATCGCCGCGATTACCGCCGTTACGCCGGGCCGCGTAATACGGTTCGTTCGCGCTCTCACGCCGCTAGACGGCGGTGTTGATTTGCGCGGTGCGTTTGCCGAACTCCTCGAACTCGACATCTGGTTCCTCCTCGCGCTGGTCGCCGGCGTCGGTACCGCCGTCGTCATCGTAACACACATCGTCACCGTCGCCAGCCAGGAGACGCCGGCGTTGCTTTTCGGCTTCTTCTTCGGCCTCATCGCCGCCTCCGCGGTGGTGTTGCTGCGCAGTCTCACGGTCGAGTCGCCGTTCCAGATAGGGGCCGGCGTCCTCGGGTTTCTGCTTGCGTTCTACGTGTCCGGCGTCTCGAACACCGCCGCCGACGGCGGCAGTCTCGCACTCGTCTTCATCGCCGGCATGATCGGCGTCAGCGCGATGATTCTGCCCGGCATCTCGGGATCGCTGTTGCTCGTCATCCTCGGGCAGTACGACAGGATGTCAATGGCGCTCGCCGACTTCGTAGACGCGCTCATTGCGCTCGTCACCGGCGGGCCAGCCGAAGACGTGACAACGACCGCCGTGCCGGTCGTGACGTTCATCGTCGGCGGGCTGGTCGGCCTGTTCACCATCGCACGCGTCGTCCGTCGGGCACTGGAGTACAACCGTCGGGCAACGCTGGCCTTCCTCGTCGCGCTCGTCGTCGGCGCACTCCGCGCTCCGGTCGTGAAGGTCCGGAGTGAAGTCGGCTTCTCGACGGACGTTCTCATCGCGTTCGTCGCTGCCGCCGCTATCGGCGCGGCCTTCCTGCTCGCGCTCGACTGGTACGCCGTCGACCTCGACCTGGATAAGATCTAAACAGGTTCAGAAGCCCCAGGCACGGCGGTACTGCGGCGGTCCCTCTATCTCGTCGGTCGCGTCGAGTTCCTTCGCGGCATTCATCGTGAAGTACGGGTCCCGGAGGTGTTCGCGGCCGACGATGGCCATGTCTGCCCGGTCGTTGGCGACGACGGCTTCGGCCTGTTCGGGCGTCGTGATGCCGCCGACAGCGCCGACGGCGATGTCCGACTCCGTTTCCTCTCGGATCCGCTCGGCGTACCGGAGCTGGTAGTTCGGCCCGGCGTAGTCGGGGCGGGACTCGGGGTGGATGCCGCCGCCGCTTACGTCGATGAGGTCCACGCCGATGTCGGCGAGCCGGTCCGACAGTCGCACGGAATCCTCGACGGTCCAGGAATTGCGGTCGGGGAACCAGTCCGTCGCAGAGATACGGACGAACACCGGCTTGTCGTCGGGCCAGACCTCGCGGACGGCGGTCGTGATTTCGCGGACCAGCCGCGTGCGGCCCTCGAAGTCGCCGCCGTAGTCGTCTTCGCGGTGGTTCGTCACCGGTGAAAGGAACTGATGCAAGAGGTAGCCGTGGGCGGCGTGGACCTCTGCGACTTCGAATCCGGCGTCGAGCGCGCGCTCAGCGGCGGTGCGGAACGAGCCGATGACAGCCTCGATGCCGCCCTGATCGAGCGCCGTTGTCGGCGGTGCCTCGCCGTCTTCGTATGGCCAGGGGTCGTCACTCGGGCCGACGACTTCCCAGCCGCCGTCGTCGGGCTGGAGCGGGTCGTGGCCATCCCACGGTCGTTCGATGGAGGCTTTCCGCCCAGCATGGGCTAACTGGATGCCCGGCACGCTTCCCTGTTCGGTGATGAACTCCGTAATCGGTTCCAGCGCTGCCGCGTGCTCGTCGCTCCAGATACCCAGATCCTCCGGAGAGATACGGCCACGGGCTTCGACAGCAGTCGCCTCGGTCATGACCAGGCCTGCGCGGCCAACGGCACGCGAACCGAGGTGCGTGCGGTGCCAGTCGGTGGCGAGGCCGTCACGAGCCTCGCAGGAGTACTGGCACATCGGAGACACCATGACGCGATTCGGGACTGTCGTCTCACGGAGTTCCAGCGGTGAGAACAGTGCAGTCATCGACGGGAGTTTGCCGTCGAGACGGATAACCGCACTGGCGGCTGCAAGAGTCGTGGTTAGTTCCGGCGGTTTCCGTCGTCACCTGGGCGTCTCGCCGCCAGCGCCCTACTCGGTCAGCGAGGCACCGGTGTTCCGGGGGGCGACGACGGTGACTGTGCCCTCGACGCCGGCCTCGTCGAGAGCTAGGACGCCAGCCTCCCTGGCCTCGGACTGGTGGGCCGCCGTCGTCAGCCCCCAGACGGTCGGCCCCCAGGAGCTCTGGCCGGCCCCCGAAATTACCGGGGCGCTCGACAGCGAGTCGACGAGTTCGCCAGCGGGTGGGCGGTAGACGCCACCCTGCTCGTCGGCGTACCACGCGCCGTTGAGCCGGCCCAGCCGCGCCGCGGCCTGCCCGAAGTCGCTGTGGTCTCTGGTCGCAATCGCGGGGAGGACCCGCCGGGTCAGTAACGTCGAGATCTCGTCAGCGATACCGGGGTCGGCGCGCTCGACGGCTTGCCGCATGCTCTGGTCTTCTGCGCTCCCGCTCTGTCCGGGGTCGGTGTCCGGGACGACGATGACAAACCGCCAGTGTGCGGGGACGTCATGACGGGCCAGCACCGGCGGCACGTCCCAGTCACCTTCGGCTGGCGGTTCGGCAGTGAACCGCTCCGTCGGGTGGCCGCCGTCGACGACGAACCCGCCCGACTCGAACGCGGCCACGCCGACGCCGCTCCGGCCGCCCCGGCCCAGTTGCGGCGCGTAGGTCCGTGCGTCGGCAGTCCGGTCGTAGGCCCGGACGACGGCGATGAGCGTCGCCAGCGAGAGCTGGGTGCCGCTCCCGAGGCCGACGTGTCGCGGGAACCGCTCGTCGACGGCGACGGCCGCGCCGGGCACGTCGAGCGCGTCGACGACGCGCCGGACGTACGGTTCGGTCGCCGGGTCGTCACACCGGACCGTCTCGGCCCGGGACGCCTCGACGGTCAGCCGCGGCTCATCGAGCGCGAGCCCGACGCCGCCGTAGAGGCGCTCGTGGGCGAGCGAGAGGTTCTGAAAGCCGAAGTGGAGTCGCGCGGCGGTCGTGACCGTCGGCATACGGCGGCGGAAGTCCCCGACGGAAAAGAAGGTACTGTCACCGGTCGGTTTCGCCGTGCTCCGTGTGAGACGGTACCGCGAGTACAAGTTATTTAAGGTTGCCCATGGCCTCGGTGAAATATGAGCAATCAGGAGCGGCAAGAACGTCCGGAAAAAGACCCGGACCTGCGGAGTACCGAGGTGACGGAGGGATACGAGAAAGCCCCCCACCGCGCGATGTTCCGCGCGATGGGCTACGACGACGAGGACCTCTCCTCGCCGATGATCGGCATCGCGAACCCGGCCGCCGACATCACCCCGTGTAACGTCCATCTGGACGACGTGGCCGATGCTGCCTACGACGGTATCGACGATACCGAAGGGATGCCAATCGAGTTCGGGACCATCACCATCTCCGACGCTATCTCGATGGGGACCGAGGGAATGAAGGCGTCGCTCATCTCCCGCGAAATCATCGCCGACTCGGTCGAACTCGTCACCTTCGGCGAGCGGATGGACGGCATCGTCACCATCGGCGGCTGCGACAAGAACATGCCCGGCATGATGATGGCCGCTATCCGAACGGACCTGCCGAGCGTCTTCCTCTACGGCGGCTCCATCATGCCCGGCGAGCACGACGGCCGCGAGGTCACCATCCAGAACGTCTTCGAGGGCGTCGGCGCGGTCGCCGACGGAGAGATGACCGAGGGCGAACTCGACGAGATGGAACGCCACGCCTGCCCCGGCGCGGGCTCCTGTGGCGGGATGTTCACCGCCAACACGATGGCCTCCATCTCCGAGGCGCTCGGCTTCGCGCCGCTTGGGTCGGCCTCCCCGCCGGCCGAACACGAGTCCCGTTACGAGGAGGCCCGCCGGGCCGGCGAACTCGCCGTCGAGGTGGTCCAAGAACGCCGCCGCCCCTCGGATTTCCTCACCCGCGAGTCCTTCGAGAACGCCATCGCCCTGCAGGTCGCGGTCGGGGGCTCGACCAACGCCGTCCTCCACCTGCTCGCGCTCGCGGCGGAGGCCGGCATCGACCTCGACATCGAGACGTTCAACGACATCAGCGCCCGGACGCCCAAGATTGCCGACCTCCAGCCCGGCGGCGAGAAGGTCATGAACGACCTCCACGAGGTCGGCGGCGTCCCGGTCGTCCTGAAAGCGCTGAACGACGCCGGCCTGCTCCACGGCGACGAACTCACTGTCACTGGCAACACCATCGCAGAGGAACTCGACCGCATCGACCCGCCGGCCATCGAGGACCTCGACGCGGATTACCTGTACCCGGTCGAAGACCCGATCCACAAGCGCGGGGCTATCCGCATCCTCTCGGGCAACCTCGCGCCCGACGGCGCAGTCATCAAAATCACCGGCGAGGACCACCTCCACCACGAGGGGCCGGTCCGCGTCTTCGAGCAGGAAGAAGGAGCCATGGAGTACGTGCAAGAGGGGCACGTCGAGTCGGGCGACGTCATCTGCATCCGCAACGAGGGTCCCCAGGGCGGGCCCGGCATGCGCGAGATGCTCGGCGTCACCTCGGCCGTCGCCGGGCAAGGCCACGCCGAGGACGTGGCGCTGTTTACCGACGGCCGCTTCTCCGGCGCGACCCGCGGCTTCTCCATCGGCCACGTCGCGCCCGAAGCGTTCGTCGGCGGCCCAATCGCCGCCCTAGAGGACGGCGACACCGTCACTATCGACATCGACAACCACGAACTGTCGGTCGATCTCACTGACGAGGAGATGCAACAGCGCCTCGAAGACTACGACCCCGAGCCGACGTACGACAGCGGCGTGCTGGCGAAGTACCACAGCGATTTCGGCTCCGCCGCCAACGGTGCGGTGACAAACCCCGGCGCGAAGTGGGACTGAGACCGGATCACAGCTTCGGCGCGCGGAACGAACCGCCCGCGACGGCCCCGCTGGACCCGCCCCGAAGATTCACGTCCGCGTGACCGTGATAAGCCCTTCTTTCAGTGCCGCTTCGAACCGCTCGTCAAGCGTCATCTGCTCCCAGCCGTCTGGCCGATTCTCCGCGGCAATCTCAGCGAGCGACTCGACCAGCGACCTGTGGAGGAACCGTCCGTTCTCGCCACAGTCATCGCAGGTCTTGATTATCGACCGAACCTCGAAGTCCCGCTCGACGCCGGCCTGGCATCGGGCACACACGTACGTTTCGGACACACCTGACTATACGCCGTCCGGATACTCGGGTGTTGTGAAACATTTCATCTGGGCATCATAACCGGTTATGGACTGTTTCTATCGACGGCACTCGTCGACTACCGTACAGCTCTCTGGGCGGGAAATAGCCCCCGTGATGTGTTATTGCCGTATAGCGGCCACTGAGCGCAGTTGCCGGGACGATTCAGACGGCGGCCGGTCGCTGCGGACGGCAGTGTCCGATATAAGTCGTGGGAGCGCATCCCGCTACTACGTCATATTTTATTTTCATCATGACTACTAAACCTATTTACAATCCCAGTACAAACCGTGGGCGTGTTGATGTCCCCGCCGACCGTCCTCCTCATCACCGCCGAGACTGCTGCCGGGAAGCGGTTACAGGCGGCACTTGAACAGGCAGCAATCGACGCCACGGTTGAGACGACCGAGCCCGAATGCGTCGATACGACACTGCTACGTACTGCGGTTGACTGCCTCGTCGTTCCGGTGACGTGTGAGGGTATGGCCGGCGGACATCTGGCGGAGGCGGCTACCGGTCTCTACCCGACCCTCCCAGTAATCATGTACGGCTCTGAGGCAGACCGTGGAGAGCACATTCAGGCGGTCGCCGACGACGACCTTGGGTCGCCGGAACTGGCAGCCGCAGTCGGTGAGGCGCTCGAAAACAGTGAGACAATGGCCGCACGGCCGGCTTCCCGGCCGGAGACGATTCTCGCCACGATGTTCGAACGGAACTCCGAACACCTGTACGTAAAAGACACTGACAGGCAGTATTTGCTGCTCAACGATTCCTCGTACGCGCCCCCGGAACTGCTCGGCCGGCGGGACGAAGATGGGCTCCCCGCGGGGGCGACGTATCTGGATGCGGCGCGCGGTGACGACTTACAGGTCATCAACGACGAGACCGACATCCTCGACATCCACGAGTTCTCGCCGTCGATGGGAAAGCACCTCCGGACATCGAAGGTCCCATGGTACGACGAAACTGACGAGCTGGCCGGCCTTATTGGGATCACACAGGACATCACCGACCAGAAGGAACGCGAACGTCTTCTCAGACAGCAGAACGAACGTCTCCGGAAGGTGGCACTGCTGGCCGCACACGAACTCCGAAACGAACTCCAGGTGTCGACCGGCCACCTCTCGCAGATTGAGGCCGACGACGAGCACATTGGCGCTGTGGAGGAGTCCATCGACCGACTCTCCAGTATCGTCGATAAAGTCGTCTCGCTGGCGTCGAGCGACTCGCCGGAGTTCGAACCCGAGCAACAGTGGCTCTCGACGGTCGCCTGGGACGTATGGAGTTCGCTGTCGCTCGAAGCCGCGTCGCTCGAAGTAACATCAGACAGGCGGCTGTTGGCGGACCCGGAATCAATGCGCCTGTTTCTCGAAATCCTGCTCTCGAACGCCGTCGAACACGGCGGGCCGGACGTGGCGATTCGGGTCGGTGCCACGTCTTCGGGGTTCTTCGTCGCGGACGATGGGCCCGGCGTCGACGTCTCGCCGCCGGAGCGGGTGTTCGAGGCGGGATACGCATCAGAGAAGCAAAACAGTGGGTTCGGACTCTACATCGCCAACCGGATCGCAAAAGAACACGGCTGGTCGCTGTCCGTCGATGACAGCGAGGCGGGCGGCGCGCGGTTCACCGTGACCGACGTGGAACGACCGGACTAGAGTTCGAAAGTCTCGTCGCCGTCGAGGACGTGGACCTCGGCGTCACTGCCGGTGCCCGCCACCTCGTTGACGAAGTCCTGTGTGTCGATTTCGATAGGCGGGAACGTGTCGTAGTGCATCGGGAACGCGTGGTCGACGTCCAGCCAGTCGACGGCGACGGCGGCCTGCATCGGTCCCATGGTGAAGTGGTCGCCGACCGGAACCGCCGCGGCGTCCGGTTCGAGGAACGGCCCGATGACGTCGCGCATCTCCGTCATGAGGCCGGTGTCGCCGGCGTGGTAGAACGTCGTCGACTCTGCGTCGCTGACCTGCGTCGGCTTCGTATCTGAGATGATGAACCCGCCCGGCATCCCGCCGCTGGTGCCGTAGCTGGTGTCCATGCCGTTGGTGTGGTCGGCCCGGTGCATCGTGACGAAGGCGTCGCCGATTTCGACGGTGCCGCCGAGGTTCATCCCCATGCCGCCGACGGCGTCGAAGTCGCCGAAGTTGTCCTCGCAGTACTCGACGACTTCCGGCGTCGCCACGAGCCCACTGCCCTCGTAGCGGTCCACGTCGCCAATGTGGTCCGCGTGGCCGTGGGTCAACAGCACGTAATCGGGGTCCAGTTCCTCGGGGTCCGTATCCGTCTTGGGGTTATCGAAGAACGGATCGATGAGCAACTCGGTGTCGTCGACTGTCACGTGCCACGTCGAATGGCCGTACCATGTGAGTTCCATACCGGATGCACGCTACTCGCGGCGTCTACTTAATATTACAGTGAGTGGGCGCCAAACGGCAGAGCCGAACGAACTTACGGCTCGTCGACACCGCTTTCCGGCCGGACCCGTGAGAGCCGCATCGCGTTCCCGGTCACGGCCGTCGTCATCCCGGCGTCGCCCGCGAGCACGGCCGCCCAGATGGGAACGAGACCGAACGGAACAGCGACGGCGAGGCCAGCTTTGACCGCCAGGCTGGCCCAGATGTTCTGCCGGATGACGCCGTTGGCGTCGTTCGCCAGTTCGTACAGGTACGGGAGTTTCGAGAGGTCGTCGCTCATGAGGGCGATATCAGCCGTTTCAAGCGCCGTGTCCGTGCCGGCTGCTCCCATGGCGACTCCCACAGTCGCGCTCGCCAGCGCCGGCGCGTCGTTGATGCCGTCGCCGACCATCGCCACGCCGTCGTGCTCCTCGACGAGGTCCTCGATAGCGGCGACTTTCTCGTCAGGCAAGAGTTCGGCCTGGTATTCGTCGACGCCGACTTCCCGGGCGATAGCCCCTGCCGTTCGCTCATTGTCGCCGGTGAGCATCACCGTCCGCTCGACGCCGAGGTCGCGGAGCCGGGCGATGGCGGCTCTTGCCTCCGGGCGCACCTCGTCGGCGACGGCGATGATACCCTCGATCTCGTCTTCTGTCCCGACGATGACGACCGTCTTTCCTTCGGCCTGAAGTTCAGGCACGGCATCTTCCAGCAAGTCCAGACAGTTGTTGCGCTCACAGAGCTGCTGGGTCGTTTTGGTGACAACACCGCCATCGGTGGTCGCGTGGACATGCGAGAGGTCGAAGCCGAGCTCCTCGAACAGGCCCGGTTTCCCGGCGTAGTGGGGCGTCCCGTCGAGGTCTGCACGGACGCCTTTCCCAGTGATGCTCTCGAAGTCATCGACGTCGGCGCTCTCGACGCCGGTCGTTCCCGCCTCTGCGACGATGGCCTCGCCAATGGGGTGTTCGCTCCGCTGTTCGAGCCCACGGGCACACCGAAGGACCTCGTCCTCGGTGTTCCCGTTCAGCGGAATCACGTCGGTGACGGTCAGTTCGCCTTTCGTCAGCGTGCCGGTCTTGTCGAAGGCGACCACGTCGACCGCGCCCATCGCTTCGAGGTGGTTCCCGCCCTTGATGAGAACGCCGTTCTTCGCGGCGCTGGTGATGCCGGAGACGACTGAGACAGGCGTCGAGATGACGAACGCGCAGGGACAGGCCAGCACCAGCAGCGTCAGCCCGTGCACGACGGCGGTCGACCACGCTACGCCGAATACGGTAGGGGACGCCAGCGTCACGAGGACGGCGAAGGCGACGACGACCGGCGTGTAGTACGCCGAGAAGCGCTCGACGAACTGCTCGCGCTCGGTCTTGTTCGACTGGGCGTCCTCGACCATCTTGACGATGCGCGAGAGGGTGTTGTCGCTGGCCGCCGCTGTGACCTGCACTTCCAGATACCCCTCCTCGTTGATCGTCCCGGCGTACACCTCGTCACCTTCGGTCTTGTCGACCGGGACGCTCTCGCCGGTGATCGGAGCCTGATTGACTGCGCTGGTCCCATCGACGACCTCGCCGTCCATCGGAATCTTTTCGCCGGGCCTGATGACGACGACATCGCCGACCTGTACCTCGTCGACGGGGACTGTCGTCTCCTCGCCGTCCTGCAGAACTGTCGCCTCGTCGGGCGAGAGGTCCATCAGTTCTTCCAGCGAGTTCCGCGCGCGGTCCATTGAGTAGCGTTCCAGCAGTTCCGCGACGCTGAACAGGAACGCGAGCGTCGCGGCTTCAAAGTACAGCGCCTCGCCGAAAGCCAAGCTGGCAGTAAGCGCGCCCAGAATGGCGATGGACATCAGCAGGTCGATGTCCAGATTCCGGTTTTTCAGGGAGTAGTAGCCCCCGCGCAGGATTTCTTGACCGCCCGTCGCTACCGCGATGAGAAACAGAACGTCGTCGACGTACAGCGGCGTCCCCAGAGCGCTGCCGACTTGCGCGTTCGCGCCGGGCAGCAAGAACTCCAGAAAGAAAACGAGGCCCAAGGCGACGAACACGCCGCTGACCCACGTCTTCAGCGCCCGTGAACTGGTCCAGATCGAGTCGTTCTCGTCCGACTGTCCGGTCCCCGTGTCGTCCTCCCCCGCCGTCTCCGTGACCTCGTAGCCGGCGCTCTCAATAGCCGTCACGAGGTCCCGCTCCGTCGCCGCGTCGCGGTCATACGTGACAACGACCGTCCCGGTGGTCGGGCGTGTGTCGGCGCTTCTGATGCCGTCGACCCCGCCGAGCGCGCTCTCAACCTTCCCGGCACAGGAGGCACAGTCCATCTCCGGAACACTGAGCCGCAGCGTCTCACCGCCGTCGTCTGCGACGGTGTAGCCCGCTGCTTCGACGCGTCCCGTGATCGCAGCTAAATCCGTCTCGGCTTCGTCGTACTCGACGATGAGTCGTCCCGCCGCTATCTGCGGATCGATAGTCTTGATACCGGGGAGTTCGCGGACGCTCGACTCCACCTTGCCCGCACAGGAGGGACAGTCCATCTCCGGGACGGACAGCTGTGCGACCTGCCGCGTCCGTTCTCTGTCTGTCACTGTCGGAGGACCGTCGTCACCCGCGCCGACACACGCACCACCATCCGAACAGCTGTCGGACTCCGTCATTACCGGTGCTAGGCTACCCGATCTTATTAATCCAGCTGCTAAATCTGGCCCATAAACTGGGATTTGTTAATAAATAAGTGCGGTTATATTATTAACCCAGCCAGTATCGACCGTGTAGCTGGCATTGCCGGCCGCCACTCACTCGAACGGTGTCGTCCGCGTCGGTTTCCCCTGTGCGTACCGGATCCAGCGCCGCATGTGTCGACCGACGGCCCAGAACAGTACGACAGTCATCGCCAGTAGCGCCGACAGGAAGACGATTCCAAGCCGTATCGGTTCCTCAGTCGGGAGGCCGATGAGCAACACGATCGTTCCGACAAGTGCCATCTCGACACCGCATCGCAGTCCGGGTAACAGGAACCCCGGTGTCGGCGTGTTCGTTCCCGATGAATCCTCTGCCATGCGCCCCCGTATGCTATCGGGACGATTGTAGTTTGTGCCCGCTCTCCGGGTCAAACTGAAAGCCACAGCCCACAGCAATCAAGCACTCCGATTCCGATAAATAGCCCTGACCGTGCCTTTTTCGCAGCCCAGACCCACGCTCCAGTATGAAACAGTCTCTCACCCGCCGGGCGATGCTGGGAGCCCTCGGGACAGCTGTCGCGGCCACGGCTGGCTGTCAGAGTCCCGGGACCGGCAGCGACTCGGGCGGTGATACCGGGGGTCAGTCGGAGTCAGCCGACGCGGTCGCGCAGTCCGACAGCGTCTACACCGACGTGTATCAAGAGGTAGCCGATGCCGTCGTCTCGATCAGGGTGTATGCCGAAGACGCCCGTGGTGGGCAGGGGAGCGGCTTCCTCATCGATGACGAGCATATCGTCACGAACGAACACGTCGTCGCGGGCGGAGACGAATACTACGTCCGCTTCGCAGACACCGGCTGGCGCTCCGCCTCCGTGGTCGGTGCGGACGTGTACAGCGACCTTGCGGTCCTCCGTGTCGGTGCGACGCCGACCGTGACACCACTCTCGTTTGCCAAGACTGAGCCCACCGTCGGGACCGAAGTCGTCGCTATCGGGAACCCGTTCGGGCTGTCCGGGTCAGTGTCTGCGGGTATCGTCAGCGGCGTCGACCGCACGCTCCAGAGCGCGAACAACTTCTCCATCGCAGACGCGGTCCAGACCGACGCCCCCGTCAACCCAGGCAACAGCGGCGGACCATTGGTCACGCTAGACGGCGACGTACTCGGCGTCATCAATTCGGGCGGCGGCGACAACGTCGCATTCGCCATCTCGGCCCCGCTGACTCAGCGTGTCGTGCCGTCGCTCATCCAGACCGGCGACTACGATCACCCGTATATGGGTGTTGGCCTCCGGGGCGTGTCGCCCCGACTCGCCGAGGCAAACGACCTAGACCCAGCCTCTGGCGTGTACATCGACAGCATCCTTGAGGGCGGCCCGGCGGCGGGCGTTCTGCAGGGAAGTGACGGGGAGACGATGATTTCGGGGGCGGCGATTCCCACTGGCGGTGACGTGGTCAGGCAGATGGGCGACACCCCGACGCCGACGCGACAGGCGCTCGGAAGCTTCCTCGCACTGGAGACCAGTCCCGGCGAGACGGTCGACGTTCTGGTCGAGCGCGACGGGGCACAGGAGACAGTCGCACTCACGCTCGGAACCAGACCAGAGCCGTAGGCCGGTTCAGCGGTTGTGGCAGCGCGCGTCACTACGTTCGGAACCAACCCTGTCCGCGACGCCTGCGACCGGCGGTGAGATACCCGACGACGGCGGCCAGCGGCAGTGTCACCGGGAGTCCCGCGACCAGCAGTCCGATACCTGTACTGCCATCCGCGAGTGTGTAGATGGTAACGCCGGCCGCAGTAACGACGAATAAGTCAGCGACGGTCGCCAGCGCGGCCAGTCGAAGGCGAACCGCGCGCTCGGAGACCGTACCCGCGGCCGCCAGGTCGCGGTACCACAGCAGGACGTAGCCGGCAAACAGCGCCGTCAGACCGGCTGAAACGCCCACAGGGAACCCGATGAGCAGCGAGAACTCTATCCCCGGTTCGAAGCCGGCGGTCACTGCGACGGTTGTGACTGCGAACACGAGTGCACCGAGAAGCAAGGCAACGACGATTCGGACGTGCGTGTTCATACGTATCAGCTTGACGACTCAATATAAATAGCCCATCGCCGCCACGAAGCAGTTCGTCGGGCGGCGCTTCGTACAGCGGCCAGTTCCTTCCACCGGCCGGCTTACTCTAACGGCTCGGCAGCGTCCTGTTCGACCAGCGGGTCAGCGTTGTCGGCTGGCAGCGTCACCACGTCGTCGGTCGAGAGGTCGTACTCGCGCTGGTCGACGCCGAATATCTCGCCCACGTCGTCCGTAATGCGCACCGTTCGTCGGTCCACGTCGGCGGCCCCGGACGTATCAGAACCGCCTGGTGACTGCCGGCCGCCGTCGGCCTGTGTCGGGTCCGTTCCCGGTTCGGGGTCGGACTCAGCGCCGGCTTCGGCCGGTGGGACCGGAACGTCGTCTTCGGCCGGCACGTCCGCCGGGTTGGACTGTCCGGCGGCAGTGGGATTGCTGTCCGTGTCTAGCTCGGGCGGCGGCGTCGGTGGGTCGGAGTCCGCCGCTGGCGGCGACTGGTCTCCGCCGCTGCCCATCATGTCAGCCGCGTCGACGCCCGAGTCCGGTGTCGATACCGGCTCGGACTCATTGGCTGCCGGTTCGTTCGCCGTCTGGTGTGGCTCCGGATCGGAGGCCTGTCGCTCATCGGATTTCGGCTCGTCGCCGACCGCGCCGGTCGGGGCCTCGCCGGCGATCACGTCAAGGACGTGACCCCGATTGGATTCGATAGCATCGACCATCGTTTCGAACAGGTCCCGCTCCTCCCGCGTGAGGCCGTCGTCCTCGGTCGGCATGTCCGCCGCGGCCAGTGACGCCATCTTGACTATCTTGCCGACGCGGCGCTCGTAGACGGCCTCGACAGTCTGTTCTGCGGTCTTGATGTCGTCGGTCAGGCGGTTGACCTCGGGGGAGTCGAACGGGTCCTCGGCGCGCTCGGCCGCGCGCTCGCGCTCGGTCCGGAGCTGTTGAATGAACTGTCCGGCGTCCTCGTAGAACGTCTCGCGCAGCTGCTGAAGCTGATCTGTCTGGCGTTCGCGCGATTGGACGGACTGGAGCTCGTCTACGTTCATTCCTTCCCCTTCTCGGCACGCCCGCGGGCCATGAGAAACACGCCCACGTGCTCTGGTACAGTCTGATTACCCGCCTCCAGTGTAAAGCTATCGCCATCCAGTTCGACAAGCCCGCCGTCGGTCACCTCGACGGTGATGTCGTGACCTCGGAACGTCTCCGGGACGGGGTCGACCAGCGGGTCGAACGCGTCGAGGTCCTCGCGGTCGATACGCTGGACTTCCAGCCCGCTGCCGCCGTGTAGCGAGCCAGGCAGGCGGATGAGTCGGTTCGTGTCCGTTGTCACCGGCTCGTCTATCGGCGCGTTGTCCGCCGCGACGACCTCGTGGAGCAGAATCTTCGCCAACTGGTAGAACGCCGGATGCACGTCGATGTTGCCGGCCTCCAGTTGCTCGTAGTTCGACCGGGCGGCGTTCAGCGCCGCCGTCGCCTTCCCCTCGCCGATGCCGTCGTACTCCTGCAGTCGGTCCAGCGCGTCGGCCTCCTCCATCGCTAGCAGGTCGTCGACGACGGCGAGCATGTGGCGGTGGGCGCGAGCGCTCCAGCCGCCTTCCGTCGAGAGCGTCCGCTTCTGGGCCGGGCTGGACCGGCCAGCCGTGCCGGCGACGGCCTCCTCGTCGACGAGTTCGTCGAACTCCAGCCCGATGCCGCGGACGTAGTCGACGATTTCCCGGCGCGCGTCCCGTTCGAGGTGGCGGATGCGCTCGTCGCGGACGTGGACGTGGTAGCCGCGACCGCCGGAGAAGACGACCGTCAGGTCCTCGAAGCCGAAGTCGTCCTCCAGGAAGTCGAGCAGCCGCAACAGCGCGTCCTTGCACTTTTCGAGCATCTCGGCGTAGCTGTCCTCGCCCAGCACGACGCTGGGCAGGTGGTCGGCGTCGAGGTCGAACACGAGGTCCGAGGAGCGCCAGCCCTTCTCGGACATGGTGGAGGCGCTCGGTTCGTCGTAGCGGCCCGCGGAGAAGTAGACGTGGCGGGGCTTCCGCCGGCCGAGGAAGTCCTCAATTTCGCCGAGGTCCAGCAGCGAGCGATGGCGGACCATCGTCTCGCCGGGGCCCTCAGTCCACGGGATGAACCCCCATTCGCGTTCGTTTGCGGCCGGCGGCGGCGTTACGGATGCCTGGCGGTAGTGGTCGCCGAACCGGCCACGGAGGTACGCGCGGGTCCGCTCTTCCATCGGCTACCTGCTTGGGGAGGTCCCTTGAAAAGCGTTCGCTTAACCGCGCAGGAACTTCGACAGTTTGTCCGTAATCGAGTCCTCTCCAAGTTTGAGGTAGTATGCGTCGCCGCCGTCCTCGTAGTAGTTGTCGATGCGCCGTGTAATCTCGAAGCCGATGTGTTTGTAGAAGCCGAGTGCCTCCCGATTCGTCGCCCGGGCGTGGCAGGTCACGCTGCCGTAGTCCTCGGCGACGCGAGCGACGAGTCGCTTGCCGAAGCCGTGGCCCCTGTACTCGTCGTCGACTGCGAGAAAGAGAATGTAGCCGTCGCGTCGAACCGCGGCGAAGCCGATGAGGCGGTCTCTGGAGCGGTCGATGTAGAGATAGGTGGTCGACCGTCGGTAGGCGTCACGAAAGAACCCCCGTCGCTGCCGGAGGACGCCGTCAGCCTCGCGGATGTCCTCCTTGAGCCGCCACGCCGCGTCGACGTGTTCGTCGTCCCCGCGTTCGACGATCTGTGTCTCGATATTGACGCTCACTGCCGTATAAGTAGTAGAGGCGTGGATATAATTCCACCGCCTACAGAGAGGGGTATCTCAACGCCCAGCGCCGCGAACCGGACGAACAGGGTTAGGTGGATAGCACACGAATTCTCAGGTATGGACACACGCGTACCGAGTTTTATCGGCACCGCCGTCCTCACGCTCGCTCTCCTGTCGCGACCCGCGGCGGCACACGTCGACTACGTGACGGACGGGCCGGGCGAGGCCCTTGACGCGGTAGCGTTTGCGATATCCGTGCTGTCTAATCCGGTGAACGCGGCGGTTTTCGGCGTCTCGGGCGTGGCCGTGACTGTCGGCCTCGTAGCGTATCTCCGGGTCCGGCCGACGATTGCGGACATCGTCATCCTCCGGGACGTACTCGTCGGCTACGCGGACCTCGTCCCGTGGATGCTCCGACTCAGCGTTGGACTGCCACTCGTCGGTGCCGGTTTTCAGGGGTATCTGTTCGCCCCGACAGTGACGTTTGACCCCGCCACGAGCCCGGCTGTCCGCATCCTGTTCATCGGGTTGGGTTTCACGCTCTTGTTCGGACTCGCGACCCGTATCGTCACGGCGGTCGGGCTAATGACCTACGGCTGGGCGCTGAGCGTCGACCTCGGCGTCATTCTCGCTATGGAGTACGTGCCGGCGTTTCTGGCGCTATTGATTCTTGGCGGTGGTCGCCCGAGCGCGGACCATATGCTCCAGCAGGTCGCCAGCACTGACGGGACCTACTACGGCCGCGTCGACCCGGTCCACTACCTCAAGGCTTTTCTCGACTCGGCGACGGCACCGTACCGCGAGTACGTCCCGGTCATCGTCCGGATCGGCATGGGTGTGACGTTCATCTATCTCGGACTGTTCCAGAAGCTCGCCGAACCCGGTCAGGCGCTTCTGGTCGTAGAAAAGTACGACCTCACTGCCGTCGTCCCCGTCGACCCCGGGATGTGGGTGCTCGGGGCCGGCCTGACCGAGATGCTGGTCGGACTGGTGTTGATACTCGGCTTCATGACTCGCGGGGCCGCGGCCGTGTCCTTTGTCCTGTTTACCACGACGCTGTTCGGACTCCCGGACGACCCGGTACTCGCGCACATCACGCTGTTCGGGATGGCCTCGGCGGTGTTCACGATGGGTGCTGGGCCGCTCTCGTTCGATGACTGGTTCGGTCGACCGGCACAGAGCGACCGGGAGACCGTCGTGTCGGCTGACTGAGCAGGCCACAGCAGTCCCGCAGGTCAGTTCGCGCCGTCCCACTGGTCCAACTGAGTCCGATTCCCGCTCGCGTTGTGGTATATCGTGATCGTGTCACGAGCGCCTACGCGCCGCCCGTAGGCGTTGCCGCTGCTCAACTGTGCGATGTCGCCCGGGCCGATCATCGCGTCGGGCTCGCGGCTCGCCACTTGGGCCCAGGTAACTGTCTGGCTCGGCCCTTCGAATTCGACGTTCCCGGCTTTGAACTCGTCGCCGCGTTCGTGTGTGACGATGAGCAGTTCGTTGTCCTCGACGTAGTCGTAGCTGAAGTTCGCCTGCGGGCCGCTGCCATCGTCCTCGATGACGAGGACGTTCAGCCCGACAATCGCCGTCACGAGTAGCGTCATTCCGACGAGTACGGCGACGCCGATGCCCTCTGTCATCCCGACCGTGTCAGTGCTGAGCCGTCCCATAGGCGTCTATCACCCCTAATGTGAGACGGCGTTAAATGCTGTTCGACGGCGAGGGGAAGACACATATCGGTCCAACTCACAGCCACCGGTATGATAGACGAGACTGTCAAAGAGATCTCGGAGATGCAGACCCACAGTTCCTCCGTGGTCGCAGTCAAAGCCGCCCAGGCGCTCCGGGACCTGACTGACAGGGAATACCCGACGGTCGATGACTACCTCCGTTCGCTCGACCGGAACAGCAGCGCCCTCCGACGAGCGAACCCCTCGCATGCTTCCCTCCACACGACCCAGCACCGGATCGTGAACACCGTCTCAGATGCGGAGCCCGACGACGTGGCGGCCGCCAAGGAACTGACGAACGAGGCGATCGACGACGTTATCGACTCGGTCGAGTCGTCGAAAGACCGCGCCGCTGCACGCGCCGTCTCGGAGATTGCCGATGACGACGTGCTGTTGACACATGACTTCTCCTCGACGGTCCTTGCGGCCATCGACGATGCTATCGAAGCCGGCCACAGCTTCGAGGTGTACGTTACGGAGTCACGACCGCGCTTCCTCGGCCGAAAGATGACGCGCCATCTCTCCGACCGGGACGGGGTTGACGTGACGCTCATCGTCGACAGCGCCGCCGGCCACTTCATGTCAGAGGTCGATCGCGTGCTCGTCGGCATGGACTGCATCGTCGACGACACGCTGTACAACCGCATCGGCACGTATCCGATTGTGACGGCGGCGGCGGACAACGACGTTCCGGTAACGGTGGTCGGGGCTGCCGCGAAATACGTCGACGGGGCCTTCGCCTTCGAGAACGAGATTCGGTCGCCGTCGGAAGTACTCCGGGAGCCCGCAGACGGATTCGAGGTCGCAAACCCGGCCTACGACGCGACGCCGACGCAGCTGCTGGATACGGTCGTCACTGACGACGGGATCCACGAGTACTGAGACGGGGCGCTGTACGTTCGTTCGAGAGCCAGCAGGGCGGGTTCTAGTACCGAAAAGCGAGGTCGAAGATTCTTGTTGCTGGCAGTGAAGAAGCCACGTATGGACGACACTGCCCTCCTCCGCCAGACGATCCGTCGGTGTACCGCGGTACTTGTTGTAACGCTTGCCACTGTTGGAGTGAGCCTGCAGAGTGCCTCAGAAGCGAGCTACTTGCTCATACTGGCCACTGGCGCAGTGGTGTATCTCGCTGCTGAGTTCATCAGGGTGAATCCGACTGCTGAGAACGCCAGTCGTTCCTCGTCTACAGATGACGAGAGGTAAGTACGTAGTCTACCGCTGCTGGACGACGGCGTCACAGTCCGGACACCGGAGCTCCAAACTGTTCTCGGTTGCTTTGGCTGTCCAGTCGCCAGTCACTGCGCTCTCGTGCCCACAGTCGGGACAGAACAGCGATGTCTTGGACCGTGTCTGTGGTGGGGGGTCTGAATCGACCGCGCTGGTCGTGTAGATTTCGGTGGAGGTCATCAAGGAAAAGAACGGGTTGTAGGCTGAAAAATGTGTCGACAGAATGTTTGATTGTTCACGCACGATGTGGAATTACCATAGTTTAAATTCCCCAGATTGTGGATATTTGTTCCAGATATTGTCCTTTACATGTACATTCGGTCATCTATGAACTGCTCGGAATCGGCCGCCTCCATCCGCTCTGCGAGCGCCTGGTAGTGGGCTTCGATGTTCGCGGCGAAGGCTTCCAGCGGCCCGGTGTCGATGTCGATTGCGTGGGCCGCTCCCAGCGCGGTGAGCAGTCTGATTGCGGCGGCCGCGTCGGGCGCTTGCGGGTGAGTCGGCGTCGTAAACACGCCGGTCGGAAACGACTCATCAATGCCTCGCGCGACTAGCTCCGCACTCAGTCCATCGAGAAATCCGTTCCCCATCGGCCTGATGTCGGTGTCGTCGAGATACGAGTCCCGGTACGCTGGCGTTGCGATGTAGAACGGAACGTGGTCTTCCGGGCCGTGTGCGACGGGAGCGCCGGTGAGCATCGTCATGTTCGAAGCATCTAGTTTTCTCCCAGCAGTCGTGATTGCCGCGGCGAGCGCTCCAGCCTGGGCCGGCGGTACGAACCGCTCACCCACGACGACGGCAAACGACGCTGCCTCGTCCGCGTACAGCCGCGTGTGGTGTCTCGGGGTCCCGTTCTCGAAGGGCGTGATGAACGGCGGTTCCGTCGTCCGCAGGTGGCCGACCTTGTGCATCGAGTCTTGGTCGGCGAGATAATCGACGGCGGTGAGGCCAGCCAGCCCGTACTCAGAGACACCGATTACCAGCGTATCGACCGGTTGCCGGTCATCTGAGAGGACCACCGAAATGTCATCGGAAGACATAGTCGGTCAGTCGGAGTGCGAGGGCTAAGTAGTTCGGGAGGGGAATCCTTTTCTCGTGGCGGGGTTGAATCCCTGGCATGCGTTTTGGCCCTGTCTGGCCGTTGCAGACGCCCACTCCGACGCCGACCGAAGCCGCGACGGAAGTGGCGACAGAAGTGGCGACTGACATCGGTGGGTTGCTCCCGTTCTCGATTCCGGTGTGGGTGGCGAACATCGGGCGGTCTCTGATTGTCATCGGGCTGGCAATCGTTGTCTCCCGTCTTCTCGTCCGTCTTCTCGGTCGACGCGTCGCTCGGCAGTTCCGGCGGCCGAGCCTCACCCGGACGGTTCTGCGCGGCATCCGTGTCAGCGTGTACGTCTTCGCGTTGCTGACTATTCTGAACATCTACGGCCTCCAACTGGGTGACATCGCCCTCTCGGTCACCGTGTTCACGGCCGTGGTCGGTGTCGTGCTCGCCCCGATCCTTGGCAGCTATATCTCTGGGGTGTTCCTGCTGGCCGACCAGCCCTACGAAATCGGTGATATGATCGAACTCGCCGACACTGGCCAGCAAGGGTTCGTCGAGGACATCACGCTCAGACACACGAAGGTGTTCACCCTCGACAACACGTTTCTCGTCATCCCCAACGGGGAGATCCGCCAGCGGGATGTCGTCAACTACTCCGCGGAGGACTCACGGACGCGGCTGTCCCTCGATGTGCTGGTCACCTACGAAAGCGACATCGCTGTCGCGCGGACTCTTATCGAAGCGGCGGCCCGGGAAGTGGACAACGTCATCTCCGGCGGGCCGGACATCCGCGTCGGTGCGGCCCGATATCCCGCCTCGCCGACAGTGTATATCAACAATTTCGCCGACCACGGCGTGTTGCTGACACTCCGGTACTGGGTGACCGAACCGTACAAACTGCTCGCTGTCCGTTCGAAGGTCCAGACAAACGTCTGGCAGCGGCTCGAAGATGCAGACGTCGAGATCGCCTATCCCCACTCGCACCTGTACTTCGACGACACCAGCGGTGAAATGAACGTCTCACTCAATAACGGGTTTGATGCCATAGACGGCATTGACCGGACCCGTACGGCCACCGGTGACTCACCCGTCCCACCCAATCAGGACCCTGATGACCTCGCCGACGAGTGACGGCTAGACTGGGCATCCGGCTCGACGGTGACGATTTCGCAGTCGAGTTCCTCGCGGAGGAACTGTTCGACATCGGGGTCGTCGACCAGCCGGCGGATCATCTGTCGCCAGCGACTCGCCTGTTTGCTCCCGATGACGACGATGTCGGCGTCCTGTGCGGCGACCTCGTCGAGAATAGTCTCTTCGACGAGCATCCCCGACCGGACGACGTACCGCGTCCGCGGGACGTGGCCGAACGACTGCTCGACGGCACGTTTGAGTTCTGTCCGGTCGACACGGTGGCTGTTCTGGTATAGGTTTACATGCAGGACGGTGAGGTCCGCGTCTTCCTCGTCGGCGATCTGAATGGCCTCCGCGAGCGTGGCTCGGGAGTTCTCCGAGAGCGGGTATCTGACCGGGACGACGACCTGTGGCATCGGCCGAACGTACCGTGCCGAGGTTTAAATCGCTAGCGGCGAGTGAGTCTCCCATCGACCGCCGGGTCGATGTCCGTCTCGCGGACGTAGTCGGCCAGCGCTTCGTACTGTACGTCGGCGACGCTGACCCGGTGGGACTCGGTGAGGACCGGAAACTCCAGCTCGGTGTAGTAGAGGTAGTTACTCGTCGCGAGCGTGTAGGTCTCGTCGTCGCGGACCGGCTCTCCGTCGACCCGCAGTCGCTCGATGGTTTGTGTCTCATCGTTCCAGATCAGTTCGACGCCGCTGAAATGAGCGTGCCACCAGCTCTGGTCGCCGAACGCGACCTGTTGTCCGCTTCCCTGTCGACACAGCGTCCGGAGCTCCGCGCCCGTCAGTTCGGCGACAGTCAGCGGTTCCTCGAACGGAACGACAGAAATCATATCGGCGACCGTCAGCGCCCCATCGAGCGGAACCGTGTCGTTCCGGAGACCGCCGCTGTTCTGGAGGGCCACATCTGCGCCCGTCGCCCACCGGTACGCGTCCGCGACGAGGTTGCCGAGCCGACACTCGCCGCCGTAGGTCGTCGCCTGCCGTCGGTCGAGAGGCTCGGCGACATGCCCAACGACTTCGTCCAGTCCAGCTGCGGAGAGTCTGTCCTCGATAGCTGCCGCGAGTCGGGCGTCGACAGGGCCGTCGGCGGCCTCGCGGAACTGCGCAGTCGGTTTCGGCCCGGTGAGGTCCACCTCGACAACGGCCTGGCCGTTGGCTCCGGGTCTGGTGAGCAACGTCCCGGCGACGCGGTCGATACGGCGCTCGTGGACGTGCCCGCCGAGGATTACGTCTACGTCGCAAGCGCGGGCCAGTTTCTCGTCAGCCCGCCCCAGGTGTGAGAGCACGACGACGACGGCCGCCCCGTCGTTCCGAAGCGCTGTGGCCGCTTCGCTGACGGCCTCGACAGGGTCGGTGAACGTCAGCGTCGTCGCCTGTGGATTAGCCGAGGCCGTGTCCGGGCTGGTGACGCCGACGAAACCGACCTGCACTCCGTCGACGGCCCGACTCGCCCACGGTCGGGTCACCCGTCGAGCGAACCGCTCGCCGTCCTGTTCGACGTTCGCAGTCAGCCACGTCTGTGGCGACCGTGCCATAATCGCCCGCGTCGCATCGAGTCCGTGGTCAAAATCGTGGTTGCCCAGCGTCTCGAACGCGGGCGTCAGCGCGGTAAAGAGGTCGAGCGACTGCTCGCCGTCGGTGACCAGCGACAGCACCCCCGGACCGGTGTTGTCCCCGGTGCCGACCACCAGCGCATCCGAGCCATCAGCGGCGGCCACTGTCCCCGCGAATCGACCGATTCGCTCGGGTGTGTCGTACGCTTTCTCCACGTCAGAGTATTGAATCAGCCGGGGACTCACACCCACAGTGCAGGGGAACCAGTCACTAATGGTTTCCGCAGTGATTTAGCCGCTGGCCTGTCATGATCACGTATGGACGCACTCGACGGTCCTGACGGGGAGACACTGTATGTCGACCGCAGCGACGGCGACATCGGCACGAAAGGCGCGTTTTACGTCGTCTACCGCGACGCCGACCGCGAGCGGCGCTGGGGCTATTTCTGTAGCAACTGCGAGACGTTCAACAACGCGATGGATTCGATGGGGCGCATCCGCTGTAACGACTGCTCGAACCTCCGCAAGGCCGAGGAGTGGGACGCCGCCCACGAGTGACAGCGGACCCGGGCGACCGGACTGTTTTCCCTTCTGACCGCCTCGGTGAGTCGGACAGTCGCTCAGAGAACCGGTCCCCTGCCAGTACCGATCCACCCGCTCAGCGCAGCCGCCGTCTGTCCCAGTGAACTGTCAGCTAGGTGGCTAGTGGGAACGTTTATGCGATAGCCAATGATACTAACTCTCAGATGGGGGCCGTTACCACATCACTCGACGAGCAGGCCCGGTCGATATTCGACGACCTCGGATACACCGTGTCGCGCACTGGCACCGAACTGCGAGCGGAACACGACTGGCGGGTCGTCACGGTCTCAGTGCTCGACTCGCAGGACCCAATACCAGAGAGCGGCAATCTGCGCTGTTTCGTCACACGCACTGGCGAGGCAACACACCTCAGCCGCCGTCTCAATCGGCTAGACGTATCATATGACTGGGCCGTCATTGAAATCACCGAAGATGGCGACTACGAGGTGGTTCGTCACCCCGACGACACAGCCATGTCGGCTGACGCCAACACTTAGGAGTCTCTCCGTTCACCATCCGGCGTGCAAGTCGGTGTCATCAATCGAGCACTCGAACAGCTAGTCACGAACGTCGTCGACGCACTCCCGCGGCTTATAACCGCGTTCGTCTTTCTCGCCATCGCTGCAGTCGGCATCAAGGCAATCATGTTCGTCGTCCAGGCCGTTCTGAAGCGGTCGCTGCCCGGCGAATCACCCGTGTACCGACAGTTTCTGTCGGTGATCGTACTCGTGTTTCTGTGGTTCGGCGTGGCGCTCTCGTTCCTCTCTATCGTCGGCCTGACCGCCATCGCCGCATCTCTCGGAACGGCGACCGGATTCCTCGCACTTGGCGTCTCGTACGCGCTCTCGGAGATGATAAAGGACGCCGTCGCGGGCGTCTATCTCCTCCGCGACCCCGACTTCAACCCCGGTGACACGGTCAAAGCCGGCGACACCACCGGCGAGGTGGCCGCCATCGAACTCCGGAAGACGCGGTTCCGTGTCGACGGTGACACCGTCGTCAGAGCTAACGCGGCCATCGAAGAACGCTGGACGAAAGTCAGCGCCGAGTCCTGAACGAGGGCGAGTCCCGCGCTACCCGTTCACACGAGGTGTTTAAGCCTCTCGCCATCATATTCGGTGTATGTTCGTCGGGCATGCGCTGTTTGCGTTCGCCCTCGGAGCCCTCGCCGCGTGGTGGCTTGGACTCTCGCGCGAGCGAGCGGTCCAGTTGGGCGTCGTGGCCGGCCTGTTCGCCGCAACTCCCGACGTTGACATCGTCTACGCCCCCTTCGGACTCCTCGTCGGGGCTGCCGAGAACCTGACAGCGGACGGCTTCTGGGAGACAGCGAACGTCGTCCACCGCGGGCCGACACACTCGCTCGTGCTGGGGGTCGTACTCGCCGCCGCGGCCGGCCTCTGGGCAAGTAACTCTCGGACTGGCCGAGCCCTCGTGCTGGCCATCGGCGTCGCACTGACTGTTCTCACGGGCACACTTAGCGGTCCCGTCGCAGGACTCGTGACGCTCGTATTCGTCGTAGCCGTGCTTGGTGTCGCCACAGTCGCACAGTCACGCGACATCAGTTCCCGGACGGTGGCCGGGCTGGCCCTACTGGGACTGCTTACCCACCCGTTCGGTGACCTCTTTACTGGCGGCCCGCCCCCGTTCTTCTACCCCTTCGACGTGAGCCTCGTCGCCGAGCGGGTGATACTCCACCCCGACCCGACGACGCACCTCCTGGCGGCGTTCGCCATCGAACTCGCGACGGTGTGGCTCGCCGTGTGGACGTACGCCCACCTCCGCGGATACGTGCTGACCGAACTCGTCCGTCCCCGGGCAGCGCTGGGAATTGGCTACGGGGCAGCTGTCCTGTTCTTGCCCGCACCGACGCTCGAAAAGTCGGCACACTTCGTGTTCAGCGTCCTCGCGCTGGGCGTCGTCGGTGCACCGACTCGGCCCTTCAGTGACGGTGTCGACTGGCTGGAGACAGTCGTGACGGGGCTGGCAGCGGTGACCATCGCCGCACTCGCGTACGCCATGGCATATGGGGCTGTCTGAAACAGTCCCCGCCGATATCGGTCGATAGGGTTTTTCCAGTCCGGGCTCACCAGACAATATGAGCCGAGACGTGGCGCGGTTGCTCCGGGACAGGCGCGTCAACGCCCTCGCGGCGTGGTGCATCGTCGCTATGCTGGCGGCCGTTTCGGTGACAAGTGCCGTTCAGGCCGACCTGTTGTGGGCCGGATTCGCGGCGGCCGTTGCGGCGCTGGCGCTGTTTCCGCCGGTTCTATTGCGCAACCGGGACGCCATGCTCCCCTGGGAAATCCTCTTGCTTGCGGCGTCGCCCGTCGTTGGCCGTCTGTTTGCAACGCTCTCGATGACCGGCAATCTCGCGACCTACCTCTCGGTTGCCGCCATCGCGCTCATCCTCGCCGTCGAACTCCAGCTCTTTACGCCCGTCCGGATGACGCCCCGGTTCGCCGTCGTCTTCGTCGCCATAACCACGATGGCTACCGCCGGCGTCTGGGCCGTCGTCCGCTGGGTAGCCGACCAGTTTCTCGGGACCACCTTCATCCTCGATCCGACGGTGTCCGAACACGTCATCGAGGAAGCGGTGATGTGGGAGTTCGTCGCGTCGACTATCGCCGGCATCGGTGCCGGCGTGGTTTTCGCGTACTACGTCCGCCGGCAGGCCGGGATCAGCCGCGTCCCCGAGGAGGTCCAGTCGGACGTATGAGGGTCCGTGACCGCTTCAGCATCAGCACAGCGACACAGCAACGGCTTTCGCGAGCCCTGTCACTCGCACTCATCGGCCTGCTTGCGGTTGGGATCGAGCGAGGCAACGTCGGTATCATCGTCAATTCGGGCGTCGCCATCCTCGTCACGCAACTCCCGGCGCTGCTGGAACGGGACTACGGCATCGCGCTCGACCCAGCATTGACTCTGTGGATCACCTCAGCGGCGTTCTTCCATGCACTCGGAACCGTTGGTCTCCCGGGGGCCGAGGAGAACTTCTATGTCACCATCTGGTGGTGGGACCACTTCACCCACGCTCTCTCGTCGTCGGTCGTCGCCGCGGTCGGGTACACGACGGTTCGCGCGCTCGACGAACACACCGATGAGATCTCGATTCCCCCGCGGTTCATGTTCGTGTTCCTCCTCCTGTTCGTGATGGCATTCGGCGTCTTCTGGGAGGTTATCGAGTTCTCGATCAGCCTCGCCGCGTCGGCGACCGGGAACGACACGATTCTGACACAGTTCGGGCTCAGCGACACGATGCTCGATCTCGTTTTCGATGGTATCGGCGCCATTATTGTGGCTATCTGGGGGACCGCACATCTCACCGACGCTGTCGGTCACGTCGAGGCACTGTTGAACCGCCAGTCGCAGTGACCTGTCCGTACTTTTATCACATCGGTGTGTGAACAAATGTCACGCAGATGGTTTTCAAAAAGATCACACTCATCGGAACCAGTTCGGAAAGCTTCGATAAAGCCGCCGACGACGCCATCGAGCGCGCGGAGGCGACACTGGACAATCTCAAATGGGTCGAAGTGGAAGAACTCGGCGTCGAAATCGCCAGCGTCGAAGGTCGCGAGTATCAGGCCGAGGTCGTCGTAGCGTTCGAACTCGAAGAGTAGCTACGTCCGGAAGGACTCGCCACAGCCGCATTCGCTGACCACGTTCGGGTTCTGGACGTGGAACCCGGCCCCTTGCAGGCCGCCCTCATAGTCGAGTACTGACCCTTCGATGTAGTCGATACTGGCGTCGTCGACGAACACGCGAAGCCCGTTGCGCTCGAACACTTCGTCGTCGTCTTCCGGTTCGTGTTCGAACCGCATCCCGTATGAGAGGCCGGCGCAACCGCCCTGTTGGACGTACAGGCGGAGCCCGGATTCGTCGACGTCCATGCCTTCGCTTTCGAGAAGGTCCAGTGCCTCTCCCGCTGCCTGCTCGGTGACGGCTACGTCCTCGCCCCCGAGGTTCGGGTCGCCGTCGTCCGCTGTGCTGCTCATACACAAGTATCCACGCCCGAACGTGTTAACAGTGACGCCGGTGGAACACCGTGGCAAGCGTCAGAGACGGACGGCCACCGGGAACCGCGTTACTCCTCGAACCGTTTGCGGACGCTCTGGGCGTGGGCTTCCAGCCCTTCGGCTTCGGCGAGGGTTGTAATCGTGTCCGAAATATCGTCCAGCGAGTCCTTCGAGAGTCGCTGGACCGTCGTCGACCGGACGAACGTGTCCACGGAGAGGCCGCCGGAGACTCGTGCGCTGCCGCCGGTCGGCAGGACGTGGTTCGTCCCGGTCGCGTAATCGCCGGCCGCAACAGGGCTGTACGGGCCGAGGAACACGGACCCGGCGGAGGGAATCCGTTCGAGGAGCGATTCGTCGTCGGCGGCCTGAATCGAGAGGTGCTCGGCGGCGTACTCCTCGGCGAAGAGGACAGCCTCGCTCATCGAGCGAGCGAGGAGGACGCCGGACGCGTCGTTGTCCAGCGCGGCGCGGATGACCGCCTCGCGCTCCCGGCCGTCGGCCTGCTCGTCAACGGCCTCGACGACTTGCTCGGCGAGGGTCTCGTCGTCGGTGACGGCGACGACGGAGGCGTTCTCGTCGTGTTCGGCCTGTGCGACGAGGTCCGCTGCGACCAGTTCCGGGTCCGCGTCGCCGTCGGCGACGACCATAACCTCGGAGGGGCCGGCAAGGAAGTCGATGGCAACGTCGCCACGGACCTCGGCCTTCGCCGCCGTGACCCAGCGGTTGCCGGGGCCAACGACAATGTCGGTCGCGCTGACGGTTTCAGTCCCGTAGGCGAGCGCCGCGATGGCCTGTGCGCCGCCGACCTGATAGACGGCGTCGGCTCCGGCGACGTGGATAGCCGCCAGCGTGACGGGATTGACCTCCTCGGCCGGCGGGGTGGCGACGGCGACGTGCTCGACGCCGGCGACTTTCGCCGGGATGACACCCATCAGCACGCTCGAAGGGTAGGCCGCTGTGCCGCCGGGCGCATACACACCAGCGCTATCGAGCGGCCGGTACCGACGGCCGAGTTCCCGTCCGTCGAAGTCGTCGCGCCAGTCTTCGGGGACCTGTCGCTCGTGGAACGCGCGGATGTTCGCCGCGGCGTCCTCGATGGCCGCGCGCACGTCGTCGTCGACCTCCTCGTAGGCTCGCTCGGCGGCGTCCGTGACGTCGATATTGCCCACCGAGACATCGTCGAACTCCTCGGCGAAGCGCCGCAACGCCACGTCACCCTCCTCGTGGACCTGCGAGACAATATCCCTGACATCGTCTCTAACGGCGTCGACACCGGCGTCGCGGTCGAAGAAAGCGGCCCGTTCGTCGGGACCTAAGTCGGCTATCGGCCGTACGTTCATACGCCTGGTTCGGGACGGGGCAAAAAACGGGTTTCCCTTCGTCGGCCGGGGGCGGCCGCGAGCGCGGCGTGGGGGAGACGCGCCGCGTCCCGTCGACCTCTCGTCACCGTTTTCCGACACTCGGGCCTACGGGCGGTATGGCTTCAGCCGACGACCATCGTCGCCGGACGACCGACCTGCCAGCGGCGGCGACCGACTACTTCGCGCCCGAACTGGACGCTCTCGACAGCTATCTCGACACGGTGCCGGCGACCATCGACGCGGCGGCCGGGGACGCCGCCGTCGGCCCGATACACGCCCTCCCGTGGTTCTACGTGGCCGACTTGACCGGCTGGCGCGGCAGTACGCTCGCCCGCCTGCTGGCCGCGGAGGCGGGCGCACCCTGCTACGAACTCTCGGCCGGGGCCGCGGACGCGCTTCCGGCCCTGTGGTCCGTCGTCGACGAGAGCGGGCGCGGCCCCGTCGTGCTCCACCTGGAACTGCAGGGCGAGGGCGGGCGGATTGTACGCACGCTTCGGGAGGCGCTCCGCCGTGACTACACGCATACCCCTGACAGCTGGGACGAGCCGGTTCGCGGCGACCCGGCGAACCTCCACGTCGTCTTCATTGACACCAACCCCTCGAAGCGGCTATCCGTGCCGCTGCCCGCCGCGACGACGCCCACCACCGGCGCGGTCCTCTCATATGCGCCTCGCTGGAGTATGCTCCCGGAACGACCCGACGGAACGACTGTGCTTCCGGACCCGCCAGCGCTCCACGACCGCGAGGCCGAACTTGAGCAGTTCCTGCTGGCTGCGCTGGCTGAACGCGGTAGCGACGACGCCAGACAGCAGTACGTCGACAACGCCGTCGAAATCCTGTCGATAACCCACTCGCTCATCGGGAAGCGCGACCTGCTGTTCGACGTGTCGCCGCGGCTGGCGCTGAAGTACGGGGCGCTCCTTGAGGAACTCTCGGTCGGTGCGGCGACGGAACGACTCGGCCGGGACGTGCTCGGGCAGGTGCCACAGAGCCCCGGGAGCGAGGGGGTTCGGGCGACGCTGCGGGACCTGCTGCCGGAGTGAGCGCGGGCGACGGTGCTCAGTTCGCGTCGCTGACGATTTTGACGACCGCTCCCTCTTCGAGTTCCGTCTCGTCGCTGATGCGCCGGTTCTCGCGGGCGTCGACGGCGTGGATGTAGCCGTCGCCGATGTCCGAGTGGACGGCGTAGGCGAGGTCCTTCGGCGTCGACCCGCTGCGCAGCAGGAACGCGTCGGGGAGGACGTTCCCCTGGCCGTCGGTCCAGTGGGTCTCGTTCTGGACGGGGTAGGCGGTCAGATGGTCCAGCAGGTCGTAGACGGCAGTGTCGAGCGCGCCCTGAACGCCGGTGCCATCCCACTCCTCCATGACGCCGCGGATGCGGTTCAGCCCCTCCCGCTGCTGGTCGCTCACGTCGCCGACGATGTCGAAGTCCGGGTCGCCGGGGTCGTAGTCGACGACGCCGGCCTGCGCGGCGTTTCGAAGGGCGAGTTCGCCGTCGGCCGTCGCGGGCACGACCACGTCGGCGGCGTCCTGCAGGGCCTCGATGTTCCCCTCCGGGGCGATGTCGGCCTTGTTTGCGACGACGACGAGCGGCTTCGTCCGCTGGCGGATTTCCGTTGCCAGCGCCTCGCGGTGCTCGTCGGTCCAGGCGATGGGGTCCTCGGGGTACTCCAGGTCCCGCAGGGTGCGGGCCACGTCGAGTTCCGAAGCTCCGACACCGGCCAGCATGTCCACGAGCGACTCGTCGAGTTTGAAGTCCGGCGAGCGGGACTGGCGCTCGATGGACTCCCAGTTGCGTTCGACGATGCTGGCGAGCCACAGGTCCATCTCCTCCTCGACGAAGTGGACGTCCTCGACGGGGTCGTGCTCGCCGACCTCGACGGGTTCGCCCTCGGCGTCGGTGCCGCCGGAGGCGTCGACGACGTTGAGAATCACGTCGGCGGTCGACAGTTCGTCGAGGAATTGGTTCCCGAGGCCACGGCCCTCGTGAGCCCCGGGGACGAGGCCGGCCACGTCGATGAGTTCCACCGGGACGTACCGCTTGCCCGCCCGGCAGTTGTCGTCGCCACAGCGTTCCTCGCGGTCGAGACAGGGACAGTCCGTGCGGACGTGGCTGACCCCGCGGTTGGCGTCGATGGTCGTGAACGGGTAGTTCCCAACGTCCACGTCGGCCATCGTCGCCGCCTTATAGAAGGTAGACTTGCCGGCGTTCGGTTTGCCGGCCAGCGCGATAGAGAGCATGTCAGCCCCTACCAGTGGCCGTCGAAAGGGGGTTTCGGTTCGGCCTTACGGGCTGACCCACTCGCCGCGCTCGTCGCTGCGCGCTACGGCGTCGAGGACCCGCTGTGCCGCGAGCCCGTCGGCGAAAGAGGGCTCCTGCGTCCCGCCCTCGGCGACGGCCGTGAGGAACTCGTAGTTCTCGTGGACGAACGTGTGCTCCCAACCGATGACGTGGCCGGGGGGCCACCAGTGGTCGACGTACGGGTCGTCGGCGTCGGTGACCAGCACCTGCTGGAAGCCGCGGTCACCTTCGGTGAGCACCTGCAGTTCGTTCAGCCGCTCGAGGTCGAACTTGAGTGCGCCCTTCGACCCCTCGATTTCGATGGTGTGGGCGTTCTTGTGGCCGTTGGCGACCCGGGACGCTTCCAGCGTGCCCATCGCCCCGTTCTCGAAGGCAATCTGGGCGCTGTAGGCGTCGTCGACGGTCACCGGACGGGTCTCGTCGCTGCCTTCGACGGGGCGTTCGTCCGTGAACGTCCGGAGGTGCCCGCTCACGTCCGTTATCTCGCCGGCGGCGTCGCCGAGCAGGAACCGGGCCAGGTCGACCGTGTGGGAGCCGAGGTCGCCCAGCGCCCCGCTGCCGGCCATCTCCTCGTCGTTGCGCCAGGACCACGGCGCGTCGGGGTCGACCAGCCAGTCCTGGAGGTACTGGCCGCGGAAGTGGTGAATCTCGCCGAGTTGGCCGTCGTCGATGAGTCCCTTCGCGTACTGGATAGCCGGGACGAACCGGTAGTTGAACGCCGCACCCGCGGGGACGTCGGCGTCAGCGGCCGTTTCGGCCATCTCCTCGGCGGTGTCGAGCGTGGGCGCGAGCGGTTTCTCACAGAACGTCGGCGTCCCGGCCTCCAGCGCGGCGATGGACGGCTCGGCGTGGACGTGGTTCGGGCCAAGGTTGTAGAACACGTCTACCTCGTCAACGATATCCCGCCAGTCCGTTGCAGTCCGGTCGAAGCCGAACTGGTCGGCCGCGTCGGCCAGTGCGTCCTCGTCGCGGCCGACGAGCACGTCCTTGTTGACGGCGGGCGCTTCGGGGAAGAACATGGGCAGGCGGTCCAGCGCGTTGGCGTGGGCCTTGCCCATGAACTTGTAGCCGAGCATGCCGATATCGAGGGTCATACACGGCTGTTCACCCGGGGCCGAAATAACGCTCAGGGTGACGGCAGGGCGGCGGACCGCCGCGAGGGAAAAGCCAAAACCGGATGCGCGCGTTGACCCTGCATGGCCACTGAAACGACTGTCCGCATCGAGGACATCATGTCGACGCCGCTAGAGACGATTTCCGCCGATGAGACCGTCAAAGCGGCCGCGACGCAGATGCAGGCCCAGAACATCAACGGCATCTTCGTCCCGGGGGCGCAAGCGGGCATCATCACGACCACCGACATCGTCGACGCCGTCGCGGCCGGCAAGGACCTCTCAACGGCGACCGTGGGCGACGTGATGACCTCGCCGGTCGAGCGGGTGACGACCTCGCTGGAACTGGGCGAGGCCGCCGCCATGATGACGACCTACGACATCAAGCACCTCCCGGTCATCGACGAACACCAGGACTACGTCGGCATGGTGTCCTCGACGGACATCACGCAGGCGCTGTCCTGAATTGCGGCTCTTTTCGGCGCCGCGTCGCCGGCTATATGAAATCGTCCAGCCCGGCCGCGTCACCGCCGTTGTCGCCCGTGCCGGGCAGCGCGTCGGCGATGGCCGAGGTGAACGAGTCAAGGCCGCGGGTCTGGTACCAGACCGTCCCCGGCCCGGTGAAGTCCATCACCAGCCCCTCGCCGCTGAGCAGCGTCGACTTCAGCCCGCCGACGCGGTGGGCGTCGAAGTCGACCGACTCCTCCCAGGCGACGACGTGGTCGTTGTCGATGGTGTAGGACTCGCCAGCGTCGAGTTCGACGGTCTCCAGCCCGCCGAAGGCCTCGATAAGGACGTTCCCGGTCCCTTTCAGCGCCAGCGGCGTGATGCTCGCGCCGGCCAGCAGCGACTGGATGCCGCCGAACTCCGAGTCGATATCAATGTTGGGGTCGGCCGCGAGAAACGCCCCGTCGACGGCGTACAGCGTCTCGCCGGTGAGTTCGTGGTGATGGACATCGCCGGGCGTCGGCGGGGCAAGGGTGACGGTGCCGGGACCGCCCGTGGCAGTGAACTCGTTTGCGAGCAGCGATTCACCGCCAAGCATCGACTTCGCGGAGCTAAGAAGGCCGTCCCGGCTGGTTGTGGTTTCGATGTCGATAGTCGGCGAGTGGCTGACCATCGCGCCGGGTTCGGCGAGTATCGACTCGCCGCTGTCGAGGGCGGCGCGGACGTGCGTGTACGAGGGCTTGTGTGTAAGTTCGATATCCATAGAGTGTCACTGGATACGGGAATCCGGTCGTATTATCTCACAGACACTATATAAGCCTACGTGCCGAGAAAGCCGCGTCGCTCGTTGTACCGGTCACTCAGCCCAGTAAGCGTCGCCGGGCCGAGTCTCGAAGACAGCGCGGTCGAGTACGTCGACCGCTTTCTCCAGCCCCTCACGTGCGCTGGTCAGCGAGTCCTCGTGTTCGATAGAGAGCGCGCCGTCGTAGCCGACCATCCGCAGTGTCGACACCACGTCTTTCCAGTGGGACTCGTCGTGCCCGTAGCCGATAGAGCGGAACAGCCACGACCGGTCTGCCTCGTCCGTGTACGGCGCAGTGTCCAGTACGCCCTTCTCGCGGGCGTTTGACTCGTACACTTTCGTGTCCTTGGCGTGGACGTGGTGGATGGCGTCGTGCTCACCGAGCAGGCGGATCGCCTCGGTCACGTCGATGCCCTGCCAGTACAGGTGCGACGGGTCGAAGTTCGCGCCGATGCGGTCGTTCGTCCGGCGGCGCAGTTCGAGCAGGCCGCGGGGCTCGTAGACGAGCATGTTGGGATGCATCTCGATGGCGACGTCCACGTCGTGTGCGCCGGCGTGGGCCGCGAGGTCCGACCAGTACTCGTCGGCGACGCGCCACTGGTACTCGTGGGCGTCGGCGTGTTCGGTCGGCCAGGGGGCGGTAATCCAGTTCGGCACCTCGTCGTCGGGGCCGCCGGCCGGCAGGCCCGAGAATCCAGTGACGGTGTTGACGTCGAGCTGGTCGGCCAGCCGAATCGCCTCCCGGAGTTCCCGGTCTGCCTCGGCAGCGCGGTCGTCGTCGGGATGGAGTGGGTTGTTGTGTGTCGCCAGCGCGCTCACGCGGAGGTCGTAGTCGTCGAGCAGCGCCGCCAGTTCGGCCTGCTTGTCCTCGTCGTCGAGGTACGCCTGCCGGTCGAGGTGGTCGTCGCCGGGGAAGCCGCCACAGGCCAGTTCGACCGCGTCGACGCCCAGGTCGCTGAGATACGCCAGCGCCTCGTCGAGTGACTGTCCGCCCAGAGGGACCGTCAGTACGCCGATATCCATACCCAGCGATACAGCCGGTGTCAAAAAAAGCGTACTGCCGACGCGCTGGTCTCGCTGTCCGGCCAGCAAGCGATACAGACCGGAAAGAGAACACCGAGGGGACAGGTCGGCGTAAAGGATTAACGCCGGGAGTGCGGTGGTTCTGTCATGATTGTGGCCGTACTCGGAACCGGACAGCGGGGGCGGGATATCGCACAGCGGTGTGTCCGTGCGGGCCACGAAGTGCGTCTTCGGGGAACAGATGCGACGGACGTGATGGACCGAGTCGACGAGATTCGGCGGGCGCTAAACGATGACGTCTCGGCCAGTATCGACGGAACCACCGGGCTCGAAAGCGCCGTCAGCGGCAGTGACATCAGCATCGACGTAACCGACGGCGGGACGGACAGCCACCGAGAAGTGGTCGCCGAAACGGAGACCATGGTCGAAGATGAGACGCTCATCGCCGTCAGCGACACGTCGCTGTCGGTGACTGCGGTCGCGACCGGCCTGCGGAGCCCGGACCGGGCCGTCGGTCTCAACCTTGTCGACCCGCCGGACGGCGCTATCGTCGAGGTCGTCATCGCCGAACAAACGACAGCGGCGACCCGCGACAGAGTCACTGACTTCGTCGAGAGTCTGGACGCCTCACCGGTCGTCGTCCGCGACACGCCGGGGTTTGCCGCGCTCCGACTCGAGCTCGCTACCATCGCCGAAGCGATCCGGATGCTCGAGGACGGCGTCGCCGGCGTTCGTGATATCGACCGGACGTTCGAGCGTGGCGGCTCGGACCGTGACGGGCCGCTCGTTCGCGCTGACCAGCACGGACTGGAAACGGTGTTGACGGCCCTAGAAGACCTCGCCGAGCGGCTCGACGAGCGGTTCGAGCCGCCGGCGCTGCTCCGTCAAAAGCTCGCGGATGGACAACGCGGTGCAGTCTCCGGCGAGGGGTTCTACGTCTGGGAAGACGGCGAGCCGACGACCGGAGCCGCCCCGGACCCGGAGGTACCAACGCGAGACAGCGACCCAGATCTCAGATGAGCACGCAGGAGGACACCCCGGCCGAACCGGAGAGAGAGGACGATGAGTTCGCGACCCTGTTCGACGAGCTGCAGGAGTTAGAACAGCTTGTTGACTCCGAACACGAGCGCCAGCAGGTCCGAGATGCGATGCGCGCGGCCGCGGATTCCCAGGACCACGAGCCTGCGACCTTCGGCCGGGTCGTCTGGGGCTTCGGCCGGTCCGACCTCGCCGAGGCGCTGCTGGGCTCGCTGCTGTTCGGGATACCGATGGCCGTCGAGGGCGGGACAGTCGACGCCGGCCGTCACATCGCCCAGCATCCGCTGTATCTCGCGGCGACGGTCGTCATCGCCATCGGGCTGGTCATCTCGATTCTGTACGTGGCCGACTTTCAGGATGTGCGGGTGGCGAACCCGATTTTCGGGCTGATTCCCCGGCGACTCGTCGGCGTCACCGGAACAGCGCTAGTCGTCTCCGTGGCCCTGCTCACGGGGTGGGGGCTGGTCGAGTGGTCGGCGGACACCGCAGTCGTCTACGAATCGGCCTGCATCTGTGCCGTGGCGTTCGTTCCGATGGCGATCGGCGCTGCGCTCGGGGACATTCTGCCCGGGAACTAGGGCCATGGCAGTCTCTCGCGGTGGCGGTCGCGTTTGGCAATCGTTAAAAGCCGCGGTCGGATACGGAGAGGTATGAGCGAGAGCCAACAGAAACAGGCGCGCAAGTGCGTCTCGTGTGGCATCAACATCGCCGGCACGAACGCCGCCGCGTTCAAGTGCCCGGACTGTGGCCAGCAGATCTACCGCTGTGCCACCTGCCGGAAGCAGAGCAACCTCTACAAATGCCCGGACTGCGGCTTCATGGGGCCATAACAATGGGGAAAGTAGCAGCCAAGATCAAGGTCATGCCGGAAAGTCCCGAAGTCGACCTCGACGACCTGCAGGAGCGTCTCGAGGGCGTGCTTCCCGAAGGAACGAAGATCAACGGGTTCGAGCGCGAGGACGTCGCCTTCGGTCTCGTCGCGCTGACGCCGACGGTCATCGTCCCCGACGACACCGGCGGCACGGAAGCCGTCGAAGAGGCCTTCGCGAACGTCGATGATGTCGAGTCGGTCTCCGTCGAGAGCACCGGTCGCCTGTAATCGACTCGCCGCCGTCGTTTTCTAGTTGAGTCTGTAGCGACTGCAAGAGCACGACCAGCGACAGTCGCGGAACGCACGTTTTATTAGGGCGACCGGATTAGCGAGGAGCAAGAATGCCTAGTTCAAACGGACCCCTCGAAGGAACACGAGACAAGCTCAAGAACAAGCCCCGTGACCGCGGCACCTCGCCGCCACAGCGCGCCGTCGAAGAGTTCGACGACGGCGAGAAGGTTCACCTCAAGATCGACCCGTCCGTGCCCAACGGGCGCTTCCACCCGCGGTTCGACGGCCAGACCGGAACCGTCGAAGGGAAGCAGGGTGACGCGTACAAGGTCGACATCGTCGACGGTGGCAAGGCGAAGACCATCATCGTCACCGCTGCGCACCTGCGCCGGCAAGAATGACGATATTCAAAGAGAAAGTCAGCGAGGAGTTCCTGACGGTCGCAGAGACCAAGGAGATACTCGAAGACCTCGAGATGGAGCGGGCCGCGGACGAGGACCGCGAGATGCGCTACGAGCTCAAGCGGGCCATCGAGCACGTCAACCGCTTTGCCGTTCTCGACCCCGAGGAGTCGCTACAACTGGTCGAAGACCTCGAAGAACTCGAGAAAGTCGACACGCCGACGGCCTACAAGATCGCGAACCTGCGGCCGCTAGACCGCGACGAGCTCCGGGCCGTGTTCGCTCAGGAGCGGTACACGCTTGACGGTGACGAACTCGACGAGATACTCAACATCGTCAAGCAGTACGCATAACGAGGAACTCGTCAGCTCGGTTCTCGGCCGCTCTCTCTACGTTTACAGACGAGCAGCCACGCGAACAGATTCGTTCCAGTTGCCGCCAAACGGACACAAAGGGAGCGCCGGCGTCCCGTGAAGCGGTTCGGGGCATCCACCGGCATTAAGTATGCTGTGCTCGTACTGCCTGACATGACTGAATCGGAGAGCGGCGGCGACACTATGATGGCAGCTGTCCTCGATGTGCTCCCGCACGGACGGCCCGGCGACGACCGGCCGCAGCACCAGAAGGAGCCGCTCGCGTACGCGCTCGACATCGATGAGTTCTATATTTACGAGTTGCAGCTTGCGGACAAGGACGCTGACATCGCCTTTGGCGACCGCGTTGACTTGACGGAGTTCGGCCGCGTGACGGAAGTCGAGTTCGAAGATATTCCGAGCGGCGCCCGTTCGGAGCTCGACTACGCCGTCGAGGAAGTCGTCGAGGCAAACGAGCAGCGGTTCGTCGACTTCTACAACGACGCCCAGCCGATCACGCTGCGGCTCCACCAGCTGAACCTCCTGCCAGGCATCGGCAAGAAGCTACGGAATACGATTCTCGACGAGCGAAAGCGAAAGCCCTTCGAGAGCTTCGACGACCTCGAAGAGCGCGTCAACGGCCTCCACAGTCCAAAAGAGACGCTTGTCGAGCGGATACTCGAAGAGCTACAGGACGACGACCTGAAGTACCGGCTGTTCGTCCGGCGTGAAGAACAGTCCTCCTAAGCCTGTCAGCTGCAAGCAGCGAACCCGACAGCCGACAGTATAAGGCGACCCTTTTCTACCGCGACCCGCTACGGCTCGCTAATGACTACGATCGAGACAGGGAGTCGGGACCCCGACGCGCTCGTCCGGCGGGCCGGCAAACGGGCCGACACCCGACAGGACCAGCACTTTCTCGTCGACGACCGGGTGCTGGACCGGATTCCCGAGTACGCGACCGAGGCCGATATCGACACCGCGCACGTGCTGGAGATCGGCGCGGGCCCAGGGGCGCTGACGGACCGCCTGCTCGCGGCGGCCGAGCGTGTGACCGCAGTTGAGCGCGACCCGGACTTCGCGGCGCATCTCCGCGAGGAGTTCGCCGAGGAGGTCGCGGCGGACCGGCTCACTGTCGTCGAGGGCGACGCGCTCGACGTCGATCTCCCCGAGTTCACCGCCAGCATCTCGAACCTGCCCTACGGCGCGTCCTCGGAAATCGCGTTCCGACTGCTGCCCGAAGGACGGCCGCTCCTGTTGATGTTCCAGCGGGAGTTCGCCGAGCGGATGGCCGCCGACCCGGGAACCGACGACTACGGGCGGCTCTCGGTGACAGCGGGCCACTACGCGGACGTGGAAGTCGTCGAGACGGTCCCGCCGGAAGCGTTCGACCCCCAGCCACGGGTCACCAGCGCGCTCGTCCGGACGACGCCGCGGACGCCGGACTACACCGTCCCCAGCGACGACTTCTTCATGGACTTCCTGAAGGCAGTGTTCACACAGCGTCGGAAGACGATGCGAAACGCCGTCCGCAACACGGCCCACATCTCCGGGCTGGGCGACCCCGACGCGGTGGTCGAGGCGGCCGACGAGGACCTGATGCGCGCCCGCGCCGGGAAGCTCACGCCGGCCGACTTCGCCACGCTGGCGACGCTCGCCTACGAGGTCGGCCAGCCGGAGGTCTGAGATGGGCGAGGAGCCGAGCGACGCGGCCGACGCTGGCGGGGACGGCGACCGCCCCTCGCTGGCCGACCAGCGCGGCGTGGAATCGGTGTACCAGCCCGCGGAGGACTCGGACCTGCTGGCCCGGACGGCCCGCGAGCGAGTCGGGGCGGGCGATACCGTCCTCGACGTGGGGACGGGGTCGGGCTACGTCGCCGCGACGCTCGCCGAGGCCGGCGCGCGGGCGGTCGGAGTCGACGTGAGCCCGCTCGCGTGTCGGGAGGCCGCCGGCAACGGCGTCCCGGTCGTCCGCGGGGACCTCGTCGAACCGTTCCGGGCGGACGCCTTCGACCTCGTGGCGTTCAATCCCCCGTATCTGCCGACGCCGCCCGAGAAGGAGTGGGACGACTGGATGGAACACGCGCTCTCGGGCGGCGAGGACGGTCGCCGGCTGGTCGACCCGTTCCTCGAAACCGTCGAGCGCGTGCTGGCCCCGGGCGGCGAGGCGCTCGTGCTCGTTAGCAGCCTCACGGACCCGGATGCGGTGCGAGCGTACGCGAGCGACCACGGACTGGCAAGCGAACGCGTGGCGAGTGAGAAACATCCGTATGAAGTGCTCGTCGTCCTGCGGTTCTCCGCCGAGTAATTACCGTTGGGCATTTGATCGAATAGGAAATATTAAAGCCCGTCATTTCATACCCCAGGGCAATGACACAGGTAATCGCCACGACACCTGGGCTCTTTCCGCTCCCGGACTGGGCCAAGGACGAACTGGCAGATCTGAAAGGTCATCAGAAGACCGACCTCATCTCGGGCGACGAGTCCGGTGAGGTCGTTGCGGCCTACGACGAGGCCCGCGAGGAAGTCATCGGCGTCCAGCAGGACGCCGGCCTTGACCGCGTTGTCGAGGGCCAGTTCCGCTGGGACGACATGCTCGCGCACCCGCTGGCCGTCCACGACAGCGTGGAGACGAAAGGCATCGTCCGCTACTACGACAACAACAACTTCTATCGGGAGCCAGTCGTGCAGGGCGACCTCTCCGCCGACGGCGGCGACGTGGCCGCGGACCTCGGTGCCGCAGCCGACCACGTCGATTCGGGACTGCAGGCCGTCCTCCCCGGGCCGTACTCGCTCGCGGACCTCGCCACGGACGAACACTACGGCGACGACGCCGAGTTCCTCAATGCGGTCGCCGACTTCCTCGTCGAGGAAGTGAAGTCGTTCCCCGAGATAGAGACCCTGTTCCTGCTTGAACCGTCGCTGGTCGAGAACACGCCAGAGGACGGCGAGGACAAACGCGCCGCCGAGGCAATCGATGCCATCGCCTCGGCTGCCGACGCTGAAGTCGTCGCCCACACCTACTGGGGCGCAATCGAAGAGAAGGCCTACGCGCATCTGATGGACGCTGACGTGGATGCCATCGGCTTCGACCTCGTGGCGAACCACGATCAGACGGTCTACAACGTACAGGAGTACGGCACCAAGGACGACGTGGCACTTGGCGTCGTCGACGGCCAGAACACGCTCGTCGAGTCGCCCGAGACCATCCGCGACCGCATCGACTGGTTCGAACAGCAGACCAACACCGCCTACGACACCGTCTACGCGACGGCGAACACGGAAACGTTCTATCTCCCGGTGAACAAGTTCGAAGACAAGCTCGAAGCGCTCGCAAACGCCGCAGACCTGGAGGCGGCGGAGGCATAAAACGATGACAGGACCACGAAACCAGTTCAAACCGGCGGATCACCCGAACGACCACTTCCTGCTGACGACCGTCGTCGGCTCCTACCCCAAGCCCAAATGGCACGACCGCGCCCGCGAGCTGTTCGAGGACGAGGACGCCGACTTCGGCGAGGACGAGTGGGAAGAATCGAAAGACGACGCCTCGCGGCTCATCACCCACGAGCACGAGCGCGCGGGTCTCGACGTCATCTGTGACGGCGAGATGCGCCGCAACGAGATGGTCGAGTACTTCGCCCACCGCATCGACGGCTACGAGTTCAACGGCCGCGTGAAGGTGTGGGGCCACAACTACTTCGACAAGCCCTCGGTCGCCGACGAGGTCGAGTACGGCGAGCAGTGGCTCGTCGAGGAGTTCGAGTTCACCGACGAGGTGGCCGAGCGACCGGTCAAGGTCCCGATCACCGGCCCGTACACGCTCGCCAACTGGTCGTTCAACGAGGTCTACGACAGCGAGGAGCAACTGGCCTACGAGCTGGCCGAACTCGTCAACGAGGAAATCGAGGCGCTGGTCGAGGCCGGCGCGCGCTACATCCAGATCGACGAGCCCGCCCTCGCCACGACGCCGGACGACCACGCCATCGTCGGCGAGTGTCTGGAGCGCATCGTCGACGAGATTCCCGACGACGTGCGCCTCGGGCTACACGTCTGTTACGGCGACTACTCGCGTATCTACCCCGAGATTCTGGACTATCCGGTCCACGAGTACGACCTGGAACTCGCCAACGGCGACTACGACCAGCTCGACGTCTTCAAAGAGCACGAGTTCACGAAGGACTTCGCGATGGGCGTCGTCGACGCCCACGTCGCCGAAGTCGAACCTGTCGAGGAAATCAAGGAGAACATCAAGAAAGGATTAGAGGTCGTACCCCCGGAGCGCCTCACCGTCTCGCCGGACTGCGGCGTGAAGCTCCTGCCGCGCGAGGTTGCCTACGGCAAGATGGAGAACATGGTGCAGGCCGCCCGCGAAATCGAGGAAGAACTGGACGCCGGCGAGATCGATATTGTTGCGAGTGGTGCACAAGCGCACGCAGACGACTGAATCGGCGAGAAGGATCGACCACGAGTTGGCAACCGTTTTTGTAGCGGACGAGTAGCGAGTATCCGAACGCAGCAAGGGGGCTCTCGGATTGTGGTATGACTGACCTAATTTCGACGAAAGTTGGCTACGATTTCGGCAACTATCGAATTCTCTCGGGCGCACCGCACCCGAATCCGGCAAATGTCGCAGACAGATACAGCGGCTATCCGGAACTGGAATCAGACGAGACCTGTGGGACCGCTGGCTAGCAGTATCTCGAACAGGCCATCACGAGGTTGCCTGAGCACAAAGGCTCCCGGCATAAAGTCATTAATTTTCTTATGTATCCTCGAATCCATCAGCTAAACTGGAAGCTATTTGCCAGTAGTTTGTTCGACAAATATCGAACCTAACATCGACCTAAGGGGAAAATAATTGTTATTGAACTAATAATATTGGGGGATGCTGTATTCAGGTAAATATTCTATATTATGGATATAGAGCGCCTCATACCACTAATTTCCGCTCCCAGATTCGTGTGGTGTGTTGGCACGCAAATCTGGGAAAGAGTTTTGAGGGTCTCTGGAGAAGCTAGCGATGAGAAAGCTATGACAGGGGACACACATCTTCGGGCGGAACTGTATCTTCGCGGAGATACCTACGGCACGTTCGATGCACAACAGCAGGTGCTCAATCGGGTGAAGCGGCTGGAGGCCAACGGCGTGTTCAGCGAGTCGATGGTCGCTGGCGAGTGGCAACGGATCAGGACGATGGCGGAGGACAAACGGTCGGAAGCCATCCAAACCTACGAGGAGTTCACGGGCTGGGCGGCCCGGAACGGTCACTCGCTCGAACCGGCATTCGAGCGACGGAACCGGAGCTACGTCGGGATGGACCGCATCGACGATGTGGTCGTGTTCCCGGTCGTCTCGCTGGCGATCTACGACGGCGACGACCTGGAAGGCGTGTTCCCGTGCTCGGACGAGGAACGGACTTACACGGTTGGCGACGCGCTAGAAGCCTTCGAGCGCGGCGACAAGGATTGGCTTGCACAGTTCGACTCGCTCTCGGTCGACCGGACCGACCCGCTGCTGGAACCGGGCGTCGACGCGACGATTTAACCGCGCAGCGCTTCGACCGGTTCCTCGCTCGCTGCTTTCCAGGCCGGATACAGCCCGCTGACAATGCTCGTCAGCACCCCAAAGGAGAACGCTGCACCGACGTACCAAGCGTTTGGCAGCCTGAAGACAGCCATGGCATCGCCGACGGCGTAGTGGTTTATCGCCAACCCGGCACCGAGACTCAGAATGACACCAGCGATGCCACCGAGGAAGCCGAGCAGCGTCGCTTCCATCAACATCACTTTGAGGACATCCCGCTTCTGGTAGCCCACCGCTCTGAGGACGCCAATCTCCTCCCGTCGTTCGACGGTGGACATCAGCATGACGTTGAGAATGGAGATGCCAGCCACGAGCAGCGAAATCGATGCGATGCCGGCGAGGACAGTGTTGATGATCTGGAACTGCTCTTCGATAGTGTCGACGAGCGAGCCGAGTTCCTGAACGAAGACTCGCTGCTCGCGGTCGTTGAGCGCGTCGCGGATCCCAATCGCCGTTTCGTTGGCCTGTGTCCCGGTCGACTCGATAACGTACACTTCTGAGTAACCGCGCTGGTTGAACGAAGTAGCCGGCATGATGATTCGGTTATCGGGGTTTGTCGAGGAGAACGGGTCGCCTTCTTCGAGGACGGCCCGGACGCGGACGCTGGTCCCGTTGACGGTAATCTGGCTCCCGGGATGCAGTTCGTGCTCTTCCGCGACATCTGAACCGACGAGTGCACCAGACCGGAACGGCGATACCCGTCCCTCCTTGGCCTCGTACAACGCTGCAGGGTCTTCCACGCCGTAGATCGTTTCCCTGACCGCGTCCTCACGGTTGTACGACACCGGCTCTACGCGCGTCTTTACCGGCGACACAGTCGCTGTCGGACTTGCCTCTCTGCGAATCGTACGGATATCGCGTTCGGTGAGTTCAGTGATGTTTTCGCCGGAGTTCGGGTATACCGTGAGCTGGTTGCCGACGTTACCGAGGTTCTGGGTAAACGAGTACTGGAGCGCGACGCCGAACATTCCCAGTGAAGCGATGGCAACGACACCGATGACGATACCCAGCGACGCCAGCAATGACCGCATCTTCGTCCGCGTGAGGTTGCGCCGCGCCATCAGCGCGGCCGGGAAGAACCTACCCGCCATTCTTCCGCTCCCTCCCGATGGTGCCGTCGACCAGATGGACGGTTCGGTCGACGTACTCGTTGACGAGGTCGTCGTGGGTGACCGCGACGATCGCCACGTCGTCCTCGTCGGCGATGCGGCGGAACTCATCGAGTATCTGTCGGCCCGTCTCGCTGTCTAGGTTGCCCGTCGGCTCGTCGGCGAGAACGACCTTCGGGCTGTTGATGAGCGAGCGTGCGATAGCGACGCGCTGCTTCTGGCCGCCGGAGAGTTCGTCGGGCTTGTGATCCAGTCGGTCACCGAGCCCAAGCCGCTCCAGGAGCGCTCTGGCCCGCTTTTTGACTTTCGGATCACTGTCCAACAGCAGCGGTACCTCGACGTTCTCGACAGCAGTCAGTGTCGGCAGGAGATAGAAGTGCTGGAACACGAACCCGATTGTTTGCTTCCGGAGGCGCGTCCGCTTGCTGTCGCCGAGTCCGGTCACATCCTGTCCCTCCAGCAAGACGGTTCCCTCCGTCGGCGTATCCAGCAGCCCGAGGATGTTCAACAGAGTTGTCTTGCCACTGCCACTGGGGCCCATAATCGAGACGAACTCACCGGCTTCGAGTGCGAAGTCGATGCCCGCCAGTGCGTAGAGGGTCTGGCCGCCGGTCCGGTAGCGCTTGACCAGTCCCTGTGCGTCGATGACCGTCATACCTCGATATCGTCGTCACTGCGGCGGTAGCGGCGTACGAGGACACCGACGACGACCAGTAGCGCCAGGCCGCCGGCGATGAACACCGGCAGCATACTGTTCTGGTTTCCACCCTCGCTGCCGCCGTCCTGCTCCGGCTGCTGTGCCGCACTGCCCATCTGGTTGATGTCCACGTCGAAGCGCTGTGTCTTGCGCGTGTCGTCGACGAGGTAGGTCACCTCCAGCGGCACCGACGTGACGTTCCCCGTCGTCCGGGCATACACGTCGAAGGAGACGAAGTCACTGGCCGGGACCGTGCCGACAAAGTAATCGCGGTTCGGAGTTGCCGGGGTGATGCGCTCGGTATCGACGACGCTGACGAGGACGCTGTCCGCATCCGTCGACCCGACGTTGCTCGCGCTCCCTGAGATCTGGAGGCGCCCGCCCTGTCGGACCACGTCAAGACCGGTGAGGTCTATCGTTCCCGGGACGGATCGAAGCGTCGTTTCGGTTGTTGTCTGTTCCGTTTCAGTCCCGAGTTCGTAGGTGGCCGTGACAGTAACGTCAGCGCGGGGTTCGTTCATCGTGGCGTTCAGTCGCACCTGCCGGGTCGTGCTGGCTGAGATGTTCTCAAGCAGGACGCGCTGGAACGACGCGTTCTCCGACGTTGCACTGACCATGACATCCGAAAGCGGAGCGTTGGCCCCGTTAGAGACGGCGACCCGCAACGCGCGGTCAGTGCCGCTACCGACCGCAGTCGTATCGAGTTCCACGCTGTTTCGGAGCGGGTCCGACTCGATGACTTTTGACCGGGTTGTGGTGCGCGTGGTGTCGCCAGCGACTGTGTAGCTGACCGTTGCGGTCAGCGAGTGTTCGCCGGCAGATTCAGGTCGGAACCGGAACGGTGCGGTTATTGACCCGTTCTGGGCGATGCTTGACCGTACCGTCCGGCTCTTTGTCATCTCGACGCCATCGCCCTCGACGACGACTTCGACGTTCGTTATCTGGGAATCGAGTCCGTTTGCGACGGTGACTTGGCCGGTCGATTCAACGCCGGCGACGGAGTCGTTAGCCGTGATATCCATCTGCGGGTGACGCTCTTCGACGTTTAGCTTCACCGGGTATCTGAGCTCGACGTTGTCGCCTGTGCCACGGTCACGGCCGTACACGATGACGCGGAGGTCCTTGCTTCCGGACGAATCAAACGAGGCGGTCAAGGGTACCTCCAGTGTGCTGCCCGGGGAAATCGAGCCCAGATTCGAAACGCGTTCGTACTCGGTGATTCCTCTCCCACCCGATTTCCGAATTGCAATGTCGTTGATTTCGAGCGGTGAATCGCTGCTCTGGAGATTCCGGACAGTCGTGTCGAACGTGACGGTTTCACCCGGTGCTGGTGATGACGGCGATACCTCGACGTTCGAGATCGACGCGTTGACGCTCGCGCCGGCGACTGACAGCGGAAGCGAGCCGACGACGACTAAGCAGGCCAGTACAGCCACACTGTGACGCATCAGGCGGTCACCTCTGGCTGTGGTACTCGTATGCCGGTCCGACAACTCATCGGGAGGACGCTATCGGGGACCGTTGCCATGTGCGCCGGTCCGTTCCGGTCAATGTTAAACATGCTGCATATATCTGAGTGGGAAACTGATATCATAGCGCCCCTCCCAGCGGTGGATATGCGCGTCATCTGTGCCGGCCACGTCAACTGGGACGTGACGCTCCACGTCGACCACCTCCCGGAACCCGACGGCGAGGGGCGTATCACCGACCGGTCACAGTCTAGCGGGGGGAGCGCATCGAACGCGGCCGTCGCGCTGGCCGGGCTCGATGCGGAGCCGCTAGTTCTCGGTAGCGTCGGGCGGGACGACCACGGAACCATGGCTCGGCGCGAACTGTCGGCCACCGGTGTCGAGACGGTGTTGATCGAATCGGACAAGCCGACGGCCGTGAAGTACCTCATCGTGGACGAGAGCGGCGACGTTGCAGTGCTTGGAAACGACGGGGCCAACGAGGCGTTCGGCGCGTCGGACCTCCCAGCCGAGGCCCTGGCCGAGGCGGACCACCTTCACCTGACTGGACAGGATCCGACGACGGCTGCAGCGCTCGCACGCGATGCCACGGCCGCGGATGTTCCGGTAAGCTTCGACCCCGGCCGCCGGCTCCCGTACCGCGATTACTCGTCGGTGCTCTCACATGCGGATATCCTGTTTTGCAACGACCGGGAGGCCGACCACGCCAGAGACAGCGGGCTCTTCGAAACAGTGCCGACAGTTGTTGTCAAACACGGGGACTGCGGCGCGACCGCATATGTTGGTGACCGAACAGTCACGAACGCCGGGTATCCGATAGACTCTGTGGACACTGCAGGCGCGGGCGACGCGTTCGCTGCCGGGTATCTGCTCGCCAGCGCACAGGAGAGCGGCCCAGAGCGCGCGCTCGCAGTCGCCAATGCCTGTGGTGCACTCGCGGCGCAGTCACCCGGCGCACAGACGACGCTCGACTGGGAGTCGGTGTGGGCCCTCGTCGACAGCGGGCACTCACCGGACCCAGTTTAGTTCGCCTGTATCTCTTCGACGAGGCGCTCGAACTGCTGGCGGTACTGGGCTTCGGCACGAGCGGTGGCGAGGCCGGACTCGTCAGCGAAGGCGGCCTCGAAGCCGGCCATCCGCCACAGGAGCGTCGAGAGCTGATAGAGGGGGCGTCGCTGCTCGTACCCCTCGTCGAACTCCATCGGGCGCATCTCCTGATACCCCTCGTGAAACACCGTCCGGAGCGAGTCGCGCAGTTCCGGGTCCTGAAACGACGAGTCGATAAAGAGAAACTCCGTCTGTGCGAGGTTGTACTCCGGCAGTGCCGCGAGCACGTCCTGCCAGTCAAGGACCGCCGTGATCGGCGCGTCCGCCGTTTGCTCGAACATCAGATTCGCCGGCCTGAAATCGTCGTGAACCAGTCGCGGAACGCCGTCCTCGGGCACCATACTCAGTGCCGGTTCGATACAGTCCCACGCTCGGTCTGTCATGTCCTCGAAGGGCGTCCCGGCAAGGTGCGACAGATGTGATCTGGTGAGACTCTCGAAGTACTCCCGCCAGTTGCCCATCCAGTCACTCACGATAATCCGGTCGTCGTGGAGCGTGAGTCGGCCGAACGCCTCGAATCCGATCTCGGAGTGCATATCTCCGAGGATCCGACCGGACTGTGCCAGCACCCGCTGTCGGTCGTCAGTGGAAAGCCCGGCGAACTCCTCGGCGAGATTCTCGCCGTGGATGCGCTCGGTGACGAAATACGGCGGGACATCGGCGTCGGGGTTGTCCTCGTAGACAAGGATGCGTGGAACAGGGACATCGGTCCGGGCGGCGACGAAATCGTGGAGACAGGGTTCGACGGCGAACGGGACATCGCCCTGTGGCTTGAACTTCACGACGACCTCGTACGCCTCACCGTTGTGGCGCAGCGTTACCATGTAGACATCGCTCTGGTGGCCCCCACCCGGAGTCTCGAACTGGAACCCCTCGTAGTCCGGGCCTGACTCTTTCAGCACGGCTTCGATGTCCTGTTCCGGGGTCTGCACTGCCATACCATCTAGTGGGCGAGCAAATAAATCTGTCAATCCCGCCACGGACAGCACTGGCACCCGGTTCAAGCGCCGTCGGTGGCCATCTCTACGCTACGAGGAGTGAAACGGTGAGACCGGTTTCGTCCCGTCGGTCACTTCGAATCGTGCGCCGCCGGCCCTGCTCTCGGTCACAGAGATGTCCCAGCCGTGGGCATCAGTGATCTGTGCGACGATAGACAGGCCGAGGCCGCTGTCACTGCCTGAGAGAGCGTCGACCGAGAGCAGGTCGTTCAGTTTGTCGGGCGAGATTCCTGGTCCGTCGTCGGCGACGTAGAAGCCGATTACTCGGCCTTCGTTCCGCGCATCCGCACTGCCGATATCGGCTGCCCCGCTGTCGACAAGTGGGCCGACCCAGACGGTCACGTCGTCGCCCGCGTGGTCCGCCGCATTCCGAAAGAGATTCTCGAACACCTGTTTGAGGCGGTTCTGATCACCGAACACCGGGGCGGACCCTTCGATCTGCAACGTCGCGTCGGCTGTTCGGGCCATCTCCCATGTCTGTTCGACAATGGTGTCAAGCGATATGGCAGTGCGGTCTTCGACTGCATACCCCTCCTTGGCAAGTGTTAGCAAGTCGTTGATGAGTGATTCCATGCGAGCCACGCCTTCCGCCGCGTCGTCGAGGTGGGACAGGTCACCGCTCTCTCGGACGAGTTCAATGCGTCCCTCGACAACGTGAAGCGGGTTTCTGAGGTCGTGTGAGACGACACCGATGAACTGTTCCATCCGGTCGCGCTGGACGCGGAGGTCATGCTCGCGCTCGGCTTTCTGTAGTGCCGCCTGAACGTGCGTCGCGTACATCCTCGCGAGTCGAACCGTTTCATCGTCGAACGTAACGGGGGTTAGCGACCCAATGTTGATAACGCCGTACTCGGTAAGCGGGAGGATGATCTCGCTGCTGACGGGGGAGTTTTCGTTGTACTGGCGCTGCTCGTCGTCAAGTTCCGAGTACGTCCGCACTTCGTCCTGCTCGAACGCCTCCCACGAGAGGCTGTTGCCGGGTCGGTAGGTAACCGGCCAGTCGAACACCTCGTCCGCCCGCTCCGTCGACGCGGCCAGCTGTAGCTCCGTCGCGTCGCTGTCATACAGCCACAGTGCTCCGAGTGGCAGGTCAAACACAGACGAAATCTCCGACATTGCGATTTCGCAGATCTCTCGCTCGGACTCCGCAGCCATCAGCTGTCGTGTTACAGCCTCGAACGAATCGAGATCGAATGTAACGGTTAACTCCCCACCCATCCCGTACAAATCATGCAACTCAGTATATAAAACTCGGTGATTCTGTGTCAGTGATACGTTACACGGCGTCGCCAGTCCGCCGATGTCGCGGGACCTATGTATGCACAGCCCTCAGGAAGCAGTATGCGAACGGTCGAAATCGACGGCCTCCCGGTGGGTGATGGCCACCCAACGCGCGTCATGAGCGTGCTGAATATGAGTTCGAACTCCGGGTACAAACCGAGCGTGTATCTGGACCCAGCCGAAGCCGCCGACGCTATCGAGGAGAACCTCGTCCCCGCTGGGGCAGATATCATTGATGTCGGCCTTCAGTCGGCGAACCCCAAATACGAGTCCAAACCGGTCGAGATGGAGAAAGACCGGCTCGAAGAGGTCGCGCCGCTGGTCGACGAACTCGACGCCGATGTGCCGCTGTCGCTCGAAACGCGCTACGCTGAGGTGGCCGAAGAGGCCATCGGCCACGGTTTCGACCTCATCAACGACGTGTGTGGCTTCGCCGACCCGGAGATGAAAGGCGTCGTCGAGGACCACGATATGCCGGTCGTCAAGATGGCCAGCCCGCCGGACCTCTCGCGACCCGGCGCACTGAAAACTATCGACGACATCTTCGAGGCGCTTCAGCGAGACGGGTTCACGGATAGAACCATCATCGACCCGGCCTTCGGCGGCTGGTACGACGGCAAGGAGTTCGAGGACAACTGGGAGATGTTCCGTCGGCTGCGGGAGTTCCGTGCCTTCGACCGGCCGATGCTCACCGCGACCAACCGTGAGGACTTCCTCGGCGATCTGGCCGACCAGCCCGAGACGGAGAACCAGCTCGCCGTTTCGCTGGCCGCAGCGACGATGGAAGTCGAACGCGGCGCACACATCATCCGAACACACGATACGCAAGAGACACATGACGTGGTCAAAGTGGCCGACGCGCTCGGTGACGAGCGGACGACGCGGGCTGAGACCGACTCCGGCCCCACCGTGTCGGAACTGACAGACGTGTCTCTGCGTGAGGTCGCGCGCCATCAGGCCCTCGGTGAGACGGTCGCCGGCGGCACCGACAACGGCGCGACGCTCACGTTCCTGCTCGGCGACCTGACCGACGACGCCCGCTCGAGTATCCGGGCTGTCGCCGAGGTGACTGACGTAGTGGTGGTCGAGAAAGACAGCGGCAGCCTCTACGTCGGTGGTGCCGCGGCTGCGCTGAAGGTCGTCACCGACAGCCTCGCCGAGGACGGACACCGGGAGCTTGCCGGCGAACTACGGGCCTCGCTGTCCCGGCGGGTGTAGGCACCGCGGCTGGTCCGTACTTGCAGTGACGGGATTTTCACAGACTACTCCGGAGCGGTCCCACAGTGGCTGTCCGTGGAGACGAGCGAATTACGCGGAGCGGTCTGCGAGTCGAAAAAGTCACTAGCCGCGCATCAAATTCAAGACCTCATCGACGACATCAGGTTCAACCGCGATAACGTAGCGGCTTCCTGGCGTCAAGGTCGTGTCGGCACGGGCGATCCGCTCACCGTTATCGTCGGAGACAACCAGCGTCCCCTCGGGAAAGCGTACGTCTGTGAGTGCTTTTCCGGCGGCTGGAGCGCCGTCAGCGACGCGGACGAGCATGATATCGAGGTTGCCTGTCACGTCGGCAAGCGTCTGGACATCACTCCCAAGGATTTCGTTCGCTGCCACCCTCGCACCAGCCCGTTCGGGAAAGACCACCGCATCGACAAATCGGGTGTACGCCTTACCGGCTGTGCGGTCGATTCGCGCGACCGTCCGAATATCTGGTGTCAATTCCGACGCAGCTAAACACACCGCGAGGTTCAGCCCGGTTTCACCCGTGAGCGCGGCAATCGCGTCCGCTCGGTCGATACCTGCCTGTTCGATGATCTCCGGATTCGTCGCGTCGCCTCGGATAACCGTCGCGACCCACTGATCGGCGATTTCCGAGACCATCCGTTCGTCCCGTTCGATGATCGTCACGTCGTGCCCGCGGTCGGCAAGTATCTCGGCTGTCTGGAAGCCGACGCGGCCACCGCCTGCGATGATAATGTCAAGTGTTCGGGTCATGAGTTAGTCTTCAGCCTCAGGTGTTATTTCGCTGGCGGCAGTCGCCTGCTCGCGGTCCGATTGCTGTTTTACCCGTTTGAGGGCGAAATACACGACTGCGCCGAGCACGATCCATGCGACGCTGAGTGCCAGTGCCAGTGGATCCGTCCGGAGCAGAAACTCTATCAGCACCCCGGTCAGAATCAGATTGAGTGCGATACCGATTATCGGTGGTGCCGGGTAGTATGGCATCTCATACGGCCGATTCATGTTCGGTCGCTCCCTGCGGAGTCTAATGACCGCGACGTTGACAATGATAAACGAGAGCAGGAAGAACAGGCTCGACATATTGCCGGCGCTCTGTGTCGGCAGTGCAACTGAGCCAAGCATCACGACGGCACTGGTGAGGATAGCAACGAAGGGCGTCCCGTAGCGGTGGTGTATCTGGCCAATCGAAGGGAGTAACTGCCCTTCGCGCCCCATCGAGAACGCGACGCGCGACGACGCGATGACGACGGCGTTGAGGGCCGTAAGCGTCGAGAACACAGCCCCGAAGACGATGAGTGCCCCACCGTTCTGAATAACCGGGAGCCCGGTCGGCATGAACGACGTCGCGGCCGCGGCGATACCGGCTTCGCCAGCGTCGGCGAGTCCCTCGGCTCCGAGCGTTCCGATAGCGACTGTCACAACTGCCAGATAGACGACGACAGTCACAGCGAGGCTAATAAAGATCGCTTTCGGGATGTTTTCCCGCGGGTTCTGTACTTCCTCCGTGACAGTGGTGATGAGGTCGTACCCCTCAAAGGCGATGAAGGTGAGCCCCATCGCCGGCAAGACGGCAGCCGCTCCGCTCCCCTCCGGGAACAGTGGCTGGAATTCGGCTCCCGAAAACATCGGTGACGCGAACCCGAACGCGACGAACACCACCAGAATAGACACTTTGATTATTGTGAAAATCGTCTCGACACTACCGCTGGCGGCCGTCGAGACGGCGTTGAGCGCCACGAGACCAAGGACTGCAATAAACGCCAGCAAAAAGGCCGGCGGGAGCGCTGTATCAATGACCGGAACTGCAACGGCGCCGACCTCGTCCGGTGACGGGACCACGCCGTAGACGTGCAACAGTTCGAGAAAGTTCGGCGCAAATCCCAGTGCATACAGCGCTCCCGCAATCATGTAGGCGAACCAGAGCATCCAGCCCATGATGAACGAGGCGAAGTCGTCGAATATCTCCCGCACGAACGCGTATCCACCGCCGCTCTTTGGAATCGAAGCGGCGAGTTCCGCGTACGAAAGTCCTGTGAACGCCGTCACGACGCCGTTCAGTGCGAAGACGAGAATCGCGGCTGGGCCAGCGATTTCGGCGGCCAGTCCCGTTAACACGAAAATACCGGCCCCAATCATCGCACCCATCCCGATCATCGTCGCGTCGAGGAGTCCGAGTTCAGCCTCGGGCGACCGCGTCTGGCTCTTGCTCATTGCGTTCTGGTTGTAACTGGCGCGCTGTCCATCGTACGCTGTATGTGCTTCGCTCGGTCCATTTGAGTACCGGGGGGAGTTCTCCTATTGTAAGAACTGTGATGGGATTTCATTAAGCCTTCTGCCGCGTGACCGCCGATTCAGCCAGTTGCGTTCCCGCTCGGTTAGAACTGGCGGGGCATTGAAGATAACACATCGATAACAGTACAACAATGGCCCGGACAAAGCGATTCGTCATCGCCGGCGGCGGCCGCGTCGGGAAACAAACCGCCGAAAACCTCGTTGAACAGGGGCACGACGTCCTACTGATCGAGTCCGATGCGGAACGCGTCGAGGCGCTATCGGATGCGTATATCGGCCCAGTTATCCACGGGGACGCCACGCGACCGTCAATTTTGGAACAGGCAGACCTGTCGGAGGCTGACGCTATCGCCGCACTCACTGACGAACCGGGCACGAATCTCGCCATCTGTATGGAGGCACAGCAGTACGCACCCTCGATTCGGACCATCGCGAGAGCAGAGACGGAGACGGACCAGGAGTACGGTGAAGTCGTCGACGCAACGCTACTTCCCGAATATCTCGGTGGAGACTACGCGGCCGATATACTGACCGGTGAGGATATCCGAACGCTCGTCTACCCAACCGCTGACCTCGATATCATCGAGGTGAGTGTTGCTCCGTCGGCCCCCGTTGCAGGGCGTCGTCTCGACGAGATCGCGCTTCCGGCTGGCAGTCTCCTGATTTCGACGGCCGACCGAACGGAACTCGCAGGCGCTGAGACGGTGCTGGAGCCTGACGAGCAGTATATTCTCGCCGTCGAAACTGATGTCGTCGACGAAGTGTTGAATCTCATGCGCGGGTAACAGGCCGAGTTGTCAGCCTGATAGTCAGCATCTCTTATTATTTATTCGTATGCGAGAAAGCGGATACACACGCTTAACAGCGAGTAGGTTCTCCCACCACTATGACCAGTGAGCCCACGGACGAGGGTCTCCTCGGCCACGTACTTCTTCCCGTCACTGACGAGGATGACGCGCTGGCGACGGCGAAGGCGCTCGAACCGTACGAACCAAGGAGCGTGACCGCCTTGCATGTCGTCGAAAAGGGCGGTGGCGTTCCGGACAAGACGCCGGTCGAACAGTCCGAAGAACTGGCCACAGAGGCGTACGCTGCCGTCCGGACAGTGTTCCCTGACGCCAGCGAACACACCGCGTACGGCCGAGATGTCGCGGAGACGATATTCGAGGCCGCTGCAGAAGTGGACGCCAGCGCTATTGCCTATCGGTCCCGTGGCGGGAACCGACTCATGCAGTTTCTCTCCGGTGACGTCTCCCTGAAACTGGTGACAAATTCGGACCGGCCCGTCATTGCACTCCCCCGAGAGGATGGAACATGAGCGAGGAAGACCTTGCCAAGGACCTCGGACCGCTGGCGGCGCTGACTATCGGCGTCGGGACGATGATCGGCGCGGGGATCTTCGTCCTCCCGGGCGAGGCCATCCTCAAGGCCGGGTCGCTGGCGTCCGTGGCGTTCATTCTGGGCGGCGTTATCGCCATGTTCACGGCGTTGTCGGCTAGCGAACTCGGCACAGCGATGCCGCGTTCGGGCGGGGCCTATTACTACGTCAACCACGCGCTCGGGCCGATGTTTGGCTCGGTCGCCGGCTGGGCCAACTGGCTCGGTCTGGCCTTCGCGAGCGCGTTCTACATGGTCGGGTTTGGCCGGTACATCGCCCGCATCTTCGGTCTCTCCGGCAGCGTCGGCGTCGGTCCGATATCGCTCACCGTCGTGAAACTTATCGCACTCGTCGGCGGGGCCTTCTTCGTCCTCATCAACTACGTCGGCGCGAAGGAAACCGGGCGACTGCAGAACATCATCGTCGTCCTGCTTATCGCCATTCTCTCCGTGTTCACACTCCTCGGAACGCTCCGGGCAGAGCCGTCGAACCTGCCGGCCGCTACTGACGTGGTTACGACTCTGGAGACGACGGGACTCATCTTCGTCTCCTATCTCGGCTTCGTCCAGATTACGAGCGTGGCCGAAGAGATCAAAGACCCCGGAAAGAACCTTCCGCGTGCAGTTATCGGCAGCGTCGTCATCGTGACTGTCATCTACGCGCTCGTCCTCGTGATCATGAGCGCGGCCGTTCCGCAGGGGTTCATCGCGGACATCATCAGCTCCGACGCCGAGAACCCGATCGCCGTCGTCGAGGTCGGGAGCTACATTCAGGGGGCTGTAATGGGGGGTGCGCTCCTGTTCGGCGGCTTGCTCGCCACAGCGTCCAGCGCGAACGCCTCCATCCTCGCGTCGTCACGCATCAATTTCGCGATGGGCCGTGACCGGATCGTCACGCCGGCCCTCAACGAGATACATCCCCGCTACGGGACGCCGTACAGAGCAATCGGCATTACCGGCGGCCTGATTCTCCTGTTTATCATCATCGGGGACCTGACGCTGCTCTCGGGCGCTGCGTCGGGCCTGCATCTCATCATCTACGGATTACTCAACGTCGCACTCATCGTCATGCGGTACGTGAATCCGGAGGAGTACGCACCGGATTTCGTGGTGCCGTTGTATCCTCTACTGCCGATTCTGGGAGTCGTGCTCTCCTTTGCCCTACTGGTGTTCGTTGCCAGCGACGCCCTGTTGCTCTCCTTTGGCATCGCCGCCGCAGCGATACTGTGGTACGGGTTCTACGCTCGGTCGCGCACCGAAAAACAGGGCATCCTGTCGAAACACATCATCTCGCGGTCCGACGAAATGCCGGACGCGGCCGTCAGCGCGGCCGCCGGCGTCCAGCCCGATGGCGGGCAGTACCGCGTGATGGTCCCACTAGCCAATCCTGCACACGAACAGGACCTCATTACGCTCGCCAGCGCCATCGCCAAACAGCGCGGCGGAACCGTAATCGCGACCCACATCGTCACCGTCCCCGACCAGACGGCGCTTTCGGCTGCCGCCGACCGATCCGATGAGATCGACAAGAGCTCACAGCAACTGCTCGATAAAGCTCGCGAGGACGCCGAGACGTTCGGCGTCGATGTCGAAACACACACCGTCCTCTCGCACAAGTCCTACGAGGCTATCTTCGACGCCGCCCGCACGCAGACGGCGGACCTCGTCGTGATGGGATGGGGGCCAGACGCGCACGGCTCGCCCGGGCGGGCGGAGTCTGCCATGGACGAACTCACAGAGACAGTTCCCTGTGACTTCCTCGTGCTCCGTGACCGCGGGTTCGACCCCTCGCGTATCCTGCTTCCGACAGCCGGTGGGCCGGACTCCGAGCTGTCGGCCGCCATCGCGAAACTGTTACAGTCCGAATATGGTTCCGACGTGACGCTGCTTAACGTCGACGACGACCGCGAGGCAGGCAAGCAATTCTTGCGGGAATGGGCGGCCGAGCAGGGGCTTGAAGACGCGGAGCGCCTCGTCAAATCCGGCGATGTCGAGACCGCGATCCGGAACGCTGCCACCGATTCGACGCTGCTCCTCATCGGCGCGACCGAGGAGGGTCTACTTCGCCGGCTCGTCTCCAAGTCGCTCGTGCTGGACGTTGTCGACGACGTGGAGTGTTCCGTCCTGCTGGCGGAGAAACGCCGCGACCGCGGCCTGCTTGAGCGGCTGTTCTGAGTAGCCGGTATTTTTTCTGAGACTCCTGCGACGCCATCTCCTGACTCCCCTGACTATCCGCGGAACCAGAACCGCGACATGCCTTTTCGACGCTTCACATCAGCTCATCGTGAAGGTCGTGGAACGACGCGATAGTGAGATCCGGCTCGCCGGCGAACGAGTCCCAGGGGCCGTCATCGCGATTGACCCAGACGCCCTGCATCCCGGCGTGCATCGCCCCGTACACGTCGAAATACCCTGCAGTGACGTGGGCGATTTCCTCGATCTCAGTCGACGTCCGGTCCGATGCGTGACGGTACAGTTCCGCCGCCGGCTTGAACGTCTGGATCTCGTCGGCACTGACAGTGTCTTCGAGCAGGCCGCCGATACCGGCGAAATCAACCATGGAGTCGAGCATCTCGGGGTTCCCGTTCGAGACGACATAGAGGTCGTAGCCGGCGTCGTAGAGTTTGTTCATGCCGTCACGAACGTCGTCGAACACGTCGAGTTCGTGGTAGACGGCGAGAATCTCGTCGCGCTCCTCGGTAGTGATGTCGACGCCGTGGACATCGAGGGCGTACTGGAGCGCGTCGCGGTTCATCTCGTAGAACGGCTTGTAGGCGTCGATCTGGTTAGCGAGGAACGTGTACGCCAGTGAACGAGAGCGCCAGAGCCGGGATACCGGTTTGGGGTCATCTACCCGGTCGGCGAGGGCTTTCTGAGCCGCCTCAACGTCGACGATGGTGCTGTACGAGTCGAACGTAATCGTCGTTACGCGGTCCGGGTCGAACGACATAGGCCCCCGTAGAACCGGGTGCCTCATATAGCCGGTCGCCAAGCCGGACGCACAGCTGTTCGGCACGGGCAGACTCACGACGCTGGGCGTGTTGTGGCCGGTTCCCGCTCAGTGCGCAGACGTCTCCGAGAGGACGGTGACACAGTACACGCCGATGATGATGCGCAATATCCCGACGGCACCGGGGAGGTCGATAGGCCGGTCGAACACGACAGTCCCGATCGCCACGACACCGACGATTCCCAGCGCGGCCCAGGTGCCGTAGACGACGCCGAGACGGGGAACGGGACGTGGGAACCCTTCTGAGAGTTTCAGCGACGTTGTCCCGAGCAGTTCGGACACAATCACGGCTCCGAGGAAGGCGTATGGGTTCACTCGTCGAGAATTGTGGACAGATACGATACATTTCGACTGTCGTCACCTCACCAGTCCCCTTTCCGAGACGCTCCCGGCCCAGTTGACCGTCCTGTGAATAAACCGCGGACAACGGGCGACACTCCCCCTCTCATGTGGCTTTATCTCCCGTGCGGCCGCACTGCGAGCCATGTTTCAGGTACATACGTTCCAGCCGACAGGAGTACGGCCGGTCGCCGCTCGACGCGTGGAGGGCGACAGATGACAGCGCGAGACGTGTATCTCCCGGTCGCAGCCCAGCCGTCGGTCGACACGCTTGTCGGGATGAGCCAGCAGGCCGAGGACAGCGGCTACGACCGGGTCTGGCTCCCGGAGACGTGGGGGCGGGACGCAGTGACGACGCTGACCAGCATCGCCGAACACACGTCGGCGGTCGGCCTCGGCTCATCGATTCTGAACGTGTACTCGCGGTCGCCGGCGCTGCTCGGCCAGACCGCAGCGACACTGCAGGAGGTCTCAGACGGCCGCTTCCGCGCTGGCGTCGGCCCGTCCGGGCCCATCGTCATCGAAGGCTGGCACGGCCGTGAGTTCGAGAGCCCCCTCAAGTACACCCGAGAGACAGTCGACATCATGAAACTGGTACTCTCCGGGGAGACCGTCGACTACGACGGAGACATCTTTTCGCTGTCCGGGTTCCGGCTGCGCTGTGAACCGCCCGAACCCGCGCCCCCCGTGGATGCCGGCGGTCTCGGACCGAAATCAGTCGAACTCGCCGGTCGCTTCGCCGACGGCTGGCACGCGCTCATGCTGACCGCTGACGGCCTTCGGGACCGGCTCGAAGACTTCGAGCACGGCGCGGACCTCGGCGACCGCGACCGCGCCGACCAGCGGGTAACGCTGTCGCTGACGTGCTGTGCGATGGACGACCGGGAGCAGGCCCGCGAACTGGCCCGTCAGCACGTCGCGTTCTACATCGGCGGGATGGGGACGTTCTACCGCGACGCGCTGGCCCGGCAGGGGTACGAGGACACCGCCTACGAGATCGCCGAGCAATGGGGGTCGGGCAACAAAGCGGCCGCCGTCGACGCGATCAGTGACGAGCTACTGGACAGCATTGCCGTTGCCGGGACACCTGAAGAATGTCGTGACCGTATCGCACAGTTCGAGACTATCGATGGCGTGGACGCGATTAACATCTCGTTCCCCCGCGCTGCGGAACGGGACACTATCGACGCGACCATCGACGTGTTAGCACCCTGAAGTGGGGAGTGGCTTTCAGTCGGTCACTACCGGCTCGATGGCGTCGCGACGGCCATCGAGAACGTTGAAGCGCTCGCCACGGCGCTGTTCTAGCCAGCGAAGCAGGCGCTCGGCCCAGCGAAGCTTCTGCCGCTTTTCAGCAGTGACGGACGGATCCTCGAAGTCCCATCCGGGGAATACCAGCGAGGCAGCGCCGAAGTGGTCCGCGAGGAACGCGGCGCGGTCGCCGTCGGTGAAGCCGCCGTAGTTGCGGACCGGCGGGGCGGGTGTCGCCTGCGTCGTCGGTACAACGAACTCACTGTCGTAGGCCGGAATGTGTGTCTCCAGTGCGGGGATGTTGTCACCGTGGGCGTGGGCGACAACCGGCGTCCCGGCGGCAGTCAGTTTCCGCCCGGTATCAGCGTTCTTGTCCAGGTCCGTAACCATACAGTCGACGGCGACGCCTGCCGCCTGGAGACGGTCGGCAGCAGTGGACGCCGCGAGGACCACGTCGGCGTCGGCTGCACGGTCGGCCTCGGTTTCCAGTGACGGGCCGGCTCCGGCGATAGCCACCGATGCACCGTCGAGTCCGAGGGTCGTCGGGTCGTATGTGCTATCGTCGCCGAGCAGTTCGACGAAGCGGTCACAGGCGAGCTCGTCGCCGTCACGAGGGTACCCGAAGTCGTCGAGAATGTCCGAATACACTGGCTCCCAGGTGTGAAATTCCATCTGTTATCAGACGCCACGAAGTGGACATGCTTCTGTCTTGTTTCCCCGGTCAGTCACACTGCACGACGCTGTCACTGGCCCGGAGCGTTGCTGTCGCTACCGGATTCGTGGCCAGATAAACCGAGTTGAGCCGAAATGGCACGTCCGTGTACCCCTACCCGGGTGCCCTTTCGGCTTTCACCCCTTTCTTTCGAGGCCTCCGGTATAAGTTTTCTCTTACCGTCAGACACGAATGGCGGACCTCGCGGGCAGCGATAACTTGTTCCACCCCGTAGCTACGCCAGCACTCCGCGACAGCCTCAAGACGGGGCAGTCCTTACGGAGGACAAATGGTCCCGGAACTGTCGGTGAATGCGCAAGACGGTGCAGTTCCGGATTCGCTGGTGATCGTCTCGAACCGCGAACCGTATAGCCACGAGCGGGGCGACGACGGCGAGATACGGGTCCAGTCCGCCGCGGGTGGCCTGACGAGCGCACTCGACCCGGTGATGCAGTCACGGGGTGGCACCTGGGTCGCCTGGGGCAGCGGCGACGCCGATATGACTGTCGCCCACGAAGGTATTGTCAAAGTGCCGCCGTCGGACCCGGCCTACGACCTGAAACGCGTCCCGCTCTCCGACGCGGCGGTCCAGGGCTACTACTACGGCTACGCCAATCAAGTGCTCTGGCCCCTCTGTCACGAGGATACGGGCCGGATGTGGGCCGAACCAGCCTACTGGGAGCAGTACCGCGCCGTCAACGAGCAGTTCGCCGAGGCCGTCGACACGGTCGCTGACGCGGGCCAGCCGGTCTGGTTCCAGGACTATCATCTGGCGCTCGCCCCTAAACTGCTCCGGGAGCGACGGCCGGAGGCAAGGCTACTGCAGTTCTGGCACATCCCCTGGCCCGCGCCGTCGGTGTTCCAGCACTGTCCCCACAGCGACGCGCTACTCGACGGACTGCTGGCGTGTGACGTCATCGGCTTTCACACAGCAGGGTACGCCGAGCAGTTCCTGCACTGCGTCGATAGTGCGTTCTCCGCGGCAACCATCGACACGGACACCGGGACAGTCACCCGGAACGACGAGCGGACGCGAGTCGTCGCGAACCCCCTAGGTATCGATGCCGAGGGGGTCCGGGACCGAGCGCGTGCTGCCGACGTGGGCAGTATCCGCGATACCGTGCTGGGCGGCAGTCGCTCGGACACGTCCATCCGCCTCGCGCTCGGCGTCGAACGGCTCGACTACTCGAAGGGCATCCCCGAGCGGATTGAGGCGCTGGCGCACCTCTGGGACCGGCGACCGGACCTGCGAGGGGAGTTCACGTACGTGCAGAAGGCAAGTCGAACGCGGGAGGGGATTGCCGCCTACCGACGGTACCGAGCGGACGTCGTCGATGCCGTCGAACGCGTCAACGACCGCTTCGGGACCGATGACTGGCAGCCCATCGTCTACACCGAAGCCACCCTCGACAACGAGACGTTGGCCGGGCTGTACCGGGCTGCCGAGGTCATGGTCGTGACGCCACACCGCGACGGGATGAATCTCGTCGCCCACGAGTATCCGGTCGCCTGTGTTGATGGTGACGGCGCACTCGTACTGAGTGAACTGGCCGGCGCGGCGACCCATCTCGACGGCGCGCTAACAGTCAATCCGCACGATATCGGTGCGATTGCGGACACCATCGAGCGGGCGCTGGAACTGGAGGAAGCGGACAGAGCAGACCGGCTGGCGCGCTTGCAGCAAAGCGCCGAAGCGCTCGACAGTTCACAGTGGGTCGCCAGACAGTTCAGCCCCGGGCAGTCACCGTAGGGGGCCGTCAGTTACCGGCGCTACGCGTTCGACAGCCAGTCCGGCTCCGCGACGGTGGTATCGTCGACCTGCGAAACGGAAAGCGACAGCGTCACCGTCACCGGCTGGCCGTCCCGCTCAGTGGTCACCCGGTACTGGAACGACCGGATGACGCCATCCTCGTCAACAAGGACGGTTGCACTGGCCGAGTCCGTCGTCCCGTTGGCCGAGACGGTCGTCGAGACAGCGTCGTCGGCCGCGAAGCCAGTAACGTTACCCCCTGTCGCTTCGAACCGCGAGACCCTGTCACCGTCGACCGTCTCGGTACCGGCGTACGTCCAGTTGATGTCCGACCCCAGTGACTGGAGCAACGAGCGGTCGATGACACTGCTCTCGTTGACCGGCTGGACCGACCCGTCGTACGGCGGTGACGCAGCCCGGATCTCCGTCATCGCCTCCTCACCGCGGGTGAGGACACGGCGCTGTGTGGTGGTTCCATCGGCGGTGTACGTCGTTGTCACCAGTGTGTCGCCGCCGGCCTGAACCAGTTCGCCCTGCGCTAGCGACCGGTCGTTCGCACGGTCGATAGCAACGGTTCGGTTGATGAACACCGACCGGTTCTCGCCGTCGCGGACCGTCGAAAGTTGGAACGACAGCGACGTGGTAAACGACGAGTTCGACAGCCGCTCGAAGTGTCCGCGTTCGATAGCCGCCGCATCGAAGCCGGACGAGCCGGGTGCGGGGCCGTTGACGTCAGCCGAGGTCGATGTTATTTCGGTGTCTGTTCCAGCTGTACCCGATTCAGTGCCCAACAGCCCGCTACAGCCAGCGGACGCTATCAGTAGCACCGCAAGTGCAAGCGAGAGATGACGGCGTTCGAGAGACATATCGGTGCCACTGTATCAGTGGGTTAGTTCGTTATGGCCGTTCAGCTGTCAGATTCCGTCCGGCTTCAGGGTATACACGGACTCGATGACCGTCCCGCTGCCGTCGCGAGACTGCGGCGATGCCGGTCCCGTCCGACCCGCGTCAGACGCCCGTCATGCACGTCATGAGGGTTTAATACGAACGAAAACGCTATAGGAACCGTGCCACTCGGCTCCGACCCGCTGTCCGAACTCGACATTCCCGACGGAACAACCGTCGAGGAACACGACCTGGTGACCGACGGTGATGTCATCGTCGGCGGCCAGTCGACCGTGGAGTTCGGTGTGCGCGGGCGGACGGTCATCGCCGACGAGCGAGTCCGCTTTGGCGGCCACATCGAAGCCGAAGGTGACTGTCGGCTGGATATGTGGTGTGACGTGGCGGACAACGTGCTGGTCGGCGAGGACGCCTACATCGGCGAACGAGTACACATCGGCGGCGAACTCCGTGTCGCGGGCGACCTTGATATCGGCGACGACGTGGACATCGAGAACGGGTTCGAGGCGAACGGCTGGATCGTCATCCGCAATCCGATGCCGACCATCGTCTTCCTGTTCGTCTACCTCTCACAACTCCTCCGCATCGGCGAGGAAGACGCGGCCGAGGAAGTAATCGACGAGATGCTAGACGACGGCAGTGACGAGCACGACCCGGTTCTGATTCCACGCGGCGCGAGCGTCTCGGATGACGCCTGGCGCGTGTCGACGCCAGCGACGGTCGGCGACGACTGCCGGCTCCACGGAAATATCCGTGCAAAATCACTCGAAGTCGGCCGTGACACGGTTGTCTTCGGAAGCCTCCGCGCGAAAGCCGACATCGTGGTCGGCCGGGGCACAGAGATCAAAGGGGACGTAACGACCCGCAACGGGACCGTCCGCGTCGGCCCGGGCGCGAAGGTCTGGGGCGACATCTCGGGGACGACCGTCGAACTCCACGAGAACGCGACGGTCGACGGGACGATCCGGGCCAGCGAAGAGATGCGAATGCACACCGAAGCGGTTCTGGACCGGCCGGACGAGTCCGCTGCGGCGATGGCGGAAATGGCCGAATCGCTTGAAGCTGATACTGACACTACGGAGCCAGCCACCGAAGAGAGCGAGTCCAACGATACCGATCCGGCGGTTGATGTAACAGCGGACGATACCGCTGCCACTGCGGACAGCGCAGCAACCGACGGCGGCGATGGGACTGGCGCAACGACTGGCAGCGATGCTTCAGAAGCCGATTCCGACGTCGAAGAGGCGGCGGAGTCCGCAGAGTAACTGCCCGGACGCTATTTTGCGTGAGAACCGTCCCGCCACAGCATCAGCTCTGAGTCGCACCACTCACAGCCGCCGGCAGCGAAACTCCGTGGCCCGGCCCGTCGATATCGATGCCCGGACCGAACGCCATCGATGGCGGCGTTTCGTCGAGCAACAGGTGGCCATCTAGGTCGACGTAGTCGAAGGCACCGAGCCCAGCGGCGAGGTGAGCGCTCGTCGCAATCCCGATCGCGCCTTCGAGCATACAGCCGAGCATACAATCGAGCGAGGCGGCCTCGGCGATTGTCGCAATTGCCGCTGCCCCGAGGAGCCCGGACTTCCCGAGTTTGACGTTGATCACGTCGGCAGCCCCGTCGCGAACCACGGTAGTTGCGTCCGCGGGCGTGAATACGGCCTCGTCCGCGGCGACGGGGACCGAGAGTCTGTCGCGGGTCCTCGCGAGACCGCGGACATCGTCCTTCGGCGTCGGCTGTTCGACCAGAGCGAGGTCGACCCCAGCCGTCGCCACCTCGTCGACAAACTGCTCTGTAGCCTTCGGCGTCCAGCCCTGGTTCGCGTCCACGGTAATCGTTGCGTTGGGTGCGGCGTCTGCGACCGCAACGGTTCGGGCCACGTCGTCGTCAATCGCGCCGCCGGTTTTGACCTTTATATGGTCGAAGCCCGCGGCCGCGGCACGGGTGGCTCGCTCGGCTGCCGCGTCGGGCGCGACTATCGGAACGGTAATATCGGTGGTAACTGGGGTCGGCGCTCCGCCGAACAGCTCCGAGAGCGGGATACCGCGGTCGCGACAGTACGCGTCGAGCAGCGCCGTCTCGACGGCGAACAGTGCCGTAACCGCTCCGGGTACTGCGGCCCGCACCTCACCGGCGAGTTCGCGGTAGTCGGCGAGGGACGCTCCCTCAAGCATCGACGTTACCGACCGGGCAGTCGCCACGGCAGCCGGCTGCGTCTCGCCGGTCACTGGCGGTAACGGGGACCCCTCCCCGTGGCCGACGACGCCCGAGTCCGTCTCGACCAGAACGACCAGATTCCGCGCTTTCTCACGAGTTCCGAGCGAGATCTCGAACGGCTCGCGGAGTTCGCGATCGAGCGATTCGACAGAGACACGGTCGATACGGGTCATAGCGCCTCCAGAACAGCTGTGAGGAGTGTCTCCGGGCCGTCATCGTCGTAGATGTTCGCCGCCGGAAGCCCTGTTCTGGCGGTTTCCGCCTCCGGGTCCCCCCAGGTCGAGAGGGCGGCGACTGTCGTCTCTGTGAGGGCGGTAATCGCGCGGCATTCGGCCTCGACACCGGCTACAGTGAGGTCATCGAAGTGGGACCGGGCCTCCCGAGAAGGGTCATCGGCCAGTACGACTGCGTCGGGGGCCGCTCCGTGGAGCAGTCCGAGCGTCACCCCGCCGTATGCGGTGTGCGTGAGGGCGGCCTGCCCTTCGACGAACACGATGTCGTGGTCCGTCGCAACGTCGAGCACCATGTCCTCGACGACGCCCGAGACGAAGTCAGCCGGGACCCGGTCGATGACGACGCCGCGGTCCGCGCCGACGAGGATGCCGGTCTGTCCCGTCGCGACCCAGCCGGCGTCGAGTCCGGCATCGGTCGCGGCCCGGTACAGTTCAAAGGTCGTCGTTCGCTTCCCGACTGCACAGTCAGTCCCCATCGTCAGGACGACGTCTGCGTCGGCCGCAGCCCCGCGGCCGTCACCGAGCGTCAGATCGGTGACGGCTGGAGGTTTCCGAACGTCAACGAGGTCGACACCGTGTTGCTGTGCGCGCTCGGTCCAGGCCGGGCGCTCGCTCAGAAAGACGTGCAAGCCGGAGACGATATCACAGCCCCGCTCCATCGCGTGCTTGATTGCCTCGGCCCATGACTCCGGGAGGTCACCACCAGCGGGCGCGACGCCGATGACAAGGACGGCCGCGTCCGGGGCCCGATCCAGCGCTTCGGTGACGGTTTCGACGACCGGGACGCTGTCGGCAGCAGGCCACTCAAGAGCCGCTCCGGCGTGAGGGCTCGGACACGTCGAGTCCACGACGGCCTGCGCGTCGAACAGCTCTCCGTGCATAACGATACCGTTGGCCGTCTTACCTTCCGGCTGTCCGAACTCCCCCTCTGCGAGCACAACGGCGGGCGTGCCTTCGTCGTATTTTCGCCGCAAGTCCATACTGAAGGACACTGCGGGCGTGACTGACAAACCAGAGCCTTACATGTGTGGCCTCCACTGAGAGTACTGGAGGACGACAACCGGTAATGAAAGCAAGAACAGGCGAGCGCTATCGCGTCACAGAACCCGGAGAGAACGATGGCCACTGACGGCTCCGATATGGCCGCGTCCCCGTCCAGCGGCGGTCTCCAGTTGACACTCAAACTGGAGCATCCCGACTGCTGGATGCGGGAAGTGACGGCGGCCACTGCAGCCAAACTGCTGGTCAACGCGGCGTATCTGGTCGACGGGAAGGTCAAAGCCCACGTCGTCGCATACGCTGAGTCGGCGGCCGCGGTCGAGGCGCTCGTTGCGGCGACCCGGGCATCCGACCACACCCATGCAGTCACAGAAATGGATACTCGTCGTAGCTTCGGCGGGATATCGGCACCGGTAAACAAAGCGACGCGCACGCTTCTCGTCGAATACGGCCCCGAAGAGAGCATCCACGACGCGCTGGTCTCACACGGGTTCATGAATCAAGAGCCGATCCGAATCCGCGACGGGACCGAGTACTGGACGGTCGCTATCGACGAATCGCGGACGACAATACAGGAGAAGCTCGACGCCGTGTGCGCACAGAAAGACGCGACGATCACCGTGACCCAGATTACGTCCGCGACCACCGGAAGCAGGGAGCGGGACGAACTGGCGGTCCGACAGCTTTCCGACAGACAGCGCGACGTGTTCGAACTGGCCCGCAAACGCGGCTATTACGACTACCCGAGAGAGGTAAGCGGGAGCGAGCTAGCCGACGAGCTCGGTATCGCGAAGACGACGTTTCACGAACACCTCCGGAAAGTCGAGGCCACGCTTCTCGGTCCGAGAGACGCCGACCGGGGCTGACGACAACACAGCGTCTCGGCCCACTTGCCAGTTGTCGTGTCTCCTGTCACAGAGCAGGTGGCAGCGTTCCAAGCTTGCGACGACAGGCGCGACAGAGCGCTACTGGACTCCGAGTTCCGATTCCAGCTCCTCGACGACGTCTTGCAACATCGATGCGAGTTCCTCGTTCGGTGGGAGCCGATACAGCGGACCGGAGATGTCGAGCGCGCCGAGAACGCCGCCGTGTGGGGCGGTGACCGGCACGCCGACGGACCGAAGCCCCTCGACTGCCTCCTGATCGTTCACCGAATAGCCGCGCTCGCTCGTGCGTTCGATGTCTTCCATGAGGGCGTCGCGGTCGGTGATTGTGTACTCCGTCTCGGCGGGCAGTCCCCACCGGTCGAGAATCTCGTTGACACGGGTTTCTGGCAACCCGGCGAGGATCGCCTTGCCGACTGCCGAGTTGTGCAGGTAGTAGTACCGACCCACCTGGAACCCTTTCGACGGGACGTTAGCGACGACGTTGAACAACGTTATCGCACGTCCGTACTCTTCGATGGCAAACGTGACTTCCTCACCACAGCTATCGGCAAGTTCGTGTGTTTTGCGACGGGCGACCTCGTACCACTCGTTTCGGGTCCGGGCGCCCTCTCCGAGGTGGAACAGCTTCATGCCGAGTCGGTACTGCTCACCCCGCTTGACCAGATACTCCTGATCCAGGAGTGTCCTGAGGTGAACGTGAATGGTGCTCGTCGAGAGGTCCAGCCGGTCCGCAAGCTCACTCATTCGCGCCTCCCCCAGCTCGTTTACCGCATCAATGATCGCGAGGGAGGTTTCGGTCGTCTGGAGACGACGACCGCTAGAGCTGTCCATACCACAGTGGACTCGACACCAGTATAAAAAAGTCCGGTCATAGTGGAACAGGTTCTGTCGATATTATACCACTCGCTGATAGTACTCGGCCTAGTGATTGCCACGGGTTATATTTTTAGAGTACATGTCTGAAATTGTGTCCACTCAGTTCAATCTGGACGATATTCAGGGGTAATACACCACTCGAATTCCAATCCTAGCGGAGTTTTATATGTCTACAGCGACGGCGACGGGATGAGAATTTACCAGAGGCGGCTCCGATGATTTGTTACCGCTGAGTTAGCTATTATCATGAACTTTTGCGTGTGTATTTGACGAGGCACAGAATGCATGTCAGACACGGATAGCGGCGATGGGACTGAGATCGAGGAGATCTCTCGCCCAGATGTCGAAGCAATCGAGTTCTACGGCGGACGGTGGATGAGCGTTATTCCCATAGGGCTGTTTATCCTGTGGGCGATTGTCCAGAGTGGCCTGTTCGGAATCGGGGATACGACTGGTCTTGTCGCGGGAATGCTCGTGGCGCTCATCGTCGGGATGTTCTTCGCCAAAGGAGACTGGAAGAACTACGCGAACACCATCTTCGATGGGATGACGAAGCGAGTCGCCGCGACAGCAGTCGTCGCATGGCTCTGGGCAGGGATGTTCTCGAGCACGCTCCAGGCAGGCGGCTTCGTCGGCGGACTCGTCTGGGCAGCGAACGCGGCCGACGTCGGGGGCGCACTGTTCCCAGCCGCCACGTTCATCCTCGCAGCGCTGTTCACGACCGGGATCGGTACTGGTTACGGCGCGGCAGTCGCGTTCTCGGCGCTTTTCTTCCCGGCCGGCATCCTGCTCGGGGCGAATCCGGTGTTGCTGTTCGGAGCAATTCTCTCCGGGGCCGTCTTCGGGGACAACCTCGCGCCAGTCAGTGATACGACGATCGTGAGCGCAGTGACGCAGGACGCCGATATCGGCGGCGTCGTCGCGTCGCGGTTCAAGTACGCTGTTATCGCAGCGATACTGGCGCTTGCGGCGTACGTCTTCGCCGGAAACGCGATGGCCGGGCTGGACATCTCCCAGCAAGCACAGGACCTGTTCGTCCAGAACAGCGAACCAGCGGGACTGTTGCATCTCATCTCCATGCTCGTCGTCATCGTGACGGCGGTCATGGGCCGACACATTGTCGAGGCCATTTCGTGGGGACTCATCGTTGCGGTTGTGTTCAACGTCATCTTCGATCTCGCACCGCTGAGTGACGTGTTGCTGTTCAAAGTTCCCGAAACGTCAGCAGCCGCGAGCTGGGCCGGTGCGCTCCCTGTTGCCGAAGTGGTCGCGCCGCAAAACGCCGGCGTGACCGGCTCGATCTACAACGGTGCAGCCGGCTTCTTCCCGCTTATCGTGCTCGTGTTGCTCATCGTCGCCGGGTCGGAGATCATGATCCGTGGCGGTGGCTTCGAAGCGATACAGGAATGGCTTCTCGAAAATGTCGCAACGGGCGTCCGAAAAGCCGAGACGACGATGGTGGTTGGGACCGCCCTCGTCAACTCGATGATTACGATCAACACGGCAGCAGAGATCGCGATTGCGCCGTACATCGCTCGCATCGGCCAGCGGTACAACATCAATAGCTACCGACGGGCGAATATCCTCGACGCGAACACCTCGGCGCTTGGGTACATCTTCCCGTGGGGCGGCGGCGTTCTCATCGGCTTCGCGACGCTACAGGGCCTCCCGGAGCAGTACGAATGGTTCACCAGCGCGATGATTGTCAACCCCGTCCAGGTGTGGCCGTACGTCTTCCACGGCTGGTTCCTGTTCGGTGTGTTCCTCCTCTCCGCGCTGACCGGCTTCGGCCTTGAGTACACCACTGACCGCAAATCCAAGGATGTGACCCGTCTATGAGCATGCTCAGCAAGTTCCTCACCGGGATGTCCTTCAGGTCGACCACGCCGACGTTCGAGGCGGGCGAAGAAATAGAAGTGTACGTCACGGAACTCGACGAGAAATCCGGCGAGCTGGTCGCACAGGTCGGCGAGACCCGCCTCTACTTCGAAAACGGTGAGGCGGATATCGTCGGCTGTCGCGTGCTCGCAACGGTCGAGTCGTTCGACGACGCCGAGCACCGCGGCCGGGTCACTCACCGGAAGACGCTGTCGCAGGGGTCGTTCTAGCAGTGCCACAGAGTGCCGAACAGTGCAGCGAGCCAGTATAGCGCGACCGATAAAACCGATATAAGAGATTCACAGCATATGAGCAATTCACTCCATTCCACAGCACGACAGCACAACCAGACGACTATCGTTCCCAGTACGGACATCGAAGCGACCGTCGAGATGGCGGACCTCGTCCCGGCCATCGAGGCCGCATTCGCCGCATACGAAAACGACACGGCGCAGATGCCACCGAAGTCCTACATCGACCTGCCACAGCACAACGGGGACTTCCGGTCGATGCCGGCATACCTCGAAACGGACGACTGGGAGGCGTCGGGCATCAAGTGGGTGAACGTGCACCCGGACAACCCCGACGAGTTCGACCTACCGACCGTGATGGGGACACTCGTATACACGGACCCCGAGAGCGGCTTCCCGCTTGCCGTGATGGACGCGACGACGCTGACGATGAAGCGAACCGGTGCGGCCGCCGCCGTGGCGACGGACCACCTCGCTATCGAGGGGGCATCTTCGCTGGGCATCATCGGTGCCGGCGTCCAGTCCTACACGCAACTGGAGGCCATCTCGCAGGTGCGACCGATCGAGTCCGTCGTCGTTAGCGACCTCGATGACGACCGGGTCCAGCGGTTTATCGACACGTTCGGCGACGAGTTCGACGTGCGCGCCGGCACGATTTCTGAGGCGGCCCAGTGTGACGTCCTGTCGACGGTCACGCCGGTCGAAGACCCCATCGTCACGCTTGAGGACCTCGGGGAGCACACCCACGTCAACGCCATGGGTGCCGACGCCGAAGGGAAGCAGGAACTCCACACCGATGTTATCCGCGAGGCGACACTTGTCATCGACGACTTCGAACAGACGACCCACTCCGGCGAGATAAACGTTCCATGGAGCACAGGCGATATCGACGAGTCGGATATTGACGCCGAACTCGGCGAGATTGTCGTCGGGAGCGCGTCGGGTCGCGAGGACCTGTCCGGGAATACCGTCTTTGACTCGACCGGCCTCGCGATTCAGGACATCGCTGCCGCACGTATCGTGTACGAATCGCTCGGTGACGACAGCGGACACCGCCTCGAAATGGTGTAAGTACGCCGGTCTACAGCACCGGTAGTCGCTCTACAGTGGTATCGAGCGACGAAGTGTCGATGTGGCACGCAGTTGTGGCCCGGTATCATTTGTATGTGCCATCCGACGAGGGGGTATGCGACGCGTCATCATCGACACGGATACCGCGGGCGACGACACACAGGCAATTTTGCTTTCCTGTCTCAGTGACCGGATTACTGTCGACGCAATCACGGTCGTCGCCGGCAACGTTCCATTCGACAGAGAAGTCGAGAACGCGAAGTATACGCTCGAACTCGCCGATTCACTCGACGTGCCCGTCTACGAAGGGGCGAGACAGCCGCTTCTCAAGGAGTTCGAACACGCGACGTACATTCACGGCGAGGACGGCCTCGGCGGGGACGTGTTCCCCGACACCGGCATCGAATCGGCGGCGGGGTTTGGCCCCGACGAGATCGTCGACCGCTGTCGGGCGGCCCCGGGTGAAATCACGCTGCTCTGTATCGGCCCGCTGACCAATCTGGCGCTGGCGTACGCCCGCGAGCCCGAGCTGCCAGACCTCGTCGATGAAGTGTGGGTAATGGGCGGGAACGTCAACTGTGCAGGGAACGTCACCCCCGCCGCGGAATTCAATCTGTGGGTCGATCCCGACGCCGCCAAGCGTGTGTTCGACGCCTTCGAGGTGACGCTCGTCGACTGGGGCGTGTGCCTTCGGGACGCAGTGTTCGGCACTCCCGAGTTCGAGGCGGTATCGGCGTTCGACACGGAACTGGCGTCGTTCTTCGAGTCGGTGACAGCGCAGGCCCGGGCGTTCAACAGTGAGGGCCCTGATGACCCCGGGTGGACGGCACTCCCGGACAGTGTCACCGCCGCGCTGTTTGCGTACCCGGAACTCCGCGAGGCGGTGTCGACGTATCACGTTACGGTGGACGACCGCGAGGGACTCACCCGTGGGTACACCAGCGTCGATGTCAACGGTGTGACCGACAGCGACCCGAATACCCACGTCGTAGAGTCCGTCGATAGCGACGCCTTCCAGTCAGTCATGTACTCGCTGCTCCAGTCCCGAGACCCCGACAGCGGCATCACCGAGTGAGTCAGGAGCGGAGGCGAACACGAGAGTAACGGACGGTGTGTCGTCGTTGCCGCTGTGTGAGACCTGTGGCACCAGTCCCGGTGCCGCGTGTTGTCCCTGGTTTTTACTGGGGGCCGGCGGCATGTCAGGGTATGACGCTTACAGACCGTCTCGACCGGTACCTCCGGACAGCGGGGCTCGAAGCCGTCTGGTTCGCCCGACCGAACTCCTTCGCGTGGCTCACCGGCGGTGGTGACAACGTCGTCGACCGGGAGGTCGGCGTTGGCGTCGCCGCCGCAGGTTACGACGGCGACGAGGTACGGGTCGTCACCGACAACATCGAAGCGCCGCGGCTCCGCGACGAGGAACTCGACAGCGACGTGGCCGTCGAGACATTCGACTGGCACGCACAGTCGCTGGCCGAAGCCGTCGCTGAAGCGAGTCCGACCCCGGCGGCGGCTGATTTCGATGTCCCCGGCTTTGAATCAGTTGACGCCGCGCGTCTCCGTCAGCCACTGACCGAGACCCAGATTGAGCAGTGCCGCGAACTCGCGCGAGACACGGCCGAAGCAGTCGAGGCTGTCGCGCGGAACGTCGAGCCGTCGCACACCGAGCTTGATGTGACCGCGGTGCTCCGACAGAAGCTCGAAGGCCGGGGCATCGCCACACCCGTTGTGCTCGTCGGCAGCGCCGAGCGAGCACAATCCTACCGACACTACACCCCGACAGACGCTGAACTCGGTGACTACGCGCTCATGTCGGTGACCGTCGAGCGGAACGGCCTCCACGTCAGCACCACCCGAGCGGTCGCGTTCGACCCGCCGGAGTGGCTCATGGAGCGCACCCGCAAGGCTGCCCGCGTCGAAACCACTGCGCTGGCTGCGACACAGGCTGCTGGCCGAGATGGCGGCACAGCGGGCGACGTATTCGGCGCGATACAGGACGCCTACGCCGAGGTCGGCTGGGAGGGCGAGTGGCAGAATCATCATCAGGGCGGTGCGACGGGCTTCGCCGGTCGCGAATGGATCGCCACGCCCGGACACGAGGGTGAGGTCGCGCTGCCACACGGGTACGCTTGGAATCCGACTATCGCCGGTACGAAGAGCGAGGACACGTATCTCGTCTCTGCAGACGACGTCGAACTGCTGTCCGGGACCGGCGACTGGCCGACTGAGACGGTCTCGGCGGTCGGCTACGACCTCGAACTGCCGCGGCACACGGTGCTTGAGCTGTAGCGGCGCTGGAACGCTGTTTCCGATTGTGGAGAGGATGTTTACAACAGGTGTTGTATGAATCCGTGGGTTTAAGGAACGGCTCAGGCTACCCCTGTGTATGACCGCAGCGCGCGCCTGGTGGAAGGAAGCGGTCGTCTACCAGATCTACCCACAGAGCTTCAACGACAGCGACGGCGACGGCGTCGGCGACTTGCAGGGTATCATCGACCGACTGGATTACGTCGCTGACCTCGGCGTCGACGTCATCTGGCTCAACCCGGTGTATCAGTCACCACAGGTCGACAACGGCTACGACATCAGTGACTACCGCGCCATCCACGAGGCGTACGGCACGCTGGAAGACTGGGAGGAGCTACTCGAGGAGATTCACGCCCGGGACATGAAACTCGTCATGGACCTGGTCGTCAACCACACCTCCGACGACCACGAGTGGTTCCAGCGCTCGCGCCGAGACGAGGATGGCTACCGCAACTACTACATCTGGCGCGAGGGCGGCACCGACGAGGACGGTACCCCCGCGCCCCCGAACAACTGGACCACCGGCTTCGGCGGGTCGGCCTGGACCTACGACGAGCAGGTCGGGGCGCAGTACCTCCATCTGTTCCACGAGCGCCAGCCGGACCTGAACTGGGAGAATCCCGAGGTCCGCTCGGACATCTACGAGATGATCGACTGGTGGCTGGCGAAGGGCATCGACGGCTTCCGGATGGACGTCATCAACCTGATATCCAAGCCGGAAGGGTTGCCCGACGGCGACCCGGACACCGGATGGGTCGGTATCGAGCAGTTCGCTAACGGGCCTCGGACACAGGAGTTCCTCGAAGAAATGGCCGCCGAAACGTTCGACAGCTACGACTCGATGACGGTCGGCGAGTGCGTCGATATCGACGTCGACACCGCCGGTGACTACGTCAGCGCCGACGGACCGCTGGACATGGTGTTTCACTTCGAGCACATGCTGCTGGACCAGCAGGAAGGGTGGTGGACTATCGAAGACTGGTCGCTGCCCGAGCTGAAGTCGGTGATGGCCGAGTGGCAGACCGAACTCGACGGCTGGAACACCGTCTACCTGGGCAACCACGACCAGCCACGAATCGTCTCCCGCTTCGGCGACGACGAGGCGTACCGCGAGGAGTCGGCCACGCTGCTGGCGACCTTCCTGCTCACACATCAGGGGACGCCGTTCCTGTTCCAGGGCGACGAGATCGGGATGACGAACTGCCCGTGGGAGTCAGTCGAGGAGATCCGGGACGCGGACGCGTCCAACCGCGTCGAACTCGCCCTGCAGTCGGGTGATATCGACGACTACGACGAGGCACGCGACGTTGTCGAGTTCCGCTCGCGGGACAACGCCCGGACGCCGATGCAGTGGGACGACTCCCGGAACGCCGGATTCACCGACGGTGACCCCTGGATAAAGGTCAATCCAAACTACGAGGAGGTGAACGTCGCTGCGGCCGAGGCGACCGAAGACGGTATTCTGTCGTACTACCGCGACCTCATCGACCTCCGGAGCGACCTGGACGTGCTCGTGTACGGCGAATACGAACTATTACTGCCCGACCACGAGACGGTGTACGCCTATCGGCGCACGCTCGACGACCCGGCGGTCGATGTCGACGACGTGCTGGTCGTCTTGAACGTCTCACCGACGGCCACACGCGTCTCGGTCCCGGTCGAGGCCGAGGCAACACCGCTGTTCGGGAACGAACTGGACGCGGCGGTCGAATCCAGCAGCCACAACGGCACAGACCTGGAACTGCAGCCCTACGAAGCGCGCCTCTACGAACTCTCAGAGCAACAATGATGTCATCGCAGATGCTTTCCGACGGCGAACTGGACCGCGAATGGTGGAAAGAAGCAGTCGTCTATCAGATTTACCCACGCAGTTTTAGCGATAGCGACGGCGACGGGGTCGGCGACCTGCAGGGCATCGTCGACCGACTGGACTACGTCGCCGACCTCGGCGTCGACGTTATCTGGCTCAATCCAGTCTACGACTCTCCACAGGAAGACAACGGCTACGACATCAGCGATTATCAGGCAATCTACGACGAGTTCGGAACGATGGCCGACTGGGAAGCGCTGCTCGCGGAAGTCCACGACCGAGATATGCGGCTCGTCATGGACCTCGTCGTCAATCACACGTCAGACCAACACGAGTGGTTCCAGAAGTCCCGACAGCGCGACCCGGGGTACGAGGACTACTACATCTGGCGCGAGGGCGGCACTGACGCGGACGGCGAGCCCGTGCCGCCGAACAACTGGGAGTCCTTTTTCGGGGGCTCCGCCTGGGAGTTCGACGAGGAGCGCGGCGAGTACTACCTCCACCTGTACGACACCTCACAGCCGGACCTGAACTGGCGCAACGACGCCGTCCGGCAGGACGTCTTCGACACCATCGAGTGGTGGCTGGAGCGGGGCATCGACGGCTTCCGGATGGACGTTATCAACCTTCTGTCGAAAGTCGAGGGGCTGCCCGACGGCGAGCCGGACAGCGAATGGATCGGCTCCGAGCATTTCATCAACGGGCCGGAGCTGTCGTCGTATCTGACGGCACTGGACGAGTCGGTGCTGTCGAACTACGACGTGATGACTGTCGGCGAGATGCCACAGCTCACCGTCGAGTCGGCCCGGGAGTACGCCGGCGCCGACGGCCCGCTTGACATGGCGTTTCACTTCCAGCACACGAAGCTCGACTACGACAACGGCGAGCGGTGGTCGGTCGGCGACTGGAGCCTGCCGGAGCTGAAAACCATCGTCGACCGCTGGCAGGACGGGCTGGCGGCGGACGGCTGGAACGCCCTGTACTGGGAGAACCACGACCAGCCGCGGAGCGTCTCCCGCTACGGCGACCCCGAGAACTACCGCCGGGAATCCGCGACGCTGCTCGGGACGTTCGTCCTTATGCTCCGTGGCACGCCCTACATCTACCAGGGGCAGGAACTCGGGATGACGAACGCCGACTGGGAGACGATGGACGACCTCCGTGACGTGGACGCCATCAACCACGCGCGGGAACTCCTCGGGCAAGACGATGTCGAGGACTACGAGGACGTGAGAGAGGTCGTCGGCTACCGGACCCGCGACAACGCCCGGACACCGATGCAGTGGGACGACTCCCGAAACGCCGGCTTCACCGACGGTGACCCCTGGATAAAGGTCAATTCGAACTACAGGGATATCAACGCCGCTACCCAGCGAACGGACGAAGACTCCGTTTACAACTACTACCGGCGACTCATCCAGTTGCGCTCCGACAGGGACGTGCTGGTGTACGGAGACTACACCGACTTGCTCCCCGACCACGAAACCGTCTTCGCGTTCACGCGGTCGCTGTCGACGGACGCGGGAACCGAGCGTGTTCTGGTCGTCTTGCACTTCGATGACGGGAGCGAAACCGTTGCACTCCCGGTCGAGTACGCCGATGCGACGCTGCTCGAGGGCAATTACGACCGCGACGACGCAGATCCGGAAACGGTGACGCTTGCACCGTATGAGGCTCGCGTCTACGAGCTATTCGACTGACAACCGTCGCCCTATGGCACTCCCACCGAAACGGTCATCAAGAGGCACAGATTCAAGACGCGCCCGTCACCAGCAGTGGTATGTACCTTGCCGACGAGACTTGGCCGGACCTCGGTGACTATTTCGAGACGGAGTCGCTCGCGCTCGTGCCGCTGGGGTCGACTGAACAACACGGGCCGCATCTCCCGCTGGCGACGGACCACCTCATCGGGGAAGCCTTCGCCAGAGAAGCCGCCGACAGGACGGGCTATCTCTGTACTCCGACGATCAACGTCGGCGTGAGCCCCCATCACAGACAGTTCAACGGGACGATGTGGGTCGACGCGCCGGTGTTTCGCGACTACGTCGAGTCATTCACACGGAATCTGGCCTACCACGGCATCGACCGGGTCATTTACGTGAACGCTCACGGTGGGAACGTCGAGCACCTCCGTGAGGTCGGCCGTCGGCTCCGGGACGACGAAGTGCTGTACGCCATCGAATGGATGTGGAACGAGAGCATCCCAGACCTCGTGGACGACCTGTTCGAACAGAACGGACCACACGGCGGCCCGAAAGAAACGGCCATGATTCAACACCTGCGCTCCGACCTAGTTCACGACGACCGCCTCGAAGACGCACGGGACGGTGGGATTCCGAGCGTTGCGGCAGCCGAGACAAAGAAGTACGGCTCGCGAACCTTCTACGACGCCGCTGATAACACCGATAACGGTGTTCTGGGCGACCAGACCGATGCCACGGCCGAAAAGGGCGCGGAGATGTTCGAGGCCGCGACCGAACAGCTCGTCAGGCTCTGTGAGTGGCTGGACGCGCAAGCGTTCGACGACCTCCTGCCGAAGCCACACGTCTGAATCGGACACCGCAGGAGCGAGTCCCCGGGCTCGCCTGGCAGGTGGCTTTTTGCGACAGGCGGATGTACGGCGGATGTGGCCCTCCTCCTGTTTCCCGGTATGCCCGGGGCTATCGAACTGGTCATCCTCCTCATCATGATGGGGCTGTTTCTCGTTGTCCCCCTGGCGCTCATTGTCGCCGCGTACCTGTTTGGGAAGCGCCGCGGCAGAGCCGAAGTGAGCGACCGAACCGAATCCTGACCAATCGCCAGACAGCGGCCAATCGGCGTGTTACGGCCCTCTCGCCGCGAATCGACTCGTTTATCGGTCCCACCCTATGAGGGGGATGTGTGTCCCCACCGAGTCCCCACCCGGAGTCGCTTCGTAGCCGAGCGTTCGAAATAACGGTCGATGACGGACGAGAGACCTTCAACGCGCTCAGTATCGAGCACGCCGACTGTGAGACGGAGTGGATTATCTCCGACACAGTGTGTGCGCTCGAAAATATGCGGTAACTGTACGCTGTTGTGTTGTGGCGCTACGGTAGCGAACCGTACTGCGTCGGACCGCTGACCCGCTGTGACCGCACAGACGCTCTTCTTGTGCTTCACTCCGCAGAGAGCCGTCGCCAGACTGGCATGAACACGCCGTAGAACGAGCCAAAGAACAGAACAACAGCCACGATAGCTAATTCGCGCCCCTCCACGCCGAAGACATCATACAGGGTTCGGAGAACGATGATAACCCCGAGTCCCCAGATCGCGAATGCGGTCCGCTCTTTCCAGGAGAGGCCACTTCTGTGGAACACACGCTGTCTCCGCAACAGACGGTATCAAAGCCTGTGGTTCGACGCGATATCGGACCGCGAGTGTGAAAAGTAATAACACACGCCATACAGATCACAGCAGCTGTAACTAGGATGGGTCGTGCTGGTGCCACAGAAGTCCGCTACCCGGCTTACTCGGTCGGGATGGGGCCCGTCCCGATGACGTCCCGGACTGCGCTCTCGAACTCCTGACGCTCAGCGAAGTACGGCACGTCGACGTCCTCGAGTACCGTTTCAAGTTTTTGCGGGCCGTCCGGCGTCCGGATCGTCGTGTCCCCCTCGCGGTCGACGATAGTGCTATGTTCGATGCCCCAGGTGAGCCGGGCCGAGACGCGGGCCAGCGGCGCACCGGCAACGTCAGGTCCGTCGCCGAGTTTGACAGCCGGCTCCTCCGCGTCCTCGCTTTCGTCGTCGCTCATACCCGAACAGTGCCCGTGGGTCCGATTAGTGCTTTCGGAACGGCTCGCGTGTCCCTCAGATCGCGTTCGCGCGTGCCCGCGTCATGCGTGTGTCTGACGGGTAGTTTTATCCGATGTAGCAGTAGTATACTGCATGACTAGTCTCACCGACGTGTACGAAGGGGAGGTTGGGCGCGTTGCATCGCGCCGCCAGCAACTCGTCGGGACAGTCCTGTTTCTCGTTGGTGTTGCCGGACTCGTCGGGGCAATCGCACTCGCAACGACCACCGTCGGCAACAGATACGGGCTGGACGCCTACGCAGCTAGACAAATCGCCGGCATCATCGCCGGCCTCGGGCTGCCGTCGGTTATCCTCGGCGTGTTCGCAGTGTTGCCGGCCAGTCGACGAATCCGGCTGACTGCCCTTGGCGGGACAGGCGTCGCTGCGGTCGGCGTCTGGCTGTTCCAGTCGCTGTATCCCTACAGCTGGACCAGCAACGACCCGCTGCTGGCACTACTTACCGGCGTCGTCTACTTCGCCGGCATCGTGACGACGTTCTGGTGTCTGTTCGCGTCGCTCGCGACGTTCAAGACGCGAAACGACCCCGGTGGGACGGCACGCATGGAAGTGACCGAGGAAGGGACGATTCGCCTCGTTGAGGAAGCCCGAACGCTCCCGGGGCTGGGCGGCATCGGGTTTTTCGGACAGGACCCGGAGGGCACAGTCGAGACGCAGACGAATAGACCGGGAGCGAGCGGTGCTGTCAGCGACGGCGGGACCGGACAGCCCTCGGATGATGCGCGCACGGTCAACGGCCGCCACCGCCAACCGTCGACCGACACGCAGTCTGACCGCAACACGCGGTCCCAGCGACGGTCGAACAGCGGCGCAGCGACGGAGTCGGGCCGCCAGGCAAACGCGCGCTCGAACACCGGGCAGCAAAACACCGCGTCGCGTCGAAGGGACCAGAGTGGGCCCTCTGAGAACGCGCTCGACCCGAGGATAGCTGAGGCCGGCCCGGAAGCCTCGCCGTCGACCGATGGCGGCACGGCGACGACGGGGCACGACGCAATTACCGAGACGGCGGTCCATCAGGGCGAGCCAGACACCTACTGCGGGAACTGCCGACACTTCGAGTACGTGATGCAGGACGGCGACATCGAGCCGTACTGTTCGTTCCACGGTGAGGTCATGGACGACATGGAAGCCTGCTCGGCGTGGGTTCGCAACGACTGAGACGGTCGCCAGTCCGATTTTGCTGTTCGTCTCACAGCGTACGGCGACACGGAGAGACAGAGCGGTTCGGTCGAAACCGGGTGTTTAACACGGCCGGCAAGCAAATGGTGGTACTACAATGGAGTTTTGCGACGAATGCGGTTCGATGATGAAAACGGACGACGAGCGCTGGGTCTGTGGCAGTTGCGGCTACGAGAAGGCTCGAAACGCCGAGACCGAACAGGAAATGGCCGTCACCACGCAGGGCCAGGAGGAGTCGGAAGTCGTCGACACCTCCGAAGTCGATGCCGAAGACATGGGGCCGACGACGGGCGCACGCTGTCCAGAGTGTGGCAACGAGCGAGCGTTCTACGAGATGAAGCAGATACGCGCGGCCGACGAGTCCGAAACACGCTTTTTCACCTGCACCGAGTGCGAACACAAGTGGCGAGAGGACGACCACTGAGGCCGGACCGTGCCCACTGACCCCGCGTTCCCGGATGTGCCCGCCGACCAGTTACGCGACGGCGGCTGGGAGCTCGTCGACGAGAGCGTCGAAACGGTCTTTCAGCTACCGACGGCGCGCGTCCAGGGAGCGACGAAAGTGTACGACGCCGCCGAGACACGCGCGGCGGTCCGGGAAGCAATCGGACTCGACCACCAGTGGCGGTTCTTTTTCGCCACCGCACTGTCGTTTACACCGCCGCTTGCGCCCGGCGTCGGGCCGGCGATGATTCTCCCGACGGTCCGCTCTGAAGCACAGTCGGCCTTCGCCGAGGAACTGGCCGACAGAGGGTTCGAATCCATCGAGCGCGGGCGGCGGGAACGGGTCCGCGTCGACAGCGGCGACCGGGCGCGGCTCCGGACCTACAGCGCCGAACTCGACCTCGAACCGGTCGATGCGACGCTGTCGATTACCGGCTGGGTCGGCGTCTGGCACGGCGATGGGTTCCGCATCGCCGCCGGCGCATACCCTGACCGGTCGCTGGCGACACTTTTGAACGTCGAAAACCCGCCGGAGCGGCTCCGGCGGTCGCCGTCGGACTACCGGACCGAACTGCTTGCCCTCATCCGCGCCGTGGCGTAATCGCCAGGAGCGCGCCGTCGAGGAACAGCTGGACCGGCCCGAGGCCAAGTCGCTTCGCGAGCGAACTCGGCACGGCGTCCACACCGAGGCGGGCGACGGGTGCGCCTCGGACCCGGATTTCGGCCGTCAGTCCGGCAGCAGCCAGCGCCGCGGCGGCGTCCGGTCCTCCGACCAGCCGGTCCCGCCAGATGGCGACCGCCGCCCCGAGTGACGGCAGGTCGACGGCGACGAAGTCGTCGTATCCCCGGACGGTGAACGCGACCCCGTCCCGCTCGACGGTCAGATCGGCGTCGACGAGGAGGTCTGGCTTTCGCTCGAGCAGGTCGAACAGATCGCCGACCGCCTTCGTCGTCGTGGCCACTGTCAGTCGTTATCGCGTGTCGTGATAGTCAGCGTGCCGTCGACCCGCCAGCGAGCGTGCTCGGCGTCTTCGCCGGCCTTGCTCGGGACGTCGACTTCCATGTCGTCGAAGTCGTACGTTATTTCCGCATTGCGTCCGGTCAGGCGGTCGTAGAGACCGATTGCGAGGTCTGGCCAGGTTGTCGTCTCCATCGGCGTCTCTGATTCGCTCATGCAGTATCCCATACGTACTCATACATGTTTAAAGTCGACCCCAACAACAGGGGTTCGGCAGAACTGACAGGTTCTGTCAGGGACGCCGCGCGAACGTCAGATAGCCGGTGTGGCCGACGCCGCCGGTCGAGGGGCGGGAGCCGCGGTCGTCGAAGTCCATCTCCCGCTGGATGGTGTCGAGCGTCTCGACGCCGTCGAGGCCGACCTCGGTGGCCGTCTCTACGACCTCGCGCGTGTTCTCTACGAACGGGGAGTACACCGCCAGTGACCCGCCCCGTCCCAGCAGCGTGGGCGTTCGCTCGACCACGGTCGGTGCATCCTCGGTATCAAGGGTCAGCACGTCAAAGCCCGAGAGGTCGTCGAGGTCATCGGTGATGTCGCCGGTCCGGACCTCCACAGTGTCCGCGACGCCCGCGACCGCCATGTTCTGGCGCGCGACCTCCGCGAACTCGGGGTCTTGTTCGTAGGTCACCACGTCCGCGCCGATACGGCCCATGTACGCACTGAGGATGCCTGTTCCGGTACCGGCGTCGAGGACGCGATCTGCCGCTGCCACGCCGGTCTTGCCGACGACCAGCCCCACGTCGCGGGGCATCATCGGCGCGCCAGTGCGTTCGAGGTGGGTGAACAGGTCCGGGCCGCGCAGCCGACGGACGGTGAAGCTGGTCCCCAGATGGGTCTCGACGACATCGCCCGGTTCAACGTCTTCGGGCACCTCCAAAATACCGAGGTCGGATTCGAACCGCTCGCCGGGGTCCAGCAGGTACTCGCGGTCTTCGTGGACGAAGAGGTACGCCACGTTACTCCAGTTGGTCGACCGCGTCCGCGAGGTCGCCGTCGTTGGCTTCGAGCGCCTCTCGCGCGGTGTCCTCGTCGACGCCAGCACGCATGGCGACGAGTTCGACGTCGTCCTCGTCGACGCCGGAATCGTTCTCGGACTCATCAGCGTCGTCGGCCGCGGCCGAGCCCTCACCGGCGTCGAGTTCGCGGCTCTCGGGCTCGCCAACGACCTGGTACGTTTTCTGGCCCTGGGCTTCCATGAGCTGGACCTCCGCGTCGTCGAAGACGAGTTCCTCGTCGGGTGTGCGGATAATTACTTCCTGCGCATCGATGTCCTCCATGTCGATGCCCATCTGTTCCATCATCTGTTTCATCTTGCGCGGGTTCATCCCGCCGCCTCCGCCAAACATACGTAGGACTGGCGGGGCAGGGCAGAAAAGCGTAGCGACCCGGACCCGGACAGGTGTTCGTCACGGGACAGGCCGGCTGACCGGACAAAACCGGCACGCGCACACGGCTTCGTAACGGTTCTAAGGCTCGCCCGTGCATCCCCGCCGTGTCACTGCTGTCTATCTTCGCCACGGCGATCCTCCCGGTCGTCGCCGTCGCTGGGGCCGGCTTCGCACTCGGTCGGGTGAAGGACACCGACCCCGACGCGCTCAACACCATCACGGTGTACGTCCTCGCGCCGGCGCTGGTGGTCCATAGCCTGGCCACGTCGACGCTGGCCGGCGGGACGATTCTGAGCGTCGTCCTCGCTGTCGTGCTGTTTACCACCGCGATGCTCCTCCTCGCGGAAGGCGTCGGCCGTCTGACCGGACACTCCGAACCGCTGCTGGGCGCGTTCGTCCTCGTCTCTATCTTCCCCAACACTGGGAACTACGGCATTCCCCTGGCGGATTTCGCCTTTGGTGCGACAGGACGGAGCACCGCCGTCCTCGTGACCGCGCTGCAGGGCGTGTTGCTCTACACCGTCGGCATCTACATCGCCGCCCGAGGCAGTGCGAGCAGTCCGCTGGCGGATATGCGTCGCGTGTTCGGTGTGCCGCTCGTCTACGCCGTCGTCGTCGCGCTCGGCCTCCGCTGGCTCGGCGCGGTCCCGCCGACGGAGTCGACGGTGATGCAGACGCTGGAACTGCTCGGCAACGCCTCGATTCCGGTGATGTTGCTCATCCTCGGGATACAGCTCTCGAACGTCGACGGGAACAGCGACTTCCAGTCCGTCGGTATCGCCAGCGCATTGAAACTCCTGTTGGCCCCGGTGCTCGCGTTCGCCGCAGTACTTGCCGTCGGGTTCCAGAACCAGACAGTCGCGCGGGTGGTCGTGCTCCTGCTCGCGACGCCAACCGGCGTGACGACCATCATCCTCGTCGGTGCGTTCAGCCACGGGACCGGGGACCGTTCGCCGGGTGAGCTCGTCAGCGCGACGGTGTTCCTGACGACCGTCGCCAGCGCGGTGACAGTCACGCTGCTGGTGTGGCTGCTGCAGTCCGGGCTCGTGTTGTGACTACTCCTCCCAGTATATCCTGATCTCGCCAGCGGTGATGTCAACGAAGTGGTTCGAGCCGCTGCTGACCGCAAACCGGCCGATAGTCCGTTCGAGAGTCCGGCTGGGACCGCCAGCAACCGCGACGGTAATCGTGTACGTCCCGGTCGAACCGATCATCGGGTCGTACTCGACCGAGTCGCCAGCGGCCAGCGTCTCCGTCTCATCGAGGAGCGTCGTTTCGTCGCGTGTGATCGTGAGCGTGACGGTCTGCTCATTGCCCGTGTCGTTGTCGACGACAAACAGGATTGGGTCGTCAGGAGCGGGCGTTACTGTCGGTGTGTCCTGTGATGTTCCAGTCGTCGGTGCTGTCGACTGTGCTGTTGGCGTCGCTGTCGCTGTCGATGGCGTCGAGCCGTTCATCGCCGTGTCGTCACCGGGTGCGACACAGCCGGCGACTGGGGAGAGCGCGAGCGCGGCGAGGAGCGTACGGCGGCGCATATCGCTCGTCCCGACGGGAGCAGCAAATGCTTTCTGTCACACGAGACGGTGTCGAGCAGGGCCGGAGCGTGCCAACTCCAAGGTCGACACGTACCGGGAGGCGCTACAGACTCCGTCTCAGTCCGTTGCGCCCTGCCTGACCTTCACGGCCATCCCCGTCTCGAAGTCGTCCATGCCGCTGCCGGGCAGTTCCGCGCGGCCGACGGCAAGCAGAGAGCCGTCCTCGTGGACGACGAGGGCCTCGTCGCCCGGTCGGAGCGTCGGGTCGGCCGACTGGACGAACTTGGCGAAGGCGTTGCGGCCCTCGCGGATGAACGGCTCGCTCTCGTCGCCGACGACCACGCGGTGTCGCGGCGTGTCGAACGCATCGAGGAGCCGGGTCCCGCCGGCGAGCCCGAGTCGAAAGCGGCCGTCGGCACCGTACGTGGCGATGCGGCCGTCCGTGGCATGGACCTGTCGCGGACGGCCGGAGCTGGTGTGTGTTACGTCGAGGGCGTCAGGGCCTGCGAACAGCGCCGTCCCGCCGCCACCGCCGAACTGGTAGTCGGCCGCACGCCGGAGCCCCCGGAACTCGTCGTCACTCATTGCTCGTGTTCGATGCCGGGTCATAAACCGCCTTTCGGTTCTGTCTGCCCCACTATCCGGCGCAGTTCGAAATGAGATGTGTGCCCGACCGTGGCTGCCCGGACCACGGCCGGCAAAATCGTGTGGCAATGAGAATGCCACACCCCCCGATCCGTTCCGAATCAACGGTCCAGCCCGACGGGTGACGGCCCCGAACCGGAATGCCATTGGTTCGCTCCGTCAGTCGCCCCGGCCCGAGTACACGGGGCGCGTGCCTCTGTATCCAATCCGTGGTCGGAGGGCCGACTACGATGCCTGGAACTGCAGTGGGTCTCCGTCTCGCGCCTGGCTCGTGACGAGCAGCCGCGAGGTGTCTCGACTATCCTCAGCGCGTGGCAACATACCGTCTCTGTGACCCAACTGGTTGGGGGCACTACAAGGGGATGTGTTTGCTGCTTCAGTCATGAAGGTGGGCCGAAATTATCATGCTAGAGCGGCGGCGATATCGCAGAAAAATGTGCATTGCTGCCTTGTGCCATACTTTCCTCCGTCGGTTTTGGGGAAATTTATACCGGATGACTTCCTAGAAACGGGTGATATGGCTACTGACACGCGAAAAGTGATGCTGGGTGCTGCACTGCTGGTGATCAGCACTGTGCTCATCCTTGGTACAGGGGCAATCGACATCGGCATCCCGGCCGCCGCCGGAGCGCTTGCTGCACTGGGACTGGCCGCCGGTGCCCTCCTCGTTGGAACGTCAGAAGACGGTCGCCCGGTCTAACCGCCGATTTTTTCGATAACAACCCAAACACCGTAGCTGTGAGTCTGTCGAGCCACGGGAAGCCGCGGGAGGGCATGTCGCTCGTGGGTGAACCAGCAGTGGTCACAGCGGCAGCCCACATGCTGGCGTAGCTATAGCAGGAACCTGTCGGAATCGGCGCTCATGTCGATAAACCCATCAACGGCCGCTTTGAGGTCTTCGGAGGACGACTCCTCGAAGCCCATCGCTTCGACGCGACAGCCTTCGTGGCGGAGATACCGACAGACACGGGCGAAGTCCCCGTCACCGGTGCAGAGCACTACCGTATCGACGTGGTTCGCCAGCGAGACCGCGTCGAGGCTCATTCCGACATCCCAGTCCGCCTTCTTCGACCCGTCCTGAAATGTCTTGATGTCCTTGATGCGCGTCTCGAAGCCAATGTCGACGAGCGCTTCGAAAAACGTCTCTTCTTCGGGCGAGTCTGCCCGGATGACGTAGGCGATAGCACGAGTCAGTTCGCGGCCGTCAACGGCCTCTTCCAGTAGTGCCTCGTAGTCGATGTTCCGCGAGTAAAGACTCCGGGCAGTGTGGTAGAGGTTTTGCGCGTCGGCCAGTACGGCCACGCGCTGTCCCGGCTGGGAAACTGTCATATCAGGTATTGGCTATCGGCCCGAATATGCTTTCGGGATACAAACGTGAAACAGCGGCGCATTTATGCCCCAACTACCCAGTTGTTGTAGATTCAGCAGTTATACTCGCGGCCCGAATGTATCAATCTACGGACCGGATATACGGTAGTGCAGCCGAACGATTTATTGGGTCAACCGTCTGTCAGTACGTATGGTGACAATTCAACGAATGGTATTTCGTGAGCCAGAGGGGCGGCAGCAGGGTCTCCTCTTCTCACTCTTCTCACTCATCTGCATCCTTGGGTGGGTGTATTTCGGGATTGTACTCGACGGCCCTCACAATATGCTTTTTTTAGGCATCGCGTTCGGACTCTCTGGATTCGCTGAGTTCCTGCCCTCGGACCGACGGCGTGCAGCGGGCGCGCTGCGAACCCTCGGTCTCGGCACCCTCGTTCTCTTCGTGATTCTCCTCGTCTCTGTTCCAGAATCAATCTGGGGTTGAACGCGAGTAATCGGGTTTCAGTAAGATACCTGCCCACTGACCGGTTGTTTCAGACAACAGTGAGATAACTAAACCGTAGTCGCTCCGTCAACGCCCCGATAGCACTTTAGCTGGACCGTGAACGGCGGCAGCGAGAACACAAAAGCTAAGTCGGTCACACGCAGTTACTCGACCATGCGACAACGCCTTCAGTCCGGAACCGCCTCATGGCTCCCCGGTGAGGGCGTCGTCCGCGCAAAGCGCAAGCCAACGTTTTAGTGACTCGTGGCGGACGTGGCGACTCCGTCTCGGGTCGGGTCGTTTGACAACCAACAGCCGGCCGTCTCGGCCGGCCGTCGCACCGTTTCCGACCGGAGAACCGAACCCACAGCGACACTCGACACACAGCAATGACAGCTATCGACTTCCGCGGCGTGTTCCCGGCGATGTGCACGCCGTTTCACCAGGACGGCAGTATTGACTTCGAAACACTCAGAGAGGACGCTCAGCGGCTCGAATCCGCTGGTGTCGACGGCCTCGTTCCTGTCGGCTCGACCGGCGAGTCGGCGACGCTCTCACACGACGAACACATTGAGGTCGTCGAGGCGGTCATCGACGCCGTCGACGACGTGCCAGTCATCGCCGGCTCGGGCTCGAACAACACCAAGGAAGCGCTGGAGCTATCCCGGCGCTCCGCTGAAGCCGGTGCTGATGCTCTGTTGCTTATCTCGCCGTACTACAACAAGCCCGAACAGCAGGGGTTCATCGACCACTACACGACGCTGGCCGACGCCGTCGACTTGCCACAGATCGTCTACAACGTCCCCTCGCGGACGGGCCAGAATATCGAACCCGAGACGGCGGTCGAGCTCGCGTCGCACCCGAACATCCGGGCGTACAAGGCCGCGAGCGGCGACATGAACCAGATTTCCGAGATTATCGAGCGCACACGAGACGAGGACTTCGCGGTGCTGTCCGGTGACGACGGGATGACGCTGCCGATGCTGTCGGTCGGCGGCACCGGCTGTATCTCCGTCTCGGCCAACATCGAACCGGAGCGCACCTGCGCGATGGTCGGCGCAGCGCTGTCTGGCGACTTCGAGCGCGCCCGCCAGATCCACCACGAACTCGGTCCGCTGTTCCGCGCGATGTTCGTCGAGACCAACCCCATTCCGGTCAAGGAGGCCATGCGGATCCGGGGCTACGGCCCGGCACATCTCCGCTCGCCGCTGACTCGCCTCTCGGACGAACACCTCGACCACCTGCGTGACGTACTCGCCACGCTCGAAACCGAGGACCTCGAAGACGAGTACGCGGAGGCCGAGCGATGACGCGAGTGGCGGTCAACGGCGTCACCGGCCAGATGGGTGGCGCTGTCATCGAGGCCGCCACCGACAGCGAGGTCGTGGTCGGCTTCGCCACCAGCGAGACGGATGCCGTCGAGGGCGTCCCGGTCGTCGACTCGGCCGACGCCGCCACGGCGCTCCGGGAGTACGACGTGGACGTTGTCGTCGACTTCGCCGTCCCCGAGGGCGCGCTGACCGTCGCCGAGGCCTGCGCCGAAACAGGCGTGCCGATGGTCGTCGGGACCACCGGCTTCGACGAGGACGGACTGGCTCGCCTGCAAGACGCAAGCGAGGTGATTCCGCTGCTGAAGGCGACCAATTTCTCGCAGGGGATTCAGGTCCTCCAGCGCCTCGTCAGCGAGGCTGTCGACACGCTCGAGGACTACGACCTCGAACTCATGGAGACCCACCACAACCGTAAGGTCGACGCCCCGTCGGGAACAGCCACCAGTATCCTCGACGTGATTCAGGAAGAGCGCGACGTTGAGCCGGTGTACGGCCGGGAGGGACACGCCCCGCGCGAGGCGGACGAAATCGGCGTGTTCGCCCGCCGTGCCGGCGATGTCCGCGGCGAGCACGAACTCGTGTTGGCCGGTAACGACGAAGTCCTCTCGCTCTCGCATCGGGCCGAAGACCGCGGCGTGTTCGCCGCCGGCGCACTCGATGCGGCGGCGTGGCTCGTCGGCCGTGATGCCGGCTGGTACGCCTTCGGCGACGTTGTAGACGCGTAATACGGGCTACGCTGCACAGTACATATCTAATTATATGGACTAGTACACTGCGATAAATATTAGAAGCATACTTATATGTAGGTCTGTGCGACAATTTCGCATGGCTACGAACCAATCCGTTCGACTCCCCGCGTCTGACTGTCCCCGATGTGCAACCTCGTTCGAAGTAACGGCTCTGCGAATCAGTATGTGCCCGGAGTGCGGCTACATTCCCGGCCACGGGGCCGACTGAAGCGGGATTAGCTCGCGCCGAGGTCCTGGTACCTGGCCGCGAACCGGTTCGGTTGCACTGCTCGCGGTCGACCGCATCGAAACAGAACTGCGAACAGGACGATTACGTGTCGGCGGGCGGCGATACGAGGGTTACAGCTGTTCGAACGTCCACTTCTGGTTGTCACCACCGACGTAGCTGTACTGCTGAACGTTCGCGCCGTCAGACGTTGCGCCTGCCTCGACATCCAGCGCCTTTCCGCTGTGGCGTGCCAGCAGTCGGTAGGTGCCGTCGGCGTTCTCCGTGATGGCCCACTGCTGATTCTCGCCGCCGCTGTACTCGTACTGGTGGACGTTCGCGCCATCGCCGGTCGCAGCCGCCTCGACGTCCAGCGCCTTCCCGCTGTGGACGGCTTCCAGTTTGTAGTAGCCGGTGCCGAGGTCAGTGACGACCCACTGCTGATTCTCACCGCCGCTGTACTCGTACTGGTGGACGTTCGTGCCGTCACTGGTCGAAGCGAACTCGACATCCAGCGCTTTCCCGCTGTTCTCGTTCCGGAGGACGTACGCTTCACCGGAGACGATGTCGTTCGTGTCACTGCCGTCGGACGGGACGATTCGCATCGCGGTCCCGCCGCTTGCGCCCATCGAGAGGGTCACGCTTTCACCTGCGGTCACGTCGTAGTCGCTGATGACGACCGCTGTCGGGTTGTTGTCAACACCAGCCTCGGCAGCGTCGGCGTACTCGGTGACAGTCCAGCCGTCAGTCTGACTCGACAGGAAATCGAGTGAGACGGTTACGTCGCGGGCAGTTCCGTCGGTCATCGCGCCGAGATACCACTCGCTGCCGCTGCGCTTGGCCGTGACAACGTAGTCCCCGACCTGGCCGTCGACAGCGACCGTCTCGTCCCAGCTCACGGGGACGGTCTCGATGAAGTCGAACTCCGGTTCGGTGTCGTAGTTCTCGGCGGCGGCGACGCTGTCGGTGAAGTCGGTGTAGGCAGCCGGGAACGGTGCGCCGGCACCCTGCTCGGTGACGCCGACGGTGTTGAGGTTGAAGCCACCGACATCGTTCGGCCCGAGTTTGATAGCGAGCCTGTTCGTGCCCGCGTCGAGTTGGACCGAGACTGTGTGGATGTCCCAGGTGTCCCAGTACGCGGTGAACGACGGCGTAAGTGTCTGCTCTGTGCTGTTGACGACGAGGGTTGCTTCGGGACTCCCGTTGTTTTGAACCGCTGTCGAATTGTCTTCCTGGTCGGCGGCATAGCGCAAGTGGAGGTCGTAGGTTCCGGCACTGGGGACATCTGTGACGGTGAAACGCACCGTCGCGCCCTCTGGCTCGCGGTTCGGATCGACTGGAACGTAGTGCGCGCCGAAGGCATTGCGCCAGCGGTCGGCAGTAATCATGCCGTTCAGTGTCCCTGATTGGGCCTGGACGAACTCACCGACTCCGAACGACTCGTCGATATATGCCTCCATCCGGTCGGCGGCCATCTGGATGCCGCCCAGATAGTTCGGGTACATCGCGAGCTGTTTGGCGCGCGTGGTCTGAATCTGGTCGCCTTCGCTGTCGTTGAACGTGATGTCGAAGATGCCGGGCTGGTAGCTCGTCGGACCGGCCAGCATCCGGGTAAAGGGGAGAAGGACGTGGTGGTCCCGACCGACGTTCGCACCCAGCGAGTCGAACCCGTCGTACTCCTGCGCCTTGACGACTTCGCGGGCCGCGACGTTCGGGTAGGTCCGGAGTTCCCCGGTTGGCTTGATGCCCTCGTGAATCTCCAGCATTTGCCGGTTCGCGGCGGCCTGCTGGATGACAAAGCGATGGTGGTTGACCGCAGTCTGACAGTGCTGGTTGTGCGACGGGGTCGAGCCGTCGCCATCGAAGCCCAGTCCGGGGTCCGAGACGTAGCCGTTCTTGATAGACCGGATGCCGGCGTTCTCGTAGCCCGAGAAGATGTTGTCGGTGTTGATTTCGTCCTCGTAAGTGACGATGTTTCCGGCCGTCTCGTTGTGCATCGTCATCTCGACGGGGTTCGAGCGGCTTGCACCGTAGTCGGTGACCTCCTGAACGTCGAAATCCGGATAGGATTCGTCGACGGCCATCTCCAGCCCGGTACCGTCCCCGGGGTAGGTGTCCCACCCCTGATTCCACCCTTCGGCGAGCACACTGTCGATGCCGTGCTCGTCGGCGAACTTCATGTACCGCTTCATCCGCTCGGTCCGCGCTCCGTGGACGTATTCGGCGGGGTTGTTGCCGTTGCTCTCGATTTCACTGTCGCTTTTGTACTCCCAGTTGGCGCTGCCTGCGATCATGGTCCACCAGATACCGGTGTACTTCCGGCCACTTTCCAGCCAACTGGTGTCGGCTGTACCGTCCGAATTCGTCGGGAACACGCTCTCATCCAGCGGGTCAGCGAGCAGTGGCACCAGCTGTGATTCGACGAGATCGCCGGGCGAGGTCCCGATCTGGACAGTCCGCCAGGGCGTGACGTGCGGTGCCGACGCCGACACCTTGTTTCCGTCCGGGAGCGGGGCCAGGTCGACGGCCATCTCCTTGCTCCCGCTGTCGGACTGGGAGGCGAGTGCCATCGACGCGTAGTCGTCGAGGTTCGACTCGTGAACGCTGAGATACGTCCCGTCGCCGGCCGCCATCGTCAGCGGGGTGTGTGCACCGGCTCGAACGACGTTGTCGTTGGGACGGATCGTCTTATTCCCGGCCGGAATGTCGCTGAGCGAGCTTTCGGTGTACTCCTGCTCAAAGCGGGGATTGACGTACTCGTTCTCGATCCACCACGCGGTGTAATCGCCGCTGAAATTGAACTCCGTCGTCTCGCTGCTGATGGTGAAGTCGCCGAAGTCGTCGTCGAACGCGACGCGGAAGCCGAGGCCGTCGTTGAACACACGCACTTCGATGTTCGCCGACCGGCCGGGGCTCGCCGTTTCTTCCAGGCCGACCCGGAGATAGCTGTACTCCTCGGAGACTGTCGCGAAATCACCCCATTCCGGCTCCCACGTCTCTGTGGTGGTTCCGCTCTCGCTTCCCGTGACAGTGATGTCCGGTCCAGACCCGCTGACGGCTGTGCCAAAGGCCGCCTGGTCCGCGAACTCGAACCCGATCGGGGACGGAGCGATGTACGTCGTCCCGCCGAACGCAACCTCGTACTGCGGGACGCCCGAGGAGACATCGATAGTCACCGTAATAGTGCCATCTGGAGATGTCACCTGCTGGGTATCGGAAGCGTCACCAGCGGTTACCTGCGCTGCCACCGCATCGGGGACCTCCTTGGAGTACGCTGCGGCTGCCACCAGCCCTGAAAGACCGCTGAGGAAGTCACGCCGATTCACCGAACGATCGTGCCAATCGTCGTCAGTCATCCGGGTTGTAAATTTACAATAATCTTAATAAACTTTTTTCCAGGTCAGCTGACAGTCGTGCATCCTGGCGGTTATGTTACATTAAAACCATTTTCCGACCCCGGCAGTACTGTGCAGAAGCGGTCGCCCCGAGTCGAAACCCCGACAAGTAATACCATCCGAGAAATAGTGACTCTCATGAGCCTCAAAGCCGATATCGACGACCTCTGGCAACGGAAACAGGACGGCCTCTCAGCGGCCGACGCGACCGACGACCACCTCGCCATCCTCGACGAGTTCCTCGCGGCCCTGGAAGCCGGCGAGGTCCGCGCCGCGGAGAAGTCCGGCGGCGAGTGGGAAGCAAACGCCTGGGTCAAGCAGGGTATTCTGCTGAACTTCGGCCTCCGCGAGACGGTGGCCCGCGAGTACGGCGGCGTCGACTACCACGACGTACTGCCGCTGCGCGAGACCGCGGACCTCGGCGAGCGCGGGACCCGCAACACGCCGGACGGGACCGCCATCCGCCGGGGCGCGTACCTCGGCGAGGACTGCATCATGATGTCGCCCTCCTTCGTCAACATCGGGGCCTACGTCGGCGACGGCACGCTCGTCGACTCCTGTGACACCGTCGGTTCCTGCGCCCAGATCGGCGAGAACGTCAAGCTCGGCGCAAACACGCTCATCGGCGGCGTCCTCGAACCGGTCGAGAACGCGCCGGTCATCGTCGAGGACGAAGTATCGCTGGGTGCTGGCTGTCGCGTCACCAGCGGCTTTGTCGTCGGTGAGGGCTCGATTGTCGGCGAGAACACGCTCCTGACGCCGCGGATTCCGGTGTACGACCTCGTCGAGGGCGAGGTGCTGTACGGCGAACTCCCGCCGGAGCGGCGCGCATTCCAGCGGTTCGTCGACTCCTCCGTCGGCGAGAACGACCTCATCCCCGGGGGCGCGTACAAGCCCGCTGTCGTGGCGACTGACGTGGAGGAGGAGACGCTGGAAGCGACGGAGCGAGAGGACGCGCTTCGGGAGTAGCGAGGCGCGCGAACGCAGTGAGCGAGCCTCGACGGAACGGTGAGCGAAGCGAACCGTGGAGTAACGGGATGAACGGCGAAGCCGTGAGGCGCGACCGTCGGGAGCGGTTCTCGGTAGACGACGGGCGACCATCGTGAGCCGTGACGTGCCGTATCTGGGTGAGGATGGGTACCCTCACCGGGCGTGCTGCTGTGGCCATGCGAACAAGCACCGGTTACCGCGGCGTGAACAATCGTCTGTATATTTGCTTCCATATTACAAACTTTGTCGCATGAGCCAGGGACACACCGTCTCTCGCGTCTCGGCGGTGGCGAGGTACAGATGGGTCGCTGGCAGTGCAAGCGGGCTGGTCGCCGGCGTCGGCATGGGGTCGTGTTCCACGCGGGGCGAACCTCATGCCGTTCGTCGGGGCGCTGTACGGCTGGCCGACCGTCGTCGGCGGGTGGGTCGTCCACCTGCTGCACAGCGTCTTCGCGGGCCTGTTGTTCGCGTTCGTCGTCTCCCGGCCGGTGTTTCACGGCCAGATTGCATCCGTCGGTGAGAGCGTCGCGGCCGGCGTCGTCTTCGCCGCCGCCATCGGCCTGCTCTCGACGGGACTCCTGCTTCCGGTGTCGATGAGCGCGCTGGGGGTCCAGTCGTTTACCGAGCCGCTGGTCCCGCTGCCGGGCCTGCTCGGGAACTTCCTCGTCGTGGCGTCGCCCATCTCGTGTACGGCCTGCTGCTCGGCTAGACCTACACCGCGGTCAGGGCGCGCGACGACCCGGAGCGCGTGGCGAGCGGGGCCTGACAGTGGCCGACGTGCCGTCGGCCGACGGGCACGAAGCCGGCGCGTCGCCGCTTTCGTCGCCGCTGGCCGGCGTCGTTGGGTCTCGAAACGGAACCCTTGTTAGCCGCCGACACCGTTGTTTCCTCAATGACCCACGACTCGCCGCCAGTCCGCCGTCTCGCGGACTGGGACCACGAGCGCCTGGAGGTAGTCGCCGCCGAGTACGGCACGCCGCTGTACGTCGTCGACCTCGACCGGGTCGCAGCAAACTACAAGCGGTTCGCTGCGGCGTTTCCCGACGCCCACGTAATGTACGCCGCGAAGGCCCACACTGGGCAGGCCGTCCTCTCGAAACTGCTCGAAGCCGGGGCCGACATCGAGTGTGCCGCCTGGGGCGAACTCCAGCGGGCCATCGACGCCGGCGCGGACCCGAATACGCTCCAGTACACGGCTGTCAACCCGCCGGATCGCGACCTCGACCGTGCCGTCGAGCTGGCCACCGAGAATCCCGGGCTGACGATTACAGGAGGTGCGCGGGACACCTTCGACCGCCTCGAAGAGCGGGGCTACGACGGACGGGTCGCCATCCGCATCAACCCCGGCATCGGCACGGGCCACCACGAGAAGGTCGCTACCGGCAAGGACGCGAAGTTCGGCATCCCCTACGACGAGGTCCCCGAGGTCGCCGCGGACGTACGCGAACGGTTCGATCTCGTCGGTCTGCATGCCCACGCCGGCAGCGGCGTCCTCCACGACGACCTAGACGACCACTGCCGGGCCATCGGGAAGGTCGCAGACATGGGTCGGGAGGTCATCGCCGACGGCGCGGCGCTAGACTTTGTCGACTTCGGCGGCGGCTTCGGCGTCCCGTACCGCGAGACGACCGAGCCGCTGGACATGGACGTGGTCGGCGAGAAGGTCCGCGAGGCCGTCGGCGATCTCGACGCGCAGGTCAAACTCGAACCCGGCCGCTACGTCGTCGCCGACGCCGAACTGATTCTGACCGAGGTCAACACGATCAAGGAGACGCCCGCGGCGACGGTCGTCGGCGTCGACGCCTCGCTGGCGACGCTCATCCGGCCGGCGATGTTCGGCTCCTACCACCCGATCCGGAACGTCACCGCGCCGGACCGCGAGGCCGAACCGGTGTCCGTGGGCGGCCCCTGCTGTACGAGCGCCGACGTGTTCTGCACTGACCGGCCCGTCGCCCGACCCGAGCGGACCGACCTGCTGGCAATCGGCAACGCCGGCGCATACGGTTACGAACTGGCGAACCAGTTCCACTCCCAGCCCCGGCCAGCGGAGGTCGGCTTCGAGGGCGGCGAGACGCGAGTTGTCAGGAAGCGCGAGACACTGGCGGACGTGACCCGCATGGAACAGTAATGTCGTTCGACATCCCCTCGTTCCACCGGCGGGCCGTCGAAACGCCCTCCCACGAGCGCGTCGACGAGATGCGCTCGCTGCTGGTCGACACGCTGGAAGACGCCGGCGAGTACCCGGAGATAGACGACCTCGGCAACGTCATCGCCTCGCGAGGCGATCCCGACGGGACCCACATCCTCCTCAACACGCACATCGACACCGTGCCGCCGCATCTGCCCTACGAGCGGCGGACGGAGCCGCCGGGGCCGGGCGAAGCCGTCGACGGCACCGGCGGCGACGGTGACGGCGACATCGTCTGTGGCCGCGGGGCCTGTGACGCGAAAGGGCCACTCACGGCCCTGTTGGACGGGTTTCTCACCGTCACGCCCGACGACGGCCGGGTCACGCTGGCGGTTTCGACAGACGAGGAGACCACCCAGACCGGCGGGGCACACCTCGCCGAGACCGTCGACGCCGACGGCTACATCGTCGGCGAGCCGACCGGGCTCGACGTGTGTACGGCCGCCCGCGGGCAGTTCGAGGGGACCGTCACTATCCACGGTGAGAGCGCCCACGCCGCCGACCCCGGCAGCGGGCAGAACGCGATTCGGGCCGCCGCGCCGGTTCTGCAGGCGATGGAGGCATACGATGAAAAGAAAGGGCCAGGTGAACACGAGACGCTCGGCCACCCCATCCTCACGGCGTCGATGATAGAGGGCGGCGAGGCGACCAATCAGGTCCCGGCCGAATGTACCATCACATTCGACCGGCGCAGCGTCCCGCCGGAGACGAGCGAGACCTTCTGTGGCGACCTGCAGGCCCACCTCGAACAGTGGCTTCCGGAGTCCATGGGCCTCACCGTGGACCTCATCCGCCCGGACACGCCGTTCCCCGAGGCGTTTGCGACCGACACCGATGCGGAACTGGTCCGCACACTACAGGACGCCAGCGGCGGCGCAGTTCGGCAGTTCGGGGCCGCGACGGAGGCCTCGTACTTCGCCGAACACGGCCCGACCGTGGTGTTCGGCCCCGGCGACCTGGGCGACGAACTGGGTGCTGTCGCTCACTCGAAACGCGAGTACGTCCGCCTCTCCGATGTGCGAACTGCCGCACGAGCCGTGCGGGAGACGGTCGAACGACTTGTCTGAGGCGGCAAATTAGGACCTACGCCGACCGTCGCTGGACGAGGTCAGGGAGCGCTGTCGTCGCGTCTTCGTCTGTCACGCTATCGAACTCTTCGTAGTAGTCTGAAGTAGCCTGAAACGCTGTCGGTTTCAGCGGGACGATGACGTCGTCCGTCCACCGCTGGACCTCCTCAAGCACGTCCGGCGGCGCGACAGGGGCAGCGGCGATAACCTCGTTCGCACCTCCTTTCCGGAGACGCTGGATTGCGACGCGCATCGCCGCACCCGTCGGAATCCCGTCATCGACCAACAACACCCGTTTGCCGGCCACGTCAAGCGGCCCCCACGTCTCGCCGTAGTCGACCGCTCGTGACTCGACAGTGTCGCTCGCGTGAATCTTCGCCTCCTGAATGTACTCCCAGTTCACGTCCAGAAACCGCATCATCGGGCTGTTGATCCACGAGAAGCCACCCGGCGCAACGGCCCCGATAGTCAGTTCTGGATGGTTTGGGGCCTGTATGCGCTGTATTACAATGACGTCCATCGGGAGCCCAGTTTCGTCAGCGACCACGGTGCCGACAGGGACACCGTCCGGTGCGAGCGTGACGACGATATCGGCGACGGCATCCCGCCGGCGCAGCGCAGCCACGAGCTGTTGCGCCGCATCCGAGCGGTCTGTGAACATACCTCATCATATGGAGTCGTACATCCTAATCATTCCGGTCAGTGGTCACCGTGACTGGCGGGTGAGCAGTCAGTGGCGCTCTCGGGCTCAGTCCTGCGGTGCCGGCTGGTCTGACTCCGGCCCAAGGTCTAGCGTCTCATCGACCTGTGTGTACGTCAGGACGAGTCCAACGAACGCGAGCGCGGCCCCGGCGGTGAAGGGCGTGCTGAACGAGCCGACGTTGTACAGCAGGCCCGACGCCAGCGGCCCGATAGCGACGCCGAGGCCGAACGCCATCGTCAGGACCGACAGCGTCGTTCCGGACCCGCGTGCGCCGGCCAGATCACCGGCAAGGGCAAGGGACGGAGCGAACACGAGCGCGACGGCGATGCCCTGAACGAACCGCGCCAGGAGCATGCTCCACGGTCCTGTCACGACACCCTGTGCAAACACCGACGGAACAAGGATGACGAACCCGGCGACGATGAACGGTCGCCGACCGAACCGGTCGCTCGCTCGGCCGATGGGGACCTGAAAGACGACGTTCGCGATGACGACGGCAGCAAACTGGACGCTGAAGAACAGCGTCGACTCGTCCAGTCGCATCCGAATCGGGCCTTCGAGGGTGGCAAACAGCGCGATAGTGGATGCCATCATGAACGTCCCAACGCCGAGGACGAACACCGAATCCAGCCCCCCGCCCTCCCGATCGAAGACGGCTATCGAGAGGTCCTTGCCCGCGTCGGCCTCGAACGGCGGGTCCCGAATCAGCGCCCAGACGAGGGCAAAGCTCACAACGGCGCCCAGTACGGCGATAGCGAAGGCGGCGGTGAAGCCAGATACCGCAGTGCCGGCGATTCGGTAGGTCACCACGTCGTTCGCCGCGAGTCCGCCGGTGATGACGACACCGGCGATAATCGGTCCGAAGCCAAAGCCGATGAGCCGAAAAGTGTTGAACACGCCGAAGTTCCCGCCGCGCTCGGCGTCACTCGCCGCGTAGTCGTTGACCAGTGCGACCGTCGCCGGAATCGTAAAGGCTGCACCGAGGCCCTGGAACGCCCGCGCGGCAAGCACCGTCCAGTACGAGGAGAGGAACGGGTAGGCCGCGCTACCGATGGCGAACAGCACCAGTCCGGTGAGGACGAACACCCGGCGCTTGCCGGTCCGGTCCGAGAGCCGCCCGGTGACGGGCTGGCCGAAGCTATTCAGCAGGCCAAACAGAGACAACACCAGCCCGATGAGCGTCTCTGTCTGGAGCGTGAATCCGAATATCTGCTGGCCGGCAATGCCGGCGAGAGACACTTGACCACTGGCGATGTACAGGGGGAGGACGATGATGAGAAACGAGTTGCCGAGCGCGTCTGCCATCCGGGCGAACGCCAGCGTCAGGACCCGCGTGTCAGTGCCGAGAACCATCTATCACTGACGAAGGCGGCCACACTCGTGATAGTTGCGTTCGCCGCGATGGGACGTGACAACATGAAAACGGCGGCAGAGTAGCGATTCTCAGCTGTCGTCGGCCTGCTGCTCCGCGATGCCAGTGTAGTCGGTCGGCGTCAGCGCTTCCAGTTCCGCCCGCACGTCGTCGCTCACGTCGAGGTCCGCGAACATGTCGTGGAAGTCCTCGATGGTAACCTCCCGGCCCCGTGTTGCCTTTTTGACCTGCTCGTAGGCGTCGGCGTACCCCTCGCGCCGGAGGATCGTCTGGACAGCCTCGCCGATGATTTCCGGCGTGGCCGCGAGGTCGTCGGCCATCACCTGCTCGTTGGGGACGACCTTCGCCAGCCCGTTCTGGCACTTACTGTAGCCGATGAGACAGTGGGCGAAGGCGGCCCCGATGTTGCGCTTGACCGTCGAGTCCGAGAGGTCCCGCTGGAGCCGGGAGTTCGTGACGTAGTCCCCGAGGAACACGAGATCGGAGTTCGCCTTCGAGAGATTCCCCTCGCTGTTCTCGAAGTCGATGGGATTGACCTTGTGGGGCATCGTCGAGGACCCCGTTTCGCCCTCGACGGCCTCCTGCCCGAGGTAGCGGTCCGAGACGTACAGCCACACGTCGAGGTCGAGGTCCAGCAGGACGTTGTTCGCGCCACGGAGGGCGTCGAACAGGACCGCGAGGTCGTCACAGGGGTTGACCTGCGTCGTCAGCGGCTCGTGTTCTAGGCCGAGGTCGGCGACGAAGTCCTCGGCGAACGCCGGCCAGTCCACGTCGGGGTAGGCGGCGACGTGGGCCGCGTAGGTCCCCGACGCGCCAGCCAGTTTCCCGGAAAGACCCTCTGCAGCGCGTTCGACGCGGGTGATAGCCCGCCCCAGTCGGGAGGCGTAGACGGCCATCTCCTTGCCGAACGTCGTCGGCGTCGCGGGCTGGCCGTGCGTGCGGGCCAGCATCGGCACGTCGGCGTAGGTGTGGGCCATCTCCACGAGCGCGTCCCGAATCTCGCGGAGTTCCGGGACGAGCACGTCCTCGGCGGCGGGCTTGACGAGCAGCCGCTGGGCGAGGTTGTTCACGTCCTCGCTGGTCAGCCCGAAGTGAATCCAGTTGTCGGCGTCCAGCCCCTCTGGCATGCCCAGCCGGATGAAGTACTCGATGGCCTTCACGTCGTGGTTGGTCGCCGCGTACTCGCCGTACCCTTCCGTCTCCAGTTGCTTGACGACGGCGGCGTCCTCGTCGTCGAACTCCTCGTACAGCGCCCGGAGCGTCGCGCGCTGGTCGTCGTCGATGGAAAGCGGCGTGGCGTCGAGGTCCGCGAGCGCGATGAGATACTCGACTTCGACTTCCACGCGGGCGGACATCAGCGCCCGCTCGCTGGCGTACGGGACGAGCGGTTCGGTGTAGCGGGCGTATCGGCCGTCGAGCGGCGAGACGGCGGCCAGTGGCCCTCTGTCGGTCATACCCGAGTGTGCGCGGGAGGCGCGAAAAAGCGTGTCGTTCTCCTGCAACCGTGACGCGCTGCGGCAGCGACGCGTGACGGCGAAAAAGAGAGAGTCGGGGTTCGGGTGAGGGGGCAGTCGCGCCGTCAGTTGCTGAACTCGTTGCAGACCGGGATACCGACCGTATTGTAGTCGCTCATCGCGGCCAGCTCGTCGGGCACCTGATGGATATCCACCGTGTCCTCGACCAGCGCGGTCGGGTCGAGTTTGCTCGATTCGACCATATCGAGCATTTCGCTGTACCGCGACGGCTGGAGGCCGAGCGACCCTTTAAAGTCGATTTCTTTGGCGACGAACTCGTCGGTCGGGAGCGGCACCATCCCCTCCTCCTCGCTGGTAGTGAGTCCGATCTGGACGTGCGTACCGCCTTTCCGGAGCGAGTTCACCGCGTTCTGACACGTCGTTGCAATACCGAGGGCATCTGCGGATACGTCGGCCCCGCCGTCAGTGATATCTCTGACCTCTTTCGCGGGGTCATCGACCTCCTGTGCGTTGACAGTGGCGACAGCGCCGAGGTCTTCCGCGCGCTCCAGTTTCTCGTCCATCAGGTCCACCCCGATGACGTTGCCGCCGAGGGCGTTCGCGATGTGAACCGCCGAGAGCCCGATGCCGCCGCAGCCGTGGATAACCACGTCGTCGCCGGCACTGACCGGTGCGCGGTGGGCCATCGCGTGGAACGAGGTCATGAACCGACAGCCCATCCCGGCGGCCGATTCGGCGTCGATGTCGTCCGGAAGCGGAACGGCGTTGAGGTCGGCGTTGGGAATGTGGACCTCCTCCGCGAACGCGCCGGGCGCCTGATTCATGAATCCGAGACCGATGTGGTTCTCACAGATGTTTTCGCGTCCGTTCCGACAGAGGTCACAGCTCCCGCAGGCGAAGTTGAACGGGATCGCGACCTCCTGTCCTTCCTCGATGTTTTCGACGTTCTCGCCGACAGAGACGATTCGGCCTGTCGGCTCGTGACCGAGGACGTGTGGCGGGTCAGGCCGGTAGCCGAACCAGTCCCAGTCCCCCTGCCAGCAGTGCCAGTCGGACCGACAGATACCACAGCCGATGACCTCTGCGACAGCGCCGTCCGGCTCCGGCTCGGGGCGGTCGACGTCCTGTACTGTTAGCGGCTCCTGGAACTCTTCTAGTAGTACTGCCTGCATTACAGTATTAACATTGGTTATCTTACTAATGAACATTATGGTTTTTAAACTACATAACTAACGTGCGACGGAGCTACTGAAGCGCCAGTTTTGAGGAATATAGTGCTCTATAAATAAGTCTAATTTCCGTTTACTTCTACGCATACAACGGCCAGCTCCGATACAACGTGTCAGGAGTTTCGACGGTCGCTCACGCCGAAATACCTTCGAGAGAGTGAGGACCTGGTCCCACTAGCGGGTAAGCTTCAACTCAGCCAGCCGTAGTCGCCATCGGCATCGCCAAAGCGGCCGTCCGGCGGATCGAAGCGGTAGAGGTCCTGTCCGAGTGCGACCCACGCGAGGCCGTATGCAGTTGCCGTCGCAGGCTGGACCTCGAATCCGAGGAACGCGATAGTCCCGAGGCCCAGCGCCACGCCAAGCCACGGCGGCTGAATCCGCGTCCTGACGAGACCGACGGCGACCAGCAGTGACCCGCTGACCAGCACGAGCACGCCGATTCCGATGATTGCCTCGCCGCCGCCGGAGAGGAGACGGACCAGCTGCCCGGCCGCGAAGACGAGACCGCCGAGGCCGCCGGCCCACGCGCCGACGGTCCCGGGTCGTTTCATCCGTGCGCCGTAGAAATCCTCGATGGCATAATGGCCGGCCACGACGCCGAGTGCGGAGACGATGGTTCCAGCGATAATCGGCAGGCTCGTGGCTGTCTGGCCGGTCGCGGACAGCGCCGCGGCCCAGCCGATCCAGACGATACCGCCAACGGCAGCGACCGCGCCAGCGCGCTGACACCGAAGCTTCGCCATACGGGCGAGTTGGCGGCGGGCTACAAATGCGCACCGGACCGATAGACACCGACACCATGGACATAAATAGCGTGGCTCGGTCGCATACCACAATATTCCGAAGGGGGTTTCGCAACAACTTTGCACCGGCCGGTCCGTCGGTCGCACATGAAACTCGCCGGTATGGCCAGCAACCGCGGCCGGAACCTCATGAACATCGCGGACCGCGCCCCGGGTGGGGCGTCCTTCGCTGTCGTTCTGACGAACGACGCGGACGCGCCAGTACTGGAAGCAGCAGCCGAGCGCGGCATCCCAACCGAGGTCGTCGAGCGCGACGGTGACGAGTCGCGCCAGTCCCACGAAGAGCGCGTTCTCGACGCGCTCTCGGAGTACGACTTCGACCTCGTCACGCTGGACGGCTACATGCGCGTCCTCAGCGAGACGTTCCTGGACGAGACACCGACCGCGTTGAACATCCACCCGAGTCTCCTGCCGAACTTCACCGGAGCGAACGCACACGAACAGGTCCTTGACGCCGGTGTGAAGGTGACGGGCTGTACCGTCCACGTCCTCGACGAGAGCGTCGACGGCGGCCCCATCGTCACGCAGGAACCCATTCCCGTCTTCGAAGGTGACGACGAGGACAGCCTCAAAGAGCGCGTGCTCTACGAGGGTGAGTTCACCGCCTACCCCCGGGTCATCGAGTGGTTCGCGGAGGGCCGCGTCAGTATCGACTGGGACGAGGGCACGGTCTCAGTCGAGGGCGACGACGGCGGCGACTTCCCCGCCCGCCGCGTCGTCTCAGACGATCTCGCCGCGAGCCTGCGCTACGGGGAGAACCCACATCAGGACGCCGCGCTGTACACTGATACGACCGTCTCAGAAGCCAGCGTCGTCCACGCCGACCAGCTCAACGAGGGCGCGAAGGCGCTGTCGTACAACAACTACAACGACGCTGACGGTGCCTTGAATCTCATCAAGGAGTTCGAGGAGCCCGCCGCGGCGGTCATCAAGCACACCAACCCGGCCGGCTGTGCGACGGCTGACTCCGTGGCCGACGCCTACGCGAAGGCGCTGTCGACGGACCCAATGAGCGCTTTTGGAGGTATTGTCGCGCTGAACCGCGAATGCGATGCCGCCACCGCCGAGCAGATTATCGACTCCTTCAAGGAAGTCGTCGTCGCGCCCGGCTACACCGACGCCGCGCTAGACGTCCTCTTCGAGAAGGAGAATCTCCGGGTTCTTGACGTGAACGACAACTTCGAGGTTACGGACACGCTGACTGAGAAGCCCCTCGTCGGGGGTCGACTGGTCCAGGAGCGTGACACCCAGCACCTCTCGGCTGACGACCTCGAAGTCGTCACCGAGCGCGATCCGACCGACGAGCAGATCGAGTCGATGCTGTTCGCCTGGCACACGCTCAAACACGTCAAATCGAACGGCATCCTCTTCGCCGACGGGACGGAGACGGTCGGCATCGGCATGGGGCAGGTCTCCCGTGTCGACGCCGTCCGACTCGCCGCGATGAAAGCCGACGAACACGCCGAAGGGAAAGACGCGGACGGAGCGGTGATGGCCTCCGACGCCTTCTTCCCCTTCCCTGACGGTATCGAAGAGGCCGCCGACGCCGGTATCGAGGCGGTTATCCAGCCCGGCGGCTCGAAGAACGACGAGAGCGTCATCGAGGCCGCGGACGAACGCGACATGGCGATGGTGTTCACCGGTCAGCGGTCGTTCAGACACGACTGACCAAGAGAAACGAGTGTCTGAACCTCAGTGACAAGTACTGCAAGGCTATCGGCGGCTCACGGCTGAGGGCGGACTTTTTATGATGTGTCGCCGGGCTGACTGTCGGCAACGAAAGAGGTTTCATACCGGCTATTGAACGGGCGACTGATGGCAGACAACGACGACAGGGAGGAGGCTGTCCGCGATGCCGTGGACGTCTCTCGAAGCGGTGCGCCGGCAGGTGGCAGCGTCATCCGTGACCGGTTCTCCGCCGACGAAATCTTCCAGCGTATCATCGTCGCGGCCGACGAGGAGGTGACGTCCGGAACCCGGGAGCTCTTTTTCAGCGGACTCGCCGGCGGCTTCGCTATCACAGTGACGTTCCTGCTGTACGCGTCGCTGTACGGCACGACCGGTGGCGACCCGATACTAAGTGCGCTGCTGTACCCACTCGGGTTCATATTTATTATTCTCGGGGATTACCAGCTGTACACCGAGAACACGCTCCCGCCGGTCGCGCTCGTCCTCGAGCGGCTATCGAGCCTCCCGTCGCTGCTTCGCATCTGGGGTGTCGTGTTGCTTTCAAACGTCTTCGGCGGCATGCTCGGCGCACTCGCACTGGCGACGACGAACGTTCTCTCCGCCGACGCGGCGGCGGCCGCCGCCGGCTTCGCGGAGAAGGCCATCGAGACATCCCAGATAACACTGTTCTCGAAGGCGGTGTTTGCCGGCCTCATCGTCGCTGGCGTCGTCTGGGTCGACTACTCGCTACGGGACAGCATCTCGCGGCTCATGTTGATCTACATCTCGTTCCTTGCGATCCCGTTTGGAAACCTCTACCACGTTGTCGTCTCTGCGACGGAGATGTTCTACCTGGTGTTCATCGGCGAACTGGCACTGTCCGTCGGTCTCTGGCAGTTCGTCCTGCCGGTACTCATCGGTAACTCCGTCGGTGGTGTCGTCCTCGTGACCGTCGTCAACTACTTCCACACGACCGAGCGACGACTCGAAACGGCGCGGGATGAAGGGTCCAAGCGCCAGCTCACCATCCGGGAGTGGATATGGGGCGGATGGTCCGCCTCTGGCCGCTCGTACGTGCCGGCAACTGAGGAGATCCCCCGAAGCGATCCGGAATCGCGAGAGAACGAGCGCTGACACAAACCATTTCAACGCCCTCCGGCTATCGTATGTGTGAACTGGGTGAGAGATAACCGCCTGCTGCTTCTGTTTGCCGCTGTCGTTCTGACGACACTGGGGGCTGTCGGGGTGGGAATCGTCGGTGTCGTCGCGACAGTCGGAGCGCTTCTCGGCGGCGGCGCGGTTGTCCAGACCGTCGCCGGATTCTTGCTTGGCACACTGTTACTTGTGGGTGTCGACATCGTTTTTTCAGTCGCGCTGGTCCGTGCGCTGGCCCGGCGGGCGTCGGTGCCGAAGAGCCAGCGCGTCGCTGATGGACTCGCCCGTCTCGAAGCCGTCGTCCCACCGCTCGCGTCGTTCAGTCTCTCGGACGTGTTCGCGCCGCCGGAGCCGACCGTCGAGGAGCGACACGAGGTGTTGACGCGCCGGTACGTCGAGGGGGAACTCTCTGAGGCCGAATACGAGCGGGAACTGCGGACGCTTCTCGACGAAGACGAGGACCCGGGGAGGGAACCGCAAGACGCCGCCGGTATCGAAACCGACCTATCGCGGACCACGGCGACCGATGCCGAGTACGAACCGGCCCGGGAGTAATACTGAGCGGGTTTTACATGCTCGCCCGACGACTGGTCGAATATGGACACACCTACGTTTCTCGAGGTCGAGGTGGAGCGGGACGCCGTCGCCTCGGTGCTTGACGCCGTCCCCGGCGTCGCTGTTGTCGACGACGCCACTGCTGTCCCCGTATCTGGACTGGAAGGGCCGGATGGAGCCGAGGATTCCGGTCCCAGTCTCACGGACCGTCTCGGGTCGCTATGGCGACAGTGGGGGCTGCTCGGCACTGGGGTGTCGCTTATCGCGCTCGGCGCAGCGACGGCCGGGCTCTGGTGGTACCGCCGCCGAAATGCCGATGAAACTGCTGTCGAGAGCACCGATGAGGACACGTCGGGATGGGCCGCGGAACGTGCAAGCGAGACGCCACCACCGGCTGAGCCGACCGTCGACACGCCATCGCCGGTCGACACGGAGTTCGAGCCGCCAGCAGCGGTCGCAGAAGCCGAGGACACGCCGACTCCGGAGACACAGGAAACTGCGCTGGCCGGAGAGGAGCCACAGACGGAGTCCGGGTACCGGCAGCAGTACAGCGAGGAAGAGACCGAGCCGGCTGGCGTCACCGGCCCGGAGACCCAGACACCAGCGGAGGGGGAGCCAGAGGAGACGGACACGGCAGACCGACCAGGTGCGAAGATCGACCCGGCACCGCTGCTGGGTGCCGCGTTCCTGATTCTGTCGAGCGCGCTCGGTCGGTGGGCCACGCGCGACCGGAGCGAACAGGCGTAATTGTCGCTGCGAGGCCGTGGCGCTAGTCTGGGAAGCGGGCGTTCGGGGCGTCTTCGCGCCGGAGACACGCAACAGTCCGACAGGCTAAAGCGAACGGCTCTGATAGCCCGACCATGGAGTTCCACGAGGCCGCGAACTTCCTCTTCGAGTTGCGCCGGTTCGCCCCACGACCCGGTACTGATGCCACGCAGGACCTGCTCTCGTCGCTCGGTGACCCACAGGAGGGACTTCGCTGCGTCCAGATTGCGGGGTCCAACGGGAAGGGGTCCACCGCGCGGATGGTCGAACGAACGTTGCGGGAAGCCGGCCTCGATGTCGGGCTGTACACCTCGCCGCATCTCGACGACGTGCGCGAGCGGATTCGTATCAACGGCCGGAAACTCTCCGAGGCCGCCCTCGTCGAGTTCGTTGAAGCGATCCGGACGTACGTGACCGAACAGGGCGCGGCCAACGACTCGCCTACCTTCTTCGAGACGATGACCGCGATGGCGCTGTGGGAGTTCGACCGTCAGGACGTAGACGTCGCGGTGCTGGAAGTCGGTATCGGCGGTCGGTACGACGCTACAAGCGTGGTCGACCCAGTCGCCAGCGCTGTCACGTCCGTAACGCTCGAACACACAGACATTCTCGGCGATACTGTCGCGGAAATCGCCCACGACAAGGCCCACGTCGCCCCCGAAGACGCTCCACTGGTGACCGGAACGACCGGCGACGCGCTCGCGGCCGTCCGCGAGGTTGCCGGCGATGTTGTGACTGTCGGAGAGGGCGACGACGGCGTGACGGCGACGTATAACGGTCGCGAGGGACTGGAAGGGTCGGTCTCGGTCGACGGTTCCGACTGGAGCGTCGATACCTACCTCCCGCTGCTGGGCGCACACCAGGCGCAGAACGCCGGAATCGCAGCCACGCTGTGCCAGCAAGTCGCGGACATCTCACAGACGGACCTCGAACGGGGCCTGCGAAACGCCCACTGGCCCGGTCGGTTCGAGGTGATGAATGAGTCGCCGCTGGTCGTCCTCGATGGGGCACACAACCCCGGGAGCATCGAGCGCACCGCGGAGACGCTGTCCTCGTTCGACTACGACGACCTCCACGTCGTCATCGGCGCGATGGTCGACAAGGACCACGAGCGCATCGCCGCGGCGTTACCGGACCCGGACCACGTCGTCGCCTGCCAGCCCAACGTCGACCGGGCGGAGTCTCACCGCGTTGTCGCGGCCGCAGTGGAGAACGCGACCGACGCGACGGTCGAGACGCGCAGCGACGTTGCGGGGGCGCTGGATATCGCACTCGACGCCGCGGAAGCAGGCGATGCGGTCCTCGTGGTTGGGTCGCTGTACGCTGTGCGGGAGGCCCGGACCAACTGGTCGCGCTCGCTGGTCCCCAAACAGGTCGACTCGCTGGCCGAGGCCCGCGAGACCATGGAGAGCGCCCACGTTACCGCGGCCGGGACCCAGCGGATGCGAGGCAAGGGCGTCCACCGCGTCCTGCGCACCCGCGTCCAGCCGCGACAGGCCCAGTATCTCAAGGAGGAACTGCTGTCGCTGGGCGGCGAATGTGCGATTTCCGGCCTGAGCGGTCAGGACGAGGAAGCCATCGATGTGGTCATGATGGCGACGATGGCGCAGTACAGACGCCTCGCGGAGAAGTTGGACGGCCAGTCCGACGGGCTCGCGTCGTTCGCCGACGAGCTACGGGCCGCGCTGTCTATCCAGCAGCCCGAGCCGGATACGTCGACAGTGTATCCCTGGGACGACAGCACGGCAGTCATGGGCATCTGCAATATCACGCCGGACTCCTTCCACGACGGCGGCGAGTACAACGCCGTCGAGGACGCTGTCGCCCGCGCCGAGCAAATGGTCGAGGCCGGCGCGGACATTCTCGACATCGGCGGGGAGTCGACCCGACCCGGTGCCGAACCGGTCCCGGTCGAGGAGGAAATTGACCGCGTCGTCCCGGTTATCGAGGCGCTTTCGGAGCTGGACGTCGCCATCTCCGTCGACACGCGGAAGGCCCCCGTCGCGCGGGCGGCACTCGACGCCGGGGCAGACATCCTGAACGACGTGTCCGGGCTGGAAGACCCCGAGATGCGACTCGTCGCCGCCGAGTACGACGTGCCGGTGGTCGTGATGCACTCCATCGAGACGCCGGTCGACCCGGATAGCGACATCCACTACGACGATGTGGTCGAGGACTGTATTGACCAGTTGACCGAGCGTGTCTTGCTCGCCGAAAAGGCCGGACTCGACCGCGACCAGATTATCGTCGACCCGGGCATCGGCTTCGGAAAGTCGGCCACAGAGAGCTTCGAACTACTCGACCGACTGCCAGAGTTCGAGGCGCTTGGCTGCCCTATTCTGGTCGGACACTCTCACAAGTCGCTGTTCAGGCTGGCCGGACAGGAAGCGGGCGACTGTCTGGAGGCGACCATCGCCGGGACGACGCTGGCGGCCGAACGAGGGGCCGATATCGTTCGTGTCCACGACGTCCCGGAGAACGTTGCTGCCGTTCGCGTCGCCGAGGCGGCCCGTGATCCACAGAAGTTCGAGGACTGAGTCGGCCAGCCAAACAGACAGTCGGACAACCGCCAGACTATACCGCCATACCCGGATATTCCCTCCAATTATTTATGTTTCTCAACGATGAGAATTAGGGGCGAACATATAACCCTTATGTCTGTTGACTCCTCGCCATGGCATTTCAGAGCGAAAGTACAAGCTCTCGAAAACGGATCACTAAATCTGATAGGGCTGGCGTCGATGGCGGGACACTGACAGACCGTATCGGACTGGACGCCGGGGAGATACGCTGGCGAAAGGAGTTCACTGGGTTTGACGAGTCGGATGTCGACAATCTCACCGCGATGGCGGACGAGACGAACGCCCGGGCCGAATCTGTCGTCGACGATTTCTACGATCATCTCCAGTCGTACGATGAAACCGTCGAGATCTTCGGGCGGTCCACCAAGTCAGTCGACCAACTCAAGAACACGCAGACGCAGTACCTCCGGGACCTCGTCGCCGGGAGCTACGACAAACAGTACTTCGAGAACCGGGCCCGTATCGGGAAGATTCACGATATGCTCGACCTCGGGCCGAAAATCTATCTCGGGGCCTACAGCATCTATTTCGAGCACTTCTTGCGGACAATTGTCGAGGACCTGCAATCGGGCGACGCTGCCCGGGACGAAGCGCTCGAAGAAATGCAGTCGCGGGCGCTCTCCGTGTTCAAACTCCTCAATCTCGACCAGCAGGTCGCGATGGACACCTACATCGACTCGTACAGCCAGCGGCTCGAATCGGCAATCGATGACCAGCAGGCGCTGATGGAGGAGGTCGAGAGCGGGCTCCAGGAACCCATCGACGAACTGAGCACCTCCGCTGAGGCGGTCGCTCAGACGAACAAGCAGATCACTGCGACAGCCGAGACCCAATCCGAGTCGATGGACGAGGTGGCGGGCGAGGTCGCGGATATGAGCGCGACCATCGAGGAGATTGCGTCGACCGCCGAGGAAGTCGCGAGTACCAGCACGTCAGCTGAACAGAAGGCTGCACGTGGGAACGAATCCGCACAGCAGGCTGCGGCCATGATGAACGACGTCGACGACGCCGTCGATACGGTTTCGGAAGATATCGCGGGCTTACAGGAGCAGGCCGACGAAATCGATGACATCGTCGAAGTGATAAACGACATCGCGGACCAGACGAACATGCTCGCGCTGAACGCCTCCATCGAAGCCGCACGCGCCGGCGAGGCGGGCGATGGGTTCGCCGTCGTCGCCGACGAAATCAAGACGCTCGCCGGGGATTCACAGGAACACGCGAACCGGATCGAAGACACCGTCACGGAGATTCAGGACGAGACCGTCGACGCCGTCGAGAGCCTCGAAACCGTGACCGAACAGGTGACGGAGGGCATCGATCAGGTCGAGACGGCAGCTGAACGGCTCGAAGAGATTGTTTCGGCGGTCAACGAGGCGTCACAGGGCATTCAGGAGGTCTCTGCGGCGACCGACGACCAGGCGGCGTCGACAGAAGAAGTCGCCAGCATGATCGACGAGCTGTCGAGCGGTATCGACGATATGTCGGCACAGCTCGACGACCTTGCAGCGACGAACGAACGGCAGACAGAGAAGATACAGGACGTGGCCGAGACCGCTCGTCGACTCGACACCGAACGGCGCAACTTCGATTCCCGCTGAGCCACGTAGTGTTGTGGTGCCCGGGTTGTACCCGCTCCCACACCACCCAAAGAGCTATTCCGGACTGTCGAGAGCACCGCGTATGAATCGACGCGACATCGTCCGCGAGGGCTACGACGATATCGCCGCGACCTACGCGACCGAGCGTGACGGTGAGGGTCGCGAGCGCGATCTGGTCGCAAGCCTCGCGGATCGCCTGCCTGCCGAAAGCCGGGTTCTCGATGCCGGCTGTGGCGCCGGAACGCCCGCGATGGACAGTCTCGCAGCCGAGCACACTGTCACCGGACTGGACATCTCTCGCGAGCAGCTACGAACGGCGCGCGAGCGGGTCCCCGGACCGCGGCTCTGTCAGGGGGACCTGGCAGCGCTGCCGTTCCCAGCAGACACGTTCGATGCGGTCGTCTCACTGCACGCGGTCATCCACGTTCCGCGAGCGGAACACGCTGCCGTCTTCGCCGAGTTCGAACGCGTGCTCGAGCCGGGTGGTCGACTCCTGGCCGCGCTGGGCGACGAACAGTGGGCGGGCACCAACGAGAACTGGCTGGGGACCGATACCGAGATGGCCTGGAGCTTCTACGGGCGCAGTCGCAATCGCGAGCTACTGACTGAGGCCGGCTTCTCCGTCACCGGTGTCGAAACCGTCGACGACGAACTCGGTGGGGTGTTCGCGTTTTTCCGGGCGCGAGCGTAATCCCATCTCTGCTCACTCCGTCTCGGCCGGCGGCTCGACGGCCTCGGCCTCCGTCTCTGTCACGCGGATGCCCTTTGAAGCGAGGTGGCGCATCTGCCGGCGGACGAAGTCCTCTTCAGTCGTCCCTCGCGTCGCGAGAATGACCATCCGGGCGTCGCCGGCGGGGCGCATCGTTCGACCGGCCCGCTGTGCGCCCTGGCGGCGGGACCCGCCAAGCCCGGAGGCGACGATGGCGAGTTCGGCGTCCGGCAGGTCAATACCCTCGTCGCCGACGCGGGAGACGACCAGCGTGTCGAGTTCGCCCCGGCGGAACTCGTCGAACAGCTTCTCTCGGCGGGCGTGTGGCGTCTCACCGCTGATAAATGGTGCGTCGATGGCCTCGCTGATGGCCTCACCCTGATCGAGATACTCGATGAACACCAGCGCCTTCGCGGCGTGGTTCTCGGCCAGCGCGTAGCGAATCTCGTCTACCTTCCCGGTGTTGCTGGCGGCGGCCTGCCGGCGGTCGTGGCCCGACGTGGAACTGTACTCTGACTGTTCGGTCTCGTTGCCCCACGGCACGAGGCGGATTTCGACCTCCGGCTCGGAGACGTACCCCTCGTCGAACAGTTTGCCCCAGTCGGTCCCGATTGGCGGGCCGACGAGCGTGAATATCTCCTCCTCGTCGTCGCTCTCGCGGGTCGGCGTCGCGGTCAGGCCCAGGCGGTGTTTGGTCTGGAGGTCCGCGCTCCGCCGGTGGATGGGCGAGGGGACGTGGTGGACCTCGTCGTAGACGATGAGCCCCCACTTGCGCTGGTCGAACAGTTTCCGGTGGCGGTCCATGCCGGCGGTGCGGTAGGTGGCGATGGTGACCGGGCAGATGGACTTCTCGCCGCCGTGGTACTCGCCGATGTCGTCGTCAGTGAGCGAGGTGTGCCGGACCAGTTCGTCGCGCCACTGGGTCGCGAGTTCGCGCGAGGGGACGAGAATCAGCGTCTCGCCGCCAATAGCGGCCATCGCACCCATCGCGGCGACGGTCTTGCCCGACCCCGGCGGGCCGACGAACACGCCCGAGCCCTGCTCGGTGAACCGCTCCACCCAGTCCTGCTGGTAGTCCCGCAGGCGCAGGCGCAGATCCATCTCGATAGCGTCGCCCGTTTCGAGGTCGCGGTCGTCCCGAACCGGATAGCCCGCCTCGTACAGTGTGCGCTTGATTTCGGCGGTCGCGTCCTCGTTGACCCACGACTCCGAGTCGGAGATGGGGGCTCGGAGGTGGTCGTCGTCGAGTTTCGGCCGGGCGACGTTGCCCATCAGATCGTCGCTTTCGGCTTCGAGCACGACGTAGCCGTCCTCGTGGGTCTTCAGGCGGAACTTCCGGGCGCGCTCCCACTGGCTCGTCACCCACTCTTCGAGGTGTGGCGAGCGTTCGCCCAGCACGTCTCGCATCGTCGCGAGCAGGTCCTCCAGAGACTCGTGGGGTGCAGCCCAGATGTCCTCCTCGCGGAGTTCGTACACGTAGCCGCCCGAGCGGTTGGTGTCCTGCAGTCGGGCGAACTGCGAGAGTTGCGCACGCGTGAACTGGTCGGGGTGTTCGACCACCACTTCACGGCGGTCGGGAAACAGGACGACGCGCTCGCGGTCGGTCACTTCTGCGATGTCCGTCGGATACCATACAGACTCGACTTCGGACACGTCCTGGCGCTCGATGTCGCCGTCGTCGGCGATCCCCTCCAGTGCCGCCCGCGCCTCGTCGGGCGTCAGATCCGTTTTGCGGGAGAGCTCCGTCGCCGTCAGATGTGGGCGGCCGACAGCATCGATGGCGTCGTAGACGGCGTCGAGTTCGAGTTCCGTGGTGGCATCCGAGTCGTCGTCTCGGTCAGCTGGCTCCTCGACTGTCACTACCGAGTGGAGGGGACCGACGCTCAAACGGGTTTCGTCTGGACAATCCCTGACGCGGCTGCGAATACATACCTTAATATAGCGCCACCTAGACGTGCCGGCATGGTTGAGGGAATCGCGGCTGGACCGTGGTCTATCGTCCCTGCGCTCGTCGCCATCGGTCTCGCCTGGTACACCCGTGACGCCCTTATCGGGCTGTTCGTGGGCATCGTCATCACAGGCGTGCTGGTCGGCGCATTACACCCCCAGGCTGTCGGGGTCCCGTCGGACCTGATCACCGCTGGCGGTGAGGTGGCCACCGTCCAGCCACAGGCCGAGGACGGGAGTCCCTGGACAGTCGGCGTCGGTGGCATCGTACTCGGAGCGATCTTCGGGCTGAAGCTCGTGCCGGAAATCATCGCCACGGCCCCGCTGTTCGGGGAATGGTACGTGAAGAACGTCCTCCTCGCCATCTTCGCCATCGGCGGGCTGATCGGACTGATGATTCGAGCTGGGGCGATACAGGGCGTGCTGGAGTCGCTGGTGGCGCGGGCCGACTCCGCCGCAGACGCCGAGAAGGCCGCTTTCCTGGCCGGTATCGCCATCCATATCGACGACTACTTCAACTGCCTCGTGGTCGGCTCGATGATGCGGCCGCTGACCGACAAGTTCGACGTTTCGCGGGCTAAACTGGCCTACTACGTCGACTCAGCGGGGTCGCCAGCGTCACGGCTCGCGTTCTACTCGACGTGGGGCGCGGCGATGGTCGGCTTCATCGGTGGCGGTCTCGTCGAGGCACAGCAGCAGGGGACGCTCCCGTCGGGCATGACCAACTTCGTCAACACCGGCGGCGAGCAGGTCACTGCGGCGACCGGGGCTGTCTGGCCGCTGTTTTTCAACACGCTGTTTACCGGCTTCTACTCGTGGATTGCGCTCGGCCTCGCTGGCCTTGTCGCGTGGCAGGTCGTGCCAAACATCTACGGGATGGGGACCGAAGAGACCCGGGCGAGAAGCGAAGGGAAGGTCGTCGGAGACGACGCAGACCCGATGATTTCCGCAGAGATGGACGAATACGAGGTGTCCGAAACCGCCACACCGGACTGGCGGAACTTCGCCTGGCCGATCCTCACGATGATTGTCGTCGGCCTCGGCGCGATGTTCTGGCGAGCCAGCCCCGTCATCTACGTCAAGGGGAAGGAAGGGATGGGGACCACACTGCTCCAGCTCGGCAGTTGGCAGCTAATCACGCCGCCGAGCGGGCCGTGGGCGTTCAACATCGGCGGCGTCCAGCTCGGTCTGGCCTCGTTCTCCGCGCTCATCGTCGCCTTCCTGCTGTATCGCTGGAAGGGCGACATCCCGTCCAACGACGACGCGACCGATGCGATGATGGTCGGCTTCAAAGGCATCCTCCTCGCGGCTGTCATCCTGATGTTCGCCAGTTCCATCCAGAACGCGGTGACGATACTGGGCATCTCGTCGTTCGTGACGAACGTCTTCGGCGGCGTGCCTGCGTTTGTCATTCCGGTCGGTGTCTTCCTCGTAACCTCGTTTGTCAGCTTCTCAGACGGGTCGTCGTGGTCGACCTACGGGATCATGTTCCCCATCGCCATCCCGCTGGCGTTCTCGACGGGTGCGAACCTCCCGCTCGTCCTCGGCGCGGTGTTCAGCGGCGGCATCTTCGGCGACCATACCTCACCCATCAGCGACACGACCGTGCTGGCGTCGTCGACGAGCGGAAGCGACCACATGGTTCACGTCAGAAGTCAAGCACCCTATGCCCTCATCGCGGCTGGTATCGCGGCCGTGTTGTTCCTCGTGTTCGGGCTGGTGCTTCCCGAAGGGTTCCGCGTCATCCCGTACTGACTGGCGGCAATTTGTCCACGTCGCCAGCGCGTCTGAGCGACGTTCCGATTAGAAAAGACCGGTATCTTCGATTTGCTTCTCGTAGAGGTCCTCATACTCTGCTCGGACCTGCGCGTGGTCGAACTCGGCACAGGATTCGTCGACCGTCCGGCGCTCGAATCCGGCTGATTCAGCGATTTTGTCGGCGATTTCCTGCGGGTTCGTCACTCGGAACGCACGGTTGCGCTGCTCGATGAGTTCGTGGGCTGATGACTCAGCCTGGTACTCCACGATGCCGATACAGCCACAGGCCATCGCCCAGAGGAGGTCGGTAGCGAAACACTCGCGAAACGCCGTCTGGACGAACACGTGCGCGCCCTTGTAAATCGAGACGCGCTCCTCTACGTCGCACGCACCGACGAAGGTCACGCGGTCGTCGATGCGGAGGTCGGCGGCCTCCTGTTCGTAGTACGCTCGCTCGGGGCCGTCGCCGATGATCGTCGCCGACCAGCCCTTCTGTCTGAGTTCCGCCAGCCCGAGCAGCAGCGACTCGACGTTCGCGCTGCCGTCCAGTCGGTGGGCGTACACCACGTCGATCTCCTCGCCGGCATCGGTCTCTCTAACGAGGTCCATGTCGATGCTCTGTGGGAGAATCGTGGTCTGGTCCGCCGTCGCTCCCCGCTCGCGGACTCGCGTGCGGACGAGTTCGGACGGTGTGACGAGGCAATCCGACGCGCGGAGCGCGAGGTCGGCCCGGCGGCTCTCGGGCACGTCCTCGTCCCCATACCACTCCGTGAGAAGCGGCGCGCGAGACAGCGTTGCACCGGCCTTGGCCGCGAGTGCGACCGACGACGGCGTCGGGTGGACGTGGACGACATCTGGACGGAACCGGGCGAGCATGACCGGCAGGCGGACACAGAAGGAGGGGGTGGTCGGCGAGACGGTGACGGCACGGTAGGTGACGCCGTCGCGCTCGCGCTGATTATCGAATCCCGACCACCACTGCGAACAGAACACTGTCACGTCGTGGCCGGCAGCGGCGAGTTCGGTAGCCACCCGCTCTAGCCGGGTCCGGCCCACTGTGTCCCGGTACTGACTCGTCTCCATGGCGACGACCGCGACACGCATACAGGAGCGACAACGTGGCCGCTCAAAAATCCACCCGTTCGCGGTTGACGACGACAGATGGCGGATTAGCCGTCGGAACTGTCGTTCGACTGGATGTTTATTACAGCGACTCTGCAACGTGTCAGTGTATGAGCGATGATGACGACCTCGAAGCGGAAGTACGGGACCTCCGCGCCGAGGTCGATGCCCTCCAGACACGCATCACCGCCCTGGAATCGAAACTGGACACCGACCCGCCTCCGTCTGTCGGGGACGAAACTGCAACCACTGAAGCGGACACAGCGGCTCCCGGATCGGAGCCCACAGAAAATTCGGGGACAGCGCCAGAGACCGGCGAGACAGCCGTCAGCGACGCGCCTGTCGACGAGCGGAACTGGGAGCGCGACATCGGGATGAAGTGGCTCGGCGGGGTCGGCGGGCTCGCGCTGGTGGTCGGCGTTGTCTTCTTCATTCGTCTGGCCATCGAAGCGGGCTACCTCGGCCCGCTCGGGCGTGTGCTCACCGGCACAGCAGGCGGGCTCATACTGCTCGCAGGCGGTCGATACGCCGCCGAGCGGCAGGGCTACGGCCGATGGGGTCGGCTCGTCGCGGGGACCGGCCTCGCCATCGCGTATTTCAGCGTCTACGCGGCCTACGGTTTCGAGTCGTATCGAGCCGCCATCGGAGCGCCGCTGTGGGTGGTTCTGCTGGTTCTGACAGCTCTCGTGGCCGCCACAGCGGTTGTCTCGGTGCGGGACCACGCACCGGCTGTCGCCGGTGAGGCGTTCCTGCTGGGATACGTCACGGCCTACGTCGGACTCGACGCCGCATCCTTCGTCGTCTCGCCGGCCTACGTCGTGCTTCTCACGGCCGGGCTGGTGACCATCGCCGTCGTCCGGCCGTGGAGCCGGCTCGTCCTCGGCAGCGTCCTCCCGGCCTACGTGCTCCACCTCGCGTGGCTGGAGCGGCTGGAGCCGCCAGAGGCAGTCGCCACCGCTGTTCTCGTCGCGACGTTCGCCGTCTACGCCGCTGGTGTGTACGTGCTCCGTGCGAGCGACCGAACGGACCGATGGCACCGCCGACTGGTGGAGGCGACGACCGGGCTCAACGCCGTGTTCGTCGTAATCCTGCTGGAAGACGTCGTTCGTCGACTCATTCCGACAGCGCCAGACGGGGTGGCTGTCGGCGCAGTCGGACTCGCCCTCGGCGGCGTCTACGCCGTCACGGAGTCACGCCTCGGACAGCAAGACAGCGTGGCTGGGGTGCTGGCCGTCGTGCTACTCGCCGTCAGCGTCGTCCTCGCGGCCGACCCGTTCCTCGCGACCGCCGGGCTTCTCGGCCTGCTCTGTGGAGCGCTGACAGTCGGGTCCCGCCGCGACGCGAGAGCGGTTCGGCTCGGCGGGCACCTCGTCGCCGTCGGGACCGTCGCCAAACTGCTCGCCGTGGACGCGACCGAATTACCGCCGTTCTCGCTCGCGGACCCGCTGGCGACCGCGATGGGGCGACCAGCCGCATACCTGCTGGGAATCGCGGTCTTCTACGCGCTCGGTCGGTGGTTCGGCGGCGTATCGGCGACGGTGCCAAGCACTGACCGCGAACTCTCGGTGGCTGCGCCGTACGCCTGGACGGCGACCGGGCTCGCGGTGGTGCTTCTGGGACTGGAGCTTTCGGGGGCGGGGCTGTCGGTTGCGTGGGCCGTCCTGGGGCTCGCGTTCGTCGGGGTTGGCCTCGCGCTGGACGACCGCAGTCGTCGGCTCCGGGGCGTCGTCGTCCTCGGCCTGGTGACGACCAAGGTGTTCCTCTACGACACGCAGGGGCTCGATACGCTCGCCCGGACCCTCTCGTTCCTCGTACTGGGTGGCATCCTCCTCGTCGCCTCGTACGCGTACGCCCGCTGGCAGGGTGAGGAGCCACTCAAGCGACTCTCTGGATAACAGCCGCCGCGTTCAGCTGAATCAGACCACGGCCGCCACAAAGGGTTTTGCCGGTCGCTACCCTCCCTCCCGGTGTGACCGCGTACGACCTCTCTCGCTATCTGAACGTCCGGAGCGCCTACGGCAGTTCGTTCGCGCCGGACGGAACGCTCGCCTTCCTGATGAACACGACCGGCGTCGCCCAGCTCTGGTCGCTGTCGGAGCCCCGCGGCTGGCCCGAACAGTTGACGTTCTACGACGACACCGTGAGCTTCGTCGACTACTCGCCCGAGCGCCAGGAACTCGTCTTCGGCATGGACGAGGGCGGCAACGAGCGGGCCCAGCTGTACCGTCTGGACGACGACGGGCGCGTCCACGAACTCACCGGGATGCCCGACGCGAAACACCGCTGGGGCGGCTGGTCGCCGGACGGCGAGCAGTTTGCCTTCGCCTCGAACCGCCGCGACGAGTCCGTCTTCGACATCTACGTCCAGGACCGCGACGCGACCGGCGGCGACGCGGAGCTGGTCTGGGAGGGCGACGGCTGGCTCTCCGTGGGCGGGTTCTCGCCCGACGGCGAGCGACTGTTAGTCAGCGAAGCCCACTCCAGTTTCGACCAGGACATCTACGTGCTAGACATCGACAGCGAGAGCCTCACGCACCTCACGCCACACGAGGGGACGATCCGCTACACGAGCGCGTCGTGGGGACCAGACGGCGAGGCGGTGTATCTCGTCACCGATGCCGAGAGCGACACGCTCGAACTCGCCCGCCTCTCGCTTGAGGGTGACCTCGACATCGTGCGCTCGGACGACCAGTGGAACATCGACGGCGTCGCACTGGACAAAGACAGCGGTCGCCTCGTGTACTCACGCAACGTCGACGGCTTCAACCAACTCACCGTCGGCGAACTGACGGGGCCGACCACGGTCGAGACGTTCCCGACGCCGGACCTGCCGGGCGGGCTGGCCGGCGGCGTCTCCTGGGGACCCGATGCCGAACGGTTCGCCGTCAGCGTCACCGGGCGGACGGTCAACACTAACGTGTTCGTCGTGGAGGCCGAGACCGGCGAGAGCGAGCAGTGGACGGCCGCCTCGACGGCCGGCATCCCGCGTGAGACGTTCATCGAGCCAGACGTCGTCCGGTTCGAATCCTTCGACGGGCGAGAGATTCCGGCGCTGTTCTCGCTGCCGGACGGTGCAGCCGGCGGGACCGGGGCTGGCGGAGACACCCCGGTCATTGTCGACATCCACGGCGGCCCGGAGAGCCAGCGCCGCCCGTCGTTCTCGGGCCTGACCCAGTACTTCCTCTCGCGGGGCTACGCCGTCTTCGAGCCCAACGTCCGGGGGTCGACCGGCTACGGGAAGGCCTACACGCACCTCGACGACGTGGAAAAACGGATGGACTCGGTGAAAGACCTGCGGGCCGGCGTCGACTGGCTCCACGACCAGCCGGCCGTCGACCCCGACAAAATTGTGGCGATGGGCGGATCCTACGGCGGGTTCATGGTGCTTGCGGCGCTGACCGAGTACCCGGACCTCTGGGCGGCCGGCGTCGACGTGGTCGGCATCGCCAACTTCGTGACGTTTCTGGAGAACACCGGCGACTGGCGGCGGGAACTCCGTGAGGCCGAATACGGGTCTCTCGAGACGGATCGGGAGTTCCTCGAATCCATCTCGCCGATCAACAACGTCGACCGCATCGACGCGCCCCTGTTCGTCCTCCATGGGGCAAACGACCCGCGCGTCCCGGTCAGCGAGGCCGAACAGATCGCCGAGCAGGCCGCCGAGCGGGGCGTTCCCGTGGAGAAACTCGTCTTCGACGACGAAGGCCACGGCATCAGCAAACGCCAGAACCGAATCGAAGCGTACACCGCCGTCGTCGAATTCCTCGACGACCACGTCTGAGCGTTACGACAGAAACCCGGCGACGGCGACGGCACGGCGTTTTTAAAAGGGCGTTTCAAGCGACGAAAACGTTCAGGCGGCTTTATGATGCTGCCGAAGCAGCGTTTCGTATGGAGATAGCCGAGCGCTCGCGAGCGCGGGTCCAAGAGCGCCTCGCCCGCCTCGAACAGGAGTTCGGCTCGACACCGGTGGACCAGACCACCTTTTCGGTGGGTGGGGAAGCGTACCAGCGTGCTGTCGAGCGCTCACGAGAGGGGCAGGTGGACGTCCACGCGTTCGTCCACAACGAGTCGGGTGACGTGTTGCTGAGGGACACTGACGGATCCTGGGAAGTCCCCAAGGGCCAGACACAGGGGGCCGAGCGGCCGGCGGCAGCGGTCAGGCGGGTCGTCACCGAAACCGCCGGCGTCGAGTGTACGGTTCGGGACGCGGTTCGGGCGACCATCTGCGGCGTGCGAAACGAGTCGGACTCGAACGCCGAGACGGTGTACCGACTCAGTATCGTGTTCGACGCCGAAATCAACGGTGCTGCGCTCAACGACGGCGATGGTACCGAGGCGGTCGACGAGACAGAAGCGTCGATTCGATGGGACGACGCCAGCGACGTCGCGGTCGCAGAACTGGTTTAGATAACGCCGGTGACCGTCGCCGCTTCTATCGCCGCTTCTTCGCTCATCCCGTCGCCGAGCACCGTGTAGCGGTCGCGTATCTGGTGGGCCGTCGTCAGCGCCTCGATGACCGTCTCGTCGTCGATGCCGAGTTCGTCCGCGGTCGTCGGCGCGCCGATGGCGGCCAGGGCGTCCCTGGCGTCTTTCCACTTCCCCTTCTGGCCGCTGTGGAGGTACTCGGTCATGATGGAGCCGACGCCGACCTGGTGGCCGTGGAGCGCACCGTCGGGGACGAGCCGGTCCAGCTGGTGGGAAAACAGGTGCTCTGCGCCGCTGGCCGGGCGCGAGGAGCCGGCGATGGACATGGCAACGCCGGAGGAGACGAGCGCCTTCACGACAATCCAGGACGACTCCTCCAGGCCCTTTTTTATCGAATCGGCGCTCTCGACGAGCATCTCGGCGGTCATCTGTGAGAGCGCGCCGGCGTACTCGGAGTAGGGGACGTTCTTGAGCCGGTGGGCGAGCTGCCAGTCCCGGACGGCGGTGTAGTTCGAGATGATATCGGCACAGCCGGCGGTGGTCAGCCGCCAGGGGGCCTCCGCCAGCACCTCGGTGTCGGCGATGACGGCCAGCGGTGGCTCGGCAGCGACGCTGTGGCGCGTATCGCCCTCGGGGACCGAGCCGCGCCCGGAGACGATGCCGTCGTGGCTCGCGGCCGTCGGCACCGAGACGAAGCCCAGGCCCAGGTCGTCGGCCGCCATCTTCGTGATGTCGATGGCTTTCCCGCCGCCGACGCCCAGCAGGAAGCCCGCGTCTATCTCGGCGGCGTGGTCGATGACCCGCTGGACGGCGTCGAAACTGGCCTCCTCAATAACGATTTCCGAGGGGTGGTACCCCGCGTCCTCGAACTGTTCGACGACCCGCTTGCCAGCGACCTCGTGTGGCGTCGGACTGGAGACGACGAGCGGCCGACCGGTCAGGTGAAGCTCGCTCACGGCCTCGATTGTCCGGCCGAGGACACCATGCCCAACCACGACGTTTCGGGGCAGGCGAATCCAGGTACGTTTCTCGAACATGGTTGCCTGTCCCCGGGCACGCGTGAAAACAGTTTAGATGCGTGGGATGTTCCGGCAAACGTTTTGACAACTATCACACACCAGCTTTCCGAAAACGATTATTAAGGTCGGGGTTTGGGTGGGGTTGTCATGGGAGTGGCACGACTGACGACGGCATGCGGGCGTCTCGGCGGACATTTCTGAAGGCGACCGGGGTAGCCGGCGCGGCGGCCGCGACCGGCGCGGGTGTTGGCACCGCCGCGGCGCAACCGGACACCGGGTCGCTCGTCGACGACCTCACGCTGGGACAGAAGGCGGGCCAGATGACGCAGGTGGCGATTAGCTCCTTCGAGACCTTCGACGCGCTGAAACGCGAACTCGACACGCTCGAAACAGCAGTCCAGACCCGGTACGAGGACGGCTCGCCCGGCGACCACTCTTTCGAGGTCAGCAAGTCCAGACCAACCATCATCAAGCGCCTGAAACGGCACATCGAGGCCGCCGACTGCGAGGTCGTGCTCCAGGTCCCGGCCGACCTGCTCCCCGACATCCGCGACACGCTCCGCCGTGCCCGCGAGCGTGGCATCCTCGTGCTCCTGACCCTGTCGGGCGACGATACCCAGCTGGGACCACGACGAGACGAACGCGATAACGTTCACACAGGAGGCCGTCGCGGCGGTGCTCGTCGGGTCCTACCTGGGCAACTACTGGCCCATCGGCGAGGAGGTGCTGGTCTCGCGGCCCCCTCGCTCCCGGTCCGGTACGACATGTTCCGCACAGTCGTGTTCACGACCGCGCTCGCGCTCCGGGCCGGCGACGCTCTCGTCGCCGACCTCTACGCCCGGGCGACGGGGTCCGACGCCGATTTCAAGGTGATGACCGGCTTGATCGTCGATGTCCGGCAGAACCTCGCCGAGCCGCACGACAGCGACTTCGGCTTCGAGAACTCGCTGGTCGTCGACACCGGGCGCGAACGCATCACCGTCGGCGGCTACGGCGCGTTCCTGGAGGACTACGAGGTCAAGCACACGACGGCTGCGTCGAGCGTAGCGGTCACTCGGTCAGACGGTCGATGAGCGCAGTCTCCGTGTCCCGGTCAGGGCCGAACTCGCGGCCGGTTCGGTCGTTCTCCCGATGTTCAGCGACGGTCACGGCCAGTGCCGTCTCATGCGGCGTCGACGACCAGCCTATGTCGCGGAGCTTGGCCGTCGATAGCAGATGCGGCGAATCGCGGTACATAGGGAAGTCGTCTGGCTCCAGCCCCGCGGTCGCGAGTTCACGCTCGCCGACGCCGATTGTCTCAACGTCCGTCTCGTGTACGCCGGCGAGCAGGTCGACCCACTCACGGAGCGTCGGCGCGTGCTCGTCGCCGACGTTGTACGCCTCGCCGGCCGTCCCTCGTTCCGCGACGAGGCGGAGCGCACTTGCCACGTCCTCGACGTAGGCCATCTGCCAGAGACTGAGCCCGTCGCTCGGGACGACGATTCGGTCGTACTCGGCCACGCGGTCCACCCAGTAGGCGAACCGTTCGGTGTAGTCGTGGGGGCCGTACACCACGGTCGGCCGGACGCTCATCGCCCGCACGCCGTCGGCCGCGGCGGCGAATACCTCGCGGTCACCCTCGGCTTTCCGCGGGCCGTAAGTCTCGCGGCTGTCGGTCGTCGCCTGCGCGTCGGTACAGCCCGCGAGCGGCGTCTCGCCCTCCCGCTTGGGCGTCCGCTCGACGCCGTAGGCCGCGCCGCTGGAGACGTAGACGTACGCCTCGGCGTCGGCGAACACGTCGGTCGCTTCTCGCACGTCGCGCGGGAAGTACGCGACGCAGTCGACGACAGCGTCCGGGTCGACCCGCTCGCGTGCGGTTTCAAGTCTCTCCCGGTCGTTTCGGTCGCCCTCGATGTGGGCGACATCGGTGTCAGCGAACGGGTTCGGGTGCTGGCCGCGGGTGAGCATCGTCACGTCGTAGCCTGCGTTTCGGAACTCTGTGACTGTGTGCCGGCCGATGAACCGCCCACCGCCGATGACGAGGACACTGTCCATACACCGTGCTCGGACGGAATCCGCAAAACAGTGTGGCTCACCGTGGGCGTCTGCCGCGGGTCCGACAGTTGACGCCAAGTGTTTGGCTGGAGATACATCACGACCGATGCCCCGCTGAAGAACAGGGCGGGAGGGGCGGCCATGTATGGTTCAGGACGACATCTCGTAGCGCTCCTGTTGCGGATATTTTTGTATACCCAGACAGTAGCAGGCCCAGTGACAGATCAGTCCCGTGCTGTCTCTTCGGTGATTTCGGTTATCCTCCTCGTGGCGGTCACTGTCGTTCTCACAGCAGTGCTGTCAGCGGCGACGCTTGGCCTCGCAGAGAAGTTGGATGACACAGCGCCCGTGGTCGGCCAATCCGACGGTGCGTTTACCCCACAGGATGGGTTCGGCGGAGGCATCGTCCGTATCACACACGTTGCCGGGGATGTCATTCGTGTCTCGGAGATTGAAGTGGCTGTCAGTGCTGACTGTGGCGGCGACGGAACTGAAAAGCACGGGCGGTTAGTCAATCTCCCAGCGAAATCCGGCGATCGGCCACAGGGTGACAATATCGAGGGCGACGATATCTTCGACGAGAGCACTGGCTCGCTCACGGAACGCGGTGCCGATACTACCGGGGCACTGGTCACAGATGAGTTCCGCCCCGGAGACGTGATCGTTTTCCGGATCGCAGGCGGGGACTGTGACTTGCGGCCGGGCGACACAGTGACCGTCCGAGTTGTGCACACCCCATCAAACGCGGTTATTATTCGACAGCAGTTAACGGCCTGATTCGGCAGGGACTCTGCACGGCCTGTCCCGATATCGCTACCATGCTGTGCACGGATGGTCGTCCTCTACGACAGGTGACACAGCGAAATAAAATACGAAACGAGGCGTACCCTCGCGTCTGCAGTCAGTTGCCGCCCGTCGCGTTCGTCACGTTTGTCGAGAACCCAGTATCGGCACTGGAAGTGTTTCCACCGCTGTGCCTGCCAGTCTGCAGGATGATCGGTGTCCCTTCGTCGTCAGTCGCCAGAATGATCTTATCCGAGTCGTCGATGCTCTGGACGTACTGCTGTTTCAGCACGACCGGATTGTCCCGCAGCGCCTCACCGCGGATTTCGATGACCCGGGCGTCGGCTTCGGCCCGAATCTCCTGTCGTTCCTTTTCGCGTTCGGCCTGTTGAATCTCGAATTTCTTCTCTTCGACGCGTTGCTTTGCAATTTCTTTGTCGTTGAGCGCCTGATCGTACGAGTCCGGGAGGTCGACGTCACGGACCTGCACCTCTTCGAGGACGAGCGCTTCGCCCTCGAACGCAGATTTAAGTTTCTGCTGTGCTGCCTCGCCAAGCCGCTCGCGGCCGCTGCTGGTGTATATCTCACTTGTCTGGATACCGGCAGCCTCGTCGCGGAGTTGCGACCGGACGGACGGTCGGATAAGTCGTTCTTCTGCCTGTTCGACGGTCCGCCACTGAATAACGAACCCTGACGCGTCTGCTTCGTCCACCTTGTACCGGACAGTGATGTCGATATCGACCGTCGTTCCGTTGATCGTCTGGACCGTCACGGCGTCGGATTGTGCCGCTCTGTCGCCTTCGCCCTCGGTGTTGGCCATGGTGTAGGTCCGTGGCCGGATCTCCACGTCCTGGACGGTGTCCTTGACAGGCACAATAATGTGTGCGCCCGGCTGGAGTTCAGCGCCGGTTACCGCACCGAACGATTTCTGGACGCCGACGTGGCCTTCGGGAACCTGGTGATAGCCGCCAAACAGCGCCGTTACGACGGCGAGGGCGACAACGACACTGGCGGCGATGCGGAGGCCGCGGCCGACGTCGACGTCGATGTCCGACCCGGAATCGGGATCGGGACCGGGGATGTCACTCATGCTGTGCTCCGATGTGATACGGCGGGTGGTTGTACGGGGACCATGTCCAGCACTTTGGCCCGACAGCTATAGAGCCAGCGGTTGCGTGCCACGGCCTCACATCGCGGCTGCTGGAGCTCCTTCGAAACGCGATCACAAGAAAAGTAGCGATGGCGACTGCGTGGACGAAAGTGCCGACCGGCGGCGCTTCAGTCGTCGGTGGAGGCGATGAAGTCAGCCTCAGCGGCTTCAGCGCTCGGCGCGGCCTTGGCCGGCGGTTCGTTGCGCACGTCGTCTCGCTCACGGTCGCTGATGACCTCGGCGTAGGCGTCGGGCATCACCTTCGTGAAGTTCTCCAGTTCGGCGTCCCAGTCCTCAAGCAGTTCCGCCGCTCGGTCTGAGTCGGTGTAGGCGGCGTGGTTTTCGACGAGTCGGGTAATCATCTGGCGGTCCTTACCCTCCAGCGTGTCGGACAGGGACACCATACCGGTGTTTGCCTTCGTTTCGAACTCGCCGTTGGGGTCGTAAACGTAGGCGACGCCGCCGGACATGCCGGCCGCGAAGTTCTTGCCCGTCTCGCCCAGCACGACGATGGCACCGCCAGTCATGTACTCACAGCCGTGGTCGCCGACGCCCTCGACGACGCCTTTGACCCCGGAGTTGCGGACGGCGAAGCGCTCGCCGGCCATCCCGTTGACGTAGGCCTCGCCCTGGGTCGCGCCGTACAGCGCGACGTTGCCGATGACGATGTTCTCGGTCGGGTCGAAGGGAGCGTTGTCCGGCGTTTTCAGAACGAGCTTCCCGCCAGAGAGCCCCTTGCCGACGTAGTCGTTGGCCGTCCCGGTCAGCTCCATCGTCACGCCCTGTGCGAGGAACGCGCCGAAGGACTGGCCGGCCGTGCCGTCGAAGTCGACCCGGATGGTGTCGTCCGCGAGGCCGTCGCTTGCGTGCTCGCGGGAGATGCGGTTCGAGAGCGTCGCCCCGACCGCGCGGTCGACGTTGGTGATGTCGGCGTCGATGGCGACCGGGTCGCCCTGGTAGATGGCGTCCTCGGCGGCGTCGATGAGGTCCCAGTCGAGTTGCTCGTCGACCTCGTGGGTCTGCTCGCGTTGCTTGTAGCGGCCGTCGTTGTCGGCCGGCTCTGCGATGACAGACGAGAGGTCGAGCTTCTGGGCCTTCGGCTGGGACACGTCGTCGCGCTGTGCCAGCACGCCCGGCCGACCGATCATCTCGTCGATCGTCTCGAAGCCGAGTTCGGCCATGATCTCCCGGAGTTCCTGGGCCACGAACGTCATGTAGTTGATGACGTGCTGTGGCTCGCCGGGGAACCGCTCGCGGAGGTTCTCGTTCTGGGTGGCGATGCCGACTGGACAGGTGTTCTCGTGGCACTGCCGGGCCATCACGCAGCCGGAGGTGACCATCGAGGCGGTCCCGAAGGTGTACCCCTCGGCACCGAGCAGGGCGGCGACGGCCACGTCGCGGCCGGTCTTCATGCCGCCGTCGGTGGTCACCTTGATGCGCGAGCGCAGGCCGGTGGCCCGGAGCATCTGGTTGGCCTCCGAGACGCCGAGTTCCCACGGGAGGCCGGCGTTCTTGATGGAGGTCTTGGGCGACGCGCCGGTGCCGCCGTCGTGGCCCGAGATGTGGACCACGTCGGCGTTGGCCTTGGCGACGCCGGCCGCGATGGTCCCGATGCCGTCCTCGGAGACCAGTTTGACGTTGATGTCCGCCTCCGGGTTCGAGGCCTTGAGGTCGTGGATGAGCTGTTTCAGGTCTTCGATGGAGTAGATGTCGTGCAGCGGCGGCGGCGAGATAAGGCCGACGCCCGGCGTCGCGTACCGGACGTGGGCGATCATCTCGTTGACCTTCTTGCCGGGCAGGTGGCCGCCCTCGCCGGGCTTGGAGCCCTGGGCCATCTTGATCTGGAGTTCGTCGGCCGACGCGAGGTAATCCGAGGTGACGCCGAAGCGACCGGAGGCGACCTGCTTGGTCGTACACTCCTTCTCGGTGTCGAACCGCTCGGGCGGCTCGCCGCCCTCGCCGGTGTTGGCGTTGGCCCCGAGCCGGTTCATGGCGATGGCGTTGTTCTCGTGCATCTCGGGCGACAGCGACCCGAGCGACATCGCCGCGGTCTCGAAGCGCTCGACGATGTCCTCGACCGGTTCCACGTCCTCGATGGGGATGGACTCGCGATCGGAATCGAACTCGAGCAGCCCACGCAGGGTCTGGAGCTCCTCGTTCTGGTCGTTGACCAGCTCGGCGAACTCCTTGTACGTGTCGTAGTCGCCCATCCGGACGGCCTGCTGAATCTTGCCGACCGTGTTGGGGTTCCACTGGTGGTGGATGCCGTTCGAGCGGAACTCGTACTCGCCCTGGCGGGGCATGTCGGGTTCCTCCTCGCTCCAGGCGACCTCGTGGCGCTGGGTGAGGTCGTCCTCGATTTCCTCGATGCCGATGCCCTCGGTCCGGCAGGTCGTCCCCTCGAAGTACTCGGCGACGAAGTCCGAAGAGAGGCCGACGGCCTCGAAGATCTGGGCACCCTGGTAGGACTCGACCGTGGAGATGCCCATCTTGGCCATCGTCTTCAGGAGGCCGTCCTCGACGGCGGTGATGTAGGCGTCGATGGCGTCGGGGAGGTCCGCGCCGTCCGGGCCGGCCACCAGGTCCTCGATGGTCTGGTAGGCTAGGTAGGGGTTGACGGCACCGGCCCCGTAGCCGATGAGCGTCGCAAAGTGGTGGACGGCTCGCGGGTCGCCGGACTCGACGACGAGCCCGACGTGGTTGCGGAGGCCGTTGCGGACGAGGTGGTGGTGGACGCCACCGACTGCCAGCAGGCTCGGTATCGGCACGCGGTCCTCGTCCGCGCCACGGTCGGAGAGCACGAGGACGTCGTGCTCCTTGGCGGCGGCGTCGGCCTCGGCCCGCACGTCCTCGACGGCCTGGCGGAGGTCACCGCCCTTCTCGTAGGTGATGTCGATGACCTTCGTGGACATGCCGTTTTCGTCCAGGTCCTTGATGCACGCCGTCTCCTCGTCGGTGAGGATCGGCGAGTCCAGGACAAGCTGGCGGGCGTGGTCCTGGCTCTCGTCGAGGATGTTTCGCTGATGGCCCAGGCGAGACTCCAGTGAGGTGACGAGTTCCTCGCGGATGTAGTCAAGCGGCGGATTCGTCACCTGGGCGAACAGCTGCTTGAAGTAGGTGAAAAGCGGGCGGTTGAACTGCGACAGCACCGATAGCGGCGTGTCATCGCCCATGGAGCCGACGGGGTCTTTGCCCTTCTCGGCCATCGGCTCGATGAGGTGGTCGACCTCGTCGTAGGTGTAGCCGTACATCGCCTGGTGGCTCCGGAGCGCGTCCGATGGATTCCGGGGCGCGTTGTCCTCGCGGTCGGCCACGTCGTCGATGTCGACCTGCTCCTGGGCGACCCACTCGCCGTACTTGTCGTCGGTGATGTCGTCGAAGACTTCCGCGTCGGGGATGACCCGTCCCTCCTCGGGGTCGGCGAGGAAGCACTGGCCCGGCTGGAGGCGGCCGCGCTCTTGAATCTCGCTGGCGTCGTGTTCCAGCGCGCCGGCTTCCGAGGACATCACGAGCGTGTTGTCCTCAAGTACGTCGTAACGGCAGGGGCGGAGGCCGTTCCGGTCTAGCACCGCACCGATACGGTCGCCGTCGGTCGCGGCGACGAGCGCCGGGCCGTCCCACGGCTCGACCAGCGAGGCGTGGTAGTCGTAGAAGTCGCGCCGGTCGCCGGTCACGTCGTTCATCTCGCCGCGCCAGGCTTCGGGGATGAGCATCCGCAGAGCGTGGGGGAGGTCGCGGCCGCCCTGAAGCAGGAGTTCGAGCGCGTTGTCGACGCTCGCGGTGTCTGACTGCTCGGGGTCGTCGATGATGGGCTTGATCTTCTCTAAGTCGCCCTCGAACTCGTCGCTCTGGATGTCAGTCTCCCGAGCGCGCATCCAGTTGATGTTCCCCTGAATCGTGTTGAACTCGCCGTTGTGGATGACGCGCCGATACGGGTGCGCGAGATGCCACGCGCCCAGCGTGTTCGTCGAGAACCGGGCGTGGACCATCGCAAACGTCGACTGCATCCGCTCGTCTTCGAGGTCAGGGTAATAGTCTTCGAGCTGTTCGGCCTTGAGCAGGCCCTTGTAGACGACGACGTCGGTGGCGAGGGAGACGACGTAGAACCGCTCGTGGCCCGCCGGTTTCTCTTCCTCGACAGTGTTTTCGAGCGCCCGGCGGCCGACGTACAGCTGGTTCTCGAAGGCGTCGCCGGTCTTGCCCGTCGCGGAGGTGACGAAGAACTGGACGATGTCCGGCTCGGATTCAAGCGCCGTCGCGCCGAGGTCGCTGTTGTCCGTGGGAACGTCGCGCCAGTCAATGACATCGAGACCCTCAGCGGCGAGTTCCGTCTCAACGAGGTCTTTCAGACTGTCGGCGACTTCGTCGTCCTGCGGGAGAAAGAGCGTGCCAACGGCGTACTCGCCAGCGGGCGGCAGGTCGGCGTCGACTTCGGCAGTGAAAAACTCGTGTGGAATCTGGAGCATGATGCCCGCCCCGTCGCCCGTATCTTGCTCGGCCCCTGTTGTCCCTCGATGTTCGAGGTTGTCGAGGAGTTCGAGTCCGTCCGATACAACCCAGTGGTCGCTGTCGCCGTCGAGGTCCATGACGACCCCGACACCACAGTTCGACCGTTCGTCCGTGGGATCTGCAAGCCCGGCGTCGCCTGCAGAGAGACCTGTCTGTCGCTCAACCATGTGTTTCACGACTGGGGATGCCACTATAAGAGGGTAATCCTAATGGTATTAGTGTTGTTTAACCCCACATTAGGGAGTATATATTCATCATGATTGTTTGAACTGTATCATCATTTATAAACCGTTGTCCGATGGATGTCGGTTTACACGGTGTTCAACCGAGCACGGGTGCAGATGACTGCTCGATGCCCGAAACGTATGCCGTCATGTCAGTTGTAGTCAGCATTCCGACGACACCTTCCGCCTCGTCGACGACCGGGAGATGGTGGACAGTATGGTCCAGCATCAGACTTGCGGCCGCCTCGACGGAGTCGTTTGCTGTTACTGTAACCAGGTCCGTCGTCATGTAGTCAGATACGGCTAGCCCCGTCGTATCGCCGCCCTCCGCGGCGATCTCGACGAAGTCTGTGGAGGTGAGAATCCCCCGCAACTCTCCGTCAGCGTCGACGACAACAACAGAACTGATGCTTTCGTCGAGCATCCGCTTGGCGACCGCTTTCGCGTTCGCATCGGCGGCAACAGTGGTGACTGGCGATGACATAATCCGTCCGACAAACACGTCTTCCATGCCAGTCGATAACATGGGCCGTGATATAACCGTGTTGGTTCCGGATATCTGTCGATTCCACCACCTGAGGAATATATAAGGTCTTAATATGCTCGGTCACTGCGATGAATCCGCCGTTCAAGAAGTTGCCAGCTATCTCCGATTGCCCGTGCCGACTGCTCGACCATCACGGGGCTGTCGAGGTCCCGTTGCCGTCGCAAGCGGTCGGCTGAATCGTAGTTCCCACGACGGTATCTGTTCGCCGTTTGGCGTTTGTATGACCCTAGTCTGACGGCGATTTATATACATAGGGCCAGCAGTGGTCATCGGGGGCACGGAGGAAAATGTCACACGCTCCCCGACCCCATCCTTCCTTCATACTACTGGCTGTGCCGTCATGAAGAGACGTGCCACCTCTCGGTAGCAACATATTTCACGGGCACACAGCCGGCAGTATCGGTGGGCCGGCAGTTATCTATGCAAGCTCTTCGTATATGAATTAAACCATGTCTGGTCATGGCCCCAGCGTCGCCATCGCCTGTCAGGGCGGCGGCAGCCACAGTGCGTTTACCGCCGGTGCGCTGCAACGACTCCTGCCAGCGGTCGACACCGAGTACAATCTCGTGGGATTGAGTGGCACCTCCGGCGGTGCTCTGTGTGCGGTCACGGCCTGGTACGGCCTGCTCAGTGAAGGCCCCGGCCATGCCGGGGAGCTACTCGAGGATGTCTGGTGTGATGTCGCCGCAACAACACCGCCCTCATTCCTGCTGAACGAATCTCTCGTGTGGCACAAGCGACTGCAGAACCGGATGCTCCCCGCGGCCGATATCTCGCCCTACGCGACGCCTGGCGCGGTCGGCCACGACTGGTACCTGTCACTGCTGACCGCCACATCGCGTTCGACGAGTTCGACAACCTCACCGACGAGGCACCGCCACACGTAACCATCGGCACGGTCACCGTCAACAGCGGCGTGTTCGAGACGTTCACCGATGCTACCGCCACGTCGAAGGCAGTGCTTGCCTCGGCCGCGTTCCCGCTGCTGTACAAAGCTGTCGAACTGAACAGTCACTGGCACTGGGACGGCCTGTTCTCACAGAACCCACCGATCCGGGAGTTCCTGACCAGCGACCGACCGAAACCGGACGAGATCTGGGTCATCCAGATCGAGCCACAGACCCGCAACGACCGTCCGACATCGCTGGCAGAGATCACCGACCGTCGGCAGGAACTAGCCGGGAATCTCTCGCTGAATCAGGAACTGTTCTTCGTCCGGAAAGTCAACGACTGGGTCGAAAAGGGGTATCTCCCGGAGGCTTTCAAACACGTGGAAATACGTCGACTGGTGCTTGATACGACGCTGACAGCGGCCTCGAAACGCGACCGCGACCCTCGGTTCATCGAGGAGCTCATGGAAACGGGCCGCGCCGAAGCCGACGCGTTTCTGGATGAGGTGCCGGAAGACGCAACTGAACCGCCTAGTCAGTAACTCTTGGCGAAGTACGCCGTCTCCTCGGCCTCCTCGCCGCAGATGGCACACTCGTCGTGAATCGGCTCCTCGTCGCGGTCCAGCGGGACCATCACGATTTCGGCCGCGATAGCGTCCTTGATGGGCTCCTCGCAGTCCTCGTCGCCACACCAGCCACACTTGACGTAGCCGCCGTGCTGGCCGATGGTCCCCAGAATCTCCTCGCGGGACTCAGCCTCGCGGATTTCGCCCTCCAGCGTCTCCTCGGCGTCGGCGTAGAGCTTCGCGTGGACGGTGTCGAGGTGCTCCTCGACCGTCTCGGCGATGCCGTCGCGGTCGACGGTCGCGTTCTCGCCGTCGGGGCGGTGGACGAGCGTCGCCTCGCCGTCCTCGACCTCGTGGGGGCCGATTTCGACGCGGAGCGGGACGCCGTGGAGTTCGTGTTCGTTGTACTTGAAGCCGGGATTGCGATGTTCGCGGTCGTCGAGTTCGACGCGGACGCCGGCCTCGTCGAGTTCTGCGGCGAGGTCCGCGGCGTAGTCGACGACCTCGTCCTTGTTGTCCTCCTGCCAGATGGGGACGACGACGACCTGGTCGGGGGCGAGCGCGGGCGGGAGCACGAGCCCCTGGTCGTCGGAGTGGGTCATGATGAGCGCGCCCATCGCGCGCCAGGACAGCCCCCAGGAGGTGGTGTGGGCGGTGTTCTCCTCCTCGTCGGCGTCGGCGTAGGTGATGTCGAAGGCCTCGCCGAAGGAGGTCCCGAGGTAGTGGGAGGTGGCCGCCTGCACGGTCTTGCCGTCGGGCATCAGCGTCTCGATGGTCGTCGTCGTGTGCGCCCCGGGGAACTTGTCGTGGGGCGGCTTGCGGCCCTTCAGCGGCGGCATCGCCATGACCTCCTCGTAGAGGCGGGCGTACTGGTCCAGCCGGGTCATCGTCTCCTCCCACGCGCCGTCCTCGTCGGCGTGGGCGGTGTGGCCCTCCTGCCAGAGGAACTCCTTGGTGCGGAAGAACGGCTTGGTCTCGGTGGCCTCCCACCGGACGACCGAACACCACTGGTTCAGCCGCATCGGGAGGTCTCGGTGCGAGCGGGTCCACTGCGCCATGAACGGCGCGATGATAGACTCGCTGGTAGGCCGGACAGCGAGACGCTCTTCGAGTTCGTCGTGGCCGCCGTGGGTCACCCACGCGACCTCGGGGTCGAACCCCTCGACCACGTCCTTCTCTTTCTCCAGATAGCTCTCAGGGATGAAAAGCGGGAAATATGCGTTCTGGACGCCGGTGTCTTTGAACCAGCCGTCGAGGTTGTTCTGGATACGCTCCCAGATAGCGTAGCCGCGTGGACGCGTGACAATGAACCCGCCCATGGGGGCGTAGTCCGCGAGGCCTGCCTTCTGGACGACCTCGGCGTACCACTCGCCGGGTGAATGCTCCTTGCTCTCGGTGATACCGAGTTCCTGCTCGCCACTCATTAGGTGTGTCCTGGCCCAGGGCGCTAATAAACTCCCCGAAGGGTGGTGAGCCGCTGGCACACCGACCGGAGCGGGTCCGCACCGTGCCGTGTGCCAGCGAGGGTTCAATCCCGCACCGACTGGACTGTGAGTTCGTCGCCCGACTCCGGCTGGCCAAAGGCCGCCGCCGCGGAGCCGCCGCGCAGGAACAGCTCCTGATACGGGTCGCCACCGCCGGCCGACCCCGGGACGATAGCGAGGGACCCCTCCGGAACGTCCGACACGGCCTCTCTGACGACGACCTCACGGGACTCGCCGTTGAGTTCGACGACGACCGTGTCGCTTCCCGGGTCAAACACCGAGGTCCGAATCGAGGTCTTGACGTTCCCGTAGCCGTCGACGTGACAGACTACGGACTCGGGCGGGGCCGGCACGTCCGCAAGCGACCGCTCCGCGCCCAGCGACGAGCGGTCCCCGTTGGCTATCTCGGCGACGCGACGCGGGAACAGGTCTCGTGATCGGAACTGGCCGGTGTCGGCCGGCAGTTCGACCTCGCGGACGGTCGTGGCGTGGTCGGCGACAAACGAGAGGTTGTAGCCGGCGTCGACGGCAACGACAGGAACGCCGTTGTCCAGTTCGAGATAGCACAGTGGGCCGCCGGTATCGGCCCGTTCTGGCGTTGATTCCGTCGTTCGCGGTGCCGTGTTCGAGTAAATCAGCAGGTCGTCGAAGGCGGGGTTGTGGACACCGAGCTGCGCGATCCAGAAGCCGGTGGCGACCGTCGAAAACGGCTGTACCTCGCTCGACTGGACAGTCATCGTCGGGTCGGCGGCAGTGAGACGGTGGACGACCTCCGAGAAGGCCGGGTCAGCCGGGCCGTAGTCCGCAATGAGATGAACGAACGTGCTCATGTGAAGCTCCGGTCGCTACCACGTCGGTGCGCCTGTAGAGTCTTGTGCCTTGATAACAGGGAGACAGTGTCGAATGTGTCCGGCGCCACCGCCCGCTCAGGCACCAATCGTCGTCAACGAGGCAATGGAGTCGGCGACGCGGCGTTCCATACCAGTCCCGGTGAATCCCGGAACGGGGTCGACGGCCTGTGCGTAGACTTTCGACTCGCCCTCGACGAACTCGACGCTGAGTGCGCGCGCGCCGAAGCGGTCCAGCAGCTCCCGGACCCGGGCCGCGAGCGTCACCTCGACGGTCTCCTCGCTGACGACGCGGTCCAGCCCGGTGACCTCCGACCGGACCCGAATCGCCCGCAGGTGCGTCTCGCGGCCATCATTGACGGCGAAGTACTTGTACTCGACCGGTTCCTCCCGAACACAGGCCTGATAGAAATCGCCCTCGTCGCTGTCCGCTGGCACACCGTCCCACGAGTACCGAGTCCGGGCAGTGTAGTCACAGTCTGGCTTCTCGAACCAGACGGCCGGGACCCGACAGCCGACCTGCTCCAGTCCGTGCAGGGCAACGAGCCGACAGGCGAGCGCCGTCGTCGGCAGGAAGCCGTTCCACGTCTCGGTACCGGTTCTGTCAGCGTACCACAGTGCGCTGAACGACTCGGGCCGAAGCGTCGTGTTGACAAGCGCAGCCAGGTCGTCGATATCGGCTTTGGCCACCGGATTTCCGGGGCGGAGAAACTGGACATCGAACCCCCGGGCGGAGAGCCGCTCTGCGACGGCACCGAACACCGGGTGTTCAGGCTCGCAGATGAAGCCGATGCAGTCCATACCGCCACATCTCAGCGGTCCGATAAAAAAGTCGCGCAAAACCGAACGACTGAGGCGTCGTGGCTCCGAAGTGGATATCTGATGCAACTGCTCAGTACTTGGGGCCACCTCGGCACCGGGAGCTGGGACATCGCCGCCGTCGTTGTCCTCTCTGCTGTGGCCGGAGCAGTCCTGTGTGGGCTCGCCCTGGCCGCGTACCGACAGCGCGGGACGCGTGCGTATCTGTTGATTTCGCTCGCGCTCACCGCGCTGTTTGCCCGCCCGCTCGTCGCGTTGCTGTCGGGGTTCTCGCTGGTCTCGGGACCGACACACCACTTCCTCGAACACGTGCTCGATACCCTCTTCGTCGCCCTCGTCCTCGGTGCAGTGTACTACGCGCGAACAGTCGAGAAGCGCCTCGACGAGGAGGGGTTATGAACGATACCAGAGCGCGGATTTACCAGCATATCAAGTCCAATCCAGGTGTCCACTTCCGAGAGCTAACGCGGGCGCTGGACCTCGCAACAGGACAGGTACAGTACCATCTGGCTCGGCTCGACCGCGTACACAGCGAGTCGGTCAACGGACGGACACACTACTACACGACGTCGTTCGACCCCTGGGAACGCCACGCCATCGCCTTCTTCCAGCGGGAGACGGCGAGAGATATTCTCGTCGCGCTCATGGAGTGCGAAACCGCTCGCCCCGAGGAGGTGGCTGACCACCTCGACATCGCGCGGAGTACGCTCGAACACCATCTCAGCAGCCTGACCGAGCACGATATCGTCGAGAAGCGCCGGAGCGAGGGACGAGTGACGCTGGCGCTCTGCCGGCCGGACTCGACTGTCGAACTGCTCGCGGCGGTCGACCCCACGGCCTCGGACCGCCTGTCGGACCGCTTCACCCGGTTACTCGACCGCCTCTTCGAGGGCGGCTAGCTCAACTGCCCGGACAGGGGTGCTTTCGAGTCCCGTACCACAATCCAATTGGACAAGCAGGCCATAGAGTGGGTGATGACTGAACGCGGGATTTCCCGACGCGAGTTCGCCAAGAGCGCCGTCGCCATCGGCGGCACCGCGGCGCTGGCCGCCTGTCTCGACCGCGGGTCAGGGACGATACCCGAGGGAACCGACGACCCCGCGTCGCTTCCGGACCGCCAGCACGCATGGGACGCGTCGCTGGCGACCGACGACGCGGGGAACCATCGGCTGTCGCGACACCACGTCCTCTTGCTACTGGACTACACTGAGGACGGGATGCCGTCGGATAGCGACCGCGAGCAGGTCGAAGCGGCGCTCCGGGACCTCGAGCGGGCCTACGAATGGAGCAACGAAGGGTTGCTGTTCACGCTCGGGTACAGCCCGGCCTACTTCGACCGCTTCGACGCCGACGTAGCCGGCGTCGACCTGCCAGAGCCGATGGCGCTTGCCCCCTTCGAAGACCCCGAACTCGACACGCCCGACGCGCTACTACATCTCGCCAGTGACGACGAGCGAGTCGTCATCGAGGCCGAGGAGGCGCTGAAAGGCAACCGCGACAGCGCCAACGACCAGGACATGAGCGCGACCTTCGAGGGCGTCTTCCGTGAGGCGGAGCGCCGCACGGGGTTCGTCGGGGCTGGCCTGCCCGCCGAGAATCAGGACGTCGACGGGATTCCGGACTCCGAACCGGTCCCCGACGAGGCTCCGCTGTTCATGGGGTTCAAGTCCGGGTTCAAGGAAAACCAGGCCTCCGAGGACCGAGTGACGGTCGATTCGGGACCGTTCGCCGGCGGTGCGACACAGCACCTCTCGAAGATCCGGCTGCAACTCCAGCAGTGGTACGAACAGGATTCCCGGGACCAGCGCGTCTCGAAGATGTTCTGTCCGGCCCACGCCGCCGAGGACAAGGTCGAAGGCGTCGGCGAGAACCTCGGCACCGACAACGGTGCCGGCGAGTGTCCCGACGACGTGGTCGACAGCGGCCGTCGGAAGGGCGTCGTCGGTCACGCACAGAAGATGTCCCGCGTCAGAGAGGACGGGACACCGACCATTCTCCGCCGGGACTTCGATTCGACCGACGGCGGCGAAGCGGGACTGCACTTCCTCTCGCTGCAGCGCTCTATCGCCGACTTCGTCGCCACGAAACAGGCGATGAACGGAACGGACGTCGCTAACGAGTCCGCCGTCGGTCAGCAGGTGAACAACGGCATTCTCCAGTACATGACAGTCACGCGGCGCGGGAACTACCTGCTCCCGCCGCGGTCGCTACGGTCCCTGCCGCCAGCGAACCCGGACGCGTGAGCGGGAGGCGGAGCCACACAGTCCGGCTTTCGGCCGCCGTACCAGAACGGTCTTTCAGATGAGGACCGAAAGGCGGTTCATGAATCGCCGACAGTTCCTCGCCAGTACCGGCCTCGCCGGCACGACGGTCCTGGCGGGGTGTGGTTCGCTGAGTTCCCAGTCGACACGCGCCCCACCGCTGGTCGAAAACCGACCCGATGCCACGTACCGCCCTACCCACGCCGAGGGGATGGGAATGGCCGGGATGGCACAGGCGGGTGAGTACATGGTCGGACTGAGCTACTCTTTTCCTCACCGCTTCTGGACGGTCACCGGGACGACGGCCGAAAAGGTCACCATCCGGAGCGAAGACAGCATCCACCTGATGGCGACTGTCTGGGACCCCGAGACGGAGACGGTCCTCCCGGTGTCCGCCGGCCTCTCCATCACCATCGAGCGTGACGGCGAGACGGTCACCGACAAGTCCCCGTGGCCGATGATCTCCCAGAACATGGGCTTTCACTACGGCGACAACTACGCGCTCGACGGCGACGGCGTCTATCAACTCTCGGTCCGCGTCAACGGCATGAACGAGCGGAGGCTCGGAGCCTTCGACGGCCGATTCGACGAGGCCGGCGAGGCAACAGTCGAATTCGACTTCGCACAGAGCACCCGCGACCAGCTCGCTTTCGATGAGTTCCCGGACTCACAGGGCGAACGCGCAGCAGTCGACCTGATGAACATGGACATGATGCCAACCTCGCAGGTCCCTGAAGTGTCTGCTCTGCCCGGGACCGTGCTTGGGACGAACAAAGGAAGCGACGGCGTCTACGCCGTCATGTGGCTGCAGGACGCCGCGTTCCTCACCGAAGGGCAGTCGTATCTCGCCGTGTCCGCCCGGACGCCGTACAACCGCGTTCCCCTGCCGATGATGTCTCTCGACGGAACCGTAGAGGCCGACGGCGACACGGTGTTCGAGGACGCGCTGACCGCCGCGGTCCACCCCGACCTCGGGTACCACTACGGCGCGGTCGTCGAGACGACAGTGGAGGAACCGTCCGTCGGCGTCGACGTCGTCGCCCCGCCGCAGGTGTCCCGTCACGAGGGGTACGAGACGGCGTTCCTGACAACGCCGTCGTTCTCATTTTCGGGTGCCTGACCACAATCAGTCAATCCATTCGACGTAGTCTTGGCAGTCGTCGCATTCCGTGCGGGTCGCCCATCCGTCACCGCGGTCGTGGTCCGACGGTGCCACCTTGATTACGGTAACGTTCACCGAGCCACACCTCGGGCACTGTCCAGGGATTTTGGAGTTAGACATCAGAGGCTATTATCTGTTTGAGATATAATTCTCAGCTATCACTAAGATAGTTTCCCTCAGTCAATCTCAGTAGCGTGCGGCGCAAATGACGGCAATACCTGATGGGGACACACGCAACAAGGCCGACCTCATTCGACACCGAACGGACTCTCGGCCTGTTGCCACGGCCAGCCCGGGACTCGCGTCTGGACCCCGGCCGCGAGCGCGGCATCGAGATCGTCAGCGCCTGCGGTCGCTGTATCGGCTCCGTGGGTTCGCACGTCCGCGACGTGGAAGGTCGCTTCCGCGAGCAGTCGGAGCGGCTGCTCGCCGGCAATCATCGCCGCTAACTCGCGGCCAAGGAGTTCGTCGATAACAAAGCCCGGGTAATCGCCTGTAACGTCCAGTGTTCGGAGCAAACGGACCAGCGCGGCGACGTTGACCGCCCGGTCGCCGTCGGCGAACACCTCGTCAATGGCGGCCGTGTAAGCGTCGTCTGTGAGCATGTCAACGTCGACGCCGAACTGCGAACCCAGGTGGGCCCGCGTGTCGTTTATCAGCGGGACGACATCGCTGGCCCGGTCCTGCACCCGCTTGTACTCCTCGTCGACGGTTTCAGGTGTCAGTCGCATGTCGGCATCTGACGTGGAGGCCGCTTACCGCTTGTGGGCGCGCGCAACGGCGACTGTGGGACAGGTCCGACCTCCGTATTGCGAAGGCTTTTATAACACGAGGGGAATACTGAGAAATAGAGGACGGTTTTCCGGACATCTCTCCACGTCCGGAGGCAACTCACCGATAACTGATGACTTTATTAGAGAGCGTACATCCCGCGGCACCAGGTCGGCCCGCGCCAGCCGTGGACGGCCCCGCTACCGGGATGACTCCCCGTTTTGAGCTATGAGCACTGTAGACAAGCAACTCGAAGACGTGAAAGCAACGATCGACGAGGAAGTCCCGCGCCGTATCTCCGTCTCGGATGTCACGTACGAGGGACCGGAACTCGTCATATACACGCGGGACCCGAAGGAGTTCGCCGCGAACAGCGACCTCGTTCGCCGGCTCGCGTCGAAACTCCGCAAACGCATCACAGTTCGCCCGGACCCGGACGTTCTGGCCCCGCCAGCCGAGGCCGAGGCGGCGATTCGGGAACTTATCCCCGAGGAGGCCGGCGTCATGGACCTGAATTTCCACGCTGATACCGGCGAAGTCGTCATTCAGGCACAGAAGCCCGGCGTCGTCATCGGCCGGCGCGGCGCGACCCTGCGTGAGATCACACAGGAGGTCGGGTGGACGCCCGAAGTCGTTCGAACGCCACCAATCGAGTCCTCGACGGTCGAGAACGTCCGGAACTTCCTCAAGCAAGAGCGCGAAGACCGTCGTGACATCCTCGAACGCGTCGGCCGGCAGATCCACCGCGAGCCGATGTCCGACGACGAGTACGTCCGCATCACGACGCTTGGCTGCTGTCGTGAAGTCGGCCGCACCGCGTTTATCCTCTCGACGCCGGATACGCGAATCCTCATCGACTGCGGGAACAAGCCCGGCGCGAACGGCGAGCAGCCGTATCTGGACATTCCGGAGGCGTTCGGGGCCGGGACCAACGGTATCGACGCCGTTGTCCTGACCCACGCGCATTTGGACCACTCCGCGCTGGTCCCCTTGCTGTTCGAGTACGGCTACGACGGGCCCATCTACTGTACCGAGCCGACGCGGGACCTCATGGGACTGCTGACGCTCGACTACCTCGACACCGCCGCGGACGACGGCCGGACCCCGCCGTACGACTCCGAGATGGTCCGCGAGGCGATCAAACACACAATCCCACTAGAGTACGGCGACGTGACCGACATCGCGCCCGATATCAAGCTGACGCTGCACAACGCCGGCCACATCCTCGGCTCGTCGGTGTGTCACTTCCACGTCGGCGACGGCCTGTACAACGTCGCCTTCTCCGGTGACATCCACTACGACGACACGCGCCTGTTCGACGGCGCTGTCAACGATTTCCCGCGAGTGGAGACGCTCGTGCTGGAGTCGACCTACGGCGGCCGCAACGACTACCAAACCGACCAGGAGGACTCGGAGCGAAAGCTCAAGCAGATTATCCAGAACGCCTACGACCGTGGTGGGAAGGTCCTCATTCCGACCTTCGCTGCGGGGCGGTCGCAGGAACTCATGCTCGTCCTCGAAGAGGCAATGCGGAACGGCGACATCCCCGAGATGCCGGTCCATCTCGACGGGATGATCTGGGAGGCGACAGCCGTTCACACGACCTACCCCGAGTATCTCCGCGACGGCCTGCAGGACCGCATCTTCGACGAAGACGAGAACCCGTTTCTGGCAGACCAGTTCAACCCGATCGACGGCGGCGACGAGGAACGGGCTGAAATCGCTGACGGCGATTCCTGTATCATACTCTCTACGTCCGGGATGCTCACCGGCGGCCCGGTCATGTCCTGGCTCGAACAGCTCGGCCCCGACCCGGATTCGGCGCTTACCTTCGTCGACTACCAGGCACAGGGGACGCTCGGCAACCGAGTCCAGCGCGGTGTCGACGAGGTGCCCGTCGGTCGCAGCGGGCGCAGCGAAACGGTCCCGCTGGAGATGACCGTCGAGACGGTCGACGGCTTCTCCGGCCACGCCGACCGCCAGGGGCTAGAGAACTTCGTGAAGACGATGAACCCTCGGCCCGAGAAAATCCTCTGTGTCCACGGCGACGAATCGGCGACACAGGACCTCTCCTCGTCGCTGTACCACGACCAGAACATTCGGACCTTCGCGCCGGAGAACCTCGAAACGTTCCGCTTCCGCTGAGCCAGTTGCTGTTTCCGGTTCATTCTCACTCCCCGATAGCCAGACGAACCTCTATACGGCAGGCGGGTGAACCACCGCGTATGGACATCACCCAGTATCTCGACGAACTCGAACCGGTCGGGATGGTGCTCATCGGACTCGTGCTGTTTATCATCCCGGAGCCTGCGACGTCGACACTCGGAATCGGCCTGATGGTGCTCGGTGGAGCATGGTGGTTCTACGAGTGGAACCGCTGAGATAACTCGGAGCAGCCCTCATGAATCACGACCGAATTCACGCCCAGGAACCGTCACACCACCGCGACCGCTGGACGGTCGGCACAATTGCCGAGCTAGCGGAGCGAGACGGCCACTGTGTCGTCACCGTCGAAAACGAGTCCGGCGAGCCAACTGAACTCGTCGTTACCATGGCCGTTCGCGACCTGTTTATCAGTCGGCTGGACATCGGCGACGACGAAGATCCGGTCGGCGAGCGCGTCTGGTTCCGGAAACGCGGCGGGCCGTAGCCAGCCGCTGACGCGTCCGGTCACCGTTCGACGGGACGCTACGACAGATCGACGATCCGGTCGGCCCAGCGCCGGAGCCGGTTGAGGGCGTCCCGCTCGGCCCGCGAGACCGGGTCGTCGACGCCCAGTTCGTCGCTGTCGAAGGCGTTGAGGACGGCGGCGTCCGCCCCGTCGCAGTACGCGGTGAGCCGGTCGACCGCAGCGGCCTCGTGCTGGAACGGAATCGTCGCGTCGTTGACGAACACTGCCCGCGGGTTGGCCGGGAGCGCATCCATCTGTCGCCTGGCACGCCGGGCGTTCTCCCGGGCGAGCGCGACCGCCCCGTCGGCCGTCTCGCTTTCGGCTCTGGGGGCGCTGGCGTCGATGCGGCCGACCCAGACCGACTCCGGCACGGTGGTGAATCGGTCGAGGCGACCGCCGAGGACGGTCCCGTCGCGTTGGAGTTCGGGCGCAAAATCGAGAACGACGACGCCGTCGGACCCCTCACGGTCGAGCCAGGTGTCGAGGGCGATGGCGGTCGTCCGCGTCTTGCCGACGTTCGACGGACCGACGACCAGCGTCGACCCCGAGAGCGGGACCTCGACGCCGGTCACGCGAGGAGTTCCTCCCGCAGGAACTTCCCGCCGAGGCCGGCCATGGCGAGGCCGAGCGCGACGGCGAAGGCCAGCACGAACCCGGACAGCGGACCGACGCCGCCGCCGAGCTGTTCGACGACGAAGTTCCCGGCGAGCCCGCCGGAGACCGCGAGCAGGGCCAGCCCGCCGACGTTGGCGAGCGTCGAGTTCGGTTCCGGGACCGCGTCGGAGTTGAGGAGATAGAGGACGACGGCGATTACGAAGGGCGTGCCGACGGTCCCGAGCGCGAGCACGAGGACGAGTTGGCCCAGCACGTTCCCGCCGATGAACGCCCCCGGCGCGGACAGCAGCGCAGCGGCGACCAGCAGTCCGCGGTAGCGGCTGTCCTCGATGGTGGTGCCCCAGCCGAGCTTGTCGGCCAGCAGGAACGGCGGGACGATGGTGTTGCCGCCGAGGGTCGACACGGCAGCGCCCCACAGACCGAGCAGGAACAGCCAGCGGGCGCTGTCGCCGACCAGCGGGCCCAGCGCCTGCGCAGCGCCGACCGTCGTGAGGTCGCCGGAGGTCAGCACGCTCGCGGTCACCAGGAAGATGGCGAGGCTGTAGACGCCGAAGGCCACGAACATCGACGCCCCCACATCGACCGTCGCGATGTCGTAGTCCTCGCGAGTCCAGCCCCGCGCCCGCATCGTGTAGGAGTGCATCGTGATGAGCGTGATGTGGACCGCACCGCCGAGGATGCCGGCCGCGACCAGCGCGCTCCCGGAGGGGACGGACGGTATCAGTCCGGTCACCGCCGCGCCGGCGTCGATGGGCACGACGAACAGACTGGCGACGAACGCGACAACAACAAGCAGGACGAGGACTTTCGCGCCCAGTTCCAGAAAGCGGTAGCCGCCGCCGGCCAGCCCCACGGCGAGCAGTAGCGCCCAGACGACGCCCCAGACCCGCGCATCGATACCGGTCACCGTCGCCGAGACCGTGGCGACGGTCTTCATAATGACCAACTGTGCCACGCCGGCGGCAAGTACTGCGTCGCCGACAAGCAGCCACGCCCACGTTTCACCGAGGTGGTCCTCGACGACGCCGACGATGCCCCGCTCGGTCAGCAGTCCCAGCCGCATGGCGAGATACTGGGCCAGCGCCCCCGCCCCGGCGGAGAGGACGACGACCCAGAGGAGGCTGTAGCCGAACGCGCCGCCCGCGGTGACGAGGCTGGCTATCGTCGCCGGACCAGCGGCAATTGCCCCCGCGATCCAAGACGGCCCCATCGCCTCGACGTAGTCACCAATCGTGCCCTTGCTCACGGCCGAATTATCGACGGTCTCGGTCGAACTCATACCTCCGGCTTGGGTGAGGCCACCTGAAAACTCTGCCGACATATCTTTCGGTGGTATTCTGCAGTAATCCGGTCGCTGTATGGCGATTATTCGAGACTGGTGTTAATCGAGAGACACACCGGCCGCTCGGCGGAGGCAATGTCGAAAGCGGGACCGGCCGGTCAGAGGTCGACGGCTCTGAGGTCCGATTCCAGTTCCTCGACGTGGTCGTTGTACGCGTCGACAAAATCCGCGAACTGTGGGGCATATTCGCGGATGTCGGCTGCCGAGGGGGGCTCGTACTGCGAGAGGAGATAGAGCCCGCTGCTCCCGCCGACCCGGAGATACGACGCCCCGTCGGTGTCCCACTTCAGTTCCCAGCGCGTGCCCCCGATGCGGCTGGTGAAGGTCCCGTAGTCGCCGCCCTCGTAGCGCTGGAGTTCCCGCGCGATCTGGTCACAGATTTCACGGATTCGCCCGAGGACACGGTCCCGCTCGGCCACGACGCCGTCGGTCGTTGCGATGTCCGGGAACTCTGTCGACACATCATCGAGTACGCCGTCGAGCGACGCGACGTAGTCGTTGAACCCCGCCACGAAGGCGTCGTAGTCTGCGAGCGCGTCAGCCAGCGGCTCCGGCTCCGGTGGCTGTTTGGTCGAGATGACGTACGTGTCCGAGCCCCGCGAGGGCGAGAATCGGAGATACTCCAGGTCGCCGCCCTCGTATTTTACGGTCCACTCGCCGCGGTCGGTCTCGATATCCGCCTGTCCGTAGTCGCCGCCCTCCAGCCGGGCGAGCTGGTAGGCGACCTGTCCGGCGTGGTCGCGGACCGCCGCGACCAGTTCGTCACGCTGCTGTGCAACGGCCGTTGCGTCGGCGGGGTCCGCCGGTGGCCACTCAGTCACAGTAGACGGGAGCGCGGGGACGGCAATAACAGGCTCGGTCGGCTACTCGGACTCCAGTAGCGCGTCGTCGCCGTGGCGTTCTCGGAGCCTCTCGAAGTACTCGCGTTGCTCGTCGATATTCGGCGTCGACTCGGCGTACACGTCGGCGAAGAGGTCCGTCGGGTCCGCGGCGTGGGCCTCGGCGTTGTCGATAATCTCGCCGAGGCGCTCGTCGATGGTGTCGTCCATCACGTCGAGTTTCCTGTCGTCCAGTAGACTGCAGTTCCGGAGAAACGCTTCCATGCGGTCCAGCGGGTCGCGTTCGCGCCACTGCTCGACCTCCGCCTCGTCCCGGTACACGTCCGGGTCGTCGGCGGTCGTGTGCGCACCGAAGCGGTACTGGACGGCTTCGACGAAGATGGGCTCCTGCTCCCCGCCGTCGGCTCCCACAGCCCGCTCTCTGGCGGCTTCGGTGACGGTGTAGGTCGCAAGGGGGTCCATGCCGTCGACCTGCACGCCGTCGAAGCCGTAGGCGTCGGCTTTCTGCGCGAGCGTCTCGCTGGCGGTCTGGCGCTCCCGCGGCACGGAGATGGCCCACTGGTTGTTGTTACAGAAGAACACCGTCGGCGTCTCGAACACGCCGGCGAAGTTCATCGCCTCGTGGAAGTCCCCCTCGCTGGTGGCCCCGTCGCCGAAGTGGACGACGCCCGCTCGCTCGTCGCCATTTTTTTTCGCCGCCCACGACCACCCGACGGCGTGGGGCAGATGCGCGCCGATGGAGATGTTCAGCGGGAACACGTTCACGTCGCCGAGAGCGGCGTTACCCGCTTCGTGACCCATCCAGTAGAGAACGTACTCCCAGGGGAGCCCACGGGCGACGAGCGCGCCGTGTTCCCGGTACTGGTAGAAGATGGTGTCCTCGTCGGCCAGCGCGTACGTCGACCCGACCTGTGCCCCCTCTTGGCCCGCCAGCGATGAGTAGGTGCCGAGCCGACCCTGTCGCTGGAGGCTTATCATCCGCTCGTCGAACCGGCGGGCAAAGCGCATATCGCGGTACATCGACACCAGTTCCTCATCAGACAGGTCCGGGATGAGGTCCGGGTCGACGATCTCACCCTCTGAATCGAGCGCCTGTATACGGTCGTCAGGCGCTCGGTTGAGAACGTCCTGTGTCATTTCGTATTCTACCCTCGGAGAGGACCGTCAAAAAGCTGTGTTCGGCTCTGGTCAGTCAAGCCACTCCAGCACGCACCGACAATCTGGCCCGAGTATTCATGCCATTTCCGCCCAACATAGCCATGATGCTCGGCAAAGAGGGTCCGGAGGCAGACAGTGAGAGGGGGACACTCTGGCGAGAACACCACCTGTCGCCTACGCATGCGGTGCTCTGGACAGTCATCCTCGTCGCAACAGTCGGTGACGTCCTCCTGACGATGACCGGCCTCACGGTCGGCCTGCAGGAGGGCAACGTCGTCGTCAGCACGATGCTTGCGGAGTTCGGGCTGGCGGGCCTCTGGGTCGTGAAGTTCGGGGCGATGCTGTGGCTGGTCGCCGGGTGGCGACTGCTCTCCGAGCGCAACGCGACGGTCTTTCTCGCCCTGTTCGCAGTAGTGACGCTCGCGGTCGTCGCCTACAACTCAATCGCCATCCTGCAGTACCGCGGGATAATAACGGCCGCTGCAGGTATTTGAACGTCTGAGACCTTAGAATTCAGGAACACCGAGATTAAGTACCACTGGGTGTGACCACGGAGTAATGGATAGGCGTTCCTTCCTGACAGCGGCCGGCGCGGCGGTGTCGGTTTCGTCGGCCGGCTGTGCCGGGCTGGGCGGCGGTGGCGAGGAATCGAGCACGGACGAGTCGACGGGCACCGGGACGAGCACCAGCGACGCCGGGAGTGCCGACGAGACGCTGGTCGTCGGGACGTACAGCGCGTTCGTCGACTCGCCGTCGACGAGTCCGGGTGCGTGGGTGAAACAGCGCTTCGAGGAGGAGTTCGACGCCCGCCTGATCTGGCAGACGCCGAGCAACGAGGTCAACCACTACATCGAACGCCGCAACGCCGGCGTCGACATCGAGGCCGACATGTACCTCGGACTGAACACGGACCACCTCGTCCGGGTCGACGAGAATCTCGATGACGGGCTGTTCGCCGAGGTCGGCGACGTTGCCGGGCAGGACGACATCAAGCCGGGGTTACAGTTCGACCCCAACGGGCGGGCGATTCCCTACGACACCGGCTACATCAGCCTGGTGTTCGACGGCACAGCCACTACGGCACCCGAGACGTTCGACGGTCTGCTGGCCGAGGAACACGCTGGCGACCTCATCACGCAAAACCCCGCCAGTTCCGCGACCGGGCGGGCGTTCTTGCTGCACACAATCAAGCAGTTCGGCCCGGACGGCTATCTGGACTACTGGAGCGACCTGCAGGACAACGACGTTCGGGTGCTTGGCTCCTGGAGTGACGCATACAGCGCGTGGTCGGGCGGCGAAGCGCCGATGGTCGTCTCCTACTCCACCGACCAAGTGTTTGCCGACCAGAACGACGCCAACCTGGCGAAACACCAGATTCGCTTCCTGAACGACCAGGGCTACGCCAACCCCGAGGGGATGGCGGTCTTCGAGGGCGCGGACACGCCCGACCTCGCCCGGGAGTTCATGGGCTTCCTGTTGCGGCCGGAGATTCAGGGCGAAATCGCCGTCCGGAACGTCCAGTTCCCGGCGACGGAATCCGCCGAACTCCCCGCGGACTACGCCGAGCTCGCACAGGAGCCCCCGGAGCCGGTCACCTTCGGCTACGACGAACTCAAGGGTTCCGTCTCGGGCTGGATCTCCGACTGGGAACGGCAGTTCGCCTCGAACTAACGACCACGGACTGTGGCCCGAGATTCCGACGGCGGCGGAGACGGCGAGGCTGGCGGCAGTGGCGACGGCGTTCGGCGCCGCGCTATCCGCGACAGCGTCGAACGCCGCGCCCTCGTCGCGCTCGCGGCGGGGACCGTCGCCCTGCTGCTCGGCATCTTCTACTACCCGGTGGCGACGGTGTTCGTCGACAGCGTCCTCGTCGACGGCCGCCTGACAGCGCGGGTGTTCGTCTCGATACTCCGGGACCCGTTCTACCTCGGCGAGCCGGCGCGGGTGCTCGCCGGCGAGCCAGTCGGAGCCGTCATCGAGAGCGTCCGCTCGCCGGGCCGACGGCTGGGCGTCATCGGCTTCACGGCGTACCAGGCGGCGCTGTCGACGGTCGCCAGCGTTGCACTCGGTCTTCCGGCGGCGTATCTGCTGGCCCGCTACGAGTTCCCCGGCCGGCGGACGCTCCGGTCGCTGACCATCCTCCCGTTCGTCCTCCCGTCCATCATGGTCGCCGTCGGCTTCGTCGCCACGTTCGGACAGCGGGGGACGCTCAACGCCGTTCTCGGCGCGCTCGGCCTCGGGCCGGTCAATCTCCTGTTCACGCTCGAAGCCGTCGTCGTCGCCCACGCGTTCTACAACGCGCCGCTGGTGGCACGGGTGACGACCGCCGCCTGGGAGTCCGTCGACGCCAGCGCGGTCGAGACGGCCCGGAGCCTCGGCGCGAGCCCGCTCCGTGCGTTCCGCGACGTGGTCGCCCCGCAACTGTACCCGTCGGTGCTGATGGGCGGGGCGCTTACCTTCGTGTTCACCTTCAGCACGTTTCCCATCGTCCTCGCGCTGGGCGGCTTCCAGCTGGCGACCGTCGAAGTGTTCGTCTATCGGCTCATCCGCGATCTGGAGTACGCCGAAGCGGCCGCCCTCGCGCTCATCGAACTCGGCATCTCGCTGGGCCTGCTGTACGCGTATCTCCAGTACGAAGCCAAGCATACCGTCCGGTCGCGGGGAATTCGGCCGCTGCCGCGCCGGCCGCTGGTCCCGCCGTCGCTCTCGCCCCGCGAACTGCTCCCCAGAGTCGGGCTCGCCGCCTACGCCGTCGTCGCGCTGGCGGTGTTCGTCGCGCCGATAGCGAGCATGGTGCTGGCCAGCCTCAGCGGGCCGGAGGGGCTGACGCTGTCGAACTACCGGTTCCTCGTCGAGCGGCAGACGACCGGCGCGTCGTTCCAGGTTCAGCCGTGGGACGCCGTTCGGAACTCGCTGCTGTTCGGGGTCGCCTCCCTCGCCGTCGCCCTGCCGATGGGCGTCGTCGTGGCCGTGTTGACGACGCGGGACTACCGCGGCCGAAAGGTCGTCGACGCCGTCGCGATGGCGCCGCTCGCCGTATCGGGCATCGTCGTCGGCCTCGGCCTGCTCCGGGGCCTCGTTTTCGGTTTCGAAATCGGCGGCACCCGTCTCGCCGTCGGTGGCGGTCTCGCTATCATCGCCGCCCACGCCGTCGCTGGCTACCCGTTCGTCGTTCGGACGGTCGCGCCCGGCCTCGAAAGCATCGACCACACGCTGGTCGAATCGGCCCGCGCGCTCGGCGCGCCGCGTGCCAGAGCGCTGCTGGACATCGAACTGCCGCTCGTGTGGCCAGCCGTTATCGCTGGGGCCGCCTTCGCGTTCGCTATCTCTATCGGGGAGTTCTCGGCGACGATTGTGCTTGCCTCGGGGACGAACCAGTTCACGATGCCAATCGCCATCGAGCGGTTCATCGGTCGCCGCCTCGGTCCCGCGACAGCGATGGGTGTCGTTTTGCTCGTGGTTACCAGCGCGAGCTTCCTGCTCATCGACCGGCTGGGAGGTGACGACGTTGGGTTCTAAGGGACCCCGATCAGACAGTGCTGCCGTGAACCGGACTGCCCCGCCGGCGGTCGAACTCGACGGCATCACCAGACGCTACGGCGAGACGACCGCCGTCTCCGACCTCTCGCTGTCGATTCAGGACGGCGAGTTCTTCACGCTGGTCGGTCCCTCCGGCTGTGGGAAAACGACGACACTCCGGCTTATCGCCGGGTTCGAAGACCCCACACAGGGCGAAGTCCGATTCGGCGGCACGTCAGCCACCGGCGTCCCGCCGGAGGACCGCGACGTGGGCGTCGTCTTCCAGAATTACGCGCTGTTCCCGCACATGACCGTCGGGGAGAACATCGCTTACGGACTCTCCTTCACCGACCCGCCGGGCGGCGGCAGCGACGAGGCCCGGGTGCGTGAGCTGCTTGAACTGGTGGACCTCGGCGGGATGGCTGACCGGGACCCCGACACGCTGTCCGGCGGTCAGCAACAGCGAGTAGCGATGGCCCGCGCACTGGCTCCCGGCCCCGACGTGCTCTTGCTCGATGAGCCGATGAGCGCCCTCGATGCGAAGCTCCGGGAACGGTTGCGTGTGCAGGTTCGCGAGATTCAGCAGGAGCTGGGTATTACGACGATTTATGTCACCCACGACCAGGAGGAGGCCCTGGCCGTGTCCGACCGCGTGGCAGTCATGCGCGACGGGACACCGGAACAGGTCGCGCCACCGCGGACCATCTACCGCGAGCCGGCGACTGAGTTCGTCGCCACCTTTGTCGGCGACAACAACGTTCTCAGTGGTGCGGTAACCACGGTGCGGTCGACCGATGATGTCGGCGATTCTGGTGCTGAGAGTGGCCAACCCATCGCGGACGTGACGGTCGACGGGACGACGCTTGCAGTTGCTCTGGAAGGTGACGGCGACCCGGCGACGGTCTCGTCCGGGGACCAACTCACGTTCTGCGTTCGGCCGGAGCGGCTTGCTGTCGACGCCGACCGAAACGCGCTGACGGCGACCGTCACGAGCGCGGAGTTCCTCGGGGAGACCACGCGTGTGCACCTCGACTGGAAGGGCCGAGAACTCCTGTTGCGAGCCGAAGACCCGCCGACCGGCACCGTGACTGTCGGTTTTGCCCCGACAGACACCCACATCGTCGACAGGCAGTCGTAAGCTACCAATCCACACGCCGGCACCGGAATGAAGTCTGTTTTAACCCACCTGTGGCTATCGCCGATATCAGTATGACACGCGGTGCCGTCGCAACTGTTCGAAACGGGCGTATCGGAGCGTCTCGACAGGGCTGGCGGGAAGCACCGGTTCCAGACCAGAGCCACGCCAGAGTCCTGCCGGATAGGCGCGACGGGGGGCGGTGATGGTCGAGTTCGAACCCCGGCTTTTCGACGATATCGACCCGTCTGAGCGCCCGTCGCTGGGTGCCGCGCTCGTGCCGATTGCGGGAATGATCGTGTTCCTCAGTGTGGGCCTCATTGCCTTCGACTTGGACCCACAGTTCCCGCTGTTCTGGGGGATTGCCTTCACCGGCCTGTTCGCACGGTATCACCTCGGGCTGACGTGGGAAGACCTGTACGACGGGATCGCCAGCAGCCTGCTCATGGGCATGCGTGTGATTCTCATCATGTTCACCGTGTACGCGCTCATCGCGTCGTGGATTCAGGCGGGCACGATTCCCAGTCTTATGTACTTCGGGCTGGAGTTGTTCACACCGACGGTGTTTCTCCCGGTGGCGGCTATCCTCTCCGCGATCATCTCCTTCGCCGTTGGCTCCTCGTGGACAACGGCCGGCACGCTCGGGGTAGCGCTCATCGGTATCGGGTCGGGGCTGGGCATTTCAGAACCGATGACCGCCGGCGCGATCCTCAGCGGGGCCTACACGGGGGACAAGCAGTCCCCGCTCTCGGATACGACGAATCTGGCCGCCGCAGTGACAGACACGGACCTGTACGAACACATCAACGCGATGCGGGCCGGCACGCTCGTCGCGTTCACGATTGCCGTCCTCCTGTACGCCGGCCTCGGACTGCGGGCCGCTGGGGCCATTCCCGCTAACCGCGTTGCGTCCATTCAGGCGGCCATCGAAAGCACGTACGTCGTCTCGCCGCTCGTGTTTCTGCCGATTGTTGTGACGTTTGGGCTTGCGTTGCGTGGGATCCCCGCCCTGCCGACGCTCGGAACAGGCGTCTTCGCGGGCGTCGGGACCGCGATGCTCGTGCAGGGAACCGGATTCGGCGCTGCCTGGTCGGCAGCACAGTCCGGGACAGCCCCGGAAACCGGCATGGAACTCGTGAACGGACTCTTAGAGAGCGGCGGGCTGACCGGCGGCGCATGGATTGTGACGATCGCGATCGCCGCGCTCGCGCTGGGCGGGTTGCTCGAACGGGCCGGTGTGCTGGCGGTCCTTTCCCACCATCTCGGCCGACTCTGCCACAGCGTTGCGAGCCTCACGGGCGTGACCGCTGTGTCCGCCGTCTCGATGAATATCCTCGCGGCGGAACAGTACGTGAGTATCGTGGTCCCGGGGATGACGCTCGGGAATCTGTACAACGAACAGGGACTCGATAGTCAGAACCTCTCCCGGGCCATCGAAGCGTCGGGCACGACGACGAGTGCGCTTATTCCGTGGAGCAGCGGCGGGCTGTTCATGGCCGGCACGCTCGGGGTCCCGACGCTTGAATACGCACCGTACTACTTCTTTGGCTTCCTCTCGCCGCTCGTACTGCTGTTCATGGGGGTCACCGGCTGGCAGATTGTCTCTGCGGACCGAGCTGACGCCGACGAGACGGCCATGCAGTCCGGTGGCACTGGGTCGGTGACGGCTGGCGAGGACTAACGGCCCTGACCACCGACAGTAAGGGCAGGCTTCGGCGGCTCCGCGTGCGCGTGCGCGCGAAGCCCTGATAAGTGCACAGCCCTTACACGACATGATGACACCACAGAAGCCATCCGCTGACGGCGAGCAGGCTGCCGACGGTCGGGCGAGCGACGCAGGCCCGGCAGTCGACTACGAGACGGTGTCGGTTCCAGTGCTGGTCATCGGCGCTGGCGCTGCCGGGGCGCGGGTTGCCATCGGACTTGCCGAGAACGGTGTCGAGCCGCTGGTCATCGGCAAGCGGGACCACGGCGACGCCCACACGACGTGGGCGGCCGGCGGTATCAACGCCTCGCTGGGGTCGCTGGACCCCGAAGACGACTGGACCATCCATGCGGCGGATACGCTGGACGAAGGGCATTTCATCAACGATCCGAAAGCGGTCGAGCTAACCGCCAAGCACATGCCCGACCGCATCCGGGAACTCGACGACTGGGGGATGCCGTTCGACCGCACCGAAGACGGCAAGATAAATCAGCGGTACTTCGGCGCGCAGTCGTTCCGGCGGACCTGCTTCGTCGGCGACCGCACGGGCGAGGCGATGCTGGACACGCTCGTCGACAGGGCCCAGTCGCTCGAAATTCCCTACCGCGACAACGTGATGGTTACGCGCCTGCTCTCGGACGGCGACCGCGTCTACGGCGCGGCCGGCTACGACATGGAGAGCGGCGAGTTCATTCTCTTCGAATCGAACCACGTCGTCCTGGCGGCGGGTGGCTCCTCCGCACTGTACAACCGCCACTCCTCGCGCGACGAGGAGAACAACGGCGACGGCCCGGCGCTGGCGCTCGACGCCGGTGCGTCGCTGATGGACATGGAGTTCGTCCAGTTCCACCCGACGGGGATGGTCGGCGACCGCTACGGCGAGGACTGGGACGGCCGACTCGTCACCGAAGCGGTCCGCGGCGAGGGCGGTCGGTTGCTCAACGCCAAGGGCGAGCGGTTCATGGAGGAGTACTCCCCGGACCAGATGGAACTCGACGCGCGGGACGTGGTGGCCCGCGCCATCGCACAGGAACTCCGCGAAGGCCGTGGAACGGAGAACGGCGGCGTCTATCTGGATATCTCCCATCGTGACGACGAGTACATCAAATCGCGGCTCCCGCGGATGTACGAGCGGTTCATGGACCTCGGCGTCGACATCACAGAGAAGCCAATGGAAGTCGCGCCAACAGCCCACTATTCGATGGGTGGCGTCGATATCGACTTCGAGACCGGGGAAACCGGCGTTGGTGGACTCTACGCTGTCGGTGAGACAGTCGCAGGCGTTCACGGTGCGAACCGCCTCGGCGGGAACTCACTTGCGGAGACGGTCGCCATCGGAGCGCTCGTCGGCGACCACGTCGCGGCGCAGGTAACAGATGACGACCGCGACGACGCCCTGCCGGACGGACAGCGTGCCGTCGCCGAGCGCGAGTTCCGGTCGCTGCGGGAACTGGCAGCCTCGGACGGCGATGAGACTCCCGAACAACTCCTCGCGGACCTCGGCGACTTGCTGTGGGAGCATGCCGGCATCCTCCGCACCGAGGACTCGCTGTCGGCCGGGCTGGAGAAACTTCGGGACCTGCGCGAGCGGACGGGGGACATCGGCGTCGACGGCGACCGAACCAGCCTGTCGTTCGAACTCGCTGTCGACCTTTCGTTCAGTCTCACGGTCGCTGAGGCGTTGCTGTTGAGCGCGCGCGAGCGCGACGAGTCACGCGGCGCACACTACCGCACCGACGCCTCCGACGTGGACCCCGACTGGCGGAGAAACATCCTCGTGAACCGCGGCGACACCGGGCTCGAACTGACGACTCGCGGCGTCGGCGAGCCGAGCGACGAAGTCAGCGAGGCAGTCGATGTCGGCTACGAACTCGACTACCACCACCTCGAATAGGCCGGTCCGTTACGCAGTCTGTTCGCGATTGTTTTGTTAATCCCGGTAGGCGCAGTGGAAGCCGGCGACCTGCTGGTAGAACGTCGGAATCACGTCTGTTCTAAGGTCCGCGTCAGGGTCGTCCGCGAACTCTTGACGCGTGAACTCGCGCGCGTCTTCGATGGCCGCGTCGACGTGCGGCGGAACTCCGGGTTCGTCAATCGTACCGATGTAGGCCCAAATGAACGCCGCCTCCAGCGTGTCGAAGAACTCCGGAGTCGGTTCGAACGTGGGTTCGCCGTCCGCCGCGATTCGGTTGTACGTCCGGCTGATGAGGACGCTGCCGTCCTTGAGGCCGTGATCGGCAAACGACTCCGTGGTCGTACACTCCTCGTCCTTGTCGTGGTCGCGTGCAGTATCGCTTGACATACGTTAACAGAGTGTCGGTAACTGAAAGTAATCAGCTGGAGTGTGTCCCGACACGGCACACTCCAGGTGGCTTTTTATGTCACCGAGATTCAAGACGGTCCCCGCCGACGCTCTATTCACTGTGGCACCGACTCGCCGGACCGTCCTCGCCAGCGGTGGTCCCGCACTCGGGAGTCTCACCGCCGTTTCAGGCTGTCTGGGTGCCGGCGACGCGGACGTGTCGTGTCCGCCCTCAGTCCCGACCGACGCGTCGCTGCGCATCGGCTTCGTCGGCGATGTCATGCTGGGCCGGAGCGTCGACGAACGCTGGCGCGATGCCCCCGACGGACCGACCGCCGTCTGGGGGTCGATGCTCGACCGGCTCCAGTCGCTCGATGGGCTGGTGGCGAACCTCGAATGCTGTCTCTCGGACCGTGGCGAACCGCGGCCCGGCCGTAGGTTCCACTTCCGAGCGAGCCCGGGATGGGCCGTACCCGCGCTAGACCGCGTCGGCGTCTCGTGTGTCGGACTGGCGAACAACCACCTGCTCGATTTCGGCCCGGCAGCGCTCGTGGACACGCCGACCCACCTCGCCGACGCTGGCATCGCCTCAGCCGGGGCTGGGGCCGGTAGAAAGACGGCATTCGAGCCAGCAACCGTCGAAATCGGCGGTCTCTCTGTCGCCGTCGTGGCCGTCACTGACCAGTCGCCCAGCTACGCCGCCGGACGGGACAGCCCCGGCACGGCCTACGCACCGCTTGACCCGAGCCACCCGCTGACTCGCCGCCGCGTCGGGAGCGCGCTGGCGGCGGCTCGCGACGCCGACCCGGACCTGCTCGTCGCCACTACCCACTGGGGACCAAACTGGGTGACAGAGCCAGCCGAAACACAGCAGGCGTTCGCCCGCTGGCTGATTGACAACGGGGCCGACGTGGTCCACGGCCACAGCGCCCACGTTATTCAGGGGATCGAGGTGTATCGCGGTCGCCCCATCATGTACGACACCGGCAACTTCGTCGACGACTACGCGGTCAAGGACGGCTATCGCAACGACCGGAGCTTCCTGTTCGAACTGCACATCGAGGCCGGGCAGGTGGCCGCGCTCGAACTCACGCCGGTCGAGAACGCGTACACGCAGGTCAGACGCGCCGACAGCGCGGTAGCGGCGTGGCTTCGTGAGACAGTACGAGAGCGCTCTCGGCCCTTCGGAACAGCTATCGACCGTGCCGGCCGTAGACTCCGGATTCCGCTGTCGTGTCCGGCATAACATCTGTTGTGTGTTTCCGACTTGGTGCGGGTTCGGCTGCTACCTATCAACAGCCACAACCGCGGCCATTATTTCGTCGACGAGCCGTGGGCTGTACGTCCAGAGGCCCCGGAACGGGCCATCATCCGTTTCTTCGGCGACAAGCGCACACTTGTTCTGGTTGTCACCGGCAGCGTCGAATGCCAGCAACCACACCTGTTCGAGGGCGGTGCCTGTGAGCGGATGGAAGGTAATGCCGCAACTCGGCGGCTCCCAGTCGTCCTATCCGTAGACGTGGATATCGAGGGTCGTGTCGCTGGCGAGCGTCTCATACCGGGCGCGCTGAGAGCGGAAGATCGACAGCGACTGGAAGCTCACTCGAAGGGTACCTTCCCCGACACGGTAGGCTCTGTCCTCGAACTCGTGGGACGTTTCAAGCAACTGTGCCGGCGTGAGCGATGACAGGAGCGTGTTCGCAAGCGCCGAGTAGAGAAGCTGTCTGCCCGGGTCACTGTCAGGCGGTCCGCTATCGCCGGAGCGGACCGTCAGCTTGCACAGAAATGCCTGCAGCGCGGTGAGGGGGATTGCCTCGGCGAACACGCCGTCCCGACGGATGACGGCAAACGCATCTTGCTGGCCGGTCAGGAGCCTCCGCCAAGTGGCGGTGAGACCCTGGCTTTCGAGACGCTCAACCACAGCGGTCGCTTCGGACGGGCCATACACAGTCACCGCTACGTCCGAGCGCTCGAACCGTCGAAGAAGCGTGCTGACTGTCATCGCCTCTCGTCAGTCTCCGCGGTCTGTCCCACCATCCAGATCGATTATCGTTGCAAGAACCTCGGTCGCTGAGGGCGGCAGCGACACCAGCGTCGCGGTCTGCTGGTCAGCATCGTAGCTAACAATGCCAGCGTCATCGAGAACCGAGAGGTGGCGGTGGTGGAGCGACGTGCGGGTATCGTCCCAGTTGCAGGCGTCGGTGGCTCGCCCACGCGCTTTCGTCCAGCCTATGACCACATCAGTGAGTTCCGCGAGCGAGGCCGAGTCGTGTTCGGTGAGGTAAGTGTATATCATCCGCCGGGGCTCGGCTGCCAGCGCCCGTAATAGCGTATCGAGTCGCTCGGACGTGAGTCCCGGCGTCTCCGCAGGCTGTTCGTGCTGATCCATGTCAAACAATTATCCACTCTCAGTATTAACGTCATTGGCCGCTGGGTAATCGCAGATGTGACGGAATCCATTTACGTGTCAGTGCCGTCTAAAACGTATGAACTACGAGTCCGCCCTACAGCGTGCGTATGACGTGCTACCAGACCAGCCCCGGGAAGCCGGTGAACGGCTCTCGATTCCGGACCCCGAAGGCCAAACTGACGGTGCGTTCACACGCCTGACAAACTTGGAGGCAGTCGCTGACGCCGTCTCGCGGGACGCCCAGCACCTCCACCGAGCCATCCAGCGCGAGTTCGGGACCAACGGCCAGTTCGACGGCGGCGAAGCCCGCTACAACGGTTCGTTCGACACTGCTGACTTCGAGGCCGCCATCGACGCGTACGTCGCCGAGTACGTCACCTGTTCCGAGTGTGGCCTGCCCGACACCGTCCTCAAGAACGAGGACGGCGTCGACATGCTTCGCTGTCAGGCCTGCGGTGCGTTCCGCCCGGTCGCCAAGGGCGCGAGTTCGAACACCCAGCAGGACCGACCGACGCTCGAAGAGGGCGAGACCTACGAGGTCAAAATCACCGGGACCGGCCGTGAAGGCGACGGCGTCGCAGAGAAAGGGAAGTACACCATCTTCGTCTCCGGCGCACGCGAAGGCCAGGTCGTCGACGCCTACATCGAGAGCATCAGCGGCACGCTGGCGTTCGGTCGCGTTCAGTAGACCGTTCACCGGACGGGAGACACCACAGAAAGCATTTATTTCGCCTGCTCAGTGCCGTAGTATGCTCGATAACCACGGCGAGGCGGGCCTGTACGCCGTCGCAGTACTAGCGCTCGCTCTTGGTGGCGTCCACACCCTCGGGGGACTGACACTCGTCTCCTCGCTCGGGTCGGCAGGGACACTCATCCGTGCGGGCAGTCAGGCCGTGCTGGGACTGCTCCTGATTCCAACCGGCGTCGCGCTCGCGCTCCGGAAACCCTGGAGCCGCTGGGTCGGCGTCGTCGCGTTCGGCGGTATCGCCGTCGTCCAGTTGCTCCCCCTCGTGACGGGCGCCACGTTCGCGATCCCACTCGCGGGCGTCCTCCTCGCTACCGGGTGTGCGCTGTACCTTCTGCTGGCGGGTGAAGCGTTCGAGACGGCTGACGACGCCCGGGCGCTGACCGAGGACACGAACCCCCACGAGTTCGTCCGGTGAAGCCCACTCAGTCGCCGTTCCAGAGATCCGTCGAGAGGTAGCGTTCGCCGGTATCCGGCAGGATGACGACGACTGTTTCCGCGGGGTTCTCGGTCGCGTACTCAGTCGCCGCGTGCAGCGCCGCGCCCGACGAGATACCGACCATGATGCCCTCTTCACTGGCGAGTCGTCGGGCCGCGTCGGTGGAGGCCGCCTTGCTCGCGGTCCGCACCTCGTCGATGAGGTCACGCCGGAGAACGTCCGGAACAAACCCGGGCCCGATGCCCTGGATGTCGTGGCTGTCCGGGTCATCTGCCGAGAGCAGTTGCGACTGTTCCGGCTCGACGGCGACCGAGGTGAGGTCCGTACCGACCTCCTCCTTGATGTACTCCGAGATGCCGGTGATCGTCCCGCCGGTCCCGACACCGGCGACGACGGCGTCCACGTCACCGCCCGTATCCGACCAGATCTCCGGCCCCGTCGTCTCGCGGTGGGCGCGCGGGTTCGCCTCGTTCTCAAACTGCCGGGCGCGGACGGTGCCAGGGGCGTCTGCGAGTTCGTTCGCCCGCTCGATAGCGCCGCTCATTCCGTCGTCGGCCGGCGTGAGTTCGAGGTCTGCGCCCAGCCCCGACAGCAACTGCCGGCGCTCCTCGCTCATCGACTCTGGCATCGTCAGCACGCAGTCGTACCCCCGTGCAGCGCAGACAGCGGCCAGTCCGATACCGGTGTTACCGCTGGTCGCCTCGACGACCGTCCCGTCGTCGGCGAGAGCCCCGGACTCCGCGGCCGCCTCGACCATGTACAGCGCGATGCGGTCCTTCACCGAGTAGGGGTTTGCCGCTTCGACCTTCCCGAGTAGGTTGTCTGCGAAGCCGTCGAGACAGACCAGCGGCGTATCGCCGATAAGGTCGGTCACGCTGGCCGCGACAGTGCCGTCGTCATCTCGCTGGGCGTACGACTGCATACATCGGGAGAAGGCCAGTGGCCCCCGTAACGGAGTACCCAGAATACTGTGGGTTGAAGACATTCACTCGATTCCGAGTCTCCAGAAGCTTATGTCGGCCCCGTCCGATGTGTCCAGTAATGCCCGAGATTACCGTCTCAGAAGGCCTGTACCGACAGCTATCCGCCGCGGAAAATCAGGTCGACGAAGAGACGCTCTGGAAAATGCTGCACCAGTTCAAGCGCCAGAACACGCCAAGCGAGTAACGCCGTCATCACCCGGCCGGTTCGATGAGTTCCGGCGAGTCGTTGGCCGGACTGTTGACCGCTGACGAAACCGGATAGGTCTGCATGGGGGCGTCGTACGGGTCAAGCAGTGCCGATACGTCACCGGCGCTACCCCGGAGCCACGTCGACTCCTCATCGGGGTCGAGGATGACGGCCATCCGGTGATGGAGGTCAGCGACGGCCTCGTTTGGCTCGGTTGTCACTATCGTGAACGACTCGACGAGATCGTCTTCGCCGCCCGAATCGTCGCCGCTTGCACCAAACTCACCTAGTCCGGCCTGGCGCTGTGGCGGCTCCCACCGCTCGTACAGCCCCGCCATCGCGAACAGGTCGTCGTCCGGCAGCGCCACGCGATACGGTTGCTTGCCGTCGCTCGTCTCGACCCACTCGTAGAATCCATCAGCGGGAACCAGACAGCGCCGGGACTCGTAGGCCTCAGCGAACGAGCGTTTTTTCGACAGGGTCTCGGCGCGGGCGTTGATGTGTCCATGGTCCGTTCGGCTGTCTGCCCAGTTCGGAATCAGTCCCCACTCTAGCCGCTGGATGGTGCTGGGCGACTCGCCGGTGATGACTGGCAGGTCCTGACTCGGAGCGGCGTTGTATCGCGGCTCGTAGTCGAAGGAAAACTCGGCGTCGAACCGCGTCTCAATTTCCTCGCGGGGAGAGAACAAACTGTAGCGGCCACACATGACCTGCTTTTGGCGTTCCCACTGGATAAATCCACTACTCGCTCATCCACTCGCTCGCCTGTGGCTCCGTCGGGTCGGTCCTGACCTCGACGAGCGTCGGCGCGTCCGTCTGCACCGCTTCGCGAACCGCCGTGTGGATTTCGGACGGCGTGTCGGCCTGCATGGCTTCCATCCCCATTCCGGCAGCGACAGTTCCGAAGTCAATCGGCGTCGTGTCCCATCCGTATGCCTGCTGGTCGAGGTCGTAGCTGCGCCCGGCCTCCTCGCTGATAATCGCGTAATCGTCGTTGTTGAGGACGACGACGGTGATCGGGAGGTCCTCTGCGACCGCAGTATGGAGTTCGTGTACGCACATCATGAGACCGCCATCACCAGTCAGCGCAACGACGGGCGTGTCCGGGTTCGCTAGCTGTGCTCCAATCGCCGACGGCAGTCCCGTCCCCATCGTCGCCCACGACCCGGGGTTGACGTAGCTGCGTGGCCCGTGCGCCTCAAACGTATTCAGCGCCCAGACGCGGAACCCCCCGGCATCGACGGCCGTGATAGCATCAGAAGGAAGTGCGTCTCGAAGGATTTGCAACACGTGGACGGAGGTCAACGGCGGTTCCGAATCCACGAGTGGGTCGATTCGACGTGCAGTGGCAGCACGGACAGCCTGTGCGCGTTCAGTGCCGTCCGCCTTCGAGGCGGGAGCGGTGTCAGCCGCCGCAATTTTGTCCTCAATCGCCGCCATCGTCTCTGCGGCATCCGCGAGAATACCGACGGTCGGATTATAGCCCGTTCCGAGGTCGTCAGCGTCCATGGTGACGTGAACGAGCGTCTCAGGCAGTTCGACGGACCACCCGCGTGTCCCGTGTGCGTCAAGGTCGGATCCGACGGCGAGCACGGCATCGGCGTCGGCGAGGCAGTCCAGTAGCTCTGGGCTCGCGCTTCCGGCCAACACGCCGGCGCTGAGGGCGTGGTCCTCGGGGAGCACGCCTTTACCCTTGTACGTCGTCACGACGGGTGCAGCAAGCCGCTCGGCGAGGCTTCGGAGCGCCGACGAGCCGTCCGCCACTCGCACACCGCCGCCGGCCAGAATAAGCGGCCGCTCGGCCGCGAGCAGGTGCTCGGCGGCTGTCGAAACTTCCTGTTCCGGAACGGTGCTTGCGGACGGAGCCGAAGGTGTGCCTGCACCAGCGAGCGGCACGTCCATCTGCAGATAATTCTTGGGGATTCCGACCCTGACTGGCCCCTTTGGGGGTGTTTGAGCGACCTGCACCGCCCGGTCAATCGTCGCCGCTGTCGTTTCGGGGTTTTTCAGCAGTATGTTCTCTTTAACGACGTTGTCGTAGGTGTCCGGTGGGGTTTCGTGAATCGCATCACCGCCCCGGAGCGTCGGCTCGGTTTCGATAGCGAAATGCACCAGTGGCGTGCAGTCGTTCAGCGCGTTTTTCAGGCCGTTCATCGCGTTCATATCGCCGGGGCCGGGGACGACGACAGTACTCGCTATCTCTCCGCTCGTCTCTGCATAGCCCCAGGCCTGGTGTGAGACCGCAGTTTCGTGTCGTGCCACGACAAAGCGGATATCGTCTCGCTTGCCGATGGCTTCGTTCAGCGGGAGGGACTGCTTTCCGGGGATTCCAAAGACGGTATCGATACCGTTCGCGACGAGACGGTCTACCACCGCCAGACTAACGCGCATACTGATTCCTCACGCGTACGTCAAGTCACGCTCATGACTTTAGTTCGCCGCCGGCCATGCTAGACCGCGTGGGGGTACCACAGCCACGAGGCGGGCAGAGACAACCGAGGGCTGCACGGCCCGCGAATTTAAATCCGACAGCGCCCAATTACGTGACAGATGACCACGGACCCCTCGTTCAGCATCCCCGCACACCCACAGCGGCGCTTTCCACACGGGAACGGGGTCGAATACGAGGGCGGGACGGAGTTCCGACTCATCCCGGAACAGGAGCGGGCAACGCCAGCCCTCGCCGAGACGGTCGCCAATATGCTTGAGGCTGGGCCCTACCGCTTCGGTGATTTCCACGACCTGCCGATGCCGCTGTGGCTGGTCCGCGACGAGGAGACGACCGATGTGTTCCGCGTCGCAGTCCGAGACGGGACGGTGCGACTGCACGTCCTGCCCACCACGGAGTCTGCCGGGCTACAGCGCTTCTTCGAGCGCCTGTGTGAAACCTGCACAGAGGGGTCGTGGACGGTGCAGCGACACGTCGACGGGCAGTAGCCGGACGGCCGAGAGAGTGCAGACCCAAAACCGTCTTACACACCTGCCTCCATGTGTTCGCCATGACCGTCTCTCGCGAAGTCGAGCTAGAGGGCCACATCATCGACTCCGGGATGATGCAGTCCTGTTTCGGCATCATCATGGACCTGGGCGGCTCTTTCTCCGTTCAGGAGTTCGATATCGGCCGTCACAAAGACGAGGAGTCATACGCCCGGATGCTCGTCGAGGCCGACGACGAAGACCAGCTCCAGTCGATTGTCCACGAACTCCACCAGCACGGCGTCAACCCCTCGGACCCGAAAGACGCCACGCTCGTCCCCGCGCCCGACGACCAGGTCGTCCCGCATGGCTTCTACTCGACGACGAACCACCCCACATACATCCGTCACGACGGCGAGTGGGTCGAAGTCGAGGACATGGAGATGGACTGCGCCGTCGTTGTCGAGGACGGCGACTCCACTCGGGCCTACACCAAGGTCCTCAACGCTATCGAAGAGGGCGATCTGGTCGTCACCGACGAAACCGGCATCAAGGTCCAGCCGCCGGAGCGGCCCCGTGACGCCGGTGGCGCGTTCGGCTTTATGCAGGGCGGGGTTTCGTCCGAGCGGCCCTCGGAGTCGACGATCCGAAAGATAGCCAACGCCATCCGCGAGACGAAAAAGGAGGGCGGCAAAGTGCTTGCCGTCTGTGGCCCGGCGCTCATCCACTCCGGCGCGCGAGAGGACCTCGCGCGGCTCGTCCGCGAGGGCTACGTCGACATGCTGTCTGCCGGCAACGGCTTCGCCGTCCACGACATCGAACGAGACATCTACGGCACGTCGCTCGGGATGGACACCGAGAGCTTGGACCACCCCCGCCACGGCCACAAGCACCACATCTACACCATCAGCGAGGTCATCCGCGAGGGCGGCATCGAGGCGGCCGTCGAGTCGGGGACCATCGAGTCCGGCGTCATGTACGAGTGCGTCGACAACGACCGCCCGTTCGTGCTGGCCGGGTCCATCCGCGACGACGGCCCGCTGCCCGACACCATCACCGACGCCGTCGAGGCCCAGAACGCCATCCGCGAGCAGGCCCACGAGGCCGACATGGTGCTGATGCTCTCGACGCTGTTGCACTCCGTCGCCGTCGGGAACTGCCTCCCGTCGACGACGCGGGTCGTCTGCGTCGACATCAACCCCGCGACGGTCACGCAACTCCTCGACCGCGGGTCCGCGCAGGCCGTCGGGATGGTGACGGACATCGGTACGTTCGTCCCGATTCTGGCCGAGCAGTTGCTCGACGAGGAGTAGCGCGACCACGAGCAGAGCGAGTGGTCGACTTTTTCGCCCACGTTTTTCAAGGAGCGGTCGCGGCCGGCGGGCGCGACCCGACGCCGAAAAAGGTGGATTGCGGATGTTCGTCCCGATTCTGGCCGAGCAGTTGCTCGACGAGGAGTAGCGCGACCACGAGCAGAGCGAGTGGTCGACTTTTTCGCCCACGTTTTTCAAGGAGCGGTCGCGGCCGGCGGGCGCGACCCGACGCCGAAAAAGGTGGATTGCGGATGTTCGTCCCGATTCTGGCCGAGCAGTTGCTCGGCGAGGACTAACGTAGCCGCGGCGTCCGCCGTTATCACGCGTCGGTTTCTCGCGAGATGCTTATTACTCCCCGTCCGATACTCCTTCTATGTCCTCTTTCGAGCGGCAGTTCACGCAGCTTTCTAGCGGTATCTCTGGCCTTGATTCGCTTCTCAGGGGTGGACTGGTCGAAGGGCGACTCTATCTCGTTATCGGGCCGCCCGGAACCGGTAAAACACTGCTGGGCACGCAGTTTCTCGAAGCAGGGCTTGAGGCCGGCGACGACGTGCTGTTCATCCACGCCGAGGAGTCGGCCACGGACCTGCTTGCCAACACCGCCGAACTCGGCATCGACATCAGCGAGGCGACGTTTCTCGACGTCGGCCCCGACTCGGAGTTCTTCGAGGAGGCCGAGTCGTACGACGTGGTCAAGCCGCGGGATGTCGAAGACGGCCACCTGATTTCCGACATCCGCGAGGCCATCGAGACGGTCGACCCGGACCGCGTTCTCATCGACCCGATAACGCACTTCCAGTACCTCGAACCGACCGAGTACCAGTTCCGCAAGCGCGTCATCTCCTTCGCACGCTTTCTGCAGGACAGGGAGACGACCGTGCTGGCGACCAAGACGCCAAGCAATCAGATGGACAGCCAGCTCAGGTCACTCAGCGACGGCATCATTTCGCTCAGCTACGGCGACGAGAAGGCAGGGCGGCGGATTCGACTGCGAAAACATCGCGGTATCGGCCAGCAGGACGGCTCACACGGGATGGAAATCCGCGAGTCCGGCGTCGAGGTCTACCCGGCGCTCGAACCGGAACAGCGGACGCGGTCGTTCGACCCAACGCAGTTTTCCGCCGGGATACCGGAACTGGACTCGCTGCTCGACGGCGGACTCGAACGCGGGACGGTGACGATTCTCAGCGGCCCCTCCGGCGTCGGCAAGTCGACGACGGCGACGGAGTTCCTCGCCTCCGCAGCGGCGGACGGGTCCCCGGCGCTCGCTTACCTGTTCGACGAATCAATCGACACGTTCACGCACCGCTGTGAGACGTTCGGGATGCCGCTCTCGCGATTGCGTGAGGAGGGAACACTGCTCGTCGAGGAGGTCGAGTCGCTGGCGCTGTCACCCGAGGAGTTCGCCAACCGCGTCAAGACCCAGGCCGAGGAGCGTGGAGCCGAACTCGTCGTAATCGACGGCATCGCGGGCTACAAGAACGCGATCAAGCACGGACATGACGACGTGGAACTGCGCCGGCGGCTCCACGCCCTGACACAGCATCTCACGCGCAGGAACACCGCAGTAATTCTGATCGACCAGCGCAGGGATGTGACGGGCCTGCGCGAACCGACGAGCGAGAACGTCAGCTACCTCGCTGACAACATCCTCTTTGAGAACTACATCGAGGTCGAGGGCGAACTCCAGCGCGTCGTCGGCGCGCTGAAAAAGCGCGTCGGCGGGTTCGAGGCGGTCCCGCGCCGCTTCGAGATAACCGCCGACGGCCTGCAGGTCGGTGACCCCGTCTCAGGGATGCACGGCGTGTTCGAGGGCGTTCCTGAACAGCACGGAGACAGCGACGGACGCTCGCCCACTCGCTAACTACTGATGGCTGACATCCAGTTACTACTAGCTGGCGACGGCAATCGGGAGGCACTCGCCTCCGTCGTCGCCGAACACCACACGCCGCTCACGGACGACGAATTCCAGGAGGCCGACCTCCACATTGTCGACGAGTCATCGTTTCCAAAGTACAGAGCGGCGATAGAGGCGTACAAACACCGGGCAGATCCGGTGTTCTGTCCCGTGATTCTGGTCCGCCGCGAGAGGTCCCGAGCAAGGGTTGACCTCCCAGACATCGACGCTGCCGAGCAGCCACTCGTCGTGAACGACATCGTGACAGCACCGATTGACACGCAGGCGCTCTTTCGAACCATCGTGAACCTCCTCGCGCGCCGCCGTCGCACTGAGGACCTCGTCGAGGACCTCAGAGAGCAGAACAACGAACTCCGGCGGTTCAGAAACGCCGTCGAACACGCGGGCCACGCGATTCTGATAACGAACACGAACGGTATTATCGAGTACGTTAATCCCGCGTTCGAGGAACTCACCGGGTTTAGCGCGGACGAGGCAATCGGCCGAACGCCGCGGATACTCAAATCCGGCGAACAGGGCGAACAGTTCTACGAACGGCTCTGGGACACGATCTGTCGCGGCGAGGTCTGGACGAGCGAGATCGTAAACGAGCGAAAGTCCGGCGAGCGGTTCATCATCAACCAGACCATCGCCCCGATTCAGGATGCGGATGGAACGATTCAGGGATTTGTCGGGATGCAGGACGAAATCACTGGTCGTCGGCTGCGCGAGCAACAACTCACCGTCTTTCATCGGATTCTCAGGCACAATCTCCGGAACAACGGCACGACGATCAGCGGGCGCGCAGATATCCTGTCAGAGTTAGTCGAGGACGACGACGCTCTTGGCCATCTTGAGACGATCAAAGCGAACGTACAGTCCCTGCTCGATATCAGCGAGAAAGCCCACCATGTTCAGGAACTGCTCGCGGACTCGCTGACCAACGATGTCGAACGGGAACTCGAAGACGTGCTCAGTGACATCACGGACGGGCTGGCCGCAGCGTACCCCGACGCCGAGTTCGTCGTCGAAAGCGGCTCCGAGCCGCCGACGATAGACGCAAAGGTCGTCCCGGCGTTGCAGGAACTCATCGAGAACGGTATCAAGCACTCGGACGCCTCGGCACCGCGGGTCGACGTCCGGACGGAGCGCAACGGCTCGACAGCAACGGTGACAATTGCGGACAACGGACCGGGGATCCCAGATCAAGAGCGGCGGGTCATCGAAGCCGCAGACGAAAAGCCGCTCGAACACGGGTCCGGGCTCGGACTGTGGTTCGCGTACTGGCTTATCAGCTACGTCGGTGGCGATATCGACATCCAGACCGATGGTGACGGGACCAGAATCGCCGTGACTATCCCCGTTCGGTGACCGCGGGCGTCAGATAGCGACCCATGCCAGCACAATGATAGCAGCCCCGACCGCCGTTGAGCCGACAGCGTGCGTCCGGAGTTCGTCGAGGAGGTCGTGGGAGTGGTCGTGGAGTTCACAGACTTCGTCAATTTCGCTGCCGGCTTCGCAGTTCGGAAGGAAATCCATCGCGACGTGGAGGAAGATGCCGGCGGCGAACCCGAAGATGACTGCGTTGAGGAGCGCAGACTCCGGAACCGGAAGCAGCGCGGACGGGATCGCCGTCAGACCGACGCCGGCCGCGGGAAGCAACAGTGCCGTGGCGGACTTGTCGCTACGTCCGAGTCGCCGGGCGGCGGCGTAGCCGGCCGGCCCTTTGTGCGAGACGATAGCAAGCCCGAGCAGGATACCCAGCTCCGGCATTGAGGCGTAGACCAGCCCGATGACCAGCCCGGCCGAAAGCGCGTGGGCCGCGATAGCCAGTGTCGTCATGTCGAAGGACGTTTCGACGTGGGTGAGCCGGTGACCGATGGTGTGGGTGCCGTAGCCGACGACCAGTCCGGCGGCGATACCGACGCCGCCGATTCGCGCAGCACCGGCTTGCCCGCCAAGCCCCATCGCCTGCGGGACCAGGAACATGGCTGCCGACGTGACCATTGCCCCGCTCGCGAGCCCGTAGCCCCAGACCAGTCGGTAGGGATTCGTTTCGTCGGCCCGCGCACCGAGCCACGCGCCCAATGCCATTGCAACGAACGCAACCCAGGAGATAACGAGTACTTTGCTCGCTCCGCCAGTGACTGCGACAGCCGACAGGATCAGCAGGCCGACGACGCTCGCGAGGCCAGTCGCGGACACACTGCCAGTGTTATTAAAAATCGGGTTTGAGTTAATAGACATTATCTACAATCACCGGCCTATTGCTAATAAACCCATCGATGGCGGTTATCGGGTCGCTGACCGATAGTCGCCCCAGTCAAGGACACTGGAGTCCAGCGCGGTCGGGTCCGCTTCGCGGAGTGCCCAGAGAACCATTTCGGCGACTGACTCCGGGTCACGACCGCCGTCACCGGAGAGGTCCGTCGCGACCTGTCCGGGGTCGACTGCACCGACCGGCGTATCGAGGTCAGCCGCGAACCCGCGGGCGACAGCCTCCGCAGCAGCCTTCGAAACGGCGTAGGAGCCGTATCCGGGCATCCCCTCGCGGGCGACGACGCCCGTGGGGACGACAATGCGGGCGTCGGGACCGAGGTGCGGAACGGCTTCGCGAATCGTCGAGAACACGCCGCGGGCGTTCGTCCGGAGGTGGTCGTCGAAGGCGGCGTAGGACTCCTCGGTAAGCGGTGTCTCACCGGCGGTGCCGTGGTAGACGCCGGCGTTGGCGACGACGTACTGTATTGCACCGTTGCCGGCGCGCGTGGCAGTTTCGAACAGCCGTTCCACGTCGTACTCGTCGCGCACGTCCGTCCGAATCGCAGTCACGGAGCCGCCAGCGTCCCGGATGTCGGTTGCGACCGCGTCGAGCGCCTCGGCGTCACGAGCGCAGATGACCGTCTGTGCGCCCGCATCCGCTACCGCGTGGGCTATCTGCTCGCCGATGCCTCTACTCGCACCCGTGACGACAGCGGTTGCGCTGTCCATCGCTGGGACCATAGCGGGGGTACCGCTGCCAGCCACAAGGTCGTTGCTCTCACCCTCGGTTGGGTGGGAGCGGTAGTCTCTTGTCGAACGCCCGCTACCGACCGGGCATGGACATCACCATTGCCGAGTCGACGGTCGAGGGGACGGCGCAAGCGCCGCCGTCGAAGAGCTACACGCACCGGGCGGTGCTGGCCGCGGGCTACGCCGGCGGCGCGGTCGTCCGCGACCCGCTCGTGAGCGCGGACACGAAAGCCACGATGCGCGCAGTCGAGGCCTACGGGGGCAGCGTCTCGCTGGCCGAAGACGAATCGTCGGTCGAGGTGACGGGCTTCGACGGCCGGCCGGAGACCCCGGACGACGTCATCGACTGTGCCAACAGCGGGACGACGATGCGACTCGTCACCGCGACGGCTGCGCTGCAGGACGATCTCACAGTGCTGACCGGCGACGAGTCCCTCCGGTCGCGCCCGCAGGGGCCGCTGCTCGACGCCATCGAACAGCTGGGCGGCGACGCCGAGTCGACCCGCCGGAACGGGCAGGCCCCGCTGGTGGTCGGGGGCGGCGTCGACGGCGGCGCGGTCGAAATCCCTGGCGACGTCTCCTCCCAGTACATCACGGCCCTGCTGATGGCCGGGGCCGTTTCGCCGGAGGGCATCGACGTGGACCTGACGACCGAGCTGAAGTCGTCGCCGTACGTCGATATCACGCTTGAGGTGCTTGCCGACTTCGGCGTCGACGCCGCGAAGACCGACGCCGGGTTCACCGTCGAGGGCGGCCAGTCCTACGCGCCGACCGGCGGCGAGTACAGCGTCCCCGGCGACTTCTCGTCGATGAGCTACCTGCTCGCGGCCGGCGCGCTCGCCGCCGAGGACGGCCTGCGCGTCACGTCGGCCTACCCGAGCGCCCAGGGCGATTCGGCCATCATCGGGGTCCTCGACCGGATGGGGGCCGACCTCGACTGGGACGAGGACGACGGCGAGATAGCCGTCTCGCAGTCCGAACTGACCGGCATCGAGGTCGGCGTCGAGGACACGCCGGACCTCCTGCCGACCATCGCGACGCTGGGGGCCGCCGCCGACGGCGTCACCCGGATTACCGACGCCGAGCACGTCCGGTACAAGGAGACCGACCGCGTGAGCGCGATGGCCGAGGAACTGACGAAGATGGGTGCCGAGGTCGAAGAGAAACAGGACGAACTGTTCGTCTACGGCGGGGACAGCGACCTCGTCGGCACGACCGTCGAGGGCCGGGCGGACCACCGCATCATCATGTCACTCGCCGTCGCCGGCCTCGTCGCCGACGGCGAGACGACGGTGACCGGCGCGGAACACGTCGACGTGTCCTTCCCGGACTTCTTCGACGTGCTCGAATCGCTGGGCGCGGCCGTCGGGCGGTAAATCACAGGGCTGAGGACGCACAGAGTTTTGCCATAAAAAATTGGTAGGTAGCTAACAGATAAGTGCCCTTATCACCCGCGAAGAATATTTACAACGAGCGTTGTGAACGAATTAGACGACGGTGCGCACTCCCCCACGGACACCACGAGAGTTCTCTACCTCGACGACGACCAGTTGCTGCTCGACCTGCAGGCCGACATCGCCGCCGAACGCGAGGGAATCGAACTAGCGACGACGCCGGATACCGACCGGGCGAAGGCGCTGCTGGACGACAGCGAGTTCGAGTACGTCGTCGTCGGTGGCAAGCGCACCATCACGTCAGCGCACGGATTCGCCCGCGAGGTTCAGGCGACATATCCCGACACGTCGCTGGTACGGTACGCCTGGGAGACCGGAGAAGACGGCGCGGGCGAGGTGTTCGATTCGGTCCTCGAAAAGCAGGTCGAGCCGACAGGGACGATACAGCTACTCGACCGCGTCAGGTGGCTCGACGACTGAGGGGCGCATCTACAAGGTTCAAATGCCCTGAACCCCGACACCACTGTAATGAACGGCAACGAGTTCGGTCGTCTGTTCCGCATGACGACCTACGGCGAGTCTCACGGGGATGCGATGGGCTGTACCGTCTCCGGCATCCCGGCGGGCGTCGAACTCTCCGAGGAGGAGATACAGAAGGACCTCGACCGGCGCAAGCCCGGCCAGTCGATGATTACCACCTCGCGGGGAGAACCCGACAAGGTGAGCATCCAGTCCGGAATTCAGGACGGCTACACCACGGGCACGCCAATCGGGATGGTCATCCAGAACAAGGACGCCCGCTCGGGCAAGTACGAGCCGTTCATCACGGCTCCGCGGCCCTCACATGGCGACTACACCTACTCCGCGAAGTTCGGGACCCGGAACTGGGGCGGGGGCGGCCGCTCCTCGGCCCGCGAGACGGTCAACTGGGTCGCCGCCGGTGGCGTCGCAAAGCAGGTGCTCGAACAGTCCGACTACGACGTGACGATCAAGGCCCACGTCTGCCAGATCGGCGACGTAGAGGCCGACGACGTGACCTTCGAGGAGATGCTCGAACACAGCGAGGAAAACGAGGTCCGCTGTGGCGACCCCGAGGCCGCCGAGGAGATGCGGGAACTGGCCGACAAGTACCAGAAGGAGGGCGACTCCATCGGCGGGGCCATCTACTTCGAGTGTCGCGGCGTCCCCCGCGGGCTGGGCGCGCCCCGCTTCGACTCGATTCCCTCGCGGCTCGGCCAGGCGATGTACTCCATCCCGGCGGTCACCGACTTCGAACTCGGCATCGGCCGCGAGGCCCGCACCGCCACCGGGTCGGAGTACACCGAGGACTGGGAGTTCTCGGCCGACGGCGACCCGGTCCCCGTGGGCAACGACCACGGCGGGCTCCAGGGCGGTATCACGACGGGCGACCCCATCTACGGCGAGGTCACCTGGCACGCGCCCGTCTCCTTCCCGAAGACCCAGAAGACCGTCGACTGGGAGACCGGCGAGGAAAAGGAGATAACGGTCACGGGCCGCCACGACCCAGTTCTGCCGCCGCGGGCGGTCCCGGTCGTGGAGGCCATGCTCGCCTGTACGATACTGGACTTCATGCTGCTCGGCGGGCGCATCAACCCCGACCGACTCGACGACCGGCCGGGCGAGTACGACACCGACTACCATCCGTCCAGCCCGCAGAACGACCCCGAGGACGCGGACACCCACGCGAAAACCATCGACGACGAGTAAGATGGACGCACATCAGGAGTCCAAGTCGAACCCGTTCGGGATGGACGAGGAGTGCCAGAACTGCCCCGCACTCTGTGAGACGCGCGAGAACGTCGTCCACGGCTACGGCGACGTGGGTGCCGAGTTCATCGTCCTCGGTGACTCGCCCTCGGTCGGCACGGACGAGTCTGGCATCCCCTTCACCGACGAGCGCGAGCGCGAACTGCTCGACATTCTCGCGGCGGTCGACATGTGCTCGGACCCGGACGCCGACAGGCCGCAGCTGGAGAACACGTTCCTGACGTACGTGACCCGCTGTCGCCATCCAGACAGAGCGGCAACCGACGAGGAGGTCGTCAACTGCGAACCCTATCTCAACAGCGAGATACGGATGATAAACCCCGAGATTCTGCTGCCAGTTGGGCAGCGACCCCTCGAAGAGCTAGCCTTCGAGTACACGACGATGAGTGAAGACGAACTCGACATTGAAGACCGGCATGCGACGACGATCCGCGGTCGCGGGTTCGAAATCCTGCCGATGCTCCCGCCCGCCGAACAGACCGACGCGGAACGGACGGCATTTCTGGACCACTTCAGCGAGACGCTCGGACAGGACTACCGGCAGACGAAAGGCCGACGCGGGCGGTAGTCAGGTGTCAGACCGGACTTCGGTGTCAACGTCTTGAAGCAACTCGTCCGGGCTCGACACTGTCCCGTACTCTGTTGCTGCCTGTAGCCGGTTTTCGGCGTCGTGGCGGTACTGGCTCGCCTGTGTCGACTCACCCTGTTCGCTGGCGTAGGTCATCCCGCTGAGCCACTCGGCGGCCTGCCAGAGACAGGTCGCCTTCTTACGCGCGCGTTCCGACAACTCGGCCAGCCCGTTATCGTCTGCTTCACGGACAGCCGTTGTGAACTCCTCGACGCTTTCCTCGAAGTCCGCTGCGGCACTGTCGAACCCGCCCCGAGCGAGCGCCATCTCTCCGTCTTCGACAGTCTCCAGTGCGTCGGATAGCTGGCGGCGCGCCTCACGATACCGGATGTAGCCGACATGGTACGCCCGCTGTGCCGCTGCGGTCCCGGACAGCGTGGCTTCGCGTTCGCAGTCGCGGCACACAATCTTCGGTTGCGACTCCCCAAGAACACGGTACTCCGACCCACATCCATCACATTTGTAGGTCTGGGATTGCTCCATATAGTTTCTCTTAGTTATCAAATACTACTCACATCTTATAATTGTTCTGTCGCTGCACGGGAACACAAGGGACTAATCACAGTCGGGCCGAGAAGACAGTATGACTACGGTAACTGTGCTGGCTGACCCGCCAGTTGAAGGGTTCGTGTTACAGGAGTTGGCTGGCGGCATTGTAGACGACGCCGAGGCTGCTGAGCTATACGAGGCCATGTTGCTCGACGTCTGTCGTGCAGTGGAGATCAGCGGTGCCGAGTTGTTGGTGAACTACCGACCCTCGGAACAGGTCCCGGACGGCGTCGACCCCGAGGCCGCGGTGCGAGAGCCGGTGACGGAGGCGCTCGAATCACCGGGCAACGCTCGGTTCGAGGTACAGGTCGGTTCGACGTTCGCGGGTCGGGTCGGGAACACAGTGACGCACCTCCTTGACCGGGAAGACGTCGCAACTGTCGCCGCCGTCGAACCGACAGCGGCGCTGTTGACACGCCAACTTATCGACAGTGCGGCGATGAAACTTCGGTCCAGCGGCGTGGTTCTCGGCCCTGCTTCGAGCGGCCGCGTTTACTACGCCGGCTTCGGCGAACCGATAGATTTCGAGGACAGTTACGCTACCCCGGCAATCGAAACTATCGGTGAGCGTGCTGCCGACGCCGGTCTCGATGTAGACTTTCTCCCATCGACACCCACTCTCGAAACACGAGCCGATCTCAAGACCATCGTGCCGCTGCTACGCGCCCGAAACCGGGCTGGTCGGGTCGTACCGCAACGGACGATGGCATTTCTCGACGACCTCGGAATACGCGTTATCGACGACGATGACGAGCCGAGTGTGGTCCGAGAGACCGACAGGCCTTAGAAGGCCCACCGAATATGCTTGACTGCGGTGGGATGGCAGAGCGGCCTATTGCGCCTGCCTTGAAAGCAGGTATCCTCACGGATTCCTGGGTTCAAATCCCAGTCCCACCGTATTTTGCCACGAACAAACCGTGAGTGGCAAGTACGCCAGCTGTGATTTGAACCCTGCAAGTCCCGTCGCCCGAACGCAGTGAGTGTGATCGCTTTGCTCTGGAGTGCGTCGGGCCTGAATCAACAGACGGCGCGAGCAACAACACCGCAACGGGGAACCACAGAATTCGCATCTTTCTGAGTCGTAAGGACAGTTTACTGAACCGAGGCAATCGGGCGGTTTTATGTCGATGGTCCGGATTATATCCGTATAATGGTACGTGAGGATAGGTCCACAAGACGGCACTTTTCGGGCCTCTTGACGGTGTGTATCATCGCTCTCCTTCTCGCAGTGTCGGCGGCAGGGCCCGCTGTTGCTGAACCGAGTCTATTTGTGTCCGGGGCGTCAAAAGGTACAAATACGATACTTGCCGGTGACTCGGTGAACGTCACCGCGACAGTCCAAAACACCGGCAGCTCGGGCGGTGCAATGAACATTGAGTATGTAGTAAACGGTACAACTAGAGTGACTGAGCGAGTCGTCGTCGACGCCGGTTCTTCAGTTGAGCGAACACAGGCATTGAAGTTGGATAGTCCTGGAACGTACAGGATTAAGGTCCAGAGCCCGGGGAAGTCCGCCGGACGAGTCAAAGTCAAGCCCGCAATTGTGGAGCCAACTCGGATGGACCCGGCTACACGGCAACTCAAAATACGCGGTGGGATGGTCCCGACGAACGAACCATACGTGATGAACGTCTCGGGGCCAGCGAATCGCTCATTCACGCTTCAGTCTTGGACGGTCAACGCGTCACAAGAGGCTTTCACGCAGGACGTGACGGAGTACACCGATCCCAGCTCGGCAAACATCCCAGTGCCATCCGGTGACGACGCATCAGTGTTCGGCGTGGTTACCGTCGGATCGTCGGCGGGGGTCCAGCCGTCGTCAATGCAGTTCGTGTTGAACCGCTCGAATCTCCAGTCGGCTGGCATCGACGCTTCGGCGGTCCGCGTGTATCACCGTGTGAACGGGTCATGGCGAGCCGCCGAAACGAGCGTTGTCGAGGAGCGAACCGAGCAAGTCGTCTACGAGGCGGACACGGCGGGGGCATCGGCCTACGCGATTGGGAAGATCGAGCCTGCATTCAGCATCACGCGAACCGCGGTTGTCAGCGAGCAAGTTTCTGAGGGGCAGCAGGTCGTCGTTGAAGCAACGGTCTCCAACAGCGGCGGTATCGAAGGAACCTACGACGCACGGATGCAGGTGGACGGTGACGTCGTCAATCGGACATCGGTAACTGTGCCAGCAGACGGCGAGCGGACAGTCACGCTGTCGACGGTCGTGACGACACCGGGACAGTTCCAGATCAAGTTCAACGATGTCAACGCCGGCGACATTCGGGTGACTGAGAGTGAGGTCCAGACCGACGGAAACGGCGGTGCCGAACCAGAGGCGGAACCGACAGGCACGGAGCCAGCAGTCCAGACTGAACCCGCAGTCGGTAGTGGCGACGGACTCGGGCCGCTCCCGGCGACAGTCATGGGTATCAGTACGATGCTGATCATCGGCGGGCTGCTCGGTGCGTTACTCCTGTTCGGCGTCGTCATCGCGATTCTCCGACGGAGCGGCAGCCGGAACGACAGCGGCTTCGAACTGTAGACGGGGAGAGAAACCCTTTTTATGCCAGTGTCCAGAGAACCGCGTATGGATTGGCCACACGATCCGGACGGTGAGGAAGGAAGCGAGGGCCGGCGCAAGTACGGTCACGCTGTGCTGGCGAAGAAAGTCGATGAGGACGAGGACTTCCCACTGACCGCCGAGGAATACGTCGAACAGTACGGCGACCACCCGGTTCGGATCGACTACGAGACCGTCGTTAGCGTGGCGGACATCTTCGAATATGTCGACCAAGAGGAGTTCGAGGACTTCCCGGACTTTCATAAATCGCTCGGGCGCGCGCTGCGCGAGGCGGACTGGTGGCCGTACAGACTCGAACAGGCCTGACTGTGTAGTGTGTGGGCACGACACATACTTGTGGGTGGCCGGTGTAGCATCGCGTATGGCGACGACATCTTCAAACGGTGGCCGTACCGGACAGGGGCTTCCCGAAGACGTTATTGCTGACCTGTTGTCGAACGACACTCGCCGTCGCGCGCTGTCGATACTGGCCGACCGCGATGAGTCGGTCGTCGTGTCGGACCTCGCCGCGTCGGTTCTGGCGGCCGAGCGTGACATCGAGCCGGCAGCAGTCCCGGACACTGCAAAAGCCGAACTCACCGAGGAACTGTTCACCGAGCACCTTCCAAAGCTGACGGCGACAGACATCGTTGCGTACAACTCAATGGTCGGGACTGTCGAGATACAGCAACGCGACGTAGTACCGACTGACTACTGTTGATACTGGGTCGCGCGTCCGGACTCCGACACCGATCGGACCGGGTCACAGTCCCCGCTGCCAGTGCATTTCGATAGAGCAATACCCGTTGCTTCCAAACTGTCGATGGACAGTGACTAACACCCAGATAACCCATATACAGATAGACAATTACGGCCCGTGGACCGTGACGCCGGAACCCCGCCGTGAAGTCGATCTTCAAACACTCCAATCTCGGCTGTACGCTGACCTCGCACAACTGTTCGGGAACCGCGACGGCTACATCTTCTTCTCGCGGTTCGACAACATGATTGCCGTGACGAACGGACTGGACGAGGCGGCACACGCACTCATTCAGGAGTCTGTCGGTAACCGCTACCCGGTGACGATGAGCCTCTCTGTCGCGACGGGAACGACACCCGTCTCGGCGCTGGGGACGGCAACGGAACAACTTCAGGAGGCCGGGAGTGCGCAGGACAAGGGGCGGCGAGAAGTGCTACGCGGCCAGACGATCGACGATGAGTTCCGGAAGCCCACAGACGTACAACTCGCGCATTTCGATGTCGACGACGCCACCGAGAAGTACACAGACCAGCTCAATGAGTTCGACACCTTCATCCAGATAGAGCAGGGGTACGCGGCACTCATGAAGTATATGCGTGAGGCCCACGACTCGCTATCGTTTTTCGTCGGCGGTGATAACGTCATCGCAGTCTGCCCGGACTTGGACGAGGCGGACTACCACGATGCAATCAACCACGTCCGCGACGCCGTCGATGTGGAGCTGAAAGTCGGCGTCGGACGCGGACGGACGGCAGCTACGGCCGGGATGGACGCCAAGCACGCGTTAGAGACCTGTCGAGCGACCGGCGAGGCCGTCACCATCGAAACCGAAACAACTGAGTAATTTGTGAGTCACGCGATATAAACGTAGTGGAGGTATCTTTTAGACCGGTCGTGTGGTAACCACACACATGAACGGTGAGGTCACTGTGCGGGAGGTTATGAACCGAGAGTACGTCGGTGCGAGCGAGTCCGACGACCTCCTCGAAACGACGGAGTTGCTGATCCGTGAGGACCAGCACCCGATTCTCGTATTGCGGGGGAACGAACCGGTCGGCGTCGCGACGGACAGGGACGTGCTGGCATACATCGTCGATGGGGGCGACCCGGACACCGCCACAGTCGGCGACGTGATGCGCGAGTCCATTCCAACGATTGACCCTGACGCCGGGCTTCCGGAGGCCCGCGACCGAATGGCGACGCGGTCCGCCGAGTTCCTCTTGGTCACGGCGGACAGTGAACCGCTCGGAACGCTGACTGAGCATGACATCCTCTCGACCGCGAGACTAGAGAGCGAGTCGACGAGCGTTGTCGAGCAGCCCTCGCCGGTTGCAACGACCGGTCAAGAAGCCACCACCGATGGGATGCAGTCCGCCGCCGAGGATTCGTTCGATAATCAGGGTATCTGTTCTGCCTGCAGCACGTTTACACGGGATCTAGCGTCGTTCAACGGGCAACTCCTCTGTTCGGACTGTCGTGATGTCTGAGCCGCGCTGGCGGGCCTCTGCGCTCACAGCAGACAGAGACGGCGGCGTGGCCGAACTGTTTTGACCGTACGCCACGGAGTACTACCGTGGAGATTGCCACCGCCTCGATGGATGACGTGGACACCATCGTCGACCTGTGGGTCCGACTGGCGGAGAGCCAGCGTGCACACGGGTCACATCTGTTCGGGGACCGGAACCGGACCGCGGTCCGGGAGACTGTCGTACAGCGAATCGTCGCCGAAAACGTCTGTATCGCCCGTATAGACCGACACGTCGTCGGGTTCGTCATGGTGACTATCGACAGCGGCCGGTACGAACAAGATAAGACACGGGGCATCATCGAGAACATCTTCGTCGAACCGGTCCACAGAAACCGGGGGATCGGCAGCGAACTGCTCGATACGGCGGAAGAACTACTCCGCCAGGCTGGTGCGGACATCCTCGCGCTGGAAGCAATGGCGGACAACGAGTCCGCCCGACAGTTATATCGCGCACACGGCTACACACCACATCGAATCGAGCTCGAAAAGCCGACCGAAAACGATACTCTCTAAATGGTCCCCACACAACGCTGGTATGCAACCGCGCCAGGGGAGCTTGGGTGGTCCAAGCACTCGACTTGTAATCGAGAGTTCGTGGGTTCAAATCCCACCCCTGGCTTCGCCAGTTCGGTCCGGAACCGGACACGGAACCCCGCGACGAGAAGTTGTGACTGCCACACTGGCAACCACTGTGCGCCTTCACTGACGGCCCAGATATGTCGCATCGCTGGACCCCCAGCGTGGGTGAGACTGCCAGATGGGTCTACGTTTTTACCGCTGGAGGGCGTACGGTAGGGTATGAGTGAATCCGAAGAAGAACTGCCGGGCAGCGACGAGGAGTGGCGCGAAATACTCTCTGACGAGGAGTACCGAATCCTCCGCGAGTCCGGAACGGAGCCGCGGTTTAGCAGTGACCTCATCGACGTAGAAGGCGAGGGTGTGTTCACCTGTGCCGGCTGTGGGACGGAACTGTTCGATAGCGACCGAAAATTCGAATCAGAGACCGGCTGGCCGAGCTTCTGGGACGTGTATCAGGAAGGCAACGTCGAGACACGGGCGGACAACAGCCACGGGATGCAGCGAACAGAAGTCGTTTGTGCCGAGTGTGGCGGTCATCTGGGTCACGTGTTTGATGACGGACCGGAGCCGACCGGGAAGCGGTACTGTATCAACGGTGCGGCGCTTGACTTCGAGTCGGAGTAGCGACCACCGGAACCCTTTTTTCCGTCATTGAAGTTGATACGGCTAGACGTGACTGAACACGGGACCGACGAGGCCGGCGACGAGGGGGCCGGACCACCGGTCGACGAGTCGCTAGTCGACGAGCCGCCGACTGCCACCGCCGAACAGCCACAGCCGGAGAGCCACTTGCTAGCTGAGAGCCTCCGGACGTTTCCGTGGCTCCGCGCGGCCGGTGTCGCAATCGGGACGCTCGCTGTCGAGTATTTGCTCGTCGCACTGCTCTTTCTCGTCGGCCCGTCGTCGGTCGACTTCCCGGAGCTGTCGGACCGGCTAATCCAGTACGGGTTCGTGCTGTACAACGCCCACCACGTGCCGACGCTGGTGACGGCGTCGGACGCAGAGGTGTACGGCTCGGCCGCCCGGAACGTCTTGTACGGCGCACAGGGTGCGAGCGTCCCGCCGCTCGTCTATTTCTTGATTCCGATTGTCGCCTTGCTCGTCGTCGGCGCGCTGTTCGAACGCTATCGCGGCGATACCCGGTCGGACAGCATGCTCGAAGAGGCGGCGCTCGTCGGTACCAGCATCGGCTTCGGTTATGTCGCAACGGGGTTCGCGGGGAGCTTCGTGTTCGTCCGGACGGTCATGTTCGACAGCGGGGCCGAGGGACAGGCCGCACCGGCAGTGCTGTGGCTCCTCATCCTGCTGTTTTTCTTCCCGCTCGTATTTGCGAGTCTCGGCGCGGCCGCTCGGTATCTCTACGCCGACTGGACCTCTGGCGCGTAGGTCGTGTCGATAAATTCGAGGATGCGCCCGGATTCGGCCATTGTGACACCACGGTCGTCGTCGACCAGCACCGGGACGCCGCGCTGGCCGGAGACCCGTTTTACCTCGTCGCGCTTCGAGTGCAGCGCCTCGACCCAGACACTGTCGTAATCGATACCGAGTTCGTCCAGTCGGTCCGCGACCGTCTCACAGTACGGACAGCCGTCGAGTTGGTAGAGCGTCAGGCTCATACTGGCGTTACGGACGCTGTCCTCAAGGTGGTTGTGCTCGAAAAAACGCGGCAGTCGACCTGGCGTTACTCGTACAGCCAGGACGCGTCGATCTGGTCCCAGTCGACGAGTTCGTCCTCGTCGAAGAACAGCTCGATTTCTCGCTCGTTTGCGCCCTCGTCCTCGTGGTCGGAGCCGTGGATGACGTTCCGACCGAGGTCGAGCCCGTAGTCGCCGCGGATGGTACCGGGCGCGGACTCGGCTGGGTCAGTCTCGCCCATCATGTTTCGGACCTGCCGGGTCGCGTCCTGGCCTTCCCAGACCATCGCGAACACGGGGCCGGACGTGATGAAGTCCACGAGACTGTCGAAGAACGGCTTGTCCTCGTGCTCGCCGTAGTGTTCCTCGGCGAGGTCCTGGTCTATCTGCATGAACTTGCCGCCGACCATCTTCAGGCCGCGGTCCTCGAAGCGGGAGACGATGTCCCCGATGAGACCACGCTGGACGCCGTCAGGCTTGACCATCACGAAGGTGCGTTCGTGCTCGGACATCAGGCCTCAGCCTCCTCAGCTTCTTCGTCAGCCTCGTCCTCAGCCTCCGCGTCGGCCTCGTCGGCAGCGGCGTCTTCGTCAGCCTCGTCCGCAGCCGCCTCGGCCTCAGCTTCTGCCTCGTCGGCGTCAGCTTCGACTTCTTCGGCTTCGGCTTCGTCCTCACCGGCATCGCCGCGGGCGGTGTCGGTCCATTCGAGGTTGCGGGCCTCGCGGCCCAGGTCGGCGTTGTTCTCACACTTCGAGGAACAGAAGTGCGTCGTCGCGCCGTCCTTGTGGACGAACATCGTGCCCGTGCCGGGCTCGATGTCGGCGCCGCAGTAGTCACATTCGCGTGTCCGGGGCATGGTTACTGCCCTCCGATGGTGTCGGCCTCGCGGGCCGTCTCGCGGAGCTGGAGCACGTCACCTTCGCGGACCGGGCCGAGAACGTTGCGCGTGATGATGCGCCCCTGGTTCTCGCCTTCGCGGATGCGGCACTTGACCTGCATGGCCTCGCCGTGCATCCCCGTCCGGCCCACGACTTCGATGACCTCGGCGGGCGTGGAACCGCTGCTTTCGGATTCCTCAGCGCTCATCCGAGGTCACCTCACCGAAGCTCCTCGACCTTGTCGGCGATGTCCTCGACATCGGCGTCAGCCTCACCGGCGTCGGTGACGGCTGCGGCGGCCGAGCCGACTTCGAGCCCGGCGGCGTGACCGAGGTCGTCCTGCTGCTCGACGAAGATGAAGGGGACGCCCTTCTCGTCGGCGAGCTCCGGGATGTGCATGACGATCTCCTCGGGCTGGACATCTTCAGCGACAAAGACGAGCTCGGCGGAGCCGCGCTCGATAGCTTTGGTCGTCTCGTTTGTACCCTTCTTTACCGAGCCTGTGTCCCGGGCGACCTCGAGCGCCTCGAGGGCGTCGTCTTCGAGGTCCGCGGGAACGTCGAAATCTACGTATACTGGCATTTGTATGTTCACCTCCTGCGCGCGAGCTCAGGCTCCCCCGCCGTGTCCGGGCCGCGAGGCCCGTCACACCGTGGTGGTGTGTATCCTGAAAAGGCTGGGAGCATCATCAACTCGGCGCAGGCTGTACCCCATTCTGTGCTACCGGCCCTAAAAGCGCTTTCGAAGCCGAAATCGCGTGCCAGCCCGCCACACAGGTGCTGTCGGGGGTCTGCCTGTTCTGCGGCCGCCGACGCGTCGGCCAGCACGGCCCGCACGTCTGCGACTGCTGCGGTCAGGGCCGTCGTCGAGACGCGCCCAATCGCTGTCTGGACGACTGGATAATCGATACCCGCTCGGAGCAGAGCGGGGTCTGGCGGGGAGACACACCGGCGACTGTGTCCGGTCCAGTGAAAAGCGCACTTGGGGAGCGCTGTGACCGTCAGGCCCATGTCGGCGCACCGTCCACCACCGGTATGGACATCGCGCGGTCGCTCCGAGCGGAGGCCCGCCGCGCAAACGAGCGGCGGCTCCTCGTTCTGGCGGGCGACCCTGAAAGCACGCGGGAGCGAGCGAGAGCAGCGCTCGACGCGGCGGACGTTCCCGGCGCGGAGACGACAGTAGTCGGTCCGGAGCCGTTCCTCGCGTGTGAGCAGCACGAACAGTCCCGCGCCGAGGAGCTTCTGGGCCGGACTCGGACAGCTGTCGTCCTCGATGCACACGAGGAACTGCGACCCGACGCGCTCGGGCGGACCGTCGGTGCCGTCGACGGCGGCGGCCTCTACGTCCTCCTCGCGCCGCCCTTGGAGACGTGGCCGGAGGGTCGCGACGGGTTCGACGCCTCGCTCGCAGTCCCGCCGTTCGAGGTCGAGGACGTGACCGGTCACTTCCGCCGTCGGTTTGTCGAGACGCTCCGGGTACACCGGGGTATCGCCATCGTCGACGCCGACACGGGCACTGTCGAGCAAGACGGGCTGACGGACCCGCCACCGAGCCGTCCGGTTCAGAGCCCGACCCCGCCCGCCGACGCGCAGTTCCGCCCCGAGACCTACGCTCAGTGTCTCACCGACGACCAGCGGGACGCGGTCCGGGCGTTCGAGTCGCTACGAACCGCCAGCGAGGCACTCGTGGTCGAGGCTGACCGGGGCCGGGGAAAGTCAGGCGCTGCCGGGCTGGCCGCTGGAACCCTCGCTGTCGAAGGGCGGGACGTGCTGGTGACCGCACCACAGTACCGGAGCGCCGGCGAGGTGTTTACGCGGGCGGCACACCTGCTGGAGGTACTCGGCAGTAACTTCGCGCGAGACCGGGCGTCGAACCCCCAGCGGCTCGACGTTTCCGGGGCGGGCTGTGTGCGGTATGCGCCGCCGGAGCAAGCTGCATTGCTTCCGGATGGCCCAGACGTGGTCATCGTGGATGAGGCTGCGGCCCTGCCGGTCAGACGGCTCGAACAGTTCCTCGACGCCCCGGCAGTCGCCTTCACCACGACTGTCCACGGCTACGAGGGGGCGGGCCGAGGCTTCTCTGTCCGGTTCCGCGACCGGCTCGAAGAAAGCGACCACGCCGTCACCGACGTGTCGATGACGACACCGATTCGGTACGGCGACGCCGACCCCGTGGAGGTGTGGGCGTTCCGGGCGCTGTTGCTGGATGCCCGCCCGCCGGTCGACCAGCTCATCGACGGTTCGACGCCGGAGACCGTCGAGTACCGCCGGCTCTCGGCGGCAGACCTGCTCGCCGACGAACACCTGCTCCGAGAGGTGTTTGGCCTGCTCGTGCTGGCGCACTACCGGACGGAACCCTCGGACCTGGCCCGACTGCTCGACGCACCCAATCTCGCTGTCCGGGCGCTGACCCACGAGGGCCACGTCGTTGCTGTGGCGTTGCTGGCACAGGAGGGCGGGCTCTCGGCTGATACGCGAGCTGCGATGTACGAGGGTGGACGGGTGCGGGGAAATATGCTCCCGGACGTGCTGTCGACGCAGCTCCGTGACGAGGCCGCCGGAATCCCGGTCGGCCAGCGGGTCCTCCGCATCGCAACCCACGCCGCGGTCCGGTCCCGCGGGCTCGGCTCCCACCTCCTTTCGGAAATCAGAGCGGAGTTCGCCGACCACGTGGACTGGCTGGGCGTCGGGTACGGCGCGACGCCGGAACTCGTCCGCTTCTGGGCTGATAACGGATATCAGACGGTACACCTCGCCACCTCGCGGAACGCGACGAGCGGCGAGTACTCTGTCGTGATGGTGGACCCGTGTTCCGATGACGGGGCGGCGCTCGCGGCGCGGCACGGGGCGTGGTTTCAGGACCGCATCGCCGCAGTGCTGTCGGACCCGCTCGACGACTGCGACCCTGACGTGGTTCGAACAGTGCTTCGAGCGACCCACGGAGAGCCGTCCCTCTCCCTCTCCGAGTGGGAGTGGCGACTGGTTGCCGGCGTCCCCGGCGGCGCGTCGGTTCTCGACACGAATCCGAAGCCGTTCCGTGAACTCGCCCGCCGGCACCTGTCGGCCCCCGCCGACGCGACCGCGCTCGCGCCGCGGGAGGAACGCCTGCTGGTCAAGAAGGTGTTGCAAGCACAGCCGTGGCCGACAGTCGCCGAGGAACTGGGATTCGTCTCTGAGCGTGAGTGCATGCGGACACTCGGTGGAATAGTCGAAAGGTTGACGAGTCTGTACGGCGACCTTTGGGTACAGGAGGAACTCGACAGACACCAATGAGCCTGCTTGGCCTCGAAACGCTGTTGTTCGTACTCGCGTTCGCCCTGCTGGTCGGGGGCGTCGTCGGCAGTCTCACGCCCCAGGTCCCCGGCGCGCTCGTCTCGCTCGCCGGCGTCTATCTCTACTGGATTGCAAGCGGAATGTCCGACCCCGGCACACTCTTGCTGGCCCTGCTGACGCTGGTCGGGCTGCTGACGTGGGCTGTCGATGTCGCGGGTGGGGCCGTCGCTGCACGCGTCGGCGGGGCGTCGAACTGGACAGCGGCCCTCGCTGGCGTCGTCGCACTCGTTCTCTTCTTTGTTACCGGCCCGCTCGGCATCCTGCTGGGCGTCGCCGGCACGGTGTTCGTCGTCGAGTTCTACCGGCAAGAGGACGCTCGCGGGAGCGCGAAGGCTGCCCTCGTGACGACCGCTGGGATGCTGGCCTCAAGCGTTGTGCAGGCCCTGCTGACGGCATCGATACTGGTCACCATGGTCGCTGTCGCGCTCCTATGACACAGTGCGCGGTGGACGGTTGCGAAACCGAGGCCGCGGTCGAACTCCACATCCCATGGGACGCGAACCGAGCGGTGTGTCCGGACCATGCCCGCGTCTGGGCGCAAAAAGACGGCGTCGTCCCAGCGCCGATGGACGGCCACGAGGACGAGTGGCCGTAGACTGTTGTTCTCCCGATAGCCGTATTAGTTCACACGAAGGTATTTAATTCGCAGGCTGTCAACTGTTCTCGAAGAAAATATAATAATAATTGGGTTTGAATACGGCAAGTGAGGCGTGTTATCATGAAACGCGAGATGCTCACCACCGACTTCATCGACCGTGCAGCGGACATCTATGACGACGTGACCGGTATCGTCGCACATGACGGCACCGAGTACACGTACGCGGAGGTAAACGAGCGGGTCAACCAGTTGGCACACGCGCTGTCGGACCGCGGTGTCTCGAAGGGAAGTCGCGTCGCTCTCCTCGCCCCGAACACGCACTACTTCATCGAGACGCTGTACGCAGCAAACAAACTCGGTGCCGTGTTCGTCCCGCTGAACTACCGGCTCGACCCTGCGAAAATCGAGTATATTCTGAACGACTGCGAAGCCGCAACAGTCATCGCCGACTACGATTTCGCGGAGAAAGTCCAGCCGGTACGAGACGACATCCCAGCGGAGACGTTCATCGGCTACAAGCCGGACCGTATCGACGGGGAATGGGAGGGGTACAGCGATGTTCTCGACGGGCAACCGACAGCCGAACCGGACCGACCAGACCTGACAGAGGACGACGACGCCAGCATCAACTACACGTCCGGAACGACGGGGGACCCGAAGGGCGTGGTCAGGACCCATCGGACCGAGAGCTGGCACGCGCTGGTGCTCAACCAACACATGGAGATACGCGACGACGACACGTATCTCTGGACGCTGCCGATGTTCCACTGCAACGGCTGGGGCCACACCTACGCCATCACCGGGACCGGCGGGACCCACGTCTGTCAGCGTACCTTCGACGCCGCGGACACCTTCCGCCGGGTCCGTGAGTACGACGTGTCGTTCATGTGCGGCGCGCCGACGGTGCTGAACAAACTCATCCAGCACTACCGGGCCAGCGACGGCGACGTAGTGACACAGGGCGACCGCGACGTGCGAATCGCGACGGCCGGCAGCGCCCCGGCAACGGCGACCATCGAGCGCGTCGAAGACGAGTTCGGCTGGCGCATCATCCACATTTACGGCCTGACCGAGACAGCCCCTATCATCACGACCAGCAATTCCCCGCGGCGCATCGCCGAGCGGGGCCGTGAACTCAAGGTGAAGCAAGGCTCGGAGACGCTGTGTACCGACATCCGGGTCGTCGACGAGGACGGCACCGACGTGCCACGCGACGGGGCGACTATCGGCGAGATCGTGGTGCAGGGCAATCAGGTGATGGACCGCTATCTCAACAAACCCGAAATCACCGAGGAGGCGTTCAACGACCGTGTCGAGGGGTACTTCCACACCGGCGACCTCGCGACGTGGGACGACGACGGGATGATACAGATCATGGACCGCCGGAAAGACATCATCATCTCCGGCGGCGAGAACATCTCCTCGATAGAACTGGAAGACGAGCTGTACGACCACCCCGATGTGCTGAAAGCCGCGGTCATTCCGGCCCCGAGCGAGGACTGGGGCGAGACCCCGATGGCAATCGTCGTCCCGACGGCCGACAGCGATGCAACCGAACAGGATATTCTGGAGTTCCTCAGAGAGCGCGTCGCGAGCTACAAGGTCCCTTCAGGCATCGACTTCCGGGACTCGCTCCCCGAAACGGCGACCGGAAAAATCCAGAAATACGAGCTCCGCGAGGAGTACTGGCAGGAACAAGAGCGGATGATCGGCCAGGAGTAAGCGCGGCGGTGGCTGTGGAGCGCCGGGACAGTATTAGACGATTCTTTATTAGCGTTCCAACAGTCGGTCACACCATGCATCTGGGAGTCGTCGTGCCACGCGTCGAGGACCACAGCACAATCGACCTGGCCGTCGAAGCCGAAGACCACGGCTACGACTCGGTCTGGCTGAACGAACTGTGGGGTGCTAGCTCCGTCGTCGAACTCACAGACATCGCAACCCGGACCGACGACATCGAGATCGGCAGCGCGATACTCAACGTCTTCTCGCGGTCACCGGCCGTACTGGCGATGACAGCGACGACCCTCGACAGGGTCTCGGACGGGCGGGCAGTGCTGGGTCTGGGAACGAGTACAGCCCGGTCCATTGAGAACATGCACAGCATGGAGTTCGAGCGGCCCGTCCGTCGCGCCCATGAGACCATCGACATCGTAAAACGGCTCATGACCAGCGACGAGCGCGTGACATACGACGGCGAAGTGGTCTCGGTCAGGGGCGTGCCGCCGCTAGACCGTGACGTGCCGGTGTACCACGCTGCCCTCGGGCCAGCGAACAGGCGGGTCGTCGCCAGACTCGCCGACGGTTGGCTCCCGCACATGATTCCGTTCTCCGAACTGGAGTCGGCGTTCGACTACATCGCCGGGACCGCACGCGATGCCGACCGCGACCCGAGCGAGATTACGGTCGCGCCGTACGTGCCGGCAGTGGTCCACGAGGAGTCCGAGCGAGCGCGCGAGGAACTCCGGCAGCACATCGCCTACTACGTCGGCAGCGGCGAGGGCTACCGCCGGGCGGTCGCAGAGACGTATCCGGACCGGGCGGAACGCATCGCCGACGCCTGGCAGGCGGGTGACCGGGGCGAAGCAACAGAACTCGTCACCGACGAAATGACGACTGACCTCGGCATCGCAGGGACGCCAGCACAGGCGCGGGAGAAACGAGATAGCATTGCGGACAGAGATGTCATCGACCGCCTTCTGCTAACTGTGCCACAGCAGGTCGACGGGGAACTGGCTCGGACGACGATTCGCGCGCTGGGACCGAGCTAGAGATCGATCTCCATCATCACTTCGTCGGCGTACTCGTCGCCGAACTTGTAATGGTCCTCGCGGACGGCTTCAGTGTCCCAGCCGTGGCCTTCGAGGAAATCGATTGCGTCACCGTTCGTCGATGGGACAGAATTGTACAGTTTCTCGTAGCCGTTCGACGCCGCCCACTCGGTCCCGCGGGCGAGCAACTGCGAGCCGATGCCGTGGCCCCGATACCGTTCGAGCACACCCAGCGTTAGCTCTGCCGTGTGACTGAGCTTCTCGACCTCCGGGTGCTTGAGATGGACCCACCCGACCACGTCGTCGTTGATGCAGGCGACAAAGAAGATGCGCGACTCCAGTTCATTGTGCCGGAGCAGCACACCCTCGCTGTCCACCACGTCGGCGACGGTCTCCGCGTCGACGTACTCGCCGCCGCCGATAGCGGCCCGGATGGCCCCGACGAGGCCAGTCAGATCCTCCTGTCGCGCCTGGCGGATGGTGAACTCGATGTCGTCGGCCTCGAACTCCTCCTCGACGGTGTCGTTGTAGGCGACGCGGAGTTCGCCGTCGATCTCCTCCAGTACGCCGTCGCGTTTGAGTATCGCGACGTGATGGCCGAACGGTCGTGGGTCCATCTGTAGCGCCGACCGGGCAGCCCTCGGTTCCACCGATCCGTGTGACTCGACGTACTCGTAGATATCCCGTCGGTCCTCGTGGTCGAACTGCAGTGGCTCTGTCAACTCCATGGTATCTGCTACCACGACACAGTACTTAATCCTTTATCATAAACAATGTACGTCTCGGTAAACGGTCGCTACCGCTCCGGAACGCCGGTCAGCACCTGTGCCACGTCGCGGGCGTTGTGGGTGTCGACGAGCAGTTCCGCGGCCTCCCTGATGGCGTAGGAACCGGCTAACTCCACGCCGTAGCAGGCGGCGTAGCAGTCCAGCCAGTCGTTCATCGTCGCCTCCAGGCGCTCGAACTCGGACTCGGTGAACCGGACCCAGGTGCCGCCGGTGCGGGCCTCACAATAGAGCGCGACGGTGGGACCGAAACCCTCCCGGAGCAGGGCCATCGCGCGCTCGTCGTCCGGCGGGTCCGGGTCCAGCGACTCGCGGGCCGTCTCGGCGCGCCGGGCAAGCGCGCGTATCCGGTCGTGATACTGGTGGCTCACGGCTCTCAGCCCTGCTCGAACTCGACGCCCTTGCCCCCGGCGGGGTGTTCCCACTCGGTGTCGGCGACGACCGCGCAGGTCCCACACTCCACGCAGGGCTGGGTGTCAAGGCTCACGAGGTGTTCCTTGCTGCCGTTGGTCTGGACCATCTCGTCGCGGTAACAGCCCCCGCCGAAGTCCGCGGCACTGACCGGGCAGGCCGTGACAGCGGTCCCCGACGCCTCGAATGACTTGTCTACCAGTTCGATGTGTGGGTCGCCCACGTCGTAGGTCAGGTCGCCGATGCGGTCGGCCAGGTCCGGCGGGGAGACGGTGTTCTCGTCCTCGACTCGCTCGCCGAGTTCCTCGGCGATGACCGTCGGCAGCGTCACGTAGGGCAGTTTGGTGTCCGGAATCATCGACACCAGCGTCGGCGAGGCGTAGGCCCGTTCGAGCAGGCCCGACGCGGCCCGGACGCCGAAGCGACCGACGGCGGACTCGGCGACGCCGTTCGCGACGTCGTCGACCGGCCCGAGTTCGCCGAGCCGTCCGAACACCTCGTAGCGGGTCGGCCGAAGCTTGTCCATCACGCCCTCGTCGTGCAGCTTCTTCTCGTACAGTTCGCCGGCGCGGTGGGGTTCGTTGCGCGAGCGCGCGTCGGCGAAGGCTTCAGCGGCCAGCGCGCCCGCTGTGACCGCGTGGTTCATCCCCTTGATGATGGGGCCCTGAGCCTGCATCTGGCCGGCGGCGTCGCCGACCAGGACGAGGCGGTCCTTGTAGGGCGACGGATGGGCGGCCTTCTTCGAGTCCGGGACCAGTTTGGCGCTGTACTCGCGCTCGTCGTACTCGTCGCCGAGCCACTGGGCCATGAGCGGGTGGGTGAGCAGGCTGTCGAGCAGTTCGTGGGGCTCGGCCTTCTCCGCCGCGATGGAGTCGAGGTGGAACACGGTGCCGATGGAAAGGGACGACTCGTTGGTGTAGAGGAAGCCGCCGCCCCGGACGCCGTCGAAGAGGTCGCCCGAGAACAGGTGGGCCGCGCCGTCGTCCGGGTCCACGTCGAAGCGCTCGTTGATGACATCCGGCTCCACGTCGACGACGGCCTTGACGCCCTGGAACCACTCCTCCGGTTCCTCCCAGTCCATCAGGCCCGCGTCCCGCGCGAGTTCGGAGTTGACGCCGTCGGCGGCTACGACGAGGTCGGCCTTGATCGGGTCGAGTTCCTCCGTCGTCACGCCGACGATTTCCCCCCGCTCGCGCAGCAGGCCGGTGACGTGGACCTCGGTCAGCAGGCCGCCGCCGGTCTCGCGGGTGCGCTCGTGGACCTGCTGGGCGAGCCACGAATCCATCTTCCGGCGCAGCACCGCGTCGGCCCACGCCGTGTCGTGGTGGTGGAGGTCGCCGATGTCGAAGGTCTTGACCTTCTCGCCGGCAACGTTGTGGATGTAGTTCTCGGTGACCGGCCGCTCGGTCGCCGCCTCGCGGAAGTCCGGGAACAGCCCGTCGATGGTGTAGGCGGCCGACTCCTCGGCGTAGATGAGGCCGCCGGAGACGTTCTTCGACCCGGCGTCGACGCCGCGTTCGAGGACGAGCGTCTCGACGCCGTTTCGAGCGAGGTTCGCCGCCGCCGCGGCCCCGCCGGGGCCACAGCCGACGACGACCGCCTCGTACTCCTCGTAGGCGTCAGTCATCGCTGACCTCCCCTACGACCGCGCCGAGGTCGCCGGCTTCGACCGCCTCCGTCAGGCGCGGCAGGACCTCGAACAGGTCGCCCTCGATGAGGTAGTCCGAGAAGTCGCGGATGTCGGCGTCCGGGTCGGTGTTGACGGCGATTATCGTGTCGGACTCGTCACAGCCGACCTTGTGCTGAATCGCGCCGGAGATGCCCGCCGCGATGTACACGTCGGGTTCGACCGCCTGGCCGGACTCGCCGATCTGGCGCTCCTCGGTGACGTACTGCTCGACGTGGCTGTCGAAGGAGTACGACGAGGTGATGACCCCGCGGGACAGCCCAAGGTCGGCGTCCTCGAAGGCGTCGACGAGGTCCAGCGCCTGCTCGATGCCCCGCGTCGGGTCGTCGCCAATGCCCCGACCGACGGCGACGATAACGTCGTGGCCGGTGAGGTCGACACCGCCGGAGAGGCGGTCGTACTCCTCGACTTCGACCTGAAACCACGCATCCTCGAGGTCCATCTCGTAGTCGACGACCTCGCTGTCGCGCTCGTAATCGGGGTCGGGAATCTCGAAGCTCCCCGGGATGACGGACGCCCCCTGCGGGTGGAAATCCCGGTTGGGCTTGTCGATACAGAGGATGGTCGAGTACTCGAAGCCCGAGAAGTCCGGGCGCTTCATGTGCAGGACGCGCTCGAACTCCTTCTTGTCGCCGGCCGTGCCGACCTTCGCGGGGTTGGATATCATCGCGTTCTCGATGTACAGCCCCGAGCAGTCCGACGCTAGTCCGGAGTCGAGTTCGCCCTGGACGAGCGCCGAGAGGTCGCGGCCGTTGTTCGTGGCCGGGAAGACCGTGTAGCGCGGTTCGTGGTAGTCCTTCCAGTCGACTTCCTCGCGGCCCTCGGAGGCAAGGTCGCCGCCCGCGCGGGCCATGTCACAGAAGATTTCGGTGTAGGGCTGGTGGCGGAAGCGTTCGAGGCGGTCGTCCTCGTGATAGAGGACGAGGTCGGCCCCGTAGGCGATGACGTCGTCGACGTGGTCGCTGGCGTCGGCTCCGATGAGCACCGCGACGACGCGCTCGTCGGCATCGTACTCGGAGTTGTAGGTGTCCATCAGGTCGCGGGCCTTCCCGAGCATCTCCTTTGACACGTCCACGAGGTCGTCGGCCTGCGTCTCGCAGTAGACCCACATGTCGCGGTACTCTGCGCCGACGGTCCCCTCGACCCACTGCTTGTCGTTGGTCGGGTGGTCGAGGTCGGGGTACTTCTCCTCCGGCGGGACGTACTCGGCCTCATCGGTCTCTTCCTCGTCGGTTCCCTCGACGGACTCGATGCGGCTCTCTATCTGGGACTTCGCCGTCTTGCGGTCCTCGCCGGCCTGCTCGCGCTCCAGGAGGTCCCGGAGCACCGCGGCGTCGTCGATGTCCCGGACCATGTTCGCCACGTCGGCGACGGTCAGCGTGCCGAGGTCGACGGTCTCCGGGTCTATCTCTCCGTCGCCCTCGTCTTCGACCTTCTCGATGCGGTCCTCGATGAGTGTCTTGACCGGCACACGGTCCTCGCCGCCTTCCTCCAGTTCCAGCATCGCCCGCAGTTCGTCGGCGTCGTCGACGTCCTTTATTTTCGGTCCGAGGTCGGCAATTTCGTACTCTGTGGGGTCGATTTCGACCATTGTCAGTCACCCGCCGCGTACGGCGCGAGTTCGTCCAGCACCGGTCCCAGTGCCTCGCGTTCGTCTGCCTCAATGACCGTGGCCTCCCGCTCCGAGGGGGCCTTCGGAATCGGGTCGACCCCGGCGACGATGGTGGGCGAGCCGTCGAGGCCGATGTAGTCCGGGTCGAGGTTGAGGTCCTCGTGGTCCCAGACCGTCAGATGGTCCTCGTACTCCTCGGCGCGCTCTTTGGTCTCGGCGCGGAGGTCCTTGTGTTTCAGCCGGTGGCTGGCCCGCCGGTAGGTCGGTTCGAACTCGGGGTCGGCGACGATGAAACACGGCATCGGCGCTTCGACGGTCTCGATTTCGGAGATGTCGCCGTCGACCAGCCGCTTCGCCCGGACGGTGCCACCATCCTCGTCGATATCGAGCGAGAGAACGTGGGTAATTATCGGCCAGTCCAGACACCAGCAGGTCTGTGGGCCGGTGTGGCCCGTTTCGCCGTCGGCCGTCTTGAATCCAGCAAACACCAGATCGGGCTGCTCGTCGAGGTTCTGCAGGCCGGTAGCGACTGTCATCGCGGTGGCCCAGGTGTCCGCCGCCCCCATCTCCCGGTCCGAGAGGAGATACAGGTCGTCAGCGTACACGTCTGCCATCCCTTCCTGCAACACCTCTTTGTACCCCGGCGGCCCCATGCTCATCAGTGAGACGTGACCGCCGTTACGGACTTTCGTCTGGAACGCGGCCCGTAACGCGTGCTTGTCGTTAGGGTTCATCACCGTCGGTGTCTTGCCCCGTTCGAGATGGCCGTCTTCGTCGAACGATACCTGTCCCTCGCGGAAATCAGGGACGCCTTTGGTCATAACGACTGAGTGCATGGCAGTATGGTCCTCGTAAGTGAATGTCACACAAGAATATATAATAAATGTATGTTTACAATTCTCGGTGACAGGTCTCAGCGGGCAGAGAGTCCAGCAACCCAAAGGAACCCGCGGACTGACAGCTACGGGCCGTTTATGTTCATGACATGGCTACTGCAAACCCGTGAAAACAGGCGGATTCGGGAACTCAGATACGACCAGCGCGGCCCGGGTCCACGTCGATAGCGTCGACCGGACACACGTCGACACAGAGCATACAGTCGATGCACTGGTCCTCGTGAGCGGGGTCGGCTTTGATTTCGCTCTCCGGGTGATCCGGCGAGTCGACCCACTCGAACACGTCGACGGGGCAGTCTTCCAGACACGCGCCGTCGGCGATGCAGATGTCGAAATCGACGGCGACGTGTGTCCCGTGGATACCCAGTTCCTCGGGTTCGTCGACCGGTCCCCAGACGTCGTGTCCGTCGTGCTGTTCGACAACGTCGCGGTTCTCCTCGAACTCCGGGTCTATGGCCATTGGTATCTTATCTCACTTTTGAAAGCTACTTAACTTTTCGACCTGACCGTCAGAATCCGGGGCCGTCGGAGCGATCCAGACCCCTGCCGCCCGCCGGCCCGGGGTCGCCGATGCGGTCGGTCGGGTCCGGCAGGTCGCCGCCAGGCACTCCGGTGTCGTCGACCGCGTCGGCGGCGTCTGGCCCGGCGACGGCTCCCCGGAGGAACTCGACGGTCCGCTCGTATACGTCGTCGTAGTGAGCGCCGTGGAACGGGAACCCGTGGTCCGCCGACACCGACTCGTGAGCCACGTCGGTCATCGGTCCGAGGGCGTCGGCCAGCAGTTCGGACTGGGACGGCGGGACGGTCTCGTCCTCGGTGCCGTGGAGCAACAGCGTCGGGGGCGCGTCGGTGTCGGCCTGTGCGACCGGCGAGGCCAGGTCGTAGGCCGCGGGCTCGTCGTCGGGCCCGCCGCCGAGGTACTGGCGGTGGAACCGCTGTCCCTCCCCCATCTCGGCGTCGAGCGCGCGGAAATCGTAGACGCCGGCGTAGCCGACGGCGGCCGACAGGCGGGAGGACGCGCCGGGGTACAGCTCGGGTTCGAACCCGGGCTCGTCGGCCGTCAGCGCGGCCAGGACGACGAGGTTCGCGCCGGCAGAGTGGCCGACGCCGACGATTCGGTCGGTGTCAGCGGCGTAGCTCTCGCCCTCCGCCCGAACCCACTCGATAGCGGCCTTCACGTCCACCAGCGCCGCGGGGAAGGTCCACTCGGGTGCGAGGCGGTACTGGGGTTCGACGACGAGGAAGCCGTCCGCCGCGAGGTCGAGCGCGTGCCGGGCGAACTCGCCCTTGTCGCCGAACGCGAACGCGCCGCCGCGGACGAGCACGGCGACCGGCTTCGGGCCGCTGGCCGCCGGCGAGTCGTACAGGTCGAGCGTCAGCGTCTCGCCGTCGACCTCCTGGAACGGGATGTCGCGCTGGACGGTCACCGACTCGGGAGCGGGGTCTGTCACGGGCAACGGTCGGGCCGTCACGGGCTTAAGCCCGACGCTATTCGCTCTCGACCCCCTCTGAGTCGGGGTTGAATGCTGTGTCGACACCGCCAGCGGCCAGCGACGCCTCGGCCCCGCCGGCCCCGACTTCCGCGAGGGCGTCCTCGAAGTGGGCCATCGTCAGAGCGACGTCGTCGAGTTCGCCGTCGGACCCGACGTACTCGCGGACGGCCGCGGCCGCCGCCTCTCGACAGACGGCCTCGATGTCGGCCCCGACGTAACCCTCGGTCCGCTCGGCCAGGTCGTCGAGGTCTACGTCGTCGGCCAGGGGCTTGTCGCGGGTGTGGACCGCGAAGATGTCGCGTCTCGCGTCTTCGTCGGGTTCTTCCACGGCGATGTGGCGGTCGAGTCGCCCGGGGCGCAAGAGCGCGTCGTCGATGAGGTCCGGGCGGTTCGTGGTGGCGATGACCACCACGTCCTCCAGTTCTTCGAGGCCGTCGAGTTCCGTCAAGAGTTGCGAGACGACGCGCTCGCCGACGTTGGAGTCGCCGACGCCGCCGGTCCGCTCGGCCGCGATGGCGTCAATCTCGTCGAAGAACACCACAGTCGGGGCGTTCTCGCGGGCCTTGCTGAACACGTCACGGATCCCCTTTTCGCTCTCGCCGACGTACTTGTTCAGCAGTTCGGGCCCCTTGATGGAGATGAAGTTGGACTGGGCCTCGTTGGCGACGGCCTTGGCAAGCAGCGTCTTCCCAGTGCCGGGCGGGCCATAGAGAAGGACTCCCTTCGCCGGTTCGAGGCCGACGTGGTCGTAGGCGTCGCCGTGTTCCAGGGGCCACTGGACGGTCTCGCGCAGGCGCTCCTTGGCCTCGGCCAGGCCGCCGACGTCGTCCCACGTCACGTCGGGCACTTCGACGAACACCTCGCGCATCGCCGAGGGCTCGATGCTGCGAAGCGCTGCACGGAAGTCATCGTCGGTGATTTCGATAGCGTCGAGCACCGAGGCGTCGATGCGGTCTTCTTCTAAATCCAGTTCGGGACGGACCCGGCGCAGCGCGTGCATCGCGCCCTCCCTGGCGAGGTTCTCGATGTCGGCCCCGACGAAGCCGTGGGTGTTCTCGGCGTAGGTGTCGAGGTCGATTCTCTCTGCCAGCGGCATCCCACGGGTGTGAATCTGTAGGATTTCCTTGCGGCCATCGCGGTCAGGGACGCCGATTTCGATTTCGCGGTCGAAGCGGCCGGGGCGGCGCAGTGCCGGGTCCACGCTGTCGACGCGGTTGGTCGTCCCGATGACGGTAATCTGGCCCCGCTCTTTGAGGCCGTCCATCAGGCTGAGCAACTGGGCGACGACCCGGCGCTCGACGTCGCCGCTGACCTCCTCGCGTTTGGGCGCGATGGAGTCGAGTTCGTCGATGAAGACGATGGCCGGTTCGTTCTCCTCGGCCTCGTCGAAGACCTCGCGGAGCTGCTCCTCGCTCTCGCCGTAGTACTTCGACATGATCTCCGGCCCAGATATCGTCTGGAAGTGTGCGTCGATTTCGTTGGCGACAGCGCGGGCGATGAGCGTCTTGCCGGTGCCGGGCGGGCCGTGCAGCAGGACGCCCTTCGGCGGCTCGATACCGAGCGTCTGGAACAGTTCGGGGTGGCGCATCGGCAATTCGATCATCTCCCGGACCTGTTCGAGCTCGTCGTCGAGACCGCCGACGTCCTCGTAGGTGACGCCGGGCATCTCCGGTTCGGGCGAGTCCGCGCGTTCGACGTCGACGGTGTCGGCGGGCTGGTCCGCGAGGTCGACCGCGGTCGACCCGGTCACGACGACCGGCCCGGACGGCGTGGTGTCGACGACCTGGGCGGGCACCCGTCGGTTAGACTGTCTGGAAAGCAACCCGAATCCGAGCGGGAGCGCGATGGTCTGGCCGACAGTCACGGCCTGGTCGGCCAGCTGCTCCCGGACGTGGGGACCGAGGTCGCCCTGTATCCGGAGCCCCTCGGGCAGGGTGAGGGTGACCCGCTCGGCCTCACTGACAGTGGTCGGTTCGACGGTCACGCGGTCGTCGACGCTGACGCCAGCCGTGTTCCGCAACTGGCCGTCAATACGGACGTACCCGCGGCCGGCGTCGCTGCGGTCACTCGGCCATGCTCTGGCGATGGCCGACCGGTCGCTTGTGCGTCCCTCTATGCGGACGAAGTCACCGCTGCTTAGCGAACTGTCCTCCAGGACCTGCCGGTCGATGACTGCCATCCCACTCCCCGGCTCTCTGTTCTTGAGTGGCTTGACAGTCAGTTGCATCGGTAGTGGAACAAAAAACTCGGTTATCGAGCGGTACGCCTGTGGCCCGACGGTTAGCCTTCGACCTCTATCTGCTTGCCGCGGGCCGTCGCGCCTGCCTCGACAGGCAGACGCACTTCGAGGATACCGTTCGTGTAGTTCGCAGCGATACCCTCGTCGTCGATGCGCTTCGGGAACCGGAAGCGTCGGTGGTACGTCCGACGCTCGCCGCGCTGTTCGTCCTCGCGCTCGGCAGCGATGTTCAGCATGCCGTCGTCCCAGGAGACGTCGATGTCCCCGACGTCGAAACCCGGGAGTTCGACGTTGAGGACGAACTCGTCGTCCTCTTCGTACAGTTCGTAGTCGTCGCTACCTGTTTCGAACAAGCGGGACGGAAGGTCAAAGCTGCGCATCCAGGAACTCGGTGTGGTCGTTGGCAGGGCCATTGGCCATCACCTCGTATCCATTTGACACTAGTGTTGTGGTTCGTAAAAAATCTTACTAATTTTGATAAATGATAACACACAACAGCTAGAACGTAAGCGAACCGTTACGGTACAGAGGCCGGAGTCAGGCCAGCGGGACCGGCGACTCGCGCGTGTCAGGGATGTGCGAAGTACGCGACGGACTCCGCGTCCGGGTCGTCCGCGACCTCGTCGAGGCGGGCGAACCCGATACGTTCGAACTGGACGACCTCGTCGGCGTCGTAATCGAGCAGGCCGGGTTCCGCCACACCTGACACGTCGCCGTCCATTGTCCGGAGGCGGAGGCGTGGGCCGTCGGCCGGTGCCCAGTGAATCACGTCGACGCCCTCCTCGCGGACCGCGTCAATGTCGTCGCCGGTGTACTCGAAGGCGTCACGAGTGTGGCGCACGCAGCCGTATCCCTTGAGCCAGACCCGTTCGCCGTGTCCCGGCAAGTCGTCGCCTTCGACGGCAACACCACTGGTCACCGGAATCTCGCGGCGGCCACGCCCCTCGAAGTCGGGGTGGAGCGGCGGTTCACCGGCCTCGGGACCGCCGACGACCTGGCGCTCAACGAGGCCGCCGTGAGCCTCGTCGTCCCGGACGAAGAACGCCCGGTCCGAGGCGTCGTCGACAAGGTCGCGGTTGTTCGAGTAGATGGAGGACATCGCGAGGTCGACGTTCGAGGTGGACGTGCCCAGTTGAATCATCGCGTCGACGACGGCCTCGCCGCGGATGCCCCGGCGTTCGAGGCTGGCGACGGTCGGCGCGCGGGGGTCGTCCCAGCCCGCGAGGTCGCCGTCCGCGATGAGTTCAGCGATGCTCGACGTGGACAGCGGCACGTCGTAGGCATCGACCTGGACGTGGCCCCAGTGGATGACCTCGGGGTACTCCCAGCCGAAGTAGTCGTAGACGAACTGCTGGCGCTTCGCGGAGTCCTGGAGGTCGATGCCGCGGATGATGTGGGTCACGCCGAGCAGATGGTCGTCCAGCCCGCTCTGGAAGTCCAGCATCGGCCAGCAGCGGTACTCTTCGGCCGCCTCGCGTGGATGTGGTGTGTCGATCATCCGGAAGGCCACGAAATCCCGGAGCGCCGGGTTCTTGTGGGTGATGTCGGTGCGGACCCGCAGGACCATCTCGCCGCTCTCGTACTCGCCGTCGACCATCGCCTCGAACTCCTCGCGGGTGGTCTCGGCGTCCTTCTCGCGGTGAGGACAGGCCTCGCCGCTGTTTTTCAGGTCGGAGAACTCACCCTGGGGACACGAGCAGGTGTAGGCCCCGCCCAACTCGATGAGGTCGCGAGCGTGCTCGTAGTACGTCTCGACGCGGTCGCTGGCGTTCACCACATCGTCGGGCTCGAAGCCCAGATAGTCGATTGCGTCCAGTATCGCGTCGTAGGCGTCCAGATCCGGCCGCTTGGTCTCGGGGTCGGTGTCGTCGAAGCGGCAGATGAACTCCCCGTCGTAGCGCTTCTTGTACGTCCCGACGACGGCGGCCATCCGCGCGTGGCCGATGTGCCACGGGCCGTTAGGGTTGGGCGCGACCCGCATCCGCACGGTGTCGTACTCCTCTGTGTTGGGCAGGTCCGGCAGCGGGTGGTCCTCACCCTCGTCTTCGGCTTCCAGTTCTTCGAGCTTCGCGGGGGCGAGTTCGGCCAGTCGCTCGCGGCGCTCGTCGGCGTCCATGCCGTTGACCCGCTCGACGACCGGAGCGATGACGCCCGGAATCTCGTCGCCGTACTCGCGGAACTCGGGGTTCTCGCCCATGAGCGGGCCCATTATTGCGCCGACCTGTGCCTCGCTATCGTGTTTGACCGCGTTGAGGAGGGCGTTCGTCTCCGCCGCCTCCGTGATTCGGTCTCGCAGCTCGTCGTCCATTACCGGGACCTGCGACTGGGAGGGTCAAAACGCCGTCGGACCACCTTTTTCAGCGTCGGGTTCGCGCTGACCGCGCGAACCGCTCCTCGAAAAACGTGGGCGAAAAAGCGGAGCCCCCACGCTGTTCGGGCCCGTGAACCGCCGGCTTCGCCGGCGGATGCTCGTCTCCACCCATCGTTTCTTTTACCCAGCTATATGCGCCCCTATCTTCTCCAGCGCCTCAACCCCGGTCACCTCGCCGGACTGGTCGGGAACCGTCCACAGGTCCAGGTCCGGCAGCGACGTCCGCAGTTGTTCGATGGCCTCGTCCTGTACTGCTTGCTTGCCCCGACAGCGCTCGCAGTCGCCGGCGTCCTCGATGACCTTGTTCACCACGAGCGTCGTCACCGGGACCTCGAACTCGCGGAGTCGCTCGACCAGCCGCTCGGACTCGCGGACGGCCATCGTCTCGGGGATGGTGACGACGCGGAACGCGGTCCGGTCGGGGTCCCGCAACACTGTGCCGACCCGCTCCATCCGCTCACGCATCGCCGTGAAGTCGTCCGGGCCGTCGTCGCGGCGACGCGCCATCGGGCCGAACATCATCGTCCGGGCGGTGTTGGCCTTTCGACGGACCTGGTCGCGGAGGTCCATCGCCGTCGCCACGCCGCGGTCGAGCACCGACGGGAGGTCCAGCAGGCGGAGCGTGTGGCCGGTCGGCGCGGTGTCGAACACCACGCGGTCCCAGCGGTCGCTCTCGACGTACGTCGCCATGCCCTCGATGGCCGCCAGTTCGTCGCTGCCGGGCATCACGCCGGAGGTGAACAGCTCCGCGACCTCGTCCTCGTCCATCCGGATGCCGGCGTCGGAGAACTCCGCCGCCAGCGCCTCGAACAGCGAGCGGTAGCGGTCGATGCCGGTCTGTGGGTCCACCTCGACGCCCCACAGCCCCGGCCGGATTTCCGTCGGGTCGCCGCTGACCTCGGCCTCGACGGCGTCGCCAAGCGAGTGTGCGGGGTCTGTCGAAACGACGAGCGTCTCGTGGCCCGCCGCTGCCAACCGGTGGCCGGTCGCCGCCGCCACCGTCGTCTTGCCGACGCCGCCCTTGCCGCCGTAGAGGACGAATCGAGTCACGGGCGTCGCTAGGGAGCGACGCGTCTTAGTTGCTGACCAGCAGCTATCAAGGTCGGGTAGACGACCGGACCGGAGAACGGGCCAGTGAAGGCCCTCAGTAGTCGCGCTCGACGAGGTAGTTGGCGATGCCTTCGAGCAGGGAGCGGGCCTCGTTGTCCGGCAGGACTTCGAGGTTCTGCTTCCCGCTCGCGATGAGGTCCTGCCCGGTCTGGCGGGCGTACTCGATGGAGCCCACCTCCCGCAGGCGCTCGACGGCGGCGTCGATTTCGGCCTCCGAGACCGCCTCGACGGAGTCCGTGTCGATGAGTTCGCCGACGTCGACGCCCTGCTGGCGGGCGTGCAGCGTCACGAGCGTCTGCTTGTTCTCGACGAGGTCAGAGCCCCGCTGCTTGCCGAGCTTCTCCGAGGGGGTCGTCAGGTCCAGCAGGTCGTCCTGAATCTGGAACGCCCGCCCCACGTCGAGCCCGTAGTTGTACAGGGCGTCGACAGTCTCCTCGTCGGCCCCCAGCAGCGTGGCCGGAATCGAGGCGGCCGCGCCGTACAGCACGGCCGTCTTGAGTTCGACCATCTCCAGGTACTCCTCGGGCGTGACCACGTCGCGTTGCTCGAACTCGATGTCGAGCGACTGGCCCTCACAGATCCGGGTACACGTCGTCGCGAGCCGCTTGTTCGCGTCGACGGTCCGCTCGGGGGCCGCGCCCGTATCGAGCAGGAACTCGAACGCCTTCGAGTACAGCGTGTCGCCGGCGAGAATCGCCGTCGAGAGGTCGTACTCCTTGTGGACGGCGGGCACCCCGCGCCGGAGCGCGTCGTCGTCCATGATGTCGTCGTGGATGAGCGTGAACGTCTGGATGACCTCGATGGCCAGCGCGGCCGACATCACGTCGGCCCGCCCGCCTTCGAGCGTCGGGAAGTCACGGTAGGCTGCCGTCAGCGGGTCGACGTCGAGCAGCGACTCCGCGACCAGCAGCAGGACCGTCGGGCGGAGCCGTTTCCCGCCCGCGTCCAACAGGTACCGCGACGCCTCGTAGAGGTGGTCCGGTTTCTGCACCGGGAGGTCCTCCGGGAGGGCGTCGTTGACCCGGTCTCGTCGGGCGACAATCGCGTCTTCGACCTGCTGATGGCGTTCGGACATCGATTTACTCGGTGAGCTTTATCATGTTGCCGTTGCGGGTGATGTGGAGGTCCCGTCCGGCTTTGTAGCCCATGTCTTCCGCGAGGTCGACGTACGGTGCGAACCCTTCGAGGCTCTGGTGGGCCGGGATGATGTTCTTCGGCTGGAGCGCGTCGATCATCTCGTAGTGGCCTTCCTCGCGGAGGTGGCCCGAGACGTGGATATCGTCGTATATGCGTGCGCCCTGCATGCCCAGGAGCTTCTCGGACTGGTAGCGCTGGCCCTCGTTGGTCGGCTCCGGGATGACCCGGGCCGAGAACAGGACCTTGTCGCCGTCGTCTAGCTCGTAGGGCGTCTCGCCCCGGCCCATGCGTGTGAGCATCGCGCGCGGTTCGCCCTGATGGCCGGTGACGATGGGGAGGAAGTTCTCCTTGCCCTCGTTCATGATGCGCTTGAACGTCCGGTCGACGGACTTGCGGTGGCCGTACATCCCGAGGTCCTCCGGGAAGTCGACGAAGTCCAGTCGCTCCGCTGTCCCGGAGTACTTCTCCATCGAGCGGCCCAGCAGCACCGGCTGGCGTCCGATGTCGTCGGCGAACTCGACGAGGCTCTTCACGCGGGCGATGTGCGAGGAGAACGTCGTCGCGACGATGCCGCCGTCGTAGTCGGCGACGCTGTCCATCACGTCCTTGAGGTGGCGACGCGCGACGGACTCGGAGGGCGTGCGGCCCTTTTTGCCCGCGTTCGTGCAGTCCTCGATGTAACAGAGGACGCCCTCGCCTTCGCGGCCGATCTCTCGGAACCGCTTCATGTCGATCGGGTCGCCGATGACCGGCGTGTGGTCCATCCGCTTGTCAAGTCCGTAGACGACCGCACCCTCCGGCGTGTGGAGGACTGGGTTGATGGCGTCGATGATGGAGTGAGTGACGTTGACAAACTCAAGCTCGTTGCGCTCGCCGATGGACATCGTCTCGCCGGCGTCCATCTTGACGAGGTCGTTCTGGACGCCAAATTTCTCCTCGCTCTTGATCTGCTGTTTGACGAGTTCGATAGTAAACGGCGTCGCGACGATAGGTGCGTCGTAGCGGTGGGCGAGCTTGGATATCGCGCCGATGTGGTCGAGGTGACCGTGTGTCGGCACGATAGCCTTCACGTCGCCCTCCAGGTCGGACATGACCCGGTCGTCCGGGATGGCACCCATGTCGATGAGGTCCAGCGAGTGCATCCGTTCCGTCTCGACGTTGTCGTGAATCAGTACCTTCGAGAGGTTCAGGCCCATGTCGAAGATGACGACGTCGTCCCCTGCACGGACGGCCGTCATCTGTCGGCCTACAGCCTCGTAACCGCCAATTGTCGCAATTTCGACTTCCATGGTTGTAGCTCCGAGTGGAAAGCCGGCCGCGGGCATCCGGTGGGGCACGGCAACGACGGTATCTGCAATGTAGGCGACTTCGTCCGCGTCGGCGCTCCAGGCCAGTCGGGTACGCCCGTAGCCTGTGCAACCGCAGTGGGAGGGACTTCCGTCCCGCAACTTACATCCGCCGTCTGCCGGCCGCCGAACCGCAGTCCACGGGCGGCCGTGCGCTCGGTTACGTCGGTCTACAACGGCGCTTCTTAAAACGGTGTGGGTTCGTCGCTACTCGTCGTCTAAGGGGTCCGAGAGCGGGTCGTCATCACCGGAGACATCAAAGCCAGTGACACCGTCGTCCGCGAGCGTCGAGTCATCATCAGCGGTCGTCTCTGTGTCCTGTGACTTCGACTCGCCCTGAACGCTCTCGTCAGCGTCGGTTCCAGAGTGTTCGGTATCAGCGCCACCGAACAGGTCGTCCGTCGTCCGTGGGCCACCGGACGTGTCCGTCTCACCAGCTTCATCGAGTAGTCGGGTGTCTCGAGTCACGGCGTCGTGCTGATCCGCTTCGTCAGCACCGGCTGAGTCGACGCCAGTGGGTTCGGTATCGGCTTCGGGTTCAGTTTCCCAGTCGTCGGCCGGTGCTGGCTCGTCCCCTTCCCAGTCGTCGGCCGGTGCTGGCTCGTCCCCTTCCCAGTCGTCAGCCGCCGCGGGGTCCTCGCTCTGCGTGTCGAACTCCGCAGGGTCCGGCGGCGTCCATTCCTGTGGTTCCGTACTCGGCTCGGGTTCTTCGGTGGCGTCCTCAGCGAGCAAATCACGGTCCGACTGCTCGCTGGGTTCGGACTGAGGTGCGACCGGGTCCGAATCGTCGGGGAACTCCGCCGGAGATGGCTCCGCAGTGGTGTCGTCCACTGTCTGAGATTCTGGTCCGGCAGCGTTTTCAGCTGGCTGTGGCTCCGATATCTGGTCATCCTGCGCTGCCGGGGCTGTCTCTCCATCTGTCGCCGGGGCCATCGTCTCGTCGGCCGACGGTGGTTCCGGAGTGTCATCGGCATCACGACGGTCCGTATCTGTCGCCGGCACATCGTCTGCCACCGGCTCAGCGGCCGTCACCGAGTCAGCATCCGCCGGCGGATTCTCGTCGGCCGCCGACACCGCAGTGTCATCAGTCCCGGTCGCCGCAGTCTCGGACGTAGCAGACGGCGCTGCTGTGTCAGACTGGTCGGAGTGGTGCTGTTCGGGCGCGTGGATTCCCGATTCACCGGCTGGGTCGGCGTCTGGCTCGGAGTCAGCGACCGGTTCCGACACTTCGGACTGGTCAGTCGCCGGCTCGACAGCCGTCGGGTCAGCAGCCGGACCGGTGCTCTGTGAAACCGCCGGATCAGACTCAGCCGGCTCCGGCGTGGGCTCGTCGGACTTCGAAGTCGATTCGGTAGCGGGCGCAGCGTTACCTTCGACAGTGCCAGTCGCTGTCTGGTCGCTCGCTGAGGAACTGGCAGCTGGCACATCGCCCGCATCACGCTGTGCTGTCTGTGCCGCGAGCGTACCCGCCATCGTCGCGTCGGCGATGAGCTTGTGAGTCAGGCCAAGCAAGCCGGAGAGCAACAGGAGCCCACCGAGCGCACCGACGACAATGCCGAGTACCGCACGATAGCCCGCGGTCCCCGAAAGTGAGCGGAGCGAGCCGTTCTGTATCAACACGTACCCTGCAGCGATGAGGCCGCCACCGACGCCGGCGACGACAAGCAATGTCCCAAGAAACCTCGTTCCGTATCGATAGACGTCGGTCAGACCTACTGCAGACATAGTCGCATAATTGCTAACAGAGGACAAATATGTTACGACAGTTGCTGAAGTGATATTTAAGCTACCAGTCTTCCGGAGTCAAGCAGTGATACCACTTCAGCAGCAAGTCTTGGGTCGACATCGACTACAGCGTGCTCTGGGACGGGGCTGTTGACCACAAGTCAGTCGGCGTCTCCACCAGCGATGGTCGTCCCCGGACTCTCGCCGGCGAGAAAGGCAGGCAACGCATCGGGACCGAACACGAGGGCAGGGGCGGAGAGCGCAAGCAGCGCACGTACTTTGCCGGCCATCCCACCCGACACGTCCGTCGCCTCGCTCTCGCCCAGTGCCGATGCGACGGCCTCGAACGTCTCGATACGGTCGATGACTGTCCCGTCGTCATCGAGAACGCCGGAAACAGTCGAGCAGACGCCGACGCGGTCGGCGTTGACGGCCGGCGCGAGTTCGACGACCAGTTCGTCGCCGCTCAGGACCGTCGCGCCCGCACCGGCGTGTGCGACGAGGTCACCGTGGAGAACCGGGACGAACCCCTCACCGAGAAGCGTCGTGACCTGTGCCGTCGGCAGGGAGAGGCCGCCGTCGGCGTCGCGTGCGGCCGCCGAGAACGGGTGGACCGGAACCGCCGGCACACCCGCGTCAGTGAGTGCTTCAACGACAGCGGCGTTGAGCCGACACATCGCCCCGTGGATAGCCCGGACACCGTCACCGTCGTGGGTCCCTTCGGTCGTGCTGACGCCGTATTCGGCGGCGTGATGGTGACCGAAGCTCCCGCCGCCGTGAACGACGACGATGTCGTCGCCGACCGCCGACTCGGCGACGGCAGACACCGCGTCCGACAGGGCGGCCCGGTCGACCGTCTCGGGCTCGTCTTTTTGTGTGATGACACTCCCCCCGAGTTTGAGGACGACCGTCATTCCTGCCGGACCCCGTCGGTGTCCAGTTCGGCCCGGAAGACATCCTCACACCCCGGCGTGTACTTCAGCGCCGTGAGTGCGTCGTCCGTCTCGTCCAGTGCGACGATACAGCCGCCGCCGCCGGCCCCGGTGAGTTTCGCGCCGTGTGCGTCAGCGTCGCGGGCCGCCCACACCATCGAGTCCAGCGACCGCGAGGAGACGCCCAGCGCCGAAAGCAAGCCGTGGTTGAAATCCATCAGCTCCCCGAGCCGTTCGTAGTCGCCCGTTCCCAGCACCGCCTCGCCCTCGCGGACGATATCGCCGATTGTCGCGACGGTGTCGGCGGCGAAGTCGTACTCCTCGCGGAGGTCTCGGACGCCGGCAACCAGCGCCCCGGTGTCGCCGGCCCCGCCGTCGTAACCGATGACGAAGGGGAGCGTGTCGATGCCGTCCAGCCGCCGGCAGTCGTCGCCCTCCACGCGGACCGCCCCGCCCATGGCTGAGCAGAACGTATCCGCCCGCGAGGCTTGCCCGTCCTGTACCTCATGTTCGACCTGGTAGGCGCGGTCGGCGATTCCGCTCGCCGGCAGTTCGACGCCGAGTTCTCTGGTTGCCGCGTCTATCGCCGCGACGACGAGCGCGGCCGACGACCCCAGCCCCGCGCCGAGCGGGATGTCGCCCTCAACAGAGATCTCGAAGCCCGCATCCGGCGCGTCGGCCGCGTCGCGGGCCTGTGCCACCGCCTCGTTGACGTATCCCATGCCAGCCTCGACAAGCGATTCAGCGACGTCCACGTCTGGATGGCTCTCTCCGTCACCGGAGTATTCGACGGTAAAACCGTCCAGTTGCAAGTCATTTGCGTGGATGCGTAACCCCTCGTCGATTTCAGTTGCCGTCACGTGCACCCGCCGCTCGATGGCGCAGGGCACCGCCGGCTCGCCGTAGACGACTGCGTGCTCCCCGAACAGATACACTTTTCCGGGAGCGCTCGACGTGACCATACCCGCCCGTGTGCACCCAGGGCGTTAGGCGTTTTCGGAGTCGATGGTCAGGACGGCTGTCGGAATACGATGCAGAAACGGTGTCGACATCGGCGAAGTCGAGGCGGATGCCGCCGCCGGACAGTTCGCCGACGGTCACGTAGAGCGCCCACTGCGGGAAGCAACAGTGACGTCGGAGTAGTCCCGTCGGAGTCCGCGCTACCGCTCCTGCACTCGCATCGACATTTCCTGCCGGGGATGGGCAGTCAGCGACGGTAGCAACTCCAGCGGCGTCTCGCCTTGGAACTCCAGTCGGTACTGACTGGCCGTCGTTGCGGTGATGAGCTGTGCTTCGAGCATTGCGAGGTGCTTCCCGATGCAGTGACGCGGGCCGCCACCGAACGGGAAGTAGGCGAACCGCGGCCGCTCGCTCGCTCGCTCGGGCTTCCAGCGCTCCGGGTCGAACGACTCGGGGTCGTCGTAGAACCGTTCGGATCGGTGGACGCCCCACTGTGGAACCATCAGCGTCGTCCCGGCCTCGACATCGTAGCCGGACAGCGTCACGTCCTCTGTCGGCTCCCGGAAAATGGTGTACACGGGCGGGTAGAGTCGCATCGCTTCCTGAATTACCCATTCGAGGTAGTCCAGTTCGCGGACGTGTTCCATCCCCGGCCGGTCGTCGCCGACAACATCGTCCAGTTCCTCGTGGACTCGCTGTTCGACTTCAGGGTGTTCCGACAGCAGGAACCAGGTGTAGGTCAGCGTCAGCGCCGTCGTGTCGTGGCCCGCAAGCAGCATTGTCATCATCTCATCACGCAGTTGCTCGGGCGACTGATTCCCCTCGTCGCGGGCACGCAGGAGTACCGACAGGAAGTCCATCGGACCGTCTTCAGCTGTCCCGACCGAGTCCTCGCGGACCTCGATGATGTCGTCCAGCACCTCGTCCAGCGTCCGCACGGCGCGGTTGAACTCGGCGTCGTCAGGCATCGGCATCCACTGTGGCATGGCGAACCGAATGGGGTCGGGCTCGAACCGCTGGCCCAGTGGCAACAGTTGTTCCTCGATTGTGCGGACTCGCTGTTCGGAGAGTTCGACGCCCATCATCAGGTCCAAGATCACGTCCAGCGTCACTCGGGTCATCGACTGCTCGGCGTCGATAACATCGCCGTGAGACCAGTCGGCGATGCGGTCCTCCGCGTGGCCGGTGATGCGGTCAGCCATCCCCGAAAGTCGAGCCATCGAGAACGCTGGATTGGCGAGCTTTCGCTGCTGCTCCCACGTTTCGCCTTCACTCAACAGCAGTCCGTCTCCCAGCAGGTCCCCGAGCGCATCTCCCTGAAAGTCGGGTTTGCGGAACCGCTCGGCCTCTGAAACCAGTACCCGCTCGATTGCCGTTGGGTCACACAGCATGACCGTATCCATCGGCCCCATGTCGAAGCGGGCAACATCACCATAGGCCCGCTCCAGCGCTGAGATGAACCGGAACGGGTCCCGAGCGTACGTGCGACTACTGCCGAACAGCGGTTCGCCCTTCGGTCCGGGCGGCGTCTTTGACATCGACTACTGTTAGTGTCGAACACGCTTGAATGGTGTGCCAAATGGCTGGAAGCGCGCGGTTCAGAGCCAGCGGTCGGCGTCTATGTCCCAGCTGGTGTGTACCGATACCCAGACGCCGCCGAGGCCACCGAGGGCGCTGAGCCCGACAGTGTACAGCAGAAAGAAGCTGAACACGAGCGCCAGAAACAGGTCGTACCCCGGTGCGCCGGGTGGAATCCCGAACCCGAGGAGGCCGGCGATGTACAGCGCCGGGAGGAAGAGCGCGAGCAAGGGAACCATCGCACAGACGCCAGCAAGCGTTCCCAGCCAGAGCCCCGTCCGGTAGCCGCCGCTGCCGTGGTTCGCCGCGGCCACTGCGCCGCCAGCCACCGACGAAAAGGGAACGAACGACAGCGCAATCGTGACGAGTGCCCCGATACCAGCGTTGGTCACCGACTCACGCATACGCGTTGCTCGTAGTGCGCTCTCGATTGATGTAGTTACCGACAGTTTCGGGCTGTCAGTCGCCGAACGTCGTGTCATACTTGACGTAGTTGCCCAGCCAGCCGCCGACCGCGCTCAATCCGAGGAAATACGCGGCCGCCGTGATCGTTCCCAGGACGAGCACGAACAAGCCCGCCGCGCCGAACACACCGAGCGCCTCGGGAACGACCGCCAGGAACGCGGCCAGGAAGACGAACACGACAACGAAGAAGACCAGCGAAATCGCCAGCCCGACGACGCCCGAGAGCAGTCCGACGCGGACTCCGTCGTCTCGCTCACCCCCTTCAAGATAGCCGGCGATGCAACCGCCGAGCAGCGGCGCGAGCGGGACGAACCCACTCAGAAGTGCGGTCGCGACGGCACCGATGACGGCGTTGACGAACGTGTCTCCCTCTCCCATTTCCCGGTGGTACTCCGGGCCCCGTGGTAGGTCTTGTGTTGGCGACACCGGCGTTGTCACTCGTGGGTCAGCGGGCCGGAAAACGAAACAGTTCAGCGACGTTAGAGGTCGGACTCGAAGTCGTCGAGTCCGTACGTCGGCTCGGCACCGCGGCGGTCGAGCGTCTCGTTGGCCAGCAGCCAGTAGACGACCGACAGCGCCTTGCGCCCCTTGTTGTTCGTCGGGACGACCAGGTCGACGTTCGACGTGGTGTTGTTGGAGTCACACATCGCGATGACCGGGATGCCGACCGTGATGGCCTCCTTGACGGCCTGGGCGTCACCGATGGGGTCAGTGACGACCACGATGTCCGGCTCGATGTAGCCGTCGTAGTCGGGGTTGGTCAGCGTGCCGGGGATGAACCGGCCGGTGCGGACGCGCGCCCCGATGGCTTCGGCGAACTTCTCGGCCGGGAACCGGCCGTACTGGCGCGACGACGCGGCCAGAATCTGCTCCGGCTCGTAGTTGGCCAGGAAGTCCGCGGCGGTGCGGATACGCTCGTCGGTCATCGAGACGTCCAGCACGTACAGCCCGTCGGTCCGGACGCGGTGGATGAACCGCTCCATGTCCTGGGTCTTCTGCTGGGTCCCGATGTGGACACCAGCGCCGAGGTAGTCCTCGACGGGGATGAGGAGGTCGGCCTCCGACTGCTCGTCGGGCATGACGTCCTCGTCCAGCTGTGGACCGGCGGCCTCGTCAGCCGCTTCGTCGGCGTCTGTGTTTTCGTCAGTTGGTTCGGCCTCTGTCGCCTCTTCGGCGTCGTCGGCGGGCTGTTCGGCTTCCGTTTCGGTCTCCGCGTCGACCGCTTCGTCGTCCTCCTCGGACGGGTCGAAGTCGGAATCGGACGCGTCGAGACCTTCTTTTTCGTTGCCGCTCATACTGCGTTGTCCTCGATACGGATTAGTTCGTTCAGCTTGGCTGTGCGCTCGCCGCCGACCGCGCCGGTCTTGATGAACGGTGCGTCAGTGGCGACAGCGAGGTGTGCAATTGTCGTGTCTTCCGTCTCACCACTGCGGTGGGAAACGACGGACTCGTAGCCGCTTGCCGTCGCCAGTTCGATGGCGTCGACGGCGTCGGTTAGCGTCCCGATCTGGTTCGGCTTGATCAGGATGGAGTTCCCGGCGTCGGCGTTGATACCGGCCTGCAGGCGCTCGACGTTCGTAACGAACAGGTCGTCGCCACAGACGAGCGTCTGGTCCCCGACCTGTGCGGTCAGGTCCGCAAAGGCCTCGTAGTCGTTCTCGTCGAGGGGGTCCTCGACGTAGACGAGGTCGTACTCCTCGACCTTCCCGGCGATGTACTCGATCTGCTCTTCGGTGGATTTGACGCCGTCGTCGTAGACGTAGCCGTCCGCCTCGTCGTCGTAGAGTTCCGCGCCGGCGACGTCAAGGCCAAAGGAGATTGCGAAGCCAAAGTCGTCGGCGACAGCTTCGACGGCCTCGTCCATGATCTCGAACGCTTCGTCGTCCGAGACGGACGGTGCCCAAGCGCCTTCGTCGCCCTTGCCCGCTGGCAGGTCGCGGTCGGCCAGAATGTCGTGGACCTCCTGGTGGACCGCAGCGTTGGCGAAGACGGCCTCCTCGACACTCGGTGCGCCGACAGGGGCCGCGAGGAACTCCTGGATGTTGGTCGCGTCCGCGGCGTGCTCGCCGCCACCGATGATGTTGCCCAGCGGCGTCGGGTACTCGTTGCCCCGGAATGTGCCGCCGAGGTGCTGGTACAGCGGCGCGCCGAGCACGTCGGCACCGGCCTTCGCGGCCGCCATAGAGATGGCGACGGCGCTGTTGGCTCCGATACCGGAGAAGTCGTCGGTACCGTCAGCGGCGTGGAGCGCCGCGTCGACGTCGCGCTGGTTCCCGGCGTGGACTTCGCCGATGAGCCGCGGGAGTGCTTCCTCGCGGGCGTTGGCGATGGCCTCGTTGGCGGGGAGTTCGATGGCCTCGTACTCGCCCGTGCTTGCGCCGCTCGGTGCCTTGCCACGACCGAAGCCCCCACTCTCGGTGAGAACGTCGGCCTCGACGGTCGCGTTCCCGCGGGAGTCGAGGACGCGGCGGAGTCGGATGTCAGTGATGAGCGTCATCGTTAGTCACTCCTGTTGACCGTAAACGGTAGGACGCCAGCGTCGTACTCCTCGGCGGCGATGAGTATCGGCTGGGTGTGTTCCGTCTCTATGAGCACGGGAGCACCGTGGGCCAACTGCAGCGCTCGTGCGCCGAGTTTGCGGGCCTTCTCGTAGCGGCTTTCCTGTGCGTTCATTGGTAGGGTGAGACGATGTCGACGAGGTCTTTGTGCGAGACGAGCATCCGGCGACAGCAGTGCCGCTCGACGCCGAGTTCGTCGAGGACCTTCTCCGGGTCCTCTGGCTCCTCGGCCTCGCGGGTGCGTGCTTTGAACTCCTCCCAGTGTTCGCCGACGACGTTACCGCACGTGAAACACCGAACCGGTACCATCATACCTGTATCACCTTAGCGGTACGATTTCTGGTAGCGGGCCCGCGCACCGGGGCCGCCCCACTTCTTGGGTTCGGACTGGCGAACGTCGTTGACCAGCAGCGAGCGGTCGAACTCCATGAACGCGTCGCGGAGTTCGGCGTCGTTGGTGTGGTCGACGAGGCCGCGAGCGATGGCGGTTCGGGCGGCGTCTGCCTGCCCCATGACGCCGCCACCTTCGACGGACACCTCGACGTCGACTTCGCCGCGGAGGTCGTCCTCGGCGATGCGGAACGGTTCCAGCATCTTGAGCTGCGCCAGCTCGGGGTCGACGAGTTCGACCGGCTGCGAGTCGATACGCACGCGGCCCTCGCCCTCGCGTACGGTCGCGCGGGCGACGGCGGTCTTCTTCTTGCCAGACGTGTTCGTTACCATGTCTTGTTCGCTCCAAGCGTTTCGCTGATTTCGCCCAGCGTGACGAACTTGATGTTCGACAGTCGGTCAAGCGACGTGCCGTCTAGAACCTCGCCGTCCTCGTCGTACGGGTTGCCGAGGTAGACACGGACGTTCTCGAACGCCTCGCGGCCACGCTGCTTCTTGTGGGGCAGCATGCCACGGATGGTGCGCTTGAAGATGCCGTCCGGTCGCTTGGGGTAGAAGTACCCGTTGTCGTTACCGATGTCGACGCGTTTCTTGTACTTCTCCGTTATCTGCTCCTCTCGGCCGGTGATCACGGCGCGTTCAGCGTTGACGACGGCGACCGTCTCGCCGTCGAGTGCCTGTTCGGCGACCTGTGATGCGACGCGGCCCATGATACAGTCGCGGGCGTCGACGATGACATCCGCGTCGAACTCTGCGACGCTCATCGGATCACCCGGACGTGGGAGCCTTCTGGGTTGTTTTCGATTGCCTGTTCGAGTGATACAGCCTCTCCAACCTGGTCGATCTTCGTCTCGGCGGTTCCGGAGAAGTCGACAGCGGCGACGGTGACGTCCTTCTGCAGGACACCGGAGCCAAGCACCTTGCCGGGCACGACCACGGTCTCGTCTTCCTGGGCGTATCGTTCGATACGGCCGAGGTTGACTTCCGCGTGTGTGCGCCGTGGCTTTTCTAAGCGCTCGGCGACGTCGCCCCAGACAGCACCGCCCGAACTGCGGGCGGCTGACTTCAGGTCGGCGATGAGACTACTGAGTCTCGGGTTCGTCTTACTCATATGATTCCTCCGTTGTGGGAAAAGTGCAGGGAGCAGGATTTGAACCTGCGGACCCCTACGGGACAGCGCCCTGAACGCTGCGCCGTTGGCCAAACTTGGCTATCCCTGCGCGCGATTGTTCGTTTTGCGTGCCCCGTAAAACCCCTTTCGGTCCTCGCGCTCGGGGAGCGGGCGGTCATCGGCCGTGGTGGGGTGTATCGGGGCATTGTATCGTTACAGCTGGACTGCGTCTTTCAGTTCGGTCGCGCGGTCACGCAGCGTCTCGACCGCGCGCAGGACCAGTTCCTCGGTGGTGAACGACCCGTCCGTCTCGACGTGGAACACGAACGCGTTCGGCACGTCTGAAACCTCGACATCTTTGCCGGGGTAGCGGTTCCGGAGGTCGTTGTCGAACTCGTCTGTCGCGACGAGTTCGCCGTTGGTGGCGTCGCCGGCGGCGTGTTCGGCCGCCTGCTCTTCGATGACGCCACGCAGGATGTTCGGATCGTCGTCCTCGAACTCGCCGAGGTCGCCGACGACCTCCACCTGCTGGAGGTGTCGGTAGCCGACGGCCACGCCACCCTGATGTTTGGCGTGTTCCCGACCGGTGTCGAGGACGGCGTCGGCCTCGACTTCAAGACGTTGGCCCTCCTTGAGATCGATGATCGGGATGTTGTCGTCAGCGGCCTCGACCATCGGGTCCGAGGAAACGAGGTCACTGGAGTAGGCCGTGGCCGGCCCGTCGACGGACAGCGACAACGTCACCTCGTCGCCGATCTCGAAGTCGTCGAGGTCGGTCGTCAGCGGGACCAGTCCCAGTCGGAGACCGATCTGCTCGTTGAACATCACGCTGGTGTTCTCGATGACGCGGACGGTATCGATACTGAACGTCGGTACGTCCGCGACCATCGCTCGCCGGATGCCGTTGGCGAAAGCTGGCGTGATGCCGCGCACGAGGATGCGGGCCTCGCGCTCGCCGCGTTCGACGAACTCAACCTCGTAGTCCTGTGTCATTGGTTAGAATCCGGAGTTCTTGGGTGCACGAGTACCGTCGTGCGGGGTCGGCGTGACGTCCTCGATGCGACCGATCTCCAGACCAGCTCGGGCGAGTGCGCGGATCGTCGCCTGCGCACCCGGGCCGGGCGAGGTCTGGAGGTTGCCGCCGGGACCGCGGACCCGAACGTCGACGCCTTCGACGCCACGGTCGAGGGCCTTCTCCGCAACGACCTCAGCCATCTGCATCGCCGCGTACGGCGACGCCTCGTCGCGGTTCTGCTTGACGACCGTCCCGCCGGAGCTCTTTGCGAGCGTCTCTGCCCCGGTCTGGTCGGTGATGGTGATGATCGTGTTGTTAAACGATGCGTGCACGTGGGCGATGCCCCAGATGTCTTCGGTGTCTTCGCTCATTCTTGGGCCTCCGCGCGCTCAGGGTGGAGTTCGTCCGACAGCGAGCTGTGCTCGTCGAAGCCGACCGAGCTCTCGACGGCGGTCTCCACCGTCATTCCGGGTCGGGTAACTCGAGCGTCGTCCAGCACGATGTGTCCGTGGACGATGAACTGGCGGGCCTGCTCGGGCGTGTTCGCGTAGCCCTTGCGGTAAACGACCGTCTGCAGGCGGCGTTCCAGCACGTCGGTCACGTCGAGCGACAGCACGTCGTCGAGCTGGTCCTGCTCGTTGAGGATGCCGTAGCGCTTGAGCCGAGCGAGGAACTCCTCGGACTCAGTCTCGTGCTCGCCGGCGCTGCCCAGCAGCTTCCGGGCCTCACGACGGTAGCCACGAAGCTCGGACTGTGCGCGCCAGAGCTCTTCTTTATTTTTCAGGCCGTAGCGGCCGATGAGGTTGGCCTCGTCGGCAATGCGCTCGCCCTGGAAGGGGTGGTTCGGCGTCTCGTAGAACTTCGTGTTTGAGCCAAGTGCCATTATTCGTCATCCTCCGCGGCGGCATCTTCGGCCTGCTCTTCTTTGATCGCCTCGACGTTGACGCCGATGGTACCCTCCGTCCGGCCAGTGGACTTGGTTCGCTGTCCACGGACCTTCTGGCCGCGCTTGTGGCGGATACCGCGGTAGGAGTCGATCATTTTCATGCGGTTGATATCCTGCCGGCGGGTAAGCTGGAGGTCGTTGCCGGTCTCGTGGGTGGTCTCACCAGTGAAGTAATCCTTCTGGTGGTTGGCCATCCACTCGGGCACCTCGTCGGCGAAGTTCTCGACGTGGTCGACAACGCGCTCGATGACGTCGTCGTCGAGTTTGCCGAAGACAGCGCGCCGGTCGACATCCGCTTTCTGGGCGATGATTCGGGCGGCCCGATGGCCGATACCGTTCAGTTCTGTCAGTGCTCGCTCGACGGATTTCGTCCCGTCGAGGTCTGTCTGTCCGATACGGACGAAATAGCGGATGTCTTCCTCCTCTTCGGCATCCGCGTCCTCGCCCGCGTTGGGGTCTTCTGCACTCATATGTAGGTACTGATGGGTGAGCGTCGTGGCGGGGATTCGAACCCCGGAGGCTGTACGCCACAGAGTTAGCAACCCTGCGCCTTGGGCCAGGCTTGGCTACCACGACACGCGTTCTATGACACTCGCGCCCGCGGCACGCGGACTCGGGGGCCGGTCCCCCTACACGAGTCTATCCGACTCTATTCCGGGGTTGTATTTAAACGCAACGAAGGTGGTCTGCCGCGTGAGTGTTCAACATGGCCACTGAGACATGTAATACCAAGTCCCACCATGTAGACGGCGGCCTAAGATATTCCCTGTGGGACTGCGTGCGTCCACACATGCACCGGCGCGTCGCCGATGGCGGCAGCACCGTCGACCCGACCAACCGAACGGCGGTCCGCGACCAGCTGGAACAGTTCGCAGGACCTGCCGCCGTGACCGAGGCAGACGACGGAACGCTCCGGGCTGAATTCAGTGGCCGAACACACATCGCAGTGACTCCCGACGGAGCAATCGACACCGGAATGCCACTACACTCGTTCGACGGGATGCCGGAGCGGCTCGTGTTCAACCACGATAGCGGCGAGTTACGCGCAGAACTTGACGACGGCGGCGTCTACGTGTTTCGACGCCCCTGATCCAACATCGCCGCTGTACGTCCCACTTAATCGCATGCCTGCATGCGCGACAGAAATCTTTGTCACACCGCCGGCGTCGTTCGACGGCTGCCGTGTCCGGCGGTGTCACAATCCTTATCGCACCTCCGGGACCTACTCCTGTGCATGAATACAGACGACGTACGCGAGCGCCTGCGAACGGTCGAGGACCCGGATCTGGGAGCCGACATCGTCTCACTCGGGCTGATCAACAGCATCGACGTGACTGACGACGAGGTCAGCATCGACCTGGCGCTCGGTGCGCCGTACTCGCCGACTGAGACGAGCATCGCGAACGAGGTCCGCGAGGCGCTGGGCGACACCGACCGCGAAATAGATCTCTCGGCGAGCGTCGACCGTGGCGTCCCGGAAGCGGAGGACCCACTTCCGAAAGTCAAAAACGTCATCGCGGTCGCCTCGGGCAAGGGCGGTGTGGGCAAGTCGACCGTCGCGGTGAACCTCGCTGCAGGTCTCGCGCGGCTCGGTGCCCGCGTCGGCCTGTTCGACGCCGACGTGTACGGCCCGAACGTCCCCCGGATGCTTGACGCCGATGAGCAGCCGCGTGCGACAGAAGACGAGGAGATCATCCCTGTGGAGAAACACGGGATGAAGCTGATGAGCATGGACTTCCTCGTCGGCAAGGACGACCCGGTCATCTTTCGCGGCCCGATGGTCGACAACGTCCTCACCCAGCTGTGGGACGACGTGCTCTGGGGCGAACTCGACTACATGATTGTGGACCTGCCGCCCGGGACCGGCGACACGCAACTGACGATGCTCCAGCAGGTGCCCGTCTCAGGAGCCGTCATCGTCACCACGCCGGAGGAGGTCGCGCTCGACGACGCCCGGAAGGGGCTTCGGATGTTCGGCCGCCACGAAACTCCCGTGCTGGGAATCGTTGAGAACATGTCGTCGTTCGTCTGCCCGGACTGTGGCGGCACGCACGACATCTTCGGCAGCGGCGGCGGCCGCGAGTTCGCCGACGAGACGGAGATGCCGTTCCTCGGCGAGATTCCGCTCGACCCCGAAGTCAGGGAAGGGGGCACGACCGGGGAGCCGCTGGTCCTCGACGAGAACAGCGATGTCGGCGAGTCGTTCCGGGATATCGCCGCCCGCACGGCGAATATGCAGGGCATCATCCACCGGAAACGCCAGAGTGACAGCCAGCGTGCACAGCCAGAACAGTAGCGGGCAGTAACTGAAGAGAGCGGCCGCTCAGATGCCGCGGGAGACAGAGAGAAAGAACCGAGTTACGCTTCGACTGGGTTGTTCATCTTCCGGGTGACGTAGCCGGCGATGCGGTTGCGGACGCCCTTGGACTCGATGTTTGTCAGTTCCTCGACGACGTCTTTGTTGTGTTCGAAGTCTGCGCCGAAGGCGTCGGGGTATCGCTCCATGAGGAGCGTCCCGGTCTTCTTGACGTAGGCGGGTTTGATTGCCATGCGCGCTACTTGCTTGGTCGCACTCAAAAAGGGTTCGGAACGGACCACGCACGCGAACGTTTATCAGGAGGAACGGAGCGAGCCGGGACCGTGCGCTGACTGTCGCCGTGGCAGGTCCCGCGGAAGTGCGACACAGCCTGTCATGACATAGCGTGTGTCGCCTGCTTGCCCACCTACCACTCGGCATCGACCAGATCGCGGACCCGCTCGAAAGCCACCTGTTCGCGTTCGCTACCAGCTGTTTTGACAACTGACTCGAAGTACGCGATCCGGTCCAGCAGCGTCTCGCGGTCGTAGCTCGGCACGTCCAGCCGCGAGGCCGCGACGGTCGCCTCAACGACGGCGGCGTGGCCGCGGTTCGTCGTCGGCACGACGCGTCGCTCCACGGCGCTGTCAACGGGTTCGAGCGCCCACTCGACCCACTGGGTGTCGCCCTCCGTGCCGGCGTCTCGCCGGACGACGGTCACTTCGACCCACGCGTCCGCGCTGTCCAGAATCGGCTCGTCTGCTTCCCGAACCGACAGCGCCGCCTCGGCGAAGTCCACCGGGTCCCGGGTGAACTGGACGTAGCCGCCGCCACGCTCCCGGAAGTTCCGCCAGGTCCGGGTCCGGCCCCACGTCGTCGCCGTGGCGGGCCCTTCGCCGTCGGGCGCGTGGACACCGAGGGCGGCGACGTTCCAGCGCTCGTTCGGTCCCAGCGTGGTCACGACGGTCTCGGAGACGCCAGCGAGCGCGACGGGCCATGCCGTCACGGAGCTACTGGAGTCACCCCCGTCACCCGCCGACGGTTCCCCGGTCACACGTCCAGCCCCCGCTCCAGCGCGACGAACAGCGCGCCCGCGACGATGTCGGCGGTCGTCCCGGGGTTGATGTCCCGCTCGACGAACTCCTCGGCCAGCGCCGTGGCGTCCTCCTCGCCGTCGAGAACGGCCTGCGCCCGGCGCTGTACTTCGGCGGCGGTCTCGCGGTCCTGTCGCGTGACGACGAAAGTGTCTACGTCCGCCGCGAGCAGTTCGAGGAAAGCGTCGGATGCGCGGTCGGCGACCGGGCCGGAGCCGGCCAGTATCGTCTCGCTGGCGTCGAACACGCGCTCGAAACCGGAGACCCATTCTGCGGCCACGCCGTCGACATCAGCGCTGGACGCCATCACGTCGAACAGCGTCATCTCGCGCGCTCGGAGTTCCGGGACGGCGTCGCTTCCGCGGCGAACGTCGAGCGGCTCCAGTCCGTCCGGCGGGTCGTCGACGGCTACGTCGACGTGCTCGAAAGCACGGTAGAACGCCGCCGCATCCTCGACGGTCGTCTCGCGGACCACGGCGTCGACGCCCGACGGCGTCAGTCGCCCGTCCGCGGCTGCGGCGGCAAGCGGCGTAAGCACCAGCAGGGCTCCGAACTGGGTATTTCCGCCGGACTGGCCCGACATCCCTTCGACCGCGGCCTCGAAGGCGGGACCGATGGGGTCGCCCGCGGCCGCGCGGTCGAGCCCCGGTCGCGCTCCGACAGCCCCGGCGACGAAGTGCTCGAACCGGAGATCGTCGTACTCCCGCTCGCGGTCGACGTTGCCGGGCTTCGGCGTGCCGGAGACCTCCAGCAGCAGCGCCAGCTGGGCGTTCTGTCCGACCGACCGCTCTGTCACGGTGACACCTCCGATGCGAACCACTCCGCTGTCGTCGCCCGGACCTCGTCGAGGACCGCCGGCCGGTCGCTCGCGCGACCGACGCTGACGGCGTCGGCGCCGTACGAGAGGTACTCCCGTGCGGTTTCTGCCCCACGAACGCCGTTGTTCGCGACGACGAACAGGTCGGTCGCGTCGGTCACCTCGTCGATAACGGACTCTGAATCCATCGCGTCGACGTGGAACAGGTCACCACCGGCCTCTTCGATTGCCTGTGCAACACCCGGGAGTGAGACACCGTCGAGTTCTGCACGCCCTTTCACCGAGACCGTCGCCCCTGTCGACGCTGCTGCTTCCACGAACGTCGCCAGTCGGTCCGGCTCCCGGAGTAGTGACTCGCCAGCACCGGCGGCGCACATCTCGTTCTGCCGGCAGTGGGCATTGATCTCGATGATTGCGTTGTGGCGCTGACAAACAGTAGCAGTACGTTCGACGGGGCCGAGTGTCGTGCTCCGGACGTTGAACGCGGGACGAAGCGGTGCGTCTACAAGCGAAGCCAACTGGTCGTCGACAAACGCAACCGGGTCGTCGGGCAGGAACTCGGAGCGGTCGCGGTCCACCATCGCCCGGGCGGCGTCGCGGGTCTGCTCGTCGAGTGCGATGCCGCCGAGGAACGCACACCCGACGTGGGACTCGACCGCACACGCCCACGATACGTCGGCCTCGCCGCTCAGACTCGCGAGGGCGACTCGCGGCTCGAACATCAGGTCACCTCCGCGAGCGCCTCCTCGACGGCGCGGTTCACCCGCTCGGCGTCGGCCGCGTCGTCAAGGGTGGTGTCGGTCCGAACGACCGGCACGTCAAGCGGCGTTGAGTCGTCGTCGTCCAGTACGAACGCGTCAGCGAAGGGGTATGCCTCGGCCACGCCAGCGGTACTCGGCTCAAGTCCGACGCCGGCCATCAGGTCCGCCGCTGGCCCCGAGAACACCGTGTCTTCGATGAATGGGGAGACAGAGACGACCGTTGTTTCGTGGAGTGCCTGCTCAATGTCGTTGATGGCCAGCATCGGGCCGAGCGAAGTTACAGGGTTCGACGGACCAATGACAACAGTATCGTCGAGCGCGGTCAGAACGGCGTCCGTCGCGCTGGCCGCGTCTGAGCCACGAAACACCACGTCCTCGACCGGCGGTTCCCCGTTATGGCCGACCCACCACTCTTGAAAGTGCATCGGCCCGGTCGGCGTGTGAATAATGGAAGCGACCGGGTCGTCGCTCATCGGGAGCAGCGTCCGGTCCAGTTCGAACGCGTCGGCGAGCGTGTGCGTAACCTCGGTCAGTGATCGGCCCTCATCAAGCAGCGAGGTGCGCGTGACGTGGATCGCGCGGTCGCGGTCGCCGATGTGCATGAACTCCGCGACACCGGAGAAGCGCCGCCAGCGAGCGATGTCACGCCCCGCTGTCTGTGCCTCGTCGGAGAGGTATCGTGGCCCGCCGTCAAGCTCGGCAGCGTCAGCGAGCCGCGTTAGTTCGGCGTGTGTCTCGGCGGTGTCGCCGTCGATACCCCACCACGTCTCCCGGTCGAGGACGTCACCCTCCAAGAACAGGACAGTATCGAGGTCCGGGCACACGAGGTGGCCTCCCAGTTCGATGTCGTCGCCGGTGTTGGCGACGACAGTCGTCGCCGCCGCCGCAAACACGTCGTCGGCACCAGCGAGGAGCTTCGGCGTTCCCGTCCCGCCGGCAAGAAACGTCACCATGTCTCGACGTAGAGGGAACTGACAGTATAAACGTGGTCACTGACACTGATGAGGTCTGGAAAGCGACCTTCTAGGAATACCCTTCTATTCAGAGAATCACAGCTGAGAACTGGGTGGGTAGAATGAAGAGGGTCGGTAGGATAGGCAGGGTAACGGGTGTTATGCCCATCGTGAATCCACACCGCTTCGCGCCTGCAGCCTCCAACGAAGAGTACGTCTACGGTTCCTGTGCGCCGGGCTGGCATACGGCCGCCACGCATCAGGACGCCCTCGATGAGTGGGTCGCACACATGCAGGCACACGACATCGAGCGGGTCTGCTGTCTGCTTCCCGGGCAACAACTCGACGACGCTGGGGCCAATATTCAGCGCTATCGGGAGGCCTTCGGAGCGTCATCAGTCCGCCACGTACCGGTTCCCGACCACCGACTTATTTCTCAAGACCGCCTCCACGACGATATCCTGCCGTTCCTGGTTGACGCCTGCGAGACAGAGGAACGGGTCGTCGTTCATTGCCTGGCCGGTATCGGTCGCACCGGCCAGGTACTCGCTGCCTGGCTGGTGTATCATTACGACTACGGTCCCGACCGCGCCATCGAGACCGCACAGGAGATGGGCCGCGACCCCAGAGATGCTATTAAATCGGGCAACGCGACTGAAGCAGAACTGTCCGATCTGCTATCATCAGTCGCACGCCTGTAGAAGAGAGCGTCGGAGTTCAATCTGTCTGCGGAAGGAGACGCGCACCGACCGCAAAGCCGACGGCGGCACAGACTGCGAGAACAGCCAGCGGGCCGAGCGCATCGCCAGTGCCGGTCGTCGCCGCACGGACGCCACGCGAGAAGTACGTCAGCGGCGAGAGCCACGTCGGCAACCACGCGGGCAGAAGCGTCTGCGGGACGAACGTCTCCGAAAGAAAGAGCAGCGGGAGCGCGAGACCGTTGCTCGCCGCGATGACGCCATCCTGTGAGTCCGCAAGGCTCCCCAGCATCGCGCCGACGGCACAGAACAGCGCGACACCAAGGCCGACGAAGGGCAGCAACAGACCGGATGGGCGGATTGTCGCGCCGGTGAGCCACACCATCAGGCCCAGAATCAGGAGACCGGCAATACCAATGATGACGACGTTGACGAGTGTCTGTGCCAGCAACCACTCGGTCCGGGTCAGCGGTGTCGTCGCCAGCTTCTCGAAGCGGTTCCCGTCCCGATGACGGGCTACCTCGCTTCCGACGCGAGACAGCGGCGTAAACAGGACGACGACGGCCAGATACCCCGGCGCATAGAAGCTCGGCGGCTCGGTGAACAGCCCGCCACCGCCCGGCTGGGTCTGGACCAGCACGCCGAAGATGACGACGATGATAACCGGGAAGAAGAACGTGAAGAAGACGGCTGTCCGTCGCCGGAGGAAGGCCAGCGACGCCGCACGCGTCTCCGCTGTGAGTCGCCCCAGTCGGCTCATTGGGCACCACCCGCGACCGGTCCCGTCTGCTGTGGTTCACCGCGCTGGCCGACGGCCGTCCCAGTGAGTTCGAGGTACACGTCCTCTAAGTCAGGCTGTTTCCAGGTCAGGCTGTCGTACTCGATACCCGCCTGCCCCAGTTCCTCGGTGATGTTTCCGATAGACTCCGGACGGATGCCGTAGACGACCAGCCGACCGTTCCGGATTGCCGTCTCCGCTGGGTAGTCAATGGCTGAAACGGCAGTTTCGTCGAAAGACCCATCAACGATGAGCTGGCTGTCACCGCCGTGCTCGGCCACGAGTTGGTCCGGAGAGTCGAGTGCGATGAGCGTCCCGTCAGCGAGGAGACCGACGCGGTCCGCGAGGCGCTGGGCCTCCTCCATGTAGTGTGTCGTGACGAGTATCGTCACGCCGCGGTCGGCGAGCCCTTCCAGCAGTCGCCAGAGGTCCCGCCGACCGGCCGGGTCGATACCGGTGGTCGGTTCGTCCAGTACGAGAAGGTCCGGGTCGTTTATCAGTGCCGTCGCGACACAGGTTCGCCGCTGCTGCCCACCCGAGAGGTTCTCGTATGTTGTGCTGGCGGTGTCGGCCAGCCCCACATCGTCAAGCACGGCATCGACATCGCGGGTCCCGTCGTACAGGCCGGCGTAGTATTCCAGCAATTCCCGCGCCGTCAGCCGCTCGTGGGGCGAAAACGACTGTGGTAACAGGCCGATTCGGTCGCGAGCGACCGTTCTGGGCGACTGGCCGAACAGTCGTACGTCGCCAGTCGCGTCCGTCGTTCCGGTCAACGCCCGTACCAGGGTGGTCTTGCCAGCCCCGTTGGGACCGACCAGCGCGAGCACCTCTCCAGTGGTCGCCGTCAGCGACACACCGTCGAGTGCGACCGTATCGCCGTAGCGCCGCCCGACATCCGACGCGACCAGTACCTCGTCCATGCGCCCTCGTCCGGTCGGGTGGCCGAAAGCAGTTCCGTTCTCGTGCGACTAAGGGCTACACGTTGCGGCCACATTCCAGACAGACAGCGGGGAGCCACGGCTTGTCCGTGACGACTGGTACGCTGGTTTCACAGTGGTCACAGAATTCGGTTTTCGTCGCCATGTGCCGGAAGTGTCACAGCAGAACAATAAATAGCTTGTTGTGTGGCACTCTTTCACAAACAGGTGGTGGCTTCGCCGCAGTGTTTATTACCGGTCTTACTGTGGCCTGCTACGTGACGTGCGACCGTATCTCACGCACGATAGCGTCCACGTCGAACTCGTCGCCGGCCTCGGCCTTGTCGTAGACAGTCTCGTCATCGACACTGATCCTGAACACGCCGTGGTCACCCATGACCAGTCGGACGCTGTCGAGTTCCCGCTCGAGTCCCGACAGAATCGCCTGCTGGACACGTACTGCCCGCTCACGGAAGCCACAGGGAACGCAGTATTCAATTTCGACAGTACTCATACCGTCTTCCACGCCTGTCGGCCTGAAAGCTCTATCGTCGGCCGATCAGCGTTCGGAGTCGCCCGACGAGCGTCACGTCGAACCGATGGACGCCGTACAGCAAACCGACCGAGGTGACGAACACCACCGTCGAGAGCCCATACGACTGAGACAGCGCCGCCTGCGACAGCGTTGCGCCAACACCCACGAACCCGCCCAGTATCGACGCGATAATCGGGAGGACACAGGAGACACAGGAAAAGAGACCGACGATGCCGCCCACCGCACCGCCGCTCGCGTCGACAGCGGTCACGAATACCAGATACGAGAGCGTCAGGTAGCCGGCGACCTTCCACGGGATGAGCACCACGCTGAGGGTCGCGCCGCTGAACACCACCGTCGGCGAGAACCCGGGCGGGGCTTGCGTGACCAGTCGGAGACCGGTTCCCTGACCGCCCGTTCCGTACACGCCGCCGACGTACCCCAGCACGAACAGATAGCCAAGAGCGATAACTACACTGCCGACCGTCCGACGGCGGCCGGGCAGTTCCGGACGCACTCGCAGGAACACGAGGCCGGCGATGTTGAGCCAGATGAACGGGAACGCCAGCAGAAACGGGTCCGTCGCGGGCTGAGCCGTGTTGACGATATAGCCCAGAATGAGGATGACCTCCGCGTTCAAGACGGCCGCCAAGATGACCAGCGAGCGCGTGTCCGGTATCGCGTCTCGGAGGGTCGCTGTCGTGGTGCTCATAGGGCCAGTGCATCGATGACAATGGCTATCAAGACCGCTCCGAGATAGGCGTTCGACGCATGGAACGCCCGGAACGCCGCCGCTTCAGTCTGCTCGCGGTGGAGCAAGATAACTGCCCAGAGGAACACTGCACCAAGCAACACCGACGTGACGGCGTACAGCCAGCCCAGCGGCGTGAGCACGCCCAGAACACCTGCTGCGATGAGCGTCGCTCCGAGATAGTAGACGATGTGCTTGCGCGTCTCCGTCTCGCCGCGGACGACCGGCATCATCGGGAAGCCGCCAGCCTCGTAGTCGTCCTTGTACGCGAGCGCGAGATTGTAGAAGTGCGCCGGCGTCCAGAGGAAGATGACCACCGCGAGGACGACGCCGGGGAGGCCGACCGACCCGTCGACGGCGACCCAGCCGATAAGTGCCGGCAGTGCACCCGCAGCCCCGCCAAGGACAGTGTTCTGGACGGTGTTAGGCTTCAGCACGAGCGTGTAGATAACGCTGTAGAACACAATCGCGGTCAGTCCGAGCAGGGCCACGAGCGCGTTCACCTGCCAGAACAGCCACAGCGAGGCGAGCGACAGGAGGAGTCCGAACGCCAGCGCGTTCCGGACCGGCACTTGGTGGGTCGCGATAGGACGGTCCGAGGTCCGGTCCATCCGCTTGTCGATATCGCGTTCGAGAACGTGGTTGAACGTCCCCGACGCGCCGATAGAGAGGACGCCGCCCCCGAGGGTGAGTAGCACCGTCCGAACGGTGAGCGTCTGGCCCGCCGCGAGCGCCATCCCGGCGGCGGCGACCAAGCACAGAAGCCACATCAGCCGGGGCTTCATCAGGCGGAAGTACGCAGACGCGGTCCCGACGAGGCGTTCGCGGAGGGAGAGTGTCGTGGGCCGGCCGGCGGCTTCGCCTCCGGTCGGTTCCGGCGCAGGTGTCGGGTTCTTCACCGGAGTCTCGTCGTCACTGCCCGTCTCAGCTTCGAGGTGCCACGCCAGAGCCAGCACGAACGAACTGAAGATGCCCATCCCCAGCGCGAGGTGGGCACCGGGGAGTGCCGTCTCGGTGCTCGTCGCGACGACAGCTCCCAGCGCAATCTGGACCGGGTACAGCGCAGTGCCGAGGAGGATAGCTGCCCTGACACGGCCACGACAGCCGGAGCGAAGCCCGATAACGGCGACGGCCACCACGAGGAGGCCGACGGCGGCCGCGACGAGTCGGTGGCCCCAGGCGACCAGCAGGGCCGTGTTCGTCACGTCGACCGGTCCGTCACACAGCGGCCAGGTCGTACAGGCTGCTGCCGCGTCCGTGAGCGTTGTTGTCGCGCCGGCGAGGACTAACAAGTACACGCCGACAGCGGTCGCGGCGAGCAGCCCGGTAAAGGTCCGGCTCTCTGCCATTATTGTATCCTTCGATGCTGGCCACTTAGACCTCGCGATTCCGCTGTCTCTATCCGGAGCGGTGCTGCTTCCCTATTGCTGCAAATCGAGGGGCTGCGGAGAAGACAGCAGTTATTTATCTCCGAAATCCTAAGCCGCACCCATGACCCGGAAACGCGCCGGTCTGGTCGCTCTGTTCGGTGCTGCGTTGCTCGCACTCGCCGCCGAGCCGGCCGCCGCCGCACAGATTCAGGACTCGACAACGGATAGCCTCATCTGGGGGCTGAACATGAATCTCCTGTACGTCGCTATCCCAATTACGGTCCTTGTCGAAGGGATTCTGATCTACACCGTCTGGCGGTTCCGTAACCAGGAGGAGGCGCTTCCCACACAGGAGAACCGCCGACTCGAAGTGACCTGGACCATCGCGACGGCAATCATTCTCCTGTTCGTCGGCGTCGCTTCCTATCAGGTGATGGCCAGCCCGTACGTCACCGCTGAGGCCGGTGATCAGGCTGCACTGCAGGAACAGGACACTGAGCTCATTACCGTCGAGGCCCAGCGGTACGGCTGGACGTTCTACTACAACGAATCGAGCTGGGACGGCGAGGCGGAAGTGACCACTAGAACGGACCTGAAGATACCGGCTAACCAGGACGTATCCTTGCGCGTGACATCGGCTGACTGGCTACACGCGTTCCACGTTCCCGGACTCGGACTGAAGTCCGATGCGTTCCCCGGTCAGTACAACCGTCTCCGAACCAGCGCGAGTAATACCGGCACATACCAGCTCTACTGTGCCGAGTACTGCGGCTCGGGTCACTCACAGATGCTCGGAACCGTTGAGGTCGTCCCGCAGGACGAGTACGAGGACTGGCTGGCAGAACAAAAGAGCGGCGGCGACTCCGAAGGCAGCAGCGAGTAACGCGGTAACTGAGCGGCTTTTTGTTTCGAGAGCTGCCGAGTCACGGAGTATCACGCTCATCCAAAAAACCGCGAATTTCCGGCACGGTGACGGTGAATATAGGTCAGACGAAATCGAAGGCAGAGACGACTGAGCCGACCTGCCATTCTGTCACTGAACGCTCCATCTTTCAGTTACTTCGCCGTTTGAGTCCGCTGTCAGATTCACGCTTTGGTGGCTGGTGACCTCTCACTGACTACTTCCTTGCTGTCGGCAGATAGGCTGATTCGACAGGTCTCAGTGTCTACCTCGCGGTTGGTCCGGACTGATTCGCTTTGCTGTATTGAAACCTCCTTTTTTCGCAGGTGCGGATTAGCACAACGTCGCCCGAAAAAGCACCTGCGACTTGGACTGTCACGAGTTTCGATCCGGCACACATCGATAGTAAGCGTTCCGCTGTCGCTACCTCGGAAGGCGGCATCCCGGTTTCAGTGTCGGTGTTGCTCGGCGTTTCTGTCGCCTTCGGTGCTGAAGAGTCGTCTTCGGTTGTACCGTCAAAGGTCCACCCGCCACAACCGGAGAGAGATTGAGAGGAACTGTCGGCGATTCATGATAGCTGGTGAGACCGGTTGTGTAAGTGTCTTGTGAGGGGCAGGAGAACAGCTACTGGTTTAGCCACGCTATGAGAGGCCAGCATGCCGGGGAACGCTATAGACTGATTGAGTACTGCCACCAGCGAGTTCCCAACCGATCGCAGAGAACAACGGGACAGCGACGGCACTGCTTGCATTTGGACGGAAGCGTAGAATCTGAACAGAGAGGAAACGGTGGCAGCAAGACAGCACTCACGAGCAGCCCGGCGGTCAGAACAATTGCCGCGTCGGTCGTCCAGACCGGCCTCTATCCGCAGATGTTGGCAGTCGCGTACACGTTGCCGGTGTCGGTTATCTCCACGCCGATGCCGACGAGGTTGGCGTTGCGGAGCGTGAGCCGTTCGCGGTAGTCCGGCCACGCCATCCAGTCATCGACAATCTGCCTTGCGACTTCCTTGTCGGTGGCGTGGAACTGCTCCTCGCCGTTCTCCTCGTACGTTTGGCCGGCGACTGTCTTCTCAACCGCCTCAAACCGGTTCCGATCCGGTTGCTCTATGTACTCGCCCTCTGCGGAGTCGAACGTACACCGGTCGTAGAGGCCGGTGTTCTCGTATCGGTCCTTACTGGAGACACCGTCAACCTTGTGGATTGCCTTCCCTTCGATGGCCATCTGCTTGCTGTGGTTCTTTGCCATCTCATTGAGGTCGTTTTCGGTCCGAAGCCCAGATTCGAACGGTGGGACACCCGCGGCTTCGCGTTCCTCGTTGAGGAACTGCCGGATGTAGCTCGAGACGTTCTGTTCGTTGAACTCCCGTGCCGGGATCGACTCCTGCTGTGGGGTCGCTGTCTCGGTCAGTGTCCCATTTGATTCCGGCGTTGCTGTCGGCGTCGTACTGTTACCGGCTGTCGCCGTCGCCGTTGAACTACCGCCATTACTACCCCCGGTATCGCTCTGTGAATCCGTTGTCTGTGTCGGTGTGTCCGCTGTCCCGCCTGCAAACTGTGCTCCGATAAGAACGCCTGTCCCTAGAGCCACGAGGAGCACCACGGCAGCAATAGCGAGTAACCCTTTCTTTACCATATGCCACGGGTAGATTACAGAGGTATGTAAGCTTGATTCTTCATATATTTCATTCAATTATCACCTTCCCGCTGTCGGCGGTGACGATAACCCATATATGCCACGGGCGGCCACTGCCGGTATGGTCGAGAACGTTATCTGGCCGGCGGCGCTTGACGCCAACCGTTCGCGAAGCGACGGGCGTCGTGTGGCACTGGATTTGGCCGTCGAGGAGCCGACTGTCGACGAGATCGCGAAAGCTGTCCAGCAGGTCGGGTACGACGCGGTCATCGAGCGAGACAAGGCGTATCCACGGGAGTACGAGGCCCGCGGGCGAGTCGTCGTTAAGGACGCGGACGATGCGACGAAAAGCGACCTGCTCGGGGCTGTGGCAGCCTACATGCAGGCGCTCCGTGAATGAAGCGTCTCGGCACCGTTTCGCGGGTCGCACAGGGGCTGGCCGTCGTCCGGGCACCTGACGACGAGTACGCATCCGTTGGAACCGACGTGGTCGACGAGGAACTCCAGGCCGTTGGCTCCGTTGTCGACGTGTTCGGTCCGGTCGAACGCCCGTATCTCGCAGTTTCGCCGAACGATGGCGTACATCTTCCAGCGCTGGTCGGTACGGTCCTGTACGCGAGGTGATATTTTCTGACCTGTCCACACCTGCTTCGTAACGCTCAAACCGGTTCCTGCAGGACGTGTGTGCATGGAGCGACGGTGGCGAATCCTCGGCGGTTGTGGCCTCATCGCTGGTATCTTCCTGTTCGTCCAGCTCGGTGCGCTGGCGCTGGTCCAGCCCTTCGAATCGGCCGGTTACCAGGCCGTCGAAGACCCGTCTGACCCCACGAACAGCCTCATGTACATCGGGGCGATTCTGGTCGCGACGGCCGTTATGTTGCTTGCCTTCCGCTACGACGTGGACCAGCTTATCCGCGGGCTTATCATCTTCTCTGCAGCCTGGCTCTCTCTGTACGTGTTTCAGGTGCTGGTGCCACCGGTGGTCACCTTCGGCGGCATCAACGTCGTTGCCGGCCTGTTAGCGCTGGGCCTGGGGACGGCGCTGCTGGTCTATCCCGAGTGGTACGTCATTGACGGTGCCGGTGCGGTGATGGGGGCCGGCGCCGCCGGCCTGTTCGGTATCAGTTTCGGGGTGTTGCCAGCGCTCGTCCTGCTAACTGTTCTCGCAGTGTACGATGCGATCAGCGTCTACGGGACTGAGCACATGCTCACGCTGGCCTCGGGCGTTATGGACCTCAGGGTCCCCGTTGTCCTCGTCATTCCGATGACGCTGTCGTACTCCTATCTCGACGCAACGACACCGGACCCGATGGCAGAAGACGAGACGAGTGACGGGTCCCAAACGGCGGACGATACGGCCGGGGGGCCGGCGACCGCGGAGTCCGGGGCCGGCGCGGATAGTCCAGCAGTTGCGGATGGGAGCCAGCCGGCGGAACATCCCGACGAAGCAGACGAGAGTGCCGACGGTCACGCCGACCCGCTGGAGCGCGACGCGCTGTTTATCGGTCTCGGTGACGCCATCATCCCGTCGATACTCGTCGCCAGCGCCGCGTTCTTCGCCTCGTCGGACGTACTGACGGTACTTGGCATCCCGCTACCGGCGCTGACCGCGATGGTCGGGTCCTACGTCGGCCTGACGATACTGCTGTGGATGGTGCTGAAAGGGCGCGCACACGCAGGCCTCCCGCTGTTGAACGGTGGAACTATCGCCGGCTACGTCATCGGCGCACTCGCCGCCGGCATCAGTCTGGTCGACGCTCTCGGACTTGGTCCGTACCTCTAAGTCCTGCGACTGTTACCGACCGGTCAGGGCTTTGCTCGCAGGTGCGAATTCGATCTCCTCGCCTCGGCCCTCTGCCTTCGCCCGCTCGTACAGCAGATGACCGGCAGCGACGGTTTCGATGGCTGTACCACCGGAGTCGAAGACTGTAATCTCCTCAGGTGACTGCCGCCCGTGCGCGTTTCCGGCAACGATGTCACCGAGTTCAGCATGGACGTGGTCTTCGTCGACAACTCCCGCGTCGAGGGCGTTGATGAACGACCCGGCATCCTGTGTCACCCGTTCGCGCAAGTCCGGAACGTACGTGGCGCGTTCGATTGTCGTCGCGTCAAGTTCGTTCTTTTCGGGGTGATACTGGCCCATCGCAGTCACGTGGGTTCCCGGTTCGAGCAGGTCGCCGTCGAACACTGGTTCGCTCGCGTTGGTTGCCGTGATGACGACATCGGCCCCTTCGATTGCTGCGGCCGGGGACGCGACGGCCGCCACTGTCGGGTCCAGCGCGTCGTTCATTTCCGCGGCGAAGGACTCCCGGTTACTGGCCGTCGGCGAGTACACCTCGATGCGGTCGAAGTCGCGGACCGTCGCTGTCGCACGGACTTGGCCGCGGGCCTGTGCACCGCTGCCGATGACCGCGAGGTCGCTGGCGTCGCGGCGGGCCAGTGCGTCGACACCGACGGCCCCGGCTGCGCCGGTCTTGTGAGGGTTCATACTTGCACCGTCAAGGACAGCAAGCGGGTCGCCGCTGTCGGCGTCGAAGATCGGGAGCGTAAAGTGTGCATCCCGTCCGTTGAAGCCGGCCGCGTAGGTGTACCCACCCATCGCACCGGTGTCGGGGAGAATCGCGAGATAGCCCGTCAACATACCGGCGGGTTCGTCCGAAAACAGCGTTGTTCTGGGCGTCGCCGGGGCACCGTCGCCACGCTGGCGGTACCCCTCCCGGACGACATCGACGTACTCGGCGGGTTCAGCGAGGTCGGCAACCTCGTCGCTCTGCAGGAACAGCGCTGTCGCATCTGTTGTCATACTCCGTCGTTTGGGCGACCGACTCTTATACTGTCCGGCGGTGACCAATCTGTTCGAGCGGCGCACGGTCAGCGGATGTCTATCAAAAACAGGAGAAGTTATCGACGGGGTGCCGTCTAATCCGCTGTCTGTAGCGGGTCTGACTGCGCGCCTTGCTGGGTCGACGCGTCGCTTGAGACCGGGTCGACGGGGGCACGGACGAACATCGCATGGCCGATGAGGCCAACTGTTACGACAGACGCCATCGGAATCGCCGTCGTCAGTTCGAAGCCGGCAACGAGCAGAGAGGCAGTGATGCCAGCCATGGCGAGCGGAATGAGCCCGAGAATGATGTCGTAATAACCCGTCATAAGTATAAGCTATTTTAGGGCAGCGGAGTATATGAATGTTTCCCTAAAACACGGGATAATGCACACAATGGCCCCTACAAATTTACTCAGTACCCGTCAGGTAACAATCTCATAAGTTATGAGTGGGATAGCAGGGGAAAGTATATGTATTATAATTCCTGTGTACGGTTCACAATATAAGGACAAAGCGGGCAGGTATCGCTAGTCCGCGGCCACAGTCTGCCAGTGGTATCTTCACACAAAAACGAAACTAAGTGGCTACGAACCAGTATACAGTAACCGTTGTACCAGCTATCTGTTTCTCGGGATAAAACCCACCTACACGCCTTTTTTCAGAATTTGAGAACTAGATTAGCGGATTAGTGCCGTGATAATGCCGCCTATTTTCTCCGATGATAACTGGGTCCATGTGCTTATTAGGTACGCAAGGATACGTTAAATCGGAGAAAAACGGAACACCGATTCCAAACGAGACAATGAGCACGAACGCAACGGACAACACGACGGACGCCGCGACCGACGACGAAGAACGACGATACGCCGAACTGAACATCGGGGACGAGGAATTCGTAATTTACGACCGAGAGAACCACCAAGCATGGATCCAGTCGACAGAGTCGCTTGAAGTCGCCGACCTGCGATAGTCCGTCATCGGCACCGCATCTCCGCTGCGAGCCCTTATTTTGCGATTGCAATCGCGCCCCGCCAGAGCACCAGCAGCACGCCACCGACGAGCACGGATACGAGTGCGAATGTCAGCGCCGCATTACCGGGGAACAGCGCCGTTGACCGAAGGCCCTGTGCGATCCCAACTGCCAGCGTCCACCCCACGATAGTGCGCCCGAGAGCGGTTCGAACCGTCGCGGTTGCGGCGGCGGTGTACAGTCCCCCAAATCCCGCGACGATGAGCCAGCCGATATAAAAGGGCGTCAGCGTCCCGGCGAACCGACCGGGATTGAGTATCGGATTGATACCGTGGGTCACCTCGCCCACGCCGACGAACACGGCAATCGCCAGCAGGTCGCCGACAGCGAGCAGTGCCGTCCGAGTGGACAGTTCGATACGACCGTTCCCCACCGTCGAGACGCTCATACAGGACGTTCCGGCTCCGGACACTTCGCTCTCCCGGATTCGACGACGGCGGCTGGTTCCCTGGAATAGGGACCAGTACTGATTACACTGGGCGGGCCGTTCAGTTGTACCATGGAGTTCACACTGCTCAGTTGGCCCGAGGACGGGCACCGACTCCGACTGGACCACGAGCAGTTCGCGTACGCGGGGAAGTTCGTGATGACTTCGACCGGAAAGGCCGTCGTCGGAGACGATGGGGTCGTGGCCGCGGCTGCGTTCGATGCCGACCGGACGGACCCCGACACGCTCTGTGTCCGGTACATCACCGTTCGGCAGGACCGGCAGGGGGACCGGCTCGGTGCCCGTCTCCTCCGGTTCGTCCGGGAACGGGCCACGGACCGAGGTTTCGAACGGGTGTCTATCGGCGTCAACAACCCCTTTTCGTATCAGGCCGCCTACCGGGCCGGGTTCTGCTTCAGCGGCGCGGAGTCGGGGATGGCCGAACTCGACCTCGTCTGGCCGGGCAACCGCAGTACCGGTCGGTATCAGGCCGGGCTTGACCTGTTCCGCGAGCGCGACCTCTCTCCGGAGGAGGAGTCGTTCCTCGCGGCGAAGGCCGACGCCGACCCGCCGTCTATCCTCGATGACTGGGCCGACCGGTCGGCCGCACGGACTGACTGAGCCGCTCGACCCGTATCATCTCGGCTTGGAGTCGTCCCATCTCCGGGAGATTCAAGCGGCTGTCGGCCGAAGGCCAGTCAATGGGAAACGCTGATTTACGGTCGCTTGCGGCGCTGTCGGACGTGTCGTTCGGCGACCTCGGCGGGAGCGTCGTTGCGGTGGACGCCCACAACTGGCTCTATCGCTATCTGACGACGACAGTGAAGTTCACCAGTGAGTCGAAATACACCACCAGCGACGGCGAGGAGGTGGCAAACCTCATCGGCGTCGTTCAGGGCCTGCCGAAGTTCTTCGAACACGACATGACGCCGGTGTTCGTCTTCGACGGGGCAGTCACCGATCTCAAAGACGATGAGGTCGAGAAGCGCCGCGAACAGCGAGAGCGGTACGAGTCCGAACTCGAAGCGGCCCGCGAAGCGGGTGACAGCACCCGTGTCGCCAAGCTCGACTCGCGAACCCAGCGACTGACCGACACTATCGTCGATACGACGCGGGACCTGCTTGCGCTACTCGATGTCCCGATTGTCGACGCTCCGGCGGAAGGCGAGGGGCAGGCGTCGGTGATGGCCCGGCGGGGCGACGTGGACTACGTCGGGACCGAGGACTACGACGCCCTGCTCTTCGGTGCGCCGATGACACTCCGCCAGATTACGTCGAAGGGTGACCCCGAGCTGATGGACTTCGAGGCCACGCTCGAAACCCACGACCTCACCTGGGAGCAACTGGTCGACGCCGCCATCCTGATGGGGACGGACTTCAACGAGGGCATCTCCGGCATCGGACCGAAGACTGCGGTCAAGGAACTCCGCGAGCACGGCGACCTCTACGCCGTGCTGGACGCCCGCGGCGACCACATCGACCACGCCGACCGCATCCGGGACCTGTTTCTCGACCCCGCCGTCACCGACGACTACGAGATTCCGGACAGCCTCGACCCGGACATCGACGCCGCCCGCGCGTTCGTCACCGAGCAGTGGGAGGTCGACGCCGACGAGGTCGCCCGCGGGTTCGAGCGCATCGACGACTCGGTCGTCCAGACCGGGCTGGACCGGTGGGCGTGACAGCGAAAAGCCACGGCCGACCAGTAGCGCACTAAAAACGACTCCGGACGATTTCAGTTCAGACGACCGATTCGACCGTTTCGATCTCGTCGAGCGTGCGGTTCCGGATGGCCTCGCCGCTGGCCGTGTCGAAGAGGTGAATCGCGTTCTCGGGGAACCGGACTTTGACGCGCTGGCCGGCCTTGAGCTGTTTCATTCCACCGACCGTCGCGATGAACTGGTCGTCCATCGACTCGTCGAACTGCAGGTGGGCCGTGTTCTCGTTCCCGCGTGGCTCGACGACGTGGACCGTCGAGTCGAACACGTTCGGACCGGCGTCGCTCTGAACGAACTCGATGTCTTCGGGTCGGATGCCGAGCGTGATGTCAGTCGTTCCTTCCACCTGAGCGACCGTCTCGTCGCTGAGTTCGTACTCGAACCACTCGCCTTTGAGCGTCGACCCCTCCAGCGTCATCGGGAAGAAGTTCATCGACGGCTCGCCGATGAAGCCGGCGACGAAGAGGTTGTTCGGCTCGTGGTAACACTCCAGGGGCGTCGCACACTGCTGGAGGACGCCGTCGTTGAGGATGGCGATGCGATCGCTCATCGTCATCGCCTCCGTCTGGTCGTGGGTGACGTACACCGTCGTCACGTCGAGGTCGTGCTGGAGCTCCTGCAGTTCGGTCCGCATCTCGGCTTTGAGCTTCGCGTCAAGATTCGCCAGCGGCTCGTCCATCAGGAACACTTCGGGGTCCCGGACAATCGCGCGGCCCAGCGCCACGCGCTGTTGCTGGCCGCCCGAGAGTTCGCCGGGCTTGCGGTCGATGAGGTCGAAGATATCCATGTCCTTACACGCCTGCTCGACGCGCTCGTTGATCTCGTCGTCAGGCATGTCCGTCGATTCCTCCAGCCCGAACGCCATGTTCTCCCGCACGGTCATGTGGGGGTACAGGGCGTAGGACTGGAACACCATCGCCACGTTCCGGCGGGCCGGCGGCTGGTCGTTGATGATCTGGCCGTCCAGCCGGATCTCGCCGCGCGTGATGTCTTCGAGCCCGGCAATCATCCGCAGCGTCGTCGATTTCCCGCAGCCAGATGGACCGACGACACAGAGGAACTCGCCGTCCTCGATGTCGACCGATACCTCATCAACCGCGATGATTTCGCCGTCGTCGTCTTGGAACGTCTTCGTTACCTCGTCCAGTGTGAGTTGTGCCATTGTGAATGTCTCCGTGATTATTCTCCAGCGACGCCTTTCGCGAACTGTTCGCCGAACAGGATGTAGACGAGCAGCGTCGGAAGTGCTGCGACGATGGCCCCTGCCATCGTGGTGTTAAACGACTGGACGACCCCGCCAGTGAGCGCCGCGAGGCGCTGGGTCGCCACCTGCGAAGCCGGTTCGTTGACGAGTACGAGCGCGAACAACAGGTCGTTGTACACCTGCGTGAACTGGTAGATGAGCGTCACCGCGAACATCGGCAGCGACAGCGGGAGGATGATGTTGCGGTAGATGCTGAACGCGCTCGCGCCGTCGAGGCGAGCGGCCTCAATCATCTCGTCGGAGATGGTCTGATAGTACGACCGGAACAGCAGCGTACAGATCGGAATACCGTACGCCGCGTGTGTGATCGACAGCTGCAGCAGCTGTACGTACCCGTTACGGCTCGGATACTGCCAGTTACCGCCCGTGATGAAGCCAAAGACGGTGTTGACGAAGCCGTTGAGCAGCCCCGGAAGCACCTGGAACCAAAACTGTGACAGCGGGACCAGCACGGCCTGATAGGGGATGAAGATGCCCGCGATGATGAGGACGACCACGCCGACCTGGCCGCGCCAGCTAATCGTCGTCAGTCCGTACGCAGTCAGGCTCCCGAGCAGCGCCGACATGAGCGTCGCGGGAATCGCCATCAGCAGCGAGTTCAGCAGTCCCGGCCGAAGCGTGTTCCAGGCAGTGGCGAGCGCACTGAGTGTGAAGCCGTCACCGCCCGGCGGCGCGAACGGGAGCGTTCGGGCGAACGCGCTCTCGGTCTTGAACATCGTCATCACGGCCGTCTCCACCGGGAAGAGGTAGAAGACGATGCCCGCCAGCAGGAGGGCATACAGGCCGAGACGGCTATTCTCTGTACTTCGGAGTTCGTCGATGAAACCTCCGTCTCTAATGCTCATAGTTCACCCCGTCGGTATTCGCTGTAGAGGTACGGTCCGATGACCAGCAGTGCGAGAGCAAACAGCACGATAGCGACGGCGGACCCGTACGCCCACTGCAGGCTGTCGAACGCGACCCGATACATCATCGTCGCCAGAATGTCCATATTCGCCCCCGGCTGTGAGCCACGGAGCGCGTAGATGAAGTCGAACGCTTTCAGCGCAAACACCATCAGCACCACTGACGCAGACACGGCGGAGGCGCGGAGTTGCGGGATGATTACCCGTGCATACAGCCGCACTGTGGACGCGCCGTCGACCCGCGCAGCCTCGTAGTGTTCGGTCGGAATCGCTCGGAGGCCAGCGAGGAAGACGACCATCGCGTAGCCGCTGAACTGCCAGATGAGCGCGAAGATGACCGCCGCCAGCGCGGTCGTGTTCCAGGAGAGCCACTGAATAACCTCGGCGTTGACCCCGGCCGGGCGGAGCAGTCCCACGATGGCTCCTTCGAGGTTGAACAACCGGAGGAACTGATTGAGCACGCCGTTGCGGGCGTTGTACACCCACGCCCACATCGTCGCCGTGACGACGAACGAGAGGCTCATCGGGAGCAGGTAGATGGTCCGGAACGTATTCTCGAAACGTATCTGCTGATCGATGAGGATGGCCACGAACAGGCCAAGCGCCAGACAGAGGACGGTGAACACGACAAGCAACACTACCGTGTTCTGTGCCGCCTGCCAGAACGCCCCATCGCTCAGCAGACGGCTGTACATGCTGAAGTCGAAAGTCTCGTACTGCGCACCGCCAAGACCGTTGTAGTCAGTCAGCGACAGGAGGAAGTTCCAGGCGATAGCGCCGTAGACGAAAAAGCCCGCAAACAGGACTGGCGGCAGCCAGAACGGGGCGGATTCGATGAGTTCCCACTCGACCGGCAGTGAGTTCCGGATCGAGTCTCTCCGGGTCGTTTTCACCGTCGCTCCGCCGTCTGTTGCCAGTTGATCGCCGTCCGATTCGTCTCTCGATACCGCCGACCGGAGCCGACCCCCGGTGGCGAGGAGTCTACTGAGTATCTCGCGCATGGTTTGTCAGTGGTTCGCCGACGTGAGTTCGCCGTCCATCGTCCCGACGGATGTGTCGTCAGTCACATAGGCTCGCCAGCCAGCACGCGCGGAAACCACGCGATCCGCACAGCCTGTCGCACCAACACAGGCTGGCGGCCGACGTGGGTACGCTGGGTGACGGGTGTGCCATCCCGTCGTCGTGCCGGACGGGCGAGCAGTTGCAACGCGGCGGGTACACCGGCTGCGAGCGATCGCGAGGGTCACGTCCGTCGGTGTCCCATTGGCCCCGACAGCCGACGACGGCAGCAACACACTGCAGTCACCGGATGTCGTGGGGCATCGGTCATGAACGTCTCTGTGGCGTCGAACTCATGGTAAGTGGAGAGAGATTCTACTTAATATTTCCGAATGATAATACACGTTTATCCAAGTCCTGAGTTCTGAACCCCACGGTCTCTGCTGGCTGACTAGGGACTCGGTGCAGCCCGTGAGTGACTGTCCCGGCGGTTACGGGGCTGTACCGAGTGCTGTCCCGACTCGTACCGGTGGGTTTTACGACCGGGCGGACCACCCCCCGGACGTATGACCGACGAGTACCGGACAGAGCAGGATAGCCTCGGTGAGATGCAGGTGCCAGCCGACGCGTACTGGGGGGCCCAGACCCAGCGCGCCGTCGAGAACTTCCCAATCAGCGACGTTACTTTCGGGCGGCGGTTCATCCGCGCCCTCGGCGTCGTGAAGAAGGCGGCCGCACAGGCGAACCGCGACCTCGGAACGATTCCGGAGGACAAAGCGGACTGTATCGTTGAAGCCGCCGACGAGGTCATCGCCGGCGAGCACGACGACCAGTTCCCCGTCGACGTGTTCCAGACCGGGTCGGGCACGTCCTCGAACATGAACGCCAACGAGGTCATCTCGAACCGCGCCACCGAACTGTACGGCGGCGACATCGGGACCCGCGAGATTCACCCGAACGACCACGTCAACTTCGGCCAGTCCAGCAACGACGTGATTCCGACGGCGATGCACGTCGCCTCGCTGGAGGCGGTCGAGAAAGACGTAATTCCCGGCCTGAAGACGCTGCGCGACGAACTCAAAGCCAAGGAAGACGAGTTCGAGAACGTCGTCAAGACCGGCCGGACCCACCTGCAGGATGCGACCCCGGTGACGCTCGGTCAGGAGTTCTCCGGCTACCGCACGCAGGTAGAGAAAGGCATCTCCCGCGTTCAAGACGTTCACGGTCGCCTCTCCGAGCTCGCGCTCGGTGGGACCGCGGTCGGGACCGGGCTGAACACGCATCCCGAGTTCCCGGCGAAGGCCGCCGAGTACATCAGCGAGGAAACCGGGCTGGAGTTCCGCGAAGCGGACAACCACTTCGAGGCCCAGGCCGCCCACGACGCAATGTCCGAAGCCCACGGTGCGCTCCGGACGGTCGCCGGCTCGCTGAACAAGATCGCCAACGACCTCCGACTGCTCGCCTCCGGCCCGCGTAACGGCCTCGGCGAGATCGACCAGCCGGAGAACCAGCCCGGTTCCTCGATTATGCCCGGGAAGATCAACCCCGTCGTCGCTGAGGCGGTCAATCAGGTCCACAAACAGGTCGTCGGCAACGACGCAGCCGTCTCGGCCGGCGCGGCCGAGGGCCAGATAGACCTGAACCTCTACAAGCCCGTGCTGGCATCGAACTTCCTGCAGTCGGCCAAGCTCATCGCCAACAGCAGCGCGGTGTTCGGCGAGAAGTTCGTCGCCAAGCTCGAGGCCGACGCCGACCACTGCGCCGAGCGCGTCGAACAGAGCATGGCGCTGGCGACGGCGCTCAACCCTGCCATCGGCTACGACAAGGCGAGCAAGGTCGCGAAGAAAGCACTCGCCGAGGAGAAGACCATCCGCGAGGTTGTTCTGGAAGAGGGCTATCTCGACGAGGACGAGGTCGACGACGTGCTCGACCCCGAGAAGATGACGAAGCGTGGTATCCTCGGCGACGAGTAGCGAGGAAGCGACCGTAGGGAGCTTCCTCGAAAATGCGAGCGGCGCAACCGGAGGGAGCGGCCCTCGATAACGCGAACGGCTGGGAACCAGCATCGGGCCACCGCGACCGATGTCTATACGTGGGACTCGTCGTCGAGGACGTAGCGGCTCTCGGGGTAGCGCTCGCCGCCGATCTCGGTTTCGCTTTGGTCGGCGAACTCGAACCCGAATCCCTCGTAGAACTCGGCTCCCGGCTCGTTCGCCGTGAGCACCATCGCGTTGACCCGCTCGATGTCGTGCTCGAACAGCTCCTCGCAGGTCCGTTCTAGCAGCGACCGGCCGATTCCCTCGCGCCTGTAGTCGGGATGGACGTACAGCCGGAGAATATACCCCGCACGGTCGGTTTCGTGCCACGTCGCGTGTGCGAACCCGACGACGCGCTCTTCGCGCTCTGCGACCAGCAGGATGGTTTGCGATTCGACCAGTTCCGATTCGATCTGTTCGGTCGAATACCAGTCTCGAACGCCGTCCTCGGCCGTCTCGCGGGTGAGGATATCCGGGTAATCCGTCTTCCAGGCCGCTGTCGCGACCTGATTGATGGCCGTTACATCGTCCGGAGTTGCCAGTCTGATTGTCATGTGAAAACGTATGTCATAGTCTGTGAAATGTTTTCCCGCGTCAAGTGGTGCGAGATAGCAGGTCTTGCCTCACCGACTGGGTATGGTCGGCAAAACCGGGTGCTGGACATATGTATTCATAATATTTTTTGATTGGAGATTCTGAACTGTGGGACAAATGCGTTACTCCGAAACGTTGCAGCTGTTCGACCAGGCCTGTGAGTTCCCCGCTGACCACGCCGCTGTCGTTCAGCAACTCGGCGACGTCGAACTGGTCGCCCAGAACGGCGACTCGGTCGAAATGAGTGAAGTATTGGCCCGGACCAGCGAGGCCACCTACCAGTCCCCAGAGGGGCTGTACAACTCTCTGGTCGGGAATCTGGACGACGACTTCATCGGCCGGAAGTACTACGACGACCGGGCCGGGAGCACGTCCGGAACTGACGAAGTTCGAACCGAGACAGACCGTCTGTAGCCGCTGGGCTGTGGTGTCGGGTGCTGTCCGCACTCAGTTCGCTGGCGTCGATTCGTTGAGCCACGTCGGCCGCTGCACTGTCGTCTCGCCGATGTCCTCGTACCAGAAGCTGTATTCGACAATGCGATCTTCGGTTCGGTACCAGACGCTGAATCGGCGGACGAGGCCGGCAGGCTCGACCAGCAGTTCGACACGAAACTCCGTCAGCTGTTCGGTCGCCGGAATATCGCCGCCGGACCCACGAATCCGGTAGGCTCGGCTGCCGTCCCGCGTGACGACGGTCGTGGTACTCTGGTTGACCACCGCGTAGCGGTTCAGGTAGAATGCTGTCCGGTAGGCGTACTTGTCTCGGCTGAACTGCACCTCACCGCGCTGGCGTTCAACAGTGCCGTTGTCACGGCGTTCATACCAGTTGGTGCCGTCGGCGTAGGTCGACTGTTCGTACCGCTCGACAGTCGCGTTCGAGTCGGTCGTCATCCTGACCAGTTCGTCGCGGTACCGCGTTGGCGATTCGACGGTCACAGTTTCGGCGCGCCGGACGGAACTGCTGTCGTTCCCGATCCTGAACTCGCTGTAGCGTTCGTTCAGCGTGTATGTAGTGCCGTTGACCGCCTGCCGATGAGCCGCCGCCAAGAGGGCGATGTTTTCGAGCCGGTCGGTAGTCACGCCGGGCGGCGGGTCCAGCGTCGGTACCGTGTCCGACTCCGCCGCAGTCGGAACCGGGGCCGGCGTGACAGTGGGCCGGTCGGCGTTGTCAGCATCGACAAAGGCGTTACAGCCGGCTGTCAGGAGCAGGACAGTCACCGCAGCTGTCGACAGCCAGCGCATACTGACAGTGAGGGAGACACGGTCAAAAGCGCGGCGGCGAGCGCGGGAAGGGTGCGTTTTTTGGCCCCCGGTCCCGGACACCCCGACAATGACTGAGTACGACTACGAGGAGCTGGGGCTTGTCGCCGGCTTGGAGATCCACCAGCAACTCGACACCGCGACGAAACTGTTCTGTGACTGTCCGACGACGACCCGCGAACCCGAGGAGAGCGAGCGCTCCTTTACCCGCTATCTGCACCCGACCAAGAGCGAACTCGGGGAGATAGACGAGGCGGCGCTAGAAGAGAGCATGGTCGACCGCGAATTCGAGTACCTAGCCTATGACACGACCTGCCTCGTCGAGGAGGACGACGAGCCACCCCACCGCGTCGACCGTGAGGCGATGGAGACGACGCTCGAAATCGCCCAGCTACTGGATATGTCCGTCGTCGACCAGGTGAACGTCATGCGGAAAATCGTCGTCGACGGCTCGAACACCACGGGGTTCCAGCGCTCGATGCTGGTCGCCAACGACGGAGCCATCGAGACGAGCGCCGGCCCGGTCGGCATCGAGGACATACTGCTGGAGGAAGAGTCCTGCCAGCGCGTCGAGGAGACCGACGACGGCGTGCGCTTCTCCCTGGACCGCCTGGGCATCCCGCTGGTCGAAATCGGGACCAAGCCGGACATCAGTTCGCCCGAACAGGCCCGCGAGGCCGCCGAGCGTATCGGGATGTTGCTCCGATCGACCGGGAAGGTCAAGCGCGGCCTCGGGACCATCCGCCAGGACGTGAACGTCTCCATCGCCGAGGGCGCGCGCATCGAACTGAAGGGCGTCCAGAGCCTCGACGACATCGACGACCTCGTCCGCAACGAGGTCCGCCGGCAGGTCGAACTGCTGGATATCGCCGAGAAACTCACTGCGCGCGACGCTTCGGTGGGTGAGCCACAGGACGTGACCGACGTGTTCGAGGATACGGACTCAGGCGTTATCGAGGGCGCACTCTCCTCGGGCGGCGAGGTACAGGGCCTCCTGCTTTCGGGCTTTGACGGCCTCGTCGGCCGCGAGATTCAACCCGACCGGCGGCTCGGGACAGAACTGTCCGACCACGCCAAGCGCCACGGCGCGGGCGGCATCTTCCACACCGACGAACTCCCGGCCTACGGCGTCACCGAGGCAGAGGTCGAGGCCCTGCGGGACGCCGTCGGCGCGGGTCCCGAGGACGCCGTCGCCATCGTCGCCGACGACCCAGAAACCGCCGAGCTGGCCATCGACGCCGTTGCCGAGCGAGCCGAAACCGCGCTCGAAGGCGTCCCCGAAGAAACGCGAGATGCGAACGAGGACGCCACGTCGCGGTACCTCCGCCCGCTCCCGGGCGCGGCGCGGATGTACCCCGAGACAGACGTGCCCCCGGTCGAGCCCGACGTAACCGAAGTCGAGACGCCGGAACTGCTCACCGAGAAGGTCGACCGGTACGAAAGCGAGTTCGACCTCGGCTCCGGCCTCGCCGAGCAGGTCGCCTACGGCCAGCGATGGCCGCTGTTCGAGGCGCTGGTCGAGGGTGAGGGTGTCGACCCGACGCTGGCCGCCGGCACGCTGGAGTCGACGCTGACCGAACTCCGTCGCGACGACGTGCCCGTTGAGAACCTCACCGACGAGCACCTTCGAGAGGCGATTCTGCTGGTCGACGGCGGTGACGTGCCCCGAGAGGGCATCGAGGACCTGCTGACGGCGCTCGCCGAGGACCCGTCGCTGACGGCCGAGGAAGCCGTCGAACAGGAGGGACTGGGCGGCGTCGACGAGTCGGAGGTCCGGGACGCCGTTGTCGATGTCGTCGAGCGTCACGAAGACCAGGTCGCTGAGGAGGGAATGGGCGCGTTCTCGGCGCTGATGGGCGAGTGCATGGGCGCACTCCGCGGCAAAGCTGACGGCGATACGGTGAGCGACGTGTTGCGTTCGGAGATACAGAAGCGGGCTTAATTGCTTCGCTCGGGCTGCAAGGAGTCGATATCGACGGCGTTCGAGGTCAGTCCGTTACCGCTTGCCGACAGGTCGTGCTCGAGTGTCGATTCGAGCAGCGGAACGAGAGCCGGCGCGTTCGGCCCGATATCGACGATATCTTCCGACTGGTTGTACTGGACGACACCGGCATCGACCAGCCGCGGAAGGTGGTTGTGATAGAGTGCCGTGTAAATCGTGAGCCGCTCGTCGCGGTACTGTTTAGCCGGTGTTCCGTGTTCGAACTCGGTCACCGTGTCCGCGAGCACAGCCAGTGAAACCGGTGTCGTGTACTGTGACAGCCCGTACAGAAGGTATCGCCGATAGTGCGACGACAGGAGCGACAGTCGGTCGTCCAGCGGAAGCGAGTCGGGAATCTCGGTTTGTTTCGTATTCATTTTGTCTGGTATGGAACTGGATGGGGACAGGTATCGTGTCAGGTTTGGAGTGGTTCGAATGCTATTGGGCCACGGTACGCTCGTGCTCACGGTCGTCGGCAACGTCTCCGGTATCCGCGAGGGCGTTGACACGGTCGACGACGCGGTGGACCGTTCCATCTCGCGTGCAGGGTGCGACGTGCTGGAGGTCTCCGTCAGCGTATTCAGCGAGGGCAAGCGTCGGCAGCGTGATGACATTGACCGACTCGTCGGAAACCATGTTCGTCACCGGGTGCTGCCAGTCGAAGGCGTCAAGCGAGGCATCGGAGTCGCGCTCCCACTGTTCGAACATCGAAAGGCGCTCCAGCAGGTGTCGGCCCTCCGCAGTCCGCTGTGCGAGTCGTGGTTCGATCCGGCGTCCCCAGATCAGTATCGACAGGTCCTCGATACGGCCAGCGCTTTCGAGAGCCTGTAACCGGTCGAGCACGTAGTGCTGGTGTTGTCTTGCGTCTTCCGGACACAGGGACCGGAAGAACAGTTCGACGCGAACAGGATTGACAGTGGAATCCATAGTGAGGTAGTGCGTATCCTGTGGATCGCTACAGCGGTAACTGTCCTAAGTACTCTCTCTAGGCCCCTAGAATAAATCGGAGCAAACCCGAACCATGGCTGATATATCCGGGCCACTCGATTAGTAGTTAGTATATGAATATGTGGTACTTTCTCTGTCAGGTCGGAATTCAGTTACGGCTTTTCGTAGCCCGATAGACCGTTATTCGAGATGTATTCATCGCGTGCATGTGTTCGGAAGAAATATTAACAATCTAACTAGACACCGGGCGTTAAGTAGCTCGCCGCTACAGTTGATGCATGGTTCCAAGTGTCGTGGATGGCCACGATATCCCTGCCCTGTACGGGCCAGCCATCGATACACTGCCGCTCATGTTTGCGATTGTAGATTCGTCCGGGGTGATCCTCTCGACGAACGAGACGTGGCACGAGTTTGGTCGGGCAAACGGAACAGGGCTGACGCCGAGTACGCTCGGCAGGAACTATCTCGACGTTGCTGACACGGCCGACGATACGACCGGGCAACAGGCGGCGGACGGCATCAGGGCCGTCCTCGCTGGCGAGCAGGCCTCGTTCGAACTTGAATACCCGTGTCACACTGAGTCGGCGAAACGGTGGTTCCGGTTGTACGCCGCTCCGTTCACTATCGACGGTGCGACGTTTGCGTCCATCGCACATATCGACATCACAGCCCGGAAACAGCGGGAGTTGGCCCTCGAATCGGCCTACGAGGTCTGTACCGACTCGGACCGGACGTTCACTGACCAGCTCGACGCGCTGTTAGAACTCGGCTGTGAAACGCTCGGTTCGCCGTTCGGGACCCTCTCCCGGGTCCACGGCGACGAGTACGTGTTCGAAGCAGTCACTACACCGTCGTCTGCCGACCTCGAAGCCGGCAGAACAACCAGCATCGAGACACTCCCGAACTGCAGACACGTCGTCGAACACCGCGAACCGCTCGCTATCGGCGATGTTGCAGCGGACGCCCCGGCGCTCGCTGACTCGGAGTGGGGCATTGAGAACTACATTGGCGCGCCCGTCGTCGTTGACGGGGCCGTGTACGGGACGTTCTGCTTTTACGGACTGGAGCCGCGCGCGGCGCCGTACACGCAGTGGGACCTGACGTTCGTCCGGTTGCTCTCCGACTGGGCGGGCTACGAACTCGAACGACAGCGCCACGCGGAACAGCGCGATGCATTGAACATCGCCCTTCCGGACCCCAGTTACATTATCGACGCGGAGGGGCGATTTCTCGACTGTCTGACCGACCCCGAGACGATGCTGAAGGTAGATGAGACGGACACGCTTGTCGGCCAGACGCTACACGAGTTTCTTCCCCGCGACACCGCTGATTCGCTACTGGCGACTGTTCGTGTAGCCTTGCGGACCGGGTCGTTTCAGTCCGTGGAGTACAGACTGCAGACTCCCGGTGACAAGCGATGGTTCGAAGCGCGGGTTGCACCGCTGCAAAGTCGCGCGTACGACCTCGATACTGTCATCTTCGTCGCTCGGGACATCACCGCTCACAAAGACCGCGAGGCCGAACTCGAACGCCAGCGTGACGAACTCAGACAGGCACAGCGGCTCAACGTACTGGGTCGAGAAATTGCGAAAGCGCTACAGGACACACAGACGCGCGAGGAGATCGAATCGGCGGTGTGTGCACACCTCACTGAATCAGACCTGTACCAGGCCGTGTGGGCCGGAAGCCGCGGGAGTGCAACCCAGATAACACTGGGTGCCGCCGCTGGGATTGCCACGGCGACGCCGGAGCAGATTTCGCCCGGCGAGCACAGTCTTGCCATAGATGCTATCGAGACCGGTGAGGTACAGGTCGTTGCGGACATCGCCGACGTGTCGACCCAGTCGGACACCGAGATGGACCGCCCGCTAATCGCAGCCCACTGCTCCGTCGCGGCAGTTCCCCTGACAACTGGCCAGACCACGTACGGCGTCCTGATGGTGTACGCATCGACCGACACCACGATTGGCTGTCGTGAGTCGGACATCCTTGGCGATCTGGGGCGGCTTATCGCACTGTCCATCCAGCGCGTCCACAGTCAGCAGTCGCTGCAGTCGGCGACGACCGTCGAGCTAGAGTTCCTGACGCCAGATTCCGACGACATCTTCGCCAGCCTCTCCGCGATGCTTGACTGTTCGTTCACACTCGAACGGCGCGTCCCGACCAGTTCCGGACGCAGCCTCCACTACGTTCGCGTCAGCGGGGTCGGCACTGACCAGGTGAGCCAGGCGCTCACTGGGCTGCCGTCGGTCGAATCCTGTGCCGTCGTCGAGACTGCGTCGGAGAACCGAGCGCCCCTGCTTGAAGTCACGCTCGACAAGATATCCGCATCGCCGCTTGACACTCTCATAGATTACGGCGGGGCGGTGCGGCAGGCCGTGGCGGCGGACGGCGACCTGCAGTTCACAGCAGAGATGGCACCGGATATCAACGTCCGCGCCGTCGTTGAAGCGGTCCAAGAGGTAACGCCCGGGACGGAGCTCCGGAGCAAGCAGTACGTCGACCAGCCGGTCTCGACGGTGACGGACTTCCGGACACGGATACGCGACCGGCTGACGCCAAAACAGGCCGCCGCGCTCAAAACCGCCTACGCACGCGGCTACTACGACTGGCCGCGAGGGAGCGCCGCGGAGGAACTGGCCGAGACGCTCGACATCTCTGCGCCGACCCTGCACTACCGGTTGCGGAAAGCCCACGACGCCGTCATCGGGGCGCTGTTTGACTCCGGAAGCGGCCCCGAGACACTCGACTGAAGATTAGTCGTCTTCGGCACGCTCGATTCGCTGCCGGGCCTGCCGAAACAGGCCCCGGAGCGTCTTCGTCTCCCGACCGGTCGGTTGCGCACGCCCGAGTACCCGACGGAACAGCCGGCGGGCTTTGTGCTGTTTTTCTCTGGGGTGGCCGATAGCCCGCAGGAACCGGTCGAACTCCTCGTGTAGTCCCTCGACGGCCGGCGTCTCGGCGAGGGTGTGCAGTTCCTCGGGGTGCTGGTTCGCGTCGACAGTCAGTTCGCGGAGTTCGTAGAGAACGATGGTGGCCGCCTGCCCGAGGTTCAACACCGGATACGACGCGCTGGCCGGGATAGAGCAGATAACATCCAGCTGTGCGAGTTCGTCGTTGGAGAGTCCGACACGCTCGCGACCGAAGACGACACAGATGTCTCCTTCGACATCCCGGAGCGAGTCAGCCAAGTCGGCCGGGGTCGTCGCCGGATACCGGACGTGGTTGGCCGGGTCCTCGTTCGTCGTCGCCGTGCAGGCGACAGTGTGGTAGTTCTCGACGATGTCGTCAAACGTCACTGTCCGGGCGTTCGGCAGAATGTCGTCACGGGCTTGCCCGGCGAAGCCGTACGCCTCGCCGTCCGGGTCTAGCTCCGGTGGGTCAACGAGCAACAGCTCTGAGAGGCCGAAGTTCTTCATCGAGCGGGCGATGGTGCCGACGTTGCCCGGCGTCTCCGCGTCGACGACAGCGACAGATATCATACGTCCAGGTCGCTGAGGTCCATGTCGATTGTGTCGAGGTCCGCTTCGTCCATCTGCTTGACCTCCTCTTCGAGCCCCGGAATCGCTTCGTCCCTGTCGGGGGCCTCCGGCAGCGCTGTCGGCTCCTCATCGACGTGTTCGAGGCCGACGTACCCCTCCGGGGCGCGATTCCCGTCGAGGAACCACTCGTGGAAGGCCGAGGCCAGCTCAGTATCGCCGGCGTAGGTCTCGCCACCCGCCTCGCGGAACCAGTAGATGAAGTCTGTCTCGTGGTCCGAGCAGACAACCACCTCGCCCATCGGCTCGCCGTAAATCGCGTCCGCGACGTTGCACTGTTCGATGTCTTCGTCACCGTGAATCAGCCAGCAGGCGTCACAGGGGTCGACGACCCGTTCTGCGAGCACCAGCAACCGTTGTCGGGTCTCCGGTTCCATCGTCTTGAGCGGCCGGACCCGTCCGTCCGACCCGAGCACGTCCTCGTCGAAACGCCAGCCCCGAAGCCCGATATTGACTTTGCCCATATCTCAAGATGGGAGAGTCCCAGACTAAAAGAGCGCGATGTGTCGGACGAACAGTGCCGGCCCGTCCGCGCTTCATCGTAGCCCCGGGGTGTGAGACGGGTGCCCGAACCGGTTACACGCTGTGGTGACTCGAAACGTAGACAGTTCTAGGTAAATTTAACATAATTATTCGACCTAGCATTCGCAATCGGCGTCCAAATCAGGCAAAAGTATCAAGCCCGCCCAAACATTTATACGTGATTGGCTTTTCTCCGTAAAAGAACACATGGAACGGCCGACGCGCCAGCGGGATTCTGAACAGGAGGAACGCGAGGAGGAGTCCGAGAGCACGGGCCAGCAGACCTGCCCAGAGTGTGAGTCGGAGTCCATATCTAGCGACGGCGGTGGAGAGCTCGTCTGCGAGGACTGTGGCCTGGTCATCGAAGACGAGAACATCGACCGCGGGCCGGAGTGGCGGGCATTCAATCACTCTGAACGCCAGTCCAAGTCACGCGTCGGAGCCCCCACGACCCAGACGATGCACGATAAGGGGCTGACCACACAGATCGACTGGAAGGACAAGGACGCCTACGGTCGGTCGCTCTCCTCAGAGAAGCGGAGCCAGATGCACCGCCTCCGGAAGTGGCAGGAACGCATCCGGACCAAAGACGCCGGCGAGCGGAACCTGCAGTTCGCGCTGTCGGAAATCGACCGAATGGCCAGCGCACTCGGCGTTCCTCGCTCGGTTCGGGAGGTCGCTTCGGTCATCTACCGGCGCGCGCTCAACGAGGACCTCATCCGCGGACGCTCCATCGAGGGCGTCGCCACCGCCTGCCTGTACGCGGCCTGTCGTCAGGAAGGCATCCCACGCAGCTTAGAAGAGGTGTCGGACGTTTCCCGGGTCGAGCAGAAGGAGATCGGGCGGACCTATCGGTACGTTGCCCAGGAACTCGAACTGAAGATGGAGCCGGTCGACCCCAAGCAGTACGTCCCGCGGTTTGCGTCCGAGCTGGAACTCTCAGAGGAGGTCCAGTCGAAGGCCAACGAAATCATCGACACTACCGCCGAGCAGGGCCTGCTCTCGGGGAAATCACCTACCGGCTACGCTGCTGCGGCCATCTACGCCGCCTCGCTGCTCTGTAACGAGAAGAAGACCCAGCGCGAGGTCGCCGACGTGGCCCAGGTGACGGAGGTCACCATCCGGAACCGGTATCAGGAGCAGATCGAAGCGATGGGCATCCACTGACTGGCCGCGCTCTGTTCACTCGATGGTCTCGCTTCCGCTGTTCGTACGGTACTGCCAGCTGTAGCACGGCACAGGCAGTCGGTACAGTAGCACGGAACGTGTAGAGCTATCTGTCTGGGCAGCGAACTGTCGGTATGCCTGTTTCCCCCTCGCAGAAACGGATCGCACTCCTCGTCATCGGGCTGGTGATCCTCTTTGCACCCGCGCTGTTTGTCCTCGCGACACTTGAGTTTCTCATCCTGTCCGGCAACCTCGCGCTCAGCGATATTTCGCTCCTCGAATTCGTCGAGTTGTATCTTATCGACCTCGTGCTGTTCGTCCTGCTCGGGTACGGCGTCTACCGGCTGACGTTCTGGCTGATCCAAGACCGGCTTCCAGACGCACTTGCTACCGTAGACGAGACCGAGGTCGCCGGCGCGACTGACGACACAGAGACCAGCGGGACCGTCAGTGAGGAGCAATCCTGACTGGCACCCACTCTGAGGCGCTACAACGACGTAGAGTGACTCTCTCGCAGAACGAGGACCACACAACCCCGTCGGCGTTCGCATTTTCGGGAGCCGTTTACCGCACACGCCTCCCGGGTTCTCCGTGCGTGTCTTTCAGAGTGATCGCTCTCGCTAGTCTCCCGCAACCGCTGTCGGCTCCTCGGCAGTCTCACCGACTGAGCCGAGATCAATCATCGCCAGCAAAGCAATGACGCCGAAGCCGACTTTGGTTACCACGTCAAGGTAGACGATCACGAGCGTCGCAGTCTCAACGTCCATTAGCCCCAGTCCCGCCGCACCGAGCAGCCACACAACTGGGTACACCAGCCAGAGAACGACGACGAAGTTCCGGAGCGTGCGGTACAGGCTGATCTCGATGTCGGACAGAGTCGACTTCGCAGCCACCGCGATGTTGCCATAGAGCAGGTAGATGACGCCACCGAACAGCGCTGCGCCGACCGCGAACAGCAGGTAGCTCACTGGCGACGCAGTGATGGCACCGGCAAAGCCGAAGACGATAGTCAACGCCTGCAGGACGACGAGTTTCACCGTGTCCTGCCGGCTCGCGCCAGCGAGCAGTGCCAGGAACCAGACGTTGAGCGGCGTCGTCAATAGCCAGTCGACATAACGGATCACGTACACCGTATGGCCACCACTCTGTATCGACCCGAAGCCAAGCGCCATCAGCGCGTAGGCGACGATGGCGATACCCGGGATTGCGATCAACAGCAGGTACCGCTTCCGTGTCTCTTCTGGGACGAGCGTGTAGCCGTACGCCAGCACCGCCGTCCCGAGCAGTTCACCCAGTAGTCCCAGTGTGAACCAGGTCGTTATCGTTGCCATTGTTAGTCGTCCCCCACTGCGGCCGTGCTATCAGAACCCGTCCCGGCGGAGCTCTCGACGGTAAAGCGGTCCAGTAGCGATTCGAGGTCGTCAGCCCGCTGTCGGAGCTCTGTCGCGGAGTTTGACACTTCGTCGATGGACGCGGACTGGTCCTGTGCGGCACCGGCCACGGTGTCGGCCTCCGTCGCCGTCTGCTGACTGATCGTCGTCAGGTCGTCGATGGTCCCCATCACGTCCTGTGCAGTCCGGGCCTGCTCCTCGGTCGCCCGGTCGATCTCCTGAATGCCGGTGTCGACCTCCTCGGTGTACTCGACGATGGTCTCCAGCGCGTCGACGGTCTCCTCGACCGTCGAGACGCCTTCGGTGATCCGGGCACTGGTCGACTCCATCGTCTCGACGGTGTCGCCGGCCTGCTCCTGAATGCCCTCGATGCGCTGTTCGATGTCGGCGGCGGCCTCTTTGGTCTCCTCAGCGAGGCCCTTGATCTCGTCCGCGACGACGGCGAACCCGTCGCCGTCTCCGTCAGCGTGGGCGGCCTCGATGGAGGCGTTCAGCGCGAGCATGTTCGTCTGCTCGACAATGCTTGTGATGACGCCGACGATTTCGCCGATCTCGTCGAGCTCCTCGTCAAGCGCGTTGATCTCCGCGACGGTCTCGCCGGTCTCGTCCTCGATGGCACTCATCTCCGAGATAGCTTCCTGTGCGGCTTCGCGGCCGTCCTCGCCGACCTCTGCGGCCGACTGGGACGTGTCGGCGACCTGCTGAGCAGAGGAGGCGACTTGCTGTGCGGTCGCCGAGAGATTCTGCATCTCGGCAGCCGCCGATTCGAGGCCTTCGTTTTGCTCGGTCGTGCCCTCGAAAATCTCGTTTATCGACTTCGACACCTGCTTGCTGGCCTGGTCAACTCGTTCCGCGTTCGAGTTGACGCGGTCGCTAGACTGGATGACGTTGGCCGCGAACGCCTTCATGTCCGCGATGGTGTCTTCGAGCGCATCCAGCGTGGTGTTGATATCCTCACCGACCTCGGCCATCGCCTCGTTCATGCTGTCGGTGTCCACCCGCGCGGTGAGGTCGCCATCGGCGGCGGCCTCCAGCGCGTCGCTGTACTGCTGGGCCTTGAGTTCGAGGTGGCCGGTCAGCGCCTCCATCTCGTTGCGCTCGGATTCGACTTCCTCGCGAGCCGCCTGTGCTTGCTCTTTGGCCTCTTCGGCCTCCTGCCGGGCAGTTTCGGCCTCGGAAATCTGCGTTCGGAGGTTCGTCCGCATGTTGTCGAAGGCCGTGTACAGCGTTCCGAACTCGTCTTCGCGCGACGTATCGAGGTCGACGTCAAGCTCACCATCGGCCATCGATTCGGCCTTCACCGAAAGCCGCCGTAGCGACGCAATCGTGTTTCCACCGATCGTGACCCCGATGAGCCCGAGGTTGACGACAGCGAGTAGTATGAGCGCGATGAGGTCGGAGTTGATCTGATCGCTCAGCGCGTAGGCGACCTCCGGGTCGGAGTGGACCATGACGACCCAGTCCTTCGATTCGAGGCGGTTCAGCCCCATCAACATACGGTCTGTTTCGTGGAAGGCGCTCTCGCCGGGTTCAAGTGTCCCCAGCGGGTTCGACTCCATCTGTGAAATCGGTGCTGTCGACCCGATCATCGAGATGTTGGGGTGGGAAACGAACTCGCCCTCGGTGTTGACGACCGTGGTAAATGACCCATCGCGCTGGTTCGATATCTGATCGGCCTTCTCTCGAAGGTCGATCATATACACGAGCGCCCTGTCATCGTCTCCGGGAACGGGCGAAACGACAGCAACTATCGGATGGTCGACGACCGAGACAGAGAACGGCTCTGTCACGTGGGTATCATCGGCGTCGTTGAACTGTGGCGGGTCCGTCGCGAACGGAGCCCCCTGCTCGGCAGCGTTGACCCCGACGAAGTCCTGATTCGAACTGGCGCGAATCTCGTTTGTCTCGGTGTCGAAGTAGTGCACTGCAACGACACCGGGTGGCAGTTCCTCGTTGGACCGTAGCTCCTCCAGTCGTTGCTGTTTCTCCGTGGCCGTTCCGTCAGTGAACACGGGAAGTCGTGACACCGACCGGACATTCCGGCGCGATGTTGTCAACCATTCGTCCAATTGTTCGGCTTGCGTCTCTGACAGCGCCGTAATGTCGTCTGCCACGTCTTCCTCGAGAGTGGCGGACGCCTGCACGCTTGTCAGGACCCCAACAGCGATAATGACAATTATCGCAAATGAAAGTGCCAGCCCGAGTCTGGCAGCGTAACTGCCAGCAATAAAACTCGGGAGCGGCGAGTCCCTATCTGGTTCCATCATCCAATGCTATGCAAACATCCTAATAAAGGGTTGGTGCGCAATTTTCACCGTTGATAAACGACATGGCCAACTGTGGTAATCCGTCGCCCCGGCACAGCTAACGGTGTAAGATCTGGCGTTTGGATAGTGTACACTGCAGTTACCGGACTGAGCACCGACCTGACCCGTTCACTGTCGGCGATGTCGCATCCCGGCCCGCGATGTGCAGAGAACCGGAGTTGAACTCACCCAGGCTGTGGGGAAAGGTTTTCCCGGTACCACCAGACGCATACGCCAATGCGTGCTGTACGATTCCACGAATACGGCCCGACAGACGTACTCCGTGTCGACGACGTCGAACGACCCACACCGGGTCCGGAGGAGGTCCTGCTCGAAGTCGAGGCGGCGGCGGTCAATCCGGTCGATACGTACTTCCGGACAGGCGATTACGAACCCGGCGAACTGCCCTGGGTCCCCGGCTCCGACTGCGCCGGGACCGTCGCCGCGACCGGCGAGGGCGTGGCTGACTTCGCCGAGGGCGACCGGGCGTTTGCCACCGGGCTGGGCAACTGGCTCCAGGGGACCTGCGCGGAGTACGCCACCGTCCCCGAGTCGCATCTGGCGCGGCTCCCCGAGGGCGTCTCCGCCGAGGCGGGCGCAGCCGTCGCGCTCGTCGGCGTCACCGCCTGGCAGACCCTCGTCGCAGCCTGTTCGCTGGAGCCAGCCGAGCGAGCGCTGGTTCACGGCGGGAGCGGCGGCGTCGGCCACGTCGCGGTCCAACTGGCCGCGGCGAACGGAGCGCAGGTGACGACGACAGCGTCGCCGGACTACCACGACCGGCTGGCCGACCTCGGCGCGGACGACGTGTTCGATTACCGCCGTGACGACCTCAGCGACGCCGTGGTCGAGGCCGGCGCGCCGGACGTGATTCTCGACCACCGGCTCGACGACTACCTCGCGTTCGACGCAGAGGTGGCCACACAGGGCGCTCGCATCGCCGCCATCGGGAACACCGACCTCGCGGCGACGTTCGAGAACGTCCCGCGCTGCCGGGCGAAGGCCCTCAGCGTCCACCACGTCTCGATGTTCAACACGCCCGAGTTCGGCGCGGTACTGGACCGGCTAGCGACCCTCATGGCCGACGGCGACCTGTCGCCGGTCGTCGCCCGCCGCTACGACCTAGACGAAGTGGCGGCCGCCCACGACGACGTACTGAACGACAGTTTCCTCGGCAAACTCGTCGTCACACCGTAGCCGAGCGACCGCTGGTGCTCGCGAAACCGGACCCGGTGCCTCGCGGACGGAGATTTATTTCCCTGCTAGCCGTTGTCACATACATGTCAGCCGATTTTGACTTCGGCGGCGAGGTAGCGCTAATCACGGGCGTCGGCGGAGCGCTGGGGAGCGCGGTCGCGGACGCCTTCCTCGACGCCGGCGCGACCGTCTGTGGCAGCGACATCATCGAACCGAACACCGAGGACTTCCTGCTGGCTGAACCCGAGCGCGTCGACTTCTACCAGGCGGATTTCAGCGACGAGGCCGACGTGGCCGAGACGGTCGAGGCGGTCGTCGACGAACACGGACGGCTCGACTACCTGCTGAACGTCGCCGGCACCTGGCGCGGCGGCACGCCGATTCACGAGACGGACCTCGACACGTTCGATTTCCTGTTCGACGTGAACCTCAAGACGATGTTCCTGGCGTCGAAACACGCGATTCCGCACCTGCGGGACACAGAAGGCGCGATTGTCTCCGTGTCTGCGCGAACGTCACTTGAGGGTGGTGAGGGCGACGGCATCTACCGGGCGACGAAGGCCGGCATCCGACTCCTGACCGAGACTATCGCGGAAGAGAACCTCGGATCCGTCCGGGCTAACGCTGTCATGCCGAGCGTCATCGATACCCCGATGAACCGCGAGATGATGCCCGACGCCGACACCGAGTCGTGGGTCGACCCGAGAGACATCGCAGCGGTGATACTGTTTCTCTGTTCGGACGCCGCAACCGTGACGAGCGGCGCAGCGGTTCCGGTGTACGGCGAGGTCTGACCCGCAATCGGTTCGGGCCAGCCCTTCATATCGCACGGTCACACACCCGAAAAACAGTCAAAAATCAACAAGACGGCTCGCCAAGTTGCTGCCACGCAGTTTCTGAAGGCGTGTTTCAATCCAGACACTATCGGCCCGTATCGCGAACTGGAATCACGGTGGTTTTTATACCCCAACATAATATGCCGCATCACAATGAGTGACAGAGAAACGTGGGCCTCACGGCTCGGGTTCCTTCTCGCAGCGATCGGTAGCGCAGTCGGTCTCGGAAACATCTGGCAGTTCCCGTTCAAGACCGCGACAAACGGTGGCGCAGTGTTCCTCGTTTTCTACCTCGTCGCCGTGTTGCTCATCGGCTTCCCGGCAATGTTAGCAGAGTTCATCATCGGACGGCGAACGAACCGTAATGCCGTCGACGCGTTCGCTGAACTCGGATTCAAGCAGTGGCGGGTCGTCGGTGGCCTGGGCGTCTTCACGGGGTTCTGGATTCTCTCGTATTACAACGTCGTCGGCGGATGGGTCATGCGGTATATTCTCGGTAGCGCAACGGGCGCATACTTCGGAAACTCCGCAGAGTACTTCGGAGCCATCTCCAGTGGCCCGGAAGCCGTCGTCGGACAGGCGCTGTTCCTGCTCATCTGTGTCGGCATCGTCGCAGTGGGTGTTGAGGACGGGATCGAGAAGGCGACGAAGGTGATGGTCCCCAGCATCGTTCTCCTCATGCTCGGGATGGCGGCCTGGGTCACCACCCTCGAGGGAGCGGGGGCTGGCTACAGCTACTTCCTCTCCCCGGACTTCTCCACGCTGGCAGCGAACGCTGGCGACCTGATTCCGTTCGCAGTGGGTCAGGCGTTTTTCACCCTCTCGCTGGGGATGGCAGCCATGATTACGTACTCCTCGTACATCGGTGACGACGAGAGTCTCCCGGTCGATGGTGGAATCATCGTCGTGACGAACACGCTCGTCGGTGTGCTGGCGGGGCTGGTCGTGTTCCCGATTCTCTTCGCCATCGGCATCAGTCCCGACACCAGCGGCCCGTCAGCTATCTTCGTCGCGATGGCATCGGCGTTCCCACAGCTCCCGGGAGGACGGCTCCTCGGCGTCGTCTTCTTCGGTGTCGTCCTCATCGCCGCAATCTCCTCTGCCATTAGCCTGCTCGAAGTTGCAGTCTCCTACGGCGTCGACAACACGCCTTACTCGCGGGTGTCGCTGTCGGCGATGCTCGGGGCCGTGCTGTTCGTGCTCGGATTCCCGTCAGCCTGGGACCTGGCGTGGTTCGGCTGGTTCGACACGCTCGCGTACAAGCTGTTCCTCCCGCTGTCAGTGCTGCTTATCCTCGTGTTCGTCGGCTGGGTGCTCTCCTCGAACGCGGTTGCCGAGCTCCGACAGGGGACGGGTGGGCTCCGGGCGTTCGGCCCGGCTTGGCTCTGGATGGTCCGGACAGTAGTCATCCTCGGTGTCATCCTGACGCTGGGCCTCGGACTACAGACGCTCCTCCTCGCTGAGGACCCCGCAATCATCCCGCCGATATAACCGACGTACGACATCGGTTTCCCGCAGACATTCTTCGCGACGGTCTGTAGTGACCGCCCAGTGTGTGGTCGTCGCAGTGACAGTAGCCCATCAGAAGGCCAGCCATCTTTTCACGGGATGGTGCGACTCTCACGAATCGTCTGGGCGGTTGCCAGCAGGCATACGACACCCAGAGTATATGTCAGTCCGATTCGAACCCGCACGGTTCGTCCGTAATCCCCAGACTGTCCGACACAGTGTCAGCCTCGTCGGTAGTACCCGAGAGCAGTGCGTGGATGTCGACCGACTCGCTGCCGAGCACCACGAACCCAGTGAAGATAGTCAGGAAACCCGCCACTGCGGTCGGGGTGATCGCCTCGCCAAGTAAGGCCCACCCGCCGAGCGTCGACACGACGGGGACCACGTAGAAGATGAGGTTGGCCTGGATTGCACCGGTGACATCGAGCAGGCCGAAGTAGGCGATGTAGGCGATTGCGCCGGCGAAGATGCCGACGTACAGCAGGGCCGCAACCGCGGTCGGCGACCAGACCGCCGTAGCTGCCGATTCGCCCATACCGACGCTCAGCGCGTGACAGAACGCGGCGGCGACAGGGAGCGCCCACGCGGTCCGGACCGTACTCGACAGGCCACCGTCGGACCAGCGGATGAGAACACTGCCAAGCGCCGCACTGGTCGCGCCGCCGAACAGGATGATTTTGCCGATGCCCCCGCTCAAGAGCATCGCCGGGTCGGGACTGACGACGAGGCCGACGCCGAGCAGGCCGATAACCATGCCGAGACCACCGCGGGCCGAAAGTCGCTCGTCGGAGAGCAGGAGCGCAGCGAACACCGGCGTCAGTATCGGATTGAGACTGAACACGATAGCGGCGACCGCGCTGGTGGCGGACTGCTGGCCCACGAATATCAGCGCGTTCGTGAGACCCAGCGCGAACAGACCCGTCGAGAGAATCCCAAGCACGTCACCGCGGGTCCGTGGGAGCAGGTCGTCCCGGGACCGCGTCACGACGACGTAGCCGAGGAGCACGACGGCGGCGATATCGAACCGCAGGGCGACGAACAGAAGCGGCGGGAGGTACGACAGCCCGGCCTTCGCGCCGACGAAGGTCCCGCCAAGCAGGACACTGGCAACGGCAGCGAGGGCGAACGTCCGGCGCGAAATCATGCCACCACCTCGTATGTGTTTTCTGAAATAACTGCACAGCCGACAGAGAGAACACGGGGAGAGACCTGAGTCATCGTACTCTATAGTATGATATCCGGACGTATAGTTCCGTTTAGAAAATATTACATGACGCGAAACAGCTGAATACCCGTGGCTGATATTCACGGTATGAAATTATTTCATAGTACGAAAGCGCTTTAGCACGGAACCCCCAACGCGGCGGTATGGAATCGGCGCTCGAAGAGATCGAGTTCCTCGCGCTCTCGTCGAACCGGGTCGAGGTCTTGCGGCTCCTGGCGGCGGAACCCCACTCGCGCGGGGAGCTCGCGACCGAAACCGGCGCGTCGCAGGCGACGCTCGGGCGTATCATCGCGGACTTCGAGGACCGGTCGTGGATCCGCCGAACGGGGGGCGAGTACGTCGCCACGGCGACGGGGCGCATCGTCGCTGACGGGTTCACCGACCTGCTCGACAGCCTCGAAACCGAGCAGCGACTGCGCGACATCGTCCAGTATCCGCCCACCGATGCGATGGACTTCGACCTGCAACACCTGGCCGACGCGACGATAACTGTCCCGAGCCAGACGCGCCCGAACGCGCCGGTCCAGCGACTCCTTGACCTGCTTCGGGACGCCGAGGAGGTCCGGACGTTCTCCCATGCGTTCAATGACCAGGCGATCCGAGTCGTTCAGGATCGAGCCACCGCCGGCGAACAGCGGTTCTCGGGCGTGTTCTCGCCCAGCGCCATAGACGCACTGGCAGCAGACGACCGGCTCCGGAGTCGGTTCGAATCGCTGCGTTCCGAACCGAACGCGTCGGTCCGGGTACGAAACGACGGTGTGCCACTCGCGGTGATGATCGCCGACGACGTTGTGCATCTGCTGTTGCGGGACGACAACGGCGTGCTACAGGCGTCAGTCGATACGACCGCGCCGGCCGTCCGCGAGTGGGCGATCGAGACGTTCGACACGTACTGGGCGTCCGCGGAGCCGCTCTCGGACGAGTGGTCGCTGTAGCTACTGTTTCTGGTTGTCAGAGCCGTGTGAGAATCAGTCGAGTCGCTACCGGACCAGATACGGGTCGTCGTTCGGCAGGAACCGCCCGAGGTCCGCCTCGCGGCGATAGTCGGTCTTCAGCAGCGCCGTCAGTGCGTCGACGAGGGCGGTCTCGTCGTCGTCGGTCCACTCCGCCGGCTCCTTGATGGGGACGACGAGCCAGCCGCTCCCGGGGACTTCCGTGGCGTGGCGGGCGTCCATGTCTATCGGCTTGGTCGGCTCCGAGGTCGTGTTGGCGAACACGTGCCGCGTGGCGCGCTCGCCGACGGGCAGGAGCACGTGCGCGGTGATAGCCCGAAGTTCCGTGTCGAACAGCGGTTCCTGGGCCTCGTAGTCAGCGTCCGTCGGCGGCTCGCCGCCGCACATATACAGATACGACAGGTACGTCTTCTCGACGGTCGGCGGAGTGCCGACTTCGGCGAGCAGTCCGGCCTCGACGAGCGCCCGCTGGAGACGTTCGCCCGCGGGATTGTCGGTAAAGGGGATGCCGGACGTTTCGCCACCGTGGACGCCGGGGTGGTCGCCGATGACGTGGAAGTGGGCATTGGCATCGCCGTACCCCGGTACAAACGGCTCACACGGGGCGTCGAAGCCGAAGGGGTTGTGCTGGCGGGCCGTGACGTTCTTCACGCGCGATAGCAGCAGGTCGCCGCTCAAAACTCCGCCGGTTTCGGCCACCGAATACGGGAAATAATGGTTAAGTTTGATAACGCTTTTCTCGGATGCCCGCAAGGAGTCGGATATGCTCCGGTCCGGGAGAAGTGATGTGGCGTGAGCCACGACGACCGTGTCGAGGACCTTCGAGAACGAAAAGCCGAGGCCAAGCGGGGCGGTGGCGAAGAACGAATCGAGGCCCAACACGACCGCGGGAAACTCACCGCGCGTGAGCGCATCGACTACTTCCTCGACGACGACACCTTCGTGGAAATCGACTCGCTCCGTGAACACCGCTCGACGAACTTCGACATGGCCGACAAGAAAGTACCGGGAGACGGCGTCGTCGTCGGCTACGGCAAGGTCGACGGTCGACAGGTGTACGTCTTCGCCCACGACTTCACCGTCTTCGGGGGCTCGCTGGGCGAGGCCTTCGCACAGAAGGTCTGTAAGGTGATGGACAAGGCCATCGAGACAGGCGCGCCCATCATCGGCCTGAACGACTCCGCCGGCGCGCGGATTCAGGAGGGCATCGACTCGCTGGCGGGCTACGCCGACATCTTCCACCGCAATCAGCAGGCCAGCGGTGTCGTCCCGCAGATTTCGGCCATCATGGGGCCGTGTGCCGGCGGCGCGGTGTACTCCCCCTCCATCACGGACTTCGTCTACATGGTCGAGGAGACCAGCCACATGTTCATCACCGGGCCGGACGTCATCGAGACGGTGACCGGCGAGGAGGTCGGCTTCGACGAACTCGGCGGCGCGAAGACCCACGCCTCCGAGTCCGGGGTGGCCCACTTCACGGCCGCCGACGAGAAGGACGCGATGGACGACATCCGCTACCTGCTCTCGTTCCTGCCACAGAACAACGTCGAGGACCCGCCCCGCGTCGAGCCCTGGGACGACCCCGAGCGCCGGGACGAGGGGCTGAAGACGGCCGTTCCTGATGCGCCACAGAAGCCCTACGACATGACGGACGTGGTCGGGCGCATCGTCGACGAGGACTCCTTCTTCGAGGTCGCCGAGGACTTCGCGCGCAACATCGTCATCGGGTTCGCCCGCATGGACGGCCACAGCGTCGGCGTCGTCGGCAACCAGCCGCGGGTCAACGCCGGCACGCTCGACATCGACGCCTCGCGGAAGGGCGCGCGCTTCGTCCGCTTCTGTGACGCGTTCAACATCCCGATTCTCACGTTCGTCGACGTGCCCGGGTTCATGCCCGGCAAGGACCAGGAGACCAACGCCATCATCAACCACGGCGCGAAGCTCCTGTACGCCTACTCCGAGGCCACCGTCCCGCTGGTGACCGTCATCACGCGGAAGGCGTACGGCGGGGCCTACGACGTGATGGCGTCGAAGCACATCGGCGCGGACATGAACTACGCCTGGCCGACCGCCGAAATCGCCGTGATGGGGCCACAGGGCGCGGTGAACGTCCTCTACGACGACGAACTCGAAGACGCCGACGACGTGGAAGCCCGCCGCCAGCAACTCATCGACGAGTACCGCGACGCCTTCGCGAACCCCTACACGGCGGCCAAGCGCGGCTTCGTCGACGACGTCATCGAACCGCAGGAGACCCGCCCGCGGCTCATCGACGACCTGGACCTCCTGCGGGGGAAACGCAAGGACCAGCCCGACCGCAAGCACGGCAACATCCCACTGTGACGATGGCGGCAGACACTGACTCGGCGGTCGACGCCGAACTTGTCGCGGAGATCGCTGCACAGCTCGACGACGCGTCGACGGACGAGGCGGCTGCGATCGCCGTTGCTATCGGCGCACACCTCACCGACCGCCAGCGCGCGGCGGCAGCGGCCGCGGCGGCTGCAGCGGCAGACGACGGCGACTCCTGGGACGGCAAGCAGTGGTCGTTCTCCGGGCGCGTGGAAGCCACGCAGAAACGGTCCGTTCGAGTCCGCTCGGACGCGCCGACTGACCCCTGGAGTGCCGCCGGCCGCGCCGAGCGGTTCTAATGGTGGTCAGTCCGTCCGTCAGTTATTTGACGACGCCCTGAACGGGTTTGTGGCCATGTTCCATACTAACATGATTATATGTGTAAGATTGGCCGCTATCTGCGCATAGTTTTATGGGCCGACTCTCAGTATGAGGGCGTATGTTCGATAAGGTGCTCGTCGCTAATCGCGGGGAGATAGCGGTGCGCGTGATGCGCGCATGCGAGGAGTTGGGCATCGGCACAGTGGCCGTCTACTCTGACGCTGACAAGCACGCCGGGCACGTCCGGTACGCGGACGAGGCGTACAACGTCGGCCCGGCCCGTGCCGCCGACTCCTATCTCGACCAGGAAGCGATTATCGACGCCGCCAAACAGGCCGATGCCGACGCCATCCACCCCGGGTACGGCTTCCTCGCGGAGAACGCCGACTTCGCTGCGCGTGTTCAGCAAACGGACGGCGTCACCTGGGTCGGCCCCGAGAGCGAGTCGATGGAGGCACTGGGCGAGAAGACGAAGGCCCGCAAGATCATGCAGTCGGCTGACGTGCCCATCGTCCCGGGAACGACCGACCCGGTCGAGGATCCCGAGGAGGTCGTCGAGTTCGGCGAGGAGAACGGCTTCCCGGTCGCCATCAAGGCCGAAGGGGGCGGCGGCGGCCGCGGGATGAAAATCGTCCACGACCCGGAGGAGGCTGAGGAGCAACTCGAAAGCGCAAAGCGGGAGGGAGAGGCGTACTTCTCGAACGACTCCGTCTATCTCGAACGCTATCTGGAGAACCCCCGCCACATCGAGGTCCAGATTATCGCCGACCACCACGGCAACGTCCGGCATCTGGGCGAGCGCGACTGCTCGCTGCAGCGACGCCACCAGAAGGTCATCGAAGAGGGACCGTCGCCGGCCCTGAACGACGCTCTCCGGGAGAAAATCGGTGACGCCGCCCGCCGTGGCGTCCGCGAGTCCGACTACTACAACGCCGGGACCGTCGAGTTCCTCGTCGAGGAAGACCCCGACCGCGAGCCCGGCGAACTGCTCGGCGAGGACGCGAACTTCTACTTCCTCGAAGTGAACACCCGCATCCAGGTCGAGCACTGCGTCACCGAGGAGATAACCGACATCGACATCGTCAAGTGGCAACTGCGGGTGGCGATGGACGAGGAGATAACCTTCGCACAGGACGACGTGGAGATAGAGGGCCACGCGATGGAGTTCCGAATCAACGCCGAGAACGCCGCCGACGACTTCGCCCCCGCGACGGGCGGCAGCCTCGACACCTACGACCCGCCGGGCGGCATCGGCGTCCGCCTCGACGACGCGCTCCGACAGGGCGACGACCTCGTCACCGACTACGACTCGATGATAGCGAAGCTCATCACCTACGGCGGGGACCGCGCGGAGTGCATCGAGCGCGGGAAACGGGCGCTCAAGGACTTCGACATCGAGGGGATCCCGACCGTCATCCCGTTCCACCGCCTGATGCTCACCGACGACCGGTTCGTCGGCGGCACCCACACCACGAAGTACCTCGACGAGCAACTCGACCGCTCGCGCATCGAGGAGGCCCAAGAGCAGTGGGGCACCGTCACCGAGTCCGACGGCGACGAGGACGAGGAGGTCGTCGAGCGTGAGTTCACCGTTGAGGTCAACGGCAAGCGATTCCAAGTCGACCTCGAAGAGCGCGGCGCACCGCCCATCAACGTCGGCGACGTGGACGCCGACGGCGGCAATCAGCCACAGCGGCCGCGGGGCGGCAGTAGTTCCGACAGCGGCGGCGGCAGTGCCTCTACCGCCGAGGGTCAGGAAGTCGCCGCAGAGATGCAGGGGACAATTCTGGAGGTCAACGTCGAGGAGGGCGACGAGGTCGAGGCCGGCGACGTTCTCTGTGTGCTCGAAGCGATGAAGATGGAAAACGACATCGTCGCCGAACGAGGCGGCACTGTCAACGACGTGGCCGTTAGCGAGGGCGAATCAGTCGACATGGGCGACCTGCTGTTCGTTATCGGCTAAATCTTACTGCGTCGGGTTCGAGTCGCGCTCTTTGGGCGCGCTCGAACCGCTCCTTGTAACATTTAGTACAAAACTGCTCCGAGCGCCGTCGGCGCTCGCGGTATGCTGCTCACCGCTCCGCTACTGCTCCTACTCTGTGCAATGGTTGCCTTTAGCTACGCGAAAACCGACTGGTTAGCCACTGTAGGGTGGGAAATCGAAAAGGGGCCGAGCGCTCGTGAGCCGAACCGACGCAAGCACGGCCGCAGGCCGCGCGCAGCGAGGGGGCTTTCGGAAAAAAGGCTCTGTTTAAACCCTATTCTTCACACACCTTCTCGCGTGAAACAGCCGTCAATCAGGGTTGCGAGTGCCGCAGGTCGGTTGCAAACTCTATTTGTTTATGCTGGCGATTCGTATTAGTATGCTCTTCAGGACAGTATCGAGAATTGTGGCCCTGATAGCCGTGCCGATCATCCTTTGCTCTACAATCTTCATTCTATATGTCGGACTTGACAGTTCTATGCCGGCGATTTTCGGGTTCGAAAGGGGGTATGTTGCCGTAGCCGGATTGCAGTTCTTGGCGGCGATTGTATTTCTGGTAATCGGACTTAAGCCCAATCTGTTGTCACAGGGCACCGATTGAAAGACTACCTGCACTGACCACACCGAGTCCGGATATATCCGCTGCTGAGGATGTCGACAAACACTGAAAGCAGTCCTACTGCAACAGCAGTCGCCCAACTCTGCCAACTGCTTTGTACCCTCGCCGTGCTACGCCGGGTATGAACGAGACGCGCCACCGGGTGCTCGACGCGCTGGCCGACGGCCCCGTCTCGGGGCCGGCCCTCGCCGACGAACTGGACATCTCCCGCTCTGCGGTCTGGAAACACGTTGAAGCCCTCCGCGAGGAGGGGTTCGAAATCGGGAGCAGCGACGCGGGCTACACCCTCGATTCGGTGCCGGAGTTCGGGGCGAGCGCGGTCGAGTACGGCCTGGACGCACCGTTTTCTGTCGAGTACCACGACAGCATTCCGAGCACGAACGCACGCGCTCGTGACCGTGCGGCAGATGGGGCGTCAGACACCGTCGTTCTGGCCGACGAACAGACCGGCGGCCGGGGACGGCTCGACCGCGACTGGCACTCGCCCAGCGGCGGGGTCTGGCTCTCGGTGCTGTTCCGACCCGACGTGCCGATGGCCCACGCGCCGGTGTTCACGCTCGCGGCCGCTGTCGCGGTGACCCGGGCGGCACGCGAGGCCGGGGTCGAGGCAAGCATCAAGTGGCCCAACGACGTGCTGGTCCGCCACGGCGACGCGGAGCGGAAACTGGTCGGCATCCTCACCGAGATGGAAGGTGAGGCCGATCGAGTCTCGTGGGTCGTCGTCGGCATCGGCGTCAACGCGAACGTCGATCCGGCGGACTTGCCCGCAGAGGCGGAGCCGACGAGCCTGCTCGCTGAGCGAGGCGATCCGGTCGACAGACGGCTGTTCACCCAGCGGCTGCTGGAGGAGTTCGACACGCTCCGACAGGACCCGGCGAACGTCGTCGAGGCGTGGCGGGAGTCCGCCACGACGCTGGGCAAACAGGTCCGGGTCGAGACGCCGGGTGGCACCATCGAGGGTGAAGCTGTAGACATCCAGTTTCCGGGTGCGCTCGTCATCGAGACAGACTCTGGGACAGAAATCGTTTCCGCGGGCGACTGTGAACACCTCCGCCCGATTACGGAGTGAGCGCGACGGCGAAAGACGGGTCACTGTGGGACGCCGGCAGGCTGCTCGTCTTCCGAGACATCTTGCGTCGTCGTCTCTACCGGAACAGTGACAACGGGGACGTGGGCTGACCGGACGACCCGTTCGGCGACGCTCCCCAGTAGCAGGCGGTCGATACCGCCGCGTCCGTGGGTCCCCATTACGATGAGGTCGCAGTCGTTCTGGCTCGCGTAGTCGACGATTTCTCGACTCGGGCTTCCCTCGGCCGTGGCCCGTGTGACAGTCAAATCGTCGGCAACGAGACGCTTCACCATGTCCAGCGCCATCTCGCCCTCGCGATGGAGCGAGTCGGTGACACTCTCCCACGTCGGCTCGTTCGGGAGCGTCGAAAATCGGCCGGTATCAACGACGTACAGCGCGTGAATCTCGCTGTCGTGAGTTGTTGCAAGCGTTTCAGCGTGTGTGAGCACCGCCCGTGTCCCCGGCGACCCGTCCGTTGGCACCAGTATCCTGTCGTACATACTGTACTGTTGACTGGCTGAACAGATATAGTTTGGTAACAGGTAGCACACAACAGCCGAACAGACGCTGGCTCAGTTCAACTCTCGGTTCCGCTCGGCCTCTGTTGCCCCGGAGCCGTCCAGCGACGGCTCGTCGAGAGCCTGTTCGAGCCGTCGTTCGAGTTCGGCTTCGGATATTTCCCCGTTGGCGTAGCGCTCTGAGAGCCGCTCGACGGGGTCTATCTCGCTGGCACTGGCCGCATCTGTTGCGTGTGCGGCCTGCGTTCGTGACGCGTCAGTCGCCGACGCCGTCGCCTCGTCCTGACTGAAGACGGTCGACGCGGCCCAGTATACAGCATAGCCGATAGCCGCCAGAACCCCGATGGTGGCGGCCAGCGAGAGCAGTCCCAGAACGAGACCGATGAGACCGACGAACAGCCCGAACGCAAACCTCACAGCTGCGATAACAACGAGGAACGAGACAAGCCCTAGCAGCCCGTACAGGAGTATCTTCAGCGGTGTGCTCAGGGCGCGGTCAGTGGTGGAGGGCATTGCCCGTACATACTATTTCCGCAGTGATAAGAATTAGTCCGTCGTCGGATGGACGACTCGTCGGACATCGGCCAACCCTGCCCGACGAACGACCGCCCGAACGGGGTTCTGTACGCCGGAGAGGTTGTCGGAGTCGCCGTCGAGGACGAGCAGGCGCGCCGGGTGGCCGGGCTCGACGAGTCCGCCGCCGAGACCCGCGATCTCGGCCCCGTTGACTGTCGCCATCCGCAGCACCTCGCGGGCCGAGAGGTCATACAGTTTCGCGGTAAACTCCATCTCGCGGAACATCGACGGGCTGTTGAGCATGACGTTGTCCGTCCCGAGCGCGACCGTCGTCCGGTCGGCCAGTTCCTCGACCGGCGGGCGGCCCACGTCGGTGACGACGTTCGACCGCGGGCAGACGACGACCGGGATTTCGCTGTCGGCAACCCGCTGGAGGTGCAGCGGTTCGGCGTGGACCATGTGGACGAGAAAGTCCGGGTCAAGGTCAAGCGCGGGATTGATATCGGAGCTGTCGACCTCGCCGGCGTGGATGCCGAACAGTTTGCCGGCCGCTCGGGTGGCGCGGCGCTCCGCCCCGAACTCGCTGTCGTTGGCCCCGCTCGCGCCGAACCCGTCAGCCAGTTCCATCGCGTCGGTCGTCTCGCGGCCGAGAATCACGCTCTCCAGGGACGAATCCGCCAGCGCGTCCCGGATGGCCTCGACGCCTTCGACGCCGCCCTCGCGGAACTCGACGAACGCGCCGGTCCCGGCCTGTTGCATGAACGACAGCGACCGCGCCATCGCGGCCACCAGTTCGTCCCGGTCGGCATCCCGGAGCAGCCGGTGTTTCAGACCGTCCGGCGGCGCGACCAGTTCTTCGAGCGAGAGCCCCTCGCCGGCCTCCTTCGCAATCGAGTCGCCGATGTGGGTGTGGGCGTTGACGAACGACGGCACCACGATGTCGTCGCTGTCGACCGCCGTCTCCTCGATGGCGGCTATCTCGCCGTCCTCGACGACGACGCGGCCCTCGACGGCCTCGAACGACCGTCCCGTCAGAATCGTCCCTTCAACAATCATGTTCCCTGTTCGCCCGCTCTCTCAGTTAAACTCATCGAGGGTCGCGTGGAAGCCGGGCCGCACGTCCCGGACCCTGGCCCCGTCGAGGTCCAGTCCCAGTTCGCGGATGGCCGCCGCGCCGACCCGCTCGCTTTCGCCCTCTGGCGCGTAGACACCGAGCCGCCACTGGTCGCGCTGGGCGGCGCGGATGGCGTTGACAAGCGTCGACTGCTCGCCGAGCCGGCGGACTTCGCCGTTGACGAGGACGCGGCTGCTCGACTCGGTCATCGACGGCTCCGGCGGGATATCGAGGATAACGGCGTCGCTGTCGACGTTCGCCCCGTCGGCGATGGCCCGTTCCATCGCGCCGACCGCCTCGTGGTCGGCCGTCAGAACCTCCTCGGGCACGGCCTGCCACTCCGCCCAGACGGCGCGTTTGTACAGGTCCCGCTGGCTCAGCCGCCGGGCGTAGGCCGCCGTTGCGTCGCACTGTCGCAGCGCCACGAGCAGGTCGTTGTCGTCCCACCGGCGCAGCGTCTTAGCGGTCGTGTCGGTCGCGGCGAGCAGTTCCTCGGTTCCGCGGCGCAGCATCGACTTGGCGATGCGGGCAACGTGGTGCTGGTAGACGGTCGGGTTCATCAGCGCCCGCGCGAGCAGGAGCGATTCGGCCGTCTGGACGTTCCCCTCGTCCAAGACGAGTTCGCCGTCGACGAAGCTCAGTTCCCGGACCAGCCGCTCGTGGTCGATAGTGCCGTAGGGGACGCCGGTGTGGTGGGCGTCACGGACCAGATAATCCATCCGGTCGACGTCCAGTTCGCCGGAGACGAGCTGGCCCAGTTCGCCCTCCCCTGCGACTAGGCCGGCGACGCGGTCGGGGTTGAGCCCGTGTTCGGACAGCACCCGCGCGACCGGGCCGTCGCCGAGGAGTTCGTCCACGTCGTCGTGGTACTTGCCCGTCCGGCGGTGGATGAGCGCCTCGACGTTGTGGCTGTACGGCGAGTGCCCCACGTCGTGGAGCAGGGCCGCGGCGCGGACCCGTTCGGCCTGCTGGCCCTCGATGCCGAGGTGGGACAGCGCCCGGTCGGCGAGGTGATAGACCCCCAGCGAGTGCTCGAATCGGGTGTGGTTCGCCGAGGGGTAGACGAGCGTCACGGTGCCGAGCTGTGAGATGTGTCTGAGCCGCTGGACCGGCGGCGTGTCGAGCAGCGCCGCCGCGACGCCCTGGACCTCGATGTGGTCGTGGACGCTGTCCTTGATTGTGGTCATCGCCGTAGTCTACGACGGCGGCCGGCAAAATCGTTCGCCACCGCACGGGCGGCGCGGGGTCGCCTACCGGGGCACCCAGCCGTAGATGTGGTTCAACATCACGTAGGTCACGAGCCCGAGGAACAGGCTCAGCCCCCAGGCGGAGACGGCGATGCGGCCCACACGAGCATGGACCGTCTCCCTGAGTTCCGCCGGGGAGTGGGTCAGCCCGAGGACGACCGCGTGGACGACGACCGGCACGGACACCGCGGACAGCAGGATGTGGATAGCCAGCATCACGATGTACGCCGTCCAGACGAACCCTTCGGCGACGATTTCCTTCTCGAAGCCGCCACCGACCTTGAGGATGTACAGCGTCAGGAACACCATGATGAGGGTAAACGCCGTCAGCATCGCCGCGCGGTGTTTCTGGACCTGGTCGTTCTTGATGAAGTAGACGCCGGCGACGATTGCCAGCAGCGCGACGCTGTTGACGACGGCGATTGCGTCGCCAAGCAGGATGACGATGCCGTTCGAGAGCTCGGGGAGGGGTAATACGCCACCGAACGCGCCGAACACGAGCGCGTAGCCAACGACCGAGACGACGGCGGTGACGAGCCGCGGACGAGCGCGGGCACGCGACTGGAGTGTATCTGCGACGGCCATACTAGCAGGTCAGGACCGGAGTGGTAACTGTGTTCTGAAACGGGCGAGACGACAGCGCAGTTGCGCGTCACAGCGGTGACTACAGACCTACAAAAGCGTGGAGAACCGGATGGAAACGCTGCCGAAATCAGGCGAACGTCCGGGAGACGTCCTCGTCGTCGGTCTCCTCCTGCTGAATCTTCTCCCAGGCGTCGTGGAAGTCCGCCATGGTGACCTCGGTCCGGTCGTCGCGGATGGCGAACATCCCAGCCTCGGTACATATGGCTTTCACGTCAGCACCGGAGGCGTCCGTTATCTCTTCGGCCAGTGCCTCGAAGTCCACGTCGTCGGAGACATTCATGCTGCGAGTGTGGATCTGGAAAATCTGTTTGCGACCTTCGAGGTCGGGGTTCGGGACTTCGATGAGACGGTCGAAGCGACCGGGGCGGAGGATGGCGCGGTCGAGCATATCGAAGCGGTTCGTTGCCGCGATGATGCGGATGTCGCCGCGGTCGTCGAAGCCGTCCATCTCCGAGAGCAGTTGCATCATCGTCCGCTGGACCTCGGCGTCGCCGGAGGTCTTCGACTCCGTCCGCTTGGCCGCGATAGCGTCTATCTCGTCGATGAAGACGACGGCGGGCTCCTCCTGCCGGGCCAGTTCGAACAGGTCCCGGACGAGCTTCGCGCCCTCGCCGATGAACTTGTGGACCAGTTCGGAGCCGGCCATCTTGATGAAGGTGGCGTCGGTCTCGTTGGCGACCGCTTTCGCCAGCATCGTCTTCCCGGTGCCGGGCGGGCCGTGCAGCAGAACACCGCTCGGCGGGTCGATACCCACGTCTTCGAACATCTCAGGGCTCTTCAGCGGCATCTCGACGGTCTCGCGGACCTCCTCCATCTGCTCTTCGATGCCGCCGATGTCGGCGAAGGTCACGTCCGGCGACTGGTCGACCTGCATCACGCGGGCGCGAACGTCGGTCTCGTCGTCCAGTTGCTTGACGATAGAGAGGGAGTTGTTGACGGCGACGCGGTCGTCGGGTTCCAGTTCCTCCCGCATCTCGTCAGTGACCTCTGTCAGGGCCTCTTGATTGTTGCCGTGCTGTTTGATAATCACGCCATCGCTGGAGAGTTCCTGAACGGTCGCGACGAACAGCGGTGACTGTTTGAGCTTCTTGTTCTCGTGTGTGAGCCGTTCGAGCTTCTGCTGGTACTTGTTGTTCTCCGCGTTCGCGTCCAGCAGTTTGTCGCGCATCTCCTCGTTCTGCGATTCGAGCACCTCTAGCCGCTCCTGCAGCGCCTCGATCTTCTGTTGCTGAGACGCGTCATCGTCGTACGGCATATCGACCTCGTCGACGGTGTCGGTCATTACGACGCCTTTAGTGGGTGTATCGTTATGAGGCTTCGGGTCACCTCAGAAACTGTACCGCCCGGTGTGTGCCCTGTAGGGGCTGTTACTGGCCGCTCCCCGTCTATAGGTCTCAAACCGGCACGTTTCTTTGCCCCCACTGGAAACATCTGTCTATGCCAACCGACCGCGAAGAAGTCATCATCGTGGGCGGGGGCGTCGCCGGGCTGTCGGCGGCGATCTACACCGCTCGCGCCGGCCTGTCGACCCGGATCATCTCGACCGGCGAGTCGATACTGAACCGCAACGCACATCTGGAGAACTACCCCGGATTTCCGGCGGGAATCAACCCCCGGCTCCTGCTCGAACTCATTCGGGCACAGGCGCGGCGCGCCGGCGTCTGGTTCATCGACGGCGAAGCCGAGCAGGTGGCGGAGACTGCGGGAGGGTTCGACGTGACCTGTGCCGGTGGCGACTCATACAACGCGACATACCTCATCGCTGCGTCCTGGTCGGACCCGTCGTATCTGAACGGGCTGGACATCTCGCTCGTCGACCGGGGGTCGAAGCAGTTCATCTCGACCGACGAGCAGGGCCGGACCGATATCGAGGGGCTGTACGCGGCCGGCCGGCTGGCCGAGCAGCATCACCAGACCATCGTCGCCGCGGGCCACGGCGCACAAGTCGGGCTTACACTGATAGAGGACTCCGACGTCGACTTTTATCACGACTGGACCGCCCCGGAGGGGTATTTCACCGGCCGCGACCGACCGGTTCCGCCGGGCTGTGAAGAAATCGACGAGACAGAGCGCAAGCAACGTGAACAGGAGTCACTGGAGGTCATGCGGCGGTACTTCGAGGAGCCGATGCCGGGCGAGCCGACGATGCACCCGAGCGTCGATCAGGAGTCAGACTGACCCTGTTCGAGCGAGCGTGCGACCGCCTGCAGTCGCTCGATCCGCTCGGCTGTCGGTGGGTGGGACCGTGTTTCGATGGCCAGCGAGTCCGTCGGCCCGTCGGAATCGAACCCGTACGGGAGGAAACACAGGCCGCGGACGCCCGCGTGCGCCGAGCGCTTGTCGGTCCTCGGGCGGTCGTCATCTCCGTCGAGCGTCTCTAACGCCCCGACGAGCGCGGCGGGGTCGCCGGTCAACTGTGCCGCGCTCCGGTCGGCGGCGAACTCCCGAGCGCGCGACAGCGACCGCCCCAGAACAACGACGGGAGCGGTGAACACGCCCAGCGCGACGCCGCCGAACAGGACTGTCACCGCGAACAGGAACAGGAACCCGAGCGTGAACGAGAGGCTTCCGAACGGGGCCTCAAGCACCCGGGCGCTGCACACATATGCGAGACCGAGCGCGACCAATCCGGGCGCGTAACGACTCTCGCCCGGGAGCAGGTCCGCAAGCGGGTCGTACTCGCCGTTTGTCAGCGACGGGAGGAAGCTGGCCAGCGTCATGACAGTCGCGTCGCGGTTGGCGACGTGCATGAGTTCGTGGGCCAGCACGGCGTCGAGTTCGTCGCCGTCAAGAACCGACAGCAGTCCCTCGCTGACGACCACCGTTGCGCCACCGAACGTTCCGATGGCGAAACTGTTCGGTACCTCGGCGTCTGTGACGGCAATCCGTGGCGGCGTGAGGTCGGCCAGTTGCGCGAGCCGCTGTACTCGCTCGTGGAGGGCGGGGTACTCCTCGGGGCCGACGATGCGAGCGTCGACTTCAGCCATCGTCTGGGCACTGGTGTATCGAAGCTGAGCCCAGACAAACGCCACGAGTGCGGGGACGAGAACAGCCACCCACCAGGCGATGCGTGCCGACGCCCCACCGAACGGGAGGGAGGTGGCAACGGCGTCCCGAACCGGCGCAAGCCAGGGTGTCAGAAGCACCGCCGCGGTAGCGACCACAGCGATGTCGACGGCAAGGAGGAGCAGGAGGGTCCACAGCATCCGGCGGGTCAGTGTCCGCATAGTGGTAGTTCTGCTATACCCACAGCGGATGAAAGGTTTTCTGCTCAGACAGTCTAGCAGTGAGGGAAAGTATTTACTCTGCCGCCGGGAACGGGGCCGTAGTGTCAACAAAGCTGGTACGTGCCGCCCTCGCCCTCCTCTGTGCGGTCGCTGTCCTGTTCGGCACAGCGCTGTTTCCCGGCGCGCTCGGCGTCGAATTCGAGTCGAGCGGCCCCCTCGACAGTCGAGCGAGCGAGCCGGTCACGCCCGACGGAACAGCCCCCGGCGAAGTCGACGGCGGGCCGACACCGGTAGCGACCAGTGATGGGACAGAGACGCCGCCGGGAGCGACGAGCGATACTCCATCGGCGACAGCGACGCCAACACCGACGGAGACGGCGACAGAGACGCCGGGAGCCGGGGAAGGCGAAGACAGCGGGTCTCCAGTGCTGGTGAAACTGCTCGGGCTGGCGCTTATCGGCGGGTTCGGCGTCGTCGCAGTCAGTGTTATTCGTGCCGCATCGGACGCCGAGGGTGACGGGTCGACAGCGGCTGGACTCCACCTGCATCCGATTCTGGATTCGCTGTTCGGGACAGTGGTCTCAGCAGTTTCGGACGGCGCGGTGGGGCGGACTCTCGCCCGGATTCCGAAGGTGACGACCGCCGCGCTACTCTCGGGATCGTCGGCGCTCGCACGAGTCGGGGCCGGTCTCGCTGCCGTCTCCGGCGGTATCCTGTCCGGACTGGCGACGGGGTTCGGGTCGGTCGGCACGATGTCACTGCGGGGCGTCGCCGGTCTGCCGAGCGCGCTCGGGTCGCTCTCAGTTGCGCCGTTCAGAGCGCTGAGCGGCTTCGGTGGGTCCAGCGGCTTCCTTGCCTCAGTTCGGAGTGGCGTCGACAGCCCGTCGCTGTTTGGGTCGTCGGATACAGCGTCCGGGCGGACAGCGGCCGCCGAATCGACGGCAGAGGCGGACGAGGGGCCGGACATCGATTCACTGTCGGTGCGGGAGGCATGGGCGCTGCTGGCTGACCGTGTGTCAGTCCCGGACCCCGAGACGGCGACGCCAGGGGAGTACGCTCGCCGGGCTATCGACAGCGGGCTTCCGGAAGCGCCCGTCCGCCAGCTAACGACCCTCTTCCGGGAAGTCGAATACGGCGGGCGGTCGGCGACCGGAGAGCGAACAGAATCGGCTCGGAACGCCCTCAGAGACCTCTTCAACCGAGGTGACAACTGATGAATGGCGCGGAATCGCGGAACGAGCAAGCGGGAACCGCCCGGGCGACCATCGATGTCAGCGTCAACCGCCCGACACCGGGGTCCAGGTTCGTCCGATACACCCTGCTGGGACTCGCTGCACTTGCCGGCGCTGTGTTCGTCGTCACCTTCCCATCAGTACTTCCGAACGTCGGGAGCGGGTCGGCCAGGCAACTACAGCTCGTCGCAAGCGTCAGCGCCGCCGCCATCGGACTTTTTGGCCTGTACACTGTTGTTCGGACACAGGACTCGACGCTGCCGCCGGTACGAGGGAAACAACCGCGTGAGCCGTATCACGACGGTTCGGGCGACGAGTCGACAGAGCTGCTCGATGAGCTACTGGAACCGAAAGCGACACAGGCAGACTCCGGCGCGCTGGTCGGCGACGACATCGACGAATTGCTCGAAAAAATCGACGGGCGTGTTGACCCCTACAACGGCCTCGAAGCGAGTCACGCGTCGGAAATCAGGAACAGACTCCGCGAGGCCGCGCGACAGGTGCTGGTCGAAACGGCGGAGCTGTCGACAGAGGCAGCAGCCCGAGAGGTTCGGGCTGGGTCGTGGACGGACGACCGCCGGGCAATAGCCTTCCTCGGCGGCCCGGACGCACCTGACCCACCTATCGAGATGCAGCTACGGGACTGGGCCAGCGGTGCGGGGTTCGACCGAAAGGTCGAGGCGGCGGTAACAGAGATACGACGGCTCCAGCGGGGTGAGCAGTCGTGAGCACGCGCGAGACTACACAGCGCAACGTCGGCGTCTCGGCCGCGCTGGTTGCCGGCGGAGCCGGCATCGTCACCGGGAACCCGGCGGTTTTCATGGTCGCGGCAGTGGCGCTGGTGTATGCGGCCTATCAGACGGCTATCGGCGACCCCGAACCGACGCTCACAGTCGAGCGGCGCATCGAGCCGACCGACCCGCTCCCCGGCACAGAGGTGACAGTGACGCTGACGCTCACGAACGACGGGGGCGCGACCCTGCCCGACGTTCGCGTCCTCGACGGCGTCCCGGAGCGGCTCGAGGTCATCGACGGCTCACCGCGGTTCGGGACCCACCTCGAAGCCGGTGCGTCGGATTCGGTCACCTACACCGTCGAAGCCCGGCGTGGCGACCACGCGTTCACCGACGTGGCAATCGCCTGCCGGAACCTGACCGGGACCGTCGAATTCGCCGAGCAGGTCACCGCCGAGACGACGCTCTCGTGCAGTGCCAGTGTGGACACCGTTCCGCTTTCGGGCCAGACCCTTTCACAGTCGGGGCGTGTGCCGACGGACGCCGGGGGGAACGGGCTCGCGTTCTACGCGATCCGCGAGCATCAGTCCTCGGACCCGATGAGCCGCGTCGACTGGAACCGCTTCGCGAAGACGAATGAACTGGCGACAGTCGAGTTCAAGGAGACACGAGCGGCCACCGTTGTCACGCTGGTAGATTCGAGACATCCCGTTGCAGGCAACGCAGGCGCGCCCACGGCCGTCCAGTTCTGCGTCTACGCGGCCCAGCAGGTCGGCGCGGCGCTTCTGGCGACGGACAACCGCGTCGGGGCCGCCGTCTACGACAGTTGCGAGACGCTGCAGCCATCGGCTAATCGGGCACAGGAGCAGCGATTAGAGGCGTTTCTGGAAGCGGTTGTGGACGGGTCGGCCGACAGGCCGACGGGGACCCGTAAGTCGTGGCTGCTCGACACCGACACCCGCACTCGGCGAATGCAGTCGCCGACCGAGACAGCAGACCGGTACGGTATCACTGACGGCGGGGACGCGGTGGCGACGCTCGACCGCTCGATACCGAGCGAATCACAGATCGTATTCTGTACACCCCTGCTCGACGACCGGGCGGCCGATTCGGCGAAACGACTCGCCGCGTACGGACACGCGGTTACGGTCGTCAGTCCCGATATAACGACCGGCGACAGTCCGGGAAGTACCGTCGAGCAAATCGACCGAACAGCCCGCCTCGACGCTCTTCGAGGCTCAGTCCGGGTCGTCGACTGGACGCCCACGGAACCGCTCGCTAAAGCCCTCATTCGCGCGACGGAGCGGTGGGCATGACGGAACTCGACAGTCGACCGGCGGCATCGAGCGCGGCGCTGGCCGGGACAGTCGCGGTGCTCGTTTCGCTCGTCCTCGGCCTCGCTGTCGCGGACGCGATACCAGTGCTGGCCGGCTTCGTCGGCGGACTCTGCATCGCGGCCGGAGTCTGGGCGCTCCGCAGCGAGGCCCACAAGCGTATCGCCTGCGGCAGCGTCGCCATCGTCATCGGTGCGGGCGTGTTCTGTGGGACCGCGCTGCTGGCGGCTGACTACCGGTCACTCGTTGCGGCGCTCGGGTTCCCGCTGGCCGCCACGCTCGTCGTTATCGACGCGAGTAGCGGGTTAGTGCCGCCGGCTGAGGCATCGGACGAACTCTCGACAATGCTCGACGAGAGTTTCGTGATGCTGGTGGCCGGCATCCTCATCACAATCGTCTGTGCCGTCGCGGCTGCCGTCAGGCTGCCCCGGGTGCTCGTACATGTCGTCACCGGCTTCTCTCTCCATCCGCTCGTGGGCTTCGTGACGCTACAGGCCGGGATCCTGACCGCCCTGTTGTTGCTGGACCGGGCGAAGGAGACGCTGGAGTCGTGGATTCCGGCACCCGCGGCGACGACAGACCGAGCGCTTGGGCGGCTGGACCTGCTGGGACGAAGCTGGTGGGATATCGACATCTCGCTCAAAGCCGCCGTTGGCCTGCAGTTGCTCGTGGCGTTTATACCGACAGCACAGGGACTGTTCGACCGTTTTCTCCACAGTCTCCCGGTGCTCGGGCCGGCTCTGCGGGTCGCCTTCAGTGGCCTGCTCCATCTCCCTCTTGCAGTCGGGCTCCTGGCCGTACTGTGTATTCTCGTCGTCGAACGGCTCCGGCAATGGCTGCTACAGTGGCTGGGGGACAACCCCGGACGGTTGCTGGCGCGGCAGACCGGTAGTATCATGGTCCCTGTGGTGCTGTTGCTGGGCGCGCTGATCCTTACAGCCGCTGGCGTGACCCGGCGAATAGCGCCCACGTATGCCGGGGGCGGCCACTACGGCTCGGCTACTGTGTTGCTCCTCGGCGTCTTGATTTCGGTCGTCGTCCTCCGTGGACTCGTCACACTACTGGCTGAGCTGGTCGATTCAGAGTTGCTATCCCGGCAGACGGCAGGGTTCGCAGCTGGAAGCGCGCTCCTGTTCATTGTGACGTTGTTCGGGGCTGAGCGCGGACTCGCACCGATACTCGTCCTCGTCGGGAGCGCGGCGGCGCTACTGGTCTGGGACACCGGCGCGCACGCAAGCAGTATCGGGAAACAACTGGGCCGGGACGCCGACACGACCGACAGCCAGTTCGTCCACGTCACCGGAACTGCGGCGATCCTCGCCGGGGCCGTTCTCCTTGTGCTGGTCGTTCGATACGTACTCATCCCGGTCGCGGTTCCGACTCCGTCGACCGGACTCTCGTTCAGTTCGGTAGTCGCACTCGGGCTGGTTCTGCTGGCGATAGCCGCGTTCAGCCTCGCACTGAACGCGCACGACGGGAGGCCACGTATCAGCAGTGACGAGAGCGGCAATCGGAGTGAGCAGATCGCGGGCGACAGCGACTAGTGCCGCCGGAGAGACAGGGGCTTTTACCCACGCACCGCGAACCGGCAGGTATGCTGACCGGAGTCAACGTCGTTCTGGGGGTGTCGGGGTCTATCGCGGCCGTCAAGACGGTTGAACTCGCACACGAACTCCGACGACAGGGGGCGTCCGTCCGGGCGGTGATGACCGACAGCGCGACGGGTATCATCCATCCGTGGGCGCTGTCGTTCGCGACGGACAATCAGGTGATTACCGAAATCACGGGCGACGTCGAACACGTCGACCTCTGCGGGCGCTCGGGCTGGGGCGATGTATTCTTGCTCGCGCCTGCAACGGCAAACACTGTCGGCAAGGTCGCCGCGGCAATCGACGACACGCCCGTGACGACGTGTGTGACGACCGCTCTCGGCGCGGGCGTGCCGGTCGTCGTCGCACCGGCAATGCACGAGCCGATGTACGACCACCCCGGCGTACTGGAGGCAATCGACCGCGTCGAGTCCTGGGGCGTCGAGTTCGTTGACCCGCGAATCGAGGAGGGGAAGGCCAAAATCGCGACCGAGGGGGCCATCGTCACGGCGACCGCCCGGGCAGCGGGCGACCGACCACTTGCAGGCAAGCACGTCGTCGTGACTGCGGGTGCGACCACAGAGTCAGTCGATCCGGTGCGGACGCTCTCGAACCGGTCCTCGGGGCGGACCGGGCGGGCCGTCGCGCGGGCCTGCTACGCCCGCGGGGCCGACGTGACGCTCGTCCACGACGGGCCGGACGTTCCCTACGCGACCGTCGAGCAGGTCGAGTCGGCCGCGGAGATGACGGCGGCTACCCGGCGGGTCGCCGACGCGGCCGACGCGCTGGTCTCCGCGGCCGCCATCTCGGATTACACCGTCGAGGAGGCCCCCGAGAAAATCAAGAGCGGGCAGGCGGAGCTGACGCTGACGCTGCAGCCGACGCCGAAACTCATCGACACCGTTCGCTCGGATCACCCCGACCTCCCTATCGTCGGGTTCAAAGTCGAGACAGAGGGCGACGACGGGACGCTAATCGAGCGCGCCCGCGAGATACGGGAGCGGACCGGGCTGACCTTCGTGGTCGCTAACGACGCGAGCGTGATGGGTGGCGACGAGACGCGTGCCATACTTGTCGACGGAGACTCGGCCACGGAGTACATCGGGGAAAAGCAGGGGCTGGGTGCCCGTGTCGCCGACGAACTCGGTGACCATCTGTCCAGTCGTGACTGAGAGCGTAACCGATTACGAAATAGTTTTGCGTGTTCCGTTGCTCCGGTCCGATAACGACAGTACTGCCCGACGAACCGCCTATTCGGAGTTTCTAAACAGAGACTGTGACTGTACCACCACCCCGTCGCCTGCTCGTGCCAGTAGCTGATTCGGTGACGGTCCGTAACACCGTCGCCTACGCCGTTGAACAGGCCGAATCGGCGGCCAAAGAGGGACAACAACAGATATCGCTGCACCTCGTCGCCGTCGCAAGCACGCGCGCTGTTGACCCTGACGCCCAGACGGAACTTGGCCAGGCAAAGGACCTGCTCGACCGAATCGAGGTCTGGCTCGACGAAGACCTGGGTGCTGTCCCGCCGTCGAATCTCGACGTTGAACTGGGCGTCATCGGTGCCGACCGCTACCTGTTCAGCCCCGGTGATTACGCCGACGCAATTCTGACCTACGCCGACGAACACAGCATCGAACGGGTCGTCCTCGATCCGGAGTTCAACCCGGGCGGCACGACGCCGATGCTTCGGCCGCTCGAAGTCGAACTCGTCCGGGGCGATATCGAGGTCGAGACCGCGCCCGTCGAGCGGCCAGCGCGGTCGACCGCGCTTGCTCGCGCCGCGACGCTCCCAAAGTATCTCACCATTTTCGGAACCTCGTATCTGTTTTACATGCTGTTGAGTTCGTACAAACCGCTGGATTTCCTCACTGGCGCGATAACGGCGACGATTGTCACTGCGTTGCTTGCACCGATCGCGTTCAGCCGCCAGCCGTCGCTGACACGGGTTCCGAGACAGCTCGCACGGCTGGCGATTTACGTTCCGTACCTGCTCAAGGAAATCGCCGTCGCCAACCTCGAAATCGCCTACGTCGTCTTGCACCCGTCACTGCCTATCGACCCGAAGATGGTCGAACTGGAGGCCGCCATCTGGGGAGACGGACCAGTGACGACGCTTGCAAACAGCATCACGCTGACGCCCGGGACACTCACCGTCAGCGTCTCTGAGCAGGCGTTCGATATCCATTCGCTCACCGGCAGTGCCCGAGAGGACCTGTTCGACGGCGGCCTCGAACGAGCCGTCCGGTTCGTTTTCTACGGCCGGGAGGCAGCAGCGATTCCCTCGCCACGCGAGCGAGGACAGGGGGACGACGGCGCGGTCGAGGGCGATATCGGCGACCCGGAGGTGGCCGACGATGATTGAGTTCGAAGCGGCACTGTTGGCTATCGCCGGCGCGTTCGTCCTGTTCGCTATCGTGGCGCTGTACCGTGTGTTCGCAGGGCCGACAGACCACGACAGAGTTATCGCGGTCAACGTGATGGGGACGAACACCGTCATCGCAATTGCGCTCGTCTCCGGCGCGCTCGATAAGCCGCTGTTCCTCGATATCGCGCTCGTGTACGCCTTGCTGAACTTCCTGCTCTCGATAGCGTTCTCGAAGTTCAACGTCGAGCACGGAGGTGTGCTATGACGCCGACAGAGTGGGCGATTGTCGCGCTCGCGCTTGTCGGGGCGTTCTTCGGCGGCGTCGCCTCAATCGGAATCGTGCGGCTGCCTGACGTGTACACGCGCGCTCACGCGGCATCGAAAAGCGACACGCTGGGAGCCGTCCTCAGTATTGCTGCCGCCGCGCTCGCGATTCAGACCGACCTCGCGACTATCAAGGCCGTCTTCCTGCTGGTGTTTATGTTTCTGACGAACCCCACCGCCGCCCACGCTATCGCCCGGGCGGCACAGGACCAGGGTATCGAGCCGTGGACCACCAGCGATGAGGAGGGGAAGTCATGACACTCTCACTCATCGAGGGCTTGTTGCTGGTGTTCGTGCTGGGCTGTGCTATCGGTGCGGCCGTACTCCGTGACGTGCTGGCGTCACTGATGGCGTTTGCTGCCTACAGCCTCGGTATTTCCATTATCTGGGTGATGCTTGAGGCCCCCGACGTGGGGCTGACCGAAGCGGCTGTCGGGGCCGGAATCATGACGATACTGTTCATCCTGGCGCTGGCAAACACCGTGCGGCCACAGGAGAACGGCCTGTTCGAGTCGATCAGCGTTCGAACCGTCGTGCTGGTCGGCGCGTTCGTCATCGTCATGGTTGCGACCGTGCCGTCGCTGCCTGCCGTCGGTGCGGATGGCGCTGCGAACCCCGTTGTCAGCGGCGACGTAACGCAGTACTACCTCGAAAACGCCTACGAAGACACGGAAGTGAAAAACGGTGTGACGGCAGTGCTCGCGGCCTACCGTGGGTTCGACACGCTGGGCGAGGCCGTGGTGGTCTTTTCGGCCGGCGTCGCGGCGCTGACCGTCCTCAGACAGGAGGTGTTCGCATGAGTAGCGACGAGCGTACCGGGCTTTACGTCGAGAGTACCATCATCATGACGACGGTGCGGGTCGTCGCGCCGTTCGTACTCACCTTCGCTCTGTTCGTGATGTTCCACGGGGCGAACTCCCCCGGCGGCGGCTTCCAGGGCGGAGTCATCGCCGGGTCGGTCGTGATGATGCTCGCCTTCGCCTACGGTATTGACGCGGCTCGAGAGTGGCTCGACGTTCGCGTCGTTGCCGCGCTCGCGTCCGGTGGTGTGCTCACGTTCGCAGCCATCGGGCTGGGAACGATAGTTCTGGGCGGGAACTTCCTCGAGTATCACCTGTACGAGCAGTTCATCTCGCATGTGGTCGCCTACGCCATCGAGCTTGTCGAACTGGCCATCGGTGGTATCGTCGCCAGCGTTGCCATCGGCCTCTTTTTCCTGCTCGCGGCGGGATTCGGCCACGCCGTCGATTCACCGGAGGATGAGAGCTGATGTTTGAACTGCTGAACTCACATTACAACTACTTCGCGGTGATGCTGCTGCTTGGCATCGGCCTGTATATGCTCATTGAGTCTCGGAACCTAGTAAAGAAGGTCATCGGGATGAATATCTTCCAGACAGGCATTTTCCTGTTTTTCATCACGCTCGCGTTCCGGGCCGGCGGGAACCCGCCAATTATCAAGGATGGTGGTGGCCCCTACGTCAGCCCGCTCCCGCACGTGCTCATTCTGACCGCTATCGTCGTCGGGGTGAGCCTGACCGCGGTGGCGCTTGCGCTCATTATCCGCATCTACGCCGAGTACGGCACGCTGGACGAAGACAAACTCAAACAGCTCTACTATGATTGAACAAATCCCTGTGTTGCTGGTGGTCCTGCCCATCGTCGGCGGCGCGATACCTTTGGTCGCTAGCCTTGTCAGCGAGCGGGCAGGGTGGCCAGTCGCGACGCTGACGCTCGTCGTCCAGGCCGGCCTGGCCGGACTGCTCGCGTGGACTGTCAGCACGAGCGGGACTGTGTCCTACGCGGTCGGTGGTTTCGCCGCCCCGTACGGTATCGAACTCGTCGTCGACGGCCTCTCAGGGGCCGTCGCCGTGCTCGTGGCCGTCGTGTCACTGGGCGTGCTCGCGTACGCTCGACAGGCCGGCCCACATTCGGGTCCCTTCTACGGCCTGTACCTGCTTCTGGTCGCCGGCCTGACGGGCATGACGGTCACTGGCGACGTGTTCAATCTCTACGTGTTCCTCGAAATCACGGGGCTTGCGGCGTACGGCCTCGTGGCGAGCGGCCGGGACGCCAGTGCCGCCGTCGCGGCGCTGAAATACCTCATCATCGGGACCGTCGGGGCCTCACTGTACCTGCTTGGCATCGGCTACCTGCTCGCGGCGACAGGCACGCTCAACATGGCCGACCTTGCGGCGAAGCTCGGGGAGATGGCGGCGTACGACTCGACGCTCGTCCTGACCGGGTTCGGGCTGATGGTCGGCGGACTGACGGTGAAAGTCGCCCTGTTCCCCTTGCACACCTGGCAGCCCGACGCCTACGCGAACGCGCCGGACACGGTGAGTGCGTTCATCTCCGCGCTCGTCTCGACGGTCTCGGCGTACGCGCTCGCCCGCCTGCTGTTCTCTGTGTTCACTGTTGAGTTCCTGACGGCTGTGCCCGTCGCTCGCTGGGCGCTGGTCGGGCTGGCCTGCGTGAGCATCATCGCGGGGAGCGCGCTCGCCGTCTCGCAGGACAGCGTTCAGCGGATGCTGGCGTACTCCTCAGTGTCACAGTTCGGCCTCGTCGTCGCCGGGTTCGCCATCGCCACCCCGCTGGCCGTCGTCGGCGCGACTGTCCACCTGCTCGGCCACGCAGTGATGAAGGGTGGATTGTTCGCTGCGACGGGCATTATCGAGCGCAAGACGGGTGCGACGACGGTGAACGGCTACGCTGGGATGGGGAGCCGCGTCCCGGTTTCGGCGTTTGCCTTCGCCGTGCTTTCGCTGGCGATGGTCGGCGTTCCGCCAGCAGTCGGTTTCGTCGGCAAGTGGTACATCGTCCTCGGCGCGGTCAACGCCGAGAACTGGCCCGTCGTGGCCGTCTTGCTCGCGAGTACGCTCCTGACGCTGGCGTACTTCGCCCGCCTCGTCGAGCGGCTCTACTTCGCCGAGCCGACCATCCACGCGGAACCCGACGAGGCACCCGTCACAGACGGGAGCGGACAGGCGGTCTCGTTCGGGATGATCGCCGTCGTCGTCGTCGCGGCCGCACTCGCAGTCGCGCTGACCGCAGCCGTACCGGAGTTGCAGAGAGTGCTCGAAGAAACGCTTCCACCCCTTCTAAACCAATGACTGAGTCGCTACGCCCAATCCTGGCAATCCTCGTCTCGGCGGTGGCTATCCCCGTGATTCTCTCGCTCAAACGACGGCCGAATCTGCGAGAGGGGGTGACCCTGACCGTCGCGTTTGCGAAGTTCGCGATCATTGCGAGCATGGTCCCCGGCGTCCTGAGCGGAACGGAGTACGAATTCGTCATCGGACAGTTCGCCACTGGTATTGAACTGGCGTTCACCGTCGATCCGCTTGGGCTGCTCTTTGGCCTGCTTGCGAGCCTGCTGTGGATCGTCACGAGCTTCTACAGCATCGGTTACATGCGCGGGCTGGACGAACACGCCCAGACGCGCTATTTCGCCTCGTTCGCCGCCAGTCTCGCATCGGCGGTCGGCGTCGCGTTCGCGTCGAACCTGCTGACACTGTTCGTCTGCTACGAGCTACTGACGGTGTCGACGTACCCGCTCGTCACCCACGACGAGACCGACGAGGCCCGCGCCGCCGGCCGGAAGTACCTCGCGTATACCTTCGGCGGTGGGGTCGCAGTCCTCGGTGGGACTGTCCTCGTGTTCGTCCTCGCTGGGACGACCGCGTTCACGCCGGGCGGGCTCGAAGGTCTCGCGACAGCCGACCCGACGCTGGCACGGGCGGCGTTCGCCCTGTTGGCGGCCGGCTTCGGCGTCAAGGCTGCCCTGATGCCGATGCACTCCTGGCTCCCGGACGCGATGGTCGCGCCGACGCCGGTGTCGGGTCTGCTCCACGCCGTCGCAGTCGTCAAGAGCGGTGTGTTCGGCATCGCTCGCGTGGTGCTGGACGTGTACGGAACCGGGACGATGGAGCAACTCGGCGTCGGCCTCCCGCTCGCCGCGATTGCGGCCTTTACTCTCCTGACAGCGAGTATCATCGCACTCAGGCAGGACAACCTCAAGCGCCGGCTGGCGTACTCGACGATCAGCCAGCTATCGTATATCGTGCTGGGACTGGGGCTGCTCCACGGACAGGCGCTGACCGGTGGACTGCTTCACATCCCCGCCCACGCGTTCATGAAACTCACCCTGTTCTTCTGTGCTGGCGCGATTCACGTCGAGACCCACACCGACGACATCAGCGACATGGCCGGAATCGGGAAGCGGATGCCGCTGACGATGGCCGCCTTCGCCGTCGCCGCGGCCGGGATGGCCGGGATTCCGCTGGTCGCTGGCTTCGTCAGCAAGTGGTATCTCGTCATCGGTGCGCTGAGTCTCGAAAGCGGTGGGCTCGTATTCGCCGCTGCGTTGCTGGTCTCGGGCGTCCTCAACATCGCGTACTTCTGGCCCATCGTCTATCAGGCGTACTTCGAGTCGCCGGAGAGCCACGACGAGAAGCCACTCATCGAGGGACCATTCGGCGGACGAGACGAGATTCGGGCCGACGGCGGTGAGGACCACGACTCGGACGCTACCGGCGGTCACTCCGACGAGGACGAGGTGCCGAAGCCGGAACACGTTGACCACCTCGGGAAACACGACGAGGAGCACGAACATCACGGCGGCCCCCCCGCAGGGGGCTGGGACGACCGTGGCTGGCGCGGCGGCGAGAGTACGTGGTTTATGCTCGGGCCAATTCTCACTGCGGCCACGCTGTCGCTCCTGCTGGGGACAGTGCCGTACACCGCTGTCTTCCTGCGGATCGTCGACACCATCGTCGGTAATCTTCCGGGGGTGATGGCCTGATGTCGATGCTTACAGCGGTTCCGCCAGTCGTCGTCCTACTGGCGCTGGCAATCGTCGTGTCCCGACTCCCGCGGCGTGCCGGTCACGCGGTCGGTGCGCTCGTACCAGCGCTCGCGGTGCCGTGGGCGGTCATGGTCCCTGAAGGTGCACATCTCCATGTAGACAGCTTCCTCGGGTTCGAAGCCGTCCTGCTGAACGTCGACCCGTTCTCGCGGCTGATGGGGATCATCTTCGGGCTCATCGCCGCGGTTGCTGTACTCTACTCCTACGCCAGCGAGGCGGACACGACACAGACGGGGTACGCGCTCTCGTACGTCGCGACCAGCTTTGGAGCCGTCTTCGCCGGCGACTGGCTGACACTCATCTTCTTCTGGGAGCTGATGGCCATCACCAGTACGCTGCTGGTGTGGCATTACGGCGGCAGGGCGGTCCGGGCCGGCTTCCGGTACGCCCTGCTACACGGACTTGGCGGCACGCTGTTGATGGCCGCTATCCTCCGGCACTACGTCGCGGTGGAGACGTTCCTGTTCGCGTCAGTGCCGGGCGGTCCGGAAACGGCCGGCATCACGTCCGGACTGGCCGCCGCGCTCGCAGCCATCGGTATCGGCGTCAACGTCGGCTTCATTGGCCTGCACGCGTGGCTACCAGACACCTATCCGCGCCCGCACATCGCCGCTAGCGTTTTCCTCTGTGTGTTCACAACCAAGACCGGCGTCTACGGGATGTACCGCGCGTTCCCCAACGGCCACGAAGCCATCGCGTACATGGGCGGCGGGATGGCTATCTTCGGCGCGCTGTTCGCACTGTTCCAGAACGATATGCGGCGGCTCCTCTCGTATCACATCCAGTCGCAGGTCGGGTACATGGTCGCCGGCGTCGGGATCGGGTCGTCACTGGCTCAGGCTGGCGCGTTCGCCCACGTGTTCAACCACATCCTCTACAAGGGCCTGCTGTTCATGACCGCCGGTGTTGTTATTTACCGGACCGGGACGGAGAGCCTGAAGAAACTCGGCGGTCTCTGGCGAGAGATGCCAATCACGGCAGGTGCATTCTCCGTCGCTGCGCTATCTATCGCTGGCTTCCCCGGCTTCAACGGGTTCGTCAGCAAAGGGATTATCATCTCCGGGAGCCACTATACTTTCAGCAAAGGACCGCTCCCGGTGGGTGAGTTCTATACGCTCGAGTGGATGCTGCTGCTGGGCGGCGTCGGCACATTCATGTCGTTCATCAAGTTCGGCTACTACGCGTTCTTCCACGGCGAGTACGACAGCAGCGTCCCGGACGCGAACCGTCTGCAGAGCGTCGCAATGGTGTCCGTAGCCGCGCTCTGTATCATCTACGGTGTGTACGACACGGCACTGTTCACCATCCTTCCGTTCGACGTGACGAGCGGAGCAGTCGTCGACCACGTCTACAAGACCTACACTATTCCCCATCTCATCGAGGGAGTCGTGCTCGCTGTCCTCGGGCTGATCGGCTTCGCGGTGACAAAGAAGCCCCTCTCGAAGCTCGGACGGGTCCCGGACGTCGATTCGCTGTACAACCCGGCTATCTTCTACGGGTCTCGTGGTCTCGTTGTTGGAGTGACCGAACTGTACGCCGCCGTAGACCGCGTAGTGGTTCGGGCCACGAGCATCGTCACGCAGACAGTGACTTCCCCGGACGACGTTATTCAGCGGCTCCGTGACGACGATAGTCTCGTGCATCCGATGCGGGCCGGCATCGGACTCAGCATCCTCATTCTTGCAGTATTCGTTACGGTAGCGCTGCTGGCCCTTTCATGAAGATTCAAAAACATCTTCTGCGATAATTGCGTACTAGATCGGCCGTATCTGGTTTCAAACACCCAAAGAATAGCTGTTAACAGACAGGGTAATTACAGTTTCTGATAATACAGGTGCAGACTTATATAGCTCCATAGCCACGATTCGGTAAGCACGGCATAACAGGGGAACCTGTTGATGCGTGCGGACAAGACAATGGAACTCAAACGATTCTTCAACGACGACGATGCTGTGTCGCCGGTCATCGGGGTCATCCTGATGGTCGCAATTACGGTCATCCTCGCGGCCGTTATCGCAACATTCGTCCTCGGTCTGGGCGATCAGGTCAGCAACACGGCACCGCAGGCTAGCTTCAGTACGGACTACGACTCAGATAAGGGCGAGGTTACGGTAACTCACGACGGTGGTGATTCGATCAAGGCAAGCAACCTCTACTTCAGAGGGAGCGGATTCAACTCCGGTGCTGCTGCTACTAATGAAATCGATAGCAATAACGAGCAGTGGCCGAGTGCCAACGCCAGCAGTAACAGCAAAGTCGTTGCAGGTGACAGAGTCGCTGTCATGGTCTCTGGCGATAGCTACGACTTCAGCGTTGTCTACGAGTCGGCTACCGGCGACAACTCTGCGACACTCGCCACTGCATCCGGACCGGACGCATAAGCCCGCGGTATCTCATTTTTTCCGGCACCGAAACCCGTGAGTTTATAATTGATGGACACCCTGATGTTCGCTGTATTCCCTGCGATGGGTGGTGGGGACTGGAGAGAATAATATGAGCAAGCAGGTAGAACGGTCGGACTCCGCTGGGGACGACGATCTTTCAAAAGGCGAAATATTCGACGTACTGCAGAATGAGCGGCGTCGGTACACGCTTCAGTATCTACGAGAACACGACGGGCCAGTACAGCTCGGCGACCTTGCGTCACACGTCGCGGCACAGGAGTACGACTGCCCGAACACGGCTGTCACGAGCGCCCAACGGAAGCGTGTCTACACCACGTTACAGCAGTCTCATCTTCCGCGGATGCATGAGACGGGTATCATCGACTATGACGACGAGAACGGGACGATCTCCAAGACGGCACACACGGAGGAACTCACTGTCTATCTCGAAATCGTGCCGGGAAGCGAGTTCCCCTGGCGCGAGTACTATCTCTCGCTCGGCGCGGTCAGTCTAGCAATCGTGACGATTCTCTGGGTCGGCGTCTACCCGTTCACGGTCATTCCACCGCTGGTCTGGGCCACGCTGATCGCGATTGTGCTCAGCGTCTCCGCAGGCTATCACACCTACGCTGGTCGTGAGATGACTCTGACTGAGTATGTGGCAGAGGAAGCCGAGTCCGACAACTAAACTTCTGTTTATTTCACGGTGTTCATTGTTTCGTTTGTCTTGGTTAGCGCTGAACTATTCATGCAGCGCTATATCAAATTTCGGCGGTACAGCCACCCTTGAAGGCTTTCAAGGCAACGTTGAACGGCTAAAACGTGCTGTGTGTATAAGTGGGCCCCTCTCATGTGGTTGAAGCAGCACACCCCGCGAGCCAGTAAGGAAATCCTTCAAACTATAGGGGTTTCCTACTCGGGTCACGCTCGCGGTGTGCGTCGAACAAACCATGGATATCAAACAACTCATCCACGACGACGACGCAGTGTCGCCGGTCATCGGGGTCATCCTGATGGTCGCAATCACGGTCATTCTGGCCGCAGTAATCGCCTCCTTTGTGCTTGGTCTCGGTGACCAGGCGCAGCAGGCCACGCCGCAGGCAAGTTTCAGTTTTGAGTATGACGCAAGTGCAGGTTCAAATTCCGATTCTGGCCTCCTAACGGTCTCGCATGATGGTGGCGATACCATTGAGGCAGGCAGCCTGTATATCCGAGGAGAGAACATGGTGACAGACTCAGACCTCTCAACTGAAGGCTTAGACTCCAGCCCGGATCAGGCAGACTACGATGCTGATGATGGAGCATGGTCCAGTACGTCGGCTTACGGTGCCAAGGATAGCGAGGTTTCAGCCGGCTCAACTCTGGATGTTGGTGTGTATAGCAACTACGATGTCAATGTCGTGTATGAACCACCTGAAGGCGATTCGTCTGCAACACTGGGTTCCGACAGCGGACCTGACGCATAACTGCGTCTCTATTCTTGTTTTATCAAGGTAACAAGCTGCAGCATTCTCTCCACGACACTTTTATTGCCAGATATCTAGTGACTGGTAACAATGGAAAAAACGCGGGCCATTACCACCAGTGTAATCGCCATTATACTCGGCGTTACACTGCTTTCCGGCCCGCTGGTCCCCGGCGTAACACTGGCAACGGAGCCGGAGCCAGTCGCACTAGAAACTGGCAACGTCACGGTTTCTGCAGTCGAAATGCCTGAGAAAGTAACGCTTGAGAAAGGGTCCTACGGGGCGGCGAGCTACTACCTCGATGCGCCACCGGTCCGCATACAGTTCGCGAATCGAACCGGACAGCCGACACTCGTCTACGAACTCACAATCGAGGAACTGGGGTACACGCGGACGACGAATCACTTCTTGGACGACTCGACCGGTGACACGTACGACCTGACGCTGGCGTCGGACACGTTCACCGACGGGGAGATCAAGCGCGAACAGTACAACGGCACGGTGACCGTGAGCAAGCGCGACGGGGCGGGCCACGGCGTGGTGGCGACGCGCAACGTCACGATATCGGTGGTCAAATGACGGCAACAGAGTTTGTCGGACGTCTTCGACGGCGGACGCCCGCCCTCTCAAACACTCGCGAGACAGCGTACGCTGTGCTGTTTGGCGACCGGCTCGGCCTGATCGTGTTTCTCGCGACAGTCGTGCTGTTCGGGCTGGTGTGGCGGACGGCGTTCCTGATAAACGATTCCTACACGCTGGCGAATGGGCTGTACAGCCTCTCAAACGGACAGCTAGCGATGACTGAAGCTGCCTACGGCCCTGGACTCAACACGCCGGGGGCAAATAACTACGGCGGCCAGTGGCACGCGCGAAACTACGGCGTCATTGTCCTCTCGCTACCGCTCGTGTTCGTGCTTGACCTGCTCACCACCATCGTCGAGCTCCGCATTGCGTTGGTCGCGCTCTGGTCGCTCGCGCTGTTGGCGCTGGTGGTCCAGTGCAGTTACTACACCGACGACGACTGGATTCTCTACGGCGGTACTGTCGCCGTTCTGGGACTGTTCGGGCTGAACGTGATACTGGCACAGCCACTCGACGCCGGTCGAATCCATCTGTACGCGCTGCAACTGACGCATCTCCTTATTGCGGCGTTCACGCCGGTGGTTCTCTATCGGCTCCTCAGCCGGATGCAAACACGTCGGCAGGGGCTCCTGGGCACCGTGGTACTCACGGCCGGGACACCACTCGCGTTCTGGGCATCCGTGCCGAAGCGCCACGCCGTCACCGGGACGGTGGTGGTCTGCATCGCGTACTGCCTCTATCGGAGCCGCAAGCCAACAGACGGAGGAGTTATTACGCAGCCACAGACCTTCCGCGCGCTCGCCTACGCGCTGGTAGGACTGTACGCGTGGGTGCATGCGCCGGAAGCACTCCTGCTCTGTGTCGCCCTCGCGCTGGTCGATATCCCGACAGCACCGGACAACAGTCCGCGAACGCTCGCTCGTATCGGCGTCGTTTTCGGCCTCTCCTTGCTGCCGTTCGTTATCACTAACATCGTTATCTCGGGCTCTCCGGTTAAGCCCCCGCGATTGATTGCCCGCGGTGGCTCTCTGGGCGGCGGTACTGCGAGCAGTGCAAGCGGTGGCGGCGGTAGCGGCGGCAGTGGTGCCTCTGGTGGATTGCTTACACCGCTGGCACCTCTGCTTGGGCCCATAGAGAGCGGAATGCGTCCACTGCTGTTGCTGGGCGGCGAACTCGCGTCAGGATTCAAAGCGCTCCAGCAGCAACCAGATGACGTGTATCACGCCTTCGTCCGGTCAGGAAGTGCAGGCGGTGCGCTTGATAAGACCGGCGAGGAATCCGTCAACCTCTCAGTGCTCGAATCCGCGCCGGTTCTCGTCGCCATCGCCGGTACACTCCCGGTCGTCCGACGATTGCGTTTGCCATCGTCGATAGCTGACCGAACACTCAGTGCCGACCGCGTCGTGGACGCGTTTGCCATAGCGGCATTCGTCGGCGTTATCCTGCTGTACAACAACCGCTTGCCACTGCACGCGCAGGTGACTGCCCGGTATCTGTTCCCCCTCTACCCACTCGGCGTGTATCTGCTTGTGCGGCTTCCAGCGGTACGCCAGACTCTCGCAGACCACTGGCACATGTTCCTCTGGGCAGTTGCAGGAACAGTGTTGATCGGCGGGCAGCTGACCGTAGTGTTCGTTGCGCTGACGGTGAACGGTATCGGCGAAGCGTTCCAGTTGCACGCGCTGCTCGCGCTTGGCGTTGCTGTCCCACTCAGTATCTGGGCGCTGTGCGGTCGCTCCAAAGGTCGAGCCGGGCAGGTCGGTGCAGCGCTTCTCGGTGCTGCAACGGGTGTAGCGGCTGTGTTTCTACTCCTAACCACCGTCGAGTACTACGCACTGGGTGATGCACACCTCCTGCCGATGATGCGAGCACTCGGTGAGCTGCTGACGCTCTACTGAGTCGGTGACGGAGAATTTTAGTACGGGCTTGTAGTACCGCCAGCATGGACCGACTCAAGAAGTCCCTACTCGAAGCGCCAATCATCGAGAAGGAAGGCTATCACTACTTCGTCCACCCCATCAGCGACGGGGTCCCGATGCTTCGACCGGAACTTCTGCGTGAAATCGTCATCAAGATCATCCGGAAGGCAGAACTCGACGACGTCGACAAGATCGTCACACCGGCGGCGATGGGTATCCATATTTCGACAGCCGTCTCGCTGATGACCGATATCCCACTCGTCGTCGTCCGAAAGCGCCAGTACGGGCTTGATGGGGAAGTATCACTGTCACAGGTAACTGGCTACTCCGAGAGCGAGATGTACGTCAACGACGTGTACGAGGGCGACCAGGTGCTCGTGCTCGACGACGTGCTCTCGACCGGCGGGACGCTAGCCGGGCTCACGGGCGCGCTCGAAGACATTGGCGCTGACATCCGCGACATCGTCTGTGTCATCAAGAAGGCCGACGGGACGAACAAGCTTGACGAGGCGGGCTACGACGCCAAGACGCTGATCAACGTCCAGGTCATCGACGGCGAGGTCACTATCGTCGACGAGCACGGCGACGACTAGAACGGCTGTTGATACGGTTCCTGTAGGTCGCACCAGTACTCACAGCCGTGGGAGCGTCCCTCCAGAGCGGTGAGACACGGCGGCGGGATACTCAGAGCAGCCGACAGCGTCGTAGCGTATGACAGAAGACTTGAACCCGTTCAGGCCACACGCTCCAGCAGCTCGCGAGGCGCATCAGGCATACTGGACCACTCCAGTCGCTCACGGATTTATGAGCGACAGAATATAGCGGGAGGTAGATTTGAACAACGCGAGCCCCTCGCTACCGCTCGGCGTTCTCTCGTTCAAATCTACTGGCCAATAATTGCCGAACTCAGCGACGCTCGGCGATGAAACGCCTCGCTGGAGGAGTGAGTTCGGCAAAATGATAGCGGGAGGTAGATTTGAACTACCGATCTGCGGGTTATGAGCCCGCCGGAATCTCCTGGCTATCCCATCCCGCTACCTTCTCGTAGTTCGGTCCCCTCATTAAGGGTTGTGATTCGAGTGCCGTCCGTGAGTTAGTAACGCGCTACGGTCACCCGTCCGCGTGGACCTGCCAGGTGAAGAGACTCTCGGCGACATAGTTGACCAGCATCGCGACCCCAATCGCGAGCGGGCTCGCGGCGATGAACCACAGGTCAGTTCCAGCGACAACGAGTTCGATCATCAGCCACTGCGTGAGTAGCCAGTAAACTGCGAGCTGGACCGCGACGCCGCCGGACCGGACCAAGTGGGACTTGCCGAGGCGCTTTGCGAACGACCGGCGACCGGTCTCACCCTGACCCGCGAACGTCCAGTGTTCGTTGACCAGAAACATCACGAGAATCGCCGTCTCGACGCCCGCGGCTTTGGCCCACATGTCGCTGACGCCGAATGCCAGGCCGAGCACGGCGAGGACGGTGTTGTCGCTTATCGCGCCGACGACGCCGACGGAGACGAACTGGCCGAACCGGACGCCCGAGACCAGCGACTCGAACCGGTCCGGGACGAGGCGTCGGACCCGCCGTTCGAGGTCCGTCATCGGTCCTTCTCGACGAGGGCGGTCGGCTCGTCGAGGTGCTCGGCCAGGGCGGTGTGGAACCCGTCGTCGCGCAGTTGCTTCGAGCGGTGGCGAGCCGTCAACAGCGCTTCGAGCAGGTCTATCGACGTTCGTATCGGCGACACCGTCGAGCCGGGCTTGTCCTCCCACTCGATGGGGACCTCCTCGATACACAGGTCCAGCGCCGCGGCGATGGCTACCAGTTCGACGTCCCACGCGAAGCCGGGTTCGTACAGATGGTCGCGGACGCGGTCCCAGGCGGCCGCATCGATGGCTTTTGCACCGCACTGGTAATCATACAGCCGTACGTCGAGCAACTGGCCGGCCAGCCACGCGAAGCCGTCGCCGAGGAATCGGCGAGCGAACGTCTGGTGGCTGGCGACGATGGCATCCGGGTGGCGACGGGAGCCAACGGCGAGGTCCGTCCGCCCCTCGGTGACCGGGGCCAGTATCCGTTCGAGCGAGGCGACCGGTGTCGATCCATCGGCGTCGACAAAGGCCAGCACGTCGGTCTCCATCCGCTCGAACCCGGCAGTGATAGCTGCACCTTTCCCGCGGCGATAGGGCACGGTGTGGACTTCGGCTGGGAGCGAGCGGAGCCGTGCGGGAACACCGTCCCGGGGTGCATCAAGTTCAACGACTATAGTCTGCGGTTCAAGAGCATCGTCGATAGCGGCGATATAGGTCCCGAACTGCTCTGTGTCGGGACGGTAGGCGGGGAGAACTACCCCGACGGAACGCGACATTGCCGAATAGTGGGACAGGCGGAACTAAAAACAGTTCGAAGCTGCCGGTTCCTAACCAGTCGATAATCGCGGGAGCAACAAAAAAGCGTATAGGCCAGCGAACCGGTCCCTTCACTGATGCAATACGGGCTCCTCGCCACCTGGCTCGCCCTCTACCTCCTGTTACTGTACGCTGGCGGAACCGTCGCTGGACTGCTGTTTCCCCGCTTTGCCGACCGTGGACTCGCCTTCGGCGTCCCGGTCGCCGTCTCGATACTATGGCTGGTCACCTACTTCGTCGGTCGCCTCTCGCTGACGCTTGGCGTCTGGCTCGGCGTCGCCGTGCTCGCGACGAGTACGGTAGCTGTCCGGCGGGTCGACGGCGCACTCGACCTCCGAACGTACGCCGAAACGGCGGGCGTGTTTACCGTCGGGTTCCTGTTTCTTGTTGGCATCCGAGCGTTCGACCCTGCAATCGTCCCCATCGGCGGCGAGAAGTTCCTCGATTTTGGACTATTACAGTCGCTCGTGCGGGCTGACAGCCTCCCGCTGGAGGACATGTGGTTCGCCGGCGAACCGGTCGCGTACTACTACGGCGGGCATCTCATCACAGCGATTCTCACCAGGATAACGGGGACCGAAGGGCAGTTCGCGTACAATCTCGCGCTAGCGGGGTTTTACGCCACGCTGGTCACAGCGGCGTACGGACTGGCGGGCGCTGTCGCGAGCGAACGCGGCCTCCCGCGACGGCTAGCGGCCGGCCTCACGGCGTTCTGTGTCGGGTTTGCCAGCAACCTATCGACACCGGTCAAGTTCGTCATCTGGCTCTTGCCCGGAGGGCTGGGCCAGAGCGTCGCCGAACGGGCCGGCTACGAATTGAAAGGGCTCGCGGCGGGGCCAGACTCGTTCAGTTACTGGGACGCGAGCCGCGTCATCGAAGACACGGCATCTGATTTCGGCACATACGAGCCCAGTGTGGCGCTAGTCATCGATGAGTTCCCGCTGTTTTCCTGGCTCAACGGCGATATGCACGCCCACATGATGAGCACGGGATTCCTGTTACTTGCTGCTGCGCTCTGTTTCAGCTACTACCAGACGCCGGCCGCCGAACGCCGGCGGCGGCTCGGACTACTTTTCGCTGCGCTCCCGGCCGTCGCGGGCATCATGGCCGTGACGAACACGTGGTCGTTCCCATCGGCGGGCGGGCTGGCGCTGCTGACAGTAACCGTCGCGCCGGCCGACCCAACGACGCTCCTACCAGAGGCCATCGGACAGCGACTCCGGCTGAACGGGTCGGGGCAAGAGGGTGTCCGGATCGGAATGGGACTGGGCGTCGCTGCTGTCGTTCTGGTGCTGGGACTGCTCTGGTCGCTGCCGTTCTGGCTTGGCCCGGCGAGCGGACGCGAGATCGCCGTCCTGCCAGACCGGACCTCGCTGCTGGAGTTGCTGGCCGTCCACGGCCTGTTCGTCGCCCCGTTCTGGCTGTACCTGTACGCCCAGACCGGGCGAGCCGTCGAGCGAAGTACGGCCCGAATTGTCGGTCTCGTGGCCGTTGGCACGGCGGCGCTGGCGGCGACGCTTGACATCGCGGCGGTCGGCCTGCTTGGTCCGCTACTGCTGGGCGCGTGGCTGTTCGCGCGCTCACCGACGCTTGCCAGAACAGTCGATGCGGTCCCGGCGCTCGCTGACGGTGGCGACCGACCTGTCGGCTTCGAGTCCGTGCTGATTCTCGCCGGTGCGGGTCTGGTCCTGCTCGTCGAGTTTGTCTTCGTCAGGGAGAACATCGGCCGGATGAACACCGTCTTCAAGACGTATATGCAGGTGTGGGTGCTCTGGGGGGTCGCCGCCGGCCCCGTGCTGGCGTGGCTGCTTACCCGCTGGCGGCCGGCCGGCAAGCAGGCACGAGAATGGACCAACATCGGCGTCCGAGCGTTCGTCGCCCTGCTTGTCTGTTCGGCATCCCTGTACGGCGTGTTCGCGCTCTCGAACCACGTCGAGTACGCCGGCGACCCGACGCTGGACGGCCTGGCGTACCTCGACGACGACCACCCCGCGGAAGCCGAGGCAATCCGGTGGCTCGACGAGACGACGACCGGACGGCCGACCATCGTCACGGCCGCCCCCGCTGACTACGAGTGGGACGCCGCCGAGGGCGAGGGCGCGAGCGCGCCGTCGAGCCTGACCGGGCTGCCGACCGTCGCGGGCTGGACCCACGAAGCCCAGTACCGCAACGACACGGTGTACGACCGCCGCGTCGACGACGTGGCGACGATTTACACGGGCGAGCCGGCCGAGCAGCGTCGCCTCCTCGAAGCCTACGACGTGCGCTACGTCTACGTCGGCCCCGCAGAGCGGGCCCGCTACGGCGACGTAACTGTCGACCAGCTACAGGGCGTGACCGTGGCGGAACAGGCCGACGGCGTCACTATCTATCAGGTGCGACCGGAGTACTTCTGAAAACGGAGAGCGGATTGCTGCGGGCGAACGGCAGTTACTCAGCGCGCAGTGTCGGGCCGATCAGGACTCGGCGTTCGGCGGTGCGCGCTCGCGGAGGACGGTGACGGCTTCTGCCTCAATGTCGTCTGTATCTAGGTGCATCGGGATGTACTCCTGGGTTTTGAACGTCTCCTCCTCGTCTTCCGAGCCGATAGTACACCAGAGCTGTGGCCGGTCCGGGCCGTGCCAGTCGCCCTGCCGTGAGACCGAGAACACCTCGTACTCCTCGTCGTCGTACTCGATGCGGCCACCCTTGCGCAGCCCCGGGTCGCCGTGGATAATGAGCTTCTTCATGCGCGTTCCTTTGCCAACAGCGTACTTAGTGACTTCGAAGCCGATTGCGACACAGCGCACCAACCGACAGAGAGCGACCGTGAACCGGCCTGTAACTAGAATGTCCTTATATTCTTGCCGATTGTGGTTAGATGCTTAACACCATGATAGCGGAGATTTATATATCCGAATAGATGACAGTCGTGTATGTTGAAACAACACCAGCGGTCGTGCGAGCGGGCCTCAGTCGTCGTCAGCCCGATGGACGACGACGGACGGATGGAACTCCGAGATGTCGAAGCCGACGAGACCTACGAGGTCGTGGACTACATCGACGACGAACTGGCAAAGAAACTGAGGTCACTCTCCGCTGGCGAAGCGGTGAATCTCGAACTCATGGCTGGAACGGACGCCGCTGACGTGTTCGGCGCGGTCCGCATCAAAGCGACCGGTCCCGCCGCGCGGTTCCAGTAGGCTGTCATGGGGTGGGTCGGGCGGACAGACGCGGGAAGTGGGGCAAACGGCAGGTGCGAACCAAACGGGTTTTAAGCGGTCACGTCAAATCGCTCGGTAAGGCCGATATCTATGCAGATGCCACGACGATTCAATACGTACTGTCCGCACTGTAACGAGCACCAGGAACACGAGGTCGAGAAAGTCCGGAGCGGCCGCCAGACCGGCATGAAGTGGATCGACCGCCAGCGCGAACGCAACTCCGGCATCGGGAACGACGGGAAGTTCTCGAAGGTCCCGGGTGGCGACAAGCCCACCAAGAAGACGGACCTCAAGTACCGCTGTGGCGAGTGTGGGAAGGCCCACCTCCGCGAGGGATGGCGCGCCGGCCGACTGGAGTTCCAGGAGTAACGATGGCAGGAAGCTTCATTACCGTCGAATGCCCCGACTGCGAGAACGAACAGACTCTCTTCGAGAAGGCCGCGAGCGAAGTTTCGTGTGCCGTCTGTGGCCACACAATCGCCCGCCCGACGGGCGGCAAGGCCGACATCGAAGGCGAAGTGACCGCCGTCGTCGAGGCCCGATAGGATGAAATACAGCGGCTGGCCCGAACCGGGCGAACTCGTCGTCGGCAAGATCGACGAGATCGAGGACTTCGGCGTGTTCGTCGACCTCGACGAGTACGAGGGCAAGCGCGGCCTCTGTCACATCTCCGAGGTCGCCAGCGGATGGATCAAGAACGTCCGCGACCACGTCAACGAAGGGCAGACAGTCGTTGCCAAGGTGCTTGACGTCGACGAGAGCGCCCAGCAGATCGACCTCTCGATCAAGGACGTCAACGACCACCAGCGAAAGGAGAAGATTCAGGAGTGGAAAAACGAGCAGAAGGCCGACAACTGGATGGAACTGGCCTTCGGCGAGGACTTAGACGACGAGACCTACGCCGCCATCGCAAACGAACTGCTGGCTGAGTTCGGCTCGATGTACGACGGGTTCGAATCAGCGGCAATCCACGGCAACGACGCCCTCGAAGAGGTCGACCTCTCCGAGGAGGAAATCGACGCCATCGTGCAGACGGCTCGGAACAACGTCTCTGTGCCGTACGTTCAGGTCACCGGCTATGTCGACCTGTCCTGTCCCGAAAGCGACGGCGTCGACATCATCAAGGAAGCACTGCAGGCCGCCGAGGGCAACGGCGAGGTCCCCGACGAAATCGAACTCGAAGTGACCTACGTCGGCTCACCTGAGTACCGCATCCAGGTGCAAGCGCCCGACTACAAGACCGCCGAGGACGCGCTCGAAGAGAGCGCGGACCGCGCCGCGGCGGTCGTCCAGCAACACGGTGGAACGGGACAATTCCACCGTGAGCGCAGCGAAGACGACGAGTAAGCCGGTTGTCGTTCAGTGAGTCACTACCGATGAAATCGGATATCCGCGTCTGCACTGCCTGGAAGTCCGAGCACGCCCGGCCGGTGTACACGCTGGACGACACCTGTCCGGACTGCGGGGCCGAAGCAGTCAACAGCGTACCCGCGCCGTTCTCGCCTGAAGACAGCTACGGCGAGTATCGACGTTCTCTTAAGCGCCGCAGCCGCGAATAAGCCGTATGGACGAATTCGACATCGAGACTGTAGCGGACCCCGACCTCGACGACCCGGTACTGGTCGAGGGGCTGCCCGGCGTCGGCCACGTCGGCAAACTCGCCGCCGAACACCTACTGGAGGAACTCGAAAGCGAGCTCGTTCGGCGTGTCTACTCAACACATTTCCCGCCACAGGTCAGCATTGACGACGGACAGGCGGAACTTGCCTGCGCAGAGTTCCACGCCGTGACGCCGGAGGAAGGCCAAGACCTGCTCGTGCTTTCCGGGAATCATCAGGCCCAGGACAACCAGGGCCACTATGGCCTGACCGACACGTTCCTCGACATCGCCGACGAGTTCGGCGTTCAGCGGGTGTTCGCTCTCGGCGGCGTCCCGACCGGCGAACTCATCGAGGAGTACGACGTGCTCGGCGCGACGACAACCGAGGATTTCAAGGAAACGCTGGAAGACGCTGGCGTGGCCTTCCGCGAGGACGAACCTGCGGGCGGCATCGTCGGCGTCTCCGGCCTGCTGCTGGGCCTGAGCAAGCGCCGCGACGTGCCGGCCAGTTGCCTCATGGGCGAGACCTCGGGCTATCTGGTCGATCCCAAGAGCGCGCAGGCCGTTCTCGAAATCCTCCAAGACGTCATCGGGTTCGAGGTCGACTACAGTTCGCTGGAGGACCGCGCCGACGAGATGGAGGAGGTCGTCCGGAAGATTCAGGAGATGGAACAGCAGAACTCCCCGTCGCCCACCGACGAGGACCTCAGATACATCGGTTAAGACGGATTTCTGTCCCCGTGTCTCGGCTGTCACCGACGGCGGAGCCGGTACCCTCCGAAACTGATTGGTGGGAGCCCGCCTGAAGCAGTCACCTGTTGCCGGAGAGCGGGAATTTCTTTACCACTGGACCCTAATTCGTGGCCGTGCAGACACAACCGGGTATGCCGCCGGAGTGGCTGGTCCTCGGGCTCGCCCTCGGCATCGCCGGAACCCTCGTTGTCGCCGGACTATTCGTCCTCGCGAATCGCGTGTTTCCGGCCGAGCGGCCGAACCGGCAGGCGACAGACGGCGGGGAGATGCGACGCCGGGCAGAGCTGCGCGAGTACCTCACCGCTATCGACGAGCAGTTCGCCGAGAACCACTTCGTCGAGGGGCAACACGTCGCCTTCTATCTCCCCAAGCGGGACGTGGCAATCACGTTCGACGCCCGAGCGTACTACCGCATCGAGCGGTCTCCGACTATTCCCGTACTGGTCGAACACGAGATGCCGGGCGTCTATCTCGGCGCACGCCTGCCCTTCGAAACGCCCGAAGTTGACCTCGGCCCGGATCCCGAAGAGGAACCACACCCGACAGTCCAGGCGTTCAGCGAACTGGGACTGACACAGAGCGCGTCGCTGGACGACGTGAAATCGGCCTACCGCGAGCGCGTCAAGGAGGTCCATCCGGACCACGGCGGCAACGAGGACGAGTTCAAGCGCGTCCGGGAGGCATACACCACTGCGAAACAGCACGCGTCCGGGGCATCGCGACAGCGAGCGTCGTAAGCGGAGACTGAAGGCCCCTCACTGCATCGGGACACAGCAGACCGGGACAGACGCATTACGGACAACGGTCTCGGTGACGCTTCCGGTCAGGTATCGCGTGAGGCCGGAGCGGCCGTGTGTTCCCATCGCGATGAGGTCGATATCGTGTTCCTCGCTGTAGGAGAGAATCGCGCGTGCAGCCGGGCCGCTTGCGATGTTACCTGCGACACTGACATCTGCGTCGCTGGCACGCTCATGGACCGTCGCAAGTGCCTCCTGGCCAGTTTGCTCAAGCGCCTCGTGAATCTCTGCTGATCCTTCAGCGCCGCCGAACCGGCTCGTGTCGACAGAGTAGAGCGTGTGTACGGTTGCGTCATACAGCTCCGCTAGCGTGACCCCCCATTCGATTGCGAGTGTTGCCCCCTCGCTGCCGTCAGTCGGGACGAGAATGTTTTCATACCGTTGCTCGCCGATTTCGACGATATCCCCATCCGGAGTGACCGTGACGATTGGGACAGCGGCAGTCCGCAGCGTCTTTTCTGCAACACTCCCGAGTGCAACCCGTTCGAACCCTGTCCGTCCCTGCGTCCCCATAACAATGAGATCGATGTCGTGAGCATCGACGTAGTCGTTGACCGCCTGAAACGGAATCCCCGACTCGACGGCGGTAGTGATTTGCCCGGAGAGATGCGCCCTGGCGAGTCTCGCGATGGAGTCTACCGCCCGTTCAGCCGCCTCCGTGAGGAGACGCTCCCGGTCGGTCTGCCCGTCAGAATTCAGCTCCGGTTCGATGTCACGGGCGTCAACTGCTGACAGTACGTGGAGGTCGGCACCGATTGTAGCTGCGAGATCGATAGCTCGCCGAGCCCCTATTCGTGCCCCGTCACTGCCGTCGGTCGGCACGAGAATCGAGTTGATCGTGTGGCTCATAGCCACGGTTTGACAGGCTATTGATTTAACACTACGTTCGATTCCCGCCACGTTGCAGAGTGAGTTTACGACCGCTCTGTGCTCGTAGGTGTACTGCATCTTGCACGCCTCGGTCAACGGACGGCGAACCGACCAGCTGCCGCCGGCAAGACCGAGAGGCGTTCACAGCCGACGGGACTGCGTCGTGTCTCCGAACAAGGCGCACCACCATTTTATCCACAGGCTGACCGTAGTCACGGTATGATCGCACGGATTCTCGTTCCGATGGACGATTCGGAAATGGCCCGGCGAGCGCTTGGGTACGCCCTTGAGAACCATCCTGACGCGGAGATTACTGTCTTACACGTCGTGGGCGGACCGTCGCCGTTGGGGGGAGCGGCCACCTCACTTGCTCTTGAGGATGATGTCGAAGCGGCTGCCGAGAGGCGTGCGGAAGGAGTATTCGACGAGGCTCGTGAGCGCGCCGCCGAGTACGATGTCGAAATAACCACTGAAGTGCAACTGGGCCACCCGGTCCGGGCGATTCTGAATAGAGCTGACGACTTCGATGCGGTCGTACTCGGAACGCACGGCGGCTCCTTAGCCGATCGGCTGGTCGTCGGGAACGTCGCTCAGAAAGTGTTCCGTAACTCGCCTGTTCCAGTCATTATCGCCCGATAAGTGGTGGCAGCTGCGACCGATGGACAGACTGCCCTAAGCACCGACAGCGACGGGACACCGGCCGTCTGTGCCAGAGTTAGTTTCGAAAGTCTTGCGGGTCGCAAGAGTGACTACGGCGTCACGACGAGCTTGCCAACGCTATCGCGATTCTGCATTGCCACAAACGCCGTACCGGTCTCTTCAAGCGAGTACGTCTCCTCGATTTCGGGGGAGAGCGAGCCGTCAGCAACGAGGCCGACGAGTCGCTCTAGGTCGCCCTGCGTCCCCATCGTACTCCCGATGACACGTTTATGCCCGAGGAACAGGTCCGGGATGTCGATTTCGGACGTGCCGCCGGCCGTCCGCCCACAGACCGCCATCCGGCCGCCGCGTCGCAGCACGTCAAGGCCGACCTGCGTGTACTCACCACCGAGGTGATTGAGCACGCCGTCGACTGTGCCGACATCGTCGACTGCCGCCCGAATCTCGTCCGGGTCGGTGCTCTTGATTGCGTGGTCCAGACCGAGCGATTCGACGCGGTCCAGTTTGTCCTGAGAGGAGGAGGTGCCGACAGTGTCAGCGCCGAGCGCGTCGGCGAGTTGCACGCCCGCGACACCGACGCCGCCGGTGACGCCCGGGACGAACACCAGGTCGCCCGGACCGGCCTCGACCCGCCGGAGCATGTGGAAGGCCGTCATGTAGGCCGTCGGCAGCGCGGCCGCCTCGACCGTGTCCACGCCGTCGGGGAGCGCGACGAGGCGGTCGGCCTGCACGCGGGCCGCCTCGGCGAGGCCGCCGTGGTACAGCGAGAAGTTCGCACAGAGGTTCTCCGGCCCCTCCCGACAGTAGTGGCAGGTCCCGCAGGTCTCGTTCGGGCAGAGTACCACCCGGTCTCCGGGTTCGACGGCGGTGACGCCCTCGCCCACGGCGTCGACGGTCCCAGCGACATCGAGACCGGTGACAAAGGGCAGGTCGTCCGCGTCGACCATCGCGGAATCGCCTTCGAGAATCCAGAGGTCGTGGCGGTTAATTGCGCACGCCTCGACGGAGACCACCGCCTCGCCGCGTCCGGGTTCGGGGGTCGGTCGGTTGACAATCGAGACGCCGTCCGGGCCAGTGAGTTCGCTGAACGCTGCGGCGCGCATCAGGCCAGTGTTGTGCCACGACGGGCTAAACGACACCGAAGTGTGCGGTGCTGTGTCACGGCGTCCCCCACTCCGGCCGACGGCGGCCTCAGATGCCCTGGCTCATGAGGTGACTGCGCAGCAGGTCCGCCTCCTTGCTGCCGGCGACGGGGTTCACGAGGACGACCACGTCGTCGCTGTCGAAGGCACCGTCGTCAGCCAGCGCCCGCGCGCCGGCGACGGCCGTCCCGCCGGTCGCGCCCGTCTCCGGCCCCATCTCGCAGCCGTCGACGGCACCGGCCAGGATGTCCGTGTCCGGGACGGCGACGCCGCCCCCGCCCGAGCGCTCCAGCGAGTCGAGCGCCGCAGCGCCGGCGGCGGGGTCGGGGACTTCGAGCGGGCCGACGATGGTGTCGGGGTGTTCGACCGTCGCCGGCTCGTCGTCGCCCTCGCGTGCGGCGTCGGCGATGGCGGCCGCCGAGTCGGGCTGTGCGGCGTAGATTCGCGGGACTGCGTTCGCGAGGCCGCTGTCGACCGCCGCCTGGAATCCGCGTTCGAGGCCGACAACTGTCTCACCGTGGCCGGTTGGGTGGACCACCGCGTCGGGGGCCGCCCAGCCGAGGTCGTCGGCGGTCTCGAAGGCGACGGACTTGGCCCCCTCGACGCGGAAGGGGTGTCCGGGCGCGACCGGAACCCAGCCCTCAGCGGCCTCGGCCAGTTCCTCCTCAAAGGCTGAGACGGCGTCGTCGTACCGGCCCTCGACGACGCGCATGTCGCCGCCATGGACGTTCACCATCGCCTTGTTCAGGAACGGACACCGCGAGGGGACGAAGCCCTTCGAGTCGACGCCGGCGCGGGCCGCGTAGGCGGCGCTGGCCTGTGCGCCGTTGCCCGTCGAGGGCGTCACGACGCGCTCGGCCCCGCGCTGGGTGGCGGCGGTGACCGAGAGCGAGAGCTTCCGGTCGCCCAGCGAGGCCGTCGGATTGCGCCCCTCGTCTTTGACGTACACCGAGTCGACGCCGAGTTCCGCGGCCAGGTCCGGGACCGGGACCAGCGGCGTCGCCCCCTCGCCCAGCGTCACCGTCGCGTCCCGCGGGAACGGCCGCAGCGGCTCGTACCGGCCCGGCCCCGTCGCGTCGGGCAGCGCCGCGGGCGTCAGCTCCGGAACGTCGTAGTCGCCGACGAGGACCCCGCCGCAGTCGGGACAGCGGTCGGCCGTGCTGTCGGTTTCTGCGCCACACGCCGTGCAGATGAGGCCGCGAAACGCCGCAGTCGTCTCCATGTCTCCCCCTGTGGACGGGACGACCAAGTGTGGTCCGGTCCCGCTTCAGCACGCTCTTGTCCGGGGCGGTCGAACCTGAGGGTATGACAGATGTCGTCGTCGCCGGAGGCGGACTCGCCGGGCTGGTCGCCGCCCGGCACTTGGCGGAGTCGGGCCGAGACGTGACCGTCTTCGAACAGGCCTCAGAGGTCGGGGGTCGCGTCCGGACGGTCCACGAGGACGGTTACACGTTCGACCGCGGGTTCCAGGTGATGTTCACTGCGTACCCCGCGGCCAAGCGTGAACTCGACATCGAGGCGCTCTCGCCCCGGACATTCACGCCGGGGGCCACTATCGCTAGTCCGAACCACCGTTCGGTGCTGTCGGACCCGCTTCGCAACCCCACGGCCGCGCCACAGACGCTGCTCAACACCGACGTGCGCACGGCCGACAAGCTCAGGCTGTTCCGGCTCCAGCGCGAGCTGGCCGGCGTCGAGCCGGTCGAACTGCTCTCCCGCGGCGGGCGGACCATCCGGGAGTACCTCGCCGACTACGGGTTCTCGCGGCGGTTCGTCGAGCGGTTCGCCGCACCCTTTTACGGCGGCATCACGCTCGACCGCTCGCTGGGGACCGACAGCAGCATCTTCGAGTACACATACAAGATGCTGAGCGAGGGCGAGATATTCGTCCCGGCCGACGGGATGCAGGCGATGCCGCGACAGCTCGCCGACCGCGCTCGCTCGGCCGGCGCGACCATCGAGACCGACGCGGCCGTAACTGACATAGATACCCACGACGGCGAGGTCACTGTCGAGGTGGGCACGGAGACGGTGACGGCCGAGAGTTGCGTCGTCGCGACGGACCCGGAGACAGCGGCAGAGCTGACGGATATTGATGCGATTCCGACTGCGCCGGTCGGCTGTGTCACGCAGTACTTCGCGCTCCCGACGAACCGCGCGCCGACGACCGGCCAGCGCATCATCCTCAACGCGGCCGACGACCGGCCCAACACCGTCGCGCCGCTGTCGGCGGTCGCCAGCGAGTACGCGCCCGCCGGCATGGAGCTGTACAGCGCCACGTTCCTCGGGACGCCCGACGCGAGCGACGCGGACCTGGCCGCCGAGGTCCGGGACGCGCTCCGGTCGTGGTACCCGAACGCGAGCTTCGAGGCGCTCGAACACCTCCGGACCGACCGGGTCCCGTTCTCACAGTTCGCTCAGCCGCCGGGGTACCGAGAGTCGCTCCCGGACCCGACAGCGCCGGACGGAAACGCGGTGCTGGCCGGCGATTACACCCGCTGGTCGTCGATACAGGGTGCGCTGGAAAGCGGCAAGGTCGCCGCTGATCTGTTACGATAGTAGAACTGCTGAGACAGCTCCGAAGAGACGGCGGTCTATGCGGCTGGACCGCCGCTATTCGTGTTTCCCTCGTGGTCTGGCCCCTCCCCTTCGAGGACTTCAGAAACGTACTTTATTGTCGCGAAGTACAGCAGCAGTAGCGAGAGCAGCGTAATCGCGATGAGACCCAGCGCGATTTCTGTCTGAACCATATTCCAGCGTCCACCGTCGCGGCTCAAATACTTACCGTTATAGCATGCGACGGAACTCCCCCAGCGGCGGGAACGACAGCGTCTCGCGCCCGCTCTCGTCCCAGACCACTGGCTCAAGTCGGTCGGCGTCGGTGACCAGCGGGGACTGGAAGTCGCTGGCTCGCATCTCGTTGACCTCGACACCGGCGTTCAGCCTGTTGAACGACGGGAGCATCACCACGTCACTGCCACGGTACTGGCCGGACCCGACAAGGTAGCAGGGCCGGCGCTGGCCCTCGATGGCAATGGTGGGGTGGTCGTGCCCGACGACGTAGCGGTCGGCGTCGGCCTCGGGGGCCTCGTGGCCGTGGCAGACGACGGTGTCGCCGACCCGGTAGGCCGTCTCGGTCGGCCCGTCCCACACGCTGTCGAGCATCGTGTCGTGGTTGCCCGGCGTCACGAGCAGCCGTGCACCGGCCGTCCGGCAGGCCTCCCTGAGGCCGGCGACGGTGCTCTCGACCGACCGGGGGACGGTCCGGAACGAATGCAGCAGGTCGCCCGCGACGACGACCTCGTCGGGGTCGTGGCGCTCGACGAGCGACTGGAACCGCTGGACCATGTCCGAACCGGAGCCGACCGGGAGTTCGAGGGTCCCGCCGGTGCCCCGGCCGACGTGGAGGTCTGCGACGACGAGCGTGCCGTCGAGCAGGAGCGACCGGTCGTCGTAGCTGGCTGTCATCGCCGTGAGGTCGGCGCTGGTGACGCTTATATTGTCGGTCACGCGGATGGTCGGTGCGGAGCCGCCCGTGTATCCGGGCCTGACAGTGTCGGTGGTATTTTTACCTGCGACTCCCGTGACTCCTGTATGGTCGACGTCCTGGAGAACAAGCGGGCCGCGACGCGGTTTCGGGTCCTCGTGGAGATCGCCGAGCGCCAGCCCGCAGTGAGTCAGGGCGAAATAGCCGATGCCGTCGGCGTGACGAGCCAGGCCGTCAGCGAGTACATCCGCGAACTCGTCGACGACGGACTCGTTGAGAAGGAAGGCCGGTCCCGCTACCGGGTCACCAAGGAGGGCGTCGACTGGGTGTTCCAGTCTGCGACCGACGTTCGGCGGTTCGCCGACCACGTCACCGACGACGTACTCGGGAGCGTGCAAGAGGACGCCGCCATCGCCACGGCGGATCTGGAAGAAGGAGAGACGGTGACACTCTCACTGTCGGACGGGCTGTTGCACGCCCATCCCGGCGGCGGCGACGCGACGGGCGTGACGACGACGAGCGCCGCGGCGGGCGATGTCGTCGGCGTCACCGGCTTCGAAGGCGTCATCGACCTCGACCCCGGCCACGTCAGCGTCATCCAGGTCCCGCCAGTCCGGTCGGGGCCAGTCGAGAACATTGACGAGATCGCCACAGCCTGTGCAGATGTCCCCATCGTCACCGCAGCGGGCGTCGAGTCCGTCGTCGCGCTCCGCGATGCCGACATCGAACCGACGACACATTTCGCGGCTGGCGAGGTAGCTGCCGCCGCCGCATCACGGGGACTCAATGCCGTCGTCGTCGCGACACAGGACACTGTCGGCCGTGTGACCGACGCGCTTCGCGACGCGAGCGTCGACTACGACGTGACGCAGTGACCCGCGAGTAGCGGGACTTTTCCGCTCGGCTGCCGTCAGGACACCCATGAGCGACCACGATATCCATGATGCTGTCGAGGCGTTCCTGAACGAAGCCGACGACGCCTACGGCGAGTACGAGCAAGGGTACACCGACGCTGATGCGACGCTCCGCCGGCTGGAAACGGCTATCGAGGAACTGCGGACGGCGGCCGAGGAGTAGGACGCCGTCCATCGTCGGGCGAACAGTATTGTAGTCTCAGATTCATGTAGTCCGTATGACGGATGTGGTTCTGGTAGACGGCGCACGCACTGCACACGGTGAACTGCTGGGTGGCCTCGCAGAACGAAGCGCGATAGAGCTGGGTACGGCAGCCGTCGAGGGACTGCTTGACCGAACCGCAATTGATAAACACAGTGTCGACTGGGTCGGCCTCGGAAACGCGGTACAGGCGGGCGTCGGCCAGGTTCCGGCCAGACAAGTCGTCGTCGAGTCGCCGCTCCCTGACGATGTCGCCGCCACGACGCTCAACGAGGCATCGGGGTCCGGGTTGCGGGCGATCACGACTGCCGCCGACCGTATCGAGGCCGGTCGGGCGTCGGTGTGTTTCGCCGGCGGTATGGAGTCGATGTCGAACGCGCCGTATCTCGTTCCAGATATGCGCGGCGGTCACCGACACGGGAACAGCGAACTCGTCGACGCGATGATCTGGGACTCGCTGTGGGACAAACACTACGACGCGCACATGGGCACGCTGACAGAGGAACTCGCCACAGAGCACGATATCAGTCGTGAGGCGCAAGACGAGTACGCACGGCGGAGCAACCACCGGGCCGGCGACGCCATCGAGTCGGGGAAGTTCACCGAGGAGTTGGTCCCCGTCGAGACGGCCGACGGGCTCGTGACCGGGGACGAGGGGCCGCGGCCGGACACGACCGTCGAGCAGTTGGCGACGCTGCCGCCGGCCTTCGTCGAGGGCGGCACGATCACCGCCGGCAACGCCTCGAAGCTCTCTGACGGAGCGGGTGCAGTGGTGCTGGCCGACGCCGAGACGGTCAAGCGCGAAGGGCTTGGACCGATGGCCCACGTCGAAGATTACGCGGTTGCCTACCGGGACCCGTCGGAATTCTCTATCGCCGTCCGCGACGTCGTCGAAAAACTACTTGAGCGCAACGACCTCGCCGTCGCCGACGTGGACCACTTCGAACTCAACGAGGCGTTCGCCGCGCAGATGGTGTACGTCGCTGACGAACTCGACATCCCCGCCGAGAAACACAACCCGCTCGGCGGCGCGGTGGCGCTCGGCCACCCTATCGGGGCCAGCGGCGGCATCCTCACGACCACGATGCTGTACGCGATGGAACGAGAAGACCATCACCGCGGCATCGTGGGGATGAGCGTCGGCGGTGGCGGCGCAATCGCGATGTCTGTGGTTCGGTAAGGACTCGCCAGCGACGAGGCGAGTGAGCGTCGGCGGTGGCGGCGCGAAACGCCACGAACTGAAAGCGGAAGGGCAAGCGGGCACGCCGCACGAAATCAGCCGAAAGGAGAGGATAACAGTTAGATTACGAGCTTGTTTTTCCGATTTCCTCCAGTGAGAGTGTGTAGTCTCCGCGTCCGCTGTAGACATACACGAGGATACCGATCTCGCTGACCTGTGAGAAGTCGTCGATGATTATCTGTTCGTTGCTGTCCTGCGTGTAGGACGCGCGGTCGTAGTCGTTCGGCGTGGGTATGCGACCGTCGAAGGAAACATAGAGGTCGAAGTCAGCATCAGACGGCCCATTGAGGCTGAGGATCAGTTGCAGCGGCGAGTCCGTCTTCAGGGAGTACGTGTACGTATCATAGTCAAGCATCCCGCTGAGCGAGCCGGACGAATCAGTGGTGATGCGGTCTTTTGCTTCAGAAGAGACAGAGACGTTGACTGACGTGGTTGCCTCGGCACCGTCATTATCGGTCACAGTGACGGTAACAGTGTAATCGCCAGTGTCGGTGTACGTATGGCTGACCTCTGCTGCGTCCGACCCCTCAACAGGGTCAGAGCCGTCGCCGAACTCCCAGCGGTAGTTCGTTATCGAGCCGTCGGGGTCACGGGAGCCGCTGGCATCGAAGATAATCTCTCTGTTGACAGTGACAGTTCGCGAGTCGTCGTTGAGCGTCACGATTGGCGGTTCGTTTTTCGAGCCCCCGCCGGCAGTGACGAAGTTGTATGCATCCGCAAGACCGACACCGACGAACTGGCTGTCCTCACTCAGTGGCTGGGCAGTGTCCAGAAGGTTCTGTCGGGTCTGACTGACGGGCCATTCGTGTCTGTCGAGTCCGAGCGCCGCAACGCCGGCGACAGCAGGACACGCCATTGACGTTCCGGGGAACTGCGCGTAGTCTCCTCCCGGAACGGATGAGAGGACATCATTGCCCGGAGCTGCGATGTCGACCTTCTCACCGTAGTTCGAGAACTCGGTGGGACTCTTGTTCTGATCGACGGCACCGACGGCGACACACTCTTCGTAGGCTGCTGGGTACGACACGTCCTGCTGACTTGGCGGGTCACCATCCTTGTGATTACCGGCTGCACAGATGAGGAGGACACCCTGATTCCATGCGTACGAGACGGCGTTTTTCATCGTCTGGTTGTAGCCGCCACCACCGAGGGACATGTTGATAATGTCCGCCCCCTGATCAGTCGCCCACTCGACAGCGTTAGCGATATCGGCGGTTCGGCCCCCGTTTGGGCCGAGTGCACGACAACTCAGAAGCCGTGAGTTACTGACACCTGCGATACCGGTTTCGTCATTCGTTTCGCCGGCAGCGATGCCGGAAACGTGTGTCCCATGCTGAGCGGATTGTGGTGCGGGGTCGCTGTCGTTGTCGACGAAGTCCCGTCCTTTCTGGTTCCCGAACTGTCCGTCAAGGTCGGGATGAGTGTAATCCGTACCGGTGTCTATGACAGCGATGGTGACATCCTTGCTGCCGAAGGTAACATCCCAGGCTTTCGGAGCATTGACAAGTTGTGGCGCGTACTGGCTGTCGAACTTCGGATCGTTTGGAATCGTGGCGATCGGCTCGCGAACGTGGTTGAACTCCGTGTACTTGACTCCCTCAATTGCTTCGACCGTCGGAAGAAGTTCTTCCGTGAATTTCTGTGGGACTGCTGAGCGAAGGTACGAAAGCGACTCGTTCACGTCGATAATATCGAGCTGCTCGAGGTCGGATCGCTCCTTTATTTTGCTATGAACATCTGATGCGTTTTTATCATTTGAAACACCGATCAGATATTCTTTTGTATCAGAATTTTGTGATGCACTGGCTTCTCCACCAAAGGCTGCGACCGTTACAGCGGAACCGAGCATCTTGATGACTGATCTTCTGGACGGTTTCGGCAGAGTATGTCGAGACATCCGACTCCCACTAAATATGGGTGAGTTATAAAACTAATATATAATTCCTCATGCAGCCCGTTATTCAATAAACCGAATAACATAAACTGCATTATGAATACGTGTTTATTCTGATATCTGATATATAATGGGATAGAAATAAACTTGTTATTAGTTTCTTTAGTCAGTGGGTCCAGCAGAACAGACGGACGATTCCAATGCTACCGAAGCACAAGGAAGAATTATCGGGCCAGCCGCCCCGAAACAGAGTATGACCGAATTCTCTAAACGAGTAGAGCAGGTATCGATTTCGGGCATCCGTGAAGTGTTCGAGGCGGCCGGCGAAGACGCGATTAACCTCGGCCTCGGCCAACCGGATTTTCCGACGCCGGAGCACGCACGCGAAGCGGCCGTCGAGGCAATTCAAACGGGGGAAGTCGACGCCTACACGTCGAACAAAGGGACCGAGGAACTCCGAGACGCCATCGCCGCCAAGCACGAGCGGGATAACAACCTCGACGTCGACCCCGGAGACATCATTGCCACGTCGGGCGGGAGCGAGGCGCTGCACATCGCCTTGGAGGCCCACGTTGATGCAGGACAGGAGGTTATTTTTCCGGACCCGGGGTTCGTCTCCTACGACGCGCTGACCCATTTAGCCGGTGGGACGCCGCGACCGGTGCCGCTGCGTGAGGACCTCACGATGGCCCCCGAGACGGTCGAGGAAGCAATTACCGACGACACGGCGGCGTTCGTCGTGAACTCGCCTGCCAACCCGACCGGCGCGGTTCAGACCCCCGAGGACATGCGGGCGTTCGCCCGTATCGCCGACGAGCACGACGTGCTGTGTATCTCCGACGAGGTGTACGAACACCAGGTCTTCGAGGGCGAGCACCGGTCACCAGCGGAGTTCAGCGACTCGGGCAACGTCGTCGTGGTCAACGCCTGCTCGAAGGCCTACTCGATGACGGGCTGGCGGCTCGGCTGGGTCACCGGCGCGACGGACCGCATCGAGCGAATGTTGCGCGTTCACCAGTACGCACAAGCCTGTGCGTCGGCCCCGGCCCAGTACGCCGCCGAGGCGGCACTGACCGGCCCTCAAGAGCCGGTCGCGGAGATGCGCGAGGCCTTTCAGGAGCGCCGCGACGTGCTGCTGGACGGCCTCGAGGAGATGGGACTGGACTGCCCGACGCCCAAGGGCGCGTTCTACGCGATGCCGAAGGTCCCCGACGGGTGGGTCGACGAGGTCATCGATCGCGGGGTCGTGGTCGTCCCCGGCGACGCCTTCGGCGAACACGGCGCGGGCTACGCTCGCATCTCCTACGCGACGGACACGGAGACGCTGAAAGAGGCCATCGATGTCATGGCCGACGCGACGGCGGCGCTCCGCTGAGCGGGGGTCAGCGCGGCCGACGCGGACACTCGCAGGTGTCGTCGGACCGGACCAGTCGCCCCGAAATTGGAACAGTCTCGGGGGAGAGTGCGAAGAAACCCTTTATCGGTCGGCCGTCTGGACTCCGGTATCCCATCGTGGCACATGCATCCGAGTCCAGCGCGCCCGTCGGCGGGGAGAGACAGGACTATACGACCGGCAGACGCAGGTCCCGGGAGGACAGTGGGATGGAGAAAGCGCTCTGGTACCTGTTGACGGCGACGCGTGGCGGCGCCAACCGGGCGCGTATCATCGACGCTCTCTCGGACCGACCGATGAACGCAAACGAACTCGCCGACGAACTCGACGTGGGCTACAAGACGATCAGACATCATATGGAACAGCTAGAAGAACACGGCGTGGTCGAATCCGGCGACGAGGAGTACGCCAAACTCTACTTCCTGACCGACCGGTTCGACAACTACCGCGACACCTTCGAGGAGATCGTGGAGAAAATGGACGAATGAGGGAACAAATCACCCGGGCCGCGACCGGCCGACGGGAGGGGCGGCGCTGATGGCGATGGGACCGCTCATCACCGCCGCGGCGGCGCTCGCGGGGCTGAACGTCCTGCTGTTGCTCCCGCTGCTGGGCGTCTGGGTCCGTAATTACGCGACGTTCCGGACGGGACTCGTCGCCGGCCTCATCGCCTTCGCCGTCGCGATGCTCGCCGAGAACGCCATCGCCGTCTACTTCTTTTTCTCGATGCAGAGCTTCTACGCCGGCGACCCACACGTCCAGCAAGCCGTACTGGTCCTGCGCTCACTGCAGTTTATCGCCATTGTCGGACTGAGCTACACGACGCTTCGGTAACCGCGGGTGGCAGCGACGGCCCGTTTCCGGACTGTCCGTGAGTGACACTGTGCTGTCGCCCGAACAGGTTCGGGACAAACGCCTGACTGGCGTGGACCATCATCGGACGTATGAGCACAGATCAGCAGGACGCGGTCCGCGAACTCGACGTTCGAGACATCGACGGGGAACCGTTCGAGCACATCATGGACGCGCTCGACTCGGTCAGCGAGGACGAGGCGCTCCGGCTGGTGAACAGCTTCGAGCCGGTGCCGCTGTACGACGTTCTCACGAAGAAGGGGTATCAGTACGCCGCGGAGCAGGTCGCCGACGAGAAGTGGCACATCACGATACGGCCGGACTGAGATGCGGACCGAGCGCGCCTCGCGGTGGTTCGTCGCCACCAGCGCGCTGTTTTTCGTCGGCTTTCACGCCGCGATGGCGGTCGCCGCCCCCCGGCGAGTCGTCGTCACGCTCGGTCTCTACGGGTTCGTCCTGCACGTCCTGTTCGGGAAGGCCTACGCGCTCGTGCCGCCGTACTTCGAACGGGACCTCGCGTGGGAACTGGGGCCAGCCGTCCAGTTCCCGCTGTCCGTCCTCGGCACAACAGGGCTGGCGCTCGCGCCGCTTGGCCCGTCGTGGCTCCGACCAGTGGGAACCCTTCTCTGGGTCGGCGGCGTCGGGGTCTTTCTCGGGACGCTTGGGTGGACGATTGCCGGAAACGTCACCGGCACCGCGACGGGGACCGGCGGCGCGAACGCCCACCGGGAGCCGGTCGACCGAACCGCCAACGTCGCGGTCCCGATTGCGCTCGGCTACCTCGCGCTCGCCGCGGGGAGCGCGCTCGCCACGACCGCCGGCTTCGGGTCGGTCCACCCCCAGCAACTGTCGCACCTGCTGGCCGCGGGGACGGCCGCGCTGTTCGTCTTCGGCGTCGGCTTCCGGCTGTTCCCCCGGTTTCTGGTCGCGGCAGTGCCGCGCCCGGTCGTCGCCGTCGTCGTCGCGGCCGGTGCCGTCGGTCCCGCGCTGCTCGGATTCGGGCTGTTCGACCGCACGCTCCTCCTCATTGGTGGCGTCGTCGAGGCCGTCGCAGTCGCTGGGTTCGCGCTGTCGTATCTGGCCCTCTTTCTGCGGTCGGAGCGCCGCCGCGTGGGGTTCTACGCGGTCCTGTTGGCGGTCGTGGCCGGAGTCGTCGGTATCGGACTCGGGTTGACTGTCGCCGTAACCGGTCGGAGCCCGGCGCTGGTCACCGCGCACTATCGGGCGATGCTGGCGGGCTTTCTCGGACTCACTGTGGTCGGGGCAGCGTTCCAGTTCTACCCGCCGGCAGTCGGCGTCTGGCCCTGTGCAGATGACCGGACGGCACTGCTGTCGATTGCACTGCTTGGGAGCGGACTCGGCATACAGCTACTCGGTCTTGTCGGCCGTATCGGCTGGATGAGACCAGTCGGCACAGCGGCTGGCGGTCTCGGCGCGCTCCTCTATACGTATCTCCTGGTAGCAGCGTTCGCTCGCCGCTGGCAGTAGTGGCGACCCACCAGAGACCTATTCCGTGATGATGCTGTCAAGCAGTTTCGTCTGGGCGGCGGCGAGGTGTTCCGCGAACGTCGAAACGGAGATATCCAGTTCCGTCGCCACGTCGCCGGCGTTGGCCCCTTTGGGGTATTCGAAGTACCCCATCTCGACGGCCGTTTCGAGCACTTCCTGTTGCCGGTCGGTGAGCTTGCTCCGGTCGACCAGTATCGAGTCCGCCGGGTCCACGTCACCGTTTCGACGCATCGACCGGAGCGAGACGCCGTCGTACAGTTCTTTCAGCCGCGTCACGATGGCGCGCACCCGATCGACATCGGGAGCGTGAAATGTCAGGTGGAGCTGTCCGCCCTCGGCGCGGATATCTGCCACCGGACAGTCATACGTTTCGACCGCTTCACAGACGCACTCGGTTCGGGACCGAGAGAACTGGTAGCGGGCGCCGGTGCCCGTCGAGAACACCTTGTCCATGCCTTCCCGTGTCTCGATTTCCCCTCCGTCAGTGCCCGTCGCGGTGAACTCTTCGATGACCTGCCCGTCTGCATCTGGGCTGCTTCGGGCAACATCGGTCACGGCCGCGCCCGCCTCGTCCGAGACGCTCGCCACCGGACAGGCCCCCGGGGCATCGACCGATAGCTCCACTCTGATGCCGGAGTCGCTCATACCGAATACTGTGACACCGTGTTACAAAACGGGCGAGGCGCGTTCCCACGGAGTGAAAAATCCCCTCAATCTGCCGGGTGCTGGTCGGGAACCGTCCCGTCGAACCCCTCGGGCTGGTAGTCACACAGCGGGTCCGCCGCCAGCGGGTCCCCCGTCGTCGCGTAGGCCCGCGACCGGCTGCCGCCACAGACCGACCGGTACCGGCAGGCGCCGCACTTGCCCGTCAGCGCGTCGTCGTCTCTGAGTTGCTGGAACAGCGACGACTCCCGGTAGATGTCGACGACGCTTTCCTCTCGAACGTTGCCGGCCGACTCAGGCAAGAATCCGGACGGATACACCTCGCCGGTGTGGCTCACGAAGGCGAACCCCTTGCCAGCGCGGATACCCATCCGCCGTTTGAGCCCGGCAGCACCCTCGTCCTGATTCTGCATCGCGACGCGCCGATAGTGGGGCGCTTCGGTCGTCTTGAGGCCGAACGACGCCTCGTCGCTGACCTCGCGGAGCCACTCCAGCACGCGCTCGGCTCGCTCGGGGGGAATCGGCGTCAGTACCCGCCCGCGGCCGACCGGGACGAGGAAGAACACCGACCACAGCACCGCGTCGAGGTCCGCGACGAGGTCCCGTATCGCCGGCAGTTGCTCGACCGTCTCCGCGCAGACGGTGGTGTTTATCTGCAGCGGTATGTCGAGGTCACGGGCCGCCTCGGCGGCCTCCATCGTCGCCTCGAAGCTCCCGGACTCGCCCCGGAAGGCGTCGTGGGCGTCGCTGTCGCCGCCGTCGATAGACAGCGCCAGCCGCCGGAGCCCGGCGTCGTCGAGTTCGGCCAGCCGGTCCCGCGTCAGCGAGGTCGTCCCGCTCGGGGTCATCGTCATCCGGAGGCCCTGCTCGGTCCCGTAGGCGACGAGTTCCGGGAGGTCCTCGCGGGTCAGCGGGTCCCCGCCCGAGAGGACGACCAGCTGGCCCTCGCCGAACTCGCGGGCCTGGTCAAGCAGCGCCTTCCCCTCCGCCGTCGAGAGTTCGTCGGGGTGGCGGCGCGGCTGGGCATCGGCCCGACAGTGCTTGCACGCCAGTTCGCAGGCCTGCGTCACCTCCCAGATCAGCACCAGCGGCTGCTGGTCGAGGTCGAGGTTCCCGTGCATCTATGCCTCCCGGTGGACGCGGGTGACGTGGCCCCCACAGCCACACTGCTGGACGTACTCCACTGAGACGCTGTCGCCGAAGGCCGCCTCAAGCGCGTCGAATAGGTACGTCTCGGGATGGCCGTGATCGGCGTGGCTCACCAGATTGACGTGGTTCCCAGCCGTCGTCATCTCGACGGCGTCGACGGCCTGCTCGACGACGGCGTCGAGGTCATCGGCGTGTGCGGGCGTCTCTAGGTTCGCCGACCAAGAGTTGTCGTGGACCTCGGTCGTAACCGGCGGCAGGTCCTCGTGGGAGTGGCTCATAGGTACCCGTTACCGGCGGGTGTCCCTCGGTCCTTTCCCGAATATGTTCGGGATATTAATAGAGAACAGATAGGCGGTCACTCGAACAGTCACACTCGTGTTTACCGCGATGATACTTGTTCGACGAGCCAGTCGAACTGCCTGTTGAGTTCCTTCGTGCGCTGTCGGGAGATGACGGTCGAGTCGAGCATCTCGCCGAGCACGGGGAGGTCGAGGGCGCTGTACTCCGTCATCGCCGTCACCTCGGTCCCCTCATCGACGGTTTCGACCGTGTACTCCGTCATCATCGACTCGAAGATGCCCTGACGCTGCTCGTACCGCAGCACTGCGTCAGTCTCGACGATTTCGAGGTCCAGTTCGATTTCGAAGAGACCGACGCGGTTCGTGATGCCGAGGTCGTCCCCGTCCAGCGTCACCTCGTCGAATCCTGCCGCGATCATGAACGGCTCCACGTCGGTTATCAGATCAGTGACTGTTTCCGGATCGGCCGGGATTGTCCGAGTCAGCGAGACGCGCTCCATACCAGACGGCCAGTGGCCGGCGAAATAAGCGTTCGCCATACCCGTAGATGTTCGGCCCGTCGGTCTTGCATGCCCGACGCTCGCGCCGAGAGCACACGACAGGTCCCCCAAGGTTCTTGTCCGAGCCATGGGTAGACGAACATGTTCGGGATTACGGCCGCAGAGGTTGGGCGAATATATTCGGATACACCAATGCCACACGCTGAACTCACACTCACGATTCCGGACGAAATCTGGATCGGCGACGTGTCGCGCACGTACAACGATGCGACGTTCCGAATCCTCTCGGCGCTCCCCGGCGAGGACTCCGGCGTCGGACTGGCGGAGATCACAGCCGACGACCTCCCGGCGGTGCTCCGCGACATCGAGGGCCAGGAGTCGGTCACCACGCTCGAAATCCTCTCCCACCGCGACGACAGCGCATTGGTGCAGTTCGAGACGTCGATGCCGCTCCTGCTGTTCCCGGTCCAGGGGTCGGGCGTCCCGCTGGAGATGCCGTTTACGCTCTCGGATGGGGAGGCCGTCTGGGACATCTCCGCGCCACAGGAGCGGCTCTCCGAACTCGGCGAGCAGCTGGAGGAGTTCGGTATCTCCTTCAGCGTCGACCGCATCCGGCAACACCTCGAAACCGAACAGGTGCTCACCGAGAGCCAGTTCGAACTGGTCGAGGAGGCCATCGAGGCGGGCTACTACGACACGCCGCGGGAGTGCTCGCTAACAGAGCTTGCGGACCGAGTCGGTATCGCGAAGTCGACCTGCAGTGAAACGCTCCATCGAGCGGAAGAGCAGATACTCAAGCAGTTCGTGTCGGACCACCCGGCGCGGTGACGGGAAGTCGAAGGGCGTAATACGCGCCTCTGTGAGAGGTACGACATATGAGTTCCGACGCGGTCGACGAGACGCACGAAAACGCTCGACAAGAGGTCGTCGCGGTGGACGCCGACGACAACGAGGAGGGGCTGGTCAATCGGCTCGACGCCCACACCGGCGACGGGGTTCGCCACCGCGCGTTCACCGCCCTGCTGTTCGACGAGGACGACCGAATCCTGCTCGCACAGCGCGCCGCCAACAAACGCCTCTGGGACACCCACTGGGACGGCACCGTCGCCTCTCACCCCGTCCAGGGCCAGACGCAGGTCGAAGCCACCGAGGAGCGGCTTGAAGAGGAACTGGGTATCGACCCCTCGCAGTACGGAGACCTCCGCGTGACCGACCGGTTCGAGTACAAGCGCTACTATGAGAACGCCGGCCTCGAATGGGAGGTCTGTGCGGTCCTACAGGCCACACTCCACGACACGTCGCTGGAACCGAACCCCGAGGAGGTCGACGGTCTCATGTGGGTTCCCTACGAGCGACTACGCGAGCACCCCGAGTACTACCGGCAACTGCGCCTCTGTCCCTGGTTCGAGATTGCGATGCGCCGGGACGAGGAACGGTAGGTCGGCCCCGACGCCGCGGCGGCCTCGCCACGACCCCCCTTCTTTTCGGCTCGGCCGCCCAACCTCGGGTATGGACGTTCCGCTCTATGACTCCCTCGACGGGCAGGTCGCCCTCGTTACCGGAGCGACGCGGGGCATCGGAAAGGCAATCGCTGACGGGCTGGTCGACCTCGGCGCGACTGTGTACGCCGGCGCACGCGATACTGACGACATCGAGGCCACGGACCGCCACGCCGTCGAACTCGACGTGACCGACGACGAGGGGATGGTCGCCGCCGTCGACCGCATCGAGCGCGAACAGGGTCACCTCGACGTGCTGGTCAACAACGCCGGCGTGATGGACTCACGTGACCCGCTGGACGAGATGCCGACCGACATCATCGACCACACCCTCGATACGAACCTCCGGGGGGCAGTCCTCATGACGAAATACGCCCTTCCGCTGTTGCTGGCCGAGGAGGGCGGCCGCGTCGTCACCATGTCGTCCGGGCTGGGAGCCATTACCGAGAGCCAGTCGGGTGGCACGCCGGCCTACCGAATCTCGAAGACGGGCGTCAACGGACTGACAAAGTACCTCGACGGCGAGTACGCGGCCGACGGGCTGGTCGCCAACTCGGTGTGTCCGGGCTACGTCCAGACGGACATGACCGAGGGTAGCGCCCCGCGGACGCCGGAGAAGGGGGCCGAGACGCCGGTCTGGCTCGCCCGCTTCCGACCCGACGCACCAAGCGGACGCTTCTGGCGCGACAAGGCCGAAATCGAGTGGTAGCGGCTACGGTCAGTCAGCGTTCTCGCTGTGGGCCGCCACTGGGTCGTCCGTCGCGTGGGCGGGCTCAGCCGTTGGCAGTTGCAGCTCTACGGTCGTTCCCGATTCGTCCGTATCGGGGAACGACATCTGACCGCCAAGGTTCCGGACGATCCAGTTGACGAGCCACAGTCCGACGCCGGAGCCGTGCTTGAGCGGCGTTTCGGTCCCCGAACGGATGACCTCGCGCTCGTGGTCGGTGATACCGGGACCGTTGTCGTGAACGGCCACACGCGCGCCCGGCGTTCCACCGGCCCGCGTCGCCGTAATCTCGACCGTAACTCGGTCCGCATCGGCTGCTTGATGTTCGACAGCGTTCTCGACTAGCTCCTCCAGCGCGATGAGGACCGACGGACCACCCCGAATCCAGATATCATCCTCGCAGGTGAGCGTGATCGCCACGTCAGGGTGGCGGTCCCGGGCATCGCTGACGACCGATTCCAGTAGTTGGCGAAGCGCTGTCGGGCTGTGCTGTTCGGTCTCTAACGCCTCGGTGACTCGCCCGATTTTGTTGCTTCGGTCGACGATGTCGTCAACTGTGCTGATAATGCGGTCGAGTCGCTCGCGCTCGTCGGTGTCGGCTGTATCCCTGAGCAGGTCCGCGTTCCCCTTGACGACGTTCATCTCGTTTCGGATGTCGTGTCGGAGCAGGCGGTTGAGCACGTCCAGCCGCTGTTCGCGCTGTCGGCGGTCTGTGATATCCCGGAGGCTGATGAGATGGCCCGAAACAACGCCGTACGCGCGGTACAGCGGTATCACGCGCACGTCGTAGTACCGCACACTCCCGCCACGGTCGAGAGCCATCTCGGTCTGTGTTTGCTCGCCAGGGCCGGGGACCGTCTCGGCGAGTGTCGGTGATGTCTGAGAGAGCGAGCGGCCCAGAACCGCGGTCTGGTCACCGTCAAGCAACGCCGTGGCGGCCGCGTTGATGTCGACGATGCGGCGCTCGTCGTCGACAATGATGACCATATCGTCCATTTCGGTGAAGATAGCTTCTCGCCCCAGTTCTCGGGTCACCGGTGCCACGTCGAGCAGTTGCCCGCGGAGGATAGCGACCGAGAGGACGGCTCCCGATGCAACGTACCCGAGACTCGTCGGGTCGAAGGCGGTCGGCAGCACACCGAGCACAAACAGCGTCTGGACGACCGTCGGGACGGCGATGGCGAGCAGCAGTGCGAGCCCCTGGCCCTGGAATACCTGATTCGACCGGAACAGCATTCGTAACAGGAGGACACCGCCGGCGAGGATCAACAGCAGTATGTAGGACATGTGGCCCCAGTACACGACTTCGTACGCGGGCACGAGCGTCACCGACGACGCCGAGACGTACTGCGTCCCGCGACCGGACCAGATGAGTTCGTGTGCGTGATTCGACCACACGAGCGTGACAAACACCGCCGGTTCGATAAGCAACAGCGCTGTTCGGCGCTGGGTGAGCCAGTGTGGATGTCCCGTGTACTCGATAACCGTCACGAGCCACGCGACGGGGATGATTACCGAGAGCGTCAGCTGCACCTGGACGAGTCGCTCCATGGTTGCCAGCCCCGGCACAGCAAGCTCGATACCGTACGTAACGGCCCAGAGGCTCGCCGCAACGACGAACACTGCCAGCGGTCCTGCACCCGGCCGGTCCCGGTGGAGCCACACGAGAAAGGCGACGCCCATGCCGACGACACCCGACAATAAAACGACAGTAAGCGGCGACAGGACCATTCAGTAGCTTAGCAAAGGCGTCCCTGATATAATTATTCTCGGTCACTCAGACTGCGAGCGAACTGCGGACCACACCGCGAGCGCACCGAGGACGAACGCCGGCACGAGCGGGAGCGTGAGATAGGCGTCTCTGAGTGTGAGGCCGAAGCTACTGATGACGCCCTGTGCGGACGGCAAAAGCAAAATTGCGCCGGGAACGAGGAGGAACGCCACGCCGATCATCCCGACGAGAATCCAGCCGCTCGTCCCGAACTCGGGACCGTCGGTGGGGTCCGTGCCTGTCTCACCGTCTGTGCGAGAGCGGTCTGTGGACTGTGGCTCCGTGTCGGGACGGTGGACGTAGCCGGACTCGTCGTCAGCCATCGACATCCACCCCGTCGCGCCCGCTCGAACGGTGCGTCACGATGGACACCCTCCAGTAATACCGACGGAACAACGTCGCTGCATAGGTCAGAATCAGGCAAGCGTGCGCAAAACGCTAACGGTCCCGCTACTGTGACAGCCCGGGCGTTTCCCGGCTCGAGATGTCACCCAGACTCATCCGGTGCCCGCTGGCAGAAGCGTGTGCGTCCCGCTGCCCCTCCGCGACCGACGACTCTTCGTACAGTCCCTCGAACGCACACTCATGGCAGACGACGTGGTATCTCCCAGCCATACATTTTTGTCCTTCTTACTATATTTTAAGGCTATCGGTTTCAAATATTATATCAATAGTAAGCACACAAACGGTCGTCAGGGTATTTATTCACCCCGACCGTTGAACGAGTATGGTGGATTTCCAGTCCCGTGACACACGCCGCGGTCCGACTGACGGGGACGACGAGACAGCAGAGGGTGAGACAGGGGACGACGAGGAATCCGCGGCCGTCGATACTGACACCGAGGCCACCGCTTCGGAACCCACCGAAGCGGCCGACACAGAGTCGGGAAACGATGACATAGCGACAGGAGAATCCGACAGCACAGCGACTGCTGCAGTGGATGATACCGCTGAGAACCGCGACGAACCCACCACGGCGGCCGAAGCCGACAGTTCTGTGGCGGAACAAATCGACGAGGCGACAGCCCAAAGTTCGGACAACCAGTCAGCGGCCGAAACGCAGGACGGTGAAGTGACTGCTGCAACGACACAGAGCCCTGACGAGGACGCACAGAGGGAACGCCACGGCGAGGCACAGGCAGCGACCCAATCGGCAGATACACCAGAGGAAGCGGCGGTTCAGACAACGGATACGCCGACAGCACAGACAGGAAGCCAAGACGACACGTCACAGGAACAGTCGGTGACCACCGCTGTCGTCACGGTCGGGACGGCGACCGAAGAAGGCGACCCGACGGGCGAGGCGGTGGAAGCGGCCCTCGAATCCACCGGACAGACGGTTACAGCCCGTGAGCGACTGCGAGGGAACTATGACGGTATCCAGGGGACCATCGACAGGCTGGTCGGCCGCGACGACGTGGAGGTCGTCGTCACGGCGGGCGGTCTCGGCGTCGCGCGGTCGGAGCAGACCCTCGAAGCAGTCCACCCGCTGTTCGAGAAGGCCCTCCCGGGATTTGAAGAGGTGTACCGAGCACTGCTCTTCGAGCAACAGGGGGCCGGTGTCATCTCCATCCGTGCGACGGCAGGTATCGCTGACGAAACGCCGGTGTTTTGTCTGCCCGCGGACCCGGCGGCGGCCCGTGTCGCCATCGACGAGATCATCGCGGCGGAAGCCCCGTCTCTCGTCGCCGACCTGTCCTGAGGCGACGGGATGGATTCGCGGTATCAGTCTTGTGTCCGTTTACGCGACTTAACCTGATATTTTATCGGTTCGGTTCGGGCCGCCAATTTTCTATGTCCGACGGGCTATTCCCTCGAATATCGGCCGTTTAAACGTTTAAATCGCTGTGAAAGGTCGTTAACTGCGCCCCCCATTGAAGTGGAGACAGTCCACAGGACCGGGTGTCATGTCCGATCGCAACGCGACACGACGCGGCGTACTCAAGGGTATCGGCACGACAGCTGCAGCCGCACTCGGCGGGGCGGCCCTCTCCGGGACGGTTGCGGCGGCCGGCCCCTGGGAGTCCGTCGAGTCCCCGACCGGGAACACCCTCCACGACGTCGAATACACCGCGGCCGGTGCGTACGCGGTGGCGGGTGGCGGCATCGTCCTCGAACGGACCAGCAAGGGCTGGCAGAAGGTCATCGGCGGCGGCCCGACTGGCAACGGAAATAGCCTCTACGGGGCCGACGTGACCGACGACGGGAAGGCCCTCTGGTTCGTCGGGGCCTCGGGCGCTATCGGCGAGTACGACGTGGAGTCGGGCGTGCTCACCGACCACAGCGCCCCGATGGACGTCACCAACAACTTCAACGACGTGTCCGTGACCGGGGCGGCCGGCGAGGCGAACGTCTACGTCGCCGGCGATTCCGGCAAGATGTACTTCAGCTTCGAGAACGGCGCGAGCGAGACGTGGGACTACACCACGCCCGGCTCCGGGTCGGCCATCAACGCCGTTGACTTCCACGGCGTCCGCTCGGGCCACATCGTCGACGGCAACAAGAGCGTCTTCGTCACCGACGACGGCTCGACGTGGGACAAGATAGGGCTGGCCGACGCCAACGTCAACTTCTACGGCGTCGACTCCGACGGCCCGGACGACGTGTGGATATCCGGCGGCGGCGGCGGCATGATATTCCACTGGAACGGCTCCGAGTGGACGCCGACCGACACGGGCGACGCCGGCCTGCGCGACATCGAGGTCACCGACGACGACAGCGCCGGCTACACCGTCGGCGGCGGCGGCAAGGTGTACGGTTTCGGCGGCGGTGACTGGACCCAGGAGGAGACCCCCGCCGGCGAGAACCTGAAGGCCGTCGTCCGCGGCGGCACCGACATTGCGGTCGGTTCGGGCGGGACTATCCTAGAGCAATAGCGACGGTACAGTAGCGCAGGCCGGTTCGAGACCGCGGTGCGCCGGAGCCACTGACTTTTCACCGGTCCCCTCCAACACCGTGCATGGACGACATTCAGGTCCAGGGAACGTCGGTCCCCGCACTCGGCCTCGGGACGTGGCAGCTCACCGGCCAGTCCTGCCGTGAAACCGTCGAAACGGCTCTGGAGATGGGCTATCGCCACATCGACACCGCACAGGCGTATGGCAACGAGCGGCAGGTCGGACTGGGGATAGAGGCCGCCGCGGTCGACCGCGAAGACGTGTTTCTGACGACGAAGCTCGACGGGTCCAACCGCGACGAGCGAAGCGTCCGCCGGTCGACGCGGGAGAGCCTGAACAAACTCGGGACAGACTACCTCGATCTCCTGCTCATCCACTGGCCGAACACCCCGTGGATGGCCCCGCTGTCGGAGACGCTCGGCGCGATGAACGACCTCGTCGAGGAGGGGCTGGTCCGCCACATCGGCGTCAGCAACTTCTCGCCGTCGCTGCTTGACGAGGCCCGAGACATCTCCACGGCCCCCGTCCTGACCGACCAGGTGCAGTACCACCCCTACTGGGACCAGCGCAAGCTGCTCGACTACTGCCGCATCCACGACGTGCTCCTGACCGCCTACAGCCCGCTGGCCCGCGGCGGCGTCCTCGACGACCCCGCGCTCGTTCAGATAGGGAACCGCTACGGCAAGTCCCCGGCACAGGTCGCGCTCCGGTGGCTCCTCCAGCAGGACGGCGTGGCCGCAATTCCAAAGGCATCCAGCCGCGACCATCTCGAAGCGAACCTCGCGGTGTTCGATTTCGAACTCACCGACGCGGAGAGAGAGCGGATTCGGGACCCGTCGAAGGTCAAGACCGGTATGCAGTTCGTCCGGTCGCAGTTGCCGCTCTGAGCGCCATGCCGAACCAGTAATGACGGGTGTTCGCCCGATTGTGATATGTCTGTTCGGTTTGCCGGCAGCTATTCGGATAATCGTTGCCGCTCGTGGGGGCAAATATTACTAATCGCGTAACTATCATAACCCGTCTGGCCGCAGTTTTCGTGTGGTGTGTTACCACTGAACTACAGCGGGGGAACACACCGCCGAACCCACAGCGAGGTCACTGTGTCAGTACACGAATCCGAACCGATACGACGGAGCGTCGAAGTGGAGTACTGGGTCGTCGACGAGGCGGGCCGGCTGGTCGAGCCGGGGGCGCTCGTCGACGCAACTCCGGGGGCAGAGCGGGAGTTCGTCGAGCCGCTGCTTGAAGTCAAGACGACGCCGTGTGAGACAGCCACAGAACTGCACGAGGAACTCCTCGACCGGCTCGGGGACGTGTTGCGGCGGGCCGACGACCTCGGGAAGCGCCTCGTCCCGCTCTCGACCCCGGTCAACGCCGACGAGATATCGGAGCTACCGAGCGACCGGACCCGGATTCAGAACCGCGTCGTCGGCGACGACTTCGAGTACGTGCGCCACTGTGCCGGCACGCACATCCACGTCGAACAGCAGCCGGGGCGGGCCATCGACCAGCTGAACGCGCTCATCGCCGTCGACCCCGCGCTGGCGCTCGTCTCGTCGTCGCCGTACTTCCGCGGCCGGCGGCTGGCCGACAGCGCCCGCTCGAAACTGTACCGCTGGATGGCGTACAACTCGGTGCCACACCAGGGGTGGCTGTGGTCGTACCTCGAAGACGCCGAGGAGTGGGACCGCCGGCTCGAACGGCGCTACGACGACTTCGTGACCGCGGCCATCGACGCCGGTATCGACCGTCGGACCGTCGCGGCCAACTTCGACCCCGAGAGTGCCATCTGGACGCCGGTCCAGCTCCGGGACGAGTTCGGCACCGTCGAGTGGCGGTCGCCGGACGCCGCGCTCCCGAGCCGGGTCCTGCGGCTGGCCGACGACGTGGCGTCCCTGATGGACCACCTCAGGGGCACCAAGGTGCGAATCGGCGGGGCGACGGGCGGGGTGACCGACGAAGAAATCGTGCTTCCGGAGTTCGACGCCGTCCTCGACTACGCCAACGACGCTATCCGGGACGGGGTCAGCGCCGACGTGGCGGCGTACCTCGACCGGATGGGCTTCGACGTGGACGCTTACGACCCGGTCTCGCCGACCTTCGACAGGGCGGAACCGGTCACGGAAGGCGAGGCCCGCGAGATTCGCCTGGAACACGCCGACCGGCTCCAGGACGACGTCCGACAGGCCGCGCCGGTCGCACTCGACTGAGACGGGACAGTTTAGGAACCGCCACACCAACGCCGCGGTATGGTAACGGCGCTCGCCGACGATAGCTGGTGGTACGATCTCACGGGCGTCAACGCGACGCTCGTTGACGACGGCGGAACGCTCACGCTCGTGGATACGGGGCTGCCCTGGCACGGAAACGAACTCATCGCTGGCCTGAGCGACGCCGGCTACGAGCTCCGGGATCTGGACCGCATTCTCCTGACCCACTTCGATTTCGACCACGTCGGCGGACTGGCGGCCTTCGACGGCATCGACGCGACCATCTACGTCGGCGAACGGGACGCCCCGCTGGTCACCGGCGAGCAATCCCCGCCGCTGGGCAATCACAAGGGCGCGTTCCAGCGGCTCGTCTCGCCGTTTCTGGACGCGCCGACCAACGACGTGGTCCCCCTCGCCGACGGCGACACCGTCGGCAGTTTCACCGTCTACGAGACGCCCGGCCACACGCCGGGCCACGTCTGCTACGTCAGTGAGTCGCTGTCGCTGGGACTGCTGGGTGACCTCGTCCGGGAGGACGGCGGCCGCTTCGAACCCTCGCCGTGGCTGGTGAGCTACGACACCGACGCCGTCGCCCGGAGTATCAGCGACTTCGCGGACCGGTCGCCCGCCTTCGAGGTCGCGGTCGCGGGCCACGGAGTTCCCTTCAAAAAAAGCGGCTCGGAGCGGCTCGACCGGCTGGCGGTGACGCTGTAATCAGTCCAGTTCCTCGGCGACCGCGTCGGGACCGAGCAGGTCCGGGTCGACGACGAGGTCGGTCTGCCGGCTGGCGAAGTCCGGCAAGGAGCCCTCGGCGTAGACGACGACCCGCAGGTCGGGGTTGAGGTCCTTGGCGACGGCGATTGAGGTGGCCTGGGACATCTCCGTCAGCAGGTACACGTCCGCCTCGTGGACGCCGGCCTCCTCCAGGCCCGGCCGGTTGCCGACGTCGGCGACTGTCACGGTGTGGCCCTCGGCGTCGAGGGCGTCTGTGAGGCCGTTGGGGTCCGTGCCGACGAGAACGACATTCATTCGTACTCGATGGTCGCCGGCGGTTTGTGGGTCACGTCGTAGACGACGCGGGCGACGTTCTCGTGGGCCCCCGTGATGCGCGACTGGATGCGCTGGAGCGTGTCCCAGTCGAGTTCCTGCGCCCGGGCGGTCATGCCGTCACGGCTCTCGACCGAGCGGACAGCGACGACCCAGCCGTGGACGCGGTTGTCGCCCTTGACGCCGGTGGCCTTGCCGATGACGGCGGCCAGGGCCTGCCAGGGCTCGTACTCCTCCAGTTCCTCCTCGACGACGTGGTTAGCCTCGCGGGCCACCTCCAGTTTTTCCTCGGTGACCTCGCCGATGATACGCACCGCGAGTCCGGGACCGGGGAACGGCATCCGCTCGGAGATTATCTCTTCGAGGTCGAGCGCGCGGGCCACTTCCCGCACCTCGTCCTTGTAGAGGTCCCGCATCGGCTCGACGATGCCCTCGAAGTCGATGCGCTCGGGCAGGCCGCCGACGTTGTGGTGGCTCTTTATCGTGCCCTCGCTCTCGATGCGGTCGGGGTAGATGGTCCCCTGGACGAGGTAGTCGGCGTCGACCTCGCGGGCGACCGTCTCGAACTCCCGGATGAACTGCTCGCCGATGATGTGGCGTTTCTCCTCGGGGTCGGTCTCGCCTTCGAGTTCCTCAAGGAAGCGGTCCTGGGCCTCGACGACCCGCAGCGAGTCCATGTAGTCGAACGTCTCGCGGATCTCGTCGGTCTCGCCTTTCCGCATCAGCCCGGTGTCGACGTAGACGGCGGTGAGCTGGTCGCCGATGGCCTCGTAGGCCAGCGCGGCGGCGGTCGAGGAGTCGACGCCACCGGAGAGTCCGATGACGGCGTGTTTGTCGCCGATTTCCTCGGCGATTTCGGCTTTGGCCTCTTCGATGAACTCGTCAACGTTCACCATCAGTGGCTCACCTCCTCGGTCGTCGCAGCGTGTGGGTCCTCACCGAGCACGGCTTCGAGCAGTCCGACGAAGGGCGGGCTAGCACGCGTCGGCCGGGAGCGGAACTCCGGATGGAACTGCGTCCCGATGAAGTACGGGTGGTCTTCGGGTCCGAGTTCGAGTATCTCCATACGGTTCCCGGCGCGGCCGGAGAACTTCAGCCCGGCGGCTTCGAGGTCGTCGATGTACTCGGGGTTGACCTCGTAGCGGTGGCGGTGCCGTTCGGTACAGGACTCGCCGCCGTACAGCGTCGCGGCGAGCGTATTCGCGTCGATTTCGGTTTCGTGAGCACCCAGCCGCATCGTCCCGCCCATGTCCTCGATCTCGTACTGTTCGGGCAGGATGTCGATGACCGGGTGTGGCGTGTCCTCGTCGAGTTCAGCGGAGTGAGCGCCCGCCAGGTCGAGGACGTTGCGGGCATACTCGACGACAGCCATCTGGAAGCCGAGACACAGCCCGAGGAAGGGAACGCCGTTCTCGCGGGCGTAGCGGATCGCCTCGATCTTCCCCTCGGTCCCGCGCGCGCCGAACCCGCCGGGGACGACGATGGCGTCGGCCTCGCGCATCCGGTCCGCGTGGTGGTCGCTCATCTTCTCGGAGTTGACCCACCGGACGTTCACGTCGACGTTCTTCTCCAACCCAGCGTGTTTCAGCGCCTCGTGGACGGACATGTAGGCGTCTTCGAGGTCGTACTTGCCGACGAGGGCGACCTCGACCTCGCCTTCGGTCTGCTGCGTGACGAGGTCGCGCCAGCGGTTCTCCCGCTCGTCCTCGGGCAGGGCCTCCGACGCGATGTCGAGTTCCTCCATCACGTACTGGTCGAGACCTTCTTCTTCGACCATCAGCGGGACGTGATAGATGTCGTCGACATCCGGGTTCGAGAACACCGCCTCGGTCGGCACGTCACAGAACAGTGCGATTTTCTCTTTCGTGTCGATGTCGAGTTTGTCCGAACAGCGACCGACGAGGATGTCCGGCTGAAGGCCGATAGAGCGCAGTTCCTTCACAGAGTGCTGGGTCGGCTTGGTCTTCTGTTCGCCGTTCTTCGAGTAGGGGACGAGCGTGACGTGGGTAAAGAGAATGTCGTCCTCGTCTTCCTCGTGGGCGAACTGCCGGAGTGCTTCGAGATAGGGCATCCCCTCGATGTCGCCGACAGTGCCACCGACCTCGATGATACAGACGTCGTTGCCCTCGGCGGCCTCGCGGATGCGGCGTTTGATGTCGTCGGTGATGTGCGGGATAATCTGGACCGTGCGACCGAGGTAGTCGCCGGCGCGCTCTTTCTCGATGACGTGCTGGTAGGTCTTGCCCGTCGTGACGTTGTGGTCGAAGGTCATGTCGATGTCGAGGAACCGCTCGTAGTTCCCCAGATCGAGGTCGACCTCCCCGCCGTCTTTCAGCACGTACACCTCGCCGTGCTGGAACGGGTTCATCGTACCGGCGTCGACGTTCAGATACGGGTCAATTTTGACCGCTGTAACGTCGAACCCGGCGTTTTTGAGTAATCGGCCTGTGCTGGCGGCGGTGATGCCTTTCCCCAGGCCAGACATCACGCCACCGGTGACAAAGATGAACTTCCGACCCAGTTCCGGGTCGTAGTCCGTTTCGGGTTCGGTCGGCATACCGACGGTGAACCCCGCGTAGTCTAAACGGTTTCGGAGCGCGCACTGTTCGCCACCCCGTCGCAGTGTCAACGCGGCTACAGTGAGGGCAGCGTGAGAACACGCCACGCGGCCACGAGCGCGGCGAGTGACAGCGCCGAAAACACCGCATCACTGGGACTTGAGCCGATGGCGATAAACAACAGATAGCCAGCGACGAACCCACCCAGAAGCGAGACGATGCCGTGCCGTGTCGAGTGAGACGCCGCTTCCCTGGTTCGCGTTGACATACATCACTATTTATCAGTATATAGTATAAATGTACCTTCGGCCGAGAGTCAGGACTTGAGCACGCCGGACCTGATAGCGACGTAGGTCCCGATGGCACCAGCCGAGGCGAGCACGAGCGCCCGGAGCGGGCCGCCTGCGACGAGTGCCGTCTGCATCAGTACTAACAGCGTCACCAGCGTGGCAACAAACGACACGGCAGCGAACGCGAGCGGGCGGTTCATGGTCGGGACTCGGACCCACAGTGCCTCTGTCTTTCGATACTGTCCGGTAGTCTCGGGTCCCGGCAGTCGGATTCGACACCGGCTACAGATGGCCACGGAGAAACGGCCCAACAGTCTCACCGACACGACCGCTCTGGCCGACGAAGTGGTGATCGGCCGGCAGACGCTCGACGGCCTGTCCCAGTTCGGTGGCCCGGTCGACGACCGGCTCCCAGTCCACAGTGTCGTCGCGCTCGCCGACCACGACCTGGACCGGGCAGTCGATAGCGTCGAGCGCGGCGACAGCATCGAGATGGGCGGTCAGTCCGGCCGGCGGGGCGAGGACGGAGAAGACCGACGGCTCGGACTCGCTATCGAGTTCGGCGGCCGCACAGAGCGCCACAGCTGCGCCGAAACTGTAGCCAAACAGGCCGACGGCGTCTGCTCGTTCGCCGGCCCATGCAAGGGCGTTCTCGGCGTCGACCCGTTCGCCGCGGCCCTCGTCCCACGCGCCGTAGTCGAAGCGGAGACAGCCGACATCGGGGGCCAGTGCGTCGCTGACCGCGTTCAGGCGCGTGTCCGACCGCTTACCGCCGTACTGTGGATGGGGCGGGCACGCAACGACGATAGCGTCCGACCCGGGTCGGTCGAGCGTCGCGGTGACGTCTCGCCCGCCCGGAATCCCGACGGTAGTCATACGTGTTCACTCGCCAGCCCTCTGTAAGAAATTTAAGGTTGGAGAGACCAATGCGCATACATGGGAATCCTCTCGCGCGCGTCGTACGTCATCCGCTCGAAACTCAACGCCGTCCTGAACCGAGCGGAGGACCCGACAGAGACCCTCGATTACAGCTACGAGCAGTTGCGTGACGAACTGCAGGATGTCAAACAGGGCATCGCGGACCTGACGACCCAGAAGAAGCGACTGGAGATCCAGAAGCGCCGCCTCGAAGAAAACGTCGAGAAGCACAACGAACAGGCGCGTCAAGCCGTCGAGCAGGACCGTGAAGACCTCGCTCGTCAGGCGCTGGAAAAGAAAAAGCAGAAAATGAGCCAGATAGAGGATCTGGAAGGCCAGATACAGGACTTGCAGAACCAACAGGACCAGCTGGTCGAGCAGAAAGACGAGCTCCAGAAACAGATCGAGCAGTTCCGCACAAAGAAGGAGACGATGAAGGCCCGCCACGAGGCCGCCAAGGCGTCGGCGCGCGTCAACGAGGCAATGACCGGCGCGGGCGACGAGATGCAGGACATCAATCAGGCTATCGAGCGTGCGGAGGAACGCACCGAGGACATGGAAGCCCGCTCGCAGGCGATGGACGAACTCCGCGAGGACGGCGTCCTCGAAAGTCAGATATCGGATGAGAGTTCGCTGGAGCGGGAGCTTGAGGAAGTCCGACAGAAAGGCTCAGTCGACGCCGAACTCGACACGCTGAAAGCCGAGATGGGGAAAGCCGAGGACGGCGATAGCGGGTCGACCGACGCGGACGTCTCCGAGGCCGAACTGGAGCAGGAACTCGCCGACGAGAGTACGCAGGTCGACGTCGACGAGAGCGAGGTCGAGTCGGAGCTTGACGAGCTGAAAGAGGACGAGCAGTAACGCGGCGGCCCGGAACTTTACAGCGGCCAGACAACCGACACCGAGAGCGTCGTCACGGCACACAGAAGCAGCTGGAGCGGTCCGCCGACGCGTGCGAAGTCGGTGAAGCGGTAGCCGCCGGGACCATAGACCATCAGGTTCGTCTGGTATCCAATGGGAGTCAGGAAGGCCGTCGCGACCGCGAACGTGACGACAACGAGAAACGGGAACCCGGAAACGCCGATCTCGGCGGCGGTGGCGACGGCAATCGGAATCATCAGCACGACGGTTGCGGGCGGAGTAATAACGCTGGCGAGGACGGCCGTGAGGAGGTACACCAGCGCCAGCAGCGCAAGCGGCGGAAGGACCCCGGCGGCGTCGACGAGGAGCGCGCCGACGAACGCGGCCCCGCCTGTGGCCTGCATCGCCTGCCCCAGCGGGAGCAGGCCGGCAAGCAGGAACACGACGTTCCAGCTCACCGCGTCGTAGGCCTGCGACGCGCTCAGCGTGCCCGTCGCCACCGTGGCGACGACGCCGCCCAGCGCGGCGATGTAGATGGGAAGCAGGTCCAGCGCCGCGAGTCGCCCGGCCAGCCAGTCGACGACGCCAGCCGATTCGACGCCGGCGCTGAGGATGTACATCGCGACGATAGTGACCACCGCCGGGCTGGCGAACCCGTCGATGGCTGTCCGTGCCGGGACGCCGGTGTACGGTTCCAGCACGACCAGGGCGACGAGGACGGCGACGGCGGTCATGTCCGGCGGGAGCCATTCGGTGACGAACAGCGCCAGCGCGGCGGCGACGAGCGCGAATACCACGAGCGCGCCCGTCGAGAGCGGGGCCATACCACCTCTCTCGACGGACGGTGACAAAGGCGTCCGGGACGCCGCCGGGGTTTCGGGCGCGGAACCGCTGACCGTCGGTCCAAGCCGTCACTCCGGGTTCGGCTCGTATCCCGGTCCTACGCGGAGCGTGAGCGACTGCGTGCGCACCGACAGCGACAGCGTCTCGTGGGTGCTGAGTTCGCCGTCGCGGCTGAAGGTGAGTGTCTCACCGTGTCCGTCGACGGTGATCTCGTCCGCTCGGACGTGGGTTACACCGTCGGTATCAAGTGCCAGTAGTCGCTGGCCGATAGCCTCCGCGACGAGATTCCCCGTCGGCATCTGTTCGACGATAGCCACGTCGAGCAGGCCGTCTTCCATGTCGGCCTGCCCGCCTTCGGCGACGAACTTGCGGGCGTTGCCCACCAGCAGGCACGTGGCCTCGCCGGACCAGGTGAACGGCCCGTCTTTGCCGACAGCCGCGATAGTGATGTCGAGCCCGTCGAAACGCAGCGCCTCCTGTGCGCCGGTGAGCAGAAACGCCAGCGTGCCGAACCGTTCTTTGAGGTCGCCCGGGGTCGAAACGCTGGCGTCGGCTGGGAGGCCCGCGATACAGGAGACGAGGAACGGCTCGCCGCCAGCGACGCCCACGTCCACGGTCCGCTTCGTTCCGGTGTCGGCGATTTCGACGCCGTGTTCGATGTCCCTGATGCCGACGTTCCCGGCCAGAAGGTTCGCGGTCCCGGCCGGGACGACGCTCAGCGTCACGTCCGAGAGGTGGCCGGCGTCGTCGAGGCCGCGGACGACCTCGTTTACCGTCCCGTCGCCGCCACAGACGGCGACCTCGGAAGCCTCGGCCCGGCCCGCCTCGCGGCCGAACGCGACGGCGTCGCCCGGAGCCGCCGTCTCGTACACCTCGAACCCGCGTGCTTCCAGCAGCCGCGGAACGTAGTCGGCGTGCTCGCCGTCGCCGCTGACGGGGTTGAGGATACACCGGCGCGAGCCAATCTGCATACTACTACCGAGTCCGGAGCGGCACTTATACCGTGGTGATGTGTCGCCGTCAGTCCCAGTCGACGTCGGCGCTCCGGTCAGTCTCCCGGAGGATGAACGGGCCGATAGCGAGGGTCCGCTTGGTTATCGTGACGATGCGGAGGATGTACGACAGCAGGACGGTGAAGGGCAGGACCGCCGCCGTCGTCGCCACGGCGACGAGCCACAGCACGTCGGGCACGCCGGCCGTGAGGCCGACGAAGTCCTGCGTATCGAGGAACAGCAGCGACGTGACCGCGACGGTGAGCGCCGGAACCGCGACGTACAGCAGCGTCCGGGAGAGGTTCGACAGCTCCCACTGGAAGTACAGCGTCTTGAAGTGCTCCCGGGCCGGGCCGAACAGTTCGAGCGTCTCGACGAGTTCCGCCAGCGAGTCGTCGATGTCGTCGGTGAGTTCCTCGGCGTAGGTCTCCCTGATGCGCCGGCCGACGTACAGTTTCCAGGAGTAGTTGTAGTTCAGGGCGGCCTTGATGACGTCGAACTCCCCGAAGGTCCCGCCTTCGAGCTGGTCGGTGACCCTGTCGGCGTTGCTCGTCACGTCCTCCAGATACGTCGACAGCAGCGCCGTCAGGTCGTCGTCGAGCGCGGTGTCGTCGACGGCGTCCCGGGCTGTTTCGGCCCGCTCGGCGGTCCCGCGGACCAGCGACCGGAGGAACGCCGAGGGCTCCGCGGGACTGACCTGAGCGTCGACGGCGTCGGCCACGTCCGCGCGGAACTGCATCGCCCCGTCCATCCGCTCGCGCTGGTCGCCGGCCGCGCCGAGTTCCTGTGACAGGACGAGCTGGCTCAGCGTCAGGACCAGCGTAACTGCGGTTATCGTCCCCGTAATCAGCGCCTGGAACAGCGTTTCCACCGGGTCGCCGCGGGTCAGCAGCGCTAGGGCCGGCGTGGGGTGGAGGAGGCCGACCGCGAGAATGCCACAGAACAGAACGCCCGAGAGGAGGGCGGTGACGAGCCAGCGGTCCGCATCGAGGAGGAGCCAGAGGAGTCGGGTGTCGCCCGCGGCGCGCTCCCGCATGGTGTCGCTCGACTCCCCGCTGTCGGTGGTCATACAGGTCGGCTCGCCCGCTGGGGATAAAAGGGCGCGCCCGGCGCATTCCGGAGTGCCAATACAGCGGCAGCGAGAATCGGCCGAACAAACAGCAGCTATCGGCCGGCGAGGAACGTCACGGCGGTCCGCTGTTGCTCGACTTCGGTTTCGAGGTGGTCGCGGAACGCGGCGATGTCGATGTCTTTCTCTTCGCGTTCCTTGCGGTCCCTGACCGAGATGGTCCCGGCTTCCTCCTCGTTGTCGCCGATGACGCACATATACGGGACGCGGTCGTCGTGGGCCTGCTGTATCTTCTTGCCGACGGTCCAGGAGCGGTCCTCGATGGTGACACGGAAGTCCTCAAGTTCGTCCTGAATCTCCTCGCAGTAGGCGATGTTGTCGTCACTGACCGGCAGCAGGCGGATCTGCTCGGGGGCGAGCCACGGCGGGAACTTCCCGTTGTAGTGTTCGGTCAGCACCATGAAGAACCGCTCGTAGGAGCCATACAGCGCGCGGTGAATCATCACCGGGCGGTGCTCCTCGTTGTCCTCGCCGGTGTAGGAGAGGTCGAACCGCTCGGGCATGTTGAAATCCAGCTGGACGGTCGGGCCGTCCCAGTGCCGTCCGAGCGCGTCCTCGAAGGCGAAGTCGATCTTCGGGCCGTAGAAGGCCCCGTCGCCTTCTTCGACGACGTAGTCGATGTCCTGCTCGTCGAGGACCGACTCCAGCTGGGACTCGGCTTTCTCCCAGATTTCGTCGCCGCCGACGGACTTCTCCGGCCGGGTGGCGAACTGGACGGTGTAGTCGAGGTTGAACGTGTCAAGCGTGTCGAGGATGATGTCGACCGTCGCCAGCACCTCCTCCTCGATCTGGTCCGGGCGGACGAACAGGTGGCCGTCGTCGATGGTGAACGCCCACGTCCGGGAGAGCCCGGAGAGTTCGCCGCGTTGCTCCTTGCGGTACACCTTCCCGTCCTCGAAGTACCGCACCGGCAGGTCGCGGTAGCTCCAGGAGTTCTGCTCGAAGATGGTGGCGTGGCCCGGGCAGTTCATCGGCTTCAGGCCGTACTCCTCGTCGTTGACGTCGAGCAGGAACATGTCGTCGACGTAGTTCTCGTAGTGGCCCGACTTCTTCCACAGCTCGGTGCGGAAGACGTGGGGCGTCTCGACCTCGTCGTAGCCCGCGTCGCGGTTCAGCCCGGCGACGTACTCGGAGAGTTCGTTGAGGATTTTCTTGCCGTTTGGCTCGTACAGCGGCAGGCCCGGCCCGGTCGTCTCGTCGATGGAGAACAGGTCCATCTCCTGGCCGATCTTGCGGTGATCCCGTTCCTCGGCCTTGCGGCGTTGTTCGAGGAACTCGTCGAGCGCGTCCTCTGTCGGGAAGGCGGTTCCGTACACGCGGGTCAGCGTCTCGTTGTCCTCCTCGCCGCGCCAGAAGGCCGCCGAGATTTCCAGCAGGGCGAAACCGCCGATTTCACCGGTCGATTCGACGTGGGGGCCCTGACAGAGGTCTTCGAACTCGCCCTGCGTGTAGAACGAGACTTCCTCGTCGTCCGCGGCCTCGGTTTCGAGGATGTCCTGCTTGAACGGGTTGTCCTCGTAGCGTTCGAAGGCCTCGTCGCGGTCGACGAGTTCGCGCTCGATGTCGAGGTCCTCCTCGATGATCTCCTCGGCTTCGGCCTCGATGGCTTCAAGATCGTCTTCGTCGATGTCGACGCCGGTGATATCGTAGTAGAACCCGTTGTCGGTCCACGGCCCGATTGTGAGCTTCGCGTCAGGGTGGAGGCGCTGCAGGGCCTGCGCGAAGACGTGAGCGGCCGAGTGACGAAGCACGTCGAGGTACTCGTCACTGCTCTCGGTGACGATTTCGAGCCTGACATCGTCTGTCAGCGGCGCGTGTTTGTCGACAAGGTCGCCATCGACGACGCCGGCGACCGTGTCGTCACCTAGCCCTGGCCCGATTTCGTAGGCGACATCCTCGACCGTGCTGCCTCGCTCGACCTCTAAGGGAGTCCCGTCGGGCAGCGTGACCGTGACCGTACTCATATCCGAGGATACGACGGCGGCCGGGGATAAGTGTATTGAGACGCGGGCGATGCTGGCGTTACTCTGGTAACGGCGGGTCCGAATCCTCGTCGGCAGTGTCGGCCGCTGGCAGCTCAGACTGGGCTGGTGGCCGTGCCGCGCTTGCCCGTTCGAGCGGTGAGAGCGTCAGTTCTTCCTCGCCTTCGAGCATTGTGAGCCGGTCCGTTACAGTGACGGTCTCCCCGTCGGCCGTGTGCGGCGTTACGCACCTGAGTTTCGATCCGACGTACTCGGCTAATAGTTGGACTGGAAACACGAGCGCCCGGTACTGCTCCCCCGATATTTCAGCGTCTACCGAGCGCACCTGAAACGCGGGTTCGAGTGAACATTCGTTGCGTTTTGCCCACTCCTGAAAGACGCTAACTCGGTTGAGTGCGAACAGCCCGAGTTCGGTCCGCGCCTCCGCTGGCGTGGACGGTATCTGCCGTCCAATGACCTGAACAGTGATATCTGACAGAACACCGTCGTCCGACAGCCCCTGGAGCCGGTCAATTACCGCAGCCTGTTGCTGCGTGTGCCCGTCGGGCAGTAGTGAACGAACGTACAGTTCTGCCCGTGTACCGTCTGGCTGCGTGCTCCCCTGCATCGTATAGAAATGAATGGACAGCAACCGGCAAAAGTATTCCTGTTGACAAATAATGGTTAGAACGGTTATACACTGAACGACGGAAGCTGAATCAAACGGTTTCACCGTCGGTTGGACAGTCACGGCTCGTATCAGTGTGATAGGGAGTACTATGTGGGCACAGTTCGCATGAGAAGCCGGATATGTACGATTCGGTGCTCGTAGCCACAGACGGGAGTTCGGGAACGGCTGAAACGCTCGCACACGCCACCTCCATCGCGCGCGACAACGACGCGACCCTCCATGGGCTGTACGTCGTGGACAGACGGCTGTACGTCGCGGCCGACAAGGCCAATCAGGACGAGGTGCGTCAGTCGCTGGAGGAAGAGGGCGAGGTCGCGCTCGACGACATCGTGGTCGGCGGCGAGGAGGCCGGCGTCGAGGTCGTCACGACCATGGCGGAAGGGATTCCTCACAAGACAATCACCAACTACGCCGAAGAGGAGGACATCGACCTCATCGTAATGGGGACCCACGGTCGAACCGGGCGAGACCGGGTCGCCAATCTCGGGAGCGTTACCGAGCGCGTCGTCGAGAGCGCGCCCGTCCCCGTCCTCGTCGTCCACATCGAATAGCTCAGGTGCGGCTGGCGGTTGCGGTACGGACGCGCTCGACAGCGGCTATACGACCGGTGCGCCCCGTTCTGACCGGTATCTTTTCGAGTGGCCGACACGATGGTAGCAGTATGGACAGCCGAGAGTACGCCTTCGAAGGAGCCACGCCAGATATCCACGGATACGCCCACGTCAGCCGCGAGGCGACGCTGGTGGGAGATGTCACCGTCGGCCCGAACGCGAACGTCTGGCCCGGCGTCGTGTTGCGCGGCGACGTGGCCCCCGTCGAAGTGGGCCGCGAATCGGCCATCGGTGACGGAGCCATTGTCCACGCCTCGACCGTCGGGGAGAAGGTGATGGTCGGCCACGGGGCCGTTCTCAACGATGCAGCGGTCAAGGACGGGGCGCTCGTCGGATTCAATTCGACGGTTAGCGACGCCACCATCGGGAAGGGCTCTATCGTCGCGATGGGAACGGTCGTTCCGCCGGGCTACGAGGTTCCAGCAGAGTCCTTTGTTCGCGGGAGCCCGGCCACAGTGACACCGCTGTCCGAGACCACCATCGACCCCAACGAAGTGTTCGAGGCGTTCAGCTCCGGCGATTACGCCAACCTCGCCGCCCGCCACGAGGACCTCTTCGAGTAACGCCCCGTCGGACAACGACGGGTCACTTATAGTGGAAGAACCCACACAGTACCGAGCATGGACGATATCGTCGACCTAGTGACCCGGTCGCTCGCTGACGAGACTGCCGCGGCGTTCACTGAACGGGTCGACGAACAGGCGATGCAGCTCCGGAGGGCCATCGAGGCCGGGGAGTTCGACAACGAGGCGTTCTCCGTCGGTCTGGAAATCGAACTGTACGCCATCAACGCGGAGCCGGACCCGCCCGAACCGGACGATGCGGAGGATAGCGAGGAAACCGCCGAAGCAGGTCTGAACGACGACCTGAGCGAATCGGGCGAAGCGGCCTGGAGCGGGTCGCTCGACGCGCCGGCAGAGCCAGAAGGTGGCGGCGGCGCATCGCTGGAACCAAACGGTGACGGAGGGCCCCTTGCGCCAGACGAGGGCGATTCTCTCGAACCCGCTGGAAACGAACCATCGGACCAGAACGCTGCCGAAACCGCTGACGAGCCCGAGGATTCATTCGGCCCCGGAGAGGGGCCGTCGCTCGACATCGACCCGGACAGTCCGCTGGCCGAGGACGAACCGGAGACGCCAGAGGAGGAGGCCGAGCCGGCCGTCGAGTCGTCCGTCGAGGAGGACGACGACGAGCCGTACATGGACCCCGAGGACTGGGAGGGACGGCTGACCCGCCTGCCCGACGTGGTGTTCGAGGGCGAGGCCAACAAGGAACTGGGCGTGCACAACGCCGAGGTCAACACCGAGCCAAACAGCTTCGACCAGACCGGGATGGAGGTCCAGACGACGGCGGTAGAGATGCAGACGAAACAGGCCCGCCAGCAGGCGAGCAAACACAACTGCGAACTCGTCCTTGATGCGATGTGGACCGTCCCGCCCGAGGAGGGCAGCGAGGCGTACCTCTCGGCACACGAGACGAGGGACGGGGTTGTCCTCGCGGACAACATGCGGCAGGCCCCCAGATACGTGGCACTGGACAACGAGGCGCTGGACCACGCCGGCGGCACCATTGAGTTCGACGTGCCGGGGTACAGCGGGTCGTTCCCAACGATTCTGTTCGAGTCCCTGGCCACCTCGATCCAGCCCCACCTTCAGGTTCCGGACGCCGAGGCGTTCCCCGAGTACTACAACGCCGCGATTCGGACGCTCGGACCGCTGCTTGCGCTATCGGTGAACTCGCCGTTCCTCCCGGCAGATATGTACGGCGACACCGACGGCGAGTGGCTCTGTGCGAACACCCACCACGAACTCCGCATCGCGGCTTTCGAGCAGTCTGTCAACACCAGTGAGAACCCGAAGGTCCGGGTCCCACGGGACCTCGACGATACGACGGACGTTGTCGGCCGCGTCGTCGACGACGACCTGTTCGCGCCGTTCCTCCGCGAGTTCCTGCACGACGACGACCGGGCGGCGTTCGAAGACGAGTTCTGGGAGTTCGACCACAAGCGCGGGACCTACTGGCGCTGGCTCCGCTGTGTCGCCGGCGGAACGCCGGTCGAGGGAGCAAGCACTGAAAAGTCGCTCCGCATCGAGTACCGTCCCCTCCCGACCCAGCCCCACGCCAAGGATATGATCGGGCTGCAGGCGCTGACGGTCGGCCTCATCCGCGGGCTGGTCGCCGCCGACCACCCCGCCGCGGAACTACCGTGGCAGGAAGCCAGGCGGAGCTTCTACAACGCCGCACAGGACGGCTTCGAGGCCGACCTGTCGTGGGTGACCGCCGAGGGCGAGCGGACGGCCGACCGCGCGGCCATCTACGACGAGGTCTTCGAGTACGCCCGTCTGGGACTGGCAGAGCAAGGCGTCCCGGAGGCCCGCATTGACGAGTACCTCGGGCCTATCGAAGCCCGATACGACGCCGGGACGACCCCGAGCGACTGGAAGATCGCCCGCGTTCGCGAGTCCCTCGACGACGGCGACGACCTCTCGGCAGCCATCGCGTCGATGCAGCGGGACTACATCAATGCGACCCGTGAACACCACGCCTTCGAAGAGTGGCTGTAGGCGGCCGGTCAGCGGCGGCAGGGAGTCGGGGTCGCCCTGCCGGATGGCGGGTATTTATTCGGACGACGCCGTTATATTCGGGTGATGGTTTCCACAGGCGACACCGCGCCGGACATCTCGGCGACAATCGCGAACGGTGAGGTAGAGGACTTCGAACTGAGCGACCACCTGGGCGACGGGCCGGTCGTGCTCGCGTTTTTCCCGGGCGCGTTTACGCCGCCGTGTTCCAACGAGATGGTGGCCCTGCAGGAACACCTCGGGGACTTCCACGACGCCGGCGCGACGGTCCTCGGCGTCAGCGCCGACTCGGCGTTCTCGCTGAACTCCTTCCGCGACGAGCACGGGCTGGAGTTCGACCTGCTCAGTGACATGGGCCGGTCGGCGATTCAGGACTACGGCCTCGAAATCGACATTGAGGACCTCGGGCTGCTCGGCGTCGCCAACCGCGCCGTGTTCGTCGTCGACGACGACGGCGAAGTCACCTACAGCTGGGTCGCCGACGACCCGACCAACGAGCCGGACTACGATGAGCTGCTAAATGCAGTCGAATCGGCATAAGCGGGCCACATCACACTCCGAACCGGATTTTTATCGGTACTGTCTCGCAGCTACGCGTCTCGCGCCCGCCGAGCACCGGTGCCGGCCGACACCGAAGTGAGGTCGAACACGGCACCGTCGAGCGGCACGCCGTCGTAGGGGTCTGATGCCAGCAAGAGCGCCCCGTCGAGGTCGACATAGTCGACAAGCGGTGTGAGATGGACCGCCGCGGCGATGCTGGCGTTGGACTCGACCATACACCCGAGCATCAGGTCGAGATTGTGGGCCGCAGCGGCGTTGAGCAGCCGTGTTGCGGGCCTGAGGCCGCCGCATTTGACCAGTTTGGCGTTGACAATGTCACAGGCGTCAGCGACCCGCGGTACGTCTGACGCTGTCACACAGGATTCGTCGGCGGCGACGGGAATCTCAGTCGCGTCGGTCACGCGGCGGAGGCCGTCGATGTCGTCGGCCTCGACCGGCTGTTCCAGCATCGTCACACCAGCGTCGGCGAGCCAGTCCGCCTTGTTGATAGCCTCGTGAACGGTCCAGGCGGCGTTGGCGTCAACCCGTATCTCGGCGTCGGGGACGGCATCCCGAACCGCGTCCAGTCGCGCCCGGTCGTCGTCGGTCCCGAGTTTGACCTTCAGGTGACCGAAGCCGCTGTTGGCCGCCTCCCATGCTTTCTCGGCCATCCGCTCGGGCGAGTCGATGCCGACTGTGTAGGTGGTCGGCGGGACCGCATCGGGGTCGAGGCCCCACTGCCGGTACAGCGGCAGGTCCAGCTGCCGAGCGGCGAGGTCGTGGACAGCGATAGAGAGTGCCATCCGTGCGGCAGGCTGACCCGGCGCTTGCTCGTCGAGGTCCCGCTCGATGCGTTGCTGCGCGTGTGGGTCGCCGATGCGGTCGACGGTCTCACAGAGTTCGGGGAGCGTTTCGGCCACTGACTGGGCACTCTCGTCGTAGTACGCTGACGGCGTGACGGCCCCGGTACCTGTAGTTCCCTCGTGGGTAAGTTCGACCACGACGGTCTCGCTGGTCTCGCTGGTCTCTCGCGAGATACCGAACGGGTTCGACAGCGGCAGTTCGAGGCGGTCGACGCGCCAGTTCATAGGATGGCGTCCAGTACCTCGTCCGGAACGCCGTGGCGGACCGGGTCAGTCGCCGGTGCGTCCAGAGCGTCACTGTACCCTGCGACAGCATCCGCGGCCGCACCGTCGTCGAGGTGGCGGGTGTTCAGCATGCCCGCGACGACGGACGCGTCCGAGATGGGCGCGGCCAGGCGCTCGTAGATGTCGACGTACTCGGAGAGCGGCGGAATATCGAACGACTCGTAGCCGTGGATGGCCTCGCGGCCAGCTTCGTGGCACATAACGAGCGCATCCGGGACCGACCCGTGGAGGATGCTCGTCGTCACGCCCGAATAGGCTGGATGGGCCAGCGCACCCTGCCCTTCGACGACGAGGAGGTCCGCCGTCTGCGCTTCTTCGACCAGCCGCTCGACCGCGCCGGCGGCGTAGTCGGCGATGACACGGTCGATGACGATGCCCCAGCCAGTGATGGCGATGCCGGTCTGACCCGTCGGAACGACGGCGGCGTCGAGGCCGCGCTCCCGGGCCGCATCGCGGATCTCGAACGACGCAGTCATCTTCCCCGTCGAGCAGTCGGTGCCGACAGTTGTGACGACTGTCGCATCCACATCGCCGGCGGTGCCCGCCGCCACAGTCAGGTCCTCTGGTGGCTTGCGGAGGTCGTGGAGTTCGGCGTCGTGTTCCTCGGCGAGGCGGGCGAACTCCTCGTCGTCGGCTAGGAAGTCGTGCAGCCCAGCGTACACGTCACAGCCGCGTTCGAGCGCTGTGCGAACGTCTTCTCGCCAGGACTCGTCGAACTCACCGCCGATTGGAGAGATGCCAATGACGAGCGCGTCCACCTCGGGCGCGTCGGCCATCGACGCGACGATAGGGGCGTCCTGCACGTCCGGGAGCGTGTCGTTGACGCGCTGTCCGGCCCGCTCGCGGTCGACGAGAGCGTGTACTGCTCGGTCACCGTACCGCAACAACCCGACCGCTGTCTTGGCCCGGTCGGGAAAGGCGTCGTGTGTTAAAATGGCTACGGCCATAGCCGGACAGAGTCGCCGCCCCGCGAAAAAGCTACGGAACCGGTACCGACGGGGCCGGGCTGAACAGGTCCTGAGCTACGGAACGCGCAACCGAACAGTCCACAGTGACCGAACGGCGTCGTCCAGTGCCTCGGCAGGCTCCCCGGTCGCGTCGACCGGCTTCGTCGCCGTCGCGAGGTCCTCGAACTCGTGGATGACTGACCCTTCGCCGACGACGTACAGCCGGTCGGGGGACACCTCCTCGATAGCGGCCCGACAGCGGTCGAGATGGGAGTCGATCTGCTGGTCCCGAAGCCGCTCGAACCGGCTCTGTGAGAAGCCGCCTTTGGAGTGCTGGCTTTTCAGCTCCGAGTCGAAGCCGTGGAACGCCGTCCGCTCGCGGCCGTCGTACTCGCCCATGGCGAACAGGTCCGAGCGGACCAGCGCGACGACGTGCTCACCGGTCGGTTCGAACCACGACCGCTCCAGCCGAACGGTGTCGCCCCACCCGGTGAACGGCGACGGCGGCGAAGGGACCGACAGGCACGCCGACAGGAGGCCGGCGTCATCCGTCACAGCTAGACACGGCGCGGCGCTGGCGACCAGCGATGCGCGGTCGCCGAAGGCGTCCCGAACTGGCCCGGGCAGGGAACGCTCCGCGTCGATATAGGCAGTAAAGACGCCTTCCGGCTCTGTCTCGAAGGATTCCAGCCGAGTGAGTACTTCACTTAGACGGGCCCGACTGAGCGTCTCCTCGGCCCGGAACGTCGATTCGCCCTCCTCGTCCTGCAGGCGCTCGACGCGGTCTTCGAGTTCAGCCACCCGGTCTTCCAGCCGATTGACCTCGGCCTCGGCCCGCTGGCGCTCGGTCGCTGCGTCGGCACGGCGCTCCTTCTCGGCGTCGAGCTGTCGTTCGAGGTGGTGGTTCTCCTCCTCGAGTTCGGCGACCCGCTCTTTCAGCGACGCTCGTCCCAGCAACCGGTCAAGCATCGACTGGATGGCAGACGGGGACAGGCTTAAAAGTGACTTCCCGGACCGCAACTGCATCGAAGCGTTACCACTCAGTCCGGCGGTTCGTCGTCGTCTCTCAGCGAGGAGATGATGAGCCGCCTGATGCCGCGCCGAAGGCGACCGCCGGCCGCGGGTTGAGAGATATCCAGATCGGCGGCGACATCGCTGAGAGTCGCGTTCCGCGGCTCTTCGAAATACCCCATTTCGAGTGCGACGAGGAGCGCCTCCCGCTGGCTGTCAGTCAGCCCTGCGTCCGTGTTTCCCAGACTGGCGTACTCGTTCACGCGCAGCAGATCGATGTCGATGTCGTTCTCTTGAGCGTAGTCCCACAGCTGAGCGAGAGCCGTCCGTTCGGGCAGCCATATCGTCAGTATCCACGCGCTCCCGTCGTTTTCCATGTCGAGGATAACCCCGTTCGCGGCCGAGATGACGGGGGAGAGGATCTTTGCTTCGTCCGTGTACTCGAAGCTGTAGATGGCCTCGTCGTCTCTGGTTTCGATGACGCGTTCGAAGTCCCCGACAGTGCTGTCGTTCCGTAATCCGTCCTCGAACTGCTGGAAGTCGGACGATTCAATGTGGTAAAAGAACTTGCCCGACGTCGGGTCCGTGCCCGCCTCAGACACGGACCTGACTTTCGAGCTCCGGTCGTGGGAAACGGTCTGTGTGAGGACGATGTCGGGATGTTCGGCTCGGACGACCGCCTTGATATCGGTCATGTGTCTGTAGAGTGGTGTGTGCCAGCGCGTGCAATTACGTGGTGGACACGTCGGCGGAAATCCGTCCCAAACTCTTGGTACTAGCTGAGGGTAGTCGTGCGCTAATTTAACTGAGTCGGTTGGCCGTGAGGGCCGAGTCGGCCCGATTTCCGTGTCTCGTCCGGCCGGTCCGAGCGGGATACGTGCCCGCTGAGCCGGCGGGTTCCCGTACGGCGGTGTCACCGGTTCAGACGCGATGGCTGAACAGCAGCGCCCAGAGACGTTCGGGCCAGCCGGCACCATGCGATGGAGATACGCCGGCGGGGAGGTAGAATTTGGAGTCAGTAGCGCTATCCTGCTCCTCAGCGTGGTTTCGCTGTGACATACATGTGAAGAGAGGCCCCCGAACCGCATTGCTCTGTAGCTTAAGCGTATAACCTACTTATCCCACGTTTCAAAATTCCGGTCCGTCCGGTAGCCAATGAGAACGCAGTGAAGCGGAGTTTCACCCGCTCAAACAGCAGTGTCAGGGAGTATCGTCGCGCCCTCTGAGAGAGAGAGCAGTTGTGCGGCGTGGTCCGCTTTCGCCAGAAATACTTCTTCGAGGCTGGGCGGGTTCCGGACGTTGGCGTCTTCGAGCATCGGTTCGGGAACAACGAGTGTGTCCGCCGGGACCTGTGCATCTCCGTGGACGGCAAAGTGCTGGGAGCCGAGTTTCATTACCAGCGGATAGTCTGTGCGTTCGACCCCTTCGCCGGAGGCGTACAACTGTTCGTTCACTCGTTCGTGCTGCTCGCGACACATCGCGGCCGCCGCGTCATCTCTCGGTTCGACGTAGAGGCGGCCGAGGTAGTATCCACGCGAAAACTGTTCGAACATCGGTGCAGGTGTATGTGTGCCATTCACATACATAAGTCTTCGCCGGCAGCCTTTTGCCGCCGTGCAAACAGCGGCAACGCACAGTCGGTGGCTCGATAGCGACTCCCGTCCGACAGGGCTTTGCCGCGAGCGGTCCCGAGTCGACCCATGAGCGAGCAGCGGGGGCCGTTGCCCCGTCGGTACGCGCGGTACTACCTCGAACAGACACCGAGCCTCGTGTGGCTGCTGGTCGTCAACGCCGTGGCGATGCTCGTCGGCATCCGGTACTACGTCGAGACGATGCCCGAGGTGTCGACGTTCCTCTGGCCGCTGTACGCCGACTCGCCGGCCGCACTGTTCCTGATGACGCTGTCGGTCGCTACCCTTCTGCCCTTTCTCGGCAAGTCGCTCGACGAGGTCCCGCTGACGGTCCCGCTTGCGTACCTCCACACGATTGCGCTGGTCTGGCTGGTAAAGATGGGGCTGTGGACTGTCGTGGCGTTAAATATCGGCTTCGACGCGTACTTCCCCGCGCCGTGGGCGTATTTCGGCATCATCATCACCCACCTCGGCTTCATCGCCGAAGGGCTGTTAGTTCCCCACTACGCCCGAACGACGAGGGGCGCGCTCGTGACCGCGCTGGTGCTGGCCCTGTGCAACGACGTGCTCGATTACGCCTTCGGATATCATCCGCCGTTGCGCTACGAGCCCGGCCTCGCGCTGCCGGTCGCCACCGTCGCGCTGTCCGTGCTGTCGGTGGGACTCGCCTGGCGACTGCTCCCGTCGGGGAAGCCGCGTTAAATACGTTCGTAAACACTCTTGGACTATCTGCGGTTGTTTCAGGGGCTGATGAACGACACGAACGAAGGCGTTTCTTTTTGATGTGGGAGGGTCGAAGTAGGAATAGGAATGAGCCCACGCCAGGCCACGCTCCTCACAGTGCTGGTCTTCGTCGGGACTGTCGCTGTCGGCCTCCCAGCCGTGACAGCGCAGGAGACCGCAACGGAGACAGTGGCCACGCAGAACGAGTCTGCCAGCGGAATGGGAACGCAACTCACGGCGTTCCTCCAGTCGAACGCTGCCGCCGCGAACGACACGGTCGAGAACGGGATGTGGCGGTCGACATACAACCAATCGAACGGCACTGAACGAGCCGAGCTGGTCACGAAGCGGGCGGGCTCGCTCGAACGCCGGCTCGAACGGCTACAGGAGCGAAACGCCACGCTCGAACAGCGATACGAGAACGGAAGCATCAGTGAGCAGGCCTACGTGGCACAGCAGAGCCGACTCACCGCAGAGATTGCGGGCCTGCAGACCGCGATTAACGATACCGATGCAGCGGCCGAACAGACCGGTGTAAACGACACTGCACTGGAACGGTTGAAACAAAACGCAAGCAAGCTTTCCGGTCAGCAGGTCGCATCGATTGCTCGGGGTATCGCCGGACCGCCGGGGACCGCTGGCCCGGATGAACAGGGACCGCCCGACGACGCTGGCGTCAACCGGAGCGAAGCAGGACCGCCCGACGGCGCCGGAGTCGACGATAGCGACCGGGGGCCGCCAGCCGAGACGCCCGACCGGGGTGCCAACAAGAGCAACCGAGGCCCGCCCGGCGAGGCTCCCGGACAGCAGGGAAACAGTAGCGAGCGAGGCCCACCTGACGATGCCCCCGGACAGCAGGAAAACGAGACCGAGGGAGACCCACCCGCTGACAGGGGTACCGACGGCGATAGCGAGGGGGCAGACGGCGCGGCCGGGAACGAGGGAAACGAGTCTGACAGGGGGGCGGAACGGGGCAACGGGAACGAAAACGGGGAGCGTGGAGCGTCCGGCACCGAGGACAGCGACGACAGCGGCAACGATGCCAGAAACGGCGCTGGCGGGGAGAACGGTTCTGACGCCGACGAATCCGGAAACGACGGGGCCGACGGCTCGTCCGAGACGGATTCCGACGGTGATGCGGGCGAGGGGGGCAACGACGAGGGAAACGGTAACGGGAGCGACCAAGGCAGCGACGGGGGTGAGCAGGGCAACGACCAGGCCGGGGACCAGGGAAACGGTGACGAAGGAGACCGGGGAAATAACGGAAACGACCAGAGCAACGACGGCGATACCAGCCAGAACGGTAACGAAGGCGACCAGGGGAACGACAGCGGGGAGGGGCAGGGAAACGATAGCGGAAACGACCAGGCCGGGGACCAGGGAAATAACGGAGGCGACGGGGGCAACGACGGCGGTGACCAAGGAAGCGGCCAGGGTAGTGACCAAGGAAACGACGGCGGCAACGGCCAGGACAATGACCGAGGAAACGGCGGCAGTCAGGGCAACGGGAACGGCGGCGCATAGGGGTCGCGGGCCTACCCGGTCGCTGAGCGGGGGACACACCAGCAAACCGCCCGACGAGAGTCATACTTTTGAACCGTGACCCGCTACCTACGTATCGATGGACTCCGCCGAGCTACTCAATCTCCTTGGAAACGCCAATCGCCGGCGGATTCTCAAACTACTCGCACACAAACCCTGCTACGTCACCGAAATCAGCGAGTACATCGGTGTCAGTCCGAAAGCGGTCATCGACCACCTGCAGAAGCTCGAAGACGCCGGCCTCGTCGACTCCCGGACGGACGACCAACGCCGAAAGTACTTCTCTATCGCCCGGAACCTCCGTCTGGAGGTCCGCGTCTCTCCGTACGAGTTTGGTACCAAAAGCGCCTATCCGGCAAACCCCGAGTTCGAGATGCCCTCCTGTCGCCACCTCTCGATAGACGTTGGGGCCACATCTGACGGGGACTTTCACGACCTGGCGCGCGAACTGGAGCATCTCCAGCAGCTAGAGAACGAACTGTCGCTGGCTCAGCGATGGGTGCAAGCCCGCATGACCGACGTACGGGACCGCATCGACTCCGGCTTCGAGAACGGCGACGGACGACTGTACGCAGAACTGGTCAGCGGGCTCGCAAACGGTATCGATACCGTTCCAGCGCTGGCCCGAGAGATTGAGGCCCCGCCCGAAATCGTCGAGGAAGCGCTCACGCGGCTGGCGGAGGACGACGTGGTCGAACGGACCGACGACGGCTGGGAAATCGTCTGAGCCAAACGGTGTTTCGGAGAGCGGACCGTCTCAGTCCGCGTTCGAACCGTACGAACTGGGGACTTCGACCGAGAGCTGTTCTGAGAGCAGGTACGTCACAGACCCGACAGCGACCAGTCCGGCGGGGAGCGCAATGTACGCCGAAACGCCGTAGCCGGCCAGCAGGAACAGCCCGGTTGCGACGATGCCGGCCAGTACTGCATAGGGAATCTGGGTGTTCACGTGGTCGACGTGGTCACTCGCGGCGAACATGCTCGACATCACTGTCGTGTCGGAGATGGGCGAGCAGTGGTCGCCAAACAGCGCGCCGGTCAGGATCGCTGCGATAGCTGGGGCAAGCGGCGCGCCGAGAGCGTGTCCGAGCGGTATCGCGACAGGGAACAGGATACCCATCGTCCCCCAAGACGTGCCGATGCTGAAGCTGATAATGACCGCGCTGAGGAAGATGATGGCGGGCAGCATCCCGGCTGTGATAATTCCCTCGCTGATAGCGACGACGTAGGGACCGACACCGAGTGCCTGACTCACAGCACCGATGGACCACGCGAGCGAGAGCACCGCAACGGGGAACATCACCATTTTGAATCCCTCGAAGATGGCATCGCTCACTTTATCGACCGCAATCCGTGCGTGTCCGACCAGAATTGTCAGAATGACCAGACAGGCCGAGAACGAGGCCCAGACGATTGCGTCAGCGGTGGCCGCGTTCGACAGTGCATCGGTGAGACTCCGGCCAGCGAACCCGCCACCAGAGTAATACAGCGAGAACCCGGTCACCCCCACGAGTGCGGCAATTGGTGCTGCGAAGTACCACCACCGTGGCTCTACGTGGTCGGGCGTGACGATATCGTCCTCCTGCGTTTCCATGAGTGGGTCCGCGTTGTCACCGAGGACTTTGCCCTCTTCCTTTGCTCTGCGTTCAGCCTTCGCCATCGGCCCGAAGTCCAAGTCCGCGATGACGACGATGAAAACCATCGCAAGTGCGAGCAGGCTGTAGAACCGATAGGGTATCGACTCGAGGAACAGCAGGAACGCGCTTCGCTCCACCCCAATCGTGGTGAGTTGCTCGGCGATGAGCCCGACCTCGAACCCGAGCCATGTCGAGACGACCGATATCGACGCGGTCGGTGCAGTGGTGGAGTCAAGGATGTACGCCAGCTTCTCGCGGCTGATGTCGAATTTATCAGTGATCGGGCGCATGACAGACCCGGTGATCATCGTCGAGGCGTACGAGTCGACGAAGATCGTCATTCCCAGTAGCGACGTGCCAAGCGCCGCCTGACGACGAGTCCGAATACGCTTGACCATCTGTGACGCCAGCGCATTCATCCCGCCGGAGAGGAAGATCATCCCCAGCATTGCCCCGATGAGGAACGTGAACAGGAGCAGCTTGACGTTGAACGGCTCAGTCACGTTATCCACGACGAACTGGAGGCTCCGGGCGGCTCCGGCGGCTGGATTCCAGCCGACGAGCACCGTCGCGCCGATCCAGATGCCTGCAAACAGCGAGAGGAGTACTTGGCGAGTGAACAGCGTCAGTACAATCGCGAGCATCGCCGGGAACAGGCTGATAAGCCCGTATGTCTCTGGTGCCATACGTTCTGGTCCGGGATTTACATACGAGAGTTATAAGAGTTGTCAACTCAAGATATTGTGGTTAGATGGCCATAGAAAACAACGTATAATCATATTATTATTTGTTTTTTGGACTATTGAACAAGTTATAGATGTGTTCGACAAGACGGAGACAATCGGTCGCACCGAAAACGTCCGTTCACGCCGAAATCGTAGCGAGCCGTCACAAACGAAAGACGGGCAGAAGATTTCAACAGCGTTTGTCTGATACCTCTATTGCAGTCCGAGCGACGGGACCGTGGAATGCACTGCAGCAAATGCAGCAAGCACGGTCGCGATACTGACCGGCACAGTCGCCTGAAAAGCTACAGGTCTCTCGTCAGCCCACTGCGAAGGTCCCGGCCGAAGTAGTGTCCGACGAGCGCGAGGACGAGACCGACCCCACCGGCGATGGCGAACAGTCTGGTACCGTTCAGTCCCGCAGCAAGCTGTGGGAGGAGGGACAGAACGGCCGTTGCGCCGCCGCTGACACCGCCCGCCAGCCCCAGTTCGGCGTATCGGCGCTCGCTAGCGAGCAGTCCGTAGACGAATCCGCCGAGTACGATGCCGAGCAGTTCGGTGAACGGCACGAGCGGTATCAGTCCGCCAAGCACCATCCCGCCGCCGACCGCGCCGAAGGCGAACAGCAGCGCCCGCAGTGAGAAGTAGCTGCCGCTGTCTGTGGTGGACGTTTCGGTGATAGACGACGTCGTGTCGCGTGATTCCCCGACAGCGACGTCCGTCTCTACTGATTCCGTCGTGCCGACATCGACGCCGAGGTCACCGTCCGACTGCGCGTCCGCGTCGCGGGTCCGCTCCTCGGTTCGTTCGGCCATACTGAGTATGGGACGGCGAGTAGTATGGTCCTTTTGGGGCCTGTCGGCAGTCAGGGAGACGGCGGTGTGTCGCTCAGATACCGAGCCAGTCGTCGTTGCGAACCGAGTAACCGTTCGACCGGCAGAACTCCGACGCCCGTCGGCGCACGTCGCGGGACCCCGGTAGCGTCTCGTTCTCGTGAATGTGCTCAATAATCCAGTCGGCGATAGCGCGAATGCCTTCGTCGTCGTCATCCGCATCGATAGCTTGCAGCGCCCGGAACGTCCGCTCGTACCCGTCGCGCTGTGAGGCACCGAACGACGCGTTTTGATACCTGTCGGCAGCCTTTACAATCCGTTTCATCGCCCCCGCTACGGTCGGCCGCTGGACTCGGGTCCGGACCTCGGCCGGCGAGTCGAACGACTCGACCGCTGCATCGGGCAAGAGATCCGCAACGGTGTGCGTTCCCTCGGCCGACTTGATCTCGTAATCGCCAACCGCATCGACCACCGTAGCCGCTGATGCCGAGAATTCGAGCGTGTCGAGTTCAGTCTCGAAGGACGCGAGTTCCGTCGAGTCGACTGGCGGCTCGGGCTCGTCCGCGCGCTCGAGCTCCTCGGCGATAGCGCGCTCGCGCTGGCGGCGCTCCTCGTTTCGAGCCTGCGCTTCGCGCCCGTTCTTGTTGTCTGCCATACGTGTTAGGAGCATGTCGAGTGAGATAACATTGTGGTTTGGTATCGTGTGTGTTGAGAGTCCGACTGCGAACTGCCCCACACACCGGAGCCGCGGGTCGTCGTCAGGTCCGGCGTATAGCTGAAAAGGCTCGGCGAAACGAGTGGGTTCAAGTCCCACCGGCGGAAAGTGCCGCGCATGAACGCAGGCGACCGGGTCCGCGTCGAGCGCGCGGCCCAGACATACGAGGGCGTGTTGCTTCCATCGAGTACGCCCGAGCACCTCGTCGTCAAACTCGACGGCGGGTACAACGTCGGTATCGACCGCGAGGGCGCATCCGTCGACGTGCTGGAGTCGGACGTGTACGACGTCGAGAGCGCGCAGGACGAACAGAGTCAGTCGGCAATCGAATTCGACGACGACCTCCCGACGGTGTCGCTCATCTCCACCGGCGGGACCATCGCCTCGACCGTCGACTACCGTACCGGTGCAGTGACGGCCCAGTTCGACGCAGAGGACGTACTGCGAGCGGTCCCGGACCTCGCCGGGATGGCGAACTACCGCGGCCGCGTCGTCGCGAATATTCTCTCGGAGAACATGACCCCGGCCGTCTGGCAGGACCTCGCGCAGGCGGTCCACGAGGAAATCGAGGCCGGCGCAGACGGCATCGTCGTCATGCACGGAACCGACACGATGCAGTACTCCGCGTCGGCGCTGTCGTTCATGCTCGACACGCCGGTTCCAATCGTGTTTACTGGCAGCCAGCGGTCGGCGGACCGCCCGTCCTCGGACAACGTGATGAACGCTGTTTCGGCGGTCGAGGCTGCGACGAGCGACTGTGCGGAGGTGCTGGTCTGTATGCACGCAGACGAGTCCGACGACCGCTGTGCGCTCCACCGCGGCACCCGCGTCCGGAAGAACCACACCTCGCGCCGGGACGCCTTCGAGACAGTCGGCGCGAAGCCGCTTGGCGAGGTCGACTACGACATCGACGGCGAGAGCACGGTTACGTTCCACCGTGAGTACACCGAACGGGACGCCGCCGACCTGGCGCTGCACGACGACATCGAGACCGACGTGGAACTCCTGAAGTTCTCGCCGGGGATGGACCCGTCGCTGCTCGAAGCCGCCGCAGAGGACAGTGAGGGTGTTGTCATCGAGGGCACGGGGCTTGGCCACGTCAACACCGACTGGATCGGGACCATTGAGGAACTGGACATCCCGGTCGTCATGACCAGCCAGTGCCTCGAAGGCCGGGTCTGTGACCGCGTCTACGATACCGGACGGGACCTGCTTGACGCCGGCGTCACTGAGGGCGAAGATATGCTCCCCGGTACAGCGAAGGTCAAGCTCATGTGGGCGCTGGCCAACAGCGACGACGTGGCCGATACGATGCAAGAGCCCCTTGCCGGCGAGATTCAGCAGTGCTCGACACCCTGGTTGTAGCGCTGGGACCGGCGCAGTAGTCACGGTGTGGCTCCGCGGAGCGTCTCTTTTTTATTGTCGCGGGCGAGTCCAACGGTATGTCGCCGACTGTTCGGACGGCTTGTCACGACGACTACGAGGCTATTGTCGACCTGACCAGCGATGTCTGGGCCGACCGCGCGATGGCTGATTACATCCCGGACGTGTTCTACGACTGGGTCGACGACGACGGCCCGGACCGGAAAACCCTCGTCGTCGACGTTGACGGCCACGCCGTTGGCATCGCGCAGGCCGTCAGACTCACCGAGACTGAGGCGTGGTTTCAGGGCATGCGCATCGACTCGGATCACCGGGGGAAGGGGTTCGGGTCGCTGCTGACCGACCACCTCCTCGAATGGGCGGCCGCTGCCGGCGCGTCAGTCGGTCGAAGCATGGTGTTTTCCTGGAACGAGGCCGGGCTCGGCCAGTCGCTGGCTGCTGGCTTCGAAGCGGTCACGTCGTTCCGCTGGGCACACCCCGAGCCGGCCGACGTAACGCCCGAGATGTCTGTCGGGAACGACCCCACGACAGCGTGGCGCTACTGGCAGGGGAGCGACGGTCGGGATATCCTGTCAGGGCTCGCGCTCGACAGCGGAGAGAGCTGGGCGCTCTCGACGCTGACGCGGGAGACGCTCGACCGGCTAGCGACTGAACGGGCGGTCCTGACCGTCGGCGAGAAGCCACAGGGGATGGCGTGTCGCGCCCGGACGACCGACGCTGACGGCGAACGGCTCGCAGAGTACGCAGTCGGGGTATGGAGCAACGTCGACGCTGCACGGGCCCTATTCGATGCGATCGCTGCCGATGCAGCGAGGCTCGGCGTCGACGGGACACGAGTCCTCATCCCCGAGACACCGCGACACGTGGCCCAGGCTGCGTACGCCGGCGGAGACATCAGCGAGTGTCCGGACTACGTGTTCGAAATCCGCGACCTCTGAGAGTTATCATAGGCGATAACGCGGACACAACACTCATTGAAAGACTTTCCATACCATAGGTAGATGAATCTGATCGGGAGCTCTCCGGCATTTCTCGCGTACGTCGCGGCATACGCCCTCGCGGCAGCCGGATGCGGTGTCGGGCTCTACAGAGCAGCTCGCATGGAAGACCCGGATACTCGCCGCGGGATGGTCGGACTCCTCCTCTGTAGCGGCGGCTGGGCGGCGCTGCAACTCGGCTTCCTGATCACGCCCGGGACGCTCGGATACGCGTTCTACCTCGGCAGCCTCGTCGTCGGGCTCGCGACGGTCGGCGCGTGGCTATACTTTTGTTCGGCGTACACCGGGCGGGCATTCCACCGGAACCGACTGTACCGTGCGGTCGCTGTCAGCGTGTATCTCGCTGTCGTTGCGGTAAAGCTGACCAATCCGTTTCACGGGCTCTATTTCGCCACGCAGTTCGCTTCCGACCCGTTCCCGCACCTGGCAATTACACACGGCGTGTTTCACTGGGTGGTGACAGGGCTCTCCTACGCGCTCGTCACTGTCGGCTTCTTCATGCTGTTCGAACTGTTCCTCGAAGCGGACTACGACACCCGTCCGCTCGGGGTTCTTGTCGGGATTACAGCGCTGCCGGTCATCCTCGATATCGTCGGGTACGTCAGCGACCTCCTCCTCGATATCAACCACGAACCGCTCGGTGTGGCACTGTTCGCGCTCGGTGTCCTCTACGTGTACGACGAGGCGTTTCTCGCCGTCCAGTTGACCGATGGCGTCGACGAAGCGGTCGTGTATCTTGATGATGACGGCTATATCAAGGAGGCAAACGGCAAGGCACAGCGGCTTTTTCCGGCCCTGTCCGGGAGCCGCGGACAGAACCTTGAGACGGTGCTGCCGGCCGTCACCGAAATACTGCAAACGGACGAGCAGATTCTCGAACGAAACCGTGGTGGCGGAGCAGAGTACTACCTCGTCAGCGACACCTCGTTTTCGCTGGGACAGGTCAATATCGGTCGGATGCTCGTGTTCACCGACGTGACCGAAAGCGAACGGCGTCGCCGCGAGCTTGACAGACAGAACGAACAACTGGAGGGGTTCGCCACTGCAATCAGACACGAGCTTCTGAACACGCTCCAGATAATCACCGGTCGTGTCTCCGTCGCCGGCAACGCTCTGGACCGCGGCGAGGTGGACCTGGCAAGAGACTCCCTCCGGTCGACATCCGAGACGGCCGAACGGATGTCCGAAATCGTCAACGGACTCGCGACGCTGGCTCGACATGGACAGACAATCGACGAGACGACGGCTGTCGACCTCAGGCCAATCGTCGACGGGGCTTGGGAACGTGCTGACACCAACGGCCTCACGATGGCGGCCGACGTAGAGGGACAGGTCATCGCCGACCCGACACGCCTGCGAGACCTCTTCGAGAGCGGGTTCACGTTCGCGGCACACAACGACGCGTCGACGGTCACGGTCAAACGGGAGGCTGACGAGATCGTCATCACCGATGACGGCACCCCGGCGGGCGAGACAGCGTCGGACGCCTTTTTCGAGTACGGCGGCGCGATACCGGACGCTGCGGCCGGGATGACGCTCCCGAACTTGCGGATGCTTGCACGGACCCACGGCTGGGACGTAACACTCGATACTGAATATCAGGACGGCGTCCGTATCGTCATCTCGAACGTGACGGCGCCGGGGCCGCTGGAAAACTGAGCCCGCTGCCGATCCGTATCAGCCGCCACTGACCGGCGGAAACAACGCAAGTTCCGTCTCCTCGTCGACTGCCGTCGCCAGCCCATCGCCGGTAGCGAAGGGGTCTTCGCCGTCGACGAGCACCCGGATGTGGTCGGCCAGCTCCTCGTTTTCGTCGAGCACCTCCTCGGCGAGCGCCGGTCGGGCCGCGAGCAGCGCATCGAGCGCTGTGCCGACCGTGGCGTCCGCCTCGATATCGACGCTGACCGACTGGCCGTCGGCTGCGTCCCGGAGGTGTGCGAACAGTTTCCACTCCATAGCCGTACTCCGGGCGTCTGGCAAAAGAGGGTTCCGGACTGAGGTGTGTCCGGTCGGTTCGGAGGCAGGAGACAGACAGCGTGCATCCGGCGGTACCGACACTCGAAATTCAGTCTCGGTCCTCCGAACCGTCACCAGCGGTCGGTTCGTCGTCTGCGCCGTCTCCGTCCCCGGTTGGCGCTTCGGAGTCCGTCGAGTCGCTGTCGCCGGCCTCGGCGGACTCGTCGTCAGCCTCGCCGATCCGCTCTTCCGGGTCCCACACCTCGACGGTGTCGTCGGCGTCGTCTGCCGGCACGTCGTCGAACGCTTCCTCGGCCGTCAGGTCGTCGCCTGGCTCCTCCGTGTCGATGTTCCGGAGTGCCTCCAGCGGGTCGTCGGGAGCCTCGTCGCCAGTCTCGGTTGTCCTCTCGCCAGCGCCGGCATCAGCCAGCGCAGACTCAGCCGCCGCATCTTCAACAGCGGAGTCTGCTGACTCGTCGGCAGTGTCGACCGTAGTCGTGTCCGTGCCGGCGTCGGTCGCGGCATCGGCAGCAGTCTCGACCGCGTCGACATTCTGCGCGCTGTCGGCAGCCGAGACAGCAGTCGCGTCGTCCGCCGTTGTTTCCGGTCGGTCCGCTCGCTCGTTCCGGGGGGCAGAGTCAGACGCGCTTGACTGTCCGTCCCCGTCAGCCGCGCCGTCGTCCGGCTCGTCCGCCACCGCCGCTGTCGTGGCCTGTTCCAGCCGCCGCAACGCGTCCGGGGTAGCGATTGCGTAGATTGTGTCACCGGCCGCGAGGACGCGTTCGCGGGACGGGATTGTCTCCGGCGCTGTGTCGTCGCGGGTGATCGCGACCACTGACACTGCTAGACTGCCGACCGGCGCGCCGTCGAGCATGCTCCCCGGTTCGACGGCGGTGGTGCCCATTGTCTCGTCGGCCGCACGGAGCAGCGAGGCGAACTCACGGTCAGAGCGGTCCTGCACCGGGAGCGTGACCAGTTTGTACTCGGTCTGTGGGTCGAGTTTCGGCGTGTCGGCGGCGTCGATAGCGACCGTCACCACGTCGTCTGCGACGCCACGGAGTTCCCCGGTGAGTACGCGTTTCGATGGCGCTTGCTCCCAGACCTGAACGAGGTCGCCGGCGCTCGCAGCGTGGGCCGGGTCAGCCCGGAGTGCGACGGCGTTCGTCGATGGTGGCAACGTCGGCCCGATACCGGCCGCCCGCGAGCCGACGGCGAGGTAGTCGACGTTCCCGTCGTCGGCCAGTTCGACGTCCACGTGGCCAACGCCGTAGTCGGTTTTGAGCCGGCCAACCAGCCGCTCCCGGAGTTCGTCTTTCGTCAGCCGCCGCGGGAAGAGAAAGCGGCGGTCAGCGAGCGTCTCTTTTGTCTCGTCGGGCATCGGGTCGTAACCGATGATATCGTCGATATCCTCGGGGAGACGAACCGACGTGACGCGGCCGACGGTCTGGACGATTTCGCTCACGTCGGCGTCGATGTTTCGGCCGCCGGTCGCGGCAAAGAGGTCGACACCCAGCCGGTCTCCGATGCGCATCCCGCCGTAGGCCCCGACGCCGCCGGCGAGGAACGCGGCGAGGTTCAACAGGACCGCCCCGGCCGCCAGCACGTCCTCACGCTGGGCGATGACCTCACTGAGCGCGGTCGTTGCGCCGATGACGAGGACGACCGCAGTCAGTCCGAACAGGACCGCTAGCCCGGTCTGAATGCGCTCACGGACGTACCAGCGGTAGAAGACGGCGATAGCACCAGCTGGCGTCGCGGCGAGAATCGTAATAGCGAGGAGCCAGACGACACCCTCGACCAGCGCCCGTGACACCGTCCCCAGTTGCAGGTTCGCACCGACCTGTGCGAGCAGTGTCGGGCCGACCAGCATCATGCGACCGCCTCCGCGAAGGCATCGAGGTCGGTTCGGTGACCAATCGCGTACAGTTCGTCGCCCGCCTCAACGGCTGCCTCGCCGCGCGGTGCGACTTGCCAGCCGTCCGGCGTCCGGATGGCGACGACAGCAACGTCGTAGGCCTCCCGAACACGGGCGTCCCGGAGCGTCGTCCCGTCAAGCGGGCCGTCGGTGCGAACCGTGAGTCGGCGAAAGCGGTTGCCGGCTCGCCGGAGAAGGGAAACGAGTTCGTACTCCCGATGTGTGCCACGGGGTTCGACCACGACCTTTGGCCGGGCTGAGCGCAGGAGCGGTTGGACATCCGTCCGGGTCACGGCGACGGTGAGTCGCCCCTCGCCACCGTCGGTCGTCGGGGCCCGGACCGGCGTCGGAGGTGGCTCGGTGTCGGCGATTTCCGGTTCCGTTGGCGTCTCGGCGGGCGTCTCGTCGGCCACCGGGTCCGACCGGGCACTGACGACAGTCCCCCGTACCTGCGCGTCCTCAGTCAGCACTGTCACCTCGTCGTTGCGGGCCAGACCGGTCGGCAACAGCGCCTCAACCGAAACGGCGTGGCGATTATCGCCCACGCGCTTCGACAGCCCCGAAAACGGCGGCGCGGCGACGACCGTCGCCCGCCCCTGCTCGTCGATTGAGACGGCGGCGTCACCGAGGTCGAACTCGGATTTCAGTCGCTCTTCCATCCGGCGTTCGAGTTCGCCGATGCGGAGGTCGGCCGGAAACCGCCACTCCTCGTTTCGGATGTCGGCACGAAGCGGCTCCGAAAGCGGCGGATACCCCTCCATGTCGGCCACGTCGCCGACAATACGAATACGGACCTCGTCACGGCCACCGACGAATTCAACCACGTCCGCGGAGAGTTTCTTTTCGCGTAGCCCCTGTAAAGAGAGTCGCTTCGGGAACGTCGCCCCGAGCTGGTCGCCCTTGCTGTGTGCGTACAGCGACACCATCCCGACGAGGATGATTGCAGTGATCACTCGTTCGGCGTTGGGGGCCTGCGTAATCGACTTATCAGCCAGTGCCATGAGGCCGCCGCTGACGCCGGCAAGTGCGATTGCGAGCACGACGACACCGAACCCTGGCACGGTAATACCGGTGAAATACTTGAAACTGAACCCCAGCGCCCACGAGACGAGCGCCGGTATCACTCCCACCAACAGCCCCAGATAGATCCCCATCAACACCTCGACCGGGAGCGAAGCCATGTCCACACCCTGCGTGGCCGGTAGTAAATCGCTTCCGGCCCGCGGACAGTACATTTACACCGACCGATGTAATCTGGATGGGTATGGACAGACCGCGGGACTGGCTGGGAGCGCGCGCGACAATCCTCTTGCCGGTGTTGGTAGCGGTGCTGTCGTTCGTCACTGGTGTGGTCAATATCAGTGCCGTGTCGATCAGCGGGCCGCTCGGGGACCTCATTCCGCGCAGCATCCAGCGCACCGCCGGGTTCACCGGCGCACTCACGGGGTTCACGCTCCTCGTCAGCGTCGTTGGACTCCGCCGTCGCCTGCGAATCGCGTGGTACGCGACCGTCGTCTTGCTCCCCGTGGCAGCGGTTCAGGGGCTGGTACAGAACTCCGCGGTGTCGATTCCGTTCGTCGGGTCCGTGCCGAGTTCGGCGGTTTCGATTCCGCTTGTCGCCCTCTCGCTGCTCTCGCTCCCGACGATGCTCCTGAATCGACGGCGGTTCGACCGACCGATCGACCTCTCGACGGCGCAACTGGCCGCGGGCGCGGCGCTCCTCGGCTCGCTCATGTACGGAACGGCGGGGTCGTACGCGCTCCGCGATGAATTCACCAACCTTTCGACGGCGACTGATGCGTTCTATTACACGCTGGTCACGGCCAGCACTGTCGGGTACGGCGATATGACCCCACAGAGCCAGCAAGCGAAACTGTTCGGCATGTCCGTGGTCGTCCTCGGAACGGCCAGTTTCGCCATCGCGCTGGGGTCGCTGCTGGGACCGGCAATCGAAAAACGGCTTTCGGAGGCACTCGGAAACATGACTGACGCACAACTGGACCTGCTTGAGAACCACGTACTGGTACTCGGCCACGGCGACCTGACGGAACCGATTATCGAAGAGCTGACCGGCGAAATCGAGTTCGTTGTCATCACGCCGGACACGGAGACGGCCACCCGGCTCCAGCAACAGGACATCGCCGTCCTGACTGCGGACCCGAGCGACGAAGTACCCATGCAACGGGCCGGTATCGAGGACGCCGCAGCGGTCGTCGCGGCGACGAACGACGACGCGCAGGACGCGCTGGCGATACTGACGGCCCAGACGCTCAATCCGACGGTCAACATCGTCGCCGCGGCGACGGACCGCGAAAACATCGAAAAGCTTCGGCGAGCGGGCGCGGACACGGTCATCAGCCCCGCAGTACTGGGCGGCCACCTCATCGTCCAGTCCGCGCTGGGCCGCGAGGGGATGGAGAACATCGCCGACCACCTGCTCGACGTGAACGACGAGGACGACGCGGAGATTTAGGCTCGACCGCGGTCGACGATAGCGACATCCGTTTCCACGTCCTCCAGCCGTTCGAACGTCGGTGGGGAGATGAACCGCGACGCCTTGCTCCGGTCGCGGCTTGCCCCGATCATGACGAGGTCGTACTGCGACGCCGTATCGGACAGAAACGTCTGGATATCCGTCCGCGGAACCCGCGTCTCGAACGCGCCCTCGTACGGTTCGATGAGGTCCGCAAGCATCTCTTCGGCCCGGCGGCGGTCTCCACGGGAGCCGATACAGGTCGCGACGGCGACCCGCCCGCTCCGGCCGGCCAGTCGTGTGGCGAAGTCGACCATATTGTGAGCCACATCGCTGACACTACGGACGGGGACGATGACCTGTTTCCAGCGGGTCCGGTCGCTCCGGGAGCGGTGGACGACGACATCGCTTTCACTGCGGAAGAGCCGCTGTAAATACGGCGTCAGCGCCCCGTGTTGGCTTTCGTAGGGTGCGACAATGAGATCGCAGTTGGTTTCGGCCGCAGTCTGCAGCGTTGTCTTCGCCGGCGACCCGTGGTCGCTCGCGACGACGACCTGACAGGAGACGCCCGTCCGCGTCTCGATCCGGTCGGCGTGGGTCTCCAGCCAATCGATCTCCGCTTCGAGGTCCGTCTGCTCGGGCGACGCCGGGGCGGTTGCCGGGTCACCGCCGTCGCCAACCGGGCGGGTTTCTGCCGACGCCGGCTCGCCCCCGTTCTCGGACCGGATGTCAAGCTGTATCGTGTCCCGTGTGAGGGTTTGCTGGGCCGTGGCGGCGTCGCTGTCCGAAACCACGTCCAGCAGGACGACTTTGCCGGCCTCGTGAGCGGCCGCGAGTCGTGCGCCCAGCATCGCTGTCTGTCCCGCTGCGTCGCCGCGCATCGGGACCAGAACGTGGTCGTCACCGGACATCGACTCGTACAGGTACGTTGCTCGCTGTTCGTAGAACTGCTCGCGCCAGATGACAAAGAGGACTGCCACGAGCGAACTGGCGAGGAAGACACTGGCGACGAACGTCGCCTGCTGGCTCGGTTCGACCAGCAGTGCCAGCAGCGCGGTCGAGTACGACGACGGCTCCTCGATGTCCAGCGGCCAGGTGACTACGCCAGTGGCGAAGACGGCGAGGCCGGCACCGAGCGCGTTGACGCCGAACTGGCCGCCCGGCGCTGTGAGATAGCTGTTCGAGACTGCGAGTGCACCCAGCCCACAGACCGCGCCGATGGTGAGGCCCGCGACGAACCGCTTCGGGTCGGAGTACTTGCTCGTCGGGTCAACAAAGAGCGTGTACGACCCCGCCGCGAGCGGCGGGAACAGCAGGAAACTCAGTCGTGGAACGGCGTTTGCCAGCGTCGTCACCAGCACGATAGCGAGCGGGACGAACACCAGCATAGAGAGGTGAACGAGGTTTTCCGTCACCTCGGCCCACCGCCTGAAGTCCTGCAGTTCGCGGCGCTCGACCCGCCGGAGTCGCCTGACCGCCGCGTGGAACCACTTCCGGAACTGGTCGAGCATACAGGTTCCCACGGGAGAACATCTGTTAAGCCCTCCGCCGGGAAGTTGCGGGGTTAGCTGCTCGTGCGGAGTCAACAGCGGCGGTGCCTACAGCGACGCGGCCGCCGTCAGACTAATTTCGATAGCGCGCTCGACGTTGTTCTTGGCTTTCTCGGGGAGTTCCTCGTCCTCGGTTTCGCCCTTCTGTGTCCCCTCGACGAGGTTGCCGTCGACGGTACAGATAGCGCCCGAGCGCAGGCCCTTGCGACGACACAGCGAGAACAGCGCGGCGGCCTCCATCTCGACGGCCAGCAGACCGGCGTCCTCCCAGTCGTTGATATACTCGTCCGTCTCGGCGTAGAAGGCGTCGTCCGTCGCAATTGGACCGACGTGAACGTCCTCGTCGTTCGCCTCGGCGGCGTCGACCAGCGACGAGAGCACCTCGTAGTCGGGGACGGCCGGGACGGACTTGGATTCGTAGCGCTGGGACGTGCCCTCGTCCTTGGCAGCGCCGTTGGCGACGACCATATCGCCGATTTCGATGCCTTCCTGCAGCGCGCCGGTCGTTCCGACGCGGATGAGCGTCTCGACGCCGACCGCTTCCAGTTCCTCGACGGCAATGGCCGTCGACGGCGACCCGATGCCGGTCGAACAGATCGTCAGTTCGCGGCCGTCGTAGGTCGCATTGACGAGTTTGTACTCGCGGTTCTGTGCGACGACTTCGTGGTCGTCACAGAGGCCCGCAATGCGGTCGACGCGTCCGGGGTCGCCCGGCACGAGCGCGATATCTGTCAGGTCACCCGGTTCGACGAGTAGATGCGGCTGTTTCGCCATACAGGCCAGTCGCACGGAACTATTTAGTAGTCAGTGAATTCACGTCGGTCGCAACAGTGAGGTAGGACGCCCGATAGAGGGGACGTATGGCAGACGATATCTCGCTGTTCGACAGACGGATGCGAGGACCGGCGGGTATCGCTATTGTCGCCGGAGTCGTCCTCGGGCTGCTGACTGGCTACACCGTCGGCGCGGGAACGCCGGACGGCCCCTCGTGGACCCTCGTCGTTCCGTTCGCGCTGCTTGCCACCGTCTTCCTGTATCTCGGGGCCTACAGGAACCTCTCGAAGCGGGCCGGGGACACGTAGCTTACAGCCAGGTGACGAGCACCGGGACGAACAGCGCAAGCGCTGTCCCAAAGATGAACGCCGTGAGTGCCCACTGTCGGATAATCTCGTCAGCGGTGTCTCGAACGCTGCCGCCGAAGCGAGGCATGGCGATGCGAGCGAAAAAGTAGTAGATGAACGCGGAAACGCCCGCAACGCCAGCGATGTGCGGTAGCAGCGGGACGCCGTTGAGCGAGACTGCCATCGGAAGCACGGACGAGAGGCCTGCAACGACCGCGCCGTACAACAGCGCCGCAGCGAAGGCAGTACCGTGATGCACAGCAACAGCGAGGGGCCGGCTCACCGCGACTGGGTCGGCGCGAGTAAGTCCAGCCCCAGCGACGTACGCCGGCAGATACCCCTCGTCCTGTGTCACCATCGGGATGTTCAACAGCAGGCCGACGACCGCGCCGGCGACGACACAGACAGACGCCCACTGCGTGATGGGGTAATCAAGCACATGTCTCTCTTGCTCGCGATGCTCATGAGGATTGTGTCATCCGGTCATGGCGACTCGACCGGAGAGAGGCACCCTCTGGGTTTAGTTCACCTAATATAGTACACCACGACAATATATATGTCGTCGTATGAAAAAATGGTATAAGTTACATCATGACACAGCAACGGTACCAGAACGGAAAGCGGGTGATAAGACGCTGGAACGAAGTTTTCAAATCCGTTAGCGCTGAGCCGCGCCGGCAGCTAATCGTCGCATTGTTAGATGCCCCCCCTGACGCGACAGTCCCCCTCCCCGAGAGTGCGGTAAACCCTAATGTCCCGCAGGATGCGGAAATCCTTCGGCAGGAGCTGCACCACTGCCACCTGCCGCTGCTGTCCGACTATGAGTTCATAACGTGGCAAAAGGAGCCACTGGTTGCCGGTCGTGGACCGCGGTTCAGTGAGGTGGCCACCGTGTTCGAATCGCTGCAATCGAATGCGACGGACCTGCCGGACGCACTCGTGTTTGGGTGTCAGCGGCTCGAACGGGAACGGCAGGAAGGATTCGGCGATTCGGTGCCGGAGTAGCCCCACTCAGACCGGGCTGAACAGGAACAGGACAATGTTGTTCGTGGCCGGGCCGATGCCAACGGCGGTTACGAGCGCGAGCAGGAGACTCGCTTCGACGGGTTCCTCTTCGAGATAGTCGTCCAGCAGAAAGACGACCGCAACCGCCACGAGCAGTTTGACGAACACGAACAGCCAGCCTTTGCCGAGATACGGCGCTGTGGGGAGCGTGCCAGCGAACTCCATGATGCGGGCCGGGATCGGCGTTCGTTCCGTGATGCCGATAACATCAGCGCCGACCGCCGTCGAGACGCCGTCGAGCATATGCGCGAACACGACCGTCGGGGCCGCATAACGCATCCGAACGACCACCGGTGTCCGCCACAGCGCGACCGCAAGCACCGTCACGGCAGTAACGACGGTTGCGACGACGACAGCAACAGTTGGCCAGATGAGTCCAAGCAGGCCGGACTCCAGTGCCATCACGACAGCGATGACAAGCAATACCGTCAGAAATCCGACACCGATGTACCCCAGATTCCGTGATATCGTCTCGCTGTGGCCGCGTCGGACGCTGAACAGCGTCAGCGTGATCCAGACGAGAGCCAGCGTGACGAACGTCGTGAGATACACCGCCGGCGCGCCGAACAGCGGTGCGACCACGGGCCTGTAGGCGTCAATCGGTGGCTGATGGAACGCGTGGAGCGCGCCGCCGAGGGCCATCCACGGCGTCAAGGCGACTACGGTTCGTTGGTCGATCGGTGGTTCGAGGGCGTACAACAGCGCTGTCACCACGAGCGTGCCCGCAAGCAGCGCCACAGTGTACTCAAGCGGCGGGAGCGCTAACCCCGAGGGCAGTACCATGTCCCCCACGCCGACTCCGATGAGGGAAAACCTTCCGAACGAGGCCGACGATACCGTCGCAGCCTGAGCGGCAATCATCGAACACGAGTACGGCACGACAGTAGCTCCACCGTCCGCCGCCCGCCGTCTTTACGTGGGCACCACGTGTCACCCCGCGGTATGGACGAGATACCAGACCGCATCGAGCATACAGTTCTCGGTCCGACGACGACACCGAACGACGTACGAACCTGCCTCGACGAGGCGCTCCAGTACGGAATGCGGGCGTGCATCCCGCCGTGGGCGCTCCCGCTTGCGACCGAGTACGCGAACGTCCCGCTTACGGCCGTCATCGACTTCCCGCACGGCCAGGGTCAGACCGACAGCGTCTGTCAGGCGGCCAAACTGGCCTGGGACGCCGGAGCCGACGAACTGGATATGGTGTGCAACGTGGGCTTGCTCAAGGCCGGCGAGGACGACGCCGTCCGGGACCACATCACTGAGGTCGTCGCCAGCGTCCCAGTTCCGGTGAAGGTCATCGTCGAAGCGCCGCTGCTCTCCGACGAGGAACTCGAGCGGGTCGGGCAACTCGTTGCAGACGCCGACGCTGCCTACCTCAAGACCGCGACGGGGTTCAGCGAGGGCGGCGCGACGGTCCACGACGTGGAGATTCTCAGCAAGTACCTCCCGGTGAAAGCCAGCGGCGGCGTCGGGTCGTGGGCCGACGCCAGGGCGATGTTCGAGGCCGGAGCCGAGCGAATCGGGGCCTCCAGCGGTGATACCATTGTTCGGGAGTGGCAGGCCGAAACGGCGGGTGAAACCGTGACCGAACCAGAGGCAGACCCGGACGACACAGACGCAACCGACGGCTACTGACCGGTCCAATCCGTCGCCCTTTTGCCGTCCTGGCGATAGTATCTGGATGAATGGCCCGGTATCACATCGAGACGTACGGGTGCACCTCGAACAGAGGTGAGACCCAGCAAATCGAGCAGGCGCTCCGGGAGGGCGGGCACCACCCCGCTGACGGGCCGGAGTCCGCCGACGTGGCGATCCTCAACACCTGCACGGTGCTTGAGAAGACCGAACGCAACATGCTCGCACGGGCCAGAGAACTCGATAACGAAACCCCGGCGGACCTCGTCATCACGGGCTGTATGGCGCTCGCACAGGGCGAGGAGTTCCAGAACGCCGACATCGACGCCGAGGTACTCCACTGGGACGACGTGCCCCAGTACGTCCTCAACGGCGAGTGCCCGACGATTACGCCGGACACCGAAACGGTCCTCAACGGCGTCGTCGGTATCCTTCCCATCGCCCGGGGGTGTATGTCGGACTGCTCGTACTGCATCACAAAGCAAGCGACCGGGCGGATCGAGTCCCCCTCGGTCGAGGAGAACGTCGAGAAGGCCCGTGCGCTGGTCCACGCGGGCGCGAAGGAAATCCGTATCACGGGCCAAGACACCGGCGTCTACGGCTGGGACACGAACCAGGGGACGAGCCTGCTGCCGGAGCTACTCGACCGCATCTGCACCGACATCGACGGCGACTTCCGCGTTCGCGTCGGGATGGCGAACCCGAAGGGCCTGCACGGCGTCCGCGAGGAACTCGCGGCGGTGTTTGCCGAACACGAGGAACTGTACAACTTCATCCACGCACCGGTCCAGTCCGGCAGTGACGACGTGCTGGCAGATATGCGCCGCCAGCACGCCGTTTCGGAGTATCTGGAGGTCGTCGAGACGCTGGACGACAAGCTGGACTACTGGACGCTATCGACGGACTTCATCGTCGGCTTCCCGACCGAGGAACCGGCCGACCACGAGCAGTCGATGGCGCTGCTTCGTGAGACCCGTCCCGAGAAAATCAACGTCACGCGCTTCTCCAAGCGGCCCGGCACCGACGCCGCCGACATGAAGGGTCTGGGCGGCCAGGTCAAGAAGGACCGCTCGAAGGAGATGAGCGAGGCGAAGATGGAACTGATGGCCGAGGCCTACGAGGAGATGGTCGGGCGCACGGTCTCAGTCCTGCTCGTCGAGGACGGCACCGACGAGTCGCTGGTGGGCTACGACGAGGCCTACCGGCAGGTCGTCATCGCCGACGCACAGGAGCGCGGCCTCGAAATCGGCGACATGGTCGAGGTAGAGGTCACGAGCCACAACACCGTGTACGCCTTCGGCGACCCGATCGAGCGGGCGCAGGTCGCGGACTGAGCGGGTCAGCAGCCCAAATTTTCAGTCAGAGCGACCGGGTGCTCAGTCGCCGCTGTAGGCTTCGCGAAGGAACGTTACCGCTGCACCGAACATCGCGAGGTTCCCGAAGAAGGCCAGGCGCTCGCCGCCACGGTCATCCGGCTCGGCGTTCCAGAAGTCGTGCATCGTCGGCGTGACGACGGCAAGGAACGTGGCAACGGCACCGGTCGAAACCCGTGGGAGCCGCCAGAATGCCGTCCCCAGCCCGCCGACCAGCATCATCCCCGAGGCCAGTGGGGCCAACAGGTCCGGCGCGGGGACACCCGCCGACTCGGCGTACTCGATTGCGTCCTCCATATCGCGGAAGTCTTCAGCGGCCTGAAGGGCCACGCCGAGGCCAAACAACAGTCGTCCGAGCGCGAGCCAGCTACGTGATGAGTCGTCACCCATATGCTATCTGATAGCACGGCAGCCACTAAAACGTCACTCCAGATCGGCAAGCCGCTCTACTTCTTCGTCGTCTTTCCACTCGCCGAGTTCCTTCGGGTCGACGTGAATGAACGCGTCGTCGACCTCCGGAAGCTCCTCGATGGACTTGATGACTGCCGTCTCGATGTCGTGGGCCTCGAACAGCGTTAGGTCGCCTTCCACCTCGATGTGAAGGCTCACGTCGATTTCAGGGCCGACGTAGTGGGCGATGACATCGTGTGCGCCGCGGACCTTCGGGTGGTCGAGCGCGCGGCGGAGGATTTCGCGCCGAAGGTCCTCCGGTGGTGCGCCGCCGACGAGATACGTGACGTTTTCCTGTACGACCTCGATGCCGGTGTAGATGATGCCGATGGCGACGACGAGTGCGGCCAGCGGGTCGGCGATGGGGTAGCCGACCATCGCACCAGCGACGCCGACCAGCGCCGCGCCCGCGGTGAGGATGTCGTTGCGGTTGTCCTTTGCCGTCGCAATGAGCGCCGGGGAGTTACGGTTCGTGCCCGCGCGGAGACAGTACCGGTAGAGGGCGTACTTCGCGACGGCCGAGAACGCGAGCACGAGCACGGCAGCCGGTCCCTGTGACACCGAGATATTGCCGGTCAACAGGGCGGTGCCGGCGTTCCAGAGGACGAACCCACCAGCGGCGAAGATACCCGCGGCGACGAACAGGGAGACGAACGGCTCGATACGTTCGTGACCGTGGGGGTGCTCGAAGTCCGGCGGGCGTGTCGTCAGGTACAGCCCAGCAACGATGACCAGCGAGTAGGCGGTGTCAGCGGCGCTGTTGATCGCCTCAGACTGGACAGCGAAGCTTCCGGTGGTGAACCAGACGCCGGCTTTCAGCAGCACGAGGAGAAGGTTGACGCCGAGAACGAGCAGCCCAACCCGTCTGAGCGTCGCGCGGCGTGACATTGCTCCCCCGTTGTCGGGCCGCCGTCAAAGCCGCTTCGACACCAGCGCAGTCTCCGTGTCAACTTCCCCACGACCGCCTCAGTTGATGCGGACAGCCCCCTCGTCGGGGGTGGTCGTCCCGTCCTGTGACGCGAACGCGGCGTAGAGCCGGTCGTACGTCTCTTCGACAGCCTCGACGATGACTTTCGTGTCGCTGATGACCGGCATGAAGTTGGTGTCGCCGTTCCACCGCGGGACAACGTGTGTATGGAGGTGGTCGTCGATGGACCCACCGGCCGCGGAGCCGCCGAGGTTCAGCCCGGCGTTAAACCCATCCGGGGACAGCGCGGTTTCGAGAGCATCGAAGGTCCGCTGTTTCAGTCGGGCATGGTCGAGCAGGGTTTCGTCGTCGAGGTCGCCGTACTCGCCGGTGTGGGTGTGCGGAATGACCATCACGTGCCCGGGGTTGTACGGGTAGTTGTTCAGGAGGACAAAGGCGTGGTCGCTTCGCGCCACGAGGTTGTTCGCCCGGTCGTCGTCCTGTGCCTGAAACGCACAGAACACGCAGTCGACATCGGAGTCTGGCTCCTCGCGTTCGACCCACTCGATGCGCCACGGCGCAAACACCTTGTCCATACCGCCAGTTGTCGACCCACCAGCAAAAACGACAGGACTGACACTCCAGAAGTGGTATATAAAGGTATTGGCCGTTCACGCGGATAGACCGGTTTCTGTGGCTTCAGGGCAGTGTTTAAACATTCTCGCTCAATCTGGGGCCGTAATCGACTGAAATCGGCCGCTGTCTGGCGATAAACAGTGCTGAACGGACCAGAACTGAAGGTGGTTTTTATACTCTCTACCCTGCTTGTCCCAGACGGGATGGCAGCGATAAACGACGGCGTCGACATGGCGGAACACTGTTCGACGTGTGACCGTGAGACACCACACGCCGTGCGTGTCCAGATACAGACGGAGTCAGATAAACGCGAAAACGCGGCGTTTTCCCGAGAGCCGTACCGGGTCAGTGAATGTCAAATCTGTGGCATGACCACGTCGACGCGGATGAACAACGCCTGACCATCCCACACACCCCACCCTTTCCGTACGCCACGTGGTTTCTGACTACGTGGCCACACACCCCCCACCCCACCGTTTCCATACGCCACGTGGTTTCTGACTACGTGGCCACACACCCCCCACCCCACCGTTTCCATACGCCACGTGGTTTCTGACTACGTGGCCACACACCCCCCACCCTTTCACACGATGCTCGGAGCGATAGCGCTGTTGAAAAACAGTAGTTCGGTATCTCCCACGAGTTCGAAGTCGGCGTCCGCTACCGCGAGCGCGTCGTTACTTCACAGCCGTCCTCGGTGATGATGACGGTGTGTTCCTTCTGGCTGACGTATGCATTGTCTTGCTCTTTGAGTACTGGGTAGCCGTGGACGATGTCCTGCTGTTTCAGGCGGCGAAGCGCCATCTCCGCTCGCGGCGAGTCGAGCCAACGGGCGGCAAACGGCAGTGTGCGGTACTCCTCAGTGATCTGTTCGAGGACCTGTCGGGCCTGCCGGTTCCGGACCGACCCCTCGCGTTCGAGGGCGAAAATCTCCTCGTCAGCCCCTTCCTGTACCTTGCCGCGGCCGTCGGTAGCGAACGGTTCGATAGCGACCACGTCGCCCACGTCGAGCGTCGCGCCCTGTGCCACTTCGCGGTTCGGGATATTCGGCGACGTGTGCTGCTCCCAGTGACCGAGTCCGTGGCCGGTAAGGTTCACAACGGGGTTGTAGCCGTACCCCTCGATGACCTCCTCGACGGCCGCGCCGATCTGGCCCACGTCGACGCCAGGGCCGGCAACGTCCAGCGCGGCGTCCAAGGCCTCGGCAGGCGCTTCGGCGAGTTCGGCCTGCCCGGACAGGTCGACTGTCACAGCGGTGTCGGCGAGCCACCCGTCAACGTGGACGCCGATGTCGAGGTTGACCATCTCTTCGCCGAAGGTGGCGTCGTCGTCGCGCTCGGGGGTGGCGTGGGCCGCCTCCTCGTCGATGGAGATGTTCACCGGAAACGCCGGCTTGCCGCCCAGCTCTCGTATCTTCTCCTCGGCCCACTGTGCGACTTCGAGATGGGAGACGCCCACCTCGACGCGTTCGGCCGCCTCGTCGCGCACCTGTGCCAGAATCTCGCCCGCTTCGCGGCATTTCTCGTACTGCTCAGAATCGAAATCCACGTCAGTCATGCACGCCGGTTAGTCGGTGGCGGGCAAAGGGGTTTCCCTCTGGCTATCTCCGCGCGGTCTGCATTGCGGCGGTGTTCCGTTCGGCCCCGGTATGGCCGGCCCGGTCGAGAACGATCACGCCAGCACGCCCGCCGGTCGCGTCCTCGAAGTCCGCAATCGCCTCCTCGGCGGCCTGTCGCGGGCCGTACGTGTCTAATTGTTCGACTGCATGGCGGGCTAACCCGAACCGGGCGATAGGCTCCCCTTCGCCGGTCGCGCTCGCACCACCGCGGTCATCAGCGTAAAAGCCAGCGCCGATCTGCGGCACGTCGCCGACCCGACCTGCCAGCGCGAACCAGCGCCCGGCGGTCGATGTCGCCGCCGCAAGCCGGTCCCCGTCGGTCGCAACCGCGCCGACGGTGTCAGTGCCGCTGAAATGCGCACGGACCCAGTCGAGATGGTCGGCAGGGCCACCATCAGGCGGGTTCGCGCGCTCGTATCGCTGTCGCGTCTCTGCAGTCGTGAGGTCGCGATCGGTTTCGACGCCGGAGCCCGCCGCGAACGCCACGGCCTCGTCGCCAGCAAGAAGGACGTGTGGCGTCTCAGCTGCCACAGTACGGGCCACGTCCGCAGCGTGTACAACGCCAGACATTGCACACGCTGCCCCGGTCTGGCCGTCGTGGGTCATCATTCCGGCGTCAGTCCGGACTTCACCGTCACTCTGGACGGCTCCACCGACGCCGGCGTTGAACGCCGGGTCGGATTCGAGGGGCCGAAGCGCGGCCAGAACCGCCTCCATCGGGCGCTCCGCCTTCGCTGCCTGTTCAGCGGCGTCTGTGAGAGTTGCCTGCCGAGTAGCCGGTGACGCCGGTGGACTGCCCGCGCCGCCGTGAACGATGACGTGCATACAGCCCCGTTGACACACGAAAGGCATATCACCTCCGGCAGTTGCGGTTAGTGACGTGCCCGCGAACGGTCGTTGTCCTTTCTTTACGCACTGTGTTACCACGTCTGAGGCAAAGCGGCACGCCTTTAGGGGCGACTGTCAATTGGCGGAATATGGGCTACGATTACGACAAAGTGGAGGTTCCCGACGAGGGACAGCAGATTCAGGTCACGGAGGACGACGAACTCGACGTTCCGGAGAACCCGATCATCCCAATCATCCACGGGGACGGTATCGGGACGGACGTCGGTCCGGCCGCACAGAAGGTGCTCGAAGCCGCCGCGAACGCCACCGGTCGTGACATCTCCTGGATGCGCGTCTACGCCGGCCAGTCCGCCCGGGACAAGTACGACGAGAACCTCCCTGATGACACCGTCGAGGCCATCAAAGAGTTCAACGTCGCTATCAAGGGCCCGCTGACAACACCAGTCGGCGCTGGCTTCCGCTCGCTGAACGTCGCGCTCCGCAAGACGCTCGACCTCTACGCGAACGTCCGCCCGACCTACCACATCGACGGCGTCCCATCACCGGTCAAAGACCCCGAGGAGATGGACATGGTCACCTTCCGGGAGAACACCGAAGACGTCTATGCTGGCATCGAGTGGGAGGCCGGCACCGACGAAGTCGAGGAGGTCAAGGAATTCGTCGAAGAGGAGATGGACTTCGACGAGACCATCCACGACGGCCCGGTCGGCATCGGCGTCAAGCCGATTACCGAGTTCGGGACCAAGCGCCTCGTCCGCGAGGCAATCGACTACGCCCTCGAAGAGGACCGGGACAGCGTCACGCTGGTCCACAAGGGCAACATCATGAAGTTCACTGAGGGTGCCTTCCGCGACTGGGGCTACGAGGTCGCCGACGAGGAGTACGGCGAGAACGTCATCACCGAGGACGAACTCTGGGACGAGTACGACGGCGAAGCGCCCGAGGACGCGCTGGTCGTCAACGACCGCATCGCCGACAACATGCTCCAGCAGCTCCTCACCCGTACCGACGAGTACGACGTCATCGCGACGATGAACCTCAACGGGGACTACATGTCCGACGCCGCCGGCGCACAGATCGGCGGCCTCGGCATCGCCCCCGGTGCGAACTTCGGCTCGGCCCGCTGTCTCGCAGAGCCGGTCCACGGCTCCGCGCCGAAGTACGCCGGCGAGGACAAGGTCAACCCGACCGCGATGATTCTCTCCGGCCGCCTCATGCTCGAATACATGGGCTGGAAGGACGCCGGCCAGCTCGTTCGTGACGCCGTCGAGGAGACTATCTCCTCCGGGAACGTCACCTACGACCTCGAACGCCAGATCGAGGGCGGCACGAAGCTCGCCACCAGCGAGTTCGCCGAGAAGGTCGTCGAAAATATAGAGAAGCTCTCGTAGAGAGCTTCTGGACTCTGGCGGCTTCGCCGCCAGAACATCGAGAAACTCGCGTAAGCGAGTCGCGCTGGCTACAACACGCTTCATTTTTATTCCGGTACAGCCTGAGAGTGACGGCACAGGCGAGTCCTATCGGGAGAACAGAGCTATCGCTCGGGGGTTGCGTTTCTTGTGGAGCACAGTCGGTCCGAGAAGCGTTACTCGGTCAGCGGCAGGACCACACCGAACACGAGCGGCGAGAGGAGCCCGACGAGGATACCGAGCAGTTCCATGTCGACCAACAGCGTGTCGCCCCAAGCTGGAAGGGTCCCGAACACGGCGCTTCCGGCGATCTCCCCCGCAATGCCGAGGAGGAACAGCCCTGCCCCGAGCATGAACCCGCGCTTTGCGAGGGTCGCGTAGTCCGCGTTCCAGTTTTGGCTCATACAGGTCCGTTCTTGTGGACCTACTAAGCTCTCTCGGATCGAAAGAGCTACAAGCGGTTTGCAGTGATATCTGGGCACACATGGCCACAGAATCGATTCCGGAACTACTGGAACTCCTACTTTCGACGGTTCTCGCAGTCGGGCTAACCGTCGGCGGGGCACTCACCGAACAGGCCGCCCTCGCCGACCTGTCCGGCGGCATCTCCGCGTTCGCTGCTTGGGAGGTGTACATGGGGCTGGTCCTTCTGTACGCCGGCTATCTGCTCACCTCACGCCGAGTCCTGCCGGCATTCGGTAGCGCCTGAGTCTGGTCTGTGCGGGCGATCGGTTATTCCCGAAGCGACCGCTTGGTCGTATTTGTGACCCACTCCGGCTGTGCTACTGTCGTCGACCCCACATGCTGTAGCCGCATCTCTTGCGTGACACGGACCTGCTGGTCGCTACGTTCAGCGTCGAAAACCAGCCGGAACGCCGAAACGGTGCCGTCGTGATTGACGCGAAGCCGGACGGAGACGTTGTGAGGGTCACTCACGAACAGCGGCGTGCGGAGTCTGTCGGGGTTGGTGAAACGGGTCCCGACGAGGGCGACGCCGCCGTCACTCCGGTCGGCAACGGAAAGCGCAACGGCTTCCGCGACGCCGCGTATCGTCCGGCGCTCCGAGAGGTCCGAGACCGGGCCGTCGTCGCGGACTGGCCACGCGACCTGATTCCGCCGGTTCGCTCGATTGTCGTACCGGGCCGCGACGATGGAGCCGTTGGTCCAGTAGTCGATGCGGGTGGTGAACGTGTTCAGTTCCGTCCCGTTCTGCCGGAACCGCCCTGCGTACGTCGTCTTGTTCACCGCGACGTAGCGTGTGTGGTTCGTTCGCCGGAGCACCGTTCCGTTGCTGTCGGTGACTCGCTGGCGAGTGACCAGCGTGTAGTTCGTCGTCGCAAGTGTCCGCGCGTGGGCGCTGGCCAGCGTTGACGGAACTACTGCGTCGTCACTCACGCCCGGCGGATAGCCGACCCCGTCGGTCGGCACCGCTACCGGCGTGACCGTCTCGGGGCTGTCCGACTGGACGAACCCCGAACACCCGGCGAGTACGAGCGCGAGCGTCACGATGGTAGCCACTGCCCGCGTCATTAGCAACTATACGGGCGCAGGACTCAAACAGTTGTGGTTAGTCCTGCCAGTCCGGGTTCGGTCTGGGCGGGCTGAACACGTCGATGCCGCGGACGGGCTCCTCGCCGTCGTTGCGCGCCTCGTGTGGTTCCTCGCTCGGGACCACGTAGGAGTCTCCGGGGCCGATGACGTACTCTTCGCCGTTGACGTGGAAAGTGAAGGTCCCTTTCACGACGTAGCCGACCTGCTCGTGGCGGTGGCTGTGTTCCGGGACGGCCGCGCCGGGTTCGATATGGAACTGCTGGACACTCATCTGCTCTCCGACGGCCAGCTGTGTCAGATGCACGCCGTCGACTGCTTCGACTGTCTCACAGGCCGCCTGTGGCACTTCTTCCATGCTCGGCTATGTCAGGTCCACCGCACCTAAGCCTTCGTCCCCCGGCATCGGACGTCGGTGGATTCAGTACCGTCCGGCCCCGAACGGGGGGTATGTACGCGGTCGTCGGGTGTAGCAATTGTAGCGCGCTGTGGGTCACCGAGGGGCGGCCGGAGACGACGCAGTGCCCGCGGTGTGGCACGCGCCGGAAACACCAGAAGCGGCGGAAGTTCGTCGAAACGGACGACGAGGCCCACGCTCGCGAGATCCGGGCGTCGATGCTGGCGAACCGGCAGGGAGAGGGCGACGCCTTCGCGGAACTGGACTCCTACGCCGAGATGGAGCGACAGGTCGGCGACGCGGGCGTGGACGACGAGACGTATCTCGAAGATTCGGGAGTCGACACTGACGCCGTGTCGGCGACCGCCGAGCGCGTCGAACAGGGGGCGGCCAGCGGGTCGAGCCGCAAGGAGACTGTCCTGAGCGCGTTGCGGAACCTTGACCAGCCCACCGAAGGCGATGTGGTGGCTTACGCCGAGGAGCGTGGCGTCCCGGCGTCGTACACCCGGAAAGCGCTGCAGAAACTGGTTCGGGCGGGCGAGGTATCGGAGAGCCGGGGGAAGTACCGGCTGCTATGACCGCGACGTTAGATCTGGAGCCCGGCCCGGTCGCAGTCGGGATTCTTGTCGGTCTCTCGGGACTGCTGTTTCTGCTCACCCCGGTCGTTGAGCCAGTTGCCGTGGGTTCACTACAGGTGAGCACGGTCGCGCTCTCGGCGGTCGTCTTGACGCTCGGGTTCGCGCTGGGGACGGTCGTGTTCGCCCACCGAGGCCAGCGACTGTTCGCAATCGCCCACGGTATCTTTGCCGTGGCGTGGGCGTTGCTTGTACTGGGTCCCCTACTCGGACAGGAAGCGCTCCTGCTCGCCGGCGTCGTCGTCCTCGTTGCGGGTGCCGGCTTTCTGGTGAGTCAAAGCCGGCAGTAAGAGCGCACTGACCCGAAAGCGGCACTACCGCCCGAGGTCGGCGTGCGCCGAGGAGAGGTGGCGCGAGGACAGCGCAGCAAGTAAGGAGAGTTCGCCGGCCAGCGCGCCGGCAGCGATGACTTCCGCGAGCGCGTCTGCGTTGCTCCCGGCGGGGTCGCCGCCGCCGGCGTAGCCAAGCACGTCCAGCGCCTCGGACTGGGTCGGCAGGCCCGTCCCGCCGCCGACGGTCCCGACCTCCAGCGACGCGATGGTAACGGAGGCGTACAGCCCGTCCTCGCGGGCGTCGACAGTGGTGATGGCGTTGCTCCCCTCGACGACCTGTGCGATATCCTGCCCGAGCGCGAGGAACGCGGCGGCGACGACGTTGGCGGCGTGGGCGTTGAACCCCAGCGCGCCGGCCTTCGCCGAGCCAACGAGGTTCTTGCGGGTGTTGGCCTCGACGATAGCGTCGGAGGTCGTATCGAGCCGGTCCTCGACCTGCTCGTGGGGAATGAGCACGTCCGCAGCGACGGTCCGACCGCGCCCCTCGACAGCGTTGATAGCGGCGGGCTTCTTATCGGAGCAGAGATTGCCCGACAGCGCTACGAGGTCGGCTGGCGTTTCGGACTCGACAACGTCGCAGGCCGCCTCCGTCGCGATGGTTGCCATGTTCATCCCCATCGCGTCTTTGGTGTCGTAGGAGAACCGCAGGAAGACGCTGTCGCCGACGACGTACGGTGTCACGTCCTGTAGCTCGCCGTGGCTCGTGGTCGACTCGGCGGCGTCAGCCAGAGCGTCGACGTGTTCGCGGACCCAAGCTGACACTTCGCCGGCCTCGGCCACGTCTTCGACGCGGAACACCGGCGCGCGGGTCATCCCGGACTTGAGGACGCGAGCGGTCGCGCCGCCAGCGTTTCGAATCGTGGAGACGCCGCGGTTGACGGAGGCCAGCAGCGCGCCCTCGCTGGTCGCCAGCGGGAGGTGGTGGTCGCCCTTGGCGGCCCCGCCGTCGACCGGGAGGGGGCCGACCACGCCCATCGGGACCTGCGCCGCGCCGACCATGTTCTCGATGTTGCTCTCGGCGTCGGCAGCGTCGAAGGTGTAGTCGCCGACCGCCGAGAGGTCCGCGCCGGTCTCCTCGGCCAGCAGGTGTCTACGGGCCGCTGCCGCGGTGTCGGGATCGGCGTGGTCTTCCAGTTCGTAGAGCCGCAACTCACCGTCACGAACGCGCTCTGCGAGCGCCGTAGCCTCGGAGTCGGTCATACTGACCGGTGTGGCTTCGGGGCTCCTAACAGTTGCTCTTGGCGGGCCAAGCGTTTTGCAGTCGCCGCGCCCGGAGTCTGTATGGTCGACCGCGTATTCACGAACTGTGAGGTGCGACCGCTGTCCGGCGACGAGCCGGCGTCCGCGGTTGCAGTAGCGGACGGCACGGTTACCGCCGTCGGCGACCCGAACGAACTCTCGACGGCGGGTGCCGAGACCGTCGACTGCCGCGGCGGCGTCTTGCTGCCCGGTTTCGTCGACGCCCACACGCATCTGGACATCGTCGGCCGGCGTGCAGTCGAGGCGGACCTCGCCGGGGCAGACGGCCCGGCCGACTGCATCGACCGGCTGCTGGCGGCTGACGGCGGCGAGGGTTGGATTCTGGGCTTTGGCTACGACGAGAGCGACTGGAATGGCGACCTGTTGCAAGCGGCGACGCTTGATCAAGTAAGTACCAAGCGCCCCGTTGCGGCCGCGCGAGAAGACATCCACACGGTATCGGTGAACCACGCCGCGCTGGACGTACTGGACCTACCCGACGACGGCGTCCGGACCGAGGACGGAGCCCCGACAGGCGTACTCGTCGAGGAAGCCGCCGAGGCCGTCTTCGACGCTATCGCGCCCGACTACACACAGACCCGGGAGTATCTGCTGGCCGCGCAGGAAGTGGCGCTCTCGGAGGGAATTACCGCCGTCCACGACATGGTGCGGCAGTCACACGCCCCGCGAGTGTACCGCGACCTAGACGCCGAGGACGCACTCTCGCTGCGGGTGCGGCTCAACTACTGGGTCGATCACCTTGATTCGGTCAGGGAACTCGGTCTGGTGACGAACCACGGGAGCGACCGGGTCCGGACGGGCGCGATCAAGACGTACATCGACGGGTCGCTCGGGGCCGGAACCGCGCGGCTCCGGGACCCCTACGCCGACAGCGATAGCGTCGGCGAGTGGCGGACGGCTCCGGATGCTCTCCGGAGACTCGTGTCAGAAGTCGACGACGCGGGCCTCCAGTTCGCCGCCCACGCCATCGGCGACGCGGCCATCGAGGCACTGCTTTCGGCCGTCGAGTCGGTCGACGCCGAGAGCGAGCGCCACCGCGTCGAACACGCCGAGGTCCTGACCGGTGACCTGGTGGAGCGGCTGGCTGCATCGCCGCTGGTCGTGTCATCCCAGCCGAACTTCCATCGGTGGGCAGCGCCCGGTGGCCTGTACGACGAGCGACTCGGCGAGCGCCGCGCGCAGACGAACCAGTTCCGCGACCTCGTTGATGCCGGCGCACAACTGGCCTTCGGGAGCGACTGTATGCCGCTCTCACCGCTGTATGGCGTCCAGCAGGCCGTGACCGCGCCGGAACCGAACCAGCGGCTGACGGTCGACGAGGCACTGCGGGCGTACACCAGCGGTGCCGCGTACGCGGGCTTCGACGAGGACCGGATGGGCACGATTACGCCGGGCTCGGTCGCGGACTTCGCCGTGCTGACGGCCCCCCCGTGGGCGGTGCCTGGCGGCGAAATTTCGGATATCGCAGTTACGTTGACTGTCAGCGACGGTGACGTAGTGTTTGACGCCAGCGACTGACTCGAACAGACAGCGATGTCGAATCAACCTTTTTCGTCACTCAATAACATACAACATGATTCGGCAATGCGGAATATAGAACCGGATTGGTCGCCAAATCCGGATATAAAAAATTGATGGACTACCAATACCGGAAACGGAATTATAGTTGCCACCAATTTTGCTAACAGAACTTAGTTGGCCACCAATACTGTAAATACAATTCTTTCCACCACCAACTTGCTTCTTTGAAGATAAAATGTTTTCACGAAGTAGTTCCGAAGTGTGAGTACCCACAGGTGGATACATCGTGCCCGAAATGGAAACCGCCGCGTTCGAGACAGATCTCAGCCTCTTCAAGTACGACAACCTCGAGCAACTCCCGTCAACGTATCGGGATCTCGAGGCAGACGAGCGGACCGAGCGCATCGAGAGCGCGCTCGATACCCTCGGCGACGACGTGGTCATCCTCGGCCATAACTACCAGCGCCGGGAGATAGTCGAACACGCCGACTTCATCGGCGACTCCTACCAGCTCTCGAAGGAGGCCGCCGAGTCCGACGCCGACTACGTGATTTTCGGCGGCGTGACGTTCATGGCCGAATCCGCGGACATCATCACGGACGACGACCAGTCCGTGATTCTCCCGTCGATGGAAGCGTCCTGCCCGATGGCCGGCATGGCCGAGGCGCTGCAGGTCGACGCCGCGTGGGCGGAACTGACCGCGGCGCTCGACGACGACGAGGAAATTATCCCCATCACGTACATGAACAGCTACGCCGACCTCAAGGCCTTCTGTGCCGAGCAGGGCGGTCTGGTCTGTACCTCCTCGAATGCGCACAAGGCCTTCGAGTACGCCTTCGAGAAGGGCGACAAAGTCCTGTTCCTGCCCGACAAGCACCTCGGCGAGAACACGGCCCACCGCCTCGGCATGGCCGACGAGACCGTCGAGTGGGACCCGTGGGACGCCGAGGGGACCGACGCCGCCGACGCCGTCGAGAACGACGTCATCCTCTGGGAGGGGTACTGCCAGGTCCACGAGCGGTTCCGCGAGCACCACATCGAGTCCGTCCGCGAGGACTACCCCGACGCGAACGTCATCGTCCACCCCGAGTGCCGCCGCGAGGTCGTCGAGGCCGCCGACGTGGCCGGCTCCACGTCGACCATCTGTGAGTCTGTTGCCGAGGCCGACGCCGGCGAGACGTGGGCCATCGGCACCGAGATTCACCTCACGCACCATCTCCAGCGGTGGTACCCCGAGGTGAACGTCGTGCCGCTGTGTGGCGATGCCTGCATGGACTGCAACGCCATGCGCCAGATCGACCCGAATTACCTCGCGTGGGTGCTCGAAGAGCTTGTCGAGGGCCGCGAGCGCAACGTCATCGAAGTCGCGCCCGAGGAGAAGGAACTGGCACAGGTCGCGATGGACCGCATGCTGGAAATCTAACCATGACGGACGACCCGATTACGACGGACGTGCTGGTCATCGGTTCCGGTATCGCCGGGCTGGCGGCGGCGCTCGCCGCGGCCCGCGAAGGCGACGACGTGACGCTCGCCACGAAGGCCACCCGCCCCGAAGGGTCCTCATCCTGGTGGGCACAGGGCGGCATTGCCATTTCCCGGGATACACCCGAGGAGTTCAAAGAAGACATCATGGCCGCTTCGGACGGCACTGCCGACCCCGACGCCGTCGACGTGCTAGTCGAGAACGCCAACGAAGCTGTCGAGGACGTGCTGCTGGAGACGCTGGACGTTGAATTTGACAGCGTCGAGCCACGCTCGACGGGAGCGGACGAGCGGGCGTCGGAGACGCCCGTGAGTCAGGATGGGTTCGACTTCACCCGCGAGGCCGCCCACAGCGAGGACCGCATCCTCCACGTGGACGCCTCAACGGGCAAGCACATTCACGTCCCGTTTCTGAACTACGTCGACGACCACGACCGCGTGGAGATTCTGGACGACACCGCCGCGCTGGAACTCATCCGCCACGAGGGCCGCGTTCACGGCGCGATGCTCGAATCCGACGGCGAGGTCGACCCCTACTTCGCCGGCAGCGTCGTCCTGGCGACCGGCGGTATCGGCGACCTCTACCCGCGGACGACGAATCCCGATAACACCACCGGGGACGGCATCGGCATGGCCGCACTCGCCGGGGCCGAGGTCGAGGACATGGAATACGTGCAGTTCCATCCGACCGCATGCGTACAGGAAGGCGGCGAGCGTGACGGCGACGTGGCCTTCCTCGTCAGCGAGGCTGTCCGCGGTGAGGGCGGCTTGCTCCGTAACGGCGACGGGGAGCGGTTCATGCCAGACTACCACGCCGACGCCGAACTCGCGCCCCGCGACGTGGTGGCCCGGGCAGTCAAAACAGAGCGAGAGGCCACCGGCGAGGTCACGCTGGACGTCTCGCCACTCGATTTCGCAGAGGAGTTCCCCGACCTCGCACAGCGCTGTGAGGACCACGGCGTCGACTGGACCGAGGGAATCCCGGTCGCCCCTGCCGAGCACTTCCTCTGTGGCGGCATCTCCGTCGACGACCGCGGCCGGACGACGCTTGACCGACTCTACGCCGTCGGCGAGTGCTCCCGGACCGGCGTCCACGGCGCGAACCGACTCGCCAGTACGTCCCTCCTTGAGGGACTCGTCTGGGGTCTGCGCGCCGGCGAAGACGCGGCCGGGGCCGAACCGGAGCCCATCGAAGCGCCGGAACTACTGGAACGCGACCCGGACCTGCCCAAGCGGTTCGCCAGCGACAAGTTCCAGCGGCTGACCCGGGTGATGGACGACTATGTCGGCGTCGTGCGCGACCCCGCGGACCTCCAGCGCGCGATGGCCGTCCTCCGCCGGCTCAAGGGCGAAGTGGATGCGTACGTCCGCACGCGTACCAGCCGCTCGCTGTACGAACTCCGCCACGCCAGCGTCACCGCCCTGTTGATCGCGCGCCACGCCGCCGAAAACGAAGAGAGCGTCGGCACGCACAATCTCGTGGACGCGAGCGAGGACCCGCCGGAGTCCACAGCCGACTGATGCTCGCAGACAGCGACATCGAGCGATGGCTCCGGGAAGACGTGGGCCACCACGACGTGACCAACGACGTGCCCGGCACGACTGAGGGACGACTGGTAGCCAAGGAGTCCGGCGTGGTTGCGGGTCTCGACGCTGCCACTGCAGTGTTCGAGTATCTAGACTGTGCGGTTGAGACAGCGGTCGACTCCGGGGCTGCCGTCGACGCCGGAGACGTGGTGCTTCGCGTCGACGGCCCCGCGCAGTCGGTGCTGCGCGGCGAACGCGTCGCGGTGAACGTCACCGGCCACGCCTCGGGCGTGGCAACGAAGACCCGGGCCGCCGTCGATGCGGCGGCATCGGCTGCGACGAATTCCACGCCCCGCATCGCCGGCACGCGAAAAACGACCCCCGGACTGCGCGGCGTCGAGAAGCGAGCGGTAGCGGCCGGCGGCGGCGACACCCACCGGCTTGACCTCTCACACATGGTGATGGTCAAGGACAACCACATTGCCGAGCTGGGACTTGTCGAGGCCGTCGAACACTTCCGCGAGCGGGTCTCCTTCGCCACGAAACTCGACGTAGAGGTCGAAGCTCCAGCAGATGCACCGCGAGCCGCGGAAGCCGGCGCAGACATCGTCTTGCTGGACAATATGGCCCCCGCCGAGACCGAGCGCGCGGTCACCCTCGTGACGGCAGCCGACGCCGATGCACTCACGGAGGCCAGCGGCGGTATCACAGTCGAGGACGTGCCGGCGTACGCCGAAACGGGTGTGGACATCATCTCGATGGGGTCGCTGACCCACTCCGCGCCAACGCTCGATTTCTCGTTCCGAACGGGCTGAAGCGATCAGTCCGGCCGACTCGACGAGGATTCGGTTCTGAGTTCGTGCGGGAGTTCGAGTTGCTTGATACCGGCTCGGTCGTCGATTCGGAACCGGTACAGCGCCGTCGCCTCGGTCTCGGCCGCGCGTTCGAACACGTCTGGCTTCCAGGAGGTGTCAATCTGTTCTTCGATTGCTCTGCGTTCGTCGTCGGGGATGCGCTCGATGGAACCCGTCAGCAGGACGCTGCGCCAGTTGAACGTCGTCTCGATGTCGTAGACGAGAAACCGGGCAATAGCAGCGTCGTCGCTCGCCGTCACTTTTCGGCTGTCGGTACCGAGGACGTAGACGAAGTAGAGCGCGGCGTCGCCGTCGTACCAGAAGCTGAGCGGGCGCAGTAGCGGCGCGGAGTCGGTCGGGACACCGAGCACGCCGACACTTTTCCGTTCGAGGGTCGTTTCGATGTCCTCGCTGTCCATCTGGAGCATCCCGAAATCTTCCAGTTCGGCAACTGTCATGTCTCCGATTGTCGGCAGGTGATGATAAATCCACAGGGCAGTGGCGCAAACTGTCGATACCGGGGCGTCGAGTCCGGCCACCCGGTGCTTTTGTGTGGTCACGACGCATCCCTACCCATGCCAGACGCAGTCCGTCGGTGTCCCGAGGACGGCTTCTTCGAGGGCGACACGTGCCCGGTCTGTGACAGAGGAGGCAGCCATGTTCTCGACGGTGGACGGCGACGACAGCTCTCGAAGTTCGTCTCGGGCGCGCTCAGGCATTTCCCCGAGGATGCAGGCATCGAAGTAGACGAAGCGGGGTGGACGACGTTCGATTCCCTCCGCGAGACAGTCAAGCGGCGGTACGACTGGGCCGATGGTGAGGCACTGGCCGGCGTTCTCGCCACGGACCCGAAAGGGCGATTCGAGCGGGTGGGAGCCAGTGACGAGTCGAGCGCGGCAGCCGCTGGCGGCCGGGTCCGGGCGGCGTACGGGCACTCCGTCGACGTAACTCTCGACGCGACCGACGACCCCGTACCGGCGACGCTGTACCACGGAACCGCCCCGCAGAACGCCGATTCGATACGCGAAGCCGGGCTCAAGCCGATGGGCCGCCAGCGAGTCCACCTCTCCGAATCCGCCGCAACAGCCCGCGAGGTGGGGCGTCGCCACGCCGCCGACCCTGTCGTGTTCGTCGTCGACGCCGCGGCGATGCAGGCCGACGACCGGCGGATTGTCAAGCGCGGGACCGAGACGTACACGACTGCCCGCGTGCCACCGCAGTATCTCTCACTGGTCGAAAACTAGCGTGATTGCGCCGCCCGCTACTCGACCAGCGGCGTCCCGGTCATCGCGTCCGGCTGGTCGATACCCATGAGCATGAGCATCGTCGGCGCGAGGTCGGCCAACGTCCCGCCGTCGCGTGCAGTCCGTCCGCCAGCGGTCCCGTCGGGAGACAGATAGATGAAGGGGACGGGGTTGGTCGTGTGGGCCGTGTGCGGGTCGTCTTCGGTCCCCATGTCGTCGGCGTTCCCGTGGTCGGCACAGACCAGCACGTGCCCGCCGGCGGTCTGAATCGCCTCGACGAGGCGGCCCAGTTGCTCGTCGACGGCCTCGACGGCGGTCACCGCCGCGTCAAAGTCGCCGGTGTGGCCGACCATATCGGGGTTGGCGAAGTTCAGGACCATCGCGTCGGGGTCCTCGGTCTCGATGAATTCAATGGCGGTGTCGGCCAGTTCCGGCGCGCTCATCTCGGGCTGGAGGTCGTAGGTCGCCACGTCGGGACTGTCGACAATTTCGCGGCTCTCGCCGTCGAACGCGACCTCGCGGCCGCCGTTGAGGAAGTACGTGACATGGGGGTACTTCTCCGTCTCGGCCAGCCGAATCTGCGTCTTTCCGGCTGCAGAAAGCACCTCGCCGAGCACGTCCTCGGGCTGGTTCGGCGGGAAGGCGACCGGCAGGTCGAACGTCTCGTCGTACTGCGTCATCGTCACCACCCGGGTGTCCGGCGGCTCGGTGTCGGCCCCCCAGGCGTCCGGGCGGATATCGCCGAGCATTCGGGTGAGCTGCCGGGCGCGGTCCGACCGGAAATTGAAGAAGACGACCGCGTCGCCGTCTTCGAGGCCAGCGTGGTCGCCGACGGTCGTCGGCTCGATGAACTCGTCAGTGGTGTCGCGGGCGTACGACTCGGTGGCCGCCGTGACGGCGTCGTCGGCGTGGTGGTCGCCCTCTCGATGGACGATGGCGTCGTAGGCCCGGCGGGTCCGCTCCCAGTTCTGGTCGCGGTCCATCGCGTAGTACCGACCGCAGACAGTGGCCACGTGGCCCGTCCCGTGTGCCTCGGCGTGGGCTTCGAGGTCGGCAAGGTAGCCCTCACCGCCGGTCGGCGAGGTGTCACGACCGTCGGTGAAGGCGTGCGAGACGGCGTCGGTCCCGCGCTCGCCGGCGAGTTCGATGAGCGCGTGGAGGTGGTCCTGATACGAGTGGACGCCGCCGTCCGACACGAGGCCCATGAAGTGGACCCGGCCGCCGTGGTCCTCGGCGTACTCGAAGGCCGACAGCAGCGTCTGGTTCTCGAAGAAGGGCGGGTCCTGTGCGGCGTCGCCGGGCGGCGATTCGCCCCGGGAGCGCGCGATACTGTCGCTGACACGGGCGGAGTCCTGCTTGACGACGCGGCCGGCCCCGATGTTGAGGTGGCCGACCTCGGAGTTGCCCATCTGGCCCTCCGGGAGACCGACCCGGCGGCCGTGGGTTGCAAGCGTCGACGCTGCGCCTGCGTCTCGGTAGCGGTCGAAGTTCGGCGTGTCGGCGGCGGCGACGGCGTCCCGCACATCGTCGTCCGGGTTCAGCCCCCAGCCGTCCAGAATGATGAGTCCGACGTCCATACCCGGTGGGTCACGCGACCGGCGTAATACACTGTCGGTCAGCGCCGAACGTGACGGTCGATGATGCGAAATTCGGCAGTACTGGTGGTGCTATTCCCCTGCTATCGTTGCTGGTATCGGGAACCCTGAAATTAAGAGGGTGGCCCGCCTTCGGTCGGGCATGACTCGGAACATCCTCTCGGACGATCTGGCCGACGCAATCGTTACGACGGCCCGGACAGCGACAGGCGACTCGCTTCGCTCAGTGACGTATTTCACACGTGCGAACTTCGAGCAGCTCTATCTTCGGGACGACCTCGAACAGGACGCCGACCTCAACGACTTCGTCGGCCACGAGTGGCAGGGGTACAAGCAGACGAAAAACGCCTACCAGGAGTCCGAACTGGGCGACTACCGTTTCACCGTCCGTGCGTTCTCGAACGGCTACCTCCTGCGGGCGACGACCGAGCGACAGGGCGTGCTCATCACCACGGACGGCCTGACGATGCAGTCCTACGAGGAGATCGCCGAGGCCATCGAGCGCCTGCTTCGCGAGGAGTCGGGCAAGGAGTAACCACCGAATTGGCGAGTGACCAAAGGGTTATACCCGTCCCGGCGAACCCACGGGCATGACGCTGGACCCGGTGCACGTCGACGGAATCGCCAAGCTCGCCGGGCAGGTGCGCGAGACCGTCGAGACGAGCGATCAGGAGGCGGCCGCAGAGGAGGTGTGGGACAGTTTCCTCGATCCGCTGTGGCAGGACGGAACGAAGATTCTGGAGCCGCTGGACGAGCAGCGCCGCCGGAAGGTTCCGATTGAAGACATCGCGCTGGTGGACCCGCCGTTCCCGACCCAGCACGGCCTGGACTCGGGGACGATCAATCCGACGACGTTCAAGAACGGACTGGTACTGGACGTGGCACAGGCGGCGATGGGCAGTGTGCCCTCGGACATCGAACTCCACCGGGGCCGGACCATCATCATGGCCGTGCACTCGAACGACGCGACACTGGGGTTCGGCGGCGAGTGGCAGGGTGGGGACCGCGGTTACGCCAAGCGACGGGTCCTCGACGTGCCACAGGTCGACCGCTACGAACAGCGGGTCGTCCACGCCCTGGCGCTGTACCTCGCAGAGAGCCAGCACGCGCTGACAAACGCCGATGTGGTCGAGGACCTGTTCATCCTCGATGGCCCCATCTACCCGACCGGCGTGCTCCGATGGGCCGACCGCGACACTGAACTAGCCGACCTGCTCGCGGAGGACGACCGGCCGAAGACGGTGGTAAACAACTACGTCGACCTCGTCGAGCGGTTCGTCGAGCGGGACGTTCCGATGGTCGGATTCATCAAAAACTCCTCGACGAAGGCCCTTACGCGGGCCCTCCGCCGAAAAACGAACGCCCCGTGGGTGAACGACACCGCTTTCTTCCGCCGGATACTGGAGCGCCGTGACGATGGGGGCGACCGGCAGACCGGCTGTCTCACTGCGACAAACTGGTTCCGCTCGCGGGGCGGCACCGACGGCATCATGGCCGCCGACGGCGACGCGCTGGGCATCGAGCGGTCGCTCGACCCCGAGGCCTACGAGGTGACGTTTTTCGTTCTCTACGACCCCCGGTCCGACCTCGTGTTCCGCGTCGAGGCCCCCTATGCCTTCACCAAGGACCCGGAGTGCCGGGCCAAGCTCACGCGGCAGATACTCCACGACGTGGCCCGAGAGCAGGGGCCGCCACTGGCTATCGGGAAGGCCGACGAGCTCGCCAAAATCGACCGGCAGGGCAGCGAGGAACTCACCCGCCGCATCGAGCGGACGTTCGAGACTGACCGCGAACGAGAGTACAACGATATCCGGTGGGGCGCCGTCGAAGAATCGTTCTGAAGTGGCTAGTCGCGGCGGGCCAAGACGATAGCGTAAAGCAAGACAAGGAGACCGACGAGTTCTGTGAGAGTGCCCGGAAGGGGAAACACCATTCGCGGGAGGACCTGCACGGCACTCAGGGTAACGAGGTACGAGACGAAGGTGAGGAGGCTGATTCCGATAGCCAGTGCGAGCATGGAGCGGGTCCGCCGTCGGCGGTAGCCAACGAGCGCCAATGCAGCGATGAGCAGTCCGACCCCGGTCTGTGCGAGGTGGAACGCGGTGTTCACGGTAACCCACGTGTCGGCGGAGAGGCCGGCAACCTCCATTAGAGCCCCTCCCAGAGGTCTACCAGCGCATCAGCGAACTCGTGTGTCTTTGACTCGACGGAGAGACTCACGTCGAAGGTCCCTTCGGTGAGGCGTACGGTGAGTTCGTCCATCTGTGCATCGTACACGTCGACGTGGTGCCCGTCATCCGCAATTTGCGTTCGAGCAGTGACGAGGCCGCAGTCCTCAAGCGCGCCGAGACGGCGATACACGGTCGAGAGTGACATGTCGCAATCGTTGCTGAGTTCAGTTGCAGTCATCGGTCTGTGACTCGTGGCTGCAAGGAGTGCGCGAGCGTATTCGTCATCGAGGAGGGCAAACACCTCAGTCGGGGACGGGTCCTCGGCCACGCGCAGTGGGTTCACCCGGCACCGTGGTATAACTCACCGGTCGTTCGCTGACTCAGAAAACGGACGGGGCTTCCGACAGGCCCGTGCAGCTATGCCGTCTCGGCCTGCTGGACAGTGACATCCACTGTCTCACCGGCGACGCCGAGTCGGGCGAACTGGGTTCGGACGTGTTCCTTGGCCGCGTCGATGGCCGCATCGCGCGTCTCGAAGCCGCGGGGCATCGGGGACTCGAAGGCGATTCGGATCTCGCGGTCGCCGATGGACTGGACCTGACCGCCGCTTTCGACCTCGTAGAAGGCGTCACAGACCCAGACGTAGGGGGTCCCCTCGTCCGGCGCGCCGTTGAACTCGGGCGGCTCCTCGCCCGGTTCGTACAGCGTCCCGGTCAGCGCCGTCCCGCCTGCCGTCCCCCGAATAAGCAACATACTCACATGTAGGGACCCCAGCGGCAAAAGATTCTCCCCCGGCTCAGGGTCGGCAGTCGACCACGACGGGCAAGTGGTCGGAGCCGTAGTGGTCGTCGTCGCGGTCGGCGATGACCGCCCTGGTGTCGACGGCCACGTCCTCGGTAACGAACACGTGGTCGATGCCCATCTCGGGGAGCAGGTCGTGGAAATCGGTCCGGCTGGTCGTCGGCCCGTGGGTGACGGTCGCTGTGTCGCGGGCGTCAACGAGATCTCGGCCGTCGGGGAGTTCGTGGCCCGTAGCGCGCTCGTAGGCCGGCTCGCCGACCACGCAGTTGAAGTCACCCATCAACACCGCGGGCGCGTCCCGAGCGACGGAGTCGAGATGGTCGAGCGCCAGTTCGATTCCCTCGGTCCGCGCGGCGGTCCCCTGATGGTCCAGATGCGTATTCAGGCACAGCAAATCCTCACCGGTGTCGCGGTCGCGGAGACGCGCCCAGGTTGCTACGCGGGGATAGGCGGCGTCCCAACCGACGCTACTCGGCTTGGCCGGCTGTTCGGAGAGCCAGAACGTGTTCGTGGCCGCGCAGTCGAAGCGGTCGGTCCGGTAGCCGATAGCCGTGTGCTCCCCGCCGGCGTCGACGGGGTCACGCGGATCACCGACCCACTCGTAGCCGTCCAGCAACACCTCTAGCTCCCGAAGCTGGTGGGCCATCGCCTCCTGCAGCCCGATAATAGCGGGGTTGTGATACTGAATTATCCCCGCGACCAGCCGCCGCCTGTGGGGCCACCCGTCTACCCCATCTCCGGCGGTGTCGTACCGCACATTGAAAGACATCACCCGCGTCGGATTCATATGCGTTCGTTGACAGCCACCGGGGTAAGGTTTCACATTCATACCGCTGGGGAAAGGTGTTAATCCCCGGCTACCCTGAACTGGAGTATGTCCGACCTCGGGGATTTCACTGATTTCGACGGCGACGACGCGGCGGCCGACGACGAGGCCGCACAGTCGTCAGAGACGACCGACGACGGTGACCGGGCTGTCGACGCGACAGAGGGCACCGACCCGACAGCACCAGCTGCGGATGCCGACTTTGAAGAGATGGACGTGACACCGGCGGGAACAGACACCGGCCTCGGTGTCCTCTCGGCAGCGAGCGGCCTCCGAATCAGCGAGGAAGCAGAGGAAACGGTCCTGCGGGCGTATGTCACCGCGCGGAACCGCTCGCGCCTGCGCATCGGAATGTATCTGCTGGTCCCGTACCCCGACGGCGAGCGGCTGTTCTGTCGCATCAAGGCCCTGGAGTACGCACAGGAGTTTCACGCCGACGACGCGACCGAAATCCACGCCCGGCGGGCGATGCGCGAGCGGGGCATCGACGAGCGGGACTTCAAGTTCATCGCGGAACTGGAGCCGGTCGCGGTGCTGTACAGCGACGGCGCGACGTCGGAGACGTCGCCAGCAGCCGGCGGTGCCGGCGACAGCGGCGACCTCAAGCGGCGGATGACAGACCGGGTGCCAAAACCCGAAACCGTCGTCCGGGAGGCCACCGACAAATCCGAGATCAAAACCGGTCTGAAGATTCCCGAGGACGGTGTCTTTCTGGGCCATCTCGCCGTCGGCGGCGAAAAGGTCCGCACCGCCGCGGAGCCGCCGACCATCGACTACCGGCTGAAAGACGACTACGACGCCGGTGACCCGCTCGTGTTCCGGCACACCCTCGTTGCCGGCGGGACGGGGTCCGGGAAGACTCACAGTTCCAAGAACGTCCTCCGGCAGTACCTCGGGCGGACTTACGAGATGGGCGACGGCCGGACGCCCGAACTCGCCGTCGTCCAGTTCGACCCCCAGGACGAGTACGCCCAGATGCACGACGACAACCCCGCGATGACCGACGAATTCGAGCGCCGCTGTGAACGGGAGGGCGTCGCCTACGGCGGCCACGACGACACCATCGCGTTCGTCCCGAAGGTCGCGGGGGCCGACTACAACGCCAGCCACCACCGCGCCGAACAGGTGGAGTTCACCATCCCGTTCTCGCTCGTCCACGACAACCCCTGGCTCATCGCCGGCTCCAGCCTGAACGACAACCAGTACGGCGCACTGGTAAACACGCTGCTCCCGCGGTTCAAGCGGGAGTATGGCGAAGGCGGGACCTACAGCGACTTCCGGACCTTCCTCGGGGACCCCGCGCTCAAGGAGGAACTGGACGAGGCGGGCGACGTCCACGAGGCCACGTTCGACGCTGTCAAGCGCCGCGTGCAGGGCTTCGGCGCGGTCTTCGACCAGGACGCCCGCCCCATCACCGACCAGATTTCCCAGTTCGTCCGCGACGGCGGCCTGACGGTCATCCCGACGTACCACATCACGGACTCCCGGACCGCCTCAACTATCGTGCTGGCCGTCTCCAGCCTGCTCATCGACCAGAAGCTCTCGAACGACCCGGACTACGACCGCATCAAGGAGACGCCGCTCGTGCTGGGGATGGACGAGGCCCACAACTTCCTCACCGACGCCGACAGCGTGCAGGGCCGCAAGGTCATCGGAAAGTTCACCGAGGCCGCCAAACAGGGCCGGAAGGAGCGTCTCGGCCTGTATCTCATCACGCAGGACCCGCAGGACATCGCCGACCCGGTGTTCAAGCAGATAAACACGACGATGGTGCTCAATCTCGGCGACGAAGACGCCATTTCCGCGGTGAACATCCCCAGCAATCTGGAATCGAAGGTCCCCTACATGGAGAAAGGCCAGCGGGTCGTCTACTCGCCCGACAACTCCGAGCCGGTGGAACTCATCGGCCTGTCGACCTGTGTGACTCGCCACGGGCGGGACTGAGAGACCCCAGACCAACGCGCCGATTGCAGGGGGCCGAAGATTCAAATCGGCCCCAGCGGAAGTGGTCGTATGGCGAAGCGAATCCTCGTTCCGGTCGATAGCTCAGATCAAGCATCGGTAGCCTGTGAGTTCGCAGCCGAAGAACATCCGGACGCGACGGTCGTTCTCCTACACGTCATCAACCCCGCAGAGGCCGGCTACAGCGCGGAGGCATCGATCCCCTCCTTCTCCGAGGAGTGGTACGAAAAACAGAAAGCCACAGCAGAGAGCCTGCTCGACGAGCTTGAATCGGAAGTGACCGAGGCCGGTGTCGACTCTGTCGAACACGTCATCGAGGTCGGACGACCGACGAAGGTCATCGTGGAGTACGCGGACGACCACGACATCAACCAGATTATCATGGGGAGTCACGGCCGCTCGGGGATGTCCCGCATCCTGCTGGGCAGCGTTGCCGAAATCGTCGTCAGACGGGCATCTGTGCCTGTAACCGTCGTCAGATAGCGCTACGAGTGTCGGACGATATGGACGTCGTACTGCGGGTCTTCGGACACCGGTGAGCCGACACTACAGACCGGCGTCGACACCCGTCCAGCGTTCTCACTGCCGATGAACACGATGGAGGCCCCCTCCTCGTGAGCGACTTCTCTGATCGTCCGAGTGATATCCGTCGTCGTTGACGCCATCGAACTCACGTCTTCCGGGACCTCGTAGCGGAACGACGCCGTCGGGGCGACCGACTCAGCTTGCTCTCGCATCCGGTCGGCGATAGCTTCGACGTCGAACTCCTCGGTGTCGTCGACCCAGCCCTGTTCACGCGCGTATGCCGCATCGTTCGGAATAACAGACAGTGCAGTGATATCCTCGTCGCGGTAGCCCGCGAACTCCATCGCCCGCGTTAGCGCGGCTTTCGACAGGGCCGAGCCGTCAAAGGGCACGAGTAGTACCATATCCCACCTGTCGCCCGGTTGTGATTTATTGGTTCCGCAAGCTGGTGTGATTGCTGAGGATTAGTGCTGAAGTCGACACATCGCAGTCCCGCGGTAAGCCGAGCGAATACCCCGGCAAGGTGTCTGTAACTAACTGTGTTGAGTGTGACCAATGGCCATGGAGTCGCTCGAAGATACACTCAGATATCCAATGGAAGACGACGACTGGACCGTAACCATCCTCATCGGCGGCGTCCTCAGCCTGCTCTCGTTCCTCGTCGTTCCAGTCATACTCGTGTACGGTTATCTCGTGCAGGCGGTCCGCGAACGGGCCGACGGAGCGACACAGCCACCGGCGTTCGAAGACTGGGGCGAACTGCTCGTTGACGGGCTCAAGGCCTGGGCCATCAGCATCGTGTACATGCTCGTCCCGCTCGTCGTGTTCGGGGTGACCGTCGGCGGCAGCCTGTTCGCGATAGCAACCGGGACCCGTGCCGGGGCGGGCGCGGGCCTGGCCGGCCTCTTCGGCGGGCTGGCGATATCGTTCGTCCTGTCGCTGGTGTTTGGCTACGTGGCGACGGCAGGCATCATCCACTTCGCCTGTACCGGCGAGTTCGGAGCCGGGTTCGATTTCGGGACGTTGCGGACGCTGGTCCTGTCCCCGGAGTACGCAACACCGTGGCTGGTCTCGATTGCGCTGTTCATCGCCGTCAACGTCGTGGTGAACTTACTCAACGTGATTCCGTTCCTCGGTTCGCTCGTCGCTGTAATTCTCAGTCCGTTCGCCACCTTCTACGTGCTGGTCGTGGCGACGGACCTCTGGGCTGGTGGCTACAACGCGGCTCTCGACGACCGTGACGAACCGGAGTCGGTCGGAACGGCGACGGCTTAGAAGATGTTTGCCTGCTGGTAGACCGAGATCCCGTCGTTCGTTATCTCGTAGGGTTTCGTCTCCCGCGAGTGGTTCGCGTTCCGTATCTTCTGTATCTCGACGGCGAGTCGCGTCTCGCCGGTGTCGGACCGGACGTACTGCAGGATGAACACGGCGTCGGTCAGGTATTCGATGATACCGTGTCTGGACGCGAAGGGGTTGCTCTCGCTGGCCTCAGAGACGAGCATCGTCGTCACGCCGGCCTGTTTCAGCGACCGGGTGAAATCGAACACTTCGGTGCGTCTCCGGGACTGGTCGTCGTACATCATCTCGAGCAGCGAGACGGAGTCGAGTACCAGCCGGTCAGCGCCGAACTTCTCGATGAGCGCCGGTAGCTCACCACGAATGTTGTCAAGGCTATTTGCCATCTCGACCGGGTCAAGATCGACGATTGCTAGCTGGTCCTGTTCTTCGTACTCTTCGAACCCCCAGCCGCGGTCGCCGGCGGTGTCCAGTATCGCGTCGTGAGACTGTTCAAGCGTCAGAAACACCGCGTTCTCCCCGTTCTGGAGGCCGTGGTGAAGGAACTGGAGCCCGAACGTCGTCTTCCCGGTCCCGGCCGAACCGATGGTGACGATGAGGTGACGCTGTGGGACCCCACCCTGAATCATCTGGTCGAGACCCTCGATACCGATGTCGACCCGCGGGATGTCGGACTCGAACTCCGCCTCGAAGTCGCTGCCGCTGTCACCGTCACCGCTGCCGGCAGACTCGAACGCGGTGGCGAAGTCGTCGTCAAAGAGTCCGCCGCTGTCGTCGCCGGAGGACTCGACATCGGCGGACCCACCCTCACTGTTGAAAGGGTCTCCACTGCTGTCGTCGAACGGGCTGCTCTCCCCGCCAGACGCGGTGCCACCGTCGTCAGCAAACGGACTGCTATCACCACTGCGCTCGCCGTCGTCGCTATCGCCCTCAAACGGCCCGGTGTCGGTAGATGCCGAGTCCGCGGCGTCGCTCTCGGATGGTGTCGCCGAAGCGTCGTCGGCCTCCACCGGTCCGCTGTCGCCGTCCTCGTCGTCCAGTGCGCTTTCGAACCAGTCGTCGTCGGACTTGTCGTCCTCGCTCATACGCACGACCACCAGCCACACGAACGGCTCATGGAAGGGGATACGCGTCGGGACGGATATAAGTGCCGTCGTAGAGGGTTTATATACGGTCGGCGGGAACGTCCGGCAATGACTGTCGGGATCGTCGCGCAGCGGGACAACGACCGGGCCATGTCGCTTGCGAGTACACTGTGTGACCGACTGCGCGCCACGTCGGCGGCCGTCGTCGTGGACGAAACGACGGCCGGCGCGTTAGGCGACCACGACGCGTGGGAGGCTGCTGTGCCTGATTCGGCCCCAGTCGAGGAGATGTCCGCCTGTGACCTCGTCGTGAGCATCGGCGGCGACGGGACCTTCCTGTACGCGGCCCGTGGCGCGGGGTCGACACCGATACTGGGCGTCAATCTCGGTGAAGTCGGCTTTCTGAACGCTATCGCACCCGAAGAAGCCGTCGAGACGGTTGTCGCGGAGGTCGAACACATCCAGAAGACCGGCAGCGCCCGGACACGGGCCAAGCCGCGGCTCCAGGCCAGCGGCGACGAGTGGGAGCTCTCGCCGGCGCTGAACGAAGTCGTCGTCCAGGGCGAGCGCCGCGGCCACGGCGGCGGGGCCACGCTCGACGTGTACGTCGACGACTCGCTGTACACGTCCGGCCACGCCGACGGCGTGCTCGTGGCGACACCCACCGGCTCAACGGCGTATAACCTCAGCGAACGCGGCCCGCTCGTCCACCCCGACGTGGCCGGTCTCATCATCACGGGGATGGCAGACGAGATGGGGACGCCGCCGCTGGTCGTCGACGTTGACAGCGAAATCGCCATCGAACTCACGGACGCCGACAGCGGCGTCGTCGTCAGTGACGGGCGAGTGAGAAAAGACGTAGTGCCGCCGGAGCGAATTACAATCTCGCGTGCGGGCGAACCGGTCCGGCTTGCCGGACCCCCGCTTGACTTTTTCACCGCACTGGACAAGTTGGCCTAACGCCGACCGACGGCGTACAGCACCGGCGCGAGGACGAGCAACACCAGCCCGAACAGTTTGTACTGGAACGCCGACGCAAGGACGCTCCCACTGTTTGGTTCCATCGCCGACGCCGGCGTAATCACGAGCAGTGCGCCCAGCGCAATCGTGTGTAGCCCCAGCATCCGGAGCGACCGTTGCGGGAGAATTGCGACGAGCCCACCGACAAAGCCGAGTAGCAGGACATCACCGATGGTGTAGTTCAGCAGGAAACTATCGATGAGTTGCAGCGGTGACGCGAGCATTCCTATCCAGAATCTCGCCGGGATGGAATCTTTAAAGTTCCGTTACGCCGCCGACGTGCGGGCGGCGTTCGGCCGTTCAATCCCCCGCTGTCCCCAGCGGTGTAAGCAGGAGGTAGCCGCTGGATGGGGCACCAGCCGTCCGCAGTCGAAACTGCCTCGGTTCGTCGGGTGCCGTCGAGAGGGCGACGACATCAAGGTCAGCTGTGCTGACCGTCTCGGCGTCCACTTCATCGATACCAGCCACGAGCAGTGCTTCCGAAAGGGCTGTCCCGTTGAGCCGGTCGGACGGCACGTCGAACGCGGTCCCGAACGCGTCGTTTGCCGCACGCACGACCGGGCCGTGGCCTTCATCGGCGAAGTACAACACCGGGTCCGGATGCCCGTCGAAGAGGTCGACCGGCTGTGGCTCCGGTGTTTGCTTGGCATCTGCCGACACTGTCATCGTTTCGTCGGTCGTCTCGCCGGGCGAGTCAGTCACCAGAAGGTAGGAGACGCCGCCCAGTCCGCCGCCAAGCGCCAGACCGAGGCCGACAGTGACCTGTTTCGAGAGCCCGAGTGAGAACACTGACTGCACCACCAGCGCGACGGTGGCGAGCACGACCGCGCCTGCCCCTATCCAGCCGACCACGGCCGCGAGGCTGCCAAGACGGTGTCGACCGCCTGTGTCCGCCGACGACTTGCTCATCGGTTCAGCTTCAATGGGCCAGCAATTAACGCTTTTCGAGAGGCGGCTGCCGATAAAACATATACAGTTGCCAGCCCTAGAATGGTTTAATATTGTGTCCAGAACTACAGGTGGGCCGCCGCGAGTACTCGTCGTAGACGACGAACACGATGTCGCCGACACGCAGGCCCTGAAACTCGGCGAGCGATACGAGGCGACTGCCGTGTACAGTGGCCAGGCGGCGCTCGACGCTGCCGGCCCGAAGTTCGACGCTGTGTTGCTCGACCGACGAATGCCCGACGTACACGGTGACGAGGTGCTGTCACAGTTGCGCGGGCGAGGCTACGACGGCGTCATCATTATGCTGACCGCGGTCGATGCCGACCTGAACATTCTGGAGATGCCCTTCGACGACTACCTTCAGAAGCCGGTCGACCAGTCGACGCTCCTGTCGACGCTCGACCAACATCTCGACAGGCCCCGAGAAGACGACAGGCTCGACGAGTACTTCCGGATTTCGTCGAAGCTCTCCGTGCTGGAACGTGAAAAGTCCGCGTCACAACTGGAATCGAGCACCGAGTACACGGAGCTGAAAGAGCGTGCCAGAGAACTGGAGTGGGTGCTGCAAGCCGAGAACGATGATTTCGAGGAGTTGAAAGAGACGTACCAGTCTATCAGCCGAAGCTAAGCGCCGAGAAGCAGCGTCTCTTCGATGTACTCGTCGATAGTGTCCCGAATCTCGGCGACAGGGTTGTCGTTGCGTGTCGCGCTCTGAAGAATCACGCCGTCGAGTATCGTGATCATAAACCGCGAAACCGTCTCGGGATCGACATCGGCGAAAACCCCCTGTTCGATGCCGTCCTCGATGATCTGTACGAGTTGCCGGGTGAACAGTTCGTCCGTCTCAGTGAACTTTTCGCGGAAGTCCGGATTCTGGACGGCCTGGGCGCGCATCTCGACGTACGAACCGAGCACGGCGTTCTTTTCCGGCGTTTCGACGCAGTCGGGAAAATCATCGAGAACGAGACTGACAAACGTCTTGATGTCCTGTTCGGGGTCGCCGGTCGATTCGATCTGAAAGATGCGGTTAAATTCCGTGAGGATGAACTCCTGAAACGACAACAGGAGGTCCTCCTTGCCATCGAAGTGGTGATAGAACGTCGATTTACTGAGGTCGGCCTCGTCCGCGATTCGCTGTATCGAAAGTCCGGCATACCCGTATTCCCGGAGGGCGCGGAACGTGGCTCGCATTATCGCCTCGTGCGAGTCCGCCGGCTCCCCGGCAAACGGAATTCCATCACTCATCCCGACCGAATATTCGTTCGGGCTGTAAATATCTTCCCACTGTTACTGAACCACAACGTTGATAGGCGACCGAACGTTCGTTCGATGTACACGGTTCGGGCGGGAGTCTGCACAGACGTATGTGGGTACATATCCCGACTACCCAGACATGACGTCCGCTCCGGACAGAAACAACGACAAGAAATGTCCGAAGTGTCCCTACGCATGAAACCACGAACATTACTGACGCTGGCTGTTGTCGCATTGCTCATGGCGTCCGGAACGGCGATCGGCGCCGTGACCGGGAGTCCCGACTTCGACGCAACGTTCGTCGATAACACCGTTACGCCCGGTGAAGAAACAACACTCGACGTTGTGCTCGTCAACAGCGGGACGGTCGACTCCGGTCCGACATCACAGGCCGTTCGGAGCAGCGAAGTAACGACCGCTCGCGGGACCACAGTCAAAGTCAACGACGGAGACGCCCCGATTACGGTGACAACGAGCAAGCAAGCCGTCGGGTCCGTCCCGGAAGGGAAGACACAGCCCATTTCATTCGACATCAGCGTCGATGACGACGCAAGTCCCGGCGACTACACCGTCCCTGTCATCGTCGAATACGAGTACACGAGCTATATCTCCGAAAACGACGGGGCACGAGACGAAGAGACAACGACGAAACGGATCGAACTCGAACTCGAAATCGACGACGACGCGGCTTTCGACGTGGTGGACGTCGACTCCGGCGCGCGCGTCGACTCGGTCGGGACGGTCGCGGTCACCGTCGAGAACACTGGTGACGAACCGGCCCGGGAAGCCTCGGTAACGCTGGAATCGACGAACCCTGAACTCACAGTCGGTAGCGACACCAGTAGCTCCCGGTTCATCGACACCTGGGAGGCTGGTGAACAGCGGACGCTCCGGTACCGCGTCGGTGCGAGCGGTGACGCCAGAGCCGAACCGTACCAGTTCGACCTTCAGGTCGACTTCGACGACACGGACGGGGTACGAAAGAGTACGTCCGCCTCCTCGCTCGGTATTACGCCTGCCCGCGAGCAGACGTTCAGCGTCCGGGGCGTCGACAGTGACGTCGCCGTCGGGGATTCGGGGACCTACAACGTCACGCTCCACAACGACGGGCCAGTGGCTGTCAGAGATGCCACGGTCTCCCTGCGCTCACAGAGCAGCGAAATCGCCTTCGGCGAGTCCGACTCCGCCGAGCAGTACATCGGGACGTGGGAACCCGGAGAGACTCGCACCGTCAGCGTTGACGCGTCCGCCAGCGAGGATGCGTCCGTCAGAGGCTATGCGATCTCAGCCACGGTCGGCTACAAGGATCCGGAGGGCGACAGCGGCGCTGACGACGATATCGCACTCGGAATCCGGCCAGAGCCCGAACAGTCCTTCGAGTTAGGGGACGTTGAATCGACACTTCAGGCGGGCGACGACGGGACCATCGAGGCGTCACTCACCAATACTGGCGACCGAACGGTTCGGAACGTCGTCCTAAACTGGGCCAGCGACAACGACAACATCTCGCCAAAGGAGACCCAGTACGCGGTCGGCGATCTCGGACCGGGCGAGTCGGCGACCGTCTCGTTCGACGCCGAAGTGTCGGACAACGCGAACGCCGGCCCGCGGCAGTTCGACTTCGTCGCCAACTACCGTAACAGCGAGGGCGACAGCCGCGAGAGCGATACGCTCGAAGTCCGGCAGAGCGTCGGCGGCAGCGCCGACGAGTTCATCGTCGAGACGACGAACGCGTCTGTCGACGTCGGCGGGTCGAACACGCTCGAAGTGACGATCACCAACGACGCGGGCGAGCGGCTAACCGACATCGAAGCGAAGCTGTTCACTGAAGACCCCATCTCAGTGTCGGATGACCAGGCGTACGTCGAGAGCCTCGACCAGGGCGAGTCAGCGACCATCGAGTTCGGTATCAGCGCGAGCGGTGCCGCGATGACGAAGAACTATCCCGTCTCGCTCGACTTCCAGTACGAGGAGCCGGACGGAGATACGCCGGTGTCCGACACGTACCGACTGCCCGTCTCTGTGACCAACTCCGGCGGTGGCAGTTCGCCACTGACCGCGATTATCGGCGTCGCGCTCGTGGCCGCCCTGGCCATCGGCGGCTACTTCAGATTCCGCTAACGCATGGATTACCAGCGCTACATCGACTGGGCGGACGACCGCATCGTCCACGATTCACGGAAGGTGGTGCTCCTCTTCCTGGTCGTGACGGTGGTCTTCAGCGCCGGCCTCGGAAGCGTCTCGACCAACTCCGGGACGTCACAGTTTACGACCGGGCTTCCGGCCGAAGAGGCACTGCAGGAGGTCAACGACAAGTTCTCGCCGGCCTTCTCTCCGGATACAGGGAGCACGCAGTTGATCCAGCGGGAGAACAACGTGCTCGCGAAGCCGGCGCTGCTACGGATGCTCAGGTCACAGCATCGGTTGGAAGAGCACGGAGCGCTCCGTGTCACGTCGACCTCAAGCGCCGCTACCATCGTCGCCCAGCAGCTAGATCCGGAGGCGAAGACGACCGAACAGCAGATCTATGCTGTCGAAGCCGCGACACCGGGAGAAATCGACGCTGCCGTCGGGCGCGCGGCCGAGCGGAACTCCCGGTTCAAATCGCTACTGAGCAAGGATTTCAACCGCAAATCCGCCTCAGCGTCGGCGACGATCGGCGTCGTCACGCACGAGGTTCCGGCCGGAATCTCGTCCGGGTCAGGCCAGGGCGGATCGAGTCCGCTGACGAGCATCCAGAAACAGGCCGGATTCACTGTCTCCAGCGCTGACAACGGTGGCATCACCCTGTTCGGGAGCGGCATCATCGCTGACGAGTTCTCGAACGTCGTCAGTGATTCGCTCATCCTGACCGTGCCCGCAGCGGTGCTGTTCATCCTCTTTTTCCTGACGATTGCCTACCGCGACCTCGCAGACATGGCGCTTGGCCTTATCGCGCTGTTTATGGCCGTCGTCTGGACGTTCGGCTTCATGGGACTTGCCGGTATCCCCTTCTCGCAGATGCTCATCGCCGTGCCGCCGCTGTTGCTGGCGGTCGGTATCGACTTCGGAATTCACGCCGTCAACCGGTATCGGGAGGAGCGCGAAACCGGAGCGTCTATCCAGAAGTCGATGCGAATCACGACTGACCAGTTGCTCGTCGCCTTCTTCATTGTGACGGGGACGACAGTCATCGGGTTCGCCGCGAATCTCACCAGTGCACTGCCGCCGATTCAGGACTTCGGCTACGTGGCCTCTGTCGGTATCACGTTTACCTTCCTCATCTTCGGGGTGTTCCTACCCGCCGCAAAGGTAGAATTGGATCGGCTCCGTCAGCGCTTCCCCATTCCGACGTTCAGTGAGACGCCGCTGGGCGCGGAAGACTCAGCACTCAGCGACGTGTTGCGCGGCGGTGTCGTCATCGCGAATCGCGCCCCGATCGTCTTCCTCGTGCTAATCCTGATATCCACGGTCGGTGCCAGCTACTACGCCACCGGCGTCTCGACCTCGTTCAGTCAGGAGGACTTCCTGCCGCCCGAGGAGAATCCAGACTTCGTCGAATCCCTGCCGGAACCGTTCGCTCCGAGCGAATACACCGTAACGGAGGTGACGAACTTCCTCGATGACCGGTTCGATACGACCCAGTCCAGTCAGGCGACGGTGTACGTAGAGGGGCCAATGCGGAACGATGCGGCGCTTGAGCAGATGTATCGGGCGGGTGACAACCCGCCGGATTCGTTCGTCCGAGAGGACGGGCGCGCTGAGTCGACGTCTATCGTCACGGTCATTCAAGACCGAGCAGCAGAGGACCCCGAATTCCGCCGGATGGTCGAGCGTAACGACCAGAACGACAACGGAGTCCCAGACGATAACCTCGAGGAGATATACGAGTATCTGCTCGACTCGTCGGACCGGAGTACGGCGTTAGAGTACATCACCGAGGACTACCGGAGCGCGCGCGTCGTCTACACGGTTGAATCGGACGCGACCGACGCCGAGGTGACCGCCGATACGCGAACCGTTGCCGAGGACTTCCGGTACGAGGCGACGGCGACCGGCTCAATCATCGTGTTCCAGGCCGTCTCGGACCTTATTCTGGAGTCAGCCATACAGTCACTGGCGATTGCGCTTGCCGGGTCGTCGGTGTTCCTCATTCTCATCTACAATATGCTGGAAGGGCGGCCGTCGCTTGGTCTCGTGAACATCATTCCTGTCGTCGTCACGGTGGCGTGGCTCGGCGGCACGATGCGGGTGCTTAGCATCCCGTTCAACGCGCTCACAGCGACAATGCTGGCGATAACCATCGGGCTGGGGGTCGACTACTCTGTCCACGTCACCCACCGGTTCGCCGACGAGTTCGAGGAAAACGACCTCGAAACGGCGCTAGACCGGACTGTTCGCGGGACCGGCGGGGCGCTGTTCGGGAGTATGCTCACCACGACGTTCGGCATCGGTGTGCTCGGGCTGGCTGTGTTCCCCGCAATCGGCCAGTTCGGCATCCTGACGGCGTTGTCGATCGGGTACGCGTTCCTTGCTTCCCTACTGGTGATCCCCTCCGCGCTCGTCGTCTGGGACCGGGTGTTCAACGCTGACTGGTCGGTCGGTGGCATACTCGGGTTCGGGCGGTCGCGGCCACCCGCACCCGTCGAAGGCGACGACTGACCGGGTCAGTAGGACAGACGACCACACGTCGGTCGTGTCTGGGCGAAACACGCCACTGAAGCCTTTATTTGATGCCGTCGCTCTAGCACTCGTATGACTCACGTCGTTATCATCGGCGCGTATGGGAGTGCCGGGGCCGCAGTCGCCGGCGACCTTGTCGAGGAGGAGGACATCGAACTCACGCTCGTCGACAACGGCGAGCCCGGCGGTGGCCTCTGTATCCTTCGTGGCTGTATGCCGTCCAAGGAAGTGCTCTCCGCAGGTGCACACCGCTTCCAGGCGCGCCACGACGACCGTCTCGTCGGCGACGTGCCCGAAGTCGATCTGGAAGCCGTCGTCGAACGGAAGGACGACCACGTCCTCGGCTGGGCGGGACACCGCCGGGATTCTATCCACGAAATGGCCGAGCGCGACGACGTGACGTTCATCCACGACACTGCCACGTTCGTCGACGAGCATACGGTCCGGGCCGGAGGCGAGGAACACGAAGCCGACTACGTCGTCATCGCGACCGGCTCCAGCGTGAACATCCCAGACACACCCGGAATCAACGAGGTCGACTTCATGACGAGCGACCAGGTGCTCGATGCCACTGAGTTCCCCGACTCTGGCATCGTGATGGGCTTTGGGTACATCGGGATGGAGATGGTGCCGTACCTCGCCGAGGCCGGTGGGATGGAACTCACAGTTATCGAGCACGACGACCGGCCCATCGACGAGGGCGACCCGGAGTTCGGCGACGAGGCGCTCGACATCTACGAGGACAACTGGGACGTGACCGTTCCGACGAACTGCTACGAGAAGGAACTGGAGGAGACAGAAGACGGCGGCGTCCGCCTCACCGTCGAGTACGACGACGGCGGCGAGGAAACGTTCGAGGCCGACCAGCTGTTCCTGTTCACCGGCCGTCGCCCGACCGTCGAGGGCTTGGGGTTAGAGAACACGTCCATCTCAGTGGAGGGCGACTGGGCGAAAGACACGATGCAGACCCGCGACGCCGACCACATCTACGCCGTCGGCGACGTCAACGGCAAGGAGCCGATTCTCCACGTCGCCAAGGAGCAGGGCTTCACCGCCGCCGAGAACATCGTCCGGCAAGAGTCCGGTGGCTCGCTCGAAGACTACCGGAATGTCCACCACCACGTTATCTTCTCCGGGCTCGGCGTCTATCCGTTCGCTCGCGTCGGCCACAACGAGGAGACTGCGAAAGAAGCGGGCTACGACATCGTCACGGCGACGCGACAGGCCAGCGACGACGGCGTGTTCAAATCGAAAGACGTGCCCGAGGGCCTTGCGAAACTCGTCGTCGACGCGGAGGACGGAACAGTACTCGGCTGGCAAGGGATGCACTACCACGCGGACAGCTTCGCCAAGACGTTCCAGACCATTGTCGAGCTCGGCCTTGACGTGCGTGACCTGCCGGACCGGGCCTACCATCCGACGCTCCCGGAGAACGTCGACGGACTCATTCGGGACTGCGTCGACCAGTTATAGGCGGTCGACCTGAACCCCGGTCACGTCGAATCGCACCCCGCCGCCATCGCTTTCTGCGACAGTTATTCGCCCACCGTGTGCGTCGACGATTTCGGAGACAATAGCCAGCCCGAAGCCGGTCCCGTCGTCGCTCGTTGTGTAGCCGCGCTCGAACACCTGCTCACGCTCGTCCTCGGGAATCCCGGGGCCGTCGTCCGCCACGTAGAACCCCCGCCCACCCGAGAGCGTCCCGACGCGAACAGTCACGGGGTCGTCGCTGTGCTCCACACTGTTTCGGAAGAGGTTCTCGAACAGCTGCTGGAGGCGCGTCTGGTCGCCCGTGATTTCCGCGTCCGTCTCAATTCGTTCGAGCGTCGCGTCCGAGCTTTCGACAGTGTCCCAAGCGGCGGTGATGATATCGTCTAACGACGTTTCGTTCGCGTCGATGACCTTGTGGCCGCCGCGAGCGAGCGCGAGCACGTCGTCGATGAGTTCGTCCATCCGTTCGAGTGACCGGTGGAGCGACTCGATGTGCTCCGGATTCCCGTCGTATTCTTCCTCAACAAGCGTGAGCCGGCCGAACGCCACGCTAAGCGGGTTCCGGAGGTCGTGGCTGACGACGCTGGCGAAGTCCTCCAGACGGTTCCGCTCGCGGGTGAGTTCCTGCTCGCGGCGTTCGCGCTCTTGCTCGTAGCTGACCCAGTTCCCCATCAACTCGACGAGTGTGACTTCCCACTCAGAGAATGAGTCACGGGGGTCCGTACCGTAGAAGCAGAACGTCCCGAACACTGACCCGTCGACGATAACAGGAGTTCCAAGGTAACAAGAGATGCCCATCTCCGTGTAGCCAGCCCTTTCGGCCAGATCTGGCCGGTCTTCAGCGATATCGGCCAGCACCAGCGTCTGCTCCTCGATGACGGCCCGCTCGCAGTTCGTTGCCTCCAGCGGGACCGTATCGCCCGCTTCGGTAGTGCCCGTCCGGTCGGTTACGATTTCGAAGACGTATCTGTCACCGTCGATACGCGAGAGTGCGGCCGTCTCCGTTCCGAGGACGTGTTGGCCGATTTCGAGCAAGCGCTTGACCTTCGCCTCGAAATCCATGTCTTTGCGCGAGATGACGGCATAGATTTCTCTGAGCGTTCGCTCTCTCCCTCTGAGCTTCTCCTCGTGTTTCTGGCGCTCCGTGATGTCACGGAAATACACCGAGATGCCTGTCGACGACGGGTACACGGACACCTCAAACCACGTCTGTAGCGGCTCGAAGTACGCCTCGAAGGATGTCGGCTCCTGGTTCGACATCGCCTCCCGATACCGCTTGCTGAACTCCGTCCCCTCTAGGGACGGAATCACCTCCCAGATGTTGCGCCCCAGCAGGTCCGTCGTCGCTCCGTCCCCCTTCATCGCACGCTCGATGATGCGCCGACCACGCTCGTTGGCGTACGTGAACTCCCAGTTCTCGTCAACAGCGAAGAACGCGTCGGTCATCCGGTCGAGGATGTCCGACTCCTCCCGGGAGCGAGCAACGGCAGCGGTGATCCGCTGTCGAAGCAGTTCCGTCTGTTCCGAGAGGGGCGTCTTCGTCACGTAGTCCGTGACACCGGCCGAAATGGCCTCGCTGGCCACGCTCTCGTCTCCGTCATCAGTAAACAGCAGAAACGGGAGGTCAAACGACCGGTCCCGAACAGCGCCCAGCAGTTCGATCCCGTTCCGGGCCGGCAATCGATACTCGCTGACAACACAGTCGTAGGACGCGTCTTCGAGGGCACTGAGGGCGTCTGTTGCCGTCTCACACACCGTCACAGTGAATTCGTCGGCGGTATCAGTCAGCGTCTCTTTGACCGCTGTGATATCGTCACAGTCCTCGTCGACATAGAGGACACGGACCTGTCCAGCAGTTCCATCGGCCCCGTGACGGTTCGGCGTGGCCACGGGTGTATCCATACGTCTTTCAGGGAATGTGGGGATAAAGTTGTACCGCCGGTAAGCTTTCATTACCAGGGTCGTACCCGGGACAGCGGCTGTGAAGTCAGTCAGAACGGCGCGAGGAAAGTACCGGAATCTCGTCGATTCGGTCCGCGGAAAGCGCGTCCCAATCGACGCCCGTCGGCGTCGTGTGCGTAGTGGCTGTCTCGACAGTCCGGTCCGGCGTCACGACCCAGTTCATCGGCACGTCGTGGTCGTCGACGGGAACAGTAGTGTCGACGACGCCCTCCGGACCGCCCACAATCTGGAGTTCGTGGACCGTCGTCACGACCGGCGTCGTCTCGTCGACCAGTCCCAGTTCCCGGAGGACAGCGTATTCGAGGTCACTGTACCCCTCGCCCTTGCCGATTCGTGCGCCGTCTTCGGTGACCGCGACCGACCCCGACACGACGAGGTCGACGCCTCCGACCGCCTCGGGACCGACCTGTCGCGCGTGGTCCGCAACATTCGAGATGGCCGGCGCGGCCTCGATATCATCGAGGTCGTCGGGGTCGAGTTCGTAGAAACACCGCTCGTCCCGAAGCCGGGGTACAGCCATATACACCGTCTTTCCGGCCCGCAACGCCGCCCGTCGGGCCGGAAGCTGTGGCGAGTCCGGGTTCGCCTTGACCGTCTCGGCGGCGTCCCAGACTGCGGTCTCTGTCAGGCGCAGTGCGGCCTCACTCGCGCCCTCAAAGTTCGGAATCCGGTCGTGGGGCGGGAACGGGAACCGGGCGACGCCCCGTTCTTCCAGCGCGTCCCAGACTGTCTCACGGATGCGTTGTTTGTCCATGCCGCTATGGCCTCCGCCGTGAGAGCGTGCTGACGAGGGCAAGTACTGCGAGAAGCGCCCCGACGGCGGTGAATCCGGGACCGCTGGCGTCGGTCGTGGGCTGGTCAGTGTTCGGCGTGTGGTCCGCGGGCGTGGGCTCGCTCGTCTGGGTCGCGGCCGGCGTCACAGCCGACCGGGGAACGTAGCTGTCGGCGTCGTAGCGGTCCGGATAGAGCTGTGCGGTAGCGTTGTGGGCGAACGAGACCACACTCCGTGGCGCAGGCTGGTTGATATTCCGTACCCGGACGGAGACCGTCGTGTTGGTCTCGCCCGCGGTCGTGCTGGCGTATGGTTCCGTCTGCGCGATGGTCGCCGTGTTCTCGGTGACGAATAGAACATCCGGGTCAAGCTTGAGGATGACCTCGTCGTTGAGCTGTGGGTATTGCGTGTGGTTGCGCGCGGCGACGTTCTCCGCGCCGGCGAGTTCGATGAGCGACGTGACGAAGGTGTTACCCGCCGCCACGTACCCTCCGCCTAGCGGGTACAGCGCCGTCGGTCGGTCAGCAACGCCCGTGGTGACCTGCCGAACGGCGTCGACGTTCGCGTCCATCCAGGCGTTCGCTTCGGTCGCGCCCTCGCAGTTGCCGGTCAGTCGACCGATGGTCGTTGTCTTTGCCCGTATGTCCTCGATAGTCGTCGCGGCGGGGAGGTGATACACGGTGAGGCCAGCCTGCCGGAGCGGGGCCACGTCACCGGCGCTGGCGTTCGGTGCAATCACCAGGTCCGGGTTCGTACTGACGACACGCTCGACGTTGACACCGAAGCTTGCGGAGACGTTCGTTCGGCTCTCAGCGCCGTCCAGATAGCTCGCATACTGAGTGAGCCCGACCACCTGGGAGCGGCCGCCGATCTCCCACATCGTCTGGGCGGCCGAGGGATTGGTCGTCGTCACCCGCTCCGGACGCTCCTCGATCGTGACCTCAGTCCCGGTCGCGTCGGTCACCGTGACCGGGAACGAGCAGCCGTCCGCCTGCGTGTCAGCTGCTGCTGACGCCGGAGTGATACCCGCGAAGGAGCCGATGAGCACGACAAAGACATAGACGAGAGCACGTCGTCGCATACCCTATGCGGGTGTCAGGAGCAATAAATACTTATCTACTGCAAGTGGGCTTTCATACATGCGTTTCGCGGGTCGGACCGTCGGGTGGTCGGCTGGGCTCGTCGCCGTCCTCTGTGCCGTGGTGACGACGAGCGCCGGCATCGGTCCAGTGTGGATTCCGCCCGCCGTCGTCGGGAAGGTGCTGCTCAACGCCGTTGTCGTCCCGACGGGCATCTCTATCTCAGGCCCTACGGTCGACGTGACCACGGCCCACATGTTTTCCTACGCCGTAAGCGACCTTCGGACACAGATTGTGATGCAGGTCCGGCTCCCCCGAATACTGCTCGGTGCGGTCGTCGGCTTCTCGCTTGCCGCCGCAGGGACGATTATGCAAGGGATTTTCCGGAATCCGATGGCTGACCCCTCTATCATCGGTGTGTCCTCCGGCGCGGCCGTCGGCGCGGTGGGCTTCATCGTCGCACCGGTCGTCATCCCGTTCGGGCTCGGGCTCCGCGGCGCAGCCTTCGCGGGGGCGCTGGTCGCGGCCTTCGGCGTCTATCTCATCGCGACGCGGAACGGGCGTACGCCGGTCGCGACGCTGTTGCTGGCCGGCGTGGCGATACAGACGTTTCTCGGCGCGGTCGTTTCCTTCCTGTTGCTCCACAGCGGCGAGAGCATCCGCCGGGCGCTGTACTGGCTGATGGGACATCTCAAGGGTGCGTCCTGGCCGGAAGTGACCACCAGCGTCGTGCTCGTTGCTATCCCATTCGCCGTGTTACTGGCGTACGCACGCGACCTGAACGTCATGCTGCTCGGCGAGGAGGACGCACAGAGCCTCGGTATCGAGGTCGAACGAACCAAGCGAGTCCTGCTCGCGCTGTCGGCGGTCATCACAGCGGCGGGCGTCGCCGTCGCCGGCATCGTCGGCTTCGTCGGCCTCATCGTCCCCCACGTGATGCGGTTGCTCGTCGGGCCGGACCACCGGATACTGCTCCCGACGGCGGCCCTCGCCGGGGCGTCGTTCCTCGTAGCGACGGACACGCTGGCACGCTCAGGCAGCGCCGAGGTCCCGGTCGGCATCGTCACCGCCGTCCTCGGCGCGCCGTTTTTCCTGTACTTGCTCCGGAAGCGGGAGGTGCACGAGCTATGAACGGCGGAGCTGGGTCCGACAGTGCCGACCCGGAACGGGGTCGCTCCGGACCGATACTCGACGTGTCTGGCCTCGCGGTATCATTCGGCGACCAATCGGTCGTCTCAGACGTCGATTTCAGCGTCGACCGCGGGTCGCTTGTCGGTCTCGTCGGCCCCAACGGCGCGGGCAAGACGACCGTCCTGCGAACAGTCAAGGGGACGCTCGACCCGGACCGCGGCACGGTTCGCGTCAACGGCGAACCGATTTCGGACCGCTCGGCGAAGGCGGTGAGCCGCCTCGTCGCGAGCACGCCACAGGGTACCGCGCTGTCATTCGATTTCAGCGTCAGACAGACCGTTGAAATGGGGCGGACACCGCATCTCGGCCGGTTCGACCGGATGGACGAGGGCGACCGTCAAGCCGTCGAGCGGGCGATGGAGCGCGCGAGCGTCGCCCAGTTCGCCGACCGGCCGTTCACCTCGCTCTCGGGCGGCGAGCGCCAGCGGGTCCTCCTCGCTCGGGCGCTTGCACAGGAGACCCCAGTGCTCCTGCTGGACGAACCGACGGCGAACCTCGACATCAACCACGCCGTCCGCACCCTCGAACTCGTCCGGACGCTGGTCGAGGACGGAAAGACGGCCGTCGCCGCGATTCACGACCTCAATCTGGCCGCCCGGTACTGCGACGAACTGGTGTTGCTCGCCGGCGGCGGCATCCGCGCCGCGGGCCGTCCCGCGGACGTGCTAACGAGCGACACGCTCCGTGACGCCTTCGACGCGGAGACGCTGGTGACGACCCAGCCCGGCACCGACGCACCGCTCGTGACACCGCTGCCCGAACAAGAGGCGGTCGACCGCCGCGTCCACGTCGTCGGCACCGGTAAGCCGGCGTCGTCCGCCGTCTCGACGCTCGTTGGTGCCGGCTGTCAGGTCAGTGTCGGCGTTGTGCCCGCCGGCGATATAGCCGCCGAGCGGGCGCAGGACCTCGACTGTGAGACGGTCACGGTCCCGGCCTTCGCGGGCATTGACGACGCGACCCGCGGGCGTGCGGTCGAACTCGCCCGGGCCGCCGACGCCGTCGTGACGGCGGGCGAAACCAGTGACGGCAACAGCCCGGTCGTCGAGGCTGCCGGAACCTGTCTTGCTGTCGAACCGGACGAGAGCACCTGCACAAGCGCCGCTCACGACACCGTCCCACTGGCTGCGCTCCCCGCAGCGGTCGCGTCCTTGCCGGCCGCACCGGAGCGCGATGCGAAACCGACGCTCAGGCAATCGACCACTGACTGAGAACAGCAACACCGATACTGCTCGTTCACGTATTCTGCCCGTGGACGACACGATTGCGTGGCTCCGGAACCGTCCGTACTACGAGGGACAGATCGTCGACCAGCGGACAGTACCCGGACGGGACGCGCGGACCGCGGACTGCGACGTGACGGACCGGCTCACCGGCGTTCTCGAAGACCGGGGCATCACGGACCTCTACACCCATCAGGTGGACGCTATCGAGGCCGTCCGCGGCGGCGAGAACGTCGTGCTCGCGACCGAGACGGCCAGCGGCAAGAGTCTCGCCTACACCGTTCCGGCGTTCGAGCGGGCGCTTGACCGCCGGGCGACGACACTATACGTCGCCCCACAGGTCGCGCTCATCAACGACCAGACCGAGACGCTGTCGGACTTGGCACAGGGCCTCGGCTTCGCCTCTGGCGTCGCTGTCGCCCAGTACACCGGCCGCCAGTCGAAATCGGAGAAAGAGGCCATCAGGGAGCGCCAGCCGACGGTTTTGCTGACGACGCCGGACATGCTCCACTACGGCATCCTCCCACACGCTCATCGGCTGTGGGACTGGTTCTTCCAGCGGCTCGAAACCGTCGTCATCGACGAGGTGCACGGCTACCGCGGCGTGTTCGGCAGCCACGTCTCGCTCGTGATGCGCCGCCTCCAGCGGGTCGCCGAGCGCTTCGACGCCGGGAGCAGGGGCGCAGGAAGCGATGGCGGGACCACGGGCGGCCCGGAGTGGGTCTGTTGCTCGGCGACCATCGGGAATCCCGTGGAGCACGCGGCAGCGGTCACCGGCCAGCCCGAGTCGTCGTTCGCGCTGGTCGACGAGGACACCAGCGCCAGCGGGCCGCGACACTGGCTGCTGTGGAACCCGCCCGAGTACGAGGGCGAGGGCTGGGGCAGCGGCCGGCGGCGGTCGAACCACGTCGAGACCAAGCGGCTGTTCGTCGACCTCGTGGCGCGTGGCCTCCAGACGGTCGTCTTCGCCGGGTCGCGCCAGACCGCAGAACGGTACGCCAGCGACAGCGCCGACGAACTCCGCGACCGCGGGGAACACGACCTCGCGGACGCCGTCGGCGCGTACCAGGCCGCGCTGACCGACGAGCGCCGCCGCAAACTGGAGCAGGGCCTCCAGTCCGGCGACCTCCGGGGCGTCTGGTCGACCAGCGCGCTCGAACTGGGCGTCGACGTGGGCGGCCTCGACGCCGTCCTGCTCGACGGCTACCCCGGCACGCGGATGCGAGCCTTCCAGCAGGCCGGACGGGCCGGCCGTGGGACCGACCCGGCGCTCGTCGCGCTCGTCGGCGGCGAGGACCAGCTGGACCAGTACGTCCTTCGCAACCCCGACGCGCTGTTCGAGACGGGGGCCGAGCAGGCCGTGACCAATCCCGAAAACGAGCAACTGCTCCCGTCTCACGTCCACTCGGCCGCCTGTGAGAACTGGCTGTCGCCCGACGACGACCGCCACTTCGGCGAGACGTTCCCCGACGTGGTTTCCGGCCTCGAATCGGCCGGGAAGCTCGACCGCCGCCAGACCGACCAGGGGATGCGCTGGCTCGGCAGCGGCAGCCCACACCACGAGATGAGCCTGCGGACCGTCGACGACGGCGAGGTAAAGCTCGTGGCGAACGGGGACGTGATAGCGAAACTCTCCGTGGAAGACGCGCTACGCGATGCCCACCCCGGCGCGATTTATCACCATCAGGGGCGGCGGTACGAGGTGACCGACCTCGACCTCAACGCAGGTGTGGCCGAACTGTCCCGGACGTGGGCGGACTACTTCACGCGGGTCCTCCACGACAAGACCATCACCGTCGAGGCCGACCTCGACGAGCGGCGACTGCCGGCCCGCGGGGACGTGCCGGTCCGCTTCGCCTCGGTGACGATGCGAAAGCAGATAACCGGCTACGAGCGCCGCGACGGCTCCTCGGGGGAAGTGCTCGGCCAGCGCGCCCTCGACCTGCCCGAGACGACGCTGGAGACGAAGGCGCTGTACTACACGGTGCCGTCGGAACTGGAAGCGCAGATTCGCCGCGGCGAGTACGGACCCGACAGTGGCGACGGCGGCAGTCTATCAGGCGACGCAGTTGCTGACAGCGGCGAGGCCGGAGACTTCCCGGGCGCGATTCACGCCGCCGAACACGCCATGATTTCCATGTTCCCCTTCGAGTACCTCTGTGACCGCGGCGACATCGGCGGCCTGTCGACGCCCCGGCACCCCCACACTGACGAGCCAACCATCTTCATTTACGACGGGTACCCCGGCGGTATCGGTCTGACGCGGGCCGGCTATCACGACATCGGGCCGCTGATGGACACCACGCTCTCGATGCTGCGCTTGTGTAACTGCGCTGACGGCTGCCCGGCCTGCGTGCAGTCGCCCCACTGTGGCAACGCGAACGACCCGCTGGACAAACACGGCGCGATACACCTACTGAACGGGCTGCTGGAGCGGTAGCGGGACCGTCCAGTTCTGGAGCCGACTCAGGCGTCGTCCGTGGCCTTCGGTAGCGTGAGTCCGACGATGGTCCCCCGCGGCTCGTTGTCTTCGACCCAGACGTCACCACCGTACGCGTCGACCAGCGTCTGAACGAGATAGAGGCCGACGCCGGTCCCCGCACTGTCCGGTCGCTTCTCCCCACGTTCGAACACCGCCCGTTTCTGCTCGTCCGGAATTCCCGGGCCGTTGTCGGCGACAGTGACCTGAAACACGTCACCGTCGTCAGTCACGTCAACGACGACCGACGGCGTTGCCGAATCGTTGTGCTGGATTGCGTTAGTGAGAACGTTCCGGAACACGGAAGACAGGAGTTCGTCGGCTTGCACCTGTACCGACGGGAACTCGTCCGGGACGGTGACATGTGCGTCGGTGTATGTCGCTGTGATATCCTCGGTCACCGAAGACAGAACTGGTCCAAGGGCGACCGGCTCGGTCTCCCAGTCCGTCTGTCGCATTACCGCCGCGAGGTTTCCAGCCGTCTCAAGCAGTTCCACGGCCGACTGGCTACTCTCCTGTATCCCGTCGACGTGTTCTAGGGCGTCGCCGCTGCAGTAGTCCCGGAGCAGTTCCGCCCGGCCGCTGATGGTCTGCAGGTGGTTCGTGAGGTCGTGACGGACGATCTGATTCAGCAGGTCGAGGTTGTCGCGCTGCCGTTTCAGCTCCCGCTCGCGCTCGATCCGTTCGAGGGTAGAGAGTACGTTCTTCCCGAGTATATCGGCCAACTGCGTCTCACGTTCGGTCGGTTCGGCTCGCTCATCCGTCCCGGCAGTCAAAAGCCCGTACTCGCCGAGTGGGACGCTGATACCCCCGTGCAGCGGTGCATCCGATGCGGCTTTGTCTGTCGAAACGAGGACTCGCTGTGTCTCGTCGGATTCATACTGGTCCCACAGCCAGCTCCCGCGCTCGTGTCGCATGACCTCTCCCGGGTCGTCTGGAACCTGAACGTGCTCTCGAAGCGGGTCAGAAATCACCTCTGCTGTGAGCGCGCTGTCGGTGGCCTCCCAGAAGACGCTGAACGGGAAATCGAGAATCGCGGTTGCAGTCTCGACCGCGATTACCGCGACCTCAGACTGGTCCTCGGCGGCCATCAGTCGCCGCATCGCCACGTGCAACTCCTCGATTTGGTCCGCTGGAGGCGCCTGGGGGGGAGCGGACTCGGAGTTTGACCCCATTTTTAGTTTCTTATTTTGACTTGAATATAAATGTTCTTTTTGTATGTCACAAGGACACACTCGACGTGTCCGTCACTCACTGCTCGCTCGCGAACCCGACACACGTTCGGCTGTTGGTCACCGCTGTGGCGGCTAGCTGAAGTCTTCCAGTCGCAACTGGTCGGGGTGGATACCGTCCGGTTCGCTCGCACCGAGTAAACGGGGTAATGCCGTGTTCGCGAACGTCATGCCGACGACGAGCAGTATAGGGGCAAAAAAGAGCCCGTAGAACCCCAGCACGACCGGGCCGAGCGTATACGCCAGCATCAGGAGCCCGACGTGCGTGCTCTCGCCGCTGAGAAGTGGCCGGAGCAGCAGGTCCGGAATCGTGTCGACGACGACCACCGCGACGAGGAGGAACCCAAGGACGTACACGAGCAGCGACGACTGCCCGTCAAGCACCACCGGGAGTGCGGTGATACCGGTCAGCGGGAGGTAGATTATCTTCATCCCGACGACGGGAATCAAGCTCGCGATACCGGTCAGCGCGCCGGCGAGCGTCGGATACGGGACCTCGACGGCCGCTGGCGCGACGACGTTATAACCGGTGAATGCAGCGATAGCGATAAGCGAAATCGCCAACACGTTCAGGAGATTGCCGAACAGCACCGCTTCCAGTTCCTCGTCGACGGCTTCGAGGTACTCACGGATGATGGCCCCATCGTCGAACCGGAGTAGCCATTCGCGGATACGCCGCCCGTCCACCAGCAGGTAGTACGTGACGATGGTCGTGATGAACAGATTGAGAACGAACTGGGAAGCGACCGAGGTAAGCACCATCGCGTTTTCGCTGAGGAAGTCGACGAACGGCGTGAGCTGCCCCGACTGGTAGGCGCTGTACAGCCCCTCGACGGTGAGGTCCGGCACGGACTCTGCCCCGTCCAGCCAACTGATGTGCGTTGCAGCCACGTCAACGAGCGCGTACTGGGTCACGAACTGTCGGGCTTCGACAATGAGGAGGACGGCCGCATAGCTGACGAGCAACAGGAGGGGGATCGCCAACGAAGCCATGACGACGACCGCACGTACCCGCGCCGGAAGGCGAAGCCTGCGCAAGGAACTGTAATACCGTCGCGTCGAATAATAGAGGAACACGGAGACGGTCAACGCCGCGATGAACTGATATGCGAGGACACTGACCACCACCGCAACAGCGAGACCAAAGAGGGCGACGACGAATCGCTTCTCGTCCATATACGTACCATTTTGTGAATAAGTATAAACGTACGGGCGCCGGGAATCCCGCAGACAGCGCGGGTCGAACCCTGTTCGGACCGGCGCTATTCGGGTCGCTCGCGCGTCGGCTTAACGCTGTCGTGGACGCCGATCTCGCCGGCGAGTTCGTGCTGGCTCGTGTCGCTGAGGTCGATGCCTTCCGCGTGGCAGTCCTCCTTCACCTGCCGGATGAACGCGGCCTTGACTGACGCGAGTCGGTTCCGCCGTTTGTTGGGAATCCAGATCCGGCCTGTCAGGATGATCGCCGTCGACGCGAGGTCGGTAACCCTGGCTGTCGGAGCTGGCTTCTCCGAGACGTGGTCGAGGTCGCGGGCGGCGTTTTCGATGATAACCTGTACCGTTTCGATATCGTCCTCGTAGCCGATACCGAACTGGTAAGAAATCCCGACGGGGCCAGTCGATGTCTGGTTCGTCACCGCGCTCGTTGCCAGTGCCGTGTTCGGGACGATGATGCGTTCGTTGTCCAACGTCCGAATCCGGGTCACCCGCAGGTCGATATCGACCACCGTCCCCTGCATCCCGTTCCAGGCGATGACGTCACCGACGTTCAGGTCCGGGTCAGTCACGATGAACGCGCCGGCGACAAAGTTCCCGAGCACGTCCTGTGCCGCCAGTCCCACTGCCAGTGTGATACCTGCCGCCAGCAGGGTCGACCCCGCAAGCGCGCCCTGAAAGCCCGCAACGCTAGCACCGATTACCACCGCAACGACAACCGACAACAGGTGGACAGCACTGGTCAGCGCACTGGCAACTGTCTTGTTAGTCTCCATCCGTGTCAGCAGCCATCGGGCCACCGGCACGGCGATCAGTCGGCCGAGAGCGTAGAGTAGCGCCGCGACCGCGAGGAACTGCGCCCCGTCGGTCGCGAGTTGGCCGTACGTCGAGGTGATGTCGATATCTAGACCCGCCGGGAACTGCATACCGTTTCTCGTAGCCCAGCGGATATGAAATCAGGGTGTCACGTCCGGCCTCGTAGCGACCTCGCTGCTCACCCGACGCGCTCGTTCAAAATCAACCTCGTCTTCGTCCCGACAACCTCTTCGAGTTCACGCGCCTGCGTAATGAGTCCGTTGACCGCGTCTGTGTCAGCGGCGTCGACGACGACGACAATGTCCTCCTCCCCGGAAACCTGCCAGACGAAGTCGACCTCCTGCCAATCGGCGATACGGTCCGAGACCTCGGCCGTGTCGACGTTTACGTCGACGCTAACCTCGATCATCGCTTTCACGTTTCCGGTCCGCGTCGCGACGGTGAAACGCTCGATAACGCCGTCGTCGACCAGTCGTTCGACGCGGTTTCGCACAGTCCCTTCCGACGTACCGACCCGGTCCGCGATTTCCGTGTACGGGGTTCGGGCGTCCCGGCGGAGTATCGAAAGTATCTCTCTGTCGAGGTCGTCCATCGAGATGAGATAATATCACCGGTCGTGACTTGAGGATTGCGAAATTCGAAACTCGTCTTCGAAAGCAACCCTTATGGCCGACTATAGTATACGCATCTCGTAATGGCTGACGCATACGTGGCAATCGAAGGCGACCGCGTCATCGAGGCGCGCGCTCGCGCTCCGGGGACGGCCCGCGGCGAACTGGTCTTTACAACAGCGTACACCGGCTACGAGGAGAGTCTCACCGACCCGTCCTACGAGGAGCAGGTCCTGACGTTCTCCTACCCGCTCATCGGGAACTACGGCGTCCGGGAGGAACGCTTCGAGTCCGACCGCGTACACCCGCGTGCGGCCGTCGCTCGCGAGATGACCGTCGACGTGGCCGAGTGGCTCGAATCCGAGGGCGTCCCCGCCGTCGACCACCTCGACACGCGCGACATCGTCACCGAAATCCGCGACGAGGGGGCAATGAAATGCGGTATCGCCGCCGGCCCGGACGTGACCGAGCAGGACGCGCTCGACGAACTCCACGAGTGCAAGCACATGTCCGACCACACCGACATCGGCGCGCAGGTCTCCGTCGACGAGGTGGAGGTCCACAACGAGGGCGGCGACGGCGCGACGGTCGCGCTGGTCGACTGCGGTGCGAAGGGCTCTATCGTCGAGTCGCTTGTCGAACGCGACGCCGAGGTCCATGTCTTCCCGTACGACGCCAGCGAGGACGACGTAGCCGCCGTCGACCCGGACCTGCTGTTCATCTCGAACGGCCCGGGCGACCCACAGAACTTCGAGCAGGCCGGCGAACTCGTCGAGACCTACGTCGGTGACGTGCCGCTCGCCGGCATCTGTCTCGGCCAGCAGGTCGTCGCCAACGCGCTCGGCGGCGAGACCGAGAAGATGGAGTTCGGCCACCGCGGCGTGAATCAGCCCGTCCGTGACCTGCGCTCGAACCAGGTCGTGATGACGACCCAGAACCACGGCTACACCGTCGCCGACCCCGGCGACAAACTGGACGTGACTCAGGTCAACGTCAACGACGACACGCCGGAGGGGCTGGAGAACGACGACCTGAACATCATCACGCGCCAGTACCACCCCGAGGCCAACCCCGGCCCGCACGACTCGCTTGGCTTCTTCGACGATGTGCTGGGGATGGCGGGGGAATAGCGCGGTTCGGAGCGAGCAACGCGAGCGAGAACCGCGAGACGCGAACGGCGCAGCCGTGAGCGGGGAGAGCCCGAGCGTAGCGAGGGGTCTCCGAATGCCCGAGCGGGGAACGAAGTGCTCTGGGAACAGTAACGCGGTTTGCACGCGCCTGAGCCACGTCTTTCAGTCGCTGTCGTCGTCGATTGGCTGCCCGCGATAGTACGTCGTCTGGTCGCTGTCTTCGGTTTCGTGTGTGGTGTCTTGCGGTGCAACGGGGCGGCCGCGATACATCACCCGGTTGGCGGTGTCGTCGCCGTCGATTGCGTCCGGACGGTCCTGCTGGTGTGTCTCGATGAACTCGGCGGCCGCGTTGAGGGTTGCTTTGTCGGTCTTGCGGTGTACCCAGCAGTGGTACATTTTCCGTGGGGTGCGGAGCGCGAGGCGGTGCGCTCGGAACCCGGACTTGGTGGTGACGTCGGCGACCGACTCGTGTGGGATCTCGATGACATCGTCGTCCTCGGCTTTCCCAATGAGACAGAGGGTCCGGCGGCCGGTGACCAGAATGACTGTCCGGCGGTCGCCGACCGGTGAGTCGGTCTTGCGTTTCGTCCCGCGTCCGATGCCGCGCTTCCCGTTGGTCAGGAGATACGCCGGGGCTTCAGCCCCGTCGAGGTACGTCAGCGGTGGGTTGTTCAGCGGTGGTGACTCGGAGAAGCGACTCTTGTATCCAGCGAGGACTCCCGCCGTGACCGAATCACCGGGGGCCATCTCAGCGACTGTCTCCGCCCGCTTGATGACGTCCTCTCTCATCGACTTCCCGGAGCAGCGACAGCGATTGCAACGCGATCCATACAGCTAATGTCACAGCCCCGGAGATGAGTGTTACGAACGTGCCATTATTGGCGCAGAACAGGACATGTAGTCACCAATACCCCATTCATTACTATTTATAGCCAAAATATCGACACAACAGTTATGAGATAGAATACTTGCTTCGATACGCAGAAAAAGCTGCGAAAGCACAGACACGCTATGACTCCTGCCTGACGCCTCTGAATTCGAACCGTGCACCGCCGTCGTCGCTTTCTGTCACGGACACCGACCAGTCGTGTGCTTCTGCGATCTCCTTAACGATAGCGAGCCCGAACCCGGTGCCTCCGTCAGTGGTGGTGTAGCCGCTCTCAAACACCATTTCGTGTTTTTCTGGCGGGATACCATCGCCATCATCGGCAACATAGAACCCTGAACCGTCGAGTTCACCGATTTTGACAGTGACGTCTGAGCCGCCGTGTGTCACGGCGTTGTTGATGAGATTTTCGAGGAGTTGACGAACGCGGCTCTCGTCGGCGTGGATTGGGCTTTCAGCCGGGATTTCGAGGGTAGCGTCGTCAGTCTTGACGGCCCGCCAGCAGGACCGTGCAGTCGATTCGAGGTCGAGCGGCTCCATCTCCGACACTGTATCCCCCTCGCGGGCGAGGGTTAGCAGGTCCTCAATGAGCTCCTTCATGCGGTCGATTGCGCGGAAACAGCGGTCGAACTGCTCGTCCTCGCCGGTGTCTCTGGCAAGGGTGAGCGAACCTTCGAGGACGCCGAGCGGGTTCCGGAGGTCGTGACTGACGATGCTCGCAAACTCTTCGAGCCGGTCGTTCTGTCGCTCCAGTTCCTCGCGGTACTCGATCCGGTCAGAGATGTCCCGAGAAATGACAACAAGCCGAGTTACCGCCCCGTCAGCGAAGATCGGCGTTACCTGTGTTTCCCAGACACCGGTGGGGCCGAGGTCCCGCTCCTCGTATGTGATGGTCTCGCCAGCCGAGACACACCGCTCGTAGTGGTCAGCGATTCGCCGACCGATGTCCGGACCGGCGGCCTCGACCGGGGTCTGCCCGGTCAGCGAGTCGGTGTCGAATCCGGTCTGGCGTTCGTAGGCCTCGTTCGTCCGGACGTAGCGGAACGTTGGACCATCTGCCGACCTCTCGATGTCGACGAGCGCGATAGCGTCGTTCGTGTTCTCGAACACCGCCTCGTACTCGTCAGTGAGTCGGGCCAGTTCCTGTTCGCGCCGTTTCTGGTCGGTGATGTCGGTCGCGACGACACAGAGAGCGTAGGGCTCGCCGTCCTCGTCGAGTATCGGTGTCTTCCGCGTCAGATGTGTCCGATCTGTCCCGTCGACAGGGATCACCGTTTCGACTTCGACGGTCTCTTTCTGTTCGAGGGCCCGCTGATCGTCGGCGTGGGTCTGCTCCGCGATGTGGTCCGGGAGAATATCGTAATCGGACATTCCGACGACGGACTCGTCGGCGTCGATCCCGTAGAGGTCACGGGCCGCGCTGTTGATGAACAGAAATCGACTATCGGTGTCTTTCATCAGGATGTAGGTCGGGGCTGTGTCGAGAATGACCTGGAGTTTGCGGCTCGTGTCTTCGAGTTCCTGTTTCCGCTCTTTGTGGTCGGTCACGTCCTGATGGATCCCCACTGCACGGACCGGGTCGCCGTTCTCGTCGCGTTCGAACACCTTGCCGATGTCGCGGATCCACCGGTACTCACCGGTGGCCGTCCTGAGCCGGTGGTCACATTCGTAGATCTCCGTCTCGCCGTCGAGATGGGCGTTCAGCGCCTCGTATGTTTGCTCGCGGTCCTCCGGGTGTATCAGTTCGTCCCAGGTGTCGACCGTGGGTTCGAGTTCGTCCAGCGAGTACCCGAGCATGTCGGCCCACCGCTCGTCGAAGGTGACCGCGTCCGTCTTGACGTTCCAGTCCCAGACGCCGAGTTCGGCACCTTCGAGCGCGAGTTCGTGCCGCTCTGTGAGCGTTCTGAGTTCTTGCTGCCGGTCGAGTCTGGAAAGCGCCTCCTCGGTGTTCGCAGCGAGGGTTCGCATCAGCGAGACCGATGCGTCCTCGAACGCGGCGGCGTCAGTCGAGCCGGCGACCAGCACGCCGTGGTCGCCCAGCGGGAGTAGTATCTCGCTGCTGATGTCGGTGTCGGGGTTGTAGCGGTCAGGGTGAGTGGAGATATCGTCGAAGACGCGCTGTTCACCGGAGTCGAACACCTCCCAGACGAGACTGTCACCCTCGCTAAACGTCGGGTGCTCGCCGATACTCGCCTGTGCCTGGTCGGTCGCCGCGGCCGGTCTGAGAAGGTCGGCTGACTCGTCGGCGAGAAAGACAGCGCTGAGCGGCAGTCCGAGCAGGTCGCGTGCGGTTTCGACGACCAGTGCGGCGACATCCTCGCGAGACTCGGCGTGCATCAGCTCCCGCGTTGTGTCGTGCAACGCCTCGATGCGCTGCTGTCGCCGCCGACGCTCCGTTATCTCCTGAAACTGCGAGAATATCGCGACAGTCTCTCCGTTCTCTCGGATGATGCGGTTGTGCCACTCACAGACAATCTGCTCACCGTTACCGGTCTCGATATCGAGTACCGTATAGTAGCCGCCGCTGCCTTCCTGCAGGGCCGTGATCGTCTCTTCGACTGCATCCCGCGACGAGTCCGGAACGAGCGTCTCAAATCCCGTGCCGACGAGCGCCGACTCCGCTCGCTGCAGGATTTCTTCGCCTTTCTCGTTGACCTGCGCCACCTCAAAGCTCTCGTCCCACTCGATGACGCCGAGCGGCGACTTATCGATAAACAGCGAGAGTCGCTTCCGGCTCGCGTCCAGTGCTTGCTGTGATCGGTACTGCTCGACCGCGTTAGTGATGCGGTTGGCGAGAATCGTGTACTGGTCAGTCCCCTGCTGCTTCTGGAGATAGTCAGTCACACCGGCCGAAATGGCCTCACTGGCCACTTCCTCGGAACCTTTCCCAGTAAAGAGGATGAACGGGAGGTCTTCATCGACAGCCCGGACAGATTCCAGAAATTCGATGCCGTCCTGCCCGGGCATATCGAAATCGGAGACGACACAGTCGATTGGTTCTTCGCTGAGCCGGGTGAGTCCCTCGTTCGCCGACGTTGCCGAGACCACGTCGAACCGGTCGTCGGTACGGCTGAGAAACGCTGCCGTCATCGACGCGAACTCGGGGTCGTCCTCGACGTGGAGGACACGTACGGCATCGGCCATGAATGATACATGGGCGGGTCCAACGAATAAGTATTTGTGCCCGTCTGTTCGAGTGATCGGAATCAGTGCTACCGCAATGAGCGACCTGTCCCTGACGGGCGGTCGGGTTACTCAGCGCCCCACTCGCGCTGGGTCTTTGGCCGCTCGTCAATGGCCTGTACAGCGAGTGGCTGGTCGGCGGAGTTGATCGCTTCAAGCGCCGCCTCAGCGCTCTCGTGGGTCGAGAAGTACGTCACCGTCTCCTCGACACAGGCTTCAAGCACGTCGCGGTCGCGGGAGAGGACGAGGTCGACCTCGCCGCTCTGGATGGCGTCGATGATGGCGTCGGTGTCCTCGTAGTCGTCGAAGTCCCGCACGTCGAAGTGCTCCTCGAAGCCGAGGATGGGCAGGTCGACGATGGCCGTGCCTTCGAGCGGGATTGCCTTGCCGACGGCCATCTGGGCCTTCTGGTAGGCCTTGCCGAAGGAGCCGGCGGTGCCCATGACCTCGCCGGTGGATTTCATCTCGGGGCCGAGACGCGGGTCCGAACCCGGCAGGCGGTCGAACGGCAGGACGACCTCCTTGACAGAGACCTGCTCGGGAATCTGCTCCTGCACGTCAAGGTCGGACAGCGACGCGCCGGACATCACCTTGGCGGCGATTTTGGCGATTGGGACGCCGGCGGTCTTGGAGATGAACGGGACAGTGCGCGAGGAGCGCGGGTTCGCTTCGAGGACGAACACCTCGCCGTCACGCACCGCCAGCTGGACGTTCAGCAGGCCGACCGTATCCAGCGCGTCGGCGATGTCCTCGACGACCTCGCGGATGCGGGGCATCACGTCCTTGATTTTCTGGGAGCGGGGCGGAATCATGCAGGCCGAGTCCCCGGAGTGGACGCCGGCGGTTTCGACGTGTTCCATCACGCCGCCGATGAGGATGTCGTCCTCGTCGGCGACAGCGTCGACGTCCAGTTCGACGGCGTCGGCGAGGAACTCGTCGACGAGAATCGGCTTGTCCGGGCTCACGCGGACGGCCTCCTCGATGTACGTTTCGAGGTCGTCGTCGTTGTAGACAACGTCCATCGCGCGGCCGCCGAGCACGTAGCTCGGGCGCACGAGGACCGGGTAGCCGATGTCGTGGGCCAGGTCCAGCGCCTCCTCCTTGGAGGTCGCGGAGCCGCCCTCGGCCTGTGAGATGCCGAGTTCGTCCATCAGTTTGTTGAAGCGGTCGCGGTCCTCGGCGAGGTCCATCGCGTCGACAGACGTGCCCATAATCTCACAGTCGAGGTCGCGGCGCTTGAGTTCCTGTTCGAGCGGGTGGCCGATGTCGACGGAGGTCTGGCCGCCGAACTGAACCATCACGCCGTCGGCGTCGGTCGCCTCGATGACGTCGGCGACCTCCTCGGCGGTGACCGGCTCGAAGAACAGCCCGTCGCTGGTGTCGTAGTCAGTCGACACCGTCTCGGGGTTGTTGTTGACGACGTGGGCGTCGATGCCCAGTTCCTCCAGCGCGCGGACGGCGTGGACCGAGCAGTAGTCGAACTCCACGCCCTGCCCGATACGGATGGGGCCGCCGCCGACGACGACGACGCTCTCTAGGTCGGGGTCTATCTGGAGTTCGTTGCGGTCGATGCCCGACAGCGGGTCCCGCGTCGAGTAGTAGTACGGCGTCGTCGCCTCGAACTCGCCGGCGCAGGTGTCGACGAGCTTGAAGTCGCGGTCGGTCGTGTCCGTCTCGACGTTCTCGATCTGCACACCGCTACCGTCGGTCGCCGCCTCGACTTCCGGCTCGTCGCCGCCGTCTTGGTCAAGGTCGGCCGGGAGCCAGGAGACGTGCGTGTCGTTGAACTCGCCGCCGGCCAGCGCGGTTATCTCTTGGTCGGTGAAGCCGGCCTGTGCAGCGGTCTCGTAGTCACCATCGCGGGCGGCCTCGGCGGCGTCGGCGACCTCCTTGAACCGCTCGACGTACCACTCCTTGATGTCGGTGATGTCGACGACTTCCTCGACGGTGTAGCCGCGACAGAACGCCTCGAACATCGCGTACGGGCGGTCCGGCGTCGGCTTCTCGAGGTACTCCGTTTCCAGTTCCGCGTCGGCTATCTCGTCGAAGTCCGCGGCCGGATTGTACTCCGAGGAGCGAAGCGCCTTCAGCAGGCTCTCGGGGAAGGTCCGCCCGATTGACATCGCCTCGCCGGTCGATTTCATCGCCGTCGAAAGCTCGAACTCGGTGTCCTGGAACTTGTCGATGGGCCAGCGTGGCACCTTCGTCACGACGTAGTCGATGGCCGGCTCGAAGGCGGCGGTCGTCTCGCCGGTAATCTCGTTGTCGATTTCGTGGAGCCGTTTGCCGAGCGCGACCTTCGCTGTCACGCGGGCGATGGGGTAGCCGGTCGCCTTCGAGGCCAGCGCCGAGGAGCGGGAGACGCGGGGGTTGACCTCGACGACACGGTACTCGCCGCCAGGCGTGCCGTCGTCGTGCCAGGCGAACTGGATGTTACAGCCGCCCTGGATGCCGAGGTCGCGGATGACCTTCAGCGCGGAGTCGCGCATCTCCTGGTGGCCCTCGTCGGGGATGACCTGCGAGGGCGTGACGACCGTCGACTCCCCGGTGTGGATGCCCATCGGGTCGATGTTCTCCATGTTGCAGATGATGATACAGGAGTCGTCGGCGTCGCGCATCACTTCGTATTCGAGTTCGACCCAGCCCGAGATGGACTCGGTGATGAGGACCTCGTTGTTACGCGAGAGGCGCAGGCCCTTGCGGACGCGTTCGATGAGTTCGTCCATCTCGTCGACGACGCCGGAGCCGGACCCGCCCAGCGTGTACGTCGTGCGTGCGATGACGGGGAGCCCGCCGACCTCGTCGACGGCGGCTTCGACGCGGTCGACCAGCGATTCCTCGTCTAAGTCGGTGACCGACTCGCCCTCGTCGAGCGTGATGGTCGTCGAGCGGGGCACCGGCTCGCCGATGTCCTCCATCCGCTGTTTGAACAGGTCGCGGTCCTCCGTCGCGTAGATGGTATCAAGCGGCGTCCCCATCACGTCCACGTCGAACTCGTCGAGGACGCCCTCCTCGGCGAGTTCGGCCGTGACGTTGAGGCCGGTCTGGCCGCCCAGGCCGGCGATGACGCCGTCGGGGTCTTCCTTCCGGATAATCTCCGAGATGGCTTCGGTGTTGATGGGTTCGAGGTACACCTTGTCCGCCATCTCCGGGTCAGTCATAATCGTCGCCGGGTTCGAGTTCACGAGCACGACGCGGGCACCCTCTTCCTGGAGGGCGCGACACGCCTGTGCGCCGGAGTAGTCGAACTCGGCCGCCTGGCCGATCTTGATCGGGCCGCTGCCGATGAGCAGGATTGTACGGTCCTCGTCCGCTGTCATTGTACGAGCGGAGTCTATACATCGTAATAAGCCCGGCGAAAGGATGCGAAGCTCGAAGCCTAATTTCGAATATCGTAACACCTGAGCGGCACACGGAAGACACTCTTAGAGATGTGTACCAAGAGAGGATTCGAGCGGTAGCGTTGCTGAATCCGGTCAGTTGTCGCGGTCGGGAACACGATACCGATAGGGCTGGCCCTGAATGACCTCGACCTCGCCGGACTGGGCACGACGGCCCAGGACTGTCGCAACGCGGTGAGCGCTCCCGACCGCCTCGTCGTGTTCCTCCAGCAAGTCACAGATCTCGCGGGCCGTCAGTGTGCTGTCAGCGTCGGCTTCTTCGAGCACTGTCAGGATGCGCTCGAACTCTCCCTCACGCATAGCCATACACAGTCACAACACCGCAACTACCATATAACACCGTCAGACAACAGTCAGACGGCTGATTTCGGGAAATCAGCCGACGGCGGCGCGTCGCTGGCTGTCGGACAGGACAGGGTCGTTGTCTGTCGCGTTCCCCCAGCGCTTTCGGACCCACGTCGGTCTGGAGACGGCTGTCTCGCCGATCGCGGAGTACCTGATCTCGTAACTGACCCGAGCCTTTCTGGAACGATCCCAGTACGAGACAGTGAACGACTGGACGAGTCCGTCCGGCCGGACAGTCGCTTGCACGCTGTAATTGTCGGCCGGTTCGAACGCCGCAGGGGGCTCCGTGGCTGTGAGTATCACGGGACAGGTGTCACAGCCGTCCCTCGGCCGCTTGACGCTGACGTTCGTTGCGAGATATGCTTCGATGAGCCGAGCGGGATCAGGGTCGAGCACCTCGCGGACCGGGGTTGGCCGCCTCGTTGCGCTCCATGCACCCTGTGCACGTTCGTCGTAGACATAGCGCCGATTCCGGGTGTTGTACACTCGCTTGGTGTAATTTTTGTTGATGATTTCGGTCCGAAACTGATAGCGATACCTGTCTTCGACGACGAAGCTGACGATTTGAGTCCCCCATTCCAGCGAGAGCCGCATCCCCAGCACGTACGAGCGGTTCCGGGTCGCGCGCCGGTGGCCCGCCGCGAGTCGCCTAGCGTCGACAGCGTTCTCGGTCACAGCGGGGACGGCCCGGCTGTCCTGTGGCTGCTCTGGGACCGGAACCGGGGTTACCGTCTGTCGTTCCGCCCCGCCGAAGGCTCCGCAGCCGGTCAAAAGCACGAGTACGAGCAGGACCGCGAGACGACCTGCCATATGTGGGTGTGTGAGTGCACCACACTAAGTACTCAGGTCGGTGTCTGTTTCAGATAGCGGTGTCCGATCGGCCGTCGAAGTCACGCTCGTCGCGGTACTGCTCGACGAACGCGTCGACGTCGAACTGGAGCATCTGCTCCTCGAACTCCGCCATCACCTCGTCGTCCTCGGCGTGGCTGATGGCGTGTTCCATCAGTTCCACGAGCAGTTCGACGACGATTTCGTGCAGGCGACGGGAGTCGAAGTCGCTTACCCACGCAAGCGAGAACCCGACCGACCCGTCCTCACTGGTGTCGGCGGCGACGACCTTTTCGGGGAACTCCTCCATCACGACACCCATCAGGTGAACGGTGGTGAACTCGTCGTAGTCGTCGTTGGTCTCGATGGTCGCGTGCAGCACCTCGGTGAGAAACTCCGGCACGAAGCGTGCCAGCGGGTGCGGGTCGAGCACGACGGCGTGTGTCTTCCCGCAGTCACACGCGAACTCCCGCATGCCCAGATGGAGGTCATGCGTGTCGACAAGTTCGCCACAGGCCAGTTCGAGTTCGGACTCGCGCCCGCCGGGCACGCGCGGTTCAGCCATTACTTGAGATTGGTCGTTCGCGTGGTTAAAGGCCGCGATACGAACTACAGTGGTTCAGAGCCCGCCGATAGACGCTGTTTCCTGTGTGTAGCTGGACTCCGTTGCTTGGAGGTACGCCACGGTCGTCACAGCGATGGAGAAGACGCTGACGACACTTGAGAAGACAGTCGAGACCGTCGTCAAGACCATCGGCGGCAACGGAACCGGGAGGAAACTGAAGCCGCCTCCAAGAACGAGTCCGAGCACCGAGAGAACAACGGCCAGGACAAACGTAGCGAGGAGGTTGTCGATGACGACACTAACACTGTTGCTGATAGACTCGATAACGCCGCTGTCGTTCAGTGCAATTTCCTGTCGGACAAAGAAAAACAGGAGTGCAAACACCAGTCCGGGAATGACGAGCAGAATAATGCCGATCCCCACTGCGATAGTGGTGAGAATGCCGGCTACGATTGCGACTGCAACGGTCTTCCCGAGCCGCCGGCCCACATTGTCGGGAATCGGTTCACGGTCACCGCTGGCAAAGGCACGGATTGCGACAACATTCAGCGCCTCGTTGACGACAAGCAGCACGAGCGCACCGACGCCAGCAACTGCAAGCGGCAGGTCGAGTGCCAGTGGTGTCCCACCAGCCATTGCCGCCTGATTTACCTGTGCATCGCTCGGCAATTGCCCCAGAAACAGCTCTGTGAACGCCTGCGAAAGCGACGCCCAGACGACAGAGCTGAGTAATCCGTAGACGATGAATACGCCGGCAAACACCGCCCCGCGTTCACTGAGGAGTTCGTCGATACCGTCTTGGAAGGCACGGCCGATTTGGAGGGCCATACACAGTACCCCTGATGGGGGAGACATAAAGCTGAATAAATGTTTTTGAGCTAAACACCGCCCGGTCGACGGCCCGAAACCAGTATCAAGAGGGCACGCGAGTCCAGCTCTCAGAACTCGTCGTCCCGGTCCGCCCGCACCTGCAGGTACGCGTCCGTAATCACTGCGAGACTGAACGCCTGCACTGGTGCGTTCAACACCATTGACGCGACCTGCAGCACCGACTGGGACGGTAAGTCAAACGAGCCGGGGAGGAACACCGAAATAACTGACGCCGTAGACGGGATGCCCGGGATGATCCCGAGAAGCAACAGGAGAAACAGAAGCACGATGATCTGTGCCGGGGCATCCATGAACCGCGCGACGCAGTGCTTGAGCGTGTCGACGTAACCGCCGTCGTACAGGGCAATCGACTGCAGCAGGTAGACGAAGGCGAGACCGACGATCAGAGACAGGAGACCGCCAAGAAGACCAGCTAGTCCCCCAAGCAGCAGACGCCCGCTGACGTTCAGCGCGGTCGAACTCATCGAGGCTGCGAACGTGACGACTGCGACGCCGCCACCGAGGACGGCGGCCATAACGGCCCGCTCGGACGTATTCTCGTCCATGATCTCCTGTGGCTCGGTGAAGAGCCTGATCCCCCAGAATTTGACGAGCTGGCCGACAACCAGAAACAGGAGGACCATCACGACGGCAACCGGCAATGCGATATCAAGACTGAACGGCCCGGTGAAATCTGACACCGAAAACCCCGGTGCACCTGCCCCGGCGGAGCCGCCCGGCCCAGCGGGACCGCCCATGTCCATCACTTCGTCGAACAGCGCTTCGGTGAACGAAGAGTTTGCGACAGTGTTCCCGAGGTTGAACAGGAGGAAAACGCCAGTAACAAGGAGTCCGTCCTCACTGAGGAGGGTATCGAGACCGCTACGCAAGGCATCGCCGATCTGGAGGGCCATATCTTCAGTCGCTCTCCGGGAAAATATAAAACTAGTCGAAGCGTAGATTCCCGCCGACAGCGGGAGTGTGTCGCCTACGGCCAGTCGTCGCGCGCCTCGTCCTCGTCGGTTGTCGCGTCCGGTGTCTCCGGGTCGCCGAGGTCCCACTCGGCCGCCTCCGCGGCCTGCGTGACCGGGAGGTACTCCCAGCCCGCCGCTTCGGCGAGGTCGGCGTCCTCGTCGTCCGCACCGACGAAGACGTGCCGGTCGGTGTCGAACTGCTCTTTGACGTTTTCGAGACTCTCCTCGCGGCCGCGCGGGCCGGAGAAGAAGTCCTGTCTGATCCGGTGTTTCCGGGTGAAGTTGGTCACGACGTAGGTGGGCTGTTCGGAGATGACGCCGACGTACTCGGACCACTGGCGCGCGTCGTTGAACACGCTGTCAGGGTAGGCCAGTTGCTTGAGGGCGTCAAGGTCGAACGCGAGTGTCATATCGCCGCTGCCGCCATCCATACGCGACTCTCCGCTTTAGGGCGAAAAAAGAGCGTCGTTCTCCCGCGGGCAGTTACTCACGATTCTTGTCCGCCTGCGCGAGCCTGTCGGCCTCCTCTCGCACCGCCGCCATCTCGCCGGTAGCCTGTGGGTTGCCTTGACCGTGCCCATGATTGACCGACGCATCGAGCAACGAGCCGGCAAAGCCGCCGCTGTCGTCGCTTGGTTCGTCTGCCTCACCTGACTGGTCGCCCCGGCGGGTGAGCCAGGCAACGGCGCGGGGAAGAGCGTCACGCATGTGCGTCGCTACGTCAGCAGTGCGTAAAAATATCGGTGTCGACTGGCCTTATTCGGCCGGCGCGGGCGTCTGCGCCTTCACTTCTTCGAGGTCCACTTCCTTCTCCAGTAGCAGTTCCTTCTTGTCGGCGACCTGTCGCTCCTCGCGGATGAGCTGTTTGAACGCCGACTGCTGTGAGAGGTCGCCGATCAGCACGCCGCCGATAAGCTGTCCGTCCTCGAACGCGAGCCGCCGCCACTCGCTGTCGGAGTACTTCCGTTCGGCCTCGTCGTCGCCACGGGTCGGGTGACCGAAGGAGAGGAACGGGAAGTCGAAGTGCGTGATGGAGTACGAGGAGACCCAGCGGAACTCCTTCTCCTCGGCGTCGGCGACCATGTTCGTTCCGGCGACCGAGCCCTGCTCCTTGGCCGAACCCCACGCGCCGTTTTGCGCCTGGGAGTCGAGGATGGTGTCGTAGAACTGGGTGAGGTCGCCCGCGGCGTAGATGTCCTCGACGTTGGTCTGCATGTACTCGTCGACGACGACGCCGTCGTCGAGTTCGAGCCCGGTCCCGTTGAGGAACTCGGTGTTGAAATCGAGGCCGATAGCGACGCCGGCCCATTCGCCGTCGTAGTGGTTACCGTCAGGGTCGACCGCACCGGTAACTTTGCCATCGTCATCGACTTCGAAGTGGTCGACGCCGGATTCGAAGACGGGTTCGACACCGTTCTCTTCGAGCGCCTCGTGAATGATCTCTGCGCCGTCCTCCGAGAGCGCGTAGCGCCACCAGCGGTTGCCACGCATCAGGTACTTCGCGTCGATTTCCTGTGCGGCGCACACGGCGGCGAGGTCGATGCCGAGCAGGCCCGCGCCGACGATGATGCCCTGGTCGGCCTCGTCGGCGTGCTCGCGGATGCCACGCGCGTCCTGGAACGTCCAGAAGTGGTGGATGCCGTCGGCGTCGCTGTTCTCGACCGGGAGCTGTGCCGGCGTCCCGCCCGTCGCGACGAGCAGTTTGTCGTACTCGTAGGTGTCGCCCTCGTGGGTCTGGATCTCGTGGGCGTCGGGGTCGATGTCCGTGACGTGGGTGTTCAGCTGCAGGTCAATGTCGCGCTCGTCGTACCACTCCGGCTCGTGAATGGAGATGGGCGCTTCCGGCAGCTTCCCCTTGGCGAACTCCTTGATGAGGATCCGGTTATACAGTGCCTCCCCCTCGTCGGTCAGGACTGTGACCGACGCGTCCGGGTCCGCTTCCCGGATTGTCTCGGCTGCGGACGCACCCGCGATGCCGTCACCGATGATTACGTGCGACGTGCTCATGTACGGCCGATACGAAATCAGGCCTAATGTGGATTGCTATCTGTGTATCGTTTCCGATAGCGCACTGAACACACCGATAGTCGGGGATTTGAAGGCGCTTGGGCCCGTATTCGATTCTGAAATGAAAATCTACCAGAACCCGCGCCACTGGGCGAGTAAGAAGGCGCTGACCACACCCGGTGTCCGGTCGGTGGCCAACTACGGGCTGGTGAAACTCCACACCAAGATCTTCCTCGGGAAGGCAGACGAGGCACACCGAGAGGAGCGGCGCGACCACCTCGATGACTTTTTCGACGGCACGATGGACACCTACGTGGCCGCGCTCCGGGCGGATTACTCGGAAGCCGAGGCCCGGGAGATCACCCACATACAGGCGAACTTCGACTTCTACAACCACGGCTGGACGGAGATGATGGAGTTCCCGGCCGAGGAACTGGAAGCCCACTACGAGCGGTACGCGGACTTCTTCGAGACCCACGGCATCACCATCGACGACCCGCTCGGCTCCTTCCGCCCGGCCGACGGCGTCGCCGACGCGCCGTCCACGCCGGAGCGGCTGGACCAGCCGGAACACCCCCATGCCGTCGGTGGCTTCGCCGACGACGTGTATGTCGAAACAGAGGACGGCGAGATGATTGTCGGTGGCGGCCGCGAGGAACCGGACGATGTGAGCGCGACCGACGCGCCGGTCATCGACGAGGACGACGTGGAGAACGCGGCCGGGGACTGAGCGACGAACGGCGTCTCGGACCGCGGAACTTTAGCGGACGTCTCAGCGCCGGGCTTCGGAGAGCGGCGATTCTGCATCGGTCGCCGCCGAGCCGTCCGCGATTCGGTCGGCGCATTCGAAACCCGCGACGATACCGCCGTTGAGCGACCGCTCCGGGTACTGTGCCCGCGAGGCCATGCCGGCGTAGTAGAGCCCGTCCGCGACGGCGTCGCCGAGGTCGTAGGGGATGACCATATCTAGATACCCGCGCTCGTAAACCGGTGCCGTCCGTGGGTTGCGGGCCGTCCGCACCCAGTTGACGGCGTCGCGGTCGAACTCGGGGAACAGCGACTCGATGCCCGAGAGCCACGTCTCGGCGACCTCGTCGTCGCTCTGTTGCCAGATAGCCTCAGATTCGTTCTGGATGTAGCGAGCGACGTACAGCAGATGCTCGCCGCCGTACCGTTCGGGAGAGACGAAGTTCGTGTGCTCGATGAGCGCGCCGAACGGGGCGTCGTCGGCGATGTTCAGCCAGTACGTATCTAGCAGGGACTCGTCCATGCTGATGACCGAACACACCGTCCCCTGGAAGTCGATGTCGCAGGCGTAGCCGGTCAGGTCCTCAAGCACGTTCGGCATCGCCGCGACGACGACATCGTCGACCGAGTGTGTCGTCGTCCCGGTGCCGTCGGAGACGGTCAGCGACGAGACGGCCCCGCCGCCCGTATCGACCGCTGTCACGCGCGTGCCCGTCTCGATGTTCTCCCGGCCCACGGCCTCGACCAGCGCGTCGAGCAGGCGGCCGAACCCGCCGTCGAAGTAGCCCAGAATCTCGCCGTTCAGGATGTCCCGTTCGCCGCGGAACTTGACCCGGCCGAGTAGCCACGCGGCGCTCACGTCGTCTTTCCGGTCGCCGAACTTCGCGTCCAGCAGCGGCTCGAAGAAGTTCTCGTAGACGCCCCGCGTGGTGTGTTCGACGACGAACTCCTCGATGGGCACGTCCTCGAAGTCCTCCAGTCGCTCGTAGGTGTCAAACGAGGGGACGCCGCCGCGAACGTCGATGTCGAGGACGAGCATCCCAAGCCGGAACGTGTCGTACAGCGAGAGATGCGGATACGTGAGGATTTCCCAGGGCTTGTCCATCGGGTGGACGACGCCGTCGACGTAGTAGGCGTTCTGTCCGATGTGCCACTCCACGGCGTCGCCCAGCCCCAGTTCCTCGGCGAGTTCGACTATCGTCTCCTCGGACTTCGAGAGGTGGTGGTAGAACTTCTCGATGGGGTCCCCGGCCGTTTCGTAGGTCGCGGCCAGGCCGCCGAGGTCCTCGCTCGCCTCGAAGACTCGGACCTCGTGGCCGCGTTTCTGGAGCCGGTACGCTGCCGAGAGGCCGGCGATACCGCCGCCGACGACGCCAATCATACCCCGACCTATCCGCGGTTGTGGGATTTAGTTTGCGCTTCGGTCGCCGCCGTCTTGGTGTCGACAGGCTGGTCATCATCGACCGCACCGCCTGTCACCGCCTGCTGGAATTCGAGGATCGCGACGGTCCCAGTCGGATGATTGTCCTCGAACCAGAGCGTCCCGCCGTACAGGTCCATCATGACCGAGACGAAGTAGAGCCCGAACCCGCCAGCGGTCTGATCGGGCGAGAGCCCGCGTTCGAACACCGTCGTCTTCAGTTCGTCACTCATACCGGGGCCGTTGTCAGCGATGCGGACCTGCAGCCAGTCACTGGCCTGCTGGACCGACACAGTCACCTTCGGGCTGTCGGCGTCGTTGTGCTCGACTGCGTTCCGGAGGATACTCAAGAGGACCTCTTCGAGCAGTTCGTTCGCCTGCACACTGTAGTCCTCATCGAGTTCACAGGAGACAGCTACCGAATCGTACTCGTCCCGGAGCGACTCAATTGAGCGACGGAGCGTGGCGTTGAGGTCGACGGCGTCCAGCCGCTCGGCTTCGCTCGCTGTCACCGTGTTGTTGATATCCCGTATCGTCTCGCTCATTTCAGTGAGCTTCCCACACCAGTCGCTGATGCTGTCGAGATGTCGCTGTTTCGACCGCGGTACGGTTTCTCTGATGTGTTCCGCGCGGCCACGGATGACGACCATCGCGTTGTGCAGCGAGTGTCTGAGGACGCCATTGAAGAACTCGATCTGCTCGCGGCGGCGCTGGACAGAACTGCGGCTCTGGCGGAGCTCGCGCTCGCGTTCGACTTGATCGAGGGCCACCTGCGTCGTCTGTGCGAGAATCGCAGCGTACCGCCTGTCTTCCGTGGCAAGGGTGCTGTCGTGTGACGTGATCGCCATCACGCCGTGGGAACCGAGCGGCAGCATGAGGGCGTTGTCGAGCGGGTCGAGTCCATCCTGGTCCAGTGAGACAGCCTGTATCTCACCTGTCTCGTACGTCTTCCAGAGTTTGTTTTCAGGCTCGTCCGTCGGCGAACCGTACAGCAGCTCTTCCGCGACGTTCTGTTCGATTGACTCGCTGATGACGGCCGGTTCGAGAACGCGATCGTTTTCGATGAACACGCCTGCTGCGTTCTTATCGAGGACGGCCGTCGCGAACTCGACAGCCATCTCAGCGACTCCCTCGGCGGTCTCTGCTTCGATGAACTGCTGTGTTGCGGCTTGTAGCGCTTCGAGTCGGTCCTGTCGGCGCTGCTGGCCCGTTACGTCTCTGAGAACGACGAGCCGGCCGCGTTCTGTCCCGGACTGATCAGTGAGGCTCGTCGTCTGTGGGTTGTAGTACGTGAACGAATCACCGAACGAGAACACCTCGCCACGCTCGATGTGCTCGACGATTCCTGGAGCAAGATCATCAAGTGATTCTCCGTCGGGGTCCGGATGATCCAGCGCGCTGGCCGCTGCGGCGTTGTAATCGATAATTACACAGTCGTCGGTGAGAGCGATGACCGGGTCGGGAAGGTTGTCAACGAGCGTATCTCCCGACAGCGTCGTCACAGACAGCGATTCGTCTTTGAATAGTACCCACCCGACGAGCACCGCGTTGAGCGAGAACGCCACCGGTGTAAGGTCGATAGCCGGATGCGGTGTGTAGCCGAAATCATACAGCACAGCGACGAATATCGGAAGGCCGGTTCCGATAATGATGGCCGCTGTCTGTCGCCGATAGACGTTCTGCGACCGGAACAAGAACTCAATCAGGAGTGCGTATCCGAGCAGTAACAGCCCGTAACTGACGGCGAGAAGTACCGCGAACGTGGGACCGCGCTGGATGGCGACCAGCGTCGTCCCGAGCTGAGTGACAGGGACGGCTGTCACCTCGACGAGGTCGTGTGCCTGGTCCGTCAGCAGTAGTAGCACGTCCGCGTTTACCACGAGAAACAGCGGTCCGAGCGACGATGGCCGAAGCCACGACTGGCGGCCAGTGTAGACGAGCGCGAAGACGATCCAGAGCCCGATGACCTGCATAGCGGCGGTTCGCGACAGCAGATACACTGTCTTGACAGCGGCAGGGTCCGAAACGACTATCTGCCATATCGAGATCGCACACCAGCAACCCCCAGCGGCCGCGAGCCAGCCGTACTGGCGAGCGCCGGGGACATCCTGGTTCCGGGCGGCGACGACAGCGATTGCGAAGCCGATGAGCGCCCCACCCGCGTTCCCGAGGATGGCGACTGTAGCGATGTCGACATCCATATCGATACCTATTCCAACGTCAGGTTTCCCTGTATTATGCCTTTGGGCCGCGTTCTCAGTACTGCGACGCGGCCACAGTGTCGGTTCGCTACCTTTTTGCCTACACTGCTGAAATTCGCAGGCATGCTGACAGTCCGGGCGCCGGCTACCAGTGCGAACCTCGGGAGCGGCTTCGACGTGTTCGGTGTCGCACTGGAGCGTCCGGCCGACGTCGTCCGTCTGGAGAAGGCCGACCGGGTCACCATCGAAATGACTGGCGCTGGCAGCCAGTACATCCCTGAAGACCCCGAGAAGAACACCGTCGGTGCGGTCGCCGAGGCGCTCGATGCGCCGGCACGCATTCAGATAGACAAGGGCGTCCGCCCCGCCTCTGGGCTGGGCTCCTCGGCGGCCAGCGCCGCCGCAGCGGCCGTCGGGCTGAATGAGCTGTACGACCGCGGCTACTCCCGCGAAGAATTGGTCCCTATCGCCGCCAAGGGCGAGGCCGTCGTTTCTGGCGACGCCCACGACGACAACGTCGCCCCCTCGATCATGGGTGGGTTCACCATCGCGACCGAGAAGGGCGTCACGCAGGTCGATGCCGACATCCCGCTCGTGGCGTGTCTCCCTGATATCGTTGTGTCCACGCGGGACGCGCGCAACGTCGTCCCCGAGAGCGCCAGGGTCGAGCAGATGGTGGAAACAGTCGGAAACGCTGCAGCGCTGACGACGGGGATGCACCGCGACGACCCCGAACTCGTCGGGCAGGGGATGCACGACACCGTGGTGACGCCGGCCCGCGCGAAGCTCATCGACGGCTACGAACAGGTCCGCGAGGCCGCCCTGGCGGCCGGTGCGACCGGCGTCACCATCTCCGGGGCCGGGCCGACTGTCATCGCCGCGTGTGCCGAGGAAGACCGCCGCCGGATTGCGAGCACGATGCTCGACGCCTTCGGCGAGCGCGGCGTCGACGCCCGCGTGTATCAGACCCGAATCGGCCGCGGTGCAGAAGTGTTCTGAGACTGTCCGCAGGCCCGCATCAGTGGGCTCTGCGAGGAGCAGATCGCTCCGTTTCGAAGGCAGTTGTCGAGGATACCGAAAATCGTCTCATTAGCGCGACAGAGAGGTACTCCGACGGGTGACGAGATGTCAGTACTGCGGTATACTGCTATGTACTGCTATTAGTAACGCCAAGGCGTCTCGCTCCGCCACCTGAACTATCAATGGCATCTCAGACGGGGCACGCGCTTCCAGCAGCGTACGACGCGCTCAACATCGGTATCGCACTGTACGACCCCGATAGTGGTGCTATCCTAGACGGGAACGAACGAGTGGCAGAAATATTCGGATACTCGGTTTCGGAGTTGCGCGAGCGGTCAATCGGGGAGTACACCGCAAACACGTTCGTCCACTCCGTCGCCGATTTCAGGTCCCGGCTGGAGGACAGCGCCGCGGGCGAGTCACGCCAGTTCACGTGGCGGATCAAGCGGGCGGACGGCGAGCTCATCTGGGCTCGGATACACCTCTCGAAGCGAGTCGCGTCCGAGGAGACGTACGTCTGTGCAGAGATACGTGATATCACGGACTACTTCGAGACACACCACCGCGAGGAACTCCTCTGGCGGATACTGCGACACAACCTGCGGAACGAAGCGACAGTCATCGCCGGTAACACGGCCCGTATCACAGCCGCGGCCGGGACTGAGTCCGTGCGGGACGCCAGCAAGACGATTCGGTCCCGGGTCGAAAACCTCACCAATATCGTCGAATCCGTCAAACAGATCGAACGGGCGGTCACGCGCCCCGGCACGGACTACACTCGCTGTCACGTAACGCGCAGGGTCCGTGGTATCGTAAACACAATTGTAACCGACTACCCTGCTGCGGAGATTACCGTCACCGACCAGGCGGAGATGTGGATTGACAGCACTGACGCATTCACGTACGCGCTCACCCACGCCGTCGAGAACGCAATCATCCACAGCGAGGCTGTCACCCCGACAGTCGAGGTACACATCGGCCCGTCACCGAACACCGGGCGGGTGGAGATATGCATTCGCGATTCGAACCCGCCGATTCCCGACACGGAGGTCAGCGCGCTCTTTGATCCGACACAGGCCACGGAGACGGCACACGGGACCGGCGTCGGCCTGTTCGTGATGAAGTGGTGTATCGAGTCTCTCGGCGGTGAACTCCGATTCGAGCGGGACGGCGACGGGAACGCCGTCTTCTTCTATTTGCCTGCGCGGGAGCCGCCGGACGATAAGCGGTAGCCGCGCCCCTCGGTCGGCGACAGGGCATAGCCCGCGACGGACTCGACCCGAGAGACCACGACTGGGAGTCAGCTTCCCCTGACGTGCTCATTTCGAACACCGCCGAAAGGTTGCGAGTACGATGCTGGACGCCTTTGCCCGGGAGTCGACGCCCGCGTCTACTTACGTCTCGGCCGCGGCGCAGGGGGCTTCTAACCGCTGCCGCTCCGTCTCGATCAGGCGTTTCGTCGGACGGCGAGGAGCGCCGCGGCGACGAGCGCTATGAGCGCGACGGCTACAGTAAAGCCCGGGCCGGACGCGGGTGTAGTGGCGACTTCTGTCACCGTATCGGTGCGTGCAACCGTGGTCTGGTCCGCGATTGATGTTGCGGTCGCTTCGACGTCATCTACCGTCGTGCTCGGTTCCTCTGGCGGCTGCTCGGTCGGCTCCCCGGTGGTGTTGACGTTCGCGCTCGCAGACTCGACGGAGCCGTTCGCCGTGGCCGCCGAGACGATGCGCCCGTCTTTGTCGGCGGCAAAGCTGTCACCATCCACGTCGAGAACGTCCGCGGTGAAGTTCACGCCGGCGGCGTACTTGCTCATGTCACTTGTAGCGGTGAATGTCCCGTTCGACGTGACAGTCGCCCCAGGACGATGGATAAACGGGTTCGCCTGACTTTCGGAAGCGAGGCTGACCTCGACGTCCGAACCGGGCGCAATCGTCGTCGTACCCGAGACGGACTGGTTCACGGCGGCCTCGACGGTCACGCGTCCGTCGGTCGTGTCGAAGCCAGCGTCGCGCTCCGTAATCGTGTAGTTGGCTGTCTCCTCATCGTCATCGTCGCTCAGGCCGGTGGCGCCCGAGACCGAGAAGGTGGTCGTGATCTCGTCGTCGCCGTCTCCACGGACCGGTGCTCCGCTCTGATAGTTCACGTTCGACAGTTCGACGGCGACGAAGTACGTGTCGTTGTCGGGGTCATCGACCACGACCACGTTACTGTTGTTGAGGTGTAGCGGGTCCTCGTCGGCGTTCGCGCCGACGTTCGTCCGGTTGACCCAGATGTTGAACGCGTCCCCGTCCCCGGTGGCCTGGAGGAACGCGGCCGTGGTGTTGCTCGCGCCCCCGACGTCCGTCCGGTAGTCGATCGCGCCCTCGATACCGGAGGCGGTGACTCGGTGGACGACAATGTCACCGTCTGCGACTGCGGTCGACTGCGTGAGAGTTGTGCCGACGCGGTCGTAGATGCCGACGTCCTCGTCCGTGAGGTCGGCGTCTTTCGGGGCGACCCAGCTCTGGACGTGTTCGGTCGAACGCGCTTCCAACCGGAGCGTCCCGACAGCGTCGGGGTCGTCAATCTGACTTGTGCCGGCGGTCGCGTTCATCGTGTAGCTGGCCGCGTCAAGCGCCTCGGCCGTGAGGTCAGCTCGCGCGAACGACCCGCTCTCGCTGACGCCGCTGATCTCGTCGTCGCCAGAGACGCTGAGGACATCGCTCGCCGCAATGCTCGCGTTTCCGCTGTTCGGAACGCCGGCGAGGTAGCTGTTGAACAGGACGGTGACTTCGCCGTCGCCGTCGTCGTCGGTGATCTGCCCGGAGACGGCGTAGTTGTCCTCGCCCTCGTCGCCGATGACGATGTAGCCGTCGTCCGTGTTCTCTAACTGGTACGTGACGCTAACCACATCGCCGCGCTCGTCGGAGACAACGCTGTCCTCGAAGCGCACCTCTCCCTCCTGTGATTCGGAGACGGTGATGTCCGTCGAGGTGACCGCGAGACCGCTCTGGTTATCCGTGACGCTGACCGTGTACGGTCCGTTGCCGGCCGACTGGCTGCCGAAGTCAAACTCGACGGCCTCCGTGCCATCGAGAGTCTCGACCGCGGTCGCGACCTCATCACCATCGCCGTCGGTCAGCGTCCCGGTCGCCGTGGTGCCCCCGCGGATGGCAGTCACGTCGGCGGTGATGCTGTCCTCGTCGGTGACGTTGGTGTCGCTCACCTCGACGGCGAGTTCGAGGTCACTGATACGGAACCCGGCCGCGTCGGAACCGGACGTGACGTCGTAGCGCTCCCCCGCGTCGACGTCGTCCGTGTCGAAGACGTAGACCTGGCTGTTGTCCGCGTAGCTCCCGTCGAGGACGACGCTCCCGCCGCCGGCCTCGACGACTAGGTTTGTGTCGGCATTGGCGTCCCTGTCCTCGACAGCAATGACCTCGCCGTGATAGACGTTCGCGTCGGAGCCGCCGTCAGAGGCCGGTGTGATCGTCTTCGAGGTCACGCTGATGTCCGTCGCGGTGACGGACCCGCTCCCGAAGTCAGTGAGCTTCACCGACAGATTCCGGTTCGGCGCCACGTCCTGTGTGAGATCAATCTCGACGCGGCCGTCGGTTCCGTCCGCGTCGATACGGTCGACAAGCGTGCCGGAAACCTCGTCGCCGTCGAGGTAAAGCGCGAGTTCGTCGGTCCCGTCGAGTCCGTTGGTGACGGACTCGTTCAGCGCCAGTTCGATCGTACTGCCCCCGCTAGCTGCCGAGTACTCTACAGCCTGCTCGACGCTGACGTTACCAGCGGCGGCCGCTGTCCCGGAGGCGGCGACGGTACCGACGAGTACCGACGCCACCACCAACGCCGTCAGAAACAGGCTCCGGAGTTTGTCGGTCGGTGCTGTTCGCGATACTCTTGTCGTGCTCTCTGTCCGCGCCGACGGTCTCCACCGCGCGCTTCGCACGCTGTTCGGGGAGTCAAGTCGAGTCGGACTAGTCGAATCATCGGCATTGTTCACCATGCGATTTAGGCATGCCTAAAACAGTACAAATAGATTGTGAATTTTAGGCTAGCCAAAAAACATGATGCTTATCGAACCGCGCTGTATCGGTCAATCTGGCCATCTCACCGGCGCAGCATATTTTTAGGTGGACCTAATTCATAAAACCACTCCGGTTTCCGGACGGACCATATTATACCGCGGACAGCGATGGGAGCGTACCCGCACCCTTCTAGACATCGCCTGACGCGTCTCGCTCCGACAGACGCATTTGGACAACCATTTAACGGACCCCTCGGAAACCCAGACCATGTCGAATCCGCGAATCCTGATTCTCGGGCCGCCGGGAGCCGGCAAAGGAACGCAGAGCGCCAACCTCGCCGAGGAGTACGGCGTCGAGCACATCACGACCGGTGACGCGCTCCGGGCGAACAAAGACATGGACATCAGCGACATGGATACCGAGTACGACACGCCCCGCGAGTACATGGAAGCGGGCGACCTCGTACCGGACGCGGTAGTCAACGCTATTGTCGACGAAGCCCTCTCACAGGCCGACGGCTTCGTGCTCGACGGCTATCCACGCAACCTCGACCAGGCCGAGGAACTCGAAGGGATGACCGACCTCGACGTCATCCTCTCGCTAGACGTGTCCCGCGAGGAACTGGTCGACCGACTCACCGGCCGCCGCGTCTGTGACGACTGTGGCGCGAACTTCCACGTCGAGTTCAACCAACCCGAGGAGGAGGGCGTCTGTGACGAGTGTGGTGGCGACCTCATCCAGCGCGACGACGACAACGAGGAGTCCGTCCGCAACCGACTGGACGTGTTCGACGACAACACCGCGCCGGTCATCGACCACTACGAGGACCACGACGGCTTCGTCGCTGTCGATGGCGAGCAGACGCCCGACGAGGTCTGGAGCGATATTCAGGACGCTGTCGACGCACAGACGGCCTGAGACCCGGCGGAACTACCGTTCGAGGCCGATGTCGTCGAGACAGTCAGAGTAAAACGTTGATATGCCGTCGCAACTCAAGCACACACAATGGCACGTACCGCGCCGAAGGTAGAACGACTCGCCGAAGACGGCGAGGCAATGACTGACGCGCTCTCGACGGTGCTCGCTGCGGCCGAAGAGAACGGGACCGTCACCTGGAGTGACGTGAGTGACGACCTCACGAGCGGTGAGTGGGGACGGCTCATCGAGTCCGGCCTGCTCATCGACGCCGATGGCGAGGGGTTCGTCATCGACGACCCCGAGGGCGTCCGCGAGGCGCTCGAAGAGTCCGACGCGGCACCGAGCGATGATGACGAGGACAGCGGCTGGTCGAAGTGGGACAAGCTCGCCGGCCTCGGAACGCTCGGCCTGTTTGCCGGCTACTCGATGACGTCTGTTCGAGACGTTATCGCGGGCGGGGTCATCGATATCGTCCTCGGACCGCTCAACGATATGCTCCCCTTTTATGTCGTCATCCTGGTGCTTGCGATTATTACCGGGACTACCTCGACGATTCTGCAGGACAACCTTATGGACATGTCGGGGATGGGCGACCATCAGGAGAAGATGGAGGACCTGAAAGAGCGCCGCAAAGCTGCAAAGGAACGCGACGACCAGGAAGCGCTAGACCGGCTCGAAGAGGAGCAGATGGAGCTGATGACCGACCAGATGGGGATGTTCAAACAGCAGTTCCGCCCGATGGTGTGGATCATGCTGGTCAACATCCCGTTGTTCCTCTGGCTCTACTGGATCGTCTTCGGAGCCGGCGTCGAGGCGAGCCCGGTGATTACGCTCCCCATCTTCGGGGAGGTTGAGGCGTGGCGCAACGGCGTCGTCGGCCCGGTACAGGCGTGGATTGTCTGGTACTTCCTGTGCTCGCTCTCGTTCACCCAGATCATCCGGAAGGCGCTCAACGTCGAGACGACGCCGACCGGGTAGGCGCGAAGAGACAGCCCTTTCTATCGGGGCCACCCGAACACCTCTATGTTGATTACCGTCTCCGGGCCGGCCGGCAGCGGCAAGAGTACACTTGCCAAGAGTCTGGCCGACGCACTGAATTACGAGCACGTCAGCGGCGGCGACATCTTCCGCTCGCTGGCCGAGGAACGCGGGATGACGCCGCTGGAACTGAACAAGGCCGCCGAGGAGGACGACCAGATAGACCGCGACCTCGACCGGCGACTCAGGGACATCGCCGCCGAGCGCGACGACCTCGTGCTGGAATCCCGTCTGGCCGGCTGGATGGCCGGCGAGTACGCCGACATGAAACTGTGGCTGACAGCGCCCCTGGACGTGCGCGCCGACCGCATCGCGACCCGCGAGAACAAGCCCTTCGAGCAGGCCAAGACCGAGACGAAAGAGCGCGGCGAGAGCGAAGCCCAGCGCTACAGCGACTACTACGACATCGACTTCGACGACCTCTCTATCTACGACCTGTCGGTCAACACCGCCCGCTGGGACCCGCAGGGCGTCCTGAGCGTGACGCTGCACGCCGTCGAGTCGTACAGTCCCGACGGCGACGAAGGGAAGGCACCGGTCGAGAATATCCGGTACGAGTTCTGAGCCGATGACGCTCCGTGCCCCGCCCGACGAACGGGATCTGGATTCGCTTCGGTCCTTCGGTGTCGTCAACCTCGATAAGCCCCCGGGACCCTCGGCCCACCAGGTCGCGGCCTGGATTCGGGACGCCACTGGCCAGGACCGGGTCGCTCACGGCGGGACGCTCGACCCGAAGGTGACCGGCTGTCTCCCCGTGTTGCTCGGCGACGCCGCCCGGATGGCGCAGGTGTTCGACGACGCGGTCAAGGAGTACGTGACGGTGCTGGAGCTCCACGACCAGGCCCCGGCAGACATCACGGACATCGTCGCCGAGTTCGAGACGGACATCTACCAGAAGCCACCTCGGAAAAGCGCGGTGAAGCGCCAGTTGCGCTCTCGCCGAATTCACTCGCTGGACGTGCTTGAACGCGAGGAGCGCCGCCTGCTTCTCCGGGTGCGCTGTGAGTCGGGGACATACATCCGGAAACTGTGCCACGATATCGGACTGGCAGCGGGAACCGGCGCACACATGGGTGACCTCCGACGGACGGCGACGGGGACCTTCGACGACGCGTCGCTGTCGACGATGCACGACCTCGTGGACGCGCTCGCGTTCGCCGAGGAGGGGGACGAGTCGGAGGTGCGCGAGATTATCCAGCCTGCAGAACGCGCGCTGGTCCACCTGCCGCAGGTCATAATTGCGCCCAGCGCCGCCCGCGAAGTCGCCGAGGGTGCGCCGGTGTACGCGCCGGGCGTCATCGAAGCCGGCCCGGCCGAAGTAGGTGACGCGACGGCTGAGATGGGGTCGCAGGTCGTCACCATTACTCCCGGTGGCGTTGCAGTCTGTCTCGGAACGCTCGTTGGCGACCCGGACGCAGCTGATGGCCTTGTTGTCGAAATCGACCGCGTGCTGGTATGAGCGGGCGTGCTGGTGCCGGCGGCGGTCGTGCTGAGCGGGATGCGCACGTCGCGGGAAAAACTAAGACCGTCTCCAACATAGTATTAGCATGGACCGATGGGTCGACCCCGACGAGGCCGACCCGGCGCAGTGGCGTGGAACAGGACCGTACGACGACCTGCGCCGGGGCGCTGAGACGGTCTCGGTGCTCGAACGCGCCCTCCGGACGCCGTTACCGTATCAGCACGAGGTCGACGTTCACCACGACGACGACGTCGCCGAACAGTTTCAGTCCAGTGAGTACGAGCACGCACGCGTCGTCTACAACAGCGGCGTAGACGCCAACCGACGAATAAAGCTCCTTACCCGCGGGGTGCTGTGGGGTGGCGGTGAGACACACCAGCGGTTCCAGGCACAGTACCGCCGCCCGCCGCCGCCGACTGAGACCGTTCCGTTCGGAGAGTACACCGTCTGGAGTCGGTACCAGTACGGGACCATCGAGCGAACCGATAACGGCCTGACGTTCACCGAGAACGACGAAAACCCGGACGAATCGCTCCGAGAGCTCGACTGGGGGACTCTGTTCGACCCGGTTCAGGAACGGCTCGCGGAACTGGAGCTGGTCCGGAACCCCACCTTCGGCAAGTACCGTCTCGAGGAACTCGACGAGTGGGAGGCCTACCGCACGCGGTTCCAGTACGACCCCGGGGCGTTCGCTGTCGACCCCTGATTAGTGGCTGTATAATAAACCGGGGAGAAGGCGTTGGCTACGGTCATGACGCACCTACTGACCACGGCCCCGCTCCAAGCCGGCGGCGGGTTCCTCGAACTGGCCCTGCTGTTTCTCGTCCTCGCCGTCGTCGCCGGACTGGCTGGTCTGGGCGGTATCGCGGGGCTCAGCATGCGAATCGCGAAAATACTTGTGGTCGTTTTCCTCGTCCTGATGGTCGTCAGCTTCCTCCTGTGATACCAGTGTCGGTGGACAGTGTCACCGCCAGACCGTTTCTGAATCCTTTTATTTACGTGACGACTTCTATCGGGTATGACTGAGCAGGACGCAGCCGACGACGCGGCCGCGACCGAGGAGTCGACCGCGAGCGAGGCGCAAGCGGACGGCGACGCGGATTTCGAGGACGTGCCCGAGGGCGGCAACGCGGATGAGGTTGACCTGGGCGAGTTCGATATCGACGACGAATTGGTCGACCGGGTCGCCGAATCGGATCCTGAAGACATCGCCCGCGAACTCTCCGCGCTACGGTCGCGCGTGGACAGCCTCGAATCGCAGGTCGAACAGCAGGACGACGACATCGAGGAGCTGGAGGAAAAGCTCAAACGCAAGCAAGCGGAGTTCCAGAACTACAAAAAGCGGATGGACAAGCGCCGCGAGCAGGAACAGAAGCGTGCCACCGAAGACCTCGTAACGCGCCTGCTCGACGTTCGGGACAATCTGGAGCGCGCGCTCGAACAAGACGAGGACACTGATATCAGGGGCGGGGTCGAGTCCACGCTTCGCCAGCTTGACGACGTGCTCGATGCCGAGAACGTCGAGGTTATCGACCCCGATCCCGGCGGAGACGTCGATCCGACGCAGCATCAGGTGCTTGCCCGCGTCGACAGCGACCAGCCCGACGGAGCAATCGCCGATGTCCACCGGCCGGGCTACGAGATGGCCGACAAAGTGTTGCGCGAGGCACAGGTCACAGTCAGCGAGGGCGAGGAATAGCGGGCAATATCAACGGTATAGCGGTCGTATAGCGGTACATTAAATAATCACCGGTCAGAGGGGACTATCGAGTATAAAACCGCCCGGAGGAGGTCCCTTTGTCCGTTTTTCCAATCAGTACATCTAGCAACTTTTAACCGGCCCAATCCGCTATGAGCGGGTAAGATGGCGAGCAACAAGATTCTGGGTATCGACCTTGGGACCACGAACAGCGCGTTCGCGGTCATGGAAGGTGGCGACCCTGAAATCATTGTCAACGGCGAAGGCGAGCGGACAACACCGTCCGTCGTCGCGTTCGACGACGGCGAGCGACTCGTTGGGAAACCGGCGAAGAACCAGGCGGTAAAGAACCCCGACGAGACGATCCAGTCGATCAAGCGCCACATGGGCGACGACGACTACACGGTCGAACTGGACGGAGAAGAGTACACGCCGGAACAGGTCTCGGCGATGATTCTGCAGAAGATCAAACACGACGCCGAGGAGTACCTCGGCGACGAAATCGAGAAGGCCGTCATTACGGTCCCGGCATACTTCAACGACCGCCAGCGCCAAGCGACCAAGGACGCCGGCGAGATCGCCGGCTTCGAGGTCGAACGCATCGTCAACGAGCCGACCGCGGCCGCGATGGCCTACGGGCTGGACGACGAGTCCGACCAGACCGTCCTCGTGTACGACCTCGGCGGGGGGACCTTCGACGTGTCCATCCTCGACCTGGGCGGGGGCGTCTACGAGGTCGTCGCCACGAACGGCGACAACGACCTCGGTGGCGACGACTGGGACCACGCCATCATCGACTACCTCGCCGACGAGTTCGAAGACGAACACGGCATCGACCTGCGCGACGACCGGCAGGCTCTCCAGCGGCTGACTGAGGCCGCCGAAGAGGCCAAAATCGAGCTCTCCTCGCGCAAGGAGACCCGCATCAACCTCCCGTTCATCGCGACCACCGACGACGGTCCGCTGGACCTCGAACAGAAACTCACGCGCGCGAAGTTCGAGTCACTCACTGAGGACCTCATCGAGCGCACCGTCGGCCCGACGGAGCAGGCCCTGGCCGACGCCGACTACACGAAAAGCGACATCGACGAGGTCATCCTCGTCGGCGGTTCGACGCGGATGCCCCAGGTCCAGGACAAGGTCGAGGAGATGACCGGCCAGGAGCCCAAGAAGAACGTCAACCCCGACGAGGCCGTCGCGCTGGGCGCGGCCATCCAGGCCGGCGTCCTTTCGGGCGACGTGGACGACATCGTCCTGCTCGACGTGACGCCGCTGTCGCTGGGCGTCGAGGTCAAGGGCGGCCTCTTCGAGCGCCTCATCGAGAAGAACACCACTATCCCGACCGAGGAGTCCAAAATATTCACCACCGCCCAGGACAACCAGACGCAGGTCCAGATTCGCGTCTTCCAGGGCGAGCGTGAAATCGCCGAGGAGAACGAACTGCTCGGCGCGTTCGCGCTCTCGGGCATCCCGCCGGCCCCTGCGGGCACGCCCCAGATTGAAGTGTCGTTCAACATCGACGAGAACGGTATCGTCAACGTCGAAGCCGAGGACAAGGGCTCGGGCAACAAGGAGGACATTACCATCGAAGGCGGTGCCGGCCTCTCCGACGAGCAGATCGAAGAGATGCAACAGGAGGCCGAACAGCACGCCGAGGAGGACGAACAGCGCCGCGAGCGTATCGAAGCCCGCAACGAGGCCGAGGCGTCCGTCCGCCGCGCCGAGACACTCCTCGACGAAAACGAGGAGGAGATAGACGACGACCTCCGGGCCGACATCGAGGCCAAAATCGAGGACGTCGAGGAAGTCCTCGACGACGAGGACGCCACGAAAGAAGACTACGAGGAAGTCACCGAGACCCTGAGCGAGGAACTGCAGGAGATCGGGAAGCAGATGTACCAGGAGCAGGCCCAGCAGGCCGCCGGCGGCGCTGCGGGCGCTGGTCCGGGTGGCGCGGCCGGAGCCGGTCCCGGTGGGGCTGCCGGACCGGGCGGCGCGGCCGAGCAGGGCGAGGAGTACGTCGACGCCGACTTCGAAGACGTTGACGAAGACGAATAGGGCAGATCACATCGCTTGCGTCGGGACAGCGGACCGGAAGCCGACCAACTGGCAGGCCATCCCCGAACCGTGACCGACTGAACGGTCACGCCGGTTCGATGTCGTACGGTGAGTGGCCGAAACAGAGTTTAGTGGCGGCAGTGACCGTTCGTCGTCTGTCTGCACGTCGGTTGAACTGACGAGCGAGAATCGTCTGACCGGAACGCCCCCGCAGAAGTTACTGTGCTGTGGAGCCAGTCCAGTTGCGACAGGAGCACAGTTGCGTGTAGGATATCACGGTCCGTACGGCGTTGCATCGAAGCAGCCACAGCCTCGACGAGAGGGCCGATGTTCTAGTCAAGCAAACTGAGTTTTCGACCCATATATAAGTAACCTGACCTGTAAATTAAGCGTAGAATTAATACGTTTGACCAACACAGTTCTAGTAATGAGTGGGTCCGACAGCCAGCCCGACCGGCCATCTGACGACCCTGACACCCTCCATGCGGAGTTCGACTGGAACGCAGTCTCGCCGTCAGTAGCAGTCGTACAAACGGTCGCGATCGCGGCTGACCGAGAGGCAACAGAGCTGTCGCCCCTCATCGAAACGCTCGATCCGGACGCACTCGATCAACTATTTGTTCAGTCGTCAGGGCCGGACAGTACCGTCTCACTCTCGTTTCAGTTGGGCAAGTACGCAGTAACCATGACCGGAACCGGGGACGTGTATGTCCGCACTGAGTCTGTCCGTCTGTGACTGCGCGGGAGAATGAACACCACCGTCGAAGCCCAAAAACGCATCTCCGAAACGCTCTGGCGACCCTCCCTGTGAGGAAGCAGTCAGCCGGTCTCGTTCCCGAGCGTTACTGTATCGAGCGTCGTTGTCCGTTCGGCCGGCGCGCCGAGCGGGCGGCCGGTCCAGCGGACCGCGACGGTGTCGCCAGCGTCGAGGTAGAAGCCGACCGAGACGTCGCCATCAAGGTAGTTACCGTCACCGTTCGAGTCCACGCGCGGGTCGTCAACGACGACCGTATCGCTAGAGTCGACGGGCAATTGGTCCGGCCCGGCCCACGTCAACGTTATCGAGCGGTTCTGGTCGGCGTCGGTAACGACAAGCTCCAGCGCGTGCGTACTGGTGTCGGTAAGCCGGTCCCCGCCGGTGTGGGTGAGCGTGACCGCTCCCGCCTCAGCGTCGAACTCACCCTCAATGGTAACCGACGGGGACGCCGTCCGCAGATCAGCGCCGGGGCCGACGACGAGGGCGACCAGCCCGACGACGGCCAGCGCCGCGAGCCCCCAGACTGCGACTCGCTCGACCGTGACGAGACCCCGGTGACCGCGCGACGACTCAGGACTCATTGCCAGAATCCTCCCTCGGCACGGAAATAAGCGCCCCGGTACGGGTCGAACACTACTAGTCGGCAACCCGTTCTTTTGAAGTAGCTCAATCGTCTAAGCCTTGTACAACGAATGAGTCAGGATTTCTACGAGATACTGGGTGTCTCTCGGGACGCCTCCGAAGACGAGATCAAGGAGGCCTATCGAGAGAAAGCCCGGGAGTACCACCCGGACGTGAGCGATGACCCCGACGCCGAGGAGAAATTCAAGCAGGCCAAGAAGGCCAAGGAGGTCCTCACCGACGAGGAGAAGCGCCAGATGTACGACCAGATGGGCCACGAGCGCTTCGAGCAGGCCGAGAAGCGCGGCGGCGCTGGCGGTGGCGGCGGCCGCGGCGGGATGGGTGGAGACCCCTTCGGTGGCGGCGCTGGCGGTTTCGATATGCAGGATATCTTCGACCAGTTCTTCGGTGGCGGCGGCCGCGGCGGGCGCGGTGGCAGTCGACGGCGACAGGGACAGGACCTCCAGACGCGGCTGGAAATCGACCTTGAGGAGGCCTACAACGGCGCGACGAAGCAACTGAACGTCACTCGGCCGGAAGCCTGTGACGACTGTGGCGGGACCGGTCATCCGCCGGGGGCCGACTCGGAGACCTGTCCGGAGTGTAACGGGCAGGGCCAGACGACGCAGGTCCAGCAGACACCGATGGGTCGGGTTCAGCAGACGACGACCTGCCGCCGGTGTGAGGGCGAGGGGACGCTATACGATGAGACGTGTTCGACCTGCCGGGGTAATGGCGTGGTCCAGAACGACGCGACGCTCGAGGTCGAGATTCCGTCCGGTATCGCCGACGGACAGACGCTCCGGATGGAGCGCGAGGGCGCGCCCGGCGAGAACGGCGGCCCGAACGGCGACCTGCTCATCGAGGTGAACGTCCGCGACCACCCGAACTTCGAGCGCGACGGCGACGACCTGCAACACCAGCAGGCCATCTCATTCCCGCAGGCCGTCTTCGGCGACACCATCACCGTCCCGACGCTGGACGGCGATGTCGAGGTCGACGTGCCAAGCGGTACCCAGAGCGGTGAGGTGTTCCGCCTAGAGGGCAAGGGAATGCCCCGCCTCCGCCGCCGCGGCCGGGGGGACCTCTACGTGCAGGTGCAAGTCGTCACGCCCGACAGCCTCAACGCCGAGCAGAAGGAGGCCCTCGAACAGTTCGCGGAGGCCGGTGGCGAGGAGGTCGACGTCGAGGAAGGTTTCTTCGAGAAGCTGAAGAACTCGCTGTAGTCAGCCGTCGCTCGCCGATGTCCCGTTTGCTCCGGATTGGCCCTCGTATTTCGCAAGCGCCGACGAGAGCGCGGCATCGGCGTCGATGTCGAGTTGCACGCACAGCGCAAGCAGTGCAAATAGAGCGTCGCCGAGTTCCGCTTCCCGTACCGACAGTGCCGCCGAATCAGTGCCGTAGCCGGTCGTCTCGTTGACTGCGGCCGCAATGTCACCGAGTTCAGTCACGACATCGAGCAGTCGGTAGGCGGGCGGCGTGTCGATGTCGCTCCGGCTGAGTACGTCAGCGATTTGTTGCTGTCGTTTCATTTATAGGCAGTGGAGGACCCTATCCACATCCGCTTTGTGGCCGCGCTGTTTTTCATCGGTGGAGCCGAACGACAACGTATGCAGGTACTCGGTGACCTTGTCGCGCAGGCCCGCGACCGCGACGGCGTCCTCTTTCGTTCGCCGGAGCGGGCGACGCCGTACAGCTACTCCGATTTCGCCACGAACGCCTGGAAAGGCGGGAATCTGCTGCGGCATTACGGCGTCCGGCACGGGACGCGGGTCGCCGTCGTCGTGGGTCCGAAAGAGCCGACAGACGGGGACCGACCGGGCTACCTTCGAGACGCCCCGGACGCACTACTTGCCTTCCTCGCGGCGGCGCTCGACGGGGCGATTGTGGATATGGACCCGCCGAATGCGGTCGACGCGACAGCGCTCGTCGCGCCGGCAGCGTGGTTCGACCGCTACACGCAGGGACCAGGAACCAAGGGACTGGCCTACGGTGGTCCGGTCGATGACCCGACAATCGCCCAATTCGAGCGAGAACTGTGGAGCGAGAACCCGCTTCAGCCACCGGGCGAGGTCGCGCCTGACGACGCGGTGCTGGCGGCCGACAGGACCTACACGCACGGCGAGCTCATGGCCGAGAGCGGCCGTGTCGTCGCCGACTACGACATCGACGCAGAGACGACTGTCGCGCTTCGGGCACCGATGACGACTGCAGGCGCGGTCGTCGCCGGATTGCTCGCGCCGATGCGGGCCGGTGCGACAGTTGTGTTCGGCGGCGACGAGGAAGCCGATATCGCTGTTGCTGACCGGAACGTACCTGAGGAGATCGTTGTTCGACCGGGCGACGCGACGCCGTCGTAGCAACCGGGCGGACGTTCGTCATTGATATCCTCAGCGGGTACGCGGCACTCGCCGTGTTGGTGTGGACAAGAGACGGAACCGCCCGGCAGTCAGTTGGAGGCCGCTGTTGCTTTCTTAAAGAATATATTTGTCCGGCCACAAGCGGGCGTATGGATTTTGACTTCGTGTCAGCGGTTGCCCCACTCGTCGTGATTGTTGCCGTCGCGGCGGTCGCGCTCACGAGGGTAATGACTTCCTCGACAGTGTTCATGATGGTGCTGCCCTCGATGATCGTCTTCTCGGTCATCGCGTTCTTCTTCGGAATGAAACACGGCGAGTTCCGCGCCAGTCCGTAACAGCCGCTCTCAGTCCGCGTGGTCACAGAACAACGGCCTGAGTTCCTCCGATTTCAACGCCACTCGGTTACCGGCAGGGCTGCGTGTTGGCTGGTGTATAGGCCTGTCTGAATACCCTCTGTCAGACGACAAAACCACATTATTTTCGGAAAGTACTTCGTCGGACGTAACACCGGGCTGTCGCTGGAGACGGGGTCGTCTACACGGTGGCTTTGCCGTCACTCAGTCGGGCGGACGAAGTCCGCGAGCGTCACCAGTAGGCCGAGCAGCCAGCCCAGTGGGATGGAGATGCCGAGCCAGATGATGACGTAGGCGATGCCTTCCCGGTCGAAGTTTTCGATGAAGAACTCCGCGACGCCGACGGCGGCCAGCACCTCATAGAGGAACCACCGGGACAGCGAGTCGCTTGCGGGAATGACGACCGAGGCGACAGTCGTCGAGTACAGCGCGGCGACGACCGGCGGCAGGAAGATAGCGGTCATAGCGAACGGATACGCCAGCGCGACGGTCGTCCCGCGGCCACCGACCCGCCGGAACGTGACAGCCAGTGCAGCCGACAGTGTCGCAACGCCGCCGGCGACAGCGACGGCGGTGAACCCACCTGACACGAGGTTGATGCTCCCCGGTTCGAGTCGCGCGAGAGCCGCCAGACCGCCCCAGGCGAGGACCGAAAGGAGAACCACACCAACAACGCCCAGACGGGTCGCCGTGCCGTCGATGCGACGGGTCTGGTAGCGCAGGACGACGCCACACAGTACTAGCGGATACACCAGCGCGATGACTGGGACCCCGAGCGCAGACCAGAGGTGATAGAGAGCCACCCCGATAGAGGTGTCTGGCGTCCACGTGCCGAGGACGGTGTCGCTAGCGTTTCGCTGACGCGGATACACGAGTTCCATCCACGTTTCGTGTAATCTATTGAGGTCGATACGAATCCCGCCGACGACCCCGTGGCTTCCGGTAGACATACCGGTGGTTTCGTTCTACCGGCGTTAAATGTTTCACGGCACCTGTGACTGGTGTGTGATTGCTCTGCCCCGATTCGAAACCGACATATTCAGGACGGGGAGTCCCAAACGGTCAGGTATGACAGACGGTAGAGCGGACGTGTCCCGTCGGGGCTTCCTGCGGACGGCGGCAGGGGCCACGGCTGCGTCGGCCGCAGCAGGCACCGCGACCGCACAGGAAGGCACCGAAGGTGGCGACGGCGGTGGCGGCGGGGGGCCGCCGGATTTCGGCGGATTCCTCGACCAGGTTGGAAACTACGATGGCTCGGTCGTCGATGCGACCGGACAGGACACGGCGACAGTGGAAGTCGGCGTGCAGGCAAACGGCGGCGCCTTCGGCTTCGGCCCGGCCGCGATCCACGTCGACAACGGCGCGACCGTCCAGTTCGAGTGGACGGGCAACGGCGGCGGCCACAACGTCGTCTCGGACGGCGAGGGCCCGCTTGACTCCGGGAGCGCTGTCTCCAGCGCCGGCGTCAACTACGAACACACCTTCGAGGAGGACGGCATCTATCCCTACGTCTGCGTACCACACGAAGGGCTTGGGATGAAAGGAGCTATCGTCGTCGGCACCGACTACCCGACGAAGTCCTCCGGTGGCGGCGGTGGTGGTAGTGGGAGCTCCGGCCCGCCGGAAGTGCCAAACAGCGCGAAAACGCTCGGTGTCGCGACCTCGTTCGTGATGGTCGCGACGCTCGGCCTCGCGTACTTTTTCATCCGGTACGGCGGCGACTACGAGACGCCCGAGTAACGCTCCGTCACCGCGTTACACCGAATCCGGGCCGGCGTGAATCTCCAAATCGACGTCCCGTTTCTGTCCTTCGAGGTCCTCCACGACACGTTCGACGATTTTGGTCGCTTCCTTGCGGATGAGCGGCTTGACTTTCTCGATAACCCAGTCCATCGAAACCAGTCGGGGGAGGTCGATGGCACTGCTCGAGGCCGACCCGGGGTCGAACGCGACGTGAAACCGCACCCGTGACGCCGACTGTACGTTCGCCGGGACGCCGTCCGGACCCGGTTCGACTGCCCAGTGTCCTTCGGCGTCGATGTCTTTGACGATCCGCCAGTCGATGCGCGTCGGCGGCGAAACGTCAGTTACCTCCGAGCGCGCAGTGTAAGAGAGCTTCCACCACGAAAACACGAGGTCGTAGTTCGTCCCCGGCGAGCCGTCGCCGTCCTGTACCACGCGGTCGAGATACTCCGAGTATTGTGCGTAGCCCGGGAAGTCCAGCAGAAACTCGTAGACTTCTTCGGGTGGGACATACACGACTGTGCTGACCTCGACTTCGTCCACGTCTGTGACACCGGATGTACTGACCGTAAACTTTCGGGCATAGAGCCGGGTCCGTGGCAGCGATTTTTGCCGTAACATTTCCACAGAGCATAATATCGAACAGAAAATATTATCATCCTGTATTGGGTACAGTGGTAGTACCATGAGTGCATCCGATATCCAATCTGCTGATACCGACAGCGAATATGAGAGTGGCGGATGGGAAGCCGTCCGCGATCTCCCGCCGAGCGCGAAACTCGTCGCAAAAGTCTTGGAGTACAACGAGACCCTGACGCAGAGCCAGCTCGCCGAGGAGACGCTACTGCCGCCACGGACGGTTCGGTACGCCCTCTCCCGTCTCGAAGATGTCGGCGTCATCGAGTCCCGGTTTTCCTTCGCCGACGCTCGCAAACGGATCTACACGCTTCAGGTCGAGTAAGCGCACCCTGTATTCTGGGTCAAGAACCGCTTTACCCTGCCTTGTCGCCCGTTCACAGTGTGAGGACAACGTTGATTAGTCAGCCTCACAAGACATCTGGTATGAAAGTCGTCCTGATTGGTGTCGGGCAGGCTGGTGGGAAAGTGACCCAGTCGCTTGCCCAGTTCGATTACGACATGGGGTTCAATGCTGTTCGGGGAGCCCTCGCCGTTAATACGGCACGAGCAGACCTCCAGAACCTCGATATAGACACGGCCCTCATTGGACAGGACCGCGTGAAAGGTCACGGCGTCGGCGGTGACAACGAACTCGGCGCCCAGATTATGCAAGAGAACGCCACTGAAGTGCTCGACGAACTCGACGGCCGCATCACGACCGAGGCCGAGGCCATCGTCGTCGTCGCCGGCCTCGGCGGTGGCACTGGTTCAGGTGGCGCACCGATGCTCGCCCGCGAACTCAAGCGTATCTACGAGAAGCCGGTGTACGTCCTCGGCATCCTCCCCGGCCGGGACGAGGGTGGCCTCTACCAGGCCAACGCCGGTCGGTCGCTCAAGACCGCTGCCCGCGAGGCAGACTCCCTCCTGCTCGTCGACAACGACGCCTGGCGGGGCAGCGGCGACAGCGTCGCCGCCGGCTTCGAACGCGTCAACGACGCTATCTCACAGCGCGTCGGCCTGCTGTTCGCCTCCGGCGAGGCAGTCGAGGGGGTCGGCGAAAGTGTCGTCGACTCCTCGGAAATCATCAACACGCTCAGAGGCGGCGGCATCGCCTCTATCGGGTACGCCAGCGCAGAGGCCAGCGAGGACGCCGGCGAGAACGTCAATACTATCACCAGCGTGACACGGAATGCCCTCCTTACGAGCATGAGCCTGCCCAACGCGGTCAAGGCCGACTCGGCCCTCCTCGTCGTCGCGGGTGACCCCGAACGCCTCTCGCGAAAGGGTATCGAACGAGCGCGCCGCTGGGTGGAAGACGAGACCGGGAGTATGGAGGTCCGGGGCGGGGATTTCCCACTCGGTTCGGATAAAGTCGCGTCGCTCATCGTTCTTTCGGGCGTCGAACGGTCCGAACGGGTTAACGAATTTATGGACCGCGCTAAAGAAGCAGCGAACTCACAGGGCGCAACGACCGATCCGGACGAGTTCACGAACGACGAGCTGGACGGCCTGTTCTGACTGCTCCGGGCCTCAGAATCACCCGACCGCAGCAGGGGCCTCAGGCGAGGCTGCTACCGTCGAACTGGGCGCGGTCGAAGTCGTGGTCGAGGAGGTCGAGAATTGTCGGCGCGATGTCGTAGAGGTCGGCGTCGTCGATGCGGACGTCCGGGTCATCGACGAGCAACGTCGCGTTGTCGAAACTGTGCATGCCGTTTCGCGGCCCGACGCCAAACACGTCCTCGGAGCCCTTGAACCCGGCTTTCAGGTCGAAGCCGTGGTTCGGAACGACGGTAAGGTCCGGCGCGATGTCGTCGTGGTCGCCGCGGAAGGCGTCCTCTTTGGTGACCACGCGGTCAGCGACCTTCTTGCCGTCCGGGCCTTCGAGTTCTTCGAGACGCTGTTTGAGGTCGGCGCGGACGGACTCGTACATGTCCCGCGGGACGCCGCCGTTCGGTTCACGGTCCTCCAGGTTGATGTAGAAGCGGCCGGGGATGAGCGAGTAGGCCTTCGTGCCCTCGCTTATATCGCCGAGTTCAGAGTGGTCGTCGTCCGCGTAGTCGAGCCACCCCTCCTGCTGGAGCCACTCGTTGAAGTGGACCTCGTAGTCAAGCGAGGTGAACCCGTGGTCCGAGGCGACGACCATTGTCACGTCGTCGGGGAGTCGGTCGCGCAGGTCGCCGAGGTAGGCGTCGACCTGTTTGTAGAACTCAAAGAAGGCCTCCTGGTTCTCGCCGTCGCGCTCGTAGTCTTTGAACAGGAAGTGGTTGACCCGGTCCGTGGTCATGAACACGCCGAAAAACAGGTCCCAGTCGTCCTGTTCGACGTAGTGTTTGAACGTCTCGTAGCGCTTTTCGAGCGTCTTGTGCGCGTCTTCGACGAAGTCGCTCTTGTCGTCGTCGTGGCCGAGTTTGGCGTTGACATCGATGCGGTAGTCGTTTTCCTGGAGGTGGTCCCGGAGTTCGTCCGGGTAAGCGGCCTTGTCGACGCCGGGCGATAGGAAGCCTGACACCATCCGCTGGACGTTGCGCTGTGGCGGGAAGGTCACAGGGACGTTGAGCACCGTCGCGTTGCGGCCGTCGTCGGTGACGCGGTCCCAGAGCCGCGTCGCCTGCACGTCACGCCCCATCGGGACGTAGGTGTCGTATGAACCAACTTCCCGGTCCTGGAAGCCGTACACGCCGGTCTGTCCGGGGTTGACGCCGGTCGTCAACGCTGGCCAGCAGGCGCTAGACTCGGGCGGAACGATGCTGTCGATGGGGCCGGCGCTTCCGTCCGACGCCATCTCCGTAAGGTTCGGAAACACGTCAGGGTGTTCGTCAATGAGGCTGAACGGTACGCCGTCAATGCCGAAGAAGGCAACACGCGGTGCGTCGTCGCCCTTCAACCGGTCGAATAATCCCATACGACCCGTTAGTCAGGTCAGGAACAAGAAACTTCTTTTCGGGACCGCGTCACCGAAAGCGGCAAAATCATCGTCACAGCAGCCTGGTCAGGACGACCGGTCCGCGTTCTCCGGAACCACGGTTAGATGTGCGATTCCGGGTGTAGACCGTCGCTCGATTCGCGGAACGACAGTCGTGTGGTCCAGCGCCGTGTCGGTGTCGTCAGTAGCCATACGCGTATTCATAGTGTTCACACGGGCAAAAAATTACCCATGCTCATACATAATCGGAGGCGCCTGTCGGTATTACCTCTGGAAATACACTGCCAGTGGAGCGAAACCGCGAAAGGTAGTCCCGGGAGCGTCAGTTGAACTCTTCGTCGTACAGTTCCTGCGCGTGGACGATAGCGTCCTTTGCGGCTTCTTTGTCCTCCCAGCCCAGCGTTTCAACTTCTTTGCCTTCTTCGAGGTTCTTGTAGGTCGCGAAGAATTCGTCGATCTCGTCGAGGGTCTGCTGTGGGATGTCGTCGAGGTCCTCAATGTGGTCGTAGCGCGGATCCTCGGTCGGGACTGCGATGACCTTGTCATCTTGCTCGCCGTCGTCGTCCATCTTCATCATGGCAACGGGGCGGGCCTCGATGACACAGCCGGGGAACGTCTGGTCCTCGACAAGCACGAGCACGTCGAACGGGTCCTCGTCGTCGTAGTACGACTGCGGGATGAAGCCGTAATCAGACGGGTAGTGAACGTTCGAGTGAAGAACGCGGTCGAGGACGACACCGGGGATGTCCTTCTCGTATTCGTACTTGTTACGCTCGCCTTTCAGGCACTCAACAACAGCGTAGATTTCTTCAGGTGGGTTCGGTCCAGTTTCGAGGTCTTCCCAGAGGTTCGTCATCATCGCCGACTGCGCGACGCCGTCAAAAAATCCTTTCGTAATAGCCATAGCTATTCGGTATTATGCGCTATATAACCCAATAATATCTAACTACAGATATATTCTTAGATTACACTTACCGCCTGTAAACGACAATCTGAAAGCAAATTAATCGGAAAAGCCATTCGGTCGAGAGCACATAATATAACGAAAATAACACTATTGTACCTGCTAGTTGTGTGGTGGTTAATGCCCCACAGCAGGCGTTGTGCACCAGAGTTAACAAGTGTTAAATAGCTTGCTGACATTTACCCAACTATGTCAGAGGCACAAACAGTTACTGACAGTCCGGGCATCGCAAAAGAGCTTACCGCTTTTCAGCAGAATATCCTAGTAATACTCGCTGAAGAGCCGCGGTATGGTCTCGCTATCAAGCGCGAACTCGAAGAGTACTACGACGACGAAGTCAACCACGGTCGCCTGTACCCGAATCTCGACGACCTCGTCGAGATGGGTCTCGTCGAGAAAAGCGAACTCGACAAGCGAACGAACCAGTACTCCCTGACAGAGTCGGGCAAGGACGCAGTCCTTGACCAGCTCGGCTGGGTGTTCGGAAAGTTCATCTCCGATGACGGTCGAGCCGACGAACTCCGTGACCTGATCGCGGCACAGCAGTAGACTCGCACCTGGGCACCTGCGAACTACTGTTAATCAATTCTTAACGCAGAATAAATACTGATTACCGACAGGTGTACCGAGCAGTTACGCATCGGGAACGCGGCCACCGGCTTCTTCGACAGTGAGACGGATCGACTGCTCGAGCACCGACTGTTGTTCCGCAGTTGGCCACGCATTTCGCCGGACGTACTCGTCCCGAAACTCCTGGATTTCGTCTGGCGTCGCCTCGGAGATAGGTTTCGCGTAGTGGTTACCCATGAAGTCGGCAAGCAACTCCGCGTTCGCGCCGTGTGTCTCACCGTGTGCGTCGGTCACAGCTTCGACGACAGCCCGGTTTGCAGCGTCGATCTCCGCCCACTCGTCCGGGTCACCGGGACCTGAGAGCTGTATTTCCACGCCGCGGTCGATGTCGTCGACCCGCTCTGGACGGATGACGCCGTCATCGACCCATTCGACGGGATGGCAGACGAGCACGTCACCCGTCTCATCGTTCCTGATGCGGGCAGTGTAGTCGTACCCGGCGAGGATTTCGTCGCGTTCGGTCCTGTAGGCGTCGGCCTCGGCATCGTCGACCGCCTCGCGAGCGAGTCTGGTCAGCCGTTCGGCCCGTTCGGTCACGTCTGTCGGCAGGTCAGTCATCGTCGAGTGCGTCGTTTGCTAGTTCGTCCGCACGGTCGTTTATTTCCCGCGGAACATGCTCGATCTGCCAGTCGTCGAAGTCGGTCAGCAGTTCGCGCACGCGGACACGGCTTTCGCGCAGGTCTGGGTCGTTCGTATCCCACTCACCGCGGACCTGTTTGACAATAAGCTCAGAATCGCCTCGGATATGGACGTCGTCGAATCCGTAATCGCGTGCGACTTCGACCGCGCGGATGAGCGCTTTGTACTCCGCCTGATTGTTCGTCGCCGTGCCAATCGTTTCGCCGCCTTCCGTGACAATCCCGCTGTCGTCGACCAGTACGTAGCCGACCGAGGCCGGTCCCGGGTTGCCCCGCGATGCGCCGTCAAAATACGCATGGACGCGCCCGCCGTCATTGCCGCGCAGCAGGGCCTCAAGTTGTGCGGTCCCCTCACCTTGAACAACGACTTTTCCGTCATAGGCGACCGCCGTCGCGCCGCCATATTCGACGCGCCAGCGCTCGTGATCAGTGTTTCCCTGTCGGATGTCGAGCCCCGCATCCGACAGTCGCTCGCGGGCCGTCGTCTCGTCACATTCGATAACCGGCATTGTCCGAGGGTGGCTGACCCGTCGATATAGACGTTGTGGTCGGTCTATCAGTTCCCGGCTTTGCTTCTGATGCGTTCGGCACCGGTCTGTCGGCCCTCTTCACCGCCCAAGAACCGACCCAGGACACCGACCAGCCCGCCGATGGTGACAACGGCTCCGGCGGCAAACATTATCGACAGGATGGGGTCGACAGGCTCGATGAAAATGGGTGAGAGAAACAGAACGATCCCGGACAGAATGGTTATCGCCGCTGCGGCTGGGCTTACCTGTTTCCCCGACGAAACGCGGTACGTGGAATGGGCGAGCGTGAGTGCCGCAAGTTCCCCAACAAGGAGGTTGACCAGCGCCTGCTGGTACGCGACCGGAATAAGCGCCGAGACGAATACGACAACCATGCTGACCAGCGTTGCGCCGAGGAGGAACCACTTCGTTGTATTTGCCATGATTTATATCACCTGTTGTTACTCAATCCAACCCTGTAAGAGTTGCTCTCCCACGGACCCCCGGAAAGGTTCTTATCGGGGAGGGCCGAAGGCGTGACAGATGCAACTCGACGAGTTCATCGAGGGGTTCGAAGAGGACGAAGCCGCACAGCGGCGGCGGCTCGCTGCGGAGAAGTCCTACGCCATCACGGACCACCTCGAAGACGTCGAGCGCCAGTTCGAGGCGGCGGTGCAGGGCGATTCGCTGTTCGGGTCGACGGCCCCGGAGATATTCGTCGGTCGCTCGGGATACCCCAACGTTTCCACGGGCCTGCTCTCCCCGGTCGACACCGACGCCGCCGCGGCCGGGTTCGCGACCAGCGGCGAGTGGTACCAGGAGGGGCTGGGCATCGAGGACGTGCTCCAGCGCCGGACCGGGATGGTCAACTCCACGCAGACGGCGTCGGTCGACTCGGTCAGCGCCGGTAGCGGACGTGGCGGCGGCGTCCACGACGTCTGGAACGGCTTCGTCGGCGTCCAACGAGAGGTCGCCATCGCGGACCATCCCGTCGACGTGGAGGTCGGACTCGACGGCACGCCGGAACTGGACGTGGAGTTCGACGACGTGGGTACGCCGACGGGGCCGCGGGCACACGCGACAGGGGCCGACCTGGCCGAGAACCCCCACGTCCCCCGGCCCGTCGAGAAGACGCTGTCGGACGACGACTGGCGCGCGGAGGGCGCGATGGCGTACCTGTACCGTCGGGGCTTCGACGTCTACGACATCAACACTATCCTCTCGGCGGGCGCGCTCGGCCAGGCCAGCGAACGGTCGCTGGTGCCGACGCGGTGGTCGATTACGGCGGTCGACGACACGGTCGGCCAGTACGTCCGCGGGACGCTGCGCAACGCCGACACCATCGACAAGCCGGAGCTGTGGTACAACGAGTACATGGGGAACCGCTACTGGGTCGTGCTCGCGCCCGGCCGCTGGGAGTTCGAACTCGTCGAAATGAAAGCGCCTCAGAGCGTCTGGAACCCACGTCCGGAGACTGGCTACTACATGTCGAGTGCCCACGAGGGCTACGAGGGTCGGACGGCCTACGTCGAGGAGACTGCGGGGGCGTACTACGCGGCGCGGCTCGGCGTCCTCGAACATCTGCAGGAGCGCGACAGACAGGCGAAGTGTCTGGTGCTGCGGGAGATAACCGACGACTACTGGGCACCCGTCGGCGTCTGGCAGGTGCGCGAAGGGGTCCGGAATGCCTTCGACGGTGAACCCGGGACCGCCCAGTCCTTCCGGGAGACGCTGACAGCTATCGCCGACCAACTCCCCGTCAGCCTCGGGGCGTTGCGGCGCAAGTCCGAACTCGTCGCCGGACTCCAGTCGCAACTGAGCGATTTCTAGCGGCCCGCCCGTCAGGTGTCGGTGTGTGCCGGGACTTCGACGAACGCTCGGGCGTCGACCGGTTCGGCACAGACCGGACACCCGACCGCCAGCAAGCGCTCCCGAACGCCGCCGTCGACCGTCGTACACGCACCGCAGTTGGGACACGCGAAGCGGTACTCCGGCATGTGGCAGGCAGGGACGGGGACGACCGAAGGGACTGCCCCTCAATCTGAAGGGTATATAGGTTCGCCGACCTGTCACCGGCCGGACGGCTCCCACTCATTGGCTCGCAGTCCTCCCGCCTGACCGGTCCAGAGCGGGCGGTGGCCGCCGACTATATAGCCCACAATAGCGGTCTTAGGAAGGGTTATTCCGCTCGCCCGGAACGCTCAGGTATGACTACGCCACTGCGATTCGGGTTCGTCTGCGTCCAGAACGCCGGCCGGAGTCAGATGTCCGCAGCGTTCGCCGAACGAGAGCGAGCCCGCCGCGGGCTCGAAGACGAGGTCGAAATCCTGACCGGGGGCACGGACCCCGCAGACGAAGTGCATCCGGAAGTCGTCGAGGCAATGGCCGAACTCGACATCGACCTATCTGACCGGGTCCCGCAAGCTGTTTCGAACGACGAACTCAACAGTTGCACCGTTGTTGCGACGATGGGGTGTTCGACGCTCGACCTCGATGCCGACGTGGCAGTCCGCGACTGGGCGCTGGACGACCCCCACGGTCAGTCCGTCGAGCGCGTGCGGGAAATCCGAGACGAGATAGCGGAGCGCGTCGCCGACCTGTTCGACGAGTACACCGACTAGCCCGGCCAGCCTGACGCCGTCACGACGCAGTCGACTCTCTCACGGTGTCAGGACGGTTCGAGAATAGTGGGCCAACGCGGATTTGAACCGCGAACCTCCCGGTTATCAGCCGAGCGCTCAACCTGATTGAGCTATTGGCCCAACGCATTCAGTTGTACCCGAGGGGTATTGAAAAGGGTAACGTTTCGCGGCCGGTTGGGGATGTGAAACCGCGTCAGGGCTTCAGTTTTCGTCGCTGTCGTCGAAGTCGACGTCGGTGGCTTCGTCGGGGTCGAAGGAGCCGCCGCCGCTGGAGCCGGTGCCGGAGCCGCCGTCGGGACCAGTCGGGCCGGGGCCAGTGGGCCCGTTCTCGTCGTTGGGGAAGCCGCCGACATACACCTGGCCGCTGGCGAAGCCGCCGGTCTTGGCGTCGACGTAGGGCTGGACGACCCAGCGGCGCGTGGCGGCCCGGACGGGGTAGCGGGTGAACGGGACCGCGAGCAGCAGGCCGACGAAGTCCGTCACCAGGCCGGGCGTGAGGAAGAACGCGCCGGCGGCGATGAGGAGGCCGCCGTCGATGAGTTCGTCGGTCGGGAGTTCGCCGACCGCGAGCCGCTGCTGTATCTGCCGGAGCGTCGCACGGCCTTCGGCACGGACCAGCAGCATGCCGACCAGCGCCGTCAGGACGACGAGCGCGACCGTCACGAGCGGGCCGAGGAACGGTATCGCGACCGTCACCAGCAACACGATGTCGAACAGCGGGATGAGCAGCAACAGCCCGATGACCCGGAGCATACGACTGCTTGCAGGCCCGCCCCCAAACGCCTTTCGAGAGCGAGACCGGACTGTCGGCCGCCCGGTCAGGCGCTCACCGCTCTCGTAATCGGACTTCGACTGGCTCTGCGGGACTCAGCGTAATCTGCATCGCCAGTGAGAGCGGCGGTTCGGTGACCGCTTCGACGGCGTACCGCTGGGCGATGGTCGCCAGCGCGAGTTTGGCCTCCATCCGGGCGAAGCGCATGCCGATGCAGTGGCGCGGGCCGCCGCCGAAGGGATAGTAGGCGTAGTCCGGGAGCGACGCTTCGAGGTCGTCGTCCCACCGTTCAGGGCGGAACGCGTCGGGCGCGTCGTACCAGCGGTCGTCGCGGTGGATGAGCCACTGCGGGAGGGTGAGCTGTGCGTCCGTCGAGAGTTCGTATCCGCCGAGGGTCACCGGCTCCGTCGGCTGACGGAACACGGTGAAAGCGGGCGGGTACAGCCGGAGCACCTCGTTCACCACGGCGTCGAGGTACGGCAGGTCGAACAGGTCCTCGGGCGTCGGCTGTCTGTTTCCCAGTGTTGCGTCAAGTTCCTCGTGCAGGCGTTGCTGGCGCTTCGGATTATTCGCCAGCAGGAACCAGGCGTAGGTCAGCGTCAGCGCCGTCGTGTCGTGGCCGGCGACCAGAAAGGTCAGCAGCTGGTGGCCCAGTCGCTCGCGGTCCATCGTCTCGTCGTCGAGCGAGAGCAGCAGGGAGAGAACGTCGTCGCGGGCTTCGCGGGCGCGGTCGGCCTCGCGCTGGCGGGCGGCGATGACGTCGTCGAGCGTGGACTGGAACTCGGACAGCGAGCGATTGACGGCGCGGTTCGTCCGCGTCGGGACCCACAGCGGGAGGTACGCCGACAGCGACCGCGGGTCCAGGCGCTCGCGCAGCGCGTCCAGCAGCGGTTCCAGCGCGTCCGCAGTGGTCTCGATGTCCACGTCGAGCAGGGTCTTGCCGAGAATGTTCAGCGTCAGCGACTGCATGTGCGGGCGCACGTCGAGACGCTGGCCGTCGCGCCATCCCGTCGCCGTCCGGTCGGCGAACGCGGTCATCGTGTCGCCGTAGGCGGCGATGCGCTCCCGGTAGAACGCCGGCTGGAGCGCCGTCCGCTGGCGCTGCCACTCCTCGCCCTCCAGCAGGAACAGCCCCTCGCCGATGAACTGACCGAGCGTGTCCTGGAGGAGTTGCCCCTTCTCGTAGGCGTCGGCGTCGGTCACCAGCACCTGCTCGACGAGGTCCGGGTGGCAGACGAAACAGCCCGTCGTCCCGGCGACGCTGTACCCCACCACGTCGGCCTCGTGGGCCCCGGCACGGTCGTAAAACCCGAGCGGGTCACGTAGCATCGCGGCGGTGTTGTCGATGAACGGGACGCGGCCGAGTCGGGGCGGCCGGTCACCCGGCGTGACCGGCTCCGGTGTTTCGGGAATCGCCTGCGGGGTATCCATCGCCGACGCTTGGGTCGCCCCGACAATCGGTCTTTCGCCGAGTGAGAGAGCCTTTGTACGCTCACCGCCCAGGGCAGGTATGGACGAGTACGCACGCGACACGAAGGTCGAGTGGCGCGAGTGGGGACCGGACCCCTTCGAGGACGCCGCCGAGTCGGGGAAGCCGGTGCTGCTGGCGCTGACGGTCCCGTGGAGTGCTGAGTGCCGGGCCATGGACCGCGGGACGTTCGGCGAGCCCCGCATCGCGGCCAACATCAACGACGGGTTCATCCCGGTCCGTGTCGATGCCGACCGCAATCCCCGCGTCCGGGAGCGGTACACGATGGGCGGGTTCCCGTCGACGGTGTTCCTGACACCTGAAGGCGAGGTCATTACCGGCGCGACGTTCCTCGGACCGGACGGGTTCCGCGGTATTCTGGACTCTGTCCGGGAATCGTGGGACGCCCAAGGCGCGGCGGCGGGGTCGGTCCCACGGCAGCTACAGGACGAATCACCCCCTGCTGGCGAGCTCCGCCCGCGCATCGAGGAGCACATGGTCGAGCAACTGCTAGGCGCGTTCGACGACGAGTTCGGCGGCTGGGGAACCGACGTGAAGTTCCCGCTGCCACGGACCGTGGAGTTCGCCCTCGTCCGGGCGCGCGACCAGGCGACCCGGACGCTGGAGGCGATTCGGACCCACCTGCTGGATACCTACGACGGCGGCTTCTTTCGGTACGCCACGGAGCGCAACTGGGGGAACCCGCGACGGGAGAAACTACTGGACGAGAACGCTGCGCTGGTCCGGGCGTTCGCCCACGGCTACCGGTACACCGGGACCGAAGCGTACCGGGACGCCGCCCAGCGGACTGTCGACTACCTCACGACGACGCTGTGGGCCGACGACGCCTTCGCCGCGAGCCAGGCCGGCTCCGACGAGTACTACCGGCTCGAACCGAGCGAGCGGGAGGGAACGGTACCTCCGAACATCGACGACACGGTGTTCGCCGACCGCAACGGCCTCGCCATCGACGCCCTGCTGTGGGTGGCGGCCTACACCGACGACGAGCGCGCCCGGCAGTACGCGACTCGCGCACGGGACGCGGTCTGTGAGTCCCTCGTCCACGGCGGCGAGGTAACCCACTACGACGGCACGGACAGTGACACCGGCCTGTTGCTGGACCAGGCACAGCTCCTCCAGGGGCTGACGACGAGCTGGCAGGTCCTCGGTGAGCCGGGGCCAGCCGAAGCTGTCGCGGACTGGACGATCGAAAACCGCCAGCAGGACGGAGGTGCGTTCCGTGACGGGCCTGCAAGCGGGCCAGGGCTCTGTGACCGCTCGCTTCACCCACTCGACGCGACGGTGGAACTGGCCGACGCACTGGTCGACCTCGCGGCGCTCACCGGTGAGGACCGATACCGCAACGCAGCGCTTTCAGCGGTCGAGTCCTTCGCCGGCGCGGCCGAGCGCATGGGCGTCGAAGTCGCTGGTTACGCCGGTGTTGCGGCGCGTCTCCAGCAGCCCCAGACGCTCACGGTCGGGACCGAGGCAGGGACCGATCTCCACCGCGCGGCGCTTCGACTGGCTGATCACGAAATCACCGTCGTCCCGGAGCCGGACGGCGACGGCACGGCACGACTCCTCGACGGGGATGCTATCGTCGCCGAGGGGACGACCCCGGCCGAACTCGAAGCCGCACTCACTGGCGAGCACTGACACGAACAACGGCCGCAAACGTGGACAAACGGTAAACCCCCGACAAGTTTTTGCACACGTACCTTGATGTATGGGTATGTCCAGTCTCAGAGATCTCGGACTCTCCGAATATGAAGCCAGAGCATACCGATCACTGCTGGAAACAGGGCCGACAACGGCCAAGGAGCTATCGCGGGCCAGCGACGTTCCGATGGGCCGCATCTACGACGTGCTAAACAGCCTCGAAACGTACAATCTCGTCCGCAGCCAGACCGCCAGCCGACCCAAAAAATACGTCGCCGTCGAACCGGACACGGCTCTCGACCGCCTGCTCGAGGACAAGAAGCGGGAACTCCAGGAGAAGGTCGGCCAGTACGAGGAAATCGTCGACGACCTCTCGACACAGTTGGAGTCGGCAGAGCCCGTCGAGGAGCCGTTCTGGACAGCCGCCGTTGGCCCCGACAATTCGCTTGACCTATTGCTTGAGCGGCTGGCCGCCGCCGACGACGAGATTATCATGGTCGGCTCGGCACCCGCCCGGCAGGTCGACATCCTCTCCGGGACCGAGCGAATCGTGGATGAACTCGAAGCGGCGCTGGAACGGGGCGTCGAAGTGTCTCTGCTCGTTCGGCCGGATCTGTTCGAGAGCCTTCCTGAAGAAGCCAACCGCGAGTACTACGAGCGCCTCTTCCACTACGACAACTACAGTGCCCGCGCCAGCCCCAACATCAGGACCACGTTCGAGCTACTCGATGGGGTCGAGGTCTGTATCGAGGTCCCGCACCCGCTGGGCCGCGAGGAAACCTTCGGCGTCATCGACATGAAGGACTCCGATTTCACTGCCGATATCAGCCAGGCGTTCGAAGAACACTGGGCAGAAGCAAAGCCGGTCGGCCCGCCGTAACTGGGTCATCGGTGAGTGAGAAACAGAGTCACAGACAGCGACCGCGAGACGGCGCTCGCGGCTTCACCGCTCGCAATCGAGACGCGGCGCGTCTCGTGCACCTCGCTCGACGGTTCGAGGACTTCGCTTCGTTCAACAACTAAGGTAGTCTCGCGGGTCGCTACGCTCCCCGCTCGACGTTCCGAGGACTTCGCTTCGCTCAGTCCTCGCTACTCGCCGACTTCCTGCCGCAAATCGCCCAACTGCGCGACGCGCTCGGCGTGGGCGTTGTGCTGGTGGATGGACTCGTCGTTCGACTGTTTCATCGTCACGACGGCGTCGTCCGGCAGGTCCGGGAACGTCTCGACGACGCCCTCGGCGAGGGCGCGGACGCAGTCCTCGACGAACTTGGCGTCTTTGTGGGCCTCGTAGGTCATGTGGTCCTCGTCGGGCCGCTTCGCGAGGTTGTAGATGCGGGCGCTCATCGAATCCCGGGCGACTTCGATGAGTTCGTTCAGATCGACCTCAGGCGCGCCGTCGCTCTGGACGGTGAGCGTGGCGTGGCCGCGCTGTGAGTGGCCGGCCTGTGGGTTGGTTTCGAGGAACTCTTCGATGACATCGTCTTCGACGTTGAGCTGCTGGAGTGTTTCACGGGCGCGAGAGGCTGACATCCCCTGCGAACACGGGCAGACGGTCATCCCGGTGACGCGGGCACCGATTTCCTCGCTCGTCCCGTCTTCGGTCGCTGTCGCCGAGGCGATGATATCGGCCGTCGACTGGGTGGCCATCCCCGACTCCGGCGTCTTCTCGTGTGTGACGTACTCGGCTTCCATCCGAACCTCCGCTTTCGTCGTATAGTCGTGCTTCTCAAGCAGGAGTTCGGCGGCGTCGCCACAGACGTCCTCGACCCGGTAGGCCTCCTCGGAGACGGCGGTCTCCAGCGTCTCGTCGATGACCTCCATATTGCGGGACATGTCGGCACCCTTTCGCCAAGACGGCAGGTCGACGAACACTTCGAACTCCGCCATGAGTACGATGGGGTCGCGGTCACGACGCCCCAGTTTGACGAGCTTCTCGACGCCCGTCACACCGACGCGATTGAGACCGACCGTTACGTCCGGACTCGACGCCTGCACGTCCGGGAGTTGTTGACTCATTGCCCTCTCTATGGAAGAGAATCGGTTAGTGCTTTCGAAAGGGTGGGCGGGTCGCCGTGAGTCCCGAAGCGACCACTCCGAGCCGGATCAAAACTGTGTGCTGTCCGGCATTGACTCGTCCGTCTCAAAGTTTCGGAACAGCAACTCGAAGTCAGTGGCGTCGAACGAACCCGTGAGTTCGTCAAGTTCCGCACGGACTTCGGTAAGCTCGGCTCTCAGTGCAGTGAACTCCTCGCTCTCATCGAGGACCGCCTGTGGTTTTGACGACTCCAGTGCAGCGTATTTCGCCGTGAGCGAGTAGCACTCACGCAGGCGTTCCTCGTAATCGGCGTACCGAAGCAACTGTTCGATTGTCCCGAAGAGGTCCTCTTTCGACACCGGTTTGATGACGTAATCATCGAAGGGCATCTCGATGATGTCGAAATCGGGGTCAACTGCGGTCACCATTGCCACGCGTGTGTCGTAGCGTTTCTCACGGATCGCCGACAGTACCTCGTCGCCGGAGCGGTCCGGCATCCGCCGGTCTAACAGGACAACGTCGACTGTGGAATCTAGCTTCGAAAGGGCTGCCTCACCGCTGTACACCGTTTCGACTGCGTACCGGTCACGTAACTGGTCCGCGTACACGTCAGCCACCGCTGGCTCGTCATCGACAACGAGGATCGTCGCTCGTCGCCTCTCTGTCATTAGCTAGCATATATACCACAGAATTGCAAAAGGATTCCGGCCATCTTGCCCGAGACGACCTGACTGAAAATGGTTACTGGCCGACAATATCGTCGTATCGTGCCCCAGTCTGTTTGAGCGTCTCCGTCGAGTACAGTCGGTCGTGGTCGTACGGCAGATGTTCGGTCGCGAGTTCGTCGATCTTCTGGTCGACAATGGCCGCTTCGCGCCCGTGAATCATGGTGAAGAGATTGTACTGCCAGTCCTGCTCCGGGCGGCGTGGCCGATGGTAGCAGAGCGTGACGTAGGGGAGTTCGCCGACTGCCTGCCCGCGCTCGTCAAGAGCGTCGTCCGGCACGTCCCAGACAACCATGCAGTTGTTGTCGAACCCGGTAACGATGTGATTCACGACACAGCCGATACGCTTGATACAGCCAGTCTGCTGGAGGCGCTTGATCGCCGAGAGTACGTCCGACACGTCGGCATCGAGAGCGTCTGCCACGTTGCGGTAGGGTGTTGCGACAAGCGGGAAGCCGGTCTGGATTTCGAGCAACAACTGTCGGTCCAGCTCCGAGAGGTCCGCGGCGGCATCTTCGCTTATGCGGGTCGCAGTGGCGTCGGTCGTCTCCAGACTCTCCCGGGCGAACCGGTCCCCGTTGACAACCGGGAACTCAAGATCGATGTAGTAGTCGGTCAACATCGGCAAGACGAGTACCGAACAACCGGTTCGCTCCTCAATCTCGGCTAGGATCTCGTCGCGCCGCTGTCGAGAGCCTGCAGTGACAACGAACCACATATTCCACTCGTGGTCGCGAGCGTAGTTGTGATTCACCTGTCGGTACCCGTTGATTATCTCTGCGACCTCGTCGAACCGGTCTTCCGGTGCACTGACAGCCGCCAGCGTGGAAGAGCCGATGACCGGCGGATTGAGGACTGGGCCGAACCGACGGAAGATACCGTCGTCACGGAGTGTTCTGACCCGGTCGAGTGCTTCCCCCGCCGAGACTCCCAACGCTTCACCGACAGCCTCGAAGGGACGTTCCTGAATCGGGAAATCGCTCTGGAACTCGTCGATGAGCGCAGCGTCTACCTCGTCGATCTGCTCGCGCCACTCACCCGACTTGAGACTCATTGTACACGATTAGGAGCGTAGTCGTGTATCCCTTTCGGGAAGGCGGTCAGTTCCCACAAATTGAGAACGAAACGCAGGGGCTTTTGAACTCTGGCCCGAACACGTTTCCATGGCGCAAGCGACCCGGGAGTACGGCGAATGGCCGCTCAAACGACTCATGACGGAAGTCGTCGGCTCCGGTCACAAATCTGCCGACGATATGTCCCGCACGCAAGCCCGGGAGGCGTTCCAGCGCATCCTCGGCGGCGAACCCGACCACACGACGCTTGGTGCGTTCTGGCTCGCCAACCGCTGGAAACGCAACACCCCCGAGGAACTGGGTGCGTACGTCGACGTGATGTCCGAGGAGTCGGTCGAGACAGCCACGCCGGACGCTGACCCGGTCGACTGCGGGGCCAACTACGACGGCAAGGGCCGGTCGGCGATTCTCGGCGTCGCCGCGGGTGTTGTTGCCGCTGCCGCCGGCACACCCGTCGTCGTCCACTCCGGCGACCGCGTCCCGACGCAGAAACAGGACGCCTACAAGCACGTGCTGGACGAACTCGGCGTCCGAACCGAACTCGAGCCGAGCGAGAGCGCCGACATGGTCGACGAGAGCGGTTTTGGCTTCTACTACCAGCCGGCGTTCAACCCCGGCATCGACGCCCTGTTCGAGCGCCGCGACAACATGGGCGTCCGGACCTTCGTCAACACTGTCGAGACGCTGGCGAACCCGGCCGACGCCAGCGTCCACCTCGGCAGTTTCTACCACCTGGCCTTCGCGAAGAAGATGGTCCGCACGCTTGCTCAGTCCGAGACCAGCAGCGTCGAGCGGGCGCTGTTCTTCCAGGGAATGGAGGGCTACGACGACGTCCGCCCCGGCGAGACCATCGTCGCCGAATGGCCCGTCACCGGCGACGAATCCGACGACGAGGACATCGCGGACTTCGAGATCCGCACCGGCGAGTACGGGATGGACATCGAGAGCGAGGACCTGCAGGTCGATGACGTGGCCGAAGAGTCGGCGGCGATAACCGAAGCCGTACTGACCGGCGAACGCGAGGACGGCTTCGCCGACGCTGTCGCGCTCAACGCCGCGCTCCGGATCTACGCCCGCGAGGACGCCGACAGCATTCAGGACGGGCTTGAACGGGCCCGTGGCGCGATTGCCGACGGCAGTGCAGCGGAGACACTCGACGACCTCCGGGCCTTCTAATCCGACGACGAGCAGAGCGGAACCGATTTCTACCGAGCGGGCGAAGGCATTCTGATGGGACAACACGCTAGCGCTCGTGACAGCACTGCGTGGACGGTACCCGCATCGGAGACGCCCGGAGTCCACGAGCTGGCCGACGCCAACGGTATCAGGCTCCACACCGTGAGCGCTGGCCCGTCGGACGGCGACCTCGTCGTCCTGTTGCACGGTTTTCCGGAGTTCTGGTACGCCTGGAAACACCAGATACCGGCGCTCGCAGACGCCGGCTACCGTGTGGTCGCGCCGGACCTTCGGGGCTACAATCACTCTGATAAGCCCGACGGCGTCGCCGCGTACCACATCGACGAACTGGTCGCCGACGTGGCCGGACTCGTCTCGGCGCTCGGCCGCGAGCAGGCCCACATCGTCGGTCACGACTGGGGCGGCGTCGTTGCCTGGCAGACCGCCATTGACCGACCGGACGTAGTCGACCAACTCGCGGTCCTGAATGCGCCCCACCCGTCAGCATACGAGCGCGAGATCCGCCGCTCGGTCGACCAGTTACTTCGGTCCTGGTACGTGCTGTTCTTTCAGCTCCCCGTCCTTCCCGAGGCTAGCCTCCGCTGGAACGATTTCGCCATGCTGGAGCGTATCCTGACTGACGGGCCAACCCGACCCGACGCCTTCACAGAGACCGACGTGCGGCGGTACAAGCGGGCACTCGGGCAACCGGGCGCACGCACGGCCGCAGTTAATTACTACCGGGCGCTCGCCCGGCGGAACGCAAAGCTGACGCTCACTGTGGGCGGCGTCGGCGACAACCCGGTGACAGCGCCAACGCTCCTTATTTGGGGCGTGCAAGACGACGCGCTCTCGCTGGCGCTGACGCAGGACCTCGGCGAGTGGGTCCCGAACTGTCGAGTCGAGCGGCTCCCGGCGGCAAGCCACTGGGTCCAGTTCGATGCCCCCGAGCAGGTATCGGACCTGCTGCTGTCACACCTGCCGTAGCCTGGTACGACGAACAGCCGACACTCACCGGCGCGTGGCGGCGTGTCGGACACCCGCTGGACGCCACGCGGTCAGTCGTCAGGACACGGCGGGGGTGGTCCGGTGCTGGCACAAGAACCCTCGGTCAGTGGGCAGGCTTTTCTGCCGGGCTTCCTTCCGACCGAGTATGAGCGACCTGACCGCGACCCTGCACACGACAGAGGGCGACATCGAAGTCGAACTGTACGACGAGCGCGTGCCGACCACCGTCGATAACTTCGTCGGCCTGGCCGAAGGCGCCAACGACTACGACGGGACCGAAATCGCTCCGGGGACCGGCGCGTGGGAGGACCCTGAATCCGGCGAGAAGCGGATCGATCCGCTGTACACTGACATCGACATCCACCGCATCATCGAGGACTTCATGATCCAGATGGGGGACCCGACCGGCACCGGCCGCGGCGGCCCCGGTTACTCTTTCGACGACGAGTTCCACGACGACCTCACTCACGACGGCCCGGGCGTCCTCAGCATGGCCAACAGCGGCCCGAACACCAACGGCTCGCAGTTCTTCATCACCCTCGACGCCCAGCCCCACCTGGACGGCAAACACGCCGTCTTCGGGAAGGTCGTCGACGGGATGGACGTCGTCGAGTCCATTGGCAGCGTCGACACCGACCGCAACGACGCGCCGACCCAAGAAATGCTGCTCGAATCGGTCGACATCCACCGATAAGCGCGCCGGCTGCGAGACGACTTAGTTCCAGTCGGGGCTAGACCCCTGTTTCCGGCCCGACCGCGACAGCCGCTTTCTGAGGTACCGCGTGACCGGGAACAGCCGCTCGCTCAGCCGGCCCGAGACGCCGGTCTGGCTGGCGTAGACGAGGACCGGCACATCCCGGTCGGCGGCCAGTGCGATGACCTCGTCAGGAGTGCTGCCGAACAGGGCCTGCCTGAGCCAGCGGTCCCGCGACGCGCCGATGACCAGCACGCCGCCGTTTTCCGCCGCGGTCTCGACGAGGCCGTCGGCGACGGTGCCGGCACGGACGTTGTGGACCTGGGTCGTCTCGACGCCCTCAAGCGCGTCAAGCGTCGTCCCCGACGCCTCGTTTGCCCCCTCGTCGTCGGTGCTGACGTTAATGAGGTGGAGGTCGCTCCCCAGTTGCCCGAGCGCGTTCACCAGCGGGAGCACGGCCTGATGGTGGGGGCCGCCGCCTGCGCCGATGTTAATAACGTCGAGGGCGTCCGCAGACGCAGTCTTGTCGGCGAAGAACACGTCACAGGGTGCTTCGCGCTCGACGGTCTCGGTCACGTCCTGATGGCGTTCGGGATACCCCATTAGGATGAGGTCGGCGTCGTCGTCGCGCGCCGTCTGGAGGATATCGAAGGCCACGTCCCGGCAGGTGTGGCCCTCGATGAGGAGGTCGACGCCGTAGTCATCCCCCAGTTCTGACCGGATGCGCTCGGTCCGTGCTTTCGCGGTGTCCTGGACGGATTCCCAGGGCGTCTGGTCGGGGACCTGCGTCACGTTGAGGACGTGGATGACGGGGTCCTCGTCGGACACCTTCGCCAGCGCCGCGGCGAGTTCGACGTAGCGAGCGGCCCGGCCCGGACGTGCGATTGGGACGAGGACGCGGAAGCCGCCGGTCTCGGCGGCCGCTTCAGCCCCCGCTGCACCCGACGCCGGCGTCTCCGGGACCACCTCCCGAAGCAGGTCCTCGGTCTCCGGCGCGCCGCCCCAGGCGAGGTACACAACGACCATCGCGCCCGTCAGTACGAGCCCGGTCACGACGCCTTTCGGCGGGAGGTTGTAGATGAGCCCGAGGTTCGCCAGCACGCCGATGACCGGGACCACCGGGACGCCGGGGACGCGAAAGCCCCGCGTGATATCCGGGAACCGCCGCCGGGAGTAGATGAGCGCGACGTTGACGACGGCGAGCGGCAACAGGAGGTTCAGCGTTGCGAACCCGGTCAGGGCGTTCAGCCCGAGATGGAGGCCGAGCCCGCTGAACAGGCCGCCCTCAGCCGGGAACAGCGCGATGAAGAACACGATGAGCGCGACGATGGTCGCCGTCGCGGTCGCCACACTCCAGGACGGCGTCCCGTAGTCGGGGTGGATGCGCGAGAACCGCCGGGGGGCCTGCCCGCGGGTCCCCATCAGCGAGCCGATGCTGCTCGCGGCGAGTATCGACGCGTTCGAGGCCGACACCATCGAGAAGATGGCCCCGGCGACAATGAGGCTCTCGCCGATGCTCCCGAGGAACGAAGCGGCGACCCGCCCCATCGCCGTCTCGCCCTCCTGTGCGATGACCTCTGCTGGAATCGGGGAGTTCACCATCGCGACGATGACGAGCGCGTAGAGGACAGTGACTGTGAGGATGCTCGCGGCGATGGCCCGTGGGACGGTCCGCTTCGGCTCGATTATCTCGCCCGCGCTGGCCGCGATGGCCGAGAAGCCGAAGAACGTGATGAACGCCAGCGCAGAGATAGTCAGGATATCGACGGGGCCGCCGCCGAAGTTTCCAGCGAACTTACTGACGGCCACCGACGGCCCGCGGAAGGCGAACGCACCGCCGATGAACGCGAGCAGAACGGCGACCTTCGCGCCCGTGACGAGGAGCTGGAAGCTCCCGCTTTCCTCGGTCCCGCGGGCATTGAGAACGCCGAGCAGGACCGCAGTCGCCACGCCGGCTGTCCCGTGTGGCAGGAAGTGAAGCGCCTCGGGAAGGAGAAAGCGGACGACCCACTCGTCCATCGTCGCGAGGTAGAACGCCGTCGTGCCGGTGTAGCCGAGAAACAGCGACATCCCGATGCTGTAGGTCAGCAGGTCCCGGTCCTCGAAGGTCCGCGAACAGAAGAGGTAGCCGCCGCCGTTTTCTGAGTAGACCGACGCGAACTCGGAGTACGCGGCGGCGGTGACGCCCGCGATGACGGCGGCGATGACGAACGCGATGACGGCGCTCGATCCGATTGCTGCGACGGCGGTGCCGGACAGCGAGAAGATTCCGGCCGCGATCATCGTCCCCAGCCCGATTGCGAACGCGATTTTGAAATCCAGCGTTCGAGTGTGTTCGACCATTCGTCTGGCGACTGATTACCCCAGTCGATACGTAATAGTATCGTTCAGGCGCGTCCCCGGATATCCTCGTTTTCGCCCCGGTTTCGGACAGGCGGCCGCCGCGTCGGCTTCGCCTGCGGCCGAGAACGGGACACTGCTATAGGCCCGGCCGCCGAAGCTAATGGCAGTGGCACACGTCGAGCGACTCACCGTCTACCCCGTCAAGGCGCTGGACGGCATGGACTGCGAATCGGTATCGATCCGCCCGGGCGGCACACTGGCCCACGACCGCGAGTTCGCCATGTTCGACGACGCCGGAGACGTGGTCAACGGGAAGCGGACCAGCCGCGTCCACGACATCGACACCGGCTACGACCCCGAGTCGGGGACGCTGTCGGTCACGACCGACGACGACAGCGCGTCGTTCGACCTCCGGGACGAGCGCGGCCGCTCGCGGGCGGCCGACTGGCTCGGCGTGTTCTTCGGCGTGGACCTGACCGTCGAGCGCGACGAGACGCTGGGCTACGTCGACCGCCGCGAGATGGGGCCGTCGGTCATCAGCACCGCGACGCTGGAAACCGTAGCGTCGTGGTTCGACGACGTGACCGTCGACGGCCTGCGCCGGCGGCTCCGGGCGAACGTCGAAATCGGCGGGGTCCCGGCGTTCTGGGAGGACCGATTTGTCGGCGCGGACGCCCCCGCCTTCCGGGCCGGCGGCGTCCGGTTCGAGGGAGTGACCCCCTGCGGTCGCTGTGTCGTCCCCCAGCGGGACCCCGACACCGGCGAGGCAACGCCGGGGTTCCGGGAGCAGTTCGTCAAGCGCCGGCAGGCGACGTTCCCGGAGTGGGCCGACCAGGACGCCTTCGATCACTTCTATACCGTGATGCTCATCACCCACGTCCCCGAGGCCGACCGCGGCGCGGAACTGGCCGTCGGGGACCCCGTCGAAGTCGTGCCGGCGGCCGAAACGTAGTGAACCCCCGACGGCGAGACCGACAATCGAAAGACGGTCGGCCACGAACACGGAGTGATGGCAGACGCGGACGAACACGTCGACCCGAGCGAAATCGGCGAACAGGACGGCCCCCCGGTCGAGGAGAAGCCCTACAAGATAATCTTCGAGGCCAACAAATGCTTCGGGGCGGGCAAGTGCGCCGAGAAGTCGCGCAACTGGACGCTCGACCTGGATACTGGTATCGCCAAGCCCGAGACTTACTTCATCGACGAATCGGATCTCGATCATAACATCGCGGCCGCCGAGGCCTGCCCGGCGAAGAAAGACCGCGGCATCATCCACGTCGTCGACCGGCGGACCAACGAGGAGATCGCCCCGGACCCGAACGGCGACGGGACGCTCTCCGTCGACTGGTAGCGCAGTGCCTACTAGCGGCAGTTTTACCACCTCCTATCAGTCCGCGTAGACACCGATGTGCGCTGTCAATGTCACCGAGAATTCAGTGCGAGAAGGCAAGGCTCCAGAATACAGAAAACAGCCGTCGCAGTATATATCATGTAAGATTACTATAGATAATAAACTGAATTTCTTCATGCGAGCAGTTTAATATTTCAAGCTACTGTATGACATAACTTCTATTTGTGGGGGGCAATTTGGGTATCAATATGCCACGTTCAAGTAGCATGGAACGGCGATCGTTTCTGAAAGCAACGGGCAGTGCTGCGGCCGCCGCAGCGCTGGCGGGATGTTCCAGTGATAGTGACGAGACTGAGGGCGCAGCGGAGGAGACCGGCGGCGGCACGGACTCGACAGACTCCAGTGGTGGCGATGTCGGGACCGATCTGAAACAGGACGGGGACCTCTGGCGGGTCAACACGGGGACGATGACGACGATGGACCCGATCGAGGCGACCGACACCCAGTCGGGAATCGTCATCCAGCAGATGTTCGATCCGCTGATGAACTATCCCGACAGCCAGCCCGCTGTAGAGGGGCTTATGGCTGCGGACTACGAGGTATCTGATGACTTCACGACCTACACGTTCCAGTTGAAGGACGCGACTTTCCACAACGGCGACACCGTAACCGCTAGTGACTTCGTCTACGCGTTCGAGCGGTTGACTGCATCTGACAACTCTAGTCGTGCCTACTTCGTTCTGGATTCGCTGGGCGTGACACACGAGACGACGACTGAGACGGTCGACGGCGAGGAACAGGAAGTGTACAAGCCCGGGACACTCGGCGTCACGGCCGTTGACGAAACAACGCTCGAGATCCAGCTAGACGCGCCGTTTGCCTCCACGCTGGAGATGCTCGCGTACTCATCTTTCTCACCGGTTCCTGAGGGCATGGTTGGCGACATCGAAGGGTACGAGGGCGAGATGACCCAGGCCGAGTTCTCCAGTTCGAACCCGATCGGAAACGGCCCCTTCGAGTTCGATACGTGGAACTCCGGAACAGAGGCCAGAGTCAGCGCGTACGACGACTACTATGGCGAGAGTCCGAGCGTCGACGGCGTCCACTTTGCGGTTATCGAGAACGACTCGGCCAATTACAACTATGCGATGAACCGGAACGCCGATATCTTCGAACTCCCCACGGCGCAGTACGACCCCGGGAAGGTGTCCGTTGAGGAGGAAGACGACGAGGGTCGCCAGATCGGGACCTACGGCGAGTTGCGCAACGGCGACACGGCTAATTACTCCGCCGTGTCGAACATCGGGGTGTTCTACCTTGGGTTTAACATGGCCAGCGTACCCAAGCCGGTCCGTCAGGCGGTCGCGTACGCGATGAACCAGCACACCGTTGTCGAGCAGGTGTTCAAGCAGCGCGGCGAGCCTGCGTACAATTTCACGCCGAAATCCATCTTCCCCGGTGGTGCCCAGAACTACAACGACCGCGCCGAAAACGAGTACCCGTACGGCTACGACGACAGCCAGCTCGGAAAGGCCCGATCGGTGATGGAAGAGGCTGGCTACGGCGAAAACGAGCGCGTCGCCGTCGAGCTGACGATCTACGAGTCCGGTGTCTGGAGCGAAACTGCAAGCATTCTTCGAGACCAGCTGCAGAGCGTCTACATCGACCTCGAAGTCAACCAGGCGCCGTTCAACACGCTCCTCGAGCGTGGTCGCAACGGCGAACTAGAGATGTACTCGCTTGGCTGGGTCGCTGACTGGCCCGCGCCGGATAACTTCCTCCAGCTGCTGAACCCGCCACAGACCGATACGAGTCTTGACTTCCCGATTTCGTATGTCAACTGGCAGCCGGAGAACGGCGACGCTGCCCAGCAGGCCGCGGAGGCGTACCAGTCGATTGCTGACAACCCGGCACCGACGGAGGAGGATCAGGCCGCCCGGAACGACGCGTACATCCAGATGGAGAACGCGAACTGGGAAGACGTCGCAATGCTGCCGGTGTATCACGAGCTGACTGAGCTGTTCTGGTACGACCACGTCGACTTCACGCCGCCAGCCGGAATGGGGCCGAGCCGACAGAAGATGAACACCGTGTCGCTCGGAGACAGACAGTAATCGCGTCCCTGCTGGCGTGATCGTCCCCGCCACGGTTGGTGACGGGAACGACTTCGCAGCCCTCAGAGATTATGAACTCACAAGTACCCGTACAACGGAGACAAGCTAAGCCATGAGCCGCGCTACGTATCTGCTCAAGCGCTTGGTACTGTCGATCCCTGTTATCATATTCGGGACGACAGTAACGTTCGCAATTATCCGGCTGGGGCCGCTCAGTCCTGCAGCGGCGATCCTCGGCCCCCAAGGTGACGCTCGTGCGATTCGACAGATCGAGCAACGGTTGGGACTGAACGAACCGCTCTGGGAACAGTACTTCGACTTTATGCGAGACCTGTTCCTGTTCGATCTGGGCCAGTCGTGGGTCGTCAACTCCGGGACACCGGCAATCGACCTCATCATCAGCTACGCACCACGGACGATCTGGCTCGGATTCTGGGCGGTCCTGATCGCCCTCGGGATCGGCATTCCGCTCGGCTTCTACGCCGGCCTGAATCCCAATACGTTCTCGGATTACTTCGCTTCCTTCGGTGGGATTGTCTGGCGGGCGATGCCGAACTTCTGGCTCGCGGTCATTCTGGTGACGGTGCTGTCACAGACGGAACAGCTGTTCGGGTTCAGTTGGACCAGCTTTATTGTCGAGACCAACGTCGTGACCTCGCCGAACCTCGCCGTGCTCAAGAATCCCACGAGACTGATAACCGATCCGGGACAGGCATGGACCAACCTCGCGAAAGCGACAAAACAGATACTGCCGCCCGCACTGGTGCTCGGATCCGCATCGATGGGCACAGAGATGCGGATCGGCCGAACTGCCGTTCTCGAAACGATCAACTCGAAATACGTCGAAACAGCCAAGGCCAAAGGCGTCTCACCGCGGGTACTGGTCTGGAAGCACATCTTCCGGAACGCCCTGATTCCGCTCGTACCGGTGATCACTGCGGAGGCGTTCATCTTGATCGGCGGGTCAGTGCTCGTCGAGACCGTCTTCTCGATCAACGGTATCGGTCTCCTGTTCTTCCGGGCAGCGGAGCAGGGTGACCTCCCACTTGTTGGAACACTTATGTATCTGTTCATCCTTCTTATCGTCGGGCTGAATATCGTACAGGACTTCGCGTACACAATCATCGACCCACGCGTGGGGTACGACGGATGAGAGAGACAGAACCCACCGAAGACATCGATCAGCCGCTGAGGGACCGACTCAAGGCACACCCTAGACCGGCACTACTGTGGGGTGTCGTGCTCTGTGCCCTGTTACTGCTTGAGGGACCGACGTACCTCGATGGGTTGTTCGGCGCGATAAGCTACGTGCTCGCGTTATTCCCGGGGTCGCCCGGCGCTGAGGCGTTCGCCAGTGCGTCAGCCTTCTGCAGCGACCTGCCGCATCTGCTGAGCCGAGAACTGATACCCAACCGAGGGTACTACGACGGGAGTGCTTGGCAGGGCACGTTCCTCGGCCTTGAGCCGAAGTACGCATGGCTCATTCGCTTCCTGCTGGTGTATGCATACGTCGCAGTCTTGTTGGCGTGGCTGTGGTACGGGTACGTGCTCTTCCGACGGCACTATCGCGCTGCTGACTGGACGCCGACTGACGACGTCATCGACCGGCTTCGAGGTCACTACTGGGGCCTGTTCGGACTCGCTGTCGTCGTCTTCTTCGTCACAATGGCCGTGTTCGCTCCCGTTGTCGGCCCAACGACAGCCGAAGAGAATATCCAGGGGCCGTACTCCCACGAGATGCAGTACTTCAACGAGGACACGGAGACGGTCGAAACGATTACCATCGGCGAGGCGAATCTCGGGTCCGCGTCGCGCGGGAGCGGGGACAGCAACGTCGGGATATGGAGTTACGACGACTTCGGGCGATTCCACCCTGTCGGAACGCTCGTCAGCGGTAAGGATCTGTTCACCTTCCTCGCCTTCGGCGCACGGGTGTCGCTGTTCATCGGCCTCGGATCGATGGCGATTGCGGGCTTTATTGCGACGACGCTGGCGTTAGTTACCGCCTATTACAAGGGGGTAACTGACCTCATTGTGGTCCTGACCAGTGACTCCGTGCAGGCGATGCCAGCATTGCTGCTGGTGATTCTTGCGACAGTGGTGTTCAAGAACCACTGGATAGCAGAGATTTACAACGGGGCGATGCTGTTCATCCTCCTGTTTGCGCTGATACGCTGGCCGGGGCTGTGGCGGGCGGTACGTGGTCCTGCGTTACAGGTCGGCGAACAGGAATGGGTAGACGCGGCAAAGAGCTACGGCCAGCGACCCACTGTGATTATGCGGAAACACATGGCACCGTATATCCTCGGTTATCTCCTAGTTTACGCCTCCCTGACGCTCGGTGGCGTCATTATTTCCGTCTCTGCCCTGTCGTTCCTCGGACTCGGGATTACCGCCCCGACTCCCGAGTGGGGGCGGGCGATTAACATCGGGCAACAGTACATCGCCAGTCAGTCCTGGCACATCTCGCTCATTCCGGGTATCCTGATTACGCTGGTCGTCACCGGCTTCAACGCGTTGAGCGACGGGATTCGGGACGCGATTGACCCACAGAGCGAGGGTGCTGAAGGCGGTGCAACTGGCGCGGCCGCCGGAGGTGGTGGCGGATGAGCCACATCGAAGACGGCGAGCCGCTGCTGGCCGTTGACAACCTCCGGACCGTGTTCCACAGCGACAAAGAGGAAATTCGCGCTGTCGACGGCGTTTCATTCGATATTGCACGCGGCGAGACGCTCGGTATCGTCGGCGAATCCGGTTCGGGCAAGAGTGTCACCGCACGCTCGATTATGGGACTGGTCGATAGTCCGGGCGAAATCAGCGAGGAGTCGTCCATACGGTTAGACGGGCGAGAGCTGACGACGCTTTCGGAGAAGCAATACCGATCAGTTCGTGGCGGCGACATCGCGATGGTGTTTCAGGACCCGCTGAGCTCGCTCAATCCGGTGTACACTGTCGGGAACCAGATCATCGAGGCGCTGGAGCTCCACCGCGGTATGGAAGGGGCCGAAGCCAAGTCGGAGGCCATCGAACTGCTGCGTGCAGTCGGCATCCCCGACGCGGCACGCCGTGTCGATGAGTTCCCCCACGAGTTCTCCGGCGGGATGCGCCAGCGAGCCGTCATCGCGATGGCACTGGCCTGTGACCCAGACCTGCTCATCTGTGATGAGCCGACGACAGCACTCGATGTCACCATTCAGGCCCAGATTCTGGACCTGTTACAGGAGATTCAGACGAAGCGTGACATCGGTATCATGTTCATCACGCACGACATGGGCGTCATCGCGGAGGTCGCCGACCGCGTCGCCGTGATGTACGCTGGCGAAGTCGTCGAGCAGGCACCCGTAGAGGAACTGTTCGCGAACCCATACCACCCCTACACACAGGGACTCTTGCAGAGTATTCCCGGCCGGAACCCCAGTACAGATCGGCTACCCACTATCGAAGGGGACGTGCCGACGCCACACGAATCGGCGTCGTACTGTCGGTTCGTCAGCCGGTGCCCGAAGGCCTTTGACGAGTGTGAGCGGGTCCATCCCGCCCACGTCGAAGTCAGCGAATCAGCGGACCACACGGCCGCCTGTCTCCTGTACCCCGAAGATATGCCTACCGACGACACTGTGACACAGCACGAAGCGAACGCGGACCAGACAGGCGTCGAAGCAGACGAAGCACTGTCGGCGGACGACTGGCCAGTTGAGCGCCGAGCAGCCGGTGAAGACACCGGCCCGGCCGGGTCCGAAGACAGCGACGCACGGGCTGATGGTGGCCACGGCAGCAGTGCCGTGGACACCGGCGGCCAGCGGGAGGGAGGTGACCCAGATGAGTGAATCTGTCGTCGAGACCGCGTCCCACCAGACCGGCGAGACATTGCTCGATGTGCAGGATCTGAAGACGTACTACGAAGGCGGTGGACTGCTCGGCGGGGACCCAGTGAAAGCCGTCGACGGCGTGAACTTCGAGATCTCGCGCGGCGAGACGTTCGGGCTGGTCGGTGAATCCGGCTGTGGCAAGACAACCCTCGGTCGGACACTCATCCAACTGGAAACGGCTACCTCCGGGACAGTCTCCTTCGATGGAACGGATATAACCGAACTCAGCGGCGACGACCTCAAGGAGTGGCGCCGCAACGCCCAGATGGTGTTTCAGGACCCCGAATCGAGCCTCAACGACCGGATGACTGTCGGTGAGATTATCCGCGAACCGCTGGACGTCCACGAGCAGGGCACGGCTCGCGAGCGTCGGGAGAAGGTGCGGACACTGCTCGATCAGGTCGGACTCATGCCGGAACACTACTACCGGTACCCCCACCAGTTCTCCGGCGGCCAGCGACAGCGTATCGGCATCGCACGGGCGCTCGCACTCGAGCCGGAGTTCGTCGTCCTCGACGAACCCGTTTCGGCGCTCGACGTGTCCGTCCAAGCCCAGATACTCAATCTGCTGGAAGACCTGCAAGAAGAGTTCGGCCTCACGTACCTCTTCATCGCGCACGACCTGAGTGTGGTCCGGCACATCTGTGACCGCGTCGGAGTGATGTACCTCGGGAACCTCATGGAGGTCGGGCCGACGGAGCAGCTGTTCCAGCGCCCAGAAAACCCCTACACACGCGCGTTGCTGTCGGCGATTCCGGAACCGGACCCGACGGTTCAGGCAGACCGGATTACCCTGCCCGGCTCGCCACCGAGTCCACGGGACCCACCGGAAGGGTGTCCCTTCGCAACGCGGTGCCCCGTCCGGATACGGCCCGAAGACATAGACGCTAGCGATGCGGTGTGGGACCGGATCCGAGAGTTCCGTGATGTCATTCGCGAGCGGTCCCGCGCGGAACAGTCGCTCGGTGAGCGGCTCAAGGAACGGCTCGGGTTCGACACCGCGTTGGCTGACGGCGAGGAAATCGTCGAGGAAGAGTTCAGCGACGTGGACCTCCCGCCGGACGTACGAGAGCACGTCGAACAGGCTGCGACGTATCTCAGTGATGGGGACCCCGATGCTGCACGGGCGTACCTCAAGGAAGTGTTCGGCGGTCGGTGTGACACCGAAACACCGCAGTACTACGATGTCGACGACAGACGGATGAGCTTCTGTCACCGGCACGCACAGGAGCACGTCTCCCCTGGCGACGAACTGCGCCAACGTGGCTACGACACGCACGATGGATAACCTGGCGGGAAAGGTACTCGATCTGCTGTGGTACGCCATCGGCGTAACGCTCACAGCGACGCTTATCGGCGGCGTACTCTCACCGCTTCGCGGCGGCGGCTGGGTGACAGTGAAGTTCGTGCTGTTTTTTATCGGCTTCGCGCTGTTTGGCTACGCTTCGGTTACGCTGTGGCGTGCGCCGTCTCTCGATTCCGACGACTCGGACGACTCCGCCGTGTCGTTTGGCGTGTCGGCACGGGAGCGGACACCGTTCGAGTCGATGCTGGCTCGTGTCGTCCCGCCCCTCGATACGCTCGCTCCGCCCGAAGACCGGCTCTCGCCGCCGGTGAAGCTCTTCGTTGCGAGTCTGTTCGTCCTCGGGCTCTCCCTGAGCATGGAAGTCATCTTCGGCGTCCAGTGACACCACCATTTACCTCCCGCGGGCGTAACGACAGGGTATGGTAAAGACAGGTGGCGAGGGGACAGACGACCTCGAACGGCTTGCCGCTGGTTCTGACGCCCGCAAGGCATCGTGGAAACAGACGTTAGAGGAGACACAGGCGCTGGCGGACCAGCGGCGTTCTGACGGCCGCGAGGCAGTCGTCGTCCCCGCCGGGGATGCGGGTCTACGGACAGTCGACGACGGTGACAGCCTCGAACTCGTGTTCGTTATTCCGGGCAACAAGGCCGAAGGCGTGACGCGACTGGTCGAATCGAATCCCCTCGAAGCGTACGACGTGTACCGGCGAACAGTCGGAGAGCAGGTGTTTCTGGCCGTCGAGTATTTCGATCCGGACGCCGCTTCGCTGTTCATCGCTGGCGCGTACGAACTCCGGGACGCCGGTAACGCGGTGACTGCTGCGAACGACGGGGCGACGTTCCAGACGTTGCTCAGGAAACTGGACGGGACGCCGGTCGCATCGTTCGACCACGCAGACCGGACGAAGTTCCTCCCGACCGACAGGCTCCCGGTCGAGGAGTAGGGACAGGCGTCAGAGAGTACGCGACAGTTGAACAGTGTGTCACGGTCGCTATCGAACTTCACCGGCGTGCCTACGATAGGACACGATGGCCCACCTCGCAGTCCAAGACCGAAAGGACCATTCACTAGCCCCCGCAGAGTTCAATCTGCGCGAGGGTAGCCGAGCTTGGCCAAAGGCGGTGGGCTTAAGACCCGCTCCCGTAGGGGTCCGTGGGTTCGAATCCCATCCCTCGCATTCTGCGACGAGTGAACACGAGGAGCGGTGCAAACGGGATGCGAACTACGGACGGGAGAGCGATTCGGGTGAGGAGAGTGCGCTGTTCACCGGACGCTGTGGCTTGTGCACAGTTGGCCACAGACTTCACAGGAGCAACGCTGACCGCTTATGTGTGACACACTCGACAGTCTATGTGGCACAGCCGTGTCGGTCACAGATCCGGGTGCGGCGATGACAGATGCTTCGAACGGAGAGAGGGCGGACACGACGCGTTTTTGCACGTCTGTGGCCTATACCGGCGTAATGACTGACGTGCCAGACGACGTTGCCGAAGCGTTCGACCGACACGATGCGCTCGTCCCGGCCGGGGATAGCTACGCTGTCGAGACGACGAACTTCGACGCTCGCGTAACTGCGACCGAGGGCGAAGAGTGGCGGACGAACTACGAGGTGACGGTCAGAGCGCCGTCGCTGCAGGCCGCGACAAGCGACGAGGTCGGTGCTGCCGTCGTCGATGGCTGGCTTGAGACGCTGGAGCGGCGGCTGGAGGACGCGCCGAAAGCGACCCGAACTGCTGTCGAACTGGACGAGTACAGCGTCGTCGAGGACGGCGAGCAGGTCGTGGTCGCGTTCGAGTACACAATGGGTGGCGAACGGCAGGCCGCAGACGTCGCAAAGACCTTCGTCGAGTACGTCGAAGGGACGTACGTTGAGGGCGTCATACCCGGTTACGACTACGTCGGTGTCGTGGCTGACCTGCTCAATTCGGCGAGTACCGGTGGCAGTGACGGCTCTCGTGGCGGGACACCGCTATAGTGGGGCCGTGCCGAGTACGGCATACAGATAACGCTCTGTCTCAATCCATCGCGATATACGTCTGTGTCGTTTCGACGCCCTGAATTTCTTGGATGTGCGTCGCTGCGACATCCTTGACTTCAGCGGGCGTCTCCACGTTCACTTTCGCTATAAAGTCGACGTCACCGGCAACGATGTGTGCCTCGACAACACCGTCGACGGCTTCGATATCATCCTTCAGGCGGTCCGCGTCACCGGTGTGGGCTTTGACCATAACGTATGCAATGACCATGTTCAGGCACCTCCAAGCGCGGTTGCGCGCTCTGATTCGCCAACGACGATGCTTCGGACATCCGAAAGCGTCTCGAAGTCGGCCAGTATCACGACTCGGTCACCGGCCTCTAGCGTTTCGTCCGGGTTGGGAATGGCGAGCGGGGCCTCGCCTTTCCCGTGTGCCATCAGCCGGGAATCCGACGGCAGTTCCAGTTCCGACAGCGTGTACCCCTCCATCGGCGATTGCCGCTGGATGGTAAACTCCACGAGCTGGAGGTTCTGTGCGATATCGGCGACTGCGCGGATGTTCCCGCCCAGCAGCGCATTCTTGGCGGCGATAGCGCCCAGTCGTTCAGGGTAGATTACCTCGTCGACCTCGGAAGCGTAGCGCCGGTAGATCTCTTCGCGGTAGTCCTCGTCGATGCGCATGACGGTTCGACAGCCGTGTTCTTTGGCGATCATACAGGCAACGAAGTTGTCGTTCAGGTCGCCGGTGAGCGCGCCGAGTGCGTCGGCAGCTTCGAGATCAGCGCTGCCGAGCGTCTCCTCGATAGCGCCATCGCCCGCAATCACCTCGAAGCCAGCCGTTCGCGCGCGCTCGACTGCGTTCTCATCGCGCTCGATGAGGACAACTTCGTGGCCACTCTCTTGCAGGACGCGAGCCGTCCGCAGTCCGACACGACCTGCACCCACGATAACGAATCGCATACACCCTCCTATGGGGCGGGGGTGAATAAAAGTACCCACCCGGTGGAACCACCAGACGCCTTGACCACGCCGTCAAACAATACAGCCGTTGTTTTTTCCTGACGGAACCTTTTTCGTGCCATGACACGACACACCATAATATGGTTAGCGCGTTCATTATGGTCAAGACGGCTGCCGGCAAATCCGAAGACCTCCTTGCGGCAGTTCGAGACGCCGAAGGCATCACTGAGGCACACATCGTCGCCGGGCAGTACGACATCATCGCCGAAGCGACAGGTACCGAGGTGTACGACATCATGCAGTCGGTCTCGGGTCACATCCGAGACCTCAACGGCGTCGACGACACGCGCACGTACATCTGTTTGGAGTGAGCGCCCCGCGTTGTTCCGACACCGCAAAGGGACTTGCCGCCCTACGGCGAACATGGTCAGTGTCGCCGGTATTATCGGCCTGCTCGTCATCGTGCTGGTCAACAGTGCTGTGACGGCGCTCATGACGCGCTTTTTCCGCGTCCGCTTGCACACTCGGTGGGGGAGCCTCATCTACTCGCTGCTCCTCTGTCCGGTAGTCATGGTCGTCATCCTGCTGGTGTTGAGTGGCGTGTTCAGTCTCGGTGCGAACCTCGGGAGTCAGACCGCTGTCCTCCTCGTAACTATCGTTATTCCACTCGCTACCGGGATGACGTTCGATTACTTCTGGATGCCCGCTCCCGACGAAGTCGAACTACCGGCGTCGATGGACTAATCGAGAATCGCTGCTCGGACCTGTTCGTACACAGCATCCGGGTCGGCGGTTGCGTCGACGCGAACGAACCGCTCCGGGTCGGCTTCGATTAGTCGCTCGTAGTTGTCACGCACCGTTGTGAGATACTCTGCCGTCTCGAACTTGTTCGTCGCGCCGCTTCGCTGTGCGGCGGTTTCTGGATCGAGATCGAGATACACAGTCCGGTCCGGCGGCCGGGTCCAGGGCGCGTGGACCTCGCGAACGTACGACAGCGGGTCGTCCAAGGTCTCACTCGCTTCGAGTGTCGCACCCTGATAGGCGTACCGAGAGTCGCTGTAGCGGTCGGAGACAACGAGCCGGTCTTCGCTGAGTGCCGGTCGGACCGTGTCCGAGAGGTGTGCAGCGTGGTCAGCCGTATAGAGAAACAGTTCGGCCAGCGAGTCCGCGTCGTCGTCGTTAATAGAGCGCTGGACGGCGTCGCCGTACCAGGTATCGGTCGGCTCGCGCGTGAACACAGCCTCGCTGGGGACGGCGTTGTCGCGCTGGAGCCGCTCCCACACGGTCGTCTTGCCGCTCCCGTCCAGTCCTTCGAGCGTGACGAGCATACCTCACAATCTGTGTGGGGGGACGTAAGCGCCCCGACCTGAACGGTGCATCCGTAGCCTGACACAAGTGACCGGACTGCGGGCCCGTCGACCAAACAAATACGCTCACCTTTACGGTTCTACCAACTGTATTGGAGTCCATGGATGTACTTGTCGTCGGCGGGACCGGATTCATCGGACAACACCTATGCCGTGAGCTCGACGAGCGAGGGCACACCGTCACTGCGCTGTCTCGGTCACCAGAAGACGCAACACTACCGGACGGTGTCGAAACCGTCTCCGGGGACGTCACAGACTACGGGGGTATCGAGAGCGCGTTCGAAAATCAGGACGCGGTGTATTATCTGGTCGCACTGTCGCCCCTGTTCAAACCGGACGGCGGCGACAAGATGCACGAGCGCATTCATCTCGGCGGGACGGAAAACAGCGTACAGGCCGCAGAAGAGCACGGCGTCGACCGGTTCGTCCAGCTGAGCGCACTGGGTGCAGACCCCACCGGCGACACACACTACATCCGGTCGAAGGGAGAGGCTGAGCAGGTTGTTACGGAGTCTTCGCTGGACTGGACCATTTTCCGCCCGTCGGTCGTCTTCGGTGAGGGCGGTGAGTTTGTCTCCTTCACGAAGCGCCTCAAGGGGATGTTCGCGCCGGGTGTCCCGCTGTATCCGCTTCCCGGCGGCGGCAGACAGACGACGTTCCAGCCGATCTGGGTCGGTGACCTCGTGCCGATGCTCGTCGACAGTATCGAATCCGAAGACCACGTCGGCGAGACCTACGAGGTCGGTGGGCCGGAAGTACTGACGCTCAGAGACGTGACCAATCAGGTGTACGATGCCGAGGGGTCGTCAGTAAGCGTCGTCCCCCTTCCGATGCCACTAGCGAAGGTCGGGCTCTCTGTCTTGGGAAGTGTCGGGTTCCCGATGGGTGCCGACCAGTACCGGTCACTCAAATTCGATAACACGCCAGCGACCAACGAAATAGATGCATTCGGTGTCAGTAGTGACTCTCTAACGACACTCAGCGGATATCTCAGGGGAGAAGCGCCAGCAGTAGCCACTTCCTAAAGAGAATTGTGTTATATAGTATTGATTTTCAATCCTGACTTTCAGGGCTGAGAGCCGGGCAAAACACTTATACTCGCCATCGCTCTTTGACCCTTTAAGCGGAGAACCATATAATGAAACTGGCGATGATCGGCTTCGGGCAGGCCGGTGGCAAAATTGTGGACAAATTCCTCGAGTACGACAAGGAAACCGGCTCGGGAATCGTCCGCTCGGCTGTTGCGGTCAATACAGCAAAAGCAGACCTGCTTGGGCTAGAACACATTCCGGAAGAGAATCGAGTGCTCATTGGCCAGGCTCGCGTCAAGGGCCATGGCGTGGGCGCGGACAACGAACTCGGCGCGGAAATCGCCGAAGAGGACATCGACGAAGTGCAGGGTGCGATTGACAACATCCCCGTCCACGAAGTCGACGCCTTCCTCATCGTCGCCGGCCTCGGCGGCGGGACGGGGTCGGGCGGGTCGCCGGTCGTCGCAAAACACCTCAAGCGCATCTACACCGAACCGGTGTACGGTCTGGGCGTCCTGCCGGGCAGCGACGAGGGTGGTATCTACACCCTCAACGCCGCCCGCTCGTTCCAGACGTTCGTGCGCGAGGTGGACAACCTCATGGTGTTCGACAACGACGCCTGGCGACAGACCGGCGAGTCCGTTGAGGGGGGCTACGACCACATAAACGAGGAAATCGTCCGCCGCTTCGGCGTACTGTTCGGAGCCGGTGAGATCGAGGCCGGCGACAACGTCGCCGAAAGTGTCGTCGACTCCTCGGAAATCATCAATACGCTCGACGGCGGCGGCGTCTCCACCGTCGGCTACGCCTCCGAGGACGTCGAGGTGTCCTCTGGCGGCGGCGGCCTGCTCTCGCGGTTCAAGGGCGACGACTCGTCCGACGACGGAATGGATACGGCCAACACCACGAATCGTATCACGTCGCTCGTCCGGAAAGCCGCGCTCGGCCGACTGACACTCCCCTGTGAGATCGAGGGTGCAGAGCGTGCCCTCCTCGTGATGGCAGGGCCGCCGGAGCACCTGAACCGGAAGGGAATTGAGCGCGGCCGGAAGTGGCTTGAGGAGCAAACCGGTTCGATGGAGGTCCGCGGTGGCGACTATCCGACCAACGCCCCGAAAGTGGCCGCATCCATCCTGCTGGCCGGCGTCCACAACGTTCCGCGAATCAAGGAACTCCAGCAGGTCGCCATCGAGGCCCAGGACAACATCGACGACATCCGTAACCAAAGCGAAGATAACTTAGAGGACTTGGTCGAAGACGACGAAGATGAACTTGATCCGCTGTTCTAACAAGACCGTCGCACTCCTCTGTGTTGTCGCGCTGCTCGCGACTGCCGGCACAGCAAGTGCGTTCTCTGTCTCTGCCGACGGGGTGCCGACCGAGAGTGCCGTCGGCGAAGAGGTGTCGGTGACGTACACGATAGACGACCCGTTTACCGATGCGCCGAACGAATGGACACTTGCCGGTTCGACCGAACTCCAGAACGTTAGCTGGACGGTCACCGTGTTGCGTGCTGGGAATCAGGTGAATCAAGAGACCTACGGCGACCAGTCTTTCGAACAGGATCTGGAAATCGATAACAACGGTGACCAAGTCCGCGTCGAACTCGTCGGCACGACGCCAGCCATCTCGAATTACACGTACGACCCGGCACAGAACTATCAGGTCGCCTCGCTCAGTCGAATCAGCGGCAACAACGAAGAGGAGTTCCGCAGCGACACCGCTCACCACTACACCGAAGAGAGTCAGGCCGCGAGGCAAGCGATCGACGACGCACAGGCTGCAATCGACGCGGCCGGTGGGAACGAAAACGCCGAAGAACTGGTCAGTAGCGCCATCTCCTCATACGAGAACGGGAACTTCCAGAACGCCCAGGACCTCGCCGGGCAGGCTGAGAGTCAGGCACAGCAGGCCCAGCAGAGCGCCCAGACCCAGCGAACGCTCCTGCTGGTCGGCGGCGGACTTGTCGTCCTCCTGTTGCTGGTCGGTGGCGGCTACTACGCGTACACGCAGATGAGTGAGGACGAGTACTCCAAGCTGTAATGCGTCTTGTCGTCCCCGTCTCGGGGTCTGCCCCCAAAACGCGGCTTGCGTCTGTTCTGTCTCCAGCCGAACGCCGTGATTTTACTGAAGCCATGCTTTCAGACGTCGTCGACGCAGTGACAGCGGCGGGCCACGAACCCGAGATCATCTCGACAGCACCGCTTGACTGTGCCGTGCCGGTCACCGTCGACGACCGCGGACTCGACGCGCTCGTCAACGACCTGCTCGCGTCGACAGTGACTGACGGCGAACGAGCGCTTGCCGTCGTGATGGCCGACCTCCCGCTCGTAACTCGTGAGAGCATCGAGCGACTGCTCGCTCCCGAAGCCGACGTGGTGCTGGCCCCGGGCCTGGGCGGCGGGACGAACGCCTTCGTCTGTCGGCACCCCGAATTCAGGGTCGATTACCACGGCGCGTCTATCCGCGACCACCGAGAGACCGCACGCGACGTGGGAGCCAGCGTTACCGAAATTGACTCGCGGCGGCTCGCGACCGATATCGACGAACCGGATGATCTCGCAGAGGTGCTGTTACACAGCGAGGGCGCGGCCGCAGATTGGCTCACACAGTCAGGGTTCGAACTGACAGCCACCGATGGGCGAGTCGACGTGCAGCGATCTCGGTAGTTTGGACCAGTCTCCGCCGCCGTAATATCAATCCTGATACTCCCGAGTTTACATTTAGGTAGTTTCAGACTACTATCCACATGTGACTGTTTCTAGTGTCAAACAGAGCTATGGGGCCAAGCTCGGTGTCGGGTACATCGCAACGGCTACCCTCCTTATTACCGTCGGGGTGGTAACACAAGATGTCGCATCAACAGTCGTCGCCGGCATCGCCGGCTTACTGACACTTGGCTCGATCAACGCAGCCGAAACGGTCGCGAGCATCACCGAGTTATCAGCACAGACACAGCGGGTGGCAGACGGGGACCTCGATACCGAAATCGTCTCGACGCGGACCGATGAGTTCGGTGACCTTGCTGACTCCATCGAGCAAATGCGCGTCTCGTTGCGCGACCGACTGTCAGAGATGGAGGCTGCGAGGGCGGACCTCGAACAGGCACAGATTGACGCAAACGAGGCACAGGCCGAAGCAGAGGCCGCTGAGGAGGAAGCACGGGAACTCGCCACAGCCTACCAGGAAATTGCAACAGCGTACGGGACGGTCATGGCAGACGCCGCAGACGGCGATCTCACGCAGCGTGTCGATGTGGCCACTGAGTACGACGCTATGGAAACCGTCGGCCAGTCGTTCAACAGGATGATGGACGAGCTACAGGAGACAATCGAGACGGTCACCGCCGTTTCCGAGCGTATCACAACCGAAACTGACGAGATTACCGAAACGAGTCAGCAAGTCCAACAGGAGGTAGACGCGGCTGTGGAAACGGTTGCCGATATCCAGACGCAGGCAACCGATCAGCAGACAAAGCTCGAATCAGCTGCAGCCGATATTCAGGACGTGAGCGCGTCGGCAGAGGAAATCGCCGCGACAATTGACAACCTTGCCGACCGGAGCCGTGAGGTCGAGGAGGCCAGCAACGACGCCCGGGCAGCCTCAGAAACAGCCCTGACAGAGATGGACCGGATACAGGCTGATGCAGCTGAAGCTGTCACACAGGTCGAGACCCTCCAGCAGCGAATGGCCGAGATAACCGACATCGCGGACATCATCTCCGAGATCGCAGAGCAGACGAATATGCTGGCGTTGAATGCGTCGATAGAGGCCGCTCGCGCTGGTGGACAGGGCAGCGGCGCGGACGGGGATGGGTTCAGCGTCGTTGCCGACGAAGTCAAGTCACTCGCTGAAGAGACGCAGTCACGGGCTGACGAGATAGCAACGGTCATCGCTGAGGTCTCTGAGCAGACAGAAGAGGTGACAGCCTCGATACAGGCGACCGAAACGCGAGTCGAAACTGGTACTGAGACCGTTGAGTCGGCCCTGTCGGAGATTGCGACAATCGCGGAGGCCGTCGACGACATCTCAGCATCCATCGAGGAGATGCGACAGACGACCTCGGAACAGGCAGACACCGTGCAGGCGACGGCCGACTCGATAGAGGTTGTCACTGAAGCAAGTGCGGAGACGGCGACTACTGCAGAGGAAATGTCGACACAGATCCGTCGGCAGCGGGACGTCGTCAAGTCGATCTCCGACTCACTCGATTCCTTCCGCGAAACCGCGGTTGACGACCTCGAATCCCGGGTGCGACTATTTACTGTTGACACAGATACTACGGCGGCGAGCCACAGACGCGTCGCAGGGTCGCCGTCAGTCGGGGGTGACGACTGATGGACGCCGTTGCAGTCGTGTACGGGATAACCGCCGCGGGCTTTGCGGTCGGTGTCGCTATCGTCGGGTTCCTCTATGCGTCGCTTGAGGGGTCCGACGAACGGTCGGTTCTGGGGGCGTTGGCGCTTATACCGGCAGTTGCAGGCCTCTCGTACGTTGCGATGGCGTTCGGTATCGGCACCGTAACCATTGGTGAGACGACGCTTGTCGGGTTCCGATATCTCGACTGGGTGGTGACGACGCCGTTGCTCGTCGGATTTATCGGGTATACTGCGGGCGCGTCGAGACGGGCGATTGTCGGGGTTATGGCGGCGGACGCCCTGATGATACTTGCAGGCGTCGGGGCGGTTGTCACTGCTGGAACACTGAAATGGGCGCTGTTCGGCGTCTCGGCGATGTTCCACGTCTCGCTGTTTGCCTACCTGTACCTCGTCTTCCCGCGCTCAGTTCCGGACGACCCACAGCGTATCGGTCTGTTTAGCCTCCTCAAGAACCACGTCGGGCTGCTGTGGATCGCGTATCCGCTCGTCTGGCTTGCTGGCCCCGAAGGACTTGGGTTCGCGACCTACGTCGGTGTCAGCATCACCTATGCATTCCTCGACCTGCTGGCGAAGGTCCCCTACGTGTACTTCTTTTACGCCCGACGGCAGGTGTTCGCCACGAAACTGCTTCGGGAGTCGGGCGACGCCACAGTAACGCCGGCGGACTGAACAGGTACGACCACAGAGGTATCGTCGACCACGCGGTACTTCGGCGCGGATACCGGTTCACAGGTGCTCGGCGTGTAGCGACACACTGATTCTGTTGCCGCGCGCCCTGTTTCGACCGCCTACAACTACTGTCACAGGCTATCACACACGACTGAAACTTTTTATCCATAGGGTGCAGACCCCGGAACGTGATACCCGGCACGGACGCGTACGACATCGCCATCGACATTCCGGACGATGACGTCGAGCGCCTGCTGTCGGTGATGCCCGAGGACGTCGGGGCGGCGTCAGCACTGTCTTACTGCCGGAACGTGTTCGTGCCGCTGACGACCGCGTGCCGATACACCTGTACCTACTGCACGTACTACGATCCGCCGGGCGAGGCCGAACTGATGGACCCAGATGAAATCCGGGAGACGTGTCGCCGGGGGGCCGACGCCGGCTGCACCGAGGCGCTGTTCACCTTCGGCGACGACCCGGACGACCGCTACACCGAGATACACGCCCAGCTCGCCGCGTGGGGTTACGACTCCATCCACGAGTATCTCCGCGAAGCCTGCAAAATCGCGCTGGAAGAGGGGTTGCTCCCCCACGCCAACCCGGGTGACCAGACGCGCGACCAGATGGCTCACGTCGCCGACCTGAACGCCTCGATGGGCGTCATGCTGGAGACGACCACCGAGGTGCAGGCCCACGGCGGTCCACGAGCAAAAAACCCCGGCCAGCGGCTCAACACCCTCCGAGTGGCTGGCGAACTCGGCGTCCCGTTCACAACGGGTATCCTCGTTGGGATCGGCGAGGACTGGCACAACCGCGCCGAGAGCTTGCTCGCTATCCGCGAAATGCACGAGCGGTATGGTCACATTCAGGAGGTTATCGTCCAGCCTGTCGTCGAGAACGAGCGATGGCGGAGCGGCTCCCCCGACCTGGCGACGATGCGCCGGGTGACGGCGATGGCCCGTGCGGCCCTGCCCGAGGCGGTGTCCGTTCAGGTCCCCCCGAACCTTGCGCCCGCCCGTGACCTGACCGACTGTGGCATCGACGACCTGGGCGGCGTCTCCCCAGTGACGGTCGACCACATCAACCCAGAGTACGAGTGGCCCGCTCTACAGGAGTTGACTGCCGTCGCCGAGGCCGCCGAGGTGCCACTGACAGAGCGGCTACCGGTCTACGACCGGTTCGTTGATAACGGCTGGCTCTCGGATCCCATCGAGGCGGCCATCGAGGCTGATACCGACGCCGGCGAACGGTTCCGGTCGATACTGAACCGGGGCGAGAATCCGGGAGCCTCCTGAGACTGCCTGTCGGTTTCTTCGCGTGAACTGCCGTTACAGTCGGAGCAGATCCCGGACACCAATCACCTAGTCGTCTAGGCCATAGCTACACATACACTGGCACACCAATATATATCATGCCTGGACGTGCCTCTGACAGCAGTTCCAGGCAAAATACTCTACCACAATGGCCACGGCCAGTGCCCAGCCGTGGTCTACTACTTCAGTCGAGTAACGGCGTTCCGTCAGCTTGTGGTCCGAGTTGCGGGCCGAGCACGTCGGCGTCAGGGTCGATGACGCGGCGCTGTTCGTAGTCCGTCGAGCGCTCGACGGGCGTCCGGCCGATAGCGGAAATCATATCGGCGTACTCCTGAAACGAGCGGAACTCGCCGTAGTCGCCGCCGGCGCGCTTGGTAATCTCCTCAGAGAGGATTGTCCCCATGAAGTCGTCGGCACCGCAGGTGAGCATCTTCAGTCCCTGCGTGTCGCCATATTTGACCCACGAGGCCTGAATGTGGTCGATGTTGTCGAGGAACAGTCTGGAGACGGCAATCAGCAGTTCGTCTTCGTCGACCGTTGCGCCGCCGTCAACCATGCCGCGCTCGTACAGCGGCGTTTCCTCGTGGACAAAGGATAGCGGGACGAACTCCGTAATCGCGCCGGTCCGGTCCTGCAGGTCGCGGATACGCTTCAGGTGCAGCGCGCGATGGCGTTCGTTCTCGACGTGGCCGTACATCATCGTCGAGGTCATATCGAGACCGACCGACGCGGCCGCCTCCATCGCTTCGAGCCACTCGTCGGTCCCAATCTTACCCGGACAGATAACGTCACGGACCTCATCGACGAGGATTTCGGCGGCGGTGCCGGGGACACTGTCGAGCCCGGCCTCTTTCAGCCGGCCGTACACCTCCTCGTAGGACCAGTCGGTGCCGCGGCGGGCGTGATAGGCCTCCTCCGGCGTCATTGAATGGAGGTGGACGTCGCCGACGTTCATCGCGCTGAGTTGTTCACAGTAGGTGGCCGGGTCTTTCTCGTACTCCGCCGGCGAGCGGTAGTTCAGGTCGCCGCGGTCGCTGGTCTCCAGTATCTCTCTGTGTTCGTCGTCCAGCGCGAGCGCGGGGTGGAGTCCCGACACCGAACAGACCTCGTAGATGCCGCGGTCGAGAGCGTCCCGAACGATTTCGCGGGACTCGCTCGGCGTCTTCGTGAAGCCGCCGTGGTCCTCCTGATACTCGCTCCGGAACTGCTCGGAGCGGTCCTTGAAGTTACAGAACAGACAGCCCGTGTTACAGGCCGTCGTGACGTTGTTGTTGAGGTTCGCGACGAAGGTGACCTCGTCGCCGACGACCTCGGCCCGGCGTCGGTCGGCCGCTTCGAGCACCTGCTCTTTCCGGTCGTGGTCGATGCCGTCCCGGTCGGTGCCCGTGGTAAAGAGTTCGACTGCGTCGTCGACTGTCAGTCGCGTCCCGTTTCTCGCCTTGGCGAGCGCGTTCTCGAACGACTGGTCAGTCGTCGGACGGTACTCGAACTCGGTGGAGCCGTCCGGGGTACCGACGGTCTCTGGGACGTCCGGCATTGCTGGACAGGAGGGAAAGAACGGTCAAAAGCGTATGGGTACGCACACGGTCCACAGGGTCGGCAGGACCCCGTGTTTCGGGCCACACGGGGCTGCGGTTCCGGGACCGCTGCATCAAGTCGGTAACACGCCGCCGACCCAGCCCGCAGTCTCGACGATAACCCAGGCGACGAAAACCGCATAAGCGCCGAGCAGTGCATACGATTCGAGTTCGCTCAACACGAGGTCGGTCCGGAGGACGGTAAACAGGAGAATCGTCGCCCCGGTCAGGACGCCGAACATCGGCACGGCCATCGCAAAGTCGACGGTCCACGTACCGGCAATGAGAACGCCAAGCGGGATGGCGACGAGCAGGTCAAAGGTGTTCGAGCCGAGCACGTTTGCGAGCGACGTGACCCCGCGGTCGTCGCGGGCTGCTTTAACACTGACGAGCGTGTCGGGGAGGCTCGTCGCCGCCGCGAGAATCGTCACGCCGAGCAGAAACTCCTGAATGCCGGCGGCCCGGCCAATGACGCCGACTGCGTGGACGAGATTCTCCACGGCCACGAGGATGACAGCCAGGCCCAGCAGGAGGAAGAGCCACTCCCGCCTGACCGAGATGTCGGCAGTCCAGTCCTTTTCAGGGTCGTGGTCGGCCGTATCCTGATACTGGATGAAGACGTACAGGCCGTAGAGCGCGAGCGGAATCGCCGCCAGCGGCCGCGTGATGACGCCAGTGAGTGTGGCCTCGCCGGGGTAGTAGATGACCGCAAGCGCCATCGTGATGAGCAGGACCGAGACGGCGAGCATGTAGAACTGCGCCTCCTTGTAGACGAGCGTCCGGCTCGCTTCGAGTTGGTCGTCCGTGGCGATGCCCGCAGCAGCGGGGATGATGAGGATGTTGAAGATAGCTGAACCGACGATTGCGCCGACGCCGAGCGGCATCGACCCGCCAAGCGCCGCGACGACGACGGTCGCGACCTCCGGGAAACTCGACCCGACAGCAACGATTATCGCACCCTGGACGACTTCGGGGAGGCCGTAGTACGTCGCGAGCCGTTCGCTCGACGATTCGAGCCAGTCACTGCCTTTCCAGATTGCGACCGTCGCGGCGACGATGATCGCAGCCTCGACCAACAGACTGGGAGCCATCAGCCAATCAGTCGATGGCCCGACGGAAAACGTTGCCTTCCGAGCGCGAGTGATACTGCCTGTAGCGAATTTCGCTACCGCGAATACCTTAAAAATAGTTACAGCCAACAGTATGAGAAACGTCTTTGTCCCCGGCGCGAAAGGCGGGCACAATGACGAGCGTCAAGGACTTCCGCGTGGACGAACCGGCGACGGCCGAGGAACTGGGCCGCGGTGCGTTCGTGTTCACGGACGACTACTCTGTATTCGACTGGGGGAAGATGCCGGACCAGATCCCCGACAAGGGCGCGTCGCTGTGTACGATGGGCGCGTACAACTTCCAGCTACTGGAGGAGAACCACGTTCCGACACACTACGAAGGCGTCAGGCTCCCCGGCAACGACGAAGTGGTAGACCTCGGCGAGGCGCTGTCTGCCGACGCCGCCCCCGAAGAGATGGTCATCGAACTCACGCAGGTCCCGGACCTCCCGTTCGAGGGCGGTCGCTACGACTACGACGCCTACCACCGGGGGGCCAACGAGAACTACCTCATTCCCCTGGAAATCGTCTTCCGGAACCGCGTGGGCGTCGGGTCGTCACTTCGGTCTCGGACCGAGCCCGCAGACCACGGCCTCGACTACGACACCTGGCCCGAGGAGGTCGTTGACCTGGACAGGCCAATCGTCGAGTTCTCGACGAAATACGAGGAGCAGGACCGCTACCTCGACCGCGAAGCGGCCGACCGCATCGCCGGGACGGCCGACATCGATCGGCTGGAAGAACTGGCCCGGGCGGTCAACCACATCGTCACCCAGCAGGCCGCCGAGGCCGATCTGGTCCACGAAGACGGGAAGATCGAGTGCCTGTACTACGACGGGGAGATTCGCGTCGCCGACGTGGTCGGGACGTTCGACGAGAACCGCTTCTCCTACGAGGGCCAGCAGGTCTCGAAGGAAGTCATCCGCCAGTACCACAAGCGCACACAGCCCGAGTGGGTCGCGGCTGTAAGCGATGCCAAACAGCAAGCCGACACGGACGGCGTCGCCGACTGGAAATCCCTCTGTGCGGAGTCGCCACAGCCGCTCGACGAGAACGTGATTCAGGTCGCGCGGGACCTCTACTGTGCCGGCACGAACGCCTATGTCGGGGGGAGCGTGTTCGACGCGCCATCACTCGACGAGGCCGTCAGCGCCGCGAGCGAACTCTGAGTGATTTAAAAAGGTAGCGCGTTTTTAGTCGTCAGCCTCTATCTCGCCGTCGTCCTCGGCGATGAACTCGCCGAGGCCGTCGATGGGACGGTCAGGGTTCAACTGGTCGAGTTTCTCCGGCGCGCCGAGCTGGGCTGAGGTTTCCTCGGGATCCCGCAGTTTCGTCCGGCCGCGGTGGACGCTCACTTCATCGTTGAGGTGGAGCTTGATCGCCTCGATGAGCGCCTCAGCTTCCAGCGGCTGACCGATCTGCTGGAGTTCCGCCTCAGTGGCGTCGTCGGGGACGTTGAACGCTCGCTGAGTGATAATCGGTCCCTGGTCCAGGTCGGTCGTCACGTAGTGGGCGGTGACGCCGGCGATGCGGACGCCCTCCTCGATGGCCTGCATGTACGCCGACGCGCCAGGGAAGGCGGGCAGCAGGCTCGGATGGACGTTGATGATGCGGCTCTCGTAGCGGAAGACCACGTCCGGCGAGAGGATGCGCATGTAGCGGGCCAGCGCGATGAGGTCCGCATCGTACTCCGCCAGCAGGTCGAGCAACTGGTCCTCGTCGGGCGTGCCCTTCTCGTCGCCGATGTCGTGGAAGGGCACGTCGTACTTCGCGGCCAGCGGTTCGAGGTCGTCGTGGTTCCCGATGACCACCTCGATGTCGGCTCCGAGATCACCGTTGGCCCACGCCTCGAACAGCGCTTCCAGACAGTGTGACTCCTTCGTGACGAGAACGGCGATGGTCTGTGTCTCGCGGTCGGCCGGGAATCGGACCTGCACGTCAACGCCGAGTTCGTCGCCGAGTTCTGTGAGGTCCTCGCGGAGTTTCTCCTCCGTTGTCACCATCTCGGACGTGTCGACGCGCATGGTCATCCGGAAGACCCCCTCCCGGACAGCCTGGTCGAGGTCCTCGATGTTGATACTGCGCTCGAACAGCAGCGAGGTCACTTCGGCGATGAGGCCCGTGTCGTCCTCACCGACGACCGTAATCTCAGTCAAATCGCGCGTCACGATACCCACCTCCGGACAGCGTCGTGATTCATTTGACGCAGAGTCGGCAGTCCCACGGCAAAAGCCTTCGTTTTCCACCGAGCGTGGACACCAATCCTTTGTGTATCCGTCTGTGAGTGTACGGTCGTGATGAGTGATTCGCCGACCGTTCTCTGTGCCCAGCCGGACGCTGGCGAGCGCGCAGAGACGGCCGACGCACTTGCCGACGCCGGACTCGCTGTCAAGGAAGTCGGGTCCGTCGAGACGCTGACCGAAGCACTTGACCGGTCGGTTGACTGTGTTGTGACGGCCTTCGACTTCCCGGACGGCGACGGGTTCGACGTAGTAGACGCGGTCCGTTCGGTAAACCCGGCCTGTGTAGTGGCTCTCTATACGGAACACGCACCGTCAGACCTCCCCCGCGGCAGTCCCGAGCAGGTCGTCGAATACGTTCCGCGAACGGTCCCAGAATCCCGAGAGCGGCTTGCAGATGTTGCGGCCATGGCTGCCGCCGAGATAACGCAGGCAGCCTATCCAGTTCCAGAGACCGAGACCGAACGGCTGGCAGCCGTCCAGCGGTACGATGTCGACCAGCTGGCAGCGACCGACGCGTTTGACCGGTTGACGGCACTTATGACCAGCCACTTCGACATCGACGTGGCCTTCGTTGGCCTCATGGACGAACACGAGGAGCGGTTCGTGGCGTGTGAGGGAGCCAACTGGCGGACTCTCGCCCGCGAGGACACCATCTGCACCCACACGATTCTCACAGACGAGACGATGGTCGTCGAAGACACCCACGAAGACCCACGCTTCGCCGAAGTCGACGCGCTGAAACAGCTCGATATCAGGTCCTACGCCGGCGTCCGACTTACAGACAGGGAGGGGAATGCAATCGGTGCCGTCTGTTGCACCGACAGCGAACCACGGCGCTACACGCAGGCAGAACTAGACGACCTCCAGCGGTTCGCTGACGAGGTCGAGGAACAACTGCTGTTGCGACGCCAGCTGCAGGGGGATGCCTGATGTCACACCAACAGAACGAGCTGTACGCGTTCGACGGACTGCCGCTGAATCCGGTCGAACCGGGGACGAGCCTGCTCGTAACCGGCCCTGTTCTGAGCGGAGCGCGGGAGATGGGACTGCGACTGCTCTGTAGCTCCGACGCCGACGGCGGGACCGTCCTCGTCGCGACGGACAGCGACGCCACGACGATATTGGAGGATTTCGAGCGCCACGGCGGCATCCTCGACCGCGACCGGGTCCGTGTCATCGACTGCGCACAGGAAAGCGGCGAGCTGCCGGAAGACAGCGTTTCGGCGGTCAACACGCCGGCGGACCTGACCGGCATCGGTATCGAGTACTCCGGCCAGTACGAGTCGACGTACGCCAGCGGCTACACGCGGGTCCGGACCGGTATCATCACGCTGACGCCGCTGCTCGTGTACAGCGACGACGTGCGGGCGGTGTACCGGTTCCTCAACACCATCACCGGTCGGATCGGAACCGCAGACGGTCTCGGCGTCTGCGTGCTCGACCCGGACGCTCACGGGGAGCAGGTCGTCGAAAGCGTGGCACAGTTCTTCGACGGGCGAGTCGACGTTCGCGCCGACCGGGAAGACTTCGAACTCCGCGTGACCGGCCTGCGCGACCAGTCGACCGACTGGACGCCGCTCAGTGCCGGGACCTGAGTGTCGGGAGAACACAAGCGTTTTCTCTACTGCCCGCTCGCTTGCCAGTAATGACTGCCTTTACCGCGACCGTCACAGTCCGGCTCAAGCGGGGCGTCCTTGACCCCGAGGCCGAGACGACACAGCGCTCGCTGGAACGCCTCGGCTTCGAGCTGAACGACCTCCGTTCGGCGGACGTGTTCGAACTGGACCTCGACGCCGACAGCACCGAGGACGCGGCCGAACGCGCCGAGGAGATGGCCCAGCGACTCCTCGCGAACCCCACGATCCACGACTACGACATCGAGGTGACTGAGACAGAATGAGCATCGCCTCGCAACTGACGGCGATGCTCTGTTCTCACACGGAGTGGTCACTGTGACTATCGCCGTCATCCAGTTCGGCGGCTCGAACTGCGACCGTGACTCCGTCCAAGCGCTAGAGTCGCTGGACTTCGACGCCGAACTCGTCTGGCACGAAGACGGGCTTCCCGAGGACATCGACGGCGTTGTCCTCCCCGGCGGCTTCTCCTACGGCGATTACCTCCGTGCCGGCGCGATGGCCGCCCGCTCGCCCATCATGGCAGAAGTCCGCGAAGCCGCGAGCGAAGGAACGCCGGTGCTTGGCATCTGCAACGGCGCACAGATCGGCTGTGAGTCATCGCTGACTCCCGGCGCGTTCACGACGAACGAGAGCGCTCGCTTCCAGTGTGAACACGTCCACCTGCGCGTCGAGAACGCCGACACGCCCTGGACCAGCCAGTACGAAGAGGGAGAAGTCGTGGAGCTCCCCATCGCTCACGGCGAGGGTCGGTACGAGATTTCCGACGAACGGCTGGATGAACTCGAAACCGAGGGCCGGATCCTGTTCAAGTACTGCGACGAGAACGGCGATGTCACACCCGAGGCGAACCCGAACGGCTCGAAGCACAGTGTGGCCGGCGTCACCGGCGAAGCCGAACACGTCGCTGTCATGATGCCCCATCCGGAGCGGGCAACACTGTCGGACCTCGGTCGGACTGACGGCCAGGGCGTGCTCGCGGGCTTCGCCGAGTAACGTTCACGGACCCGCCTGTCATCGCGACGGTTTCCGATGCGACTGTTCCGGGCTCGAACAGCCGTGTAGCTATCTGGGGTTGTTTCAAAGGGGAAGGGACCAGCGGAGCGTGTGACATCGTCCGGCGGCCCCTATAGTGGCTTTGGAGGTCAAGCCGTATAAATACACGCGTACCGGAGTGGAAGTGAAATCCAAGCGGACAAAGCATTTGGCTGCGGTTGATGGCAGTCGAGTGCGTCAGCCACTCGCATCCGCTCTGCTCAACTGTTCATCGCTGACGGAACAGCGGTCACCACTCGATTCGTGTCTACCGCAAGTGGCTACATTGTCGCAGGTGCTTTGTAGGACGACGAGCCACGGGGGGCCGCTATCGCTTTCGCACAGGTGGACCTAACAGAACGGATGCAACGGTTTATTCAGCATAAATTATATTTGCTATTAGGTCAACGATGTATCTATGCCGATACAACGAAGAGAGTTCATTGCGGCGATAGGGACCGGGGCGTTAGCAGCTACCGCCGGGTGCGCCCAGTCCGGGGAAAGCAGTGGCCAGACCGAAGCGGCAGCGGAGTCCGGAGGGGGCAGTCAGCCAGGCGTGTCGGGCGAGACCCTGACGCTTACGACGACAACAAGCACGTACGACACGGGCCTGCTTGACGAGATTCACCCCGATTTCGAAGAAATGTACGGGGTGTCCGTCGACGCGGTCGCACAGGGGACCGGTGCGGCCCTCGAGTCGGCCCGTAACGGTGACTCGGACATAGTGATGGTTCACGCCCGCGGCCTCGAAGACGAGTTCATGCGCAACGGGTACGGGGTCAACCGCCGAGACCTGATGTTCAACGACTTCGTCATCGTCGGGCCTGAAAGTGACCCGGCAGGGATTCAGGGCATGGGCTCGGCGACCGAGGCGCTGACTGCTATCGCCGAGTCGGAGGCCCAGTTCGTCTCACGCGGGGACAACTCCGGCACCCATACGAAGGAACTCAATCTCTGGGAGGCCGCGGGGACCGAGCCGGGCGGGGATTGGTATCAGGAGACCGGGACTGGGATGGGGGAGGCACTGAACATCGCCAACCAGCAAGGCGCGTACACGCTCTCGGACCGCGGGACGTACATCTCCCAGCGCTCGGAGATCGACCTCGTTATTCTGGTGCAGGGGCCAATCGAAGATGGACCAGAAATCCTCGCAAACCCATACGGGATTATGGCAGTCAACCCCGGCATCCACGACAACGCGAACTACGACCTGGCGATGGCATACATCGGGTGGATTACCAGCCCAGACACCCAGGACGCGATTTCGAACTATCAGGTCAACGGGGAGCAGTTGTTCTTCCCTGAAGCCGTCTCCGAAAACCCAGACTTCCAGCAGTACGTTCCAGAAGGCTGGAGTAGCAACTCGTCTGACGAGTAAGCGTGCCCCTCGAGTCAGTCGGATACCTGCCGATGGCCGTGGTCGACCTTCCGTTCCGGGACGGCTACGTGTCGAGTATCACGTACGTGTCGCTGTACGTGAGCATTATAGCTGTGACGCTGAGCACGCTGTTCAGCATCCCGATTGCTATCGTGATGGGGCTGTCCGACTTTCACGGCAAGCAGTTCGTGAAGTCAGTCATCAACACGGGGATGGGGTTTCCCAGCGTGGTCGTCGGCCTCGTCGTGCTGTTCACCGTCTCGAACCAGGGGCCGCTGGGGGAGTTGGAGCTGATATTCACCAAAGAGGCGATGATCATGTCTCAGTTCGTCCTCGCGACGCCGCCGATTACCGCCATCAGTCTCGCCGCCATCAGTAGCGTCGACGACAACGTCCGCGACGCCGCACACGTCCTCGGCGGAACACGCCTCGACGTGGCGCTGGTCGTGCTCAAGGAAGCCCGATACGGTATCGCAACGGCAGTGCTTGCGGGCTTTGGCCGCGCCATCAGCGAAGTCGGGTCCGTGCTCATCGTCGGCGGGAACATCACGAGCGCGAGCGGCATCTCGAAAACACGGACGCTGACGACCGCGATTCAACTCGAAGCCCGGCAGGGACAGTACGAGACGGCGATGATTCTCGGGGCCGTGCTGGTCACGCTCGTGTTGACGATCAACGCTATTGTCATCCGACTCGGCGATCAGGGGGTCCAGCGATAATGCTCGAAGTCACGGACGTGTCCCACGCCTACGGGGCCAACGACGTGTTCAGAGACCTCTCTGTCGGGGTCAATCCCGGAGAGGTCGTCGCCGTCATCGGCCCGTCGGGCGTCGGGAAGACGACGTTGCTCCGACTGCTCGCGTTCTCACTGGAACCGGACCAGGGGACGATCACCTTCGACGGCACGGACGTGTGGGCCGTCGACGAGGCGACACGGCTGTCGTTGCGCCGACGCATCGGAATGGTGTTTCAGGAGGCGAGCTTGTTCGACGCGCCAGTCGCTCGGAACGTCGAATACGGGCTTCGAGTCCGCCGGTCGTGGGCCGCCCGACTCCGGCACGAACTCCAGTCGGTAGTTCGCTCGAACGGCACCGCGGACGCCGTTTGTGAGGCCCTCGATGTTGTCGGGCTACGCGAGAAGATGGATCAACACGCGGACTCACTCTCGGGCGGGGAGGCACAGCGGGTGTCGTTCGCCCGTGCGCTGGCCTACAACCCGGACCTGCTCCTGCTCGACGAGCCGACATCGGACCTCGACCCGCGAAACACCGCAGTTATCGAGGACGCGATTGCAGAAGCTCGGAACCGGGGTATCGGTGTCGTGGTGGCGACACACGATATGCACCAGGCGGAGCGGGTCGCCGACCGGGTCGCAGTGCTACTCAACGAGCAGATAACCGAAATTGCCCCGACAGAAGAGATTTTCCAGAACCCGTCGGACCACCGCACACGGAAGTTCATCTCCGGCGAACTGGTCTACTGACCGCTTCGTACCCTACTCCGATCCCCGGTGGGAGGCAGCGCTGATCGGTGGCAATACCTTTATCAGGGAACGACTATGTCAAAATATGGACGCGACTGCGGACGTCGAAGTGCAACTGGGGCAGGGCGACGTGGCGCTGACCGCCCGCGACCGGACGCTCCTGCAAGCGGTCGCCGCCCACGGGTCGCTGAACGCCGCCGCTGACGCGCTGGGCCGGTCCTACGCCCACGCCCAGCGCCGCATCGTGGAACTGGAAGACGCGTTCGGCCCGCTGGTCGACCGCAGTCGCGGCGGGAGCGGGGGTGGCGGCAGCGAACTCACGGACGCCGCCGAGCAACTGCTGGCCCGCTTTCAGCGACTGCAAGCGGAGTTCGACGGGGTAGCGACGGCAGCGGAGACAGTCCTGCAGGGGACGGTCGTAGACAGGGACGGGGAACTGGCGACCGTCGAGACCCCGTCGGGGACGGTCCGGGCTATCGTCGACACCGAGGCGGGTCCCGGCGACGCGGTGGAGGTCGGCATCCGCGCTGACTCGGTGACGCTGAATGCACCGCACGAGGCTCCCGAGCCAGCGGGGACGAGTGCGAGGAATCAATTCGCGGGCACCGTCGAGCGTATCGACGAGGGAACCGCTATCGCGCTGGTCGATCTGGCCGTCGACCCCGACACGACGCTGTCGGCACTTGTGACCGACACAAGCCTCGAGAAGCTCGACATCACTGCCGGCTCGGAGCTTGTCGCCTCGTTCAAAGCAACCGCGACCGTTGGCGTCATTTCCGCTCTCGACCAGTCACGGGCGGATGGGTCATCGTGAGCGAGCGGGGTGCGGTGGCTCCAGCGGGTGCCTCAGAGACCCCAGCCGGACGGCAGCAGGTCGGACTGACAGGTACTGCAGGCGACCATCCCATCGCCGTCGATACACTGTCGCTGTTCACCGCACAGATCACACTCTGTGACCGTCCCGCGCGTGTTGAAGCTGCGCCTGTCCGGGTCACCGTTCGGGGTCATATCGAACAGTATTATGCGCGAAAGACGGATAAGCGTTGGTCGACAGGGCGTCACACGGATTCCGGTGCTCGGAGGCCCTATCGAGCGAGCGGAAGCGAGTAGCTGCGCTCGCGTTCGATGACAGCGTCCCACGTCGCCTCGCACTCACAGGACACCTGCTCGAACACCGACGGGTCCTGCCGGAGGTCGAAGTCCTTGATGGCCCGCTGGACCTTGTCATCGCACTCGCCGCAGTTGTGCGGGCCGCGGTCGCTGCCGTGGCCGACCGGGTCGGAGACGACGATGACGTCCTCGTCAGCGGTCGATTCTAGCACGTCGGCGACCGACCAGAGCCACGGCGGTCGGTAGCCGCCGTCGTGATACAGCTCCTCGACCATCGTGTATCGCTGGACGTTACAGGGGTTCATCGAGACGGTGTGACAGCCGTCGACGGCGGCACACCGACGCACCGACCGCTTCATGTCCTCGACGGCCTCGGCTTCCGAGAGGAACGGCGGTTTCATCAGCAGATACGCCTTGACGCCAGCGCCGGCCGCCTGTGCCGCTTCGGAAGCGTCCTCGAAGTCAGCGAAGTCGAAGTACTTGTTCACGCAGTCGTGTCGGACGCGGTCGGTTGCGGTCTCGAGGCCCACCGCCACGTCGGTCTCTAGGCCTACGTCGACGAAGTCACCGACTGTCTCCTCGTCGACGAAGTCGGGCAGGGACTCAACGACGATGCGCTCGCGGTCGGCGAACGTCTCGGCGATAGCCTGACGCGTCTCCGCCGGCACCTCGCGCTCGTCGAGGAAGCTCCCGGAGGTGTAGATTTTGATGAGTCCCGACGGCTCGTCGGCGTTCTCGGCCTCGTGGTCGAGGCAGTGCTGAATCTGGGCCATCAGGTCCTCGTGGGCGACGCTGCCGCCCTCGACGCTCTCGGCGACGTAGCCACACATCGTACAGCCGCCGGCGCGGGCCCACCGGCAGCCGCCGGTGTTCAGGATGATGGTCAGGCTCTGGTAGACGCCGTCGGGGGTGTTGTCCTCGTCGAGCCACACGCGGGTCGGCTCGCGAGGGTCGTACGTCGAGTCGTTGCGCGACCGGATGTCACGCATCACGGAGTTGTGGGCGTCCATGCCCTTGCCCTCCTCGTAGACCTCGGGACTGGGCTTGCTCATTAGGGCGGGGTAGCCGACGGCCGCGTAAAGCCGCTTCGTTACCGCCGAGCGGTCGGTTCGCTTCCGTCCGGAGCGGTGTCGGCGCGCCCGAGCGCCAGCCACAGCGCGCCAGCGAGCACCGCCCCGACGGCGTTGGCGAGGAAGTCAGCGCCGCTGAGTCCGCGTGAGGGCACGAGTCCCTGCAGGAGTTCGATGCCGGCCCCGTAGCAGACGGCGACTGCCACGAGCGCCGCGACGAGGGGGACCGAGCGGGCGCGGCGGCCCCACGCGAGCAGCGCCGTCAGAACCCCGTAGCTCAGCGCGTGGACCCACTTGTCGAGTGCGACGCCGAGCAGCGCGGGGACCTGCTCGCTCGCACCCTCGGGAACAGGGAGCAGCGAGGTGGCAAGCAAGACGAGCGCGAACCCCGCCGCCGGCAGGTAGCGTCGGTACCGGCACAGACGCGACCGTTCCATACCGGCGAGAGGGGTGCTCGGCAGATAAGTCGGGCGGTCAGCCCGCCGCTCACTGCTCTTCGACGTGGCGCATCTGCACTGCGATGCCCCGCGTCGAGGAGCGCATCTCCGGCCCGCTCATCTGGGCGCGGCCGACGCCGAAGGCCGCCTCGCCCTGAATCACCACGTCGTCGCCGACGCGGATGTCGTCGCTGGCGTCGGTGATGCCCGGCGCGAGCACGGAACCGTGGGGCACGAACGGCTCGATTTCGACGGTTTTGGTCGGCACATCGCTCTCGACCCAGCGGCGCGCCCCAGCGGTGGTCAAAGAGAGGACGCCGTACTGCTGGGCCAGGGCCGCCAGTTGCTCGCCGTCGGCGTCGTCGGCCCGCAGTTGGGGATACCGGCCCTGCGTCGAGAGGTCGTCGAACAGTTCGTCGCCCGCGCCTTCGCCGAACTGGTAGTCCGCGACAGCGCGGATGGTGTTGTGCTCGCGCTCGCGCTTGGGGTAGCGGTCCCACCCCTCCAGTTCGGCGGCGAGGTTGCCGAGGGAGTCGGCCGTCGTCGGGTGGTCGGTGACGGTGTAGGTAAACTCGCGGCCCAGCGAGTCGGCGACGCGCTCGCAGATGTCGCGGTAGCCCTCGCCGGGTACGTGGGCGATAATCTCGGGGTAATCAGTGCCTTCTAAATAGCGTTCGAGCACGCGGCTGACGAACTCTATTTCGGTGGCGGTCCAGTTACCCGTCACGACGGAGTCGTAGTGCTGGGCGGGGTAGGTGAGTTCGAGTTCCTGCGGGACGACGCCGATTGGCGAGGTCATCGAGACGACGTGGGCGCGCCACTTGATGGCGTCGTGGTACTGCTTGTGGCTCTGGGAGTCGCTGTAGGGCTTGCGCGCCGAGCAGGGCACCAGCACGAGCGGGCGGTCGTCGAACCGCGGGACGTAGCGGTCGGTGATCCGCTCGGCGAACCGCTGGATTTCGACCCGCCGGAGCGAGTCGTCGCTGGCCGCCGAGAGGTCGGCCCGCCGGATGAGCGGCGTGCGCTCTTCGAGGTAGCCGTACTCCTGGTCAAGCCGCCGGAACGTCGCGGTGAGCCAGTTGTCCTGTCTGGCCTGTCCCTCGACGTAGTCGCGGAGGCGACCGTCGCGAATCCGGCGGCGGACGCGCCGGAGTTCCGCGGCCAAGGCGTTGACGTTGTGCTCGACGCAGTCCTCGCGGTCGAACGCCTCGCGTGGCTGCTGGCAGGCCGGACAGGTACACGGCAGTTCATCGAGGTCTTCGAGGAAATACGCCTCGTCAGTCGTGAGATACCGGCCCTCGGTCCCGCGGATGACGGCGCGGTCGGGGTCCACGAGGTCGACGCCGGCGTAGACGAGTGTCGCGACGTTTCGCGGCGTGGCGACGCCGGGCAGGTAGAGCGCGGTATCAGCCGGGATACGGTTCCGGACGGTCGTGACGGCGTCGACGAACGCCGACGCGTGCCCGACGTAGCCGGGTGCGCCGGCGAGCACGTAGGCGTCGCTGCCGTGGTCGGCCGCGGTGTCGGGCGAGACGACGGCCGCGCTCGGGAACGCGACATCGGGATAGTCGACGGCGAAAGCCTCTGCGACTTCGTCCGGCGTGCCGGCGGGCAGGCCGCGGTGGGGGAGGACGGTGAGCAGGGACTCGTCGCCCTCGGGGTCGTCCTGTGGCGTCGGCCAGCGGCTGCCGGCGTCATCGAGGACGTGTCGACAGTCGCCCGGCGTCGCCGTGTCCACGTCGTCGACCAGCGCCGGCGTCGTCACGGGGTCGGCGAGGCGCAACGCACCCACTCGCGCGGCGCTGTCGCGCTCGTGGACCTCGAAGTAGTCGGTCATGCAATGGCGTCGGCCACGCGCAACCAACTATCTTGCCTTTGGGCCAGCGCCGTCGACGGGACCCGTAGCTCTCATGTCGCCGTGTCAGCCCGGTCGGCACGCGTCACCCAAACGGGGCGCTATCTGCCGATTAACCGCATCCTAACTAACCATGTCGGGGACGGTGGGACACCCGTGCAGCGACAGACTCGACGAGACGTGTTGTTCGCCCTCTCGGGGACAGCCGTGGCGCTGAGTGGCTGTTCGACCGACCTTTCCTCGGGAGACACGGACGCCAGAGCCGCCCCGCAGGAGACCGAACCGACGCCGACCGAACCGGCAGCGGTCACCGAACCGACAGATGACAGCCGGCCCGCGATGTTCGTCCACCTCGACACGCTGTCTGCGATACAGTCCCGCGTCGAGGACGGCGACAGCCCGTGGACGGAGGCCCACGAAGCCTTCATGGAAGACGTTCGCGAGGCGATGGCCGCCGCCCCGGAGAGCGTCACGGACAACGGCGACGGCCACGAGTTCAAAACGAAAGGACCCGAAGACCCCACGGAACGCAAGGACTACGTTGCCGCCATCAGGACGGGTGACCGCATCCGTGACCTCGGCCTCGCCTACCAGTACACCGGCGCGGACCAGTACGCCGAGAAGGCAATCGAGCTGCTGGACCACTGGTTCCTGCGTTCGGAGACCTACATGGCACCGGTGAAAACGAACGGCATCGAACAGTTCATCACGCTCCCGAAAATGTGGTGGGGCGCGGAACTCGTTCGAGGCCATGAAGCGTGGAACAGCGACAGCGTCGGCACGGAGGCCGACCTGCGGGCGTGGGTCCGGACGTTCCTCGACGACGTCGGCCACGGCATCCCGACGGCGATGGGCCAGCAGAACATCTTCAACTGGAAGGAGATGACCCACGCCGCCGGGTCGGTGTATCTCCGGGACTGGGACCGGTTTCGGGACGCGATACAGCGGAACCGCGAAGACGGTTTCAGACAGCTCCGCGAAGACGGTCTGCTGGAAAACGAAATCATTCGCGCGTCGAGCCTGGCGTACTCACTGTACGCGGCGAAGGCACTGGTCACCGCCGCGGAACTCAGCCGTCTCTATGCCGACAGGCTCGACGGGCCCACACTGTACGAGTATCAGAAGTTCGCAGGCGACAGGGGTGCTATCGAGCGTATTCTCGACGCCCACGCGCCATACGTGGCCGACCCGGCGGCCTGGGAGGCGATGGGCGAGGACGACCCCGACCGGTTCGTCAACAGTGACGGCTTCCCCGCCAGAAAGCAAGAAGCTGCGTCCTCGCTGTACGAGGTAGCCTACTCGTACTACGAGAAAGACACGTATCTGGAAGCACTCAAACAGAGCGGCCAGCCGGTCAAGAACGTCCCGACGTACGTCTCGGCGCAACAGGCGGCAATCGACAACCCCGACCGACCGCATCGGGACGAACGTATCCTCGGCTGGACGACGTTCACGCACGGTGAGCGGTTCCGGCTCGACCTGTAGCGAGTCAAATAAGCACCGTGCCCGGTGACACGGCGACACCGCCACGTTTTGGATGCCAGCGACGACAAGTCCGGTATGGATGTTGTCGTGACCGGCGGCCGGGGGAGTTCCGGGCGCTGGGTCGTCGACCGGCTCGCCGAACCGCACGACGTGACCGTACTCGACCGCCGCCTCCCGGACGGCGGGGGCCATCCGGAGGTCGACTACCGGGCGCTTGACCTCACCGACGCCGGGAGCGTCTTCGACTCGCTCACCGCCATCGACCCCGACGCGGTGGTCCACTGGGCGGCGATTCCGGTGGCCGGGACCCACCCCGGCGTCGACCTGTTCCGGAACAACGCGCTCGCGGCACACACCGTCCTCTCGGCGGCCGGCCGCGTCGGCGCTGACGTGGTCCAGGGCTCCTCCGACGGCGCGTACGGCTTCTTCTTCGCCGAGGAGACCCCTGTGCCGGACGAGCTTCCGATTACCGAAGCCCACGCGCGCAGACCCGAAGATGACTACGGGCTCTCGAAGGTCGTCACCGAGGAGATCGGGAAGGCAATCGCCCGCCGTGACGGCGTCTCGGTGGCCTCGATTCGCCCCTCGTGGATACAGATTCCCGGCGAGTACCCCTGTCGGGCCCCGGAGTACGTCGACGACCTGGCGGCCGGCGCGGGCAACTACTGGTCGTACGTCGACGTGCGGGACGTGGTCGACCTCGTCGAGGCCGCGCTCGCGGGCGCGGTCGAGGGCCACGAGGCGTTCAACTGCGTCGGCCCGGACAACGCGCTCGGTCGGCCGCTGGTCGAACTCATGCGGGAGCACTACGGCAGGGTTCCGGACGACTGCACGGTCGAGGGGGACGCTGCAGCGTACGCGACGGCGAAAGCCACAGCGATGCTGGGCTGGGAGCCGACCCGTTCCTGGCGCGAGGCGGCCGACGAAGACGTAGACGTGCCGACAGTCTGAGGCGGGTGGCGCTCAGTCGCGGGCGTGCAGGTCCCGCAGGCGGACGCGGTCGGGCACGCGGTCGAGCGCCGTCGCCGGCCAGTCGTCGTGGACCAGCGTGAAGGACACGTCGGGGTGGAGGTCGACCAGCCACCGAACACCGTCCGCCGCGGCCTCGTAGGCCGCCCGGTCGGTCCGGTCCGGGACCTCCGCGGTCAGGGGATACGTGTCCGCGAGTTCGCGGGGATACGGGCCGAACGGCGGCAGGATGCCCCAGCTCTCGTCGTACTGTGCACTGGAGCTTCCTTCGGTCAGCAGGACCTCGTCGCCCTCGACCGGGAGGCGCTCCAGTCGGTCCTGATGGCGTCGGACCTCGGGCCGGCGAGCGCTTTCATTCGAGGTGTAGAAGAACGCGTCCTTCGAGACCGGATCGGTGCGTTCGAGTTGCTCGGCGTGGTCGAGCAGCGCGCGGTAGCCGTCGAGCATCGCCGGATGGCCGCGGGCGCGACTGTCGACCAGTTCCATGAGGTTGCCCGAGCGAATCGCCTGCTTGACCGTCCGGATTTCGCCGTAGGTGACATGCAGGTTGTGCCGGGCGAGCAGTTCCTCGCGCCCGTCGGCGTCCATCGCGTCGAGTTCAGCCGGCGTGTGGTCGGTACAGACCGGGCAGTGACACGGGAAGTGACTCAGTTCGTCAAGCAGTTCCGTTCCCTGCACCGTGAGATACCGGTCGTCGCGGGCGTACAGCGCGTACGCCGCCGAATCGAACAGGTCACAGCCCAGCGCCGCTGCCATCGCAAACATCATCGGGTGGCCCGCGCCAAACAGGTGGACCGGGCCGACCTCCCCTAGCCCGCGCTTGCAGGCCGCGACGACATCGGCGAGGTCGGCGTAGCGGTACTCGTTCATCAGCGGGACGACGGCTCCCAGCGGGAACACGTCAAGTCCCGTTGAGACAGCGTCCGCTGCGGCCCGCTCTCGCAGGTCCGGGTAGGTCGCCCCCTGGACTGGCGCGCTGACGAGCATCTCGCCGGTGTCAACGGTGGCAGCGTGTTCGAGCCGTTCCTGTGTCGTTTTGAGTTCCTCAGTCGCCTGCTTGCGGTCCACATCGGGCGGCGTCGGGATATCTACCGGCGTCCCGATGTCCGAGCCGATCTCGTGCTGGAACTCCAGAATCTCCTCGGTGGTCACGTCGATGTCGCCGTACTCGGCAAGCTGGAAGGAGCCCGAGTCGGTCATAATTGCCCCATCAAACCCGAGCAGACCGTGCAAGCCCTGCTCCAGCACCGGCTCGCGGAGGTCGTCAGAGCCATGCAGGATGTAACTGTTCGTGATGAGTATCTCCGCCCCGAACTCCGACGCCAGCGTCGCCGGTTCGACCGTCTGGACGTGGGGGTTGACCACCGGCAGGATAGTCGGCGTCTCGACGGTGACGCCGGCCCGTGGCACCGTTAGCTCGCCCAGCCGGCCCGCTGCGTCGTACTGGCGGACCTCGAAATTCGTCATTACACGTCGTCGTCGGTCGGCGCGCCTAAGCGTTGTGTTCGCCCGTGACTGGCTATTCGTCGCTGGCAGCGGCCAGAACGGCGGGAGGGTCGAGCGACGCCCCAGCTGGCACAGCGCCGCTATTCGTCGGGCTGTTCCGCCCCGCCGGGTACCAGTTCACGCTCGGGCCGGTAGACGGTCCCGGAGTCTTCGTCGGCGACGTACGCCTGTGACGTCCGGAACATATCGACCACCTCACTGCGGGACGCGTAGGCGTCTTCGACGAGTTGGTTGAGCAACTCCGCCCGCGAAATCGGCTGCCCGGTCCGACGGCGGACGGCCGCGCGCAGTTTATCCAGCCGGCGCTCCGTCTGTTCGTCGAGTGCAATCGAAGCCATATGATAGACGATACCACTCCACAGGATTTCAAACTGTCGTCAGTTCAGCGCTCGAACAGGGCATAGTACATGATACCGACGGCGGACCGACTGTCACGGAGCGTACCGTCTCGCACTGACTGGACCAGCGAGTCGAAGTCGGCAGTGTCGACCCGAATCGATTCGTTGTGGTCGAGGTCTTGATCGGCCGTGGACTCACAGCCGCGTGCGACGTAGTAGTGGAACACGTAGTCGGTGTTTCCGTTGGCCGGTTCGCCTGTGTAGAGGTGGTCGAGCGACGCCGCTTCGTAGCCGGTTTCCTCGCGGAGTTCGCGGGCAGCGGCGACGCTCGGGTCGTCATCTCCGTCTTCCATCGTCCCGGCCGGCAGGCCGCGATTGACCCGGTGGACCGGCTGTCGCCACTCCTCGATAACGACCACGTCACCGTCGGCGGTGAACGGAAGCACGATGACGCTCTCGCCGTGCTGTACGTAATCGAACTCTCCCTCCGTGCCGTCGGGCAGGCGCACGTCCTCACGGATGACATCGAACCCCGGACAGGCGTAGGCGGTTTCGGCATCGAGCGTCTCCCAGGTGAGTTCGTCGTCCATACCAGCAGTGTGACCCCCACCGCCAAAATCAGCAGGGGTCCACGAGTATGCAGGCACTAGACCGATACAGCGTGGTGTGGCAATGTATTTGAAATGAGGATATCGACCATCGGCCTCTTGCTCGGCGTCGTATTGTTTGTTCTCCCAGTGCCTGGCACGTTCATCGCCGGGGGACTGGTACTCGTCGCGGGCGCGCTAGCGCGGTGGGTCGGCCTCTGAGAACGGGACGGATGCTTACAGTTTGTCGGCAGCCTGTGCCTGCCCAGCCCGACGGTCGGCCTGTTCGAGGCGTCGCCGGGCCGCGTTCGACAGCGGGTCCGAGAGGTCGTCGCTGGCGTCCTCGATTCTGGCCGCGACGCGCTGGAGCCGGTCGGCAACGGTCTGGAGTTGCTTGTCAGCGTTCCCGCGGTCACCCGCTTCGGCGCGTTCCGTCGCCCGCCGAGCAGCCTCGACGACAGCGGCGAGCGCCCGTTCGAGGCCCTGGATAGCGTTTTCGGAGCCACCGCCGTTCCCGGGGCTGTCGTCGTTGTTGTCGTCATCGTCCATCTCGTCGAGGACCGCTTGGCGCGTCTCCGCTGCGATGTCGACAAGGAACGACGCTAACGAGGCTTTGCCAGTCCGGGGCTGTTCGATTCGGGCGGCAACGTCCGCGGCGGGGTCGGGGTTCACCCGGAACGCACCGATCTCGTCGTCACGGTCCCGGACCTCCGTCGTGTACGCGCCACCGCCGTGGACGTAGACGGCGTCGGGTTCCGACAGCGGGGCGTCGTACAGCCGACCGGCGAAGTCGTCCTCGACGGCGAGGTCCGTGAGGTCGCTGTCGGCTCCCGACGGGTCGACTTCGAGACGGGTGGCGTTCTCGCGGGCGACGAGCGGCACCTCGCCGTCGACGCCGGCCCGCGTCGGCCCCTCTGCGTCGCCGGTTTCCGGAACTGACACCGACTCGCTGTGTGGCGCGACACCGGCCCCGTTGACGGTGAACCGATGTTCGCCCGCGGGCACGTCCTGCACCACGGCCAGGCCCGCGAAGGTCGGGACGGCCTCGGGGTCGCTCTCCAGTAGGGCGACGGACTCAACGGCGGTGTCCTCGGTCGTAAGCCCCTCGTTCTCGGGCGCGTCGTCGTTCGAGACAGCTTCCGAGAGGCTGGCGACGACGGTGCGTATCTCCGCCGGCGCGCCGATGGCGTCGTAGCGCTCGGCCAGCGCCGCCCGGTGGTTCGGCTCGGAGATGTCCGCGGCGGGGTTGTCGTACCGGGGCTGGTCCCAGGGCGCGCCGGTCGTCGTGATGTGGCCCGCGACGGCGTCCTCGGCGAACTGGGGCACGGCGAACTCGAAGCTCAACTGCGGCCCGGTGAAATCGGCGATGTGCTCCAGTTCGCTGCTCGATACGAGGTCGTACTCGATGTCCGGGTCGGCCTCGCCGCGGTCGGTGTGCTGGAAGACGAGGCCGGTCTCCCGCGTCGGCAGGTCCGTCGGCGGTGCCGAGAGGCTGTCGAACGAGCGGAGGGTCAGCCGCTCGGGAACGAGGTCCTCGCGGCTGACCGACGGCAGCCGCTCGTGTTCGTACAGCGGCGCGCCCTCGTACTCCGGCACGAGGTAGGGGAGCCGCGAGCCCTCGTCCCGCGGGAGCCCGTAGGCGACCGGAATCTCCGCGAGGTCTTCGATGGTCTCGACGGCGCTGTTCGTGATGTCCGCGAACCGGTCGCCCTCCGGCAGCCGGGTGAACCGGTCGCGGGCGTCGTTGACCGACAGCGCGCTGGAGTGTGATCCCAGCTCCGAGAGGATGCGCGGCACCATCTCCGGGTCCGGGTCCAGGAACTCGTTGTTGGGCACCTTCCGGGAGTGGGAGCTGGCGACGTACAGCTGCGGGTCGTCCGTCTCCGTGTCGACGAACACGTGCAGGACCTCCCAGTCGTGCCAGTGGAAGTTCGTCGTGAACTGGTCGAACGCCGAGTAGAACCAGAACTGGACGACGGCAAGCGGCGACTGCTCGTACTCAACGACGTGGTAGAACACCGTCGGGGCCGGCGGCTCGCCGTCGGTCATCCGCTCATGGTACCCGTCGAAGGCGTCGAACCCGTTGACGACGGTCTCCCCGTCCTGTTCGCTGGTGTAGGGCCGCGGGTCCGTCGGGAACCACGGCTCCGCCCGGTCGAAGTATAGCGTCGGCGCGAACCGCTGGGCGAGCTCCGCGGCACGGTCGCCCTCGACTGTCGAGGCCGCGTCGTCACTTTCGCTTTCGAGCGCCGAACAGCCGGCGACCGACGCGACACCGGTCCCGGCGACGGTCTGCAGAACCGCACGACGGGACAGATGTTCCCGGTCGGTCATCGGTCCCTCACCGCTTCGATACGTCGTCGGACAGCGCGACCCGTCGCTGTCTCCGAACCCAAGAATTCCATACGCCATTCAGCGAACCGCGGATAAAAACCCTTCTGGCGGTCTCCCGGTGTCCAGTCAGTACTGCTCAAACCCCGCCGTGTCCAAGTAGTTGTGCGCGACCGTAATCGAGTGGTCGGCATGGAGGGCCTGTGGCCCGAGTGAGACGCGCTCGTCGGCCCGGTCGGCCAACAGCGCCGCTTCCTCATCCCGGAAGTCGTGGTGGTCCGAGAGGACGAACACCGGGTTCGACGGCGGTGCAACGTCGACGACCGGGTCGCCGTCTTCGTGCAGCTGGACGACGGTTCCGCGGCGTGCCACGTCGTCGAGTGTCCCCTCGAACCCCCGGCGTGTGAGCGACACGCCGGGCGAGGTTTCGACCGGGATGTGACCGATTGCTTCCGCGCGCTCTTCGAGGGCCTTGCGCATCAGCGCTGCCGTGGACCGTTCGTCGGGGTTCAGCCGGCGGAGGTCGCTCCCGTCGAACGTGACAGTGTACTCATCCGCCAGGATCAGGTGAACTCGAACGTCTTCGCGGATGGCGTGGCTCAGGAAGAACGCGCTGGTGACACACCGACAGAGCACGTCGAGCCGGCCGGCAGCGCCGGCCAAGTCGTCGAGCGAGAACTCCGGCGTCGTCGGGGCGTCGTGGCCGATGATGACGAACTGGCGCATACGGGTCCGAAGCCGGTCAGAGACTTACGTGCATCGACCGCGAAGCCGGCTGCACCCATTCGTGTCGACGAGGGGTCAGAGACCGCGTGTGTCCACTGTTGAGGTCACCCTGCCGTGCCGATTTTCCACTGCGGGTCGAAACGCCGTTATGCCCGTTTCAGCGTTCGACGAGTTCGACCACGAAGCGCATATGCAACGCGCGTTCGAGCGGGCTCGGGCCGCTGTCGACCGCAGCGACCGGCCGTTCGGGTCTGTGCTCGTTCGTGACGACGAGATCGTCATGGAGGCGTCGAACCGCGTCCGCACTGAATCGGATGTGCGACGCCATCCGGAACTCCAACTGGCGCACCGAGCAATGCGCGAGTGTGACTCAGACGAGCCCGCGAAGAGAGTGCTGTACACGAGCCGTGCCCGATGTGCGCCGGCGGACTCCGGTACGCCGGCCTCGGCAAAGTCGTGTACAGCGTCAGCAGTGAGGAGATGAACCGTTTCAGCGGCCACGAGGTGTCGGTTCGCTCTGGGTAAATTCTTTCCGGCGTCACCGAGGTCGTGGGGCCAATATGTCAATAGGAAGGACTGGCAATTCACGAGGACTTTGACTGGTAAGGCCAGTTCGGCACCGATTGCGGGAGTCAAATGACTTATGATGTGCGTTTGCTAACTAATGGTATGAATTCACTTGACACATCTGTCGAGCAGGTGATGACAAAGCCAGTAAAAACCGTCGACCGCGAGCTTTCCGTCCGAGACGTTTCGAAACTCCTTGCGTCGGAGGCGGTCGGTTCTGTCGTCGTCGAAACCGAATACGGGCAGGGCATACTCACGAAAACGGACATCATTACCGGCCTCCGCGATGGCATCGACCCGGATACGACGCCGGTCGGTGACCTGATGACAACGCCCGTGAAAACCATCGAAGCTGGTGCCCCGCTAGAGGAGGCAATCGATACGATGGTCGAGCATAGCATCAAGCGACTCGTGATCGACGGACAGACCGACGGCGTCGGTATCCTCACGACGACAGACGTGATGCAGGAACTGTCGCCCGACCTGGACCGCGTCGTCGAGATGTTCGCCGAAGGGTGACAGTCACAGGTCGAGAGGTGTGGGAATCGTTTAGCTAGCCAGCGCGTAGCGGTCGCAATGACTGGCACCCATGCTGGACCGGCGACAGGCAGGCGAACGTCTGTGTCCAGTGTTGCCACCCGTACCGCGAGATACAGCGTCTCACGAGCATGGTCAACCGCTGTCCGACGTGTTTCGAAGCCGCACCGTCTGGCGGTCACACAGAGGGCACTGTAGGTAACGTCAGTGAGAAGTGTCACAGTCCTCGCCATCGATGCGGCGGGCGAGTATCGACGGATCCAGATACCGGAAACGCTACAAACGCTGTCTAAGCGTCCAGAAAGGGTTTATCAGGAGCGGCGAATCGCTACCTGTGCGCAGACGTGCCCTCCTCGCGTCGGTCCCGGGAGCGCTGGCCGGACTCACCGGCTGTTCGTTCGGCACTCTTGACTCAGACGAGACTGGTGACGTAACGCCCGCCCCGCGCCCGACGCAGTCAGCGACCGATGCGAACGACAGCGGGACAGCGACGCCGACAGACGCCGGCGACCCGCCGCGACCGGACGACCCGACGACTGTCATCGAACTGGAAACCGGGCCGCGAACCTACGCCCTCAGTTCGCCGGGACTCCACACCGACGACGGGGCGCGAGTCGGACTCTGGTTCGACCAGACGGCGACCGACGACCATCCGGCCACGATTCGCGGCTGGCTCCAGAACGGCAACGAGTTCGAGAACACGTTCAGGATTGAGTGGATCCCGGGCGTCGGACAGACACTCAGCCGCCAGCCCGGCAGCTACAGCCACGAAGCCCGCCTCCATTTCGCGCCCACGGATAACAACGACCTCGCCGACGAAGTGCCCTCACTCGGCCGAACAGACGAGGGATACTGGCGCGTCAACGACGTCGGGCCGTGGATGCCTGACACCCACCGACTGGCCCCTGGAGACTGGGTCCAACTGGAGTACGCCCTTGTCGGCGAGCCGGGTCAGTTCGAGCGGCCGACCGGGACCTACGAGTTCCGCGGCCGGGACGGCCCACTCTCGCTCTCCGTCTGGGATACGCAAAGACCCGGCCCGGAAACAGAGTCCAGGTTCACTGGCCGCTCGCTCCCGTCGTTTCCCGACGACGACGGTATCCAGTGGTTCCACAACGCAGATAAGACGACCCCGGCCTTCGTTCGGCCCAGTACTGAGCGGGCGGAACTTGATGCACAGGTCGGTTTCGAGATGGTCAATAACAGCCACGAACGACTGCAATGTGGCCACTGGAACCTCTACAAACTCGTCGATGCCGAATGGTTCCACATCGCACCAACAGTCCACACCACGGACTGTCGCCTCCTGTCACCGGGCCGCCAAGAACAGTGGGGACTCCGGGCGTTCAACGGCCAGGCAGTCGGATGCAGCACCGGCGACTGCCACTGTGACGGCCTCACGCAGGCTTACCTCGGCGGCGGCGAGTACGCCGTCGTCGCCGGCTACGGCCACGCGACTGCCAACAGCGGTGCGCTGTTCGAATTGGTCGGCGACCGCGCTACCGTGACGCCAACCGACAGCGTGTCGACGGCGCGCGACGGCGACACTGTCACCGTGACGACTGACCATCACGGCGATAGGGCGCGTCCTGCCGACGCGACGTTCTCGCTGACTCGCACCGACAGCGCGGGCGAGCGGGTTCTCGCCGAACAGGTGATGGCGAGCGATCGGTTCGCCACGTCGGACGGCGGGCTTCGCAACGCACTCCCGTTCCTAACAGACGATGTATCCCGGGTCGTTGTCGAGACTGACGAGCGGGCTGTGGACGACGTTCTCGGATACGATTCCAACAGTCGACGGTTCCAGTTCCGCGGACAGGCGTACGAGGCCACGCGGGGCCGGGTCGACAGCTGATACGAGTGTGGTGACCTCTTTGCTTCTCAGTACCGTAGTTGAAAAAGTGGGCCGGCGCGAATTCGAATCGCGGTTACGGCCACCCGAAGGCCGAAGGATACCAGGCTACCCCACCGGCCCGTGCGATAGCAATCGGAAAGAGGACAGGGTCGGTTTTAACGGTTGCGAAACAGCGAGAAGCGGAGCGGTTTCACCGGTAGCCCGCAAGGGCGAAGTATGGACCGGCACGACGAACGCATTCCGACGGAGACGTTCGCCACCTGTCTCGACAACATGCCCCAGCCCTGTGTCGACCTCGTCGTTGAGTACGAGGAGGGTATCTTACTCACACGGCGACAGAACGAACCAGCCAAAGGCGAGTGGTTCTGGCCGGGGAGTCGCCTCTACAAAGGAGAGCGACTGGACGACGCGGCGGTGCGCATCGCCGAAGAGGAACTCGGTCTCACATCGGTTGCGACGGAACGGCTCGGCGTCAGCGAACACTTCTGGGACGCGTCGTCCGTCGATGGCGTCGCCTCCCGGCACACGATACCGGTTGTGTATCGAGTCGTACCCGAGGACGGAGCAGAGATAGCACTTGACGACCAGCATGACGCCTATCGCGTCGTCACGGAACCACCGGCGGACGCGAACCAGTACGTCACAGAGTACTTCGAACGGTTCGACGTCGGCCAGTAGAGGAGGAATTGCTGTTTTGAGGACGAATGCGTGTCTGATGAGCGGGCAGGCTGTACAAGACTAGCAGGCAACCGAACAGAAGATTGATTACGCGCCGCAGTTACTCACTATCTGAGTAACCATGACCATCCTCATCACTGGCGGCGACGGCTACGTCGGGTGGCCGGCCGCGCTGCGAATCGCAGACCGGACGGACGACAGAGTGCTGCTTGTCGACAACTTCGCCCGAAGAGAGTGGGTCGAAGACGTGGGCGCGACGAGCGCGACACCGGTGGCCAGCATCGATGAGCGCCTCGACGCGGCCCGCGAGGTCCACGGCCTGACGAACCTCTCCTTCGTCGAGGGCGACCTCGCCGAGAAGTCCTTTGTCGACGAACTCTTGGCGGTCCACGAACCCGAGGTCGTCGTCCACACCGCCGCCCAGCCCTCCGCGCCGTACTCCCAGATCAACGGCGAACGGGCGAACTACACCCAGCACAACAACCTTCAGGCGACGCGGAACCTCCTGTGGGGCCTCGACGAGCACGACCTCACGGACACCCACTTCGTCGAGACGACGACGACCGGCGTCTACGGCGCGCCGGAGTTCCCCATCCCCGAGGGCGGCGCGACGATGGAGAACCAGGACGAGCGCGACGACGTGCCCTTCCCCAACATGGGCGGGAGCTGGTACCACGCGACGAAGGGCTTCGACGCACAGAACATGCGGCTTGCCCACACGCAGTTCGACATCCCGATCTCGGACGTTCGCACGGCCATCGTCTACGGGACTGAGACCGAGGAGACCCGCGCGGACGACCGGCTCAAGACTCGCTTCGACTTCGATTACTACTTCGGGACCGTCACGCACCGCTTCTGTGCGCAGGCGGTTGCGGGCTACCCGGTCACCGTCTACGGCAAGGGCGAGCAGCGCAAGCCGTTCATCTCGCTGGAGGACGCCGTCGAGGGGCTGGCGGAAGTCGCGCTGGCCGACCCCGACGACCGACCGGACGGGCTGACCGTCTATAATCAGGTCACGCGCGCGATTAGTATCGTCGAAATCGCCGAGACCATCGCGGACGTGGGCAGCGAGTTCGACCTCGACGTCGCCGTCGAGCACTTCGAGAACCCCCGCGACGAGGACGAGACCCACAAGATGGAAATCGAGAACGACCGCTATGCCGACCTCATCGGCGGCCAGTCACAGTCCTTCGAGGACGGCGTCGCCGACATCTTCGAGACGCTGACCCGCTACGCCGACACCATCGAGGCCCACGAGGACCGGTTCCTGCCGGGCGTTCTCAGCGAGGACTGACGATGGACGTGCTGGTCACCGGAGCCTGTGGCTACATCGGTAGCGCGCTGCTCCCGCTGTTGCGCGACGACGACCGTGTCGACAGCGTCGTGGTCTTCGACGACCTTTCCTCAGGGTCGCCGCGCGCGTTGCTGGGGACGCTCGGGGACGGCCTCGAATTTCGGCGGGGCGACGTCCGCGAGTACGGCGACGTGGAGAGCGTCATGCGCGGCGTGGACCGCGTCATCCACCTCGCGGCCATCACCGGCGCGTCGAGCACCCACGAACGCCGTGATGAGACGTTCGCCATCAACTACGACGGCACCGAGAACGTCCTGACCGCGGCGGGCAAGCTCGGCGTTGATCACGTCGTCTTCGCCTCCTCGTGTAACGTCTACGGCCGCGCGACCAGCACCGACATCGACGAGACGGTTGACCCTGACCCCATCAACCCATACGCGGAGACGAAACTGGAGTCCGAGACGCTGCTCCGGGAGTACTGCGAGGAGTTCGACATGACCGGCACCGCCCTGCGGATGGCCACGAACTTCGGCCACTCGCCGGGCATCCGGTTCAACCTCGTCGTGAACTACTTCGTGTTCCGCGCGCTCACCGGTCGCCCGCTCACCGTCTACGGCGACGGCTCGAACTGGCGGCCGTTCATCCACGTCCGGGACGCCGCCCGCGCCTACGCGGCGGCCGCATGCGAGCCCGAGTCCTGGGATAAACCCGTCTACAACGTCGGCTCGGCGGCCGGGAACTACCGGATAGCCGAAATCGCCGATATCGTCGCCGACGAGGTCGCGCCGGTCGACGTCACATATCTCGAAGACGAGCACCCCGGGCCGTCCTATCACGTCAACTTCGACCGACTGGGTCGGACGGGCTTCGAACCATCGTGGACGCTCCGCGAGGGCGTCCGCGACCTCGCGGAGAAATTCACCACCAATGTCTGAAACAGAACCTACCAGCGAGACGCCCAACATCGCCGTCACCGGCGGAGCGGGCTACATCGGCAGCCGCGTCATCCACGAACTACAGCAGGCCCACCCCGACTGGAAAATCACCGCTATCGACAACTTCTATCTCGGGACCGTGCAAACCGTCGGCGGTGTCGATATTGAACACGTCGACATCCGGAACCGGGACCGTCTGGAGGCGGCGCTAGACGGGGCCGACGTCGTGATGCACCTCGCCGCGATTTCCGGCGTCGACGACTGCGAAGCAAAGCAGGATCTGGCCTACGAGGTCAACGTTCAGGGAACCGACAACGTTGCTTGGTTCTGTCGCAAGACAGGCGCAGCGCTAATTTTCCCATTCTCGATGGCGGTCATCGGCGACCCACAGGAGTTCCCTATTACGGTCGATCACCCACGGGACCCGCTGAACTGGTACGGCCAGACGAAACTGCTCAACGAGCGTGCTATCGAGACGTACGCCGCCGGCGCGTTCCCGGCCCACCAGTTCATGATATCGAACCTATACGGGAGCCACGAGATAGACGGCCAGACCGTCTCGAAGGGGACCGTCATCAACTTCTTCGTGAACCGCGCGCTCGCCGGCGAGACGCTGACGGTCTACGAACCGGGCACACAGTCCCGGAACTTCGTCCACGTCAAGGACGTGGCCCGTGCCTACGTCGACAGCTGCGAACGACTGCTAGAGCAACTGGACCGCGATGAGACCGGCGTCGAGAAATATGAGATCGCGAGTGACGAGGACCCGGGCGTCCGTGCCGTCGCCGAACTCGTCAGCGACATCGCCGCCTCAGTCGCTGACATCGATACCGACGTGGAACTGGTCGAGAACCCGCGGGGCGACGACGAGACGCTCGTCGATTCATTCCCGGTCGACACTGACCGTACGGCTGACGTGCTGGGCTGGACCCCGGAACACGACGTAGAGTCAGCGATTCGGGCGGCACTGGAATCGGCGACCACGTAGACATCGAGTCCCGATGGATTTATTCGCCAGACCGGAAAGAGAAGAGACATGAGCGACACGCCCGGGGCGGGAGCGGTACTCGATGACCGGCCCGAGCTACGAGATGCGACAGAAGCGGTTCTGGCCGTCGACGACGAACAGGACGGCTGGACGTTCGATGACATCCCTATCGATTCGGGGCAGTTCGGCGAACTCGTCTCCGCGGGCATCGTCGAGAAAGACGGTGAGCAGTATCGAGTCGCCGATCCAGACGCTGTACGGGCCGCGCTCAACGGCGAGCCTGAGGCCGGTAGCGACAGCGGACACGGGCTGGCGCTCGGTGACGCACTGCGTTTTGATTTCGACGCGCGAGCAACCGGATTGCTCGTCGCCGCCCTATCGGTCGTGCTCGTCGCCCGAACCTACATCATCGGGTCAGTATATCGTGACGGCGATATCGTTCTCTCGAGCAACGACCCCTATTATTACAGATACCACGTCGAACAGGTCGCGGCGAACGCCGGCAGCGCGGCTGATTTCGGGGCGCTCTCCGTGCTTCCGGACGCAGTGACCAAGGGAGAGCCGCTTATGATCGCGACACTCTGGTTGGTTTCCAGCCTCTTTGGCGGGAGCAAGGAAGTTATCGGCCACGTTCTCGCCTGGTATCCAGTCGTGTCGGCACTCGTCACGAGCGTCCTGCTCTATCTGCTCGCAGTTCGGGTGTCCAGCGACCGGCGTGTCGGCCTCGCAGCGGTTCTGTTCCTCGCGTTTATGCCGGGCCACGCCTTCCGGACCAGCCTGGGTTTCGCGGATCACCACGCCTTCGATTATCCTTGGCTGGGACTCTCCGCCCTTGCACTCGTCATCGCGCTAACGACGGCCACGAATCGAACGTCGCTTCGTCGACCACAGCCGTGGATTGCCGCGGTCGGCATCGGTGTCGGGACTGCCGGCCAGGTGCTCGCGTGGGAGGCCGGGCCGTTGCTTGTCCTGCCGGTCAGTCTGGTGGTGCTGGGACAGACACTGCTGGATGTCTCGAACGACCGGTCGGCACTGGTCAGCAACGCGCCGGTCCTTGCAGGCGTTAGCTTCGGTGCGACACTCGCCTGGAGTGTTCATACTGTCACCGGCTGGCAAACTGCGCTCGTCACTAGCGCGCCAGCACTACTGACGCTGGGTACTGTCGTCGTCATTGCGACAGCAGAGGTAGCCCGGCGCTTCGGTGGTACTGTCGGACAACTGGCTGTGGTCGATCTCGGACTTGGCGTCGTTGGCCTCCTCGTCTTCCGCTTTGGCTTCACCGAACAGTGGGACACGTTCAATAGCCGGCTCGACTTGTTGTTTCGATCCGACGCAATCGCCGAGACGTACGGCCTGTTCAGCACGGACGCCTTCGGCTTCCTGTTCCTGCTCGGTCTGACGTTGTTCCTGGCGCTTCCGGCAATGGTGTGGGGACTCGACCTCGCGCGGAGCGACCAGAGCGGCTGGCTCGTCGCCAGTAGCTACGTCTGGGTGCTGTTCGGCCTCGCCATGATTCAGGTCCGTTTCGTCGGCGAACTGGCCACGTTTCTCGCGCTGTTCGCTGGCCTCGCGTTCATCTGGGTCGCCTCGTGGGTTGAGCTCGCCCGACCGGTCCTAGCGACCGGGGATCGGGACCTGCGAGACGTACTTGTTCCGGACACCCGCGCGGTTGCGTCGCTGTTCGTGCTGTTCCTGTTGTTCGGGTCCCTCGGGATAGTGCAGGTCCCCGTGAAGACGAGTCAGGTACTCGTCGAGGACGGGACGTACGACGCGGCGACTGCAATCGAAGCCGACGCCGCCGAGCGGGGACTCGAATACCCCGAAAACTACGTCCTCAGCCGCTGGGGACAGAACCGCGTGTACAACTACTTCGTTAGTGGCGAGTCACGGAGCTTCAGTTACGCCCGCCAAAGGTACGGGCCATTCGTCGCAGCAACGGACCCTGATGCGGCACACAGTCGGATCTCCAACCGAGTCGGGTATATCGTAACGACGGCGACCGACATCGAGGAACCGGCCACGATGTACGCTCGGCTACACCAGCACTTCGGAAGCCGTAACGGAAATGTGGACGGACTGGCCCGTTACCGGCCGCTCTTCGCGAGCGAAGACGGGAGCCACAAGGCGTTCGCGGTTGTTCCGGGTGGAGAGATACGGGGGACTGCGGCCCCGAATTCGACCGTCTCGGTCGTAACGACGATCACTGTTTCGGACAGAGAAGTCGACTACGAGCGCCAGACGACGGCCAACCGGAATGGTGACTTCACTGTTACCGTCGCAAACCCCGGGACGTACGCCGTGACTACCGATAGCGGGAATAAAACGTCCGTCGAAGTCACCGAAGAAATGGTGTACAGCGGCGGCAATGTCACTGTCGAGTGATCTTGGAGACAGGCACGCTGTGGGTCTGGAGCGAAACGACCATTGTCCCCACCGAAAGAACAGATGGTGTGCGCGTCTGGGTTCGTGTCGGGATCGTGCTTGTGCTGTGTGTGACACTCGGAGGACTGTTCGTCCACGCGGAGATAACAGAGGACGAACGGTCACCGTATCCAGATGCTGCGGACCTTTCGACCGGGTACGAGTCGTACGTCGGACAGCAACTCATGGTGTTTGGAACAGTGACAGAGACCGGCGACGGCGAGCTGTATATAAAAGTCGAGGGCGACGGGACGGCAATCACACTCAGAGTCACTGAGACGAACACAGCCGTCGAATCAGGCGGCGTCGTCCAAGTGTACGGGACGCTCGGACCAGAGCAAACGATAGCGGCCGAGCGCGTCGAAGTCGTCAACAGCAGCCGGTGGGCCGAACTCTACAAGTACGGCGCCTCGGCTATCGGCGCGCTCGGATTCCTGCTGCTGTTCTTCCGGTACTGGCGCATCAATCGAGACACGTGGACGCTGGAGGGCCGCAATGGCTGACCTGCTGACACACCTGCTCGCTCCGTACATCCTTCTCACGGTCATGAGTTGGCGCGTTGACTGGCTCGACCGGCGCTGGGTCGTGGTTGGGATGGGTGGTGCGGCGATTCCGGATGTAGTGAAAGTCAGAATCGTGGTGAACGAAGAGACAGTCGGAGCACTTCTCGGCGTGCCGTTCACCTACATGCCCCTCTCGACACTCGGCGGAGTTCTGCTACTGGCCGGTCTTATCACTGTTGCGTTCGAGCGACGGTACTGGGGACGGGTGTTCGGCCTCGTGACGTTCGGCGGTCTCACCTCGCTCCTGCTCGATGGGCTGCGGGTGTACGCCGACGGTCGGGCCAGCGCCTGGCTGTATCCGTTCACGAACTGGCGGCCGCCGACACCGGGCCTGTACGTGTCTTCGGATCCGACCGTACTCGTCATAGCGCTTCTCGCGGCCGGTGCGGTCGCCGTCCTCGACAGGCGAGTACGACGTGACTGAGTTGGCTACCAGGTCAACCCTTCGTAGGTGATGCCGTCCCGGCGCTTGATGGTGCGGCGGCCGTCGACGACGACGGGGTCGGCCATCTCGTCGAACTCGGCGTCGAGCGCCGCGAACTCGTCCCAGTCGGTGACGACGACAGCGCCGGACGCGCCGTCGAGGGCGGCCGCCGGGGAGTCGGCGTACTCGATGTCGGGATAGCGCTCGCGCATGTTCTCGGTCGCCACGGGGTCGTAGGCGACGACATCGGCACCCCGCGTTTTCAGTCCCTCGATGACCGGTGCCGCCCGCGTGTTCCGGATATCGTCCGTCCCGGGCTTGAACGCCAGTCCGAGCACGGCGGCGCGTTTCCCAGACACGTCGACATGGTCATCGAGGAGGGAAAGGAGGCGCTCTGGCTGACCGTCGTTCAGCTCAACGGCCGCAGAGAGGACTGTGGGGTCGTAGCCCCGCTCCCGCGCCGCGGCGATGATGGCGTCGGTGTCTTTCGGGAAGCAACTGCCGCCCCAGCCGACGCCGCTCCGGAGAAATTGCTGGCCGATCCGATCGTCGAGTCCGATAGCGTCGGCTACCTCGTAGGCGTCGACGCCGAACTCCTTGCAGATATTCCCGATATCGTTGATGAGGCTGACTTTCGTCGCCAAAAACGTGTTGTTGGCGTACTTTATCATCTCGGCCTCGGCGATACCGGTTTCGACGACCGGGACGTCGTCGTCAGCGGCCTCACGTAGCGGTGCATAGAGGTCATGGAGGAGGTCGGTCGCGCGGTCGTCGTCCGTCCCAAAGACGAGTTTGTCGGGGTTCAGGAAGTCCGCGACAGCGGTCCCCTCACGCTGGAACTCGGGATTGGAGGCGACGAGGAAGTCCGTGCCGCGTTCGAGACCGGCGTCGGCGATACGGAGAGCGAGGCGGTCTTCGGTCGTGTTCGGAACGACAGTCGACTTCGTGACGACAAGGTGTGGGTCCGCTGCCGCGTTCTCAGCGCCAGCCAGCGCCTCGCCGATGGATGCCGCACCGGCTTCCATGAACTGGAGGTCGATACTCCCGTCGTCGTTCGAGGGCGTCGGGAGCGCTAGCATCGTCAGGTCAGTATCGAGAATCTCGGCGTAGTCGGTACTTGCCCGAAGGCGACCGCCGCCATGTTCAGCGACGAGTTCGTCGAGTCCGGGTTCGTGTATCGGCGACTCGCCGTCGTTTACCGCGTCGACAATATCCTCGTCTATATCTATCGTTACGACTTCGTGTCCAAGGTCCGCAAGACACGCCGCGACCGTCGTCCCAACGTATCCGCTTCCGACAATACTGACGTTCATCAGGAGACGATAGTCGAGAAGCGGATATTATAATTCGGGTCTTATAATTCGACAAGAGTTTTATCGGACGGCCAACGAATTGAGATATATGAAAGCTGTCGTACTCGCCGCTGGCGAGGGGACCCGTCTCCGTCCGCTGACCGAAGACAAGCCAAAGGGAATGGTAGAGGTCGCGGGGAAACCGATCCTGACCCACTGCTTCGAGCAGTTGATCGAACTGGGTGCCGACGAACTTCTGGTAGTTGTCGGCTACAAGAAGCAGGCCATCATTAATCACTACGAAGACGAGTTCGAAGGCGTCCCGATCACCTACACCCACCAGCGCGAGCAGGACGGCCTCGCCCACGCGCTCCTGACCGTTGAAGAGCACGTCGACGACGACTTCATGTTGATGCTCGGCGACAACATCTTCGAGGCGAACCTCCAAGACGTCGTCAACCGACAGGCGGAGGAGCGTGCCGACGCCGCCTTCCTCGTTGAGGAAGTTCCCTGGGAGGAGGCCGGGCGCTACGGCGTCTGTGACACCAACAAGTACGGCGAGATAACCGAAGTCGTCGAGAAACCGGAAGAGCCGCCATCGAATCTGGTGATGACCGGGTTCTACACCTTCACGCCGGCCATCTTCCACGCCTGTCATCTGGTGCAACCGTCTAATCGCGGCGAGTACGAGATCAGTGACGCGATTGACCTCCTGTTGCACTCCGGGCGAACGATCGATGCGATCCGCATGGACGGCTGGCGAAACGATATCGGTTATCCCGAGGACCGCGACGAGGCCGAAAAGCGGCTACAGGGCGAGATTAACCCAGAGATGGCCGCCGAAAACATCGCCGCAAGCGAGTGAGCGACGAAACCGTATCATCCCGCCAGTTACCAGTGTGACAGCACGGGCAGGTATGTTTCACAGTCGGATAGGATTTCAATCGAAAGGCTGGACCACCACCGTGATCCCATCTCCATCGGACACCGTTAAACAGGGCAGGTATGACGAACGCTGGCTCGGCGTTTCGAGAGTCGACACGACTGGGGTGAGACGGTCATTGTGGGTACGTCGCCTCGCGAACGCGGTTCGTGTAGCACTCGCTCTCAGTAACACGACGGCTGTACAGGGTTGTCGGGCTGCGTGTCCACACACGGTCACTTCAGTATTTGAGTCCCGGGACGCAGGACTTATCCCGGAACTCGGCAATCACAGTGATAATGGATAGTGGCTGGCGGTACCGGGTCGCAAGTGTAGCCGGCGTTGTCGTGCTGACAGCGGTCGCCGTCGCACTTGTTAACAACGCTAGCATCCAGTCGATAGCGACAACTCTCCCGATACTCAGTCGGCTGCCGACCGACCCCCCAACGGGGCCAGAGTTCACGATTGAGCTCTTGGTCACAATCGCAGTCGTCGTCAGCGTGTTCCTCCCGCTGTACAAGCCCCGCCCGCGAAGAATTCTCGACGCGATAGCACTGGCCCAGAAGCGGGTGCTCGTGGCGGCTCTCGTTCTGGCGACAATCGGCTACTTCGACTATTCGTACAAGCTGCCGCGTTTGACTGTCGTGTTAGTGACCCCTTTGTTACTGGTCGCACTGCCGGCGTGGTTTGTGTGGATTCGGAAGCGGCCGTCGTCAAACGGCGAGCGGACCATCGTCGTCGGCGATGATCTCCGTGTGATAGAAGAAGTGGCAAGCGAGGTCGACGGCACGCTCCTGGGCTATCTCTGTCCGACGAGTGTAATGACGACAATCGAACGGACCGAAGCCATCGCTGACGGCGGCACTAACCCGAGTGGGTTGGAACGGTTAGGTGGCCTCTCGCGAATCGAGGACGTGCTCGTCGAGTATGATATCGATACGGTCGTGCTGGCGTTTGAACACGCCGACCGGGCGGAGTTCTTCGGTGCCCTCGACGCCTGTTACGAGTACGGTCTCGACGCGAAAGTCCACCGCGACCATGCAGACTCTGTGTTGACCGCCAGCGGTGGAGTCGGAACCCTAGTCGACGTAGAGATCGAACCCTGGGACATACAGGACTACATTCTCAAGCGCGCATTCGATGTCACGTTTGCATCGGCCGGGCTGATCGCGCTATCGCCGGTGATTCTCGGGATCGTAGTCGGGATAAAGCTAGAAGACGGCGGCTCGATACTGTACCGGCAGGACCGGACAGCGGTGTTCGGCGAAACCTTCTCCATCTACAAGTTCCGATCGATGATCGAGAACGCGGAGGACGAGACCGGTGCGAAGATCAGTGACGAGGATGCGGGTGGAGTCGACCCACGCGTAACATCAGTCGGGCGAGTCCTTCGGCAGACGCACCTCGATGAGATTCCACAGCTCTGGTCGATACTGCGGGGTGATATGAGCGTTGTCGGGCCACGGCCAGAACGACCGGAGCTTGACTCGGATATCCAGACCGGTGTCGTTGACTGGCAGAAGCGATGGTTCGTCAAGCCGGGACTGACCGGACCCGCCCAGGTCAATCACGTAACTGGGAAAGAGCCGGGCGAAAAGCTGCGGTACGACCTAGAGTACGTGCGCGACCAGTCGTTTAGCTACGATATGAAACTCGTTTCCAGGCAGATTTGGAGTGTTATTATCGATATACTGATCGCGTACAGAGATCCGTAGAACCGATTGTACGTCGTATACTCCTTCGGCGGGCAATGGACGCAATAACAGGAGGGATTGGTACCAGGTCTCAGAACTCACTCAGTCCAGTCATGAGTGAGACCAGTTACGAGGAGCACAGACAGTTCGTGAAAATGCCCTGGGGTCAATGACAGGCTGCGTGCGAACTGATGAACAGAGATCTGTCGTAAGGTCTAGGGACCAAGCGAAAAGGCCATACACTGGCCGGGAAATGCCCCTGTATGAAGTCGATGAAAGAGCCATACGGTATCATCGACGACGAGGGAAATCTGTTTGGCGTTGTCAATATTATTGATGCCCTCGTCGTCGTGTTTGTTCTCGCTGCACTTGTCGCTGGAACCAGCCTGGTACTGGCAGACGATAGCGATTCGAGTTCAGCCCCGACGACCGAGACAACCAATGTGACACTGGATCTCGGTACCCAACCTGAATATATTACTTCTCAAATATCGACCGGTGACAGCTACAGCCCGTCGAAGAATTCGGACGTGACGATCACGGATGTGTATTTCACTCCACAAGATGGATCGACACGGGCGGTAGTTCGAGCCGAATTGTCGGCACCGGCTTCGGGAGAGACAATCCAGTACAGCGGCGCACCGCCACGACACGGCCGACAGCTCAAGATCCTGACTGAGACGTACTCCACAACAGGGACGATTCGTGACGTTGGTGGTGGCTCCGAACTGACCACGACTGAGACAGAGGTAGTAGTCAGAGCGGATCTGTCAGAAACCGACGCCAGTCGTCTCAGCGCCGGGCAACCGATCCGTGTGCAAGGACGAGAAGTAGCTACCATCGACTCGGTAACGGCATACGGGACCGACAATCCTGATACAAAGACCGTCTTCCTCGGATTAACACTCCAGAGCGTGACCTACAGCGAACAGCAGGTGTTCGGCGAGACGACAATCCGGCCGGGAGTAAGCCTCTCACTCCCGACAGAAGCGGGCCTTGTTAAGGGGAAAATCACGCGAGTCGGTGCGACAACGCAACGCGGCCAGCCCGCCACGCGCGAGGTCAAGTTACAGCTTTCTAACGTGTCACCGTTACTCGCTAACAGCATCTCTCCAGGGATGACAGAGTCATTCGGTGGTGAAACAATCGCGCAGATTTCGGCTGTCCAGCGCCAGAATGCGACAATTATTACTAGGGGACAGAACGGAGAAATATACGAGCGGACACATCCGATAAATCAAGACGTCACCGTCACCGCAAACCTCTCTGTTCGAGAGACGGATACCGGCGTCACATTCAAAGGCCAAACACTCCAGCAGGGGCGCGTCGTGACACTGGATCTAGACACCATGACAGTCAAAGCGACCGTGGTCTCAGGCCATCAATGAGAAGCACAGCGACGTCACAATGGTGAAACAGCGGCTCCAGTCGGCTGTCGAGAACTCAACGCTCAAGTCGGTTTCCGATGATTTTATACGAAGTTTCGAGCACTCGACGCTCGGCAGAGCCTGGACTCTGCTCCTCGAGAGAACGAGAGCATCCAGACTCTATCGCTGGCTCACGACAGAACCGGAGTCGATGAGTATCGTCATTGATCTACGTAAAACGCACAGCGTCGGTCCAGTACTCGCTGTTCTCGATGCTGCCACACCTCAAGTCACACGCTTCTGGGAAATGTCTCGTCTCGCCGCAGTAGCACGGGCTATCGAAAACGTCCTTTCTGGTTCAAAAACAGCCAAGCTGGCGGCAAAGTTCCTGGAACCGCCGGAACCACCAGCAAACAGCGACCAGCGCGAGTAGCCAGCTACGCCCTCTCACTCGACCGTCACGCTTTTTGCCAGGTTGCGCGGCTTGTCGATATTCCGCCCCAGCAGCGCGGCTGTGTGATACGACACTAGCTGCAAGTGCGTGTTCGCCAGCACGGCAGCGGCCCGCGGGTGGGTCTCCGGAATGTGGAGCACGTGGTCGGCGTATCGTTCAACGTCGCTCTGTCCATCGGTGATCGCGACGACCGGTGCGTCGCGGGCCTCGACCTCTTTGACATTTCCGATGGTCTTGCGGGCGCGCTCGTCGTCGCCGGTCACGATAGCGAACACTGGCGTGTTCTCGGTCACCAGCGCCAGCGGGCCGTGTTTTAGCTCACCCGCAGCGAAGCCCTCAGCGTGCTTGTAGGTGATCTCTTTCATTTTCAGTGCGCCTTCAAGCGCGACGGGATTCTGGTACCCGCGGCCGATGAAGAAGTACGCGCTGGCGTCCTGATACAACTCAGCGACCTCCTGGGCGGCAGATTCGTCGAGGACCTCCTGAACGTGACCGGGGAGGTCGCGGAGCGCGCTGATGACCTGCCGGGCGTCGCCGGTCGTCGACGTGCCGAGGGCAAGCAGGTTCAGCGCGGCTAGCTGGGAGGCGAAGGTCTTGGTGGCGGCGACGCCGATTTCCGGGCCGGCTCGGATGTACAGCGCATGATCGCACTCGCGGGCCGCAGTAGATCCGACGACGTTGGTCACGGCCAGCGTGCGCGCGCCGCGACGGCGGGCCGCCCGAAGCGCTGAAAGGGTATCGGCGGTTTCCCCGCTCTGGGTGACGCCGACGACGAGCGCGTCGCCGATAGGTGGGGTCGCAGTCGCGTATTCGCTAGCGAGGAATGCCTGGGCAGGAATGCCCGCTTCGCGGAACAACTGTGCGCCGTGCAGAGCGGCGTGATAAGAGGTGCCACAAGCGACGAACTGGACGCCGGTCGGAGAGAGGTCGCCGAGATCGCCGATGTCGACCGTGCCGGCAAGTTCGTCGACCCGACCCCGCAGACACTGCCGAAGCGCGCGCGGTTGCTCGTGGATCTCTTTGAGCATGAAGTGGTCGTAGCCGCTCTTGCCGGTCTCCTCGGGGTCCCACTGGACGGTATCGATGTCTTTCTCGATGATATTGCCGTCGGTGTCGGTGACGGTCCAGCCGGCACCGTTGAGTCGGGCGAACTCCCCGTCGGCGAGGTAGACGACCTTGTCGGTGAAGTCCCGGAAGGCGGGCACGTCACTGGCCAGGTAGGTCGCGTCGTCGTCGATGCCTAACACGAGCGGCGAGTCGTTCCGTGCGGCGAACACCGAGTCACAGCCGGCGATGACGACGGCGACGGCATAACTGCCTTCGAGTCGGTCGACTGTCTCTCTGACGGCGTCTTCGGGGTTGGCTCCCGTTTCCAGCGCGTCCTCGATCAGATGTGGGACGACCTCGGTATCGGTGTCGGATGTGAAGGTGTGGCCGGCGCTGACGAGTTCGTCCCGCAGCGACTGGTAGTTCTCGATGATCCCGTTGTGGACGACTGCGACATCGCCGGTGCAGTCCTGGTGTGGGTGGGCGTTTTCGTCGGTCGGCGGCCCGTGCGTACTCCAGCGGGTGTGGCCGATGCCGACCGACCCCGAGAGCGTCCGATCGGACAACGCTTCGCGGAGGTCGGCGATTTTACCGGAGTGTTTGCAGAGGTCGATGTGATCGTTCGCCAGCGCGACGCCAGCAGAGTCATACCCACGATACTCCAGTTTCGAGAGACCGTGAACGAGCGTGTCGAGCGTCTCGTCGCCGCGGCCGACACAGCCGATGATCCCGCACATCAGCGGACCACCTCCGCGTCTTCGCGGACAGTTCCGTCGACTGTGACGCCGGTGGCGAGCCGAGCGTTGGGGCCCACAAGCGACCCGGGGACGAAACTCACGTCACCGAGTGCGACGGCACGGTCGGCGATAACAGCGCCCAGTCGCTGGTCCTCGAACACCGCTGTACCGACCTGAACGTCAGCCGGGCCGCCGGGGACAACTGTGTTGACGCCGAGATTCACGTCCTGACCGGTGACAGTATCGACGAGAGTCGAGCTCGGGTCGACACGCGTGTCTGCGTCGAGGACAGTGTGCTGGATGACGCTGTTGGCCCCGATAGTGACGTTGCGTCCGAGTGCGACATTCGGACCGATGACAGCGTCCGGACCGATCTCACAGTCCGGGCCGATGACGGCCGGCGACTGGAGAGTCGCCTCGTCGTGGACACGTGCGGAGTTGTCGACCCAGACCTGCTCGTCGCGAGCCGATTCGACGACCCGCCCCCGCGCCAGCACCTCGCGGGCAACGGTCAACAGGTCCCATGGGTATGTCGCGTCGACCCACATCCCGTCGACCTCGACCGCGCGGACACGGTCAGATTCCAGCAGGAGTTCGATTGTGTCGGTCAGTGCCAGTTCGCCGGCGTGGCGCGTCGTTTCGTCGATCGCTTCGAAAATATCACCGTCGAAGGCGTACACGCCGCCGTTGATGAGCCTGAACTCGTCGTGCTGTGGCTTTTCGACGATGTCGACGATGTCACCGTCCTGTACCTCGACAGCACCGTACCGACTGGTGTCCTGCCGTTCAACCACAGCGATGCTCGTGTGCGCAGTCTCTGCATAGGAGGAGTCTACCGCCTCGATAGTGGCCGCGTCGACGAGACGGTCACCGTTCATCACCAGAACCGGGCCGTCGACAACGCTTCGTGCCTGGAGGAGTGCGTGCCCGCTACCCAACTGTTTTGTCTGGCTCACGTAGGAAATCGGAACGCCACGGTACGTCGGACCGAAGTGGTCCTGAACGCGGTCGCGCTTGTAGCCGACGACGACAACCAGTTTCTCGATGCCCGCCTCGACCAGCGCGTCGAAGACGTGTTCGAGAATCGGCCGGTTTGCGGCCGGCAGCATTGGTTTTGGCCGGTTTCGCGTCAACGGCCGGAGGCGAGTTCCCTCACCCGCAGCGAGGACCACAGCCGTATCGATGTGCATACCTGTTGCAGACGGAGGAGGGGCTTCAATATGGCGGCCTTACCGAGATTCGTCGGAGTCTACTTGCCACGCATGTCCAGATTGCGGTGGGAAAATCAAACGTATCAGGCGGCTGTGACATCCAGCCGTCTCAACGCTTCGCAGTCCAGAGCTACGGACTACTGCTCGCCCATCCGCTCGCCGGCGACGCGACGCCCCTTCGTCGTCAGATTCACTTCGGTCCGTTCCCGGAGCACGCTTATTACGTCGAGTTCAATCAGCCGGTCGAAAATCTCCTCGGTCTTGTCGACATCGATACCGACGAAGTTGGGGATGTCAAACGGCGATACGCCGGAGTGAAGTGCCATGATTACCCGTTTCTCCGTCGAGCTCAGGTCCAGATCAGCCTGGTTCTGTTCGGCGCTCTCTTCGAGCATCGTCCGGAGGACAGTGGCGTGGAACTCCTCACCCGCGAGGTGTGTTTCGACGCTGATGTCGTCCTCGCTGTGCTCGACCTGAATGACTGTCCGCTCCTCGCCGCTGACCTGCTTCTCTTCGACAGCGAGATCACCGATATCGGCGCGGTCGACGACGACGGCCTGCCCATCGGCCATCGCGAGCTTTAGCGCCTCGTCGCCGACTTTCAGCCGGCCTTTCGTCCACTCGGCGGACTGGACGACGCCGCCTTTGAGCGCGGGGTGCTGGACCAGCACGATTGCGCCGTCGAGACTCGCCCGGTAGAAGTCAGTTTCGAACGCCTCGTGGTCCGATGCCGACACGAGGATGACATCCTCGCCGACGTAGAGCGCGACGTAATCGGAGACGCCGGCGCTCTGCTGGTTCACGTCGAACCGGTCGGCGATACGGTCGATATCGGTCAGTGAAATCTGTCGCTTGTCGTCGCCCAGCAGGGCGACTCGCTCGGTGGTGAGGACGATGCGACAGTTTCGCCACTCGGCGTCGGTGAGGCGCTGGCCCTGTGAGACCGCCTGAAGGAACTGTCCTTTTGTATCGGCGATCTTCTTTTCGGTGTCGCTCATGCCCCGTACCGGCCTCTCGTACCTCCGTTGTCCGCAGGACTCAATATAACTTCCGTCGCCAGTGTCGAAACTGAGAACGGCCAACTGCACTGGCGAGTCGCTCATAGCGGAATTGTGCACAATTAGATAGGATATTTTTTGCGTGCGGCGGTATACTGTCAACTGATGACACGGGGTGACGAACCGGATCGGGGTCAGTCCCAGCCGGGGCGAGAGACAGTCGAACCACCGGACTGGTTCGTCGAACAGGCGAACGTGACAGACTCAGTTGTCTACGACCGCTTCGAGCGGGAGTGGCCCGATTGCTGGCGCGAGGCCGCTGAGTTGCTCGACTGGGAGGAGCCGTTCGAGACAGTACTCCATGGAACGGACGGCCCACCGTTCGAATGGTTCCCCGGTGGCCGATTAAACGCCGCCTACAATTGCCTCGACCGGCATCTACCCGAGCGGAAGAACCAGCTCGCGCTGGTCTGGGAGGGCCACCTTGGCGAGTCCCGCACCTACACATACCTCGAACTGTACCGAGAAGTCAACGCCTTCGCCGCAGCGCTACGCGAACACGGTGTCAGCCCGGACGACGTGGTGACGCTGTACCTGCCGATGGTGCCCGAACTCCCGGTCGCGATGCTGGCCTGTGCACGCCTTGGTGTGCCACACAACGTCGTCTTCGCCGGTTTCTCTGCGGACGCGCTTGCGACGCGGATGGAGCGGGCCGAGTCGGAGTACCTCATCACCTGCGACGGCTACTACCGCCGCGGTAGCGCCGTCGCACAAAAGAACAAGGCCGATAACGCGCGCATCGCCGTCGACCACGACGTGTCGGTCGTGGTGCTTGACCGACTGGGCCGTGACGTGCACCTGGGCGCGGACTACGACGACTATCACGACCTGCTGGCAGCACACGAGGGGGCCGAAATCGAACCCGTCTCGCGGGCGGCGGACGATCCGCTCTTTCGTATCTACACGTCGGGGACGACCGGCCAGCCGAAAGCCGTCACGCACACGACCGGCGGATATCTCGCACACGTCGCCTGGACCGCCCAGTCAGTGCTTGATATAAAGCCAGAGGACACCTACTGGTGTTCGGCCGACATCGGCTGGATCACCGGTCACTCCTACATCGTTTACGGGCCGCTCGCACTCGGGACGACGACGGTACTGTACAACGGCACAGCGGACCACCCGAAAAAAGATCAGCTGTGGGAACTTATCGAAAAGTACGCCGTCGACGTGTTCTACACCGCACCGACGGCTGTTCGAGCGTTCATGAAGTGGGGCGAAGAGTACCCCGCCAAGCACGACCTCTCCAGCCTGCGGCTGCTGGGTACCGTCGGTGAACCGATGGACGCGAGCGCCTGGGAGTGGTACCGCGAACACATCGGCGGCGGCGAGTGCCCCATCGTCGACACCTGGTGGCAGACCGAGACTGGCGCGATACTCGTATCGACGCTGCCCGGCGTCGACGAGATGAAACCCGGAGCCGCGGGACGGCCGCTGCCGGGAATCGAAGCATCCGTCGTCGACCGTTCAGGTGCGGCGGCCGAGCCTCATTCGGCCGGCGAGCTCGTCGTGACGCGCCCCTGGCCCGGAATGCCGCGCGCGCTGCTCGATGGGACGGGCTGGGGCAGTGTCCCAGACAGCGTCGAGGAGTGGCGGTACTACCCCGAAGACAGCGTCTCGGTCGACGATGACGGCTACATCACGTTCCTCGGCCGGATTGACGACGCGATTAACGTCGCTGGCCGGCGGTTCAGCACCAAGGAACTTGAGTCGACGGTCGCCGGCGTCACGGGCGTCGCAGAAGCCGCCGTCGTTGGTGCCGACGACGAGACGACCGGAACGGCAGTGTACGCGTTCGCTTCCCCGGAGAACGGTTACGCCGAGAGTGAACTCCGGGCAGCCATCGAAGACGCTATCGTCAATGCTATCGGCGGTATCGCCCGCCCCAAAGAAATCGTGTTCACGCCCGACCTGCCGAAGACGCGCTCGGGTAAGGTTATGCGCCGCCTGCTGACCGCAGTGGCGAACGATGAGGAACTGGGCGATACCAGCGCGCTGCGTAACCCCGAAATCCTCGGTGAAATCCAGTCGACGACGAGACAGAAATAAGCTGTTTCGTCTTCTTCGATATTTGCGAAAATTCTCGTACCAGCGTCGTCGTTCACAGCCCCTTCGCTTCGCTCTTCTCGCAGACAGCCGCGCCTTGGTCGTAATGCTTATTTCGATATTCTTCGACTTTCCGAAATAGATGGACGGCGCAACTGATCCCATCGGCGAGCGGGGGTACGAACAGCTTCGACGCGCGGCCGAGACACACCGGTCCGACCTCGTGCTCCGACTCGGCGCAGAGATCGGGCTCCGCCCGGCAGAGATGACCGCTGTACGGCTAGCCGACATCACCGAATTCGATGGGCATCGCCTGCTTGCTGTTCGGGAAAGCGGTGAGGTGGTCCGCGAGACCTATCTTCCAGACTCAGTCGAACACGATATGCGAAAATACGCAAACGCGGCTGGAGCGGCCGACGACGAGCCACTGTTTTCCGTCTCCGCACGTCGGCTCCAGATGCTCGTCAGCGAAGTAGCCGACCGAGCCGCCGAGACGACACCGCACCTGAAAGACGTTTCCTCGCGTGACCTCCGGTGGCGGTTCGCGGCGAGCTTGCTGGACGACGGCGTCGCGCCGGACGTCGTCTGTGCGCTCGGCGGCTGGGACCGACTCGACCGACTGGACCCCTTGCTTGACGAACCGGACCGCGAAACCATCGTCGCAGCCGTGGGTGAGTCCGGCGAGCGGGCGGCTCCGAGCGGGCCACAGCGACCGGTCGACTGGGTTACGGCGGTCAGCGAGGCGCTTGCGGTCGCCGCGACCGGTGAGGGAATTGCGACAACAGTCTGTGACCACCTGACAGAAGGAGCGGGCTTCGAGTTCGCCTGGCTCGCCGAACGGACCGGTGACGGACTGACACCGCACACGACGGCAGAAATCTCGGAAACGGCTGTCGAGCAGCAGATCGACACCCACATCGAGTCAGTCACTGGTCTGCTCGACGTGGGTGAGGTTCGTCTCGTCGACGACGACAGTGGATCGGTCGCGCTGGTGCCACTCGTCAGGGAAGACACCATCTCCGGTGTCGTCGGAGTCGCAGCGGATGGGGGTCTAACTGATACCGAACGTGCCGTACTGTCCGCGCTCGGTGTGCAGGTCGGGCACGCACAGATCGCCGCCGAGCGCAAACGCCTCCTGCTTGCTGACACGGTGACCGAGTTAGAGTTCCACTGTGCGGACGAGCGGACCTTTACCGCCGGGGTATCCGGGGCATTACAGTGTACGGTCGAACTGTCCGGGGTCGTTCCCGTTGCGGGCCAGTCGCTGCTGTACTACCTGATGGTCGAAGGCGCCTCGGCCGACGCGATCCTCTCATATGCGGACGAGGACGACGGCGTGGCCGACGCCAGACTCCTCGAAGAGCACAGCGACGGCGTACTACTGGAAGTCGTGGTCACCGACACGCCAGCACTCCAGCTCGTCGAAAGCGGTGGCCGGGTTCGCTCTGTGACAGCCACCGACGGGGTCGCGACCATCGCAGTCGAGCTTCCCAGCGAGGCCGATATCAGACCAACAGTCAACGCTGTCACCGACGCCTATCCAGAGACATCGTTGGCAGCGAAGCGAGAGACGGAACGGCCGGCGGAGACGGACACCGGATTCCGCGACCGGCTGACCGACACTCTGTCAGACCGGCAAGAGACCGTCCTGCAGGCGGCCTACCACAGCGGCTATTTCGAGTGGCCCCGCGGCTCAACTGCCGAGGAGCTAGCGGACTCGCTGGATATCTCGTCGCCGACGCTGCACAATCACCTCAGAAAGGCCCAGCAGAAGGTTCTGACCGCGTTTTTCGACGAGCGGCCGACCGAGCCGCGACAGCCGGCCGACAACTGAAACCCTGTTTCATGTTATCGTAGTTAGACCCCCCGTTTATATGGCCGCTGTGAAATATCGATGATAGACCATGTCAGATGAAGATGTCCAACTCGAAGCACGGCTCGAAGAGCAGGAGGTTTTCGAGCCCCCGGAGTCGTTCGTCGAGCAGGCGAACGTCACGGACGAGGGTATCTACGACGAGTTCGAAGAGAACTGGCCGGAGTGCTGGGAGGGTGCCGCCGACCTTCTCGACTGGGAGGAGGAGTACGATCAGGTACTCGACGATTCGAACCCGCCGTTCTACGAGTGGTTCACGGACGGGACGCTAAACGCCTCGGCCAACTGCCTCGACCGCCATCTTGAGGAGCGCGGCGACGAGGCCGCTATCGAGTGGGTCGGTGAGCCGGTCGAAGAAGACAATATCACCTACACATACGAGGAACTCCATCAGAAGGTCAACGAGTTCGCGGCCGGTCTGCGTGAGATGGGTGTCGGCGAAGACGACGTCGTGACGATGTACATGCCGATGATTCCGCAGCTCCCCATCGCCATGCTGGCCTGTGCCCGCATCGGCGCGCCCCACTCCGTCGTATTCGCCGGCTTCTCTGCGGACGCGCTTGCGACGCGGATGAACTCCGCTGATTCTGAGTATCTTGTTACCTGCGACGGCTACTACCGCCGCGGCGACCCGCTCGATCACCTCGACAAGGCCAACGAGGGCCTGAGTGGCGTCGACCACGAGGTCGAACGCGCCATCGTCGCCGAGCGCCTGATGGACGGCGACGAGTTCGATCACGACTACGCGGACAACCAGGTCGCCTTCGAAGACGTCATCGCCGACAACGAGGGCGCGACTGTCGAGCCGGTCGACCGCGACGCCGAGGACATGCTCTTTCTCATGTACACCTCCGGGACGACCGGGAAGCCGAAAGGCGTCAAACACTCCACCGGCGGCTACCTCGCCTGGGCGGCCTGGACCTCGCAGGCGGTGCTCGATATCAAACCCGAAGACACGTACTTCTGCTCGGCCGACATCGGCTGGATTACCGGCCACTCCTACATCGTCTACGGCCCGCTCGCGCTCGGGACCACGACGATGATGTACGAGGGGACGCCGGACTACCCCGACAAGGACCGCCTCTGGGAGATCGTCGAGGAGTACGAGGCCGACCAGCTGTACACCGCACCGACGGCGATCCGCGCGTTCATGAAGTGGGGTAAGGAGTACCCCGAGAAACACGACCTCTCCAGCCTGCGCCTGCTGGGGACGGTCGGCGAGCCGATCAACCCCCGCGCCTGGAAGTGGTACTACAAGCACATCGGGGGCGAGGAGTGTCCCGTCGTCGACACCTGGTGGCAGACTGAAACCGGCGGCATGATGATAACGACGCTGCCGGGCGTCAAGGACATGAAACCCGGGTCAGCCGGCCCGCCGCTACCGGGCAACGATGTCCGCATCGTCGACACCGAGGGTGAAGAGGTCGAACCCGGCCGCGCCGGCTACCTGACAGTTAACAAGCCGTGGCCCGGGATGCTCCGGACGCTGTACAAGAACGACGAACGGTTCATCAGCGAGTACTGGGCGGAGTACTCTGACACCGACAGCGACGACTCCGACGACTGGGTGTACTTCCCCGAAGACGGCGCGAAAATCGACGAGGACGGCTACATCACCGTACTGGGACGGGTCGACGACGTCATCAACGTCTCCGGTCACCGGCTCGGGACGATGGAAATCGAGAGTGCCATCGTCGGCGTCGAAGGCGTCGCCGAGGCCGCTGTCGTCGGCGGCGACCACGATATCAAGGGCGAAGCGGTGTACGCCTATGTCATCACCGAGGACGGCTACGAAGAGACCGACGAACTCCGCAGTGCGATTATCGACGGTGTCGAAGACGCTATCGGGCCGATAGCTCGGCCGGAAGCAGTCATCTTCACGCCCGAGTTGCCGAAGACCCGCTCCGGGAAGATCATGCGCCGCCTACTAGAAGACATCGCGAACGGCGAGGAACTGGGCGATACGAGTACGCTGCGAAACCCTGACGTTGTCAGTGATATCGAAACCAAAGTCCAGGGTGACTGAGCCGTAGCGGCGAACAGCACCACGAATTCTCACCATTTCAAACCCATGTCAAGAGACACGCCTGCGGACCGAGAAGAGTCAATTATCCAACCGGACGGTGGTACAGAGCCCGCCCATGAGGACATCGACTACCTCGACAGGGAGGTGAACCTGTTACGGCCAAGCACACCGTTTATGCGCGACCATCTGAAGATCATCTGGAGCAGTTTCGTGCTCTGGGCGTTGGTCGTGTTCGGGCCGGTGACGCTGACCGCACTTGCGCCGGAGATGATGACCGTGCAGACGCCCCTGTTCGGCTTCCCGCTGCACTACTTCCTCGTCTCGTTCGGTGCGCCCACGGGCGCGCTGATCCTGGCGACGGTCTACACCCGTTACCGGGACCGGCTCGACCAGAAGTACGGCATCGACCCCGATGCCGTCGAGAGTACGGCTCCGGAGACCGGCGAGGCAGCGGCCACTGACGGAGGTGTCGAACAGTGACGGTCCCGCTACAGGCCGAAGCGCTCGACATCTCGTTCAAGCTCGTCCCGGCGATCATCGTCTTCCTGATGATGGCCTCGTTCCTCGTCATCGGCTACGTGTTCAAAGTGGCCGACACGGAGGGAATGTGGGTCGCGGGCCGCGGCATCGGCAACATCGAGAACGGGATGGCCATCGGTGCGAACTGGATGTCCGCCGCCTCGTATCTGGGACTCGCCGGACTAGTTGCGCTCTCTGGCTTCTACGGGCTGGCGTTCATCGTCGGCTGGACGACCGGATACTTCGTCCTGCTCATATTCCTGGCGGCACAGATGCGCCGGTTCGGGAAGTACACCGCGCCGGACTTCGTCGGCGACCGGTTCAATTCGCCAACCGCCCGCGCGCTAGCCGCGTTCACTACGCTACTCATCGCGTACGTCTACTCCGTTGGTCAGGCCCGCGGCATGGGGCTGGTCGGTCAGTACGTCTTCGGCCTCGACATCATCCCGATGATCGTCGTGATGATGACCATTACCGTCGGCTACCTCGCGCTCTCGGGAATGCTGGGCGCGACGAAGAACATGGCCGTCCAGTACACCATCCTCATCGTCGCGTTCCTTGCCGGCGTGTACGTCGTCGGCTTCTCGCAGGGGTACTCGACGATACTCCCGCAGATAGAGTACGGCGCGCTGATTGCCGACCTCGGTCGCGAGTTCTCCGCACCGTTCGTGAACCAGCCGTTCTACCTCTGGATCGCGACAGCGTTCTCGCTCATTGTTGGGACCTGTGGCCTCCCGCACGTCCTCGTCCGGTTCTACACGGTCAGGAGCGAGCGCGTCGCCCGCTGGTCCTGTGTGTGGGGGCTGTTCTTCATCCTCCTGCTCTACTGGGCGTCGCCCGCGATGGCAGCCTTCGGCGTCGACCTGTTCCAGACGACGACGGGCGCGAGCGCATACGCTGCTGAAGGCGGGATGTCTGGCGCTGAGGGTGACGTGATCGTCGTCCTCGCCGCGCAGTTCGCCGACCTCCCGACGTGGTTCGTCGGCCTCGTCGCGGCCGGTGCGATGGCCGCCGCCATTGCGACGACCGCCGGGCTGTTCATCACAGCCTCCTCTGCGGTCGCACACGACATCTACACCGAACTGATCAACCCTGACGCGACCCAGCGCCAGCAGGTGCTCATCGGTCGCGGAACGATCATCGGCATGGGCGCGCTGGTGACGGTGACCGCGTTCAACCCACCGGCGCTCATCGGCGAACTGGTCGCCTACGCGTTTTCACTCGCGGGCACCGTGCTGTTCCCGATGTTCTTCCTCGGCCTCTGGTGGGAGAACACGAACCGACAGGGTGCACTGGCCGGGATGGTGCTCGGCCTGCTCATCTGGATTACCTCGATCATCAACAGCGTCCTGCCGAGCTACATCGGCGCGCTCGAAGCGATTGCCGGCGAAGGTGGGGCACTCGTTCCGATATACGCCCAGTACGTCCCACCCATCGGCGCTGCGCTGATCGGGACGCCGCTCGTGTTCATCGTCACTATCGCCGTCTCGCTTGCGACGCCCGAACCGCCACTGGAGACGAAGAAGATGGTGCGACAGTGTCACAGCCCCGAACCAATGGGACAGCAGGAGACTGCCGCAGACGTCGTCGGCGACAACACCGGCGGCGGCACCCCCGCAGACGACTAAACCAATGTACGACAACATCCTCGTTCCGACGGACGGCAGCGAAACCGCGGAAAACGCGGTCGACCAAGCAGTCGACATCGCCTCGAAGTACGGCGCGACAGTCCATGCGCTGTACGTCGTCGACGTCGACGCGACCAGCTACTCGCTGGGGACAGAGCAGGTCGACCGTATCCGACAGGGGTACCTCGACGAGATGACCGAGGTGAAAGCCGACGCAGACGAAGCCACCGGCTACGTCCGCGACCGGGCCGCCGAACACGGCATCGAAGTCAAAGAACACGTTACCGCCGGCGAGCCAGCCCGCGCCATCCGGAAGTTCGTCGAGGACAACGACATCGACCTCGTCGTGATGGGGTCACACGGTCGCTCTGGCCTCAAGCGTGTCATTCTCGGTAGCGTCACGGAGAAGGTACTGCGCCGAACGCGGCTGCCGATACTGGTCGTCGACGTGCACGGTGACACGGACATCGAGGCGTGACTAGCATGGGACAGAGCCGACACCGACCGCCACGGACGACGCGAGGTCGCCGATGAGCGTCGTCGACACCCTTCGCGACCACGTACACGACCACAAGCGGGGGATGTTCGTCGACCTCGTGTTCGCTATCGCCTGGGTGACCGCCGTGAGCGTCATCTTCGACCTATTGTCGGCACCTCAGTGGGCGTACTACCTGACGCTTGCCGCCGGCGTGGTCGCGTACTACGGCTTCTTCTGGTCGCTTGAGATGGCGATGGAACAGCAGTAAGTCGCCCTCTGTTTGCGCGATGGCGATGGGTCCCCCAGCCGTTTCGCAGGACCACCTGAGAACCACACAGACGGCGACCGAGTCGCCGCGACACCCGTACTATCCAGGCACCCTTCTATGCTCAAGCCTGGCGAATTTCGGCCCTGCCGGTAGTAATAATACCATGTAGGTGCATTGACCTTTTCGATGGCAGCAGTCGCTGTGGAGTCAGCAATGATATACGAAAGTTCAACAGGAGAGTACTACAGTGGTCTCGACATCTGGATGCGCTTCGAATCGGGGTACTGGGAACCGCACGATTGGAGTCAAGCGACAGGACAGGAATGGGTACAGACCGAGGCAGGTGACATCCTCACTCTGACGCCAGTCCCGGAATCAGAGCTCCCCGACGGAGTATCGGTGACGGAAGCTGAGGATGTCGAGTACCTGCCCGAGTAACGGCGGCAAGACAGGAGCAGCCGCGAGGCCGTCTGAGCGGTCGGTGCTACAGCAATCCCCGCAGACGAACCGCCGTTCCGGGTCATACTGAGTGTGTCGTTCGTCGGTGCTGCCCTACCGCTCGGCTCGGGACTGGTTCGCGCACGAGTGGTATTCGAGAGCAGTCGTTTTGTGGCGCGTAGCGCCACACTACTTCTCACTCATCGCTTCACTCGCCATATTTCGCCCCTGCGCGTTCAACGCGACCTCGGTCCGAACCCGGACCTCGTCAACTGCACCGATATCGAGTAGTTTCTGATAGATTTCTTCGACCTCGTCAGGTGTCGTCCCGACGAAATCAGACATCTCAAACGGTGATACGCCGGAATACAGCGCCATCAGCACCTGACTCTCCATCTCCGAGAGTTCGTAATCGTCCTCGCGATCCTCGATAACGCGGGTAAAGAGTGTCTTCAGCGCCCGCGTATGGTGGTCCATCCCCGACATGTGGGTTTCGACGCTGCGGTCCTGGTCGTCAGTGTGTTCGACTTCGATGACCTCCCGCTCCTGACCCATCACCGTGCTGGTCCCGATTTCGATGGTACCGACGTCCTCGATTTCGAATGACATGCTCTTGCCGCCGGGGAACTGAAGTCGGATGATGTCGTCGTCCAGTTGAAACCGCGCCTTGCTCCACTCGGCGTCCTCCTGAACCACGCCGCCGACGACCGCTTGCTGTCGCGCGAGGATGACCTCGCCCTGTAAAGTCGCGCGGACGTACTCCGTCTCGAAGTCGGGTAGATTCGGCGTATCGACCAGCAGAACGTTGTTGCCGACCTCCAGTGCGGTCGCGCCGCCGGTCCCACCGTCAGGAACCAGATCGTCTGGGTTCGACGGGAGGGAGATGTTGGCGTGGGGAATCGGCTGTTTCGAGCCGTTCGTCGCCAGAATGAGCCGCTTGTTGGTGACGATGAGTCGACAGGAGCGCCACTGCGGGTCCGAGACCGGGTCGCCGTCACGGACGACGTACTGGAAGTCCCCCGACGTGTCGACTAGCTTGCGTTCGTCACCACTCATGGCCGCTGATATTAGAGATTTGACGCCGAAGGGTAAATAAGTTCCAGCACCGCTCTCACAGCGCGACGAGCAGGCCGCCGACGACGCCAAGACCACCAAACACCGTACAGACTGCCCAGAACGGGACCTGCCGCACCAGTCGGACTAGCGCGTCGACGGTGAGATAGCCGACGACAGCGCTGACGGCCAGGGCGACGACAGCCGGCAGCGGGTCGATTGCAGGGATGCCGTCGTCGACCAGCACCAGCGCGTTCGCGCCGAGCGCGGCCGGAATCGACAGCAGGAACGAGAGGCGAAGCGACGACTCGCCCTCGTGGCCCCGGAGCAACAGCGCGCTCACCGTCGTCCCCGACCGGGAGACGCCGGGGAGGATAGCCAGCCCCTGCAAGACCCCGACGAGGACGGCGTCGACCCAGTCGGGAACCGCCCGCTCGCCGAGCGACAGCGCGACGGCGAACCGCTGGAGCAGGCCCGTCAGCACGAGCAGGCCGCCGACCAGCGCCAGAAAGAGCCCGCCTTCAAGATTTGAGACAGCCGCGTCGAGCACCAGATACGCCGGGAGGCCGGTGACGGCGGTCGCCGCCGTGGCGACGACGAGAAACGAGAGGTCGGCCGTCTCGTCGGCGAACGGGCGACGGGAGAGCCGTCGAATCGAACGGAGGATGGTTCGGACCTCAGTGCGGTAGTAGGCCGCGGCCGCAACCGCCGTCCCGGCGTGGAGAAAGAGCGCGAGGCGGGTCGAAGCGGCGGGCGAGACGCCCGTGACCACCGTCGAGGCGAGTGCGACGCCGCCCTCGCTGGAGACCGGAATCCACTCAAGCACCCCTTGCAGCAGACCCAGCAGAATAGCGACGAGAATCGGGTTCATACCCACGGAGCGGACGCCGCGGGACAAAGGCCGTTCGGTTCAGGGCGTCGACGTGGCAGTATATATAGCTCCGATGTCCAATCGGAGGTATGCAACTGGGAAGCGGTGCGGTGGACCTGCTGTCGGGGCTGCCGGCCTGGCAGGGGTTTCTGCTACTCGTCGGCGGCGGGGTCGTCCTCGCGCTGAGCATTCGCGTGGTCGGCGACCGACTGCTCAGACAGGTCACGCTCCGCATCGAGGGCGATGTCGACGACATCGTCTTCCGTGGAATTCACACTGCGATGTACGTCACGGTCGGTCTCGGTGGCGCGTACGCCGGGGCACAGATTTACGACGTACGCCCGGCCGTCGCTGTCTCACTGGGAGCCGGCACACTCTCGCTGGTCGTCATCGTCTGGATGGTGACGCTGCTGCGCATCGGCCGCCAGGCGTCCGCCATCGCGACGGACTCGGCGTATATCGACCGCCAGATGGTCCCCATCCTCCAGAACATCTGGAGCGCGGTCGTCTCCGGCGGGGGCATCCTGCTCTTGCTGGTCCTCTGGGACATCGACGTCACACCGCTATTGGCCTCGGCGGGGATTATGGGTATCATCGTCGGCCTGGCGGCCCGGGATACGCTGGCGAACTTCTTTGGCTCGCTGTCGCTGTATCTCGATGGAACGTACGCAGTTGGCGACTTCGTTGTCCTCGAAAGTGGTGAACGCGGCCGCGTCGAGGATATCTCCGTCCGTTCGACGGTCATCCGCACCCGCGACGACATCCTCGTCACTGTCCCGAACTCGAAGCTCAACAACGCCGCCATCGTCAACGAGTCGACGCCGCGGCGCAAGCGCCGGATTCGGGTCCCCGTCGGCGTCGCCTACGGGACGGACATCGACCGGGTCGAAGGAATCCTCCTAGAATTAGCCGAAGCCGAGGCCCTCGTACAGGACCGACCGAACCCGCGAGTCCGGTTCCGGGAGTTCGGGGACTCCGCGTTAAACTTCGAACTGCTGTGCTGGGTCGGCAACCCGGCCCTGACGGCCAGGGCGACACACGAACTCAACAGCGCGATATACAAGCGGTTCCAGGCCGAGGGCGTCGAAATCCCGTTCCCCCAGCGGTCCGTCTCGATTTCCACGGCGGACGGCGGCGACCGCTTCGACCGAGCGCCGGAGGGGACGGAGGACGGCGTGGCCGGCGAGTGAGGCCGACCCGCCTGGGCGACGGAGAGGTCGAAACGCAGTTACGATGGCGACGCGTCGGCTCAGGCAATGAGCATACTTGAGGACGCCCGTGCGGCGCTTGCGACCGGGCCGCTATGTGATTCCTGTCTCGGCCGGCTCTTCGCCGACCGGAGCTTCGGGCTGGCTAACGCCGAGCGAGGCCACGCCCTGCGGGTGACGGTCGCGCTCGCGGACGACGACCCCTTCGAGGAAGGCGAGGACTGCTGGGTCTGTGAAGGCGAGTGCGACCGCTTCGACTGGTGGGCCGAGCAGGCCGCAAGCGCCGTCCGCGGCTACGAGTTCGACACCTATCAGGTCGGGACGAAGGTGCCGCCGCTGCTCGAAGAGAACGACGAACTGCTCCGAGAGGACGTGGGCCTCGACCCCGACGCCGGCGAAGCGCTGAAGACCGAACTCAACCGCGAGGTCGGCAAACGAATCGGTGACCTGACCGGCGCGGAGGTGGAGTTTGGCCGCCCAGCGGTCCAGCTCACACTCGACCTCGCAACGGACGAAGTGGAGACACACGTCAACTCGGCGTTTGTCTACGGCCGCTACCGCAAGCTCGAACGCGACATTCCACAGACGAAGTGGCCCTGCAACGACTGCAACGGGACCGGGCTGTGGCAGGGCGAGCCTTGCGACGGCTGTGGCGGTAGCGGGTATCGCTACGACGAGAGCGTCGAACAGTTGTCCGCCCCTGTCGTCCGCGAGGCGATGGATGGCGAGGAAGCCGTGTTCCACGGTGCCGGTCGGGAAGACGTCGACGCGCTGATGCTCGACTCCGGCCGCCCGTTCGTCATCGAGGTGATGGAGCCCCGAAAACGCGACGTGGACACCGACGACCTCGAAGCCGACATCAACGCCTTCGCCGACGGGAAAGTCGAGGTGACGGACCTCCACCTGGCGACCCACGAGATGGTCGAGCGCGTCAAGGAACTGGACGCCTCGAAGACCTACCGGATGGACGTGGAGTTCGGGGAGCCGGTCGACGCCGACGCTCTGCGGGACGCGCTTGCCGAACTGGACGGCACCACGATTGAGCAGGAGACACCCCAGCGGGTCACCCACCGCCGGGCCGACATCACCCGGACGCGGACGGTGTACGACGCCGAGGGCGAACTGACCGACGAGCGCCACGCCGAACTCCGCATCCACGGCGAGGGCGGCCTGTACGTGAAGGAACTCGTCTCCAGCGACGAGGGCCGCACGGAGCCGAGCCTGGCCGGCCTGCTCGGCACCGACGCCGTAGTGACGGCGCTCGACGTAATCGACGTGCAGGGCGAGGACGAGCCGTTCGCGACAGCTGAGTACCTCAAGGAGTAGCAGCCTGCTACTGGCAGCGCCGTCGTACCGGCGTCACAGTAGGAGGTCACTATAGACGAAACGGTCGTGAACTGTCGCTCTATTTTATTCGGCCCCGGATATATCAACGGTGCTGCGGGAGACACCATGACACGAAAGCAGACCACGTTTTCACGACGAGCGGTGTTACGCCACGGGACAGTCGCGGCCGGCGTGCTGGGATTGACAGTGGGCACAGCGAGCGCGGCGACGACGGTGTCCGGGGGCGGCGACGCGCTCCAGTCGGCCATCGACGCCGCGAGCGACGGCGAGACGCTGACAGTCGTCGACTCGGCGGTGTACGACCCCGTCACCGTCGACGCCGAGGTCACAATCGAGGCGAACGCGAGTCCGACAATCGAGGGCGACGGCGGGATCGGCGCGGCGGTGGGCATCGAGTCGGACGGCGTCACCCTCGACGGGTTCACCGTCACGAATCCGGGTGGATTGCTCGGCGTGAAAGTCGAGCGCGGATACGACGACGCGACTATCAGCAACAACACAATCGAAAACGTCGGTCCGACCGGTCGCCTCGGCGTGACCGGCGTCGTCGTCGGCCAGGGCGACCATGCGGGTATCGAAATCGTGAACAACACGATTCAGAACCTGGACCAGGAGACCACCGAGGACTCGGGGTTCCCGACAGTCAACGGGATACTCTTCGACGCCGACAACAGCGGCCCCGGCACTGTGAGCGACACGACGGTCAACAACAACACGATTCGGGACATCGAGAGCGACATCGCGCCGCTCGGCATCGTCGTCCAGCACGAAACCGACGGCGTCGACATCAACAACAACGAGATACGAGATCTCGTGGCCGCGGACGATACCGACTCCGACCCGTCCGACGACGTGGACTTCGGCTTCACGTTCGCACAGGGTATCAACATCGCGTCGCCCGCGACGAGCGAGACGACTCTCGCCCACAACATCATCGAGGACGTCACGAGCGCGGAGACGATTCTCCCGGAAGCAATCAAAGTCGACGGCGACGGCGGTGGCCTGACCGTCCGGGCGAACCAGTTGCTGGTCGCGGTCGGGCTGAACAACCGGAACGGGACTGACAACGGGAATCGCGACCCGTCGAGCGACCCACAGGTCGACGCGAAGAACAACTACTGGGGGAGTCCCGAGGGGCCAGAAGAAGCCGATTTCAACCAAGACGCGGACGACGACGACCGGAGCGACGTCGTCGGCAACGTCGCCTTCGAACCGTTCCTCCGGAACCCCCCGGGCGAGAAGGGACGCGGCCCCAACAACTAGGACCGGAACCTGTTTTTACACCGGCATCGACGTGCCAGCCATGCAATTTGGCGTCGACGAGGCCGGCAAAGGGCCGGTTCTGGGGTCGATGTTCGCCGCTGCTGTCAGGGCCGACCCAGCAGTCCTACCCGATGGTGTTGGTGACTCGAAAGACATCAGACCGGAGCGACGCGAACGGTTAGCCGAGGAAATCCGCGAGTTGGCAGACGCTGTCGGCGTCGCCGAGATTCCGGTCGAACGCATCGACGCCGACGGGACGGACATGAACACGCTGACCGTCGACGCGCAGGCGGCGGCGCTCTCGTCGGTGGCCCGTGACGGCCTGTCGGGCACGGTCGACGCCGGCGACACCGACGCGACGCGGTTCGGCCACCGGGTCGCGGAGGCGGTCGACGCCGACGTAACCGTGCGGGCAGAACACGGGGCCGACGAGACGGACCCGGTGGTCGGCGCGGCCTCGATTATTGCGAAGGTGGCCCGTGACACACACGTCGCGGACCTGGCCGGTGAGTACGGCGACGTGGGGTCGGGCTACCCCAGCGACCCGACGACGCGAGCGTTCCTGGCGGACTACGTCGAGCGCCACGGCGAGCTACCGGCGTGTGCTCGTCGGTCGTGGTCGACGTGTGACGACGTGCTGGCCGCGGCGGAACAGGCGTCGCTGGGCGAGTTCTGAATACCGAAAATCCCCGCAGACGCGGCTTGGAGTCGGACGGGAGCTGTTTTCCACAGCCCGTACGGCCCTTCCAGCACGTGTCCGACTGTAGCCGGACTTGCACCGGCCTCGCCCTCTCGGGCTTTACCCGGGCTCGCACCGGGTTTTGTCGATGTGCTGGATTCCCGAACGCCACTTACGTGACATCCGGTAGTTGGCCTTCGCACCGGTCCGGCCGGCCGGGCCGGCGGTGGGCTGTTTCGGTTCTCCTTCGGAGCGTTCACCTCGGAGTCGTTTGACGGACCGCTCGGTTGTTGCCCCCAACGCGTCCCGTTCCGTCCTGTGTGGACAGTCTGAGACCCGTCGTCCGATTGCTCCCCGCATCTGGCGGGATATATCCATTAAACCTGCTGAATAATAAGTCAATCTAAAAGAATTTGATATTCTCCCACATGAAAATAGTCGGCACCGGACTACTGGAGACGGGGCATAAAAACGGGCCGCGGGCGGTCAGTCCTCGTCCAGCACGAGACTCCGGAGGATATCACCGTAGGCCGGCCGTGTCACCAGAACCCCGACCAGCACGCCGACGATTGTGATGATGGCGAACCCGGAGAGGTCACCCAGAGAGAGGACCATCAGCGGACTCATGGCGACGATGGTCGTCGCTGCGGCCGCGCCGATGACCCAGAACGCCTTGCGGAAGCGACTCTGGAACACGCGTCCGGTCTCGACTTTCCCCTGTTGAAGTATCTCGTCGGCGATGATAATGAGGTCGTCCACCCCCGTGCCGATGACCGCGATGAACCCGGCCAGATGCGAGAGGTTCAGCGGATACTGGACGAAGGCGACGAACCCGAGGAGGATGAACACCTCCGACAGCGCCGTGACGATCATCGGCAGGGCGACCTCGGGACGCCCGTACCGGAGATACACTACCAGACTCACCGCGATGACGGCGAGAATGCCCGTCAGGAGGGAGCGCTGCTGGAACTCCTGAGCGAGCGCAGACGAGAGCGTCTGGCTTTCGGCGTTGTCGAAGTTGAGCGGAGCCGGCAGCCGACCGGCCTTCAGCGCGAGTTCCAGCTCGGTCGCCTCGGACATGTTGCTGGTCTGCATAATGAACTGCGGGTTGTTGACGAACTCACCGTTCTGGTAGGACTGGCCAAGTCCCGGGTCGACGCCGCCGACGAACACCGGTTCGCCGTTCAGCGTCGTCACCAGACAGTCTGCCTGCGAGTTCTGGAGGTTATCGTGGTCGTAATCCGAGCGACGGCAGGTCGACCCGCTACCGAAGCCGGCCTCGACCATGTCGTTCGCGTAGCGCTCGGCCACGCTCTGTTTGACCGTTACGGGAACGTGCGTTCCCTGCGTCTCGGTTCGCTGTGCCGACCCGATACCGGCGAAGTCACCCTGTGAGAGGACCTGCTCGCGGACGTAGGAGCCGTTCTCGGTGTTGTCGTGGACGGCGTACACGCGGACGACGCCACGTTCCTCCAGCAGACCGATGAGTTCCTCGCGCCCCCTGTCCGGGGCGGTGACGCTAATGAAGCTCCGACCGCCCGGCGAACTGACTTGCTGCACGGAGCCTCCTGTTAACGCTGATTCGCGTAGTTTGTCGTCGATGACCGATACCATATTTTCCCGGGTCTCTCGTGTCACGCCGGGCCGCACCTCGTCCGGTTGGTACCCTTCTGCTTCGAGTGCAGACTCGACCTCCGAGGTGGTGACATCGTTCGAGAACACCTCGACGGTTTCGGTCCGATTCGAGACGCGCACGTCTATTGGATCAAGACCCAACCGGTCCGACATAGATTGGGCAAGATCAGCTTCGTCCGCGGGCGCAACGTCAACACCTTCCGCAGTGGTACCGACGATTGGTGCCTGGATGCGTGTGCCGCCACTCAACTGGATGCCGTACTGGAGGTTCGTCGATTGGTCGGCGGCCCCGGCCCCTTCAGTATCCGAGGTCCCTGGCGGAACGCCGGGGACGAACAGCGCAATGGCGCTGAGTAGCAACAGCGTGACCAGCGCAACGACGCGCCAGTTTTCCTTGAGTGTGCTCATCGTTTGACCCCCTCGTACTTGTACCAGCGAAGCAACGTGACGTTGAGCATGTAGGTGTTCATCAGGTCAGCAGCCAGTCCCACGACGAGAACGAACCCGATAGAGGCCATCAGTTCGATACCGAATAGCGTCGCCGAAATCGCCATCACCGCCATCGCCGCCATCGACGTCAGTGTCATCGTCACACCGGTCCGCATCGCGCGGTATGTCGACTCGTAGAACCCGCCGGACCGCCGGAGGACGTGGTTGTTCAACAGGATATCTGAGTCGACGCTGTAACCGATGAGCATCAGTAGCGCGGCGACAGTTCCCAGAGAAAGCTTGATTCCCAGCAGGTTCATCACCGCGAGCGGGATGACAAGGTCGGAAAACGCCGACAGGACAACCGCAATGCTCGGCACGATCGACCGGAACATCGCAAAAACGAGCAGACTCATTCCGAGGAAAGCGACACCGATGCCGACGACCGCGAGCCGCTGGTTCTCCTGACCGAATATCGGCGAGGTTGTTCCGCTACCGAGGAACTCCATCTGGTCGCTCGACCGCGCGGTTTCCTCGATAGGCTCCAGATTCGACGAATCGAACGTGATAATGTAGCGGTTCTCACCCTCAACCTGTTGGACAGAAACCACGGGCTCGTCGAACGTATTGTCCCTGAGTTCCGCCTGTGAGAGAGACGACTCGACGGTGAGTTCCGAACCGCCCGTGAAGTCGATGCTCGGAGAGACCGGCGCACCGGTGACCAGATACCAGCCACCGAGCACCGCAAGTGCCAGACCGAGCACCACCAGCGGAACCGCCACCAGTTGGCGGTTCGAGTACTGGGTGTAATCGACTTCCGGGACCTCGAACTCGAACATGACCGAACGATGTGAGACGGGCGCGAATAAGCCTTCTCAATCACTGCCGCTGACATCCGACATGGCCGTACATCTATGACAGTCTGTCACGTATATCCGGTATGTCAGAGCGCGCCATCAGGGTCAAACTCTCGTATCCAGCAGACCTCAGCGGGTGGGGTCGCGACAAGATCGACGGGTCGCCGTTCCGTGCGTACCTTCGGAAGACACACGACAGCGCCGAACCGGGCGACGTGTGGACGGAGTTCGTCGGCGTCGGCTGCTGTGGCGACACGCTAGACTTCCCGCTTCGGGTCGAATCCGTCGACGGCGGCACAGCGGTGACCGAAGACACCGAGTTCGTGTACACCGAGCGCGAGGCGTGTGGTGTTGCCGGCGGCTGGCAAGTCCAGAGCGCTGCCGGACCGACCGAATAAGGAGTGCGAGCGGGTGAGAGAACGCGTCAGTCCGGGAGGTAGCGCACGCTGACAACGCCGTCAGTCGTTCGGATTTCGACGCGGTCGACGCCGAGTCTGGCCGCTCGTGAGAGGGTGGCTTCGTCCTCGACGACATCTGCCGCAGCCTCGGCTGTCTCGTCGTCCGGGACCGTCAGAACGTGTACCTCACCCTCTCCGGCGCGCTCGACCGTGGTTAGCTCGCCGGGGGCCTGTTCGGCCGCGATTTCGGTCGTCTGCGCCGTGGGCGCGAGGTCGACCGTCTCCACAGGAATTGTTCGCCGCTCTTCGACTTCGGTAAGGGTGTACGTGACTTCCATCGGCGGCTCCGGTTCGACTGTCCCCTCTACTACCTCGCCGGTCTCAACGCCGGGGTTGTCCGACAGTGTCAGTACTTGCGAGTCTGCGACGTTCCGAAGCGTCGCCGACGCGTCGTCAGCGTTTGTGACAAGAAATGTCCCTTCGATTGCTGTCATAGATTCAGATTCGTGACGGGCGTTCTTGCCCGTTTCGACCCGGGGACGGACTGTCGTGTCATCTCGGGAGGAGCGGGCGACTGTAGGCCTACAGCACTACTTCAACAGCCGATGAGTCAGATAGAGTACCAGCGTCGCAAGCAGCGGCGGGACGACGCCGGCAGTCGGCGGTAGCGAGTAGAAGAAGCCGACGACAGCGCTCTGTGTCGGCTCGCGAAGCGCCGCCGGAGCCGAGGTCAACAGCGCGAGGTATATCGACCCGATGAACAGGAACGCCGAAACGGCGAGTGCGCGGTCGTAGGCGACCGATGACTCCGTTCGTCGGTGGCGGCGCGCGACAGAGAGCACCGGAGCCAGCAGCGGCGCGACCAGCAACAGCCCGACGAACAGGAAAAAGCTCCGGGAAAAAGTGAACGTCCCGCCGCGGACGCTCCCGGTTTCGGCGAGTTGCGTTATCAGTCCAAAGGAGAACACGAGCGTAATCGCCACGGACAGTAACAGTGCGACCGGAACGTACGCTTTGAACAGCAGCGAGTCGCTGGCACGGAACGCGTACGGGAACGCCCCGGGGAGCCCGTTGTACGGTTCGGGCCGGTCGTCGTCGGCTGTGACGGACTGCTCTGCCGTCGCATCTGTCATATCTGTTTGTTAGGCGAGCGCGTGGTTAAGCGCGGTGTTGTCCGACAGGCGGTGACTGTGGACCCGCGTCAGCTGCCTGCCATACTGTCCGGGAGTTGTTTGTACCCGCCCGTCGACATCCACAGTATGCATGTCGATATCGGAGCCGCGCTTGCCAGTGCCGCCGACCCGGGCGTCGAGCGAGCGACGCTAGAGGAGCTGGACGAGCGGGTGGCCGCGGCCCACGAGCGAATCGAGCAGGGGCGAACCGACGACGAGTTCGGCTACGCGTCGCTGAACCTCCCCGAAGCGACCGACGCCGAGGCCATCCGCGATGCCGTCGCACCGGTCGCCGACGCCGACTCTGTCATCACTGTCGGCATCGGTGGCTCAGCGCTAGGGGCGAAAACAATCACGGAGGCGCTAGCCGAGGACCCGGACAGCCACGTCGTGCTGGACAACGTCGACCCGGAGCACGTTCGGCGGACGCTTGACGGACTTTCGCTTGCCGACACCGCGATCAACGTCGTTTCACGGTCGGGGACGACGGCGGAGACGCTGGCGAACTTCCTCGTTGTCCGCGAGGCCTACGAGGACCACGGTGTCGACTGGACCGACCGAATCGTCGTCACGACGGGTGAGTCCGGCCCGCTACGGTCGCTGGCCGAGCAACACGACCTGCCGACGCTGCCGGTTCCCAAGGGCGTTCCGGGCCGCTTCAGCGCGCTCTCGGCGGTCGGGCTCGTCCCGCCAGCCATCCTCGGTATCGACATCGAGGGGCTGCTTTCCGGCGGTCAAAAGGCGGCTGACGATCTCGCGCCGTCGTTGTATGACTCGCCGGCATACGCCTACGGCGCGATGGCTTACGCACTCGAAGAAGAAGGTGCGATAGTCAACGCTGTTATGCCCTACGCCGAACGGCTGGAGTCCTTCGGCGAGTGGTTCGCACAGCTCTGGGCTGAGAGTCTCGGCAAGGACGGGCGGGGCCAGACGCCGGCACGGGCGCTTGGCGCGACCGACCAGCACTCCCAGCTCCAGCTGTACCGCGCCGGCCACCGCGACAAGGTCGTCACGTTCGTCCGACCGCGCGAGCGCGCCGACGTGGCGATTCCCGACCCGGACCACGAGGACCTGTCGTATCTCGCTGGAACCGACCTCGGCGGCCTCATCGACGCCGAGTACGAGGCGACGGTGGCGAGTCTGCCGGCGGCTGACCGGCCGGCGCTGGAAGTAGAGATCGACCGCCTCGACGCCGAGAGCGTCGGGGAGCTGCTGTACGCGATGGAGGCGGCCTGCGTCCTCGTCGGCGAACTCGCGGACGTGGAGACGTTCACCCAGCCGGCCGTCGAGTGGGGCAAAAACGCCACGCGGGCGCTCATCCGCGGCGAGACGACGGACGAGACGGCGGTCATCGACGAGCGCGAACGCCTGCGGATCGGCGAAACGGAGTCCCTTTAGGCCGGCGCAACGGACTGCCGGTAATGGACGACACTGCCGCGAACTGGGGTGTGCTCGCTGCTGGCCTCGGTCTCGTCGTACTCGTCGCCACAGAAACCGGCGTGGTCGGCTGGATGACACCAGCGACGGCTATCGGCCCAGTTACCGCCCGACAGGTCGCCGCCGCCGGCTTCGTCGTCGCCGCCCTCGTCTTCTCACTTGTCCGCCACGGCGCACTCGGCCGCAGACAGGCCGGTCTGGGCGCGACAGGCGCAAGCATCGTCGCAACCCTCGCGACGCTCATCGCGTTCTTCGGGCCAGAATTCCGTACTGGCGTCGAGGCGACTGTCGGACTCGCGGTCTATTTTTCGGTGCTGGCCGGCAGCCTCACAGTCGCACTGGGCTGGGCGCTGTCGACCGGCGTGCCGAACGACCGGCTGTACACGGTCGCCAGAGCGCTCTCGGTCGCAACGGGAATCGGACTGGCCGGCTTCCTCGTGGGCACAGTGTTCGCCCAGTTCGTCGTTCTCGGGGCCGCGGCGGGAGGGTTAGTCAGCGCCGCAGCACTAGAAGGCGGGACGGTCACCGGACCCACGTACATCACGCTCACTATCGGCATCGGCGTCGGCTTCGTTGGTTTCGGGGCGGCCGTTGCCAGCCGGCTGGACCGAACCTGGGCCGACCTTGACCTCCGTCGCCCCGGTCTCCACGACATCGGCTACAGCGTCGGCGGCGTCGTCGTCCTTATGCTCGCGCTGTTTGGCTTCAGTTACCTCATTCAGGCGCTCGGGCTGGAAGCCGCTCGGAGCAGCGTCGAAGAGCTGGCCCGCGAAGACCCGTCGTTCCTGCTCGTGATGGTCCCGCTGGCGTTTCTCACCATCGCGCCAAGTGAGGAGTTTATTTACCGAAACCTCATCCAGAAGTACCTCTACGACGATTTCGGCGACCTACAGGCGATTATACTCACCAGTGCTGTGTTCGGCGTCGTTCACTTCGGACAGTACAGTACTGGGACGCCGACACAGACCGTCCTCTCGTTGCTGTTGGTGTTCGTCCTGTCGACACTGCTGGGCCTGAGCTACCTCAAGACCGAGAACCTGCTCGTGCCCGTCTTTATTCACGGGGCGTTCAACGCTATCCAGTTCCTCACATTGTACATCGAGATTACAGGAAATCCGGCAATCTGAGCCGTCTGACTGCTGTCTGACGGGTGTTTATGCGACATACCGTTGTAGGCGATGGCATGGCTCGGCGGTTCACCGTCGTCTGTGATGACGACCAAGCGCGGATTATCGAAACGCTTGCGCGACGCTACAGCATCACAGAGGAGGAAGTCCTTTCACAGTTGGTTGCGCTCGGACTCGAAGCCCGAGACGAACAGACCGTCTAAGCCGGGTTCTTCCGCGATAGCGAGCTACCGCAGATGGGACAGCGGTCGCGATTCTCGTCGAACTCACGGCCGCAGCCGGCACACTGGAACAGCCATTCCCGCTGTTCGGAGATCCCTTCACGGGCGATGACTTCGACTGCCACGTCGAGTTTCTCCGCGACGTTTTGCATCGCGTAATCGTCGGTGACGAGTCGGCTGTCGAGTTCGAACGCGGCCGCAATCAGTCGGATATCGGTCTCCGAGAGCTCCGCCAGATCACCGGTCTCACCGGCGGCGCGCTCGATGCGCTCGACGGTGTTGTCCTCGGGAATGTGAAGGTGCATCCCCGAGCCTTCGAGGGCGTCGAAGCGATAGGCAGCCTCGTCTTCCAGTTCCTCTCTGACGAGCGGAATCGTCGCTATCTGCTCGTCGGTGTGGTACTCGTTGATAAATGCCGAGGAATCGAGAACGTACATCTACCGTTTGACAATCATGTGGTCTTTCACCGCCTTGACCCGCTCAACCGGGACAAGCAGGCGGCCCTGGTCACTGTACTCGAAATTCGTGTTGCGGAGCGACTCCGCGGGGTCGATGACGAGGTTGTGTAGCGCGCCCGAGGAGAAGTCCATCGTGATGTTGTAGAGACTGCCGATTTCCGCGCCGTCAGTCCCCATCACGTCTTTGCCCGACAGGTTTTCCGCAAGTATCGCGGCCATATCCCCATGTTCCGAACGAGGTTACATAAACGCCACGGGGATGTCCGAGGGGAGAGCAGGGTACCGGAACGGTTGCCGAGGGCTGACGCGTCGGCGGCTGACGGAGTCACTGAGAAACACCGGCGGAAACGGAGGTCACAACAGTCACAGCAGGCAGCAGCCCTAAGCGACAGGCACCCACACAAGTACGCATGGACCAGAGCAGGCGTCAGTTTCTCGGCGCGGTCACAGCCGTCGTCACCGGGACTATCGCGGGCTGCAGTGGTGGCGACAGCGGTGAGCCGTCCCCGACAGAGACAGCCACCGCTACGCAAGTACCGACCCGTACTGCGACGACGACATCGGCCGATTCGGTTACGACACCAACGGAGACCGCCACTCCAACCGAAACACAGACCGAGACACCGACAGCCACACCGACGGAAACGCCGATAGACGCCGATCAAGAAGTCGCCGTCGCGCCGGGCGATTTTGTCTTCGAGCCCGTGTCCTTCGAGGTCCCAGTCGGAAGCACCGTGCTGTGGATGTGGGAGGGCAGCGGCCACAACGTCAAACCGACCGCGACGCCGGAAGAGAGCGACTGGTCCGGGACGCCCGGAGACGACGGAAAGACGTACAGTTCGGGCTACGAGTACGCCTACACTTTCGCGGTTCCCGGCGAGTACGAGTACCACTGTGTCCCACACCAGAGCATCGGCATGACGGGGTCGTTCACTATAACCGAGTGACGCCCGCTTAGCCCGACGTTCGGTCGCGCGCGTTTGATGACGACGAACTTAACTGCCACCGACGACTCGGTTCTGACAACTTCTGGAGCCATCTATGTCTGACACGGACCCCACCACAGCCACCGACGACACCCTGCGGACGCCCATCGTCGCCGTTCTGGGCCACGTCGACCACGGGAAAACGAGCCTGCTCGACAAAATCCGGGGGTCGGCCGTCACCGCCGGCGAATCGGGCGCGATCACACAGCACATCGGCGCGACCGCCGTCCCGCTGAACGTGATTTCCGAAATCGCCGGCGATCTGGTCGACCCGACGGACTTCGACCTGCCCGGCCTGCTGTTCATCGACACGCCGGGCCACCACTCCTTCTCGACGCTTCGCTCCCGTGGTGGCGCACTCGCCGACATCGCCATCCTCGTCGTGGACGTCAACGACGGCTTCCAGCCACAGACGCTGGAGGCCATCGATATCCTCAAGCGAACCCAGACGCCGTTCATCGTCGCCGCGAACAAGATCGACACCGTCCCCGGCTGGAACCCCAACGAGGGCAAGCCGGTCCAGCAGACGATGGACGCCCAGTCCGACCGCGTCCAGTCCGACCTCAACGAGAAATTGTACGAGATTATCGGCGAACTCTCGGACAACGGCTTCTCCGCAGATATGTACTGGCGCGTCCAGAACTTTCAGGCCAACATCGGCGTCGTGCCGGTGTCGGCTGAAACCAGCGAGGGCATCCCCGACCTGCTGACGGTGATGATGGGGCTGTCCCAGCGGTACATGAAAGAGGAGATGGAAATCGACACTACCGGCCCCGGTGTCGGGACTGTCCTCGAAGTGAAAGACACCCAGGGCTTTGGAACGACGCTCGACGCCATCATCTACGACGGGACCATCCGCAACGACGACACCATCGTCGTCGGCGGACTGCAGGGGCCAATCGTCACCGACGTACGCGCCCTGCTCCGTCCGCGACCGCTCGAAGAAATCCGGACCGAACAGGAGTTCGAACAGGTCGAGCAGGTCGCGGCCGCCGACGGCGTCAAGATCGCCGCACCGGACCTCGACGACGCGATGGCCGGCGCGCCGATCCGCGTCATCCGCGACCGCGACCGCAGCGAGGTCATCGCCGAGGTGGAGCAGGAACTCGCCGAGATTGAGGTGACAACACAGGAGGAGGGCGTCGTTATCAAGGCCGACACGCTGGGCTCGCTGGAGGCCCTCTCCAGCACGCTCGAAGAGGAGGAGATTCCGGTCATGCGCGCCGAGGTCGGCGCGGTGGCACCGCGGGACGTGCGGGTCGCCGAGACAGCCGGCGAACCGACGAACCAGGCGATTCTGGCGTTCAGCGTCGAGGTGCTTGATGACGCGCGGGACCTCGCCGAACAGGAGGACGTGGAACTGTTCGAGGACGACGTCATCTACCAGCTCGTCGAGTCCTACGACGACCACGTTACTGCCATCGAGGAGGCCCAGCAAGAGCAGATTCTGGACAACATCACCCGTCCCGCGAAGTTCCGGATTCTGCAGGACCACACCTTCCGCCAGTCCGACCCCGCTGTCGTCGGCGTCGAGATCCTCTCGGGTGAACTCCGCCGGAACGTCAACGTCGTCAGGTGGGACGACGGCGAGCCGAACCGCGTCGGGACCCTCAAGACGATTCAAGACGAGGGCGAAGACGTCGACTCGGCCCGCGCCGGCGAGCGCATGGCCGTCTCGATTCAGGGGCCGACCGTCGGCCGCCAGATAGAGGAAGGCGACGACCTCTGGGTCGAAATCCCGGAGAAGCACGCGAAGATTCTCGAACAGGAACTCAAGGAAGACATCTCTGTCGACGAGCGCGAGGCGCTGTCGATGTATCTGGAGAAACACCGGAACCGCGACCCCTTCTGGGGGAAGTAGACGATACTCAGTGCGCTTTTGCGCGAGTAATAATATTTAATTAGGAGGCGTGTCTCTGTACAGACACGAATGCCTGGGTCCCCGTCGATGCCCGACCTCGTGCTTGCCAGCATCGCCCTCTCGATGCTGCTGGCGTCGCTCGGCGCAGTCGTCACCTCGATCAGCTTCGTGACGGCGCTGAGTGCCGGCAGTCTCCCGGCGACCGGCTCCATCGGCTATGCGCTGTTTTACAATCCGCCAGTCGCCAGCGGCGGTCGCGCCTGACGGTCTGCTCGCGGCGCGTCGAAGAGAACTGAAGCGGCGCTACTGTGCCGTCGGCGACGTGTCGTCGCCCATCACTTGCTTTACCTGCAGTGCGGCGGAGGCGGCGATACCCTGGGCCAGGTCGTCGCGCTCGGCGTCGGAGATGCTCGCGCTCTCTGGGTCCTCGGGCGTGTAGTCGGCGCTGACGACCGATCCGACCGGGGGCTGGACCGCAATTGTGGCCCGCGGCCCCGTCGTGCTGTTGCTGATTTCCGAACCGACGACGAACTCGCCGGGCAGGAGTTCGCGGGTCCGGGCGGCGACGCTCGAGAGGTCCCGTCGGAGTTCCTCGCGCTGTTCCGCGGTCAGCGTTACTTCTTCCGTTTCCCCACCAAACGACGTATTGCCGTACATGAACGTTCTCTGTCCCTATGCGGGGGAAGACTAAAAACCCAGGGTCCGGCACAGGGCTGTCCGGGTCCGGTCGCGGGCGGCTCACACGACCGGGTGGCTCTCGCCGTAGGTGGCGAGGACGACGGCGCTTGCGTACTCGGTGTCCGACGACGCCGACTCGACGTACACGTTCTCCTCGACGAACTCCCAGTCACGGAGGTCCCGACCGGCGGCCAGCCCCTCGCGGATTTCCGTCCGGACCGCGTCCTCGCTGGCCCCGTCGACCTCGTAGAAGATGCCCGGGCCGTCCTCGCTCCGGGCCCAGCCGACGCCCGCCGCCCCGCGCTCGCCCGGCGACGCGGTCGCCGAGGACTGGACGACCTCTAGCGCCTCGCCGGGCGGCCCCAGGTCCGGTGCCGTCCCCGTCACTTCGATGGTCGGTTCGGACGGGATGACAGAGGACAGCGAGACGAGGTTGTAGTTGTGGACGCCCGCATCTGCGAGTGCCGCGTCGTACGCGGCCAGCGCGGTCGGGCCGGTCGCAGTCCCCCACACGACCCGGATGGTGCTCATAGCCGACTGTCGACGGTCCGCGGGGTAAGGGGTTTCGCTTCGCTACGTCGGGACGAGGCGGTAACACATCCCCGGCCGGTCCGGGTCGCCCTCGACGGCACGCTCCGCGTAGTAGATGCCATCAGCGGTCACCAGCGGCGCACTCGTCACGTGGCCGCGGTTGTCCGTGGTCCAGGCCACTGCACCCGAGTCCTGCTCCAGTGCGTACAGTCGGCCGTCGTAGGACCCGACGAGCACGTGGTTCCGGGTGGCGACGGTGCTCCCGATAATCCAGCCGCCGGTGTCGTAGCGCCACTGCTCCTCGCCGCTGTCGAGGTCGATTGCGTACACCCGATCGTCGTGACTGCCGACGTAGACGGTGCCGTCGTCGACCGCCGGCGCACACATCACGTCGGCGTCGGCCTCGAAGGTCCACAGTTCCGAGCCGTCGGTCACGTCGATGGCGGTGACGGTCTCGGCCCACGATGGTACGATAGCGGTCCCGTCAGCGACCGCGATAGGGGCTTTCACATCGCCGCCAGTGTTGTACCGCCAGATCCGTTCGAGGGCCGGAAACGACCAGGCGTAACAATAGCCGTCGTTCGATCCAAACAACAGGCGGCCGTGTTCGCGGTCCAGCGCTACCGTCGAGTGGGGGTGGTCGGTCGGCCGACTGTCTCGCCACTGCACATCACCGGTCGCGGCGTTGACAGCGACAACGCTGCCGCTCGGGGCGGCGTGTTCGACGGCGACGTACAGCGATCCGTTGTAGTAGGTCGGACTCGCACCGATAGCGTCGCCCAGTTCTGTCCGCCAGCGCCGCTTTCCGGTTTCGAGGTCCAGCGCCGACAGCGCGCCGTCGTAGGCCCCGATGTAGACGGTATCGTTGGCGATGGCCGGCGTGCCGTGGCTCCCGCGCGTTGCCTGCGTAATCGTCGTCGACCACTGGACCTCGCCGTCCGGCGCGATGGCCCGCACGCGGCCGGTGTCGTCTGCCAGAATCAGGTCGCCGGTCGGTGCCGGCGCGGGACTTCCCTTTGCCGCGGTGTGGTCCCCGCGATTGGCCGGCAGTTCCCAGGCCCGCTCGACAGCGTCCGGAATCGACGCGTCCTGATACCCCTGGTTCAGGAGTCCCTGCCGGAACTGCGTGGCGGCGCGTTCGTCCAGGGCCGTCGACGCGAGCGGATTGAACTGTGACTGGCACCCCGCAATCGACCCGGCCGTCGTCGCCGCGAGCGTCCCCAGAAACGCCCGTCGCGTCCGTGCGCGCTCTGTCACGGACACCGATACCGGGCGGGGTGGCTTAAATCGCGTGGGAGCAAGGGCTGGTGGAGTGGGAGCACGAGCAGCGCAAGCAGGTCCAGCGAGAGGGCGAAACTGCTACAGAGTAAGAGAGATAGCATCGCCCGGTTGGCATACCGCGGCCAACGGCCCCGGTTTCCCCGGCTGCGAGCGGAGCGAGCGGCCGGCATTTTTCGCCCACGTTTTTCAAGGAGTGGTCGCCAAAGGCGACCCGACGCTGAAAAAGGTGGTTAGGCGAACGCGACCGGCACGCTGCTTGCGTCGTCGTCGGCTTCGATTTTCTCTAGGGCGTCGTGGAGGTCGGACTGCTGGACGGTGGTCCGGCCGTCGCGGATAGCGAACATCCCGGCCTCGGTCGCCAGCGAGGCCAGTTCCGCGCCGGAGAGCCCGTCGGTCTCGGTGGCGAACGCGCCCAGGTCCACGTCGTCGTCGAGGTTCATCTCCTCGGTGTGGATTTCGAGGATGCGCTCGCGGCCCTCGCGGTCGGGGTTGGGGACCTCGATGAGGCGGTCGAAGCGGCCGGGGCGGAGAATAGCTCGGTCAAGCATGTCAAAGCGGTTCGTCGCCGCGATGATGCGGATTTCGCCGCGCTCGTCGAAGCCGTCCATCTCCGAAAGCAGTTGCATCATCGTCCGCTGGACCTCGGCGTCGCCGGAGGTCTTCGACTCCGTTCGCTTGGCCGCGATAGCGTCTATCTCGTCGATGAAGATGATAGCCGGTTCGCGCTCGGCGGCGAGTTCGAACAGGTCCCGGACCAGTCGCGCTCCCTCGCCGATGAACTTCCGGACCAGTTCCGACCCCGCCATCTTGATGAACGTCGCGTCGGTCTCGTTGGCGACAGCCTTCGCCAGCATCGTCTTCCCGGTGCCGGGCGGGCCGTGCAGCAGGACGCCACTCGGCGGCTCGATGCCGACCTCGCGGAACTGGTCGGCGTTGACCAGCGGCTCCTCGACGGCTTCCCGGACCTCGCGGATCTGCTCTTCGAGGCCGCCGATGTCCGAGTAGCTCACGTCGGGGGAGCCATCGACCTGCATCGCCTGCGCACGGGCGTCGGTCTCGGGGTCGAGAATCTGCTTGACGCCGAAGGAGTCGTTGATGGCGACGCGGTCGCCGGCCTCCAGCCCGTCGCGGATAGACGGCGAGACTTCCGTCAGCACTTCCTGATTGTTGCCGTGCTGTTTGACGACGACGCCGTCGTCGGTCAGCTCCTCGGCTGTCGCGATGTACAGCGAGGAGGTCTTGAGCGTCTCGTTTTCCCGTTCCAGCTGGTCGACCTCGTCCGTGAGGTCGTGCTGCCGGTCACGGGCGGCGTCAAGCTGTTCAGTCAGCTGTTCGTTGACCTGTACTATTTCTTTGAAATGTTCCCGGAGTGCCTCCAGACGCTCGTCGGGCGTCATATCGGGATCAAGTTCCAACCGTGGTCGTTCCGGAAGCGAGGGACTGCGCGACATTTGGATGGTCGGTACTATACGGTTGAGACACAAAGTGCCTTCGGGTCACAGGAGGGGTGAAACAGTTATCCGTGTCGAGGCGGGGCTGTAGCGGTCAGTGAGACTGGTGGCTCGAACAGGCGGGCAGGCAGCGAGTCGCCGCTGGTCGCCCTACAACAGCTCGGCGAACTCGTCGAGATAGTCGCTGTACGTCGAGAGCGCGGACTCGACCGGGTCGGGACTGGCCATGTCGACGCCAGCATCGCGAAGCAGTTCCAGCGGGTACTGCCGCGAGCCGCTCCGGAGGAAGTCGATGTACCGCTGGGCAGCGGGTTCGCCTTCATCGAGGATCCCGTCGACAAGCGCGACGGCCGCCGAGATGCCCGTCGCGTACTGGTAGACGTAGAACGCCCGGTAGAAGTGTGGGATACGCATCCACTCGCGGGCGATGCGGTCGTCGAGCGCCGCGGGCTCATAGTAGTCGCCTTTCAGCTCCCGGTAGAGGTCGTCCAGTCGGTCAGGCGTCAGCGGCTCGCCGGCCTCGGACATCTCGTGGGTTCGGTGCTCGAACTCGGCGAACATCGTCTGCCGATAGAGAGTGGAGCGGAACCGTTCGAGATACTCGTTGAGGATGTGGCGACGCAGGCGTTCGTCCGCAACGGTGTCCAGCAGATGGTGGGTCAGCAGTGTCTCGTTGACCGTCGAGGCAACCTCGGCGACGAAGATCTCGTAGCCGGAGTAGACGAAGGGCTGCTCCTCGCTGGTGTACTCCGAATGCATCGAGTGACCGAGTTCGTGGGCCAGCGTGTACATCGACTCCACGTCGTCCTGATAGTTCATCAGGATGAACGGCTGGGAGTCGTAGGTGCCCCCGGAGTACGCGCCGGACTGCTTGTGCTCGGTCTCGTAGACGTCGACCCACCGCGAGTCCAGTCCTTCGGCCAGCCGCGACTGGTACTCATCGCCCAGCGGCGCGACGGCCTCGGTGACGTACTCACAGGCCTGTTCGTACTCGATTTCAGGCGATTCTTCTTGGACGAGCGGGACGTAGAGGTCCCACATCCGAAGCTCATCCGCACCGATAGACTCTCGCTTGAGGTCGGCGTGGCGGTGGAGCGTATCGAGATTATCGTGGACGGTGTCGACAAGCGTGTCGTACACCTCGACAGGGACGTTCGGGCCGTCCAGCGCGGCCTCGCGGGCGGTGTCGTAGTTGCGGGCGTTGGCCATCTTCACGTCGGTCTTGACGGCGTTCTTGTAGGCCGTGCCGACGGCATTGCGGACGGTCTCCCACTCGTCGTAGAATGCCTCGTAGACACGCTGGCGGAACTCGCGGTCGGGGTGTTTCTGCAGCGTCGTGAAGTTGTTGAGCGTGATCGGCTGCTGGTCGCCGTCCGGGTCTTCGACGGTCGGGAACTCCATGTCGGCGTTGGCGAGCATGTTGTACACCTCGCCGGGCGCGCCGGTGACCTCGCCCAGTTCCGCGAGCAGGTTCTCGACCTCGGCCGAGCGGGTGTGGTCTTTCATCCGGAGCACGTCGTCGAAGTAGTGCTCGTAGGGTTCCAGCGCCGGCTCCGCGTCGATCATCGCCTCGATGTCGTCGTAGTCCAGGTCCTGCAGTTCCGGGTCGAGGAACGAGGCCGCCGAACTGGCCTCCGAGGACAGCGACTGCGAGCGGGCGGTCAGGGCCTGGTAGGTGTCGTCCGTCGTGTCCTCGTCCTTGCGCATCCGGGCGTAGGCGGCGACGTTCGACACCGTCCGCATCAGTTCCTCGTAGGTTTCCAGGGTCTTCAGCAGGGTGGCGGCGTCCTCGGTGGCCCGCCCCTCGTAGGCCGACAGATCTTCGATTAGTTCCTCCGCTTCTTCGTAGGCGGCTTCCCAGTCCTCGTCGCTGGCGTAGAGGGATTCGAGGTCCCACTTGTACGCCTCGTCGATGTCGCTCCGTGCGGGTACCGAACTCATAGCCCGCCCTTGGAGCGGGGTCGAAGTAAGCCTTCGTTTCAGCGGCGGGGAGCTACAGTCCGTCAGTGATGTGGTCGGCGACTCGTGCAGTTGTTCGAGCGGTCGCGCGCCGACGCGCGAAGACCGCTCGTGCGTCCGCGGCAGCGTCCTCGTCCCGGGTGAACGTCACCTCCGGGTAGCACACGTCCGAAAGTACGAGCGGTTCGGGCGGGGCCGGCGGGACGCCGTCGGGGCCGTCGACGGGGTCGGGCGAGAGGATGCGGTCGACCTTCGACAGCGGGGCCGAGCCGTCCGCGACAGCCGCCGCGAGCGAGACGAGGCGACGGACCAGCTGGCGGCAGAACCCACCGGCGGTAAAGCGGACGATGAGGAACCGGCCGTCCCGGTGCCAGTCGATGTCCACGGTCCGCTCAGTGCCGGTGTCGTCGGACGTGAGGTTGTGAAAGTCGTGTGTCCCGGCGAGCGCATCGACAGCGTGGGCCCACCGCTGGTCGTCGACTGGGTCGTGTCCGGGCCGGTCGGCGTCCGTCGGTGCGTACAGGTAGTAGGTGTAGCTGCGCTCAGCGGGGTCGTGGGTCGCGTGAAAGTCGTCGCGAACGTCAGCGCTTGCCCACACGCGAATGTCGTCCGGGAGTTCGCCGTTGAACGCCGCCGGCGAGAGCCACGACGGGGCGTCGAAGGCGACGGTCTGTGCCCGCGCAGAGACGCCAGCATCAGTCCGGCCGGCGGCCGCGTACCGTTCGGGTAGCTCTCCGCCGCGCTCACAGACACCGAGGCGAACGAGCGCCGAGCGCAGTCGACCCTCGACGGTGTCGGCATCGGGCTGGCGTTGAAACCCGTGATACGGTCGACCGTCGTAGGCCACGCGATAGGCGCGCATACCGATTTGTCGACTGCGAGCCACTTGTCTCACCCGAATCTCAGTCGCTGGGAAGGATAGACGAACTTAGGCATGCTGAGAACGAAGCATGGGGTATGTCCAACGCCGCTGCGGCGGATCACGACTTCCCCCGCCCGCCCGAAACGTTCACCGACCACGACGGGCGGACGGTGACAATCGAGGCCTATGACGGCGCCATCGACCCGCTGGTGGAGATGTATGTTGACTTCGGGCCCGACTCCCGGTCACAGGGCGTCCCACCCCGGACGGAAGCGGACATCCGCGACTGGCTACCGAACCTTGTCGGAGACGGCCTGAACGTCGTTGTCTGGCACGAGGATCGCGCCGTCGGCCACGCCGTCCTCGTTCCGTATCAGGACACCTCGGAACTGGCGATTTTCGTCCATCCGGACTACCAGCACGCTGGCATCGGCTCGCGGCTCATCCGTGTCCTCCTTGGCTACGGACAGGAGAACGGGCTCGACCGCGTCTGGCTCTCCGTCTCGAACACGAACCACGTCGCCCGGGCGCTGTACGAGTCGGTCGGCTTCGAGACGATTGCCAAAGAACGCGTGGAGATGGAGATGGAACGGGCGCTCTGACTGGACCACTCACGGACAGCCACACGCAGGGATAGTGGTACGTGGCAGTAGACCCTGATGCCGTCACTCGGTTTCGAGGGATACTTCCCTGTCAGTTTCACGGGCCTTGTTTTCGGTTCCGCTGTTCGCTGAGAGAGGTTCGGTTTCCAGCAGCCGGTCGAGCCGTCGCTCGAACTCGCTGTCGGTTAGTTCGCCGCGAGCGTACCGCTCCCGGAGCTGGTCAACCGGGTCCACCGCTGATTCCGAGGGGATGGTCGTGTCGCCATCGTCCGTCTCTGGCTCACCCTCTGGCGGCTCAACCATCGGTAGTTTCGATCCCAGAAGGCCGACGAGCGGAGCCAGAATAAACCAGCCGAGGATAATCGAGGCCGGTGCAAGTATGTTGCCGAGTCCGACAACGGCTGCGAGCATGCTGATGCCCGTCGAAACGATTACGATGGTCGCGACAAGCTTCCACCTCGGAAGGGCGATGGAGGGGAGCTGCATGTCGCACAATCAACACGGCGGTCGCAAAAAGCTACTGTCGTTTGCCTGCCGCTTGGCCGCGTTACTCCGCGAAGTCATCGAACGTCGGCCGGTCGTGGTCGCCCGGGAACTCGGAGAGCGGGACGCTGACCTGCTCGCCGTCGTCCATCTCCTTGAGCGTCACCTCGTCGTTTTCGAGGTCCTGCTCGCCGACGATGACGACCGTCTCGGCGTTAATGCCGTCGGCGTAACCCATCTGCGCACCGAACGAGCGGTCGGCAACGTCGCTCTCGACGACGTGGCCCTGCTCGCGCAGGTCACGGGCGATGCGGGCTGCGGTCGGACGCGTGTCGCCGACCTGCAGGACGTAGTAGTCCGTCGATAGCTCCTCGGCTGGCCAGACGCCGGCCCGCTGGCAGAGGAGTTGGAGCGTGGCGTGGCCGGGCGCGAACCCGACGGCCGGCGTCGGCTGGCCGCCGAAGCCCTCGATGAGGTCGTCGTAGCGGCCACCGCCGAACACTGAGCGTGACACTTCGCCCGTCGAGTCGAAGCACTCGAAGACGATACCGGTGTAGTAATCCAGCCCGCGCGCGGTCGTCAGCGAGACGGTGAGGTACTCACGGACGCCGAAGTCCTCGGCCGCATCGAGCACTGCCTGGAGGTTGTCAGTCGCCGCGCGGACATCCTCGGAGCCGGTGAGGTCCGCGAGCGTTTCGATTTCCTCGGCGTCAATCTGGAGCATCTCGTCGAACTTGTCGGCCTGGCCGTAGTTGAGTCCCGCCTCAACGAGCGCGTCGAGGTACTCGTCGTGGTCGACTTTCGCCCGCTTGTCGACCGCGCGAATCGCTTCGGGCACGTCCACATCGGCCCCGAACGATTCCAGCACGCCCGAGAGGATGTCCCGGTGGGAGACGCGAATCTCGAAGTCCTCTCCCGTGAGCCCGAGGTCGGTGAGCATGTCCACGGCGACGGCCAGAATTTCGGCGTCGGCCGTCGGCTCCGACGACCCGAAGATGTCGACGTTGGTCTGGTAGAACTCCCGGAACCGCCCTTGCTGGGGCTCCTCGTAGCGCCAGAACGGTCGCGTCGACACCCACTTGATTGGCTTGGACAGCTCCTGTTGCTTGGCGACGAACATCCGCGCGACGGTCGGCGTCAGCTCCGGCGTCAGAGCCACCTCGCGTCCGCCCTTGTCCTCGAAGCTGTACAGCTCCTCGACAATCTCCTCGCCGCTCTTGTCGACGTACATCTCGGTCGGTTCCAGCGCCGGTGTGCCGATTTCCCGGAAGCCGTACCGCCGTGCGACGTCTTCCAGCGTGTCCATGGCCCAGCGCCGAGCCTGCATCTCCTCGGGGTAGAAGTCGCGAAAGCCCTTGACGGAGTCGTACATACCCGCGCCTACAGCGAGGGCGCGCTTGAACCTGTTCGTTCACGCTGACCAGAACCACAGATGAGGGACGGGTAGCGACTCGCTACGGTGTGCCCATTACTGCGTTTGCCAGCCCCCTCTCTATCACAGGCGGCGTAGCCAGTGCACGCTGGCGGTAAGAGAGGTAGAGACAGACTAGGTGAGACACGGCCCGTATTAGAGAGGCGACAACAAAGGTCGCCTCCACCGAGAGATATCGTATGGGATGGGCAGCGGCTCGATGGACGCGGCGCGGGGTGAGACAGTGACACAGCGATTCGAGATGGGTGTCCGGGCGCTGGACCGAAAGCTCAACGGCGGCATTCCGACTGGAAGCCTCGTCACGCTGCTCGCTGAGCCGGCGAGCCAGGCGGAGCTGTTTCTCTCCGAGTTCGTCGCCCGACAGGAGACGGTGTATCTCTCCGGCGAACAGGCACCTACGACGGTCACGTCAGCGCTGCGGTCGCGGAGAGAAACCTACGACGACCTCGCGGTCAGTCAACTAGACCGTGAGGCCCCGGTCAGCGATGCGCTTGCGCATGTTGAGGGGCTCACCGACGGATCACTCCTCGTCATCGATCCGGTTGAGCCACTCGAACGCGCCGATACGGGGGAGTATCGGGCCTTCCTCGAAACGCTGCAGGCCAGACTCACACAGACCGGCAGCATCGCAGTCCTGTACGCGCTCAAACACGGCAGGACGCCGTCTCAGCGCCACCGGACGGAGTACACGAGCGACATCGTGCTCGATCTCGAAACGAAGCGACGCGACGACGCCATCGAAAACAGGCTCTATATTCCGAAGTTCCGCGGGGGACGAGCGCTCACCGAGCCGATCTGTCTCGACCTCACAGACCGCATCAGCGTGGATACCACGCGAGATATCGCCTGACCGGGCGGGTACCTAGAGGGGCCAACGGCTACCGCAATCCCTTGACGCGCGACTGCGTGTGCTCGGGGAACACGTCGGCCACGGCACCCTCGCCGTAGCGCTCCCGCAGGAGTGCGCGGAGTTCGACTTCGTAGTCTGCCTTCGGAACCTCCGCGCTGGGGCCGCTCTCGACGATGAGCTTGTCTGCGGCCATCGCGTCGATAGCGCCGCGGCCGATGCCCGCAAGCGGCGCAAGGTAGTCCACGTCGAAGCGGTCCTCGACGCTCTGGGCGAGCGGGCGGTCCACCGTCGGCACCCGGTCGTCGCGGCGGGTGCCGTCAGCCACGGCAGCAACTGTGTCGATACCATCAGCATCGGTGAGCCAGTCACCGCTGGCGACGGTTTCGACGGCGTGTTCGTGGACCTGCTGGATACCGTTTCGCGGGTAGCCGTCGTCGTGGATCCGCTCGGCAGCGTCGTGAGCCACGTCTAAGTCCAGTTCGACGGTCACGTGATCGAAGCCGGCGGCCGACGCGCTCTCCCGAGCGGGGTCGGTGTCGCAGATGCCGAACGAACCGCTGACGAGCGTCACGTCGTAAAAAGGGTCGAGCAAGAGCGCCGCCAGCGTCGAGTCCTTGCCGCCGCTGTACAACAGGGCACAGCGCATCTACCGGCGCTTGATGTCGAAGCTCTTGGAGTCGGGCGTCAGCTCCGAGAGGAGTTCCTTCATCTGGTCTTCGTCTATCTGCCCCTGCACACGGCCGCTGCGGGCCAGCGCGACGACCTGCTGTTCTATCTGTTCGCCGACCTGCGGCTTGGACATCTTGACCGTGTTGAGCCGTTTGCGAGCGCCGTCCGTGAGGTTCTGCTTGAGAACCGCCTGCTTCTGGGCTTCGGCCTGCTGTTGTGCGGCCTCCTGCCCCTCGCTCTCGCCGCCCTGCTGTTCCTTGAGCTGCTCCATCTTCTTTTTCCGGAGCTCTTCGAGTTCTTCCTCGCTGGGGTCGCCACTCATAGTTGTGTAAAAATACTGGGGTCGGTCGGAAAACGATTTCGGAGCAGGGACTACAGGACAGGTGCAAAACAGCCAGAAGGGCGTCAGTTACGCGTAGCGTTCGAGTTCCGGACGGTCGAGTTCGGTCAGGAGGTCGCCCGCGGTGTCGTCAAGGAGGCTGCGACCCTCGCCGGTGACGCGGCGGCCGTCGTTCTCGCTGGTCTCGACGTAGCCGGCGTCTTCGAGCTGCTGGAGCGCCGTCCGGATGATGTTGCCCGAGCCCTTGGTCTTCTGGTGAGGGCGGACGCGGTAGCGAGTCGTCCCCTGCTTCGAGGTGCCGTACTCGGAGCGGAGGGCGTTGACGCCCACAGGGCCGTCGACGGCAACCTTCCGGAGGAGGCTAGCTGCGCGTCGGGCCCAGAAGTCCTCCTGCTCGGGTGGGAGTTCGCGGTCGACGCCAGTCTTCGTGTATTCTGCCCAGTCCGGCGCTTCGATGTCGTCTTCGTCTGCGAGCGTCTCCGTGAGTGCCTCGATGAGTTCCTCGGGGGGAACGTCGTAGAGTGTAGCCATTGCAGAATGCTTTCCGTCGCCGTCATTTAAACGCGTCGTTCGCAGTCGGCGGGCGTGAACCGTTCACTCGCCCGTAGGACAGCGATGCTCATACCACGAACCGCGGCAATCACTCCTCAAGCGAAGTCGCCTGGTCTACGCTGAGTGCAGCGGCGACGCCGCCGCCGATAATTGTCGGCAACAGGTAGCTTCCGACGCGGTGGATCAGTACTGCAGAGGTAGCGAGTGCGGCCGAAACCGGGGCCGTCGAGACGAGCAGCGTCACGAGCACCGTCTCGATAGCGCCGGACCCACCGGGGAGCGGGACGACGCTGGCGATGCTGCCGACGGGGACGACAAGCAGGACAACTTCGACTGGGACCGATACCCCAACGGCGTACAGTGACGTCCACAGCGACGCCGACAGGCAGACCCAGCCAAACGCCGAGAGCCCGAAGGTCTGGAGGACCGTCCGGCGGTCGGTCGCAATGCGCTCGATGGCCGAAAAGAACCCCTCGATTCGCGCCTCGATGTTTTCGGCGGACGGCGGTGACCATCGGGGCACGACGCTCGACAGCGCGGCGAGGGCGGGTGCGACACCGCGAACGACCGCCGCCTGAATGCGGTCCCGGTGTCGCCAGCCCAGAACGGCGGCGATGGGGATGCCGACCGCGAGTACCGCGACAGCACCGGCGGCAAACGCCAGGTTACGGGTCAACTGGACCGCACCGGCGGCGACGAACGTGAAGCCGACGATGGCGTACCCGACCGACGGCAGGAAGTGGACCGTATCGACAGTGGCGATAGCCGCCAGCCCGGTCTCGTACTCGGAGTCGGCGGCCGTCGAAATCAACAGCGCGCTCAGCGGCTCGCCGCCGGCCTGGCCAAAGGGCGTGACGTTGTTCGAGAACACGGCGGCGACGAACACAAGCACGGCAGTGTGTGGTGCCATCGATGCACCCAGCGCCTGCAGGACCGTCCACAGCGCTAACCCCCACGAGACGAGCCACAGTATGGCGATGCCTGCGACGGCGAGCAGCGCCGCCGGGTCCGCTGTCGCGAGCGCGTCCACCGTCTCGTCGATGCCGACAAGCCACACCAGCCCCGCGAGGACGGCGAGCGCTGCCGCGAACCCGACGACAGTCGCCATCCGGTTCCCATCCATGTGGATGGGATTGGCAGTCTCCGATTTCAACCCACCGACCCTGTCTCGCCGAGGGATATCCACGGGGGTTTTGCCCCGGGAACTCGACGACGGGGTATGGACGAGCGGGCTGCACTCGCCGACCTCGCCGACCGGCTTCCCGACGCGGGCGACGACTGCGCCGTCGTGGACGACCAGGTCATCACGACCGACATGCTCCACGAGCGGACGGACTTCCCGGCGGGGACGACCCGCTACACGGCTGGCTGGCGAGCCGTCGCGGCCTCGCTGTCGGACGTGGCCGCCATGGGGGCCGACGCGACCGCCGCGGTGGCCGCGTACGGCGCGCCGACGTTCGAGGGGGACGAACTCGGCGCGTTCATCGACGGCGCACAGGACGTGTGTCACGCGGTCGGCGCAGAGTACGTCGGTGGCGACCTGGACAGCCACGACGAGTTTACCGTCGCGACGACAGCCATCGGCTCCGCGGCTGCCCCAGTCCGGCGCTCGGGCGCGACGCCGGGCGACGCGGTCTGTGTCACTGGCACGCTCGGTCGCTCAGCCGCCGCCCTCGAACTGTTCGACCGGGGCGAGGCTGGCCGGGCGAACGACCTCTTCCGGTTCGAGCCGCGCGTACGCGCTGGCGTCGCGCTCCGACCGCACGCGACAGCCATGATGGATTCGAGCGACGGGCTGGCCCGCTCGCTCCACCAGTTAGCCGAGGCCAGCGGCTGTGGCTTCGCTATCGAGGAGCCACTGCCGATAGACGCACAGGCCGGCACGCTCGCGGAAACTGAACAGGAGCGCAGGGAGTTCGGTGTGTTCTTCGGCGAGGACTTCGAGCTGGTGTGTACGCTGCCCGAGTCAGATGTTCCCGAGGCCAAACAGGCCGTGCCGTGCCCGCTTCACCGGATCGGTACGGCCACCGAGAGCGGCGTCACGCTCGACGACGAGCCGCTTCCGGATCGAGGGTATTCACACTGAGAGCGTGCCGTCAGCGACGCGAGCGACCGGTCAGATCGCGCTGATCTCGAACGGAACCGGCGTGAAACAGGCCAGCCCAAGCAGGAACGTAAACAGCCCCAGCAGCGTCCGCCGTCGGTCCAGCGTCGTGTCCACGGTCGGTCTGGCGGGACCCGCATACGCGAGTCCGGTAGCGAACAGGCCCCAGAACACCCACAGACCCCAGACGCCGAAGCCGACCGGCGGCGGGTCGCGGGTGAAATACAGGTAGCCGGCGAGTGCAAACAGTGCACCGGGCACTGCGGCGGCGACAGTCTCCTGGCGCTGTCCGACGATGGACCGCACGATGTGGCCGCCGTCGAGTTGCCCGACGGGGAGGAGATTCAGGAAGGTAAAGAACATCCCGGCCCAGCCGGCGAACACGATCGGATGGACCGACTCGCCGGGGCCGACCTCGGTCCCGAGCCCCAGCGCGTTCACCAGCGCTTCCAGCGCCTGAAACAGGAGCGGGTAATTGAATGTGATGATGACGCCGGTGTCGCTGTTTGCCACGCGTTCCGGGACCGTAATCGGATCTATCGAGAGGCCGATGACCGTGACGATTGTTGTCGCGACAAGGCCAGCCAGCGGCCCGGCGACGCCGATGTCGAACAGCGCCGTGCGGTCGGGGATGCGGCCGCGGATGTTGATGACCGCCCCCATCGTGCCGAGATACGACGGGAACGGGATGAAATACGGGAGCGTCACGTCGACGCCGTGGTAGCGGGCCGCGGCGTAGTGGCCCAGTTCGTGGATGCCGAGCACGCCAAGCATCGCCACGACGAACGGCCAGGCCTCGAAGATGCGAAATGGGGTCTCAGCGACCGGGATGTAGTACCAGGCACTCGCGCCGACGTACAGCGTCGAGGCGATGGTCGCCAGCAGAAGCCCGATGTTGAGCCACGGGACGCCCACGTCCCTGTCGATTGGTTCCGCAATCAACGCGTACTGGTTCCGGCGCGCGCCCAGCGGCCCACCGGAGCCGGTGTCATCGCCTCCGGGGCTGACGACAGCAGTGCCACCAGTGCTCGTCGTGGCAGCCGTCACAGCCGATTTGGGGCCGAGTTCTTCGAGCCGAACGTCATAGCCCTGCTGTCGGAACACCGGCCTGAGTTGCTCAGTGACGGCGGCTGGTGGCACTAGCGGGTCGCCGATATACTGAACGGTGCCGTCTTCCCGCCGCACTGACGAGACAGAAAATACGCCAGCCAGTCGGTCGGGCGACGGCGGGTCATCGGCAGAGCCACTCATCGACTACTCGTAAACGATGCGGGCACAAATACTCCGCGAACGATCACACAGTTAGCAGGTACGAGTCCGAAAACTGTACACGGGGACCAGTCGCCTACGCCGGCTCGATACGCCAGGTGGTCGCGCTCGTGTACGACCACTTTTCGACGTTGATCTCGGACGCGCTGTCCTTGAGCTTGACCATCAGGGCACCGATCTCCTTTGGGGAGAGACCGACTTCGTCGGCGATGAACTTGCTTTTGAAATACATCTCGCCGTCACTTGCCTTCTCTGCGAGGAACGACTTCAGGCGCTCTTCTTTGGAGGGCTCTTCCTCGCCGGAGGGCGTTGCGGTAGCGCTCATCTTTGTCACCTCACTCCTCCGTAACCCCGCCGGGAGTATATAAAGGGAGGAACCTTCAGGTCACTTCGGTCACTTTCAGGACAAATCGAGCTAAAACGCATTTTTTATAACCGTTTCAAATTCCTTTAGACATTTTACGAAGTATTCTTAGCCGATATCTGGGCGCTACTTTCGTGGCGGTTTGAACGGTCTGTAAAAGAGAGATATCACCCTCTGTGACCCGAACAAACGGCATGTTTCGCTGGTAGAACGCCAGAGCCGTCAGACGTGCGTCAGCACGTCGGGCACACGTCATACGGAGCTCCGCGCCGGTACGCGGCGGATAGCAGTCGCTGTGGGGGCCAGAAGGGGCCGTCTATAGAGACGGCAGTCAGTGGCCTTGACAACCCTTAAGAGTGCATCGCGGTTACGGCGGGCTAATGAAAGTCGTCGTTTCCATTGGCGGAAGCGTACTGGCCCCGGACCTCGATGCGGACCGGGTCGCCGACTACGCCGACGCCATCCAGTCGCTCGATGCACAGGGGCATACACTCGGAACCGTCGTCGGCGGCGGGCCGACCGCACGTGACTACATCGGCAGCGCCCGCGACCTTGGCGCCAACGAGATCGAACTCGACCAGCTCGGCATCGCCGTCACGCGGCTGAACGGCCGCCTGCTCATCGCCGCCCTGGACGACCGCGCGGCACCGACACCCGCGGAGAGCTACGACGAGGGGCGAGAAGCCATCCGTCGCGGGGACATCCCTGTTCTCGGGGGGATCGTCGCCGCACAGACCACCGACGCCGTGGCGGCCGCATTCGCGGAGTACGTCGGCGCTGACCTGCTCGTCTATGCTACGTCTGTTCCGGGCGTTTACGACGCCGACCCGAACGAGGACGGCGACGCGACGCGGTTCGACGTACTCGGCGCTGACGAACTCGTCGATGTGATCGCCGACATCGAAATGGATGCCGGTAGCAGCGCACCGGTCGACCTGCTCGCCGCGAAAATCATCCAGCGGTCCGGTATCCGGACGATAGTGCTCGACGGCGCTGACCCAGCCCGCGTCGTGCGCGCGGTCGAAGACGGCGAGTTCGAAGGGTCTGAGATCCTCCCGGAGGCATAGATGGCGGAAGACCCCTACGAGGTTGGCCGGGGCGGTTCCCGTGCGTTCTGGGCCGATTCTGTCGCCGACGCCATCGAGGCGCGTGACCCCGACGACCCAATCGTCATCAAGGGCGGCGTCTCGCCGTCGGGTGTCCCCCACATCGGCCACTTCAACGAGATTATGCGGGGCTACTACGTCGCCGAAGCGCTGCGGGACCGCGGCCACGAGGTCCAGCAGGTGTTCACCGCCGACGACAAAGACCGCCTGCGTGCGGTCCCCCGACAGCTCGCCGACCTCGACTGGAACGTCGTCGGCCTCGGGGAGGTTGACGCCGGCGCGCTCGGGCGGAACCTCGGGAAGCCCTACACAGACATCCCGGACCCCCTCGGCTGCTGTGACTCCTACGGCGCGCACTTCACGACGCTCCTGCGAAAGAGCGCCGAACTGGTCGGCGTCGACGTGGAGTTCGTCTCGAACACGGAGCTGTACGCCGACGGCGAGTTCGAAGCAGTCACGCGCCGCGTGCTCGAACGCGCGGGCCGCGCCCGCGAGGTGCTCGCCGAGTATCAGAACAAGGTCGGCGACGACTACGTCCCGTTCCTGCCACAGTGTGCCGAATGCGGGAAGCTCACCGAGGGCGTCACCGCGGTCGACGTAGACGCGGGCGAAATCGAGTACGTCTGTGAAGACGTCGAGGCCGGCGACCAGACAATCGAGGGCTGTGGCCACGAAGGCACGGCCTCGCTCCGGGAGGGCAAGCTCCCGTGGCGGTTCGAGTGGCCCGCCCAGTGGGAGATTCTGGGCGTCGACTTCGAGCCGTTCGGCAAGGACCACGCCGAGGGGTCCTGGCCCTCCGGCGAAGATGTTGCCGAGAACGTACTTGACATCCAGCCGCCGGTCCCGATGGTGTACGAGTGGTTCACGCTCGACGGCGAGCCGCTCTCCTCGTCATCCGGCAACGTCATTACTGTCGACGAAGTGCTCGACATTCTTGAACCGGAGGTGTTCAAGTACTTCTTCGTCAAAAACCCGCGGAAGCAGCGGGACTTCTCCGTCGAGAACGTTGACCAGCTCGTCGACGAGTTCGACCGGTTTGAGCGGCGCTACTTCGGTGAGACAGACGGGAGTGATGACGAACTGGAACTCGCTGAGCAGGCCTACCCGATGGTCGTAGACGAACCGCAGGAACAGCGGGTGCGGATCCCCTACACGTTCGCGGCCGTGCTCGGGATGACGGATGACCCGGCGCTCCGGGAGCAGATCGCCCGGAAGGAAGGTCACATCCCGGACGACGCGCCAGAGTGGGCCGTCGAGCAGGCGCTTGCCCGCGTCGAACGCGCCCAGGAGTGGGCCAGCCTAACGAACAACGAATTCAACTACGAACTCAAGCGCGCCGAGATGCCCGACGTGTCATTCGACGACGAGACGGCGGCCGCGCTGGACGAACTGGCCGATTTCATCGCAGAGGGCCACGACGGAGAAGCGATTCAGTCGGAGATCTACGAGACGGCGAAGCGAAACGACATCGACATCGGTGAGTTCTTCTCGGCCGGCTACCGGCTGCTGTTCGACGACACCGAAGGCCCACAGCTCGGGACGTTCATCGCGAAACTGGACCGAGAGTTCGTCGTGGAACGGTTCCGTCAGAACGAGTGAGCCTGAGTAAGCAGGTCTTACCGAGCTGCCACCAGAGCGAAACGGCGCGTTCAGGACGACTGTTGCTGCGTATCTGGTCGGTCGAACATCGGTCCGAGCCGTTCGTCGTAACAGTCCTCACAGACGTACGCGTCGATGACGCCGGTCTCGCTATGCGTGTGAATCAGTGCATGGACGGTCGCGTCGAAAGGGACCATCTCGCCACAGATTCCACATGTTTCTGGCATGTTCCGGCACCGGTTTGCGGTACGTTCCCACGATACATAGAACAGGTGGTTCGTCCACCTGCTCAGGTCGAACGGGGTGTCACAAGTACGGGGACATCGGTAGTTCTGACAAGTCGCGATGTGACGCTACCGAGCAACTGGCGTTTCAGGTTCGAGCGGCCGTGTGATGCCATCACGACGAGGTCGATATCTTGGTCCGAGACGTACTCGCGGATGCCGTCGGCGACGCCGTTGAGGGAGTCCGTTCGTTCCACCGCGGTTGCAACCGATACATCTGGGGCGAACTGTCCGATTTCGTCGGCGGTTGCTGCAACGGCGTCACGTCCGTTCTCGTCGAGTCGTTCGAGGAACGTCTGATCCAGCCCGCCAGCGTTGAACGCGCCGCCGGCGGCCTGGATATCAACGACGTTGAGCACGTGTACCGTCGCGTCGTACCGGCCCGCAACCTCCGCAGCGTGTTCCGTCGCCGCCTTAGCGTTCTCGCTGCCATCAGTCGGCAGCAGTAGCCGGGAGTAATCGAAGTCGTCCGGCTGTGGCCCGTTTGAAACGACGAGGACAGGCACCGCGGACCGGTGTAAGACCTGTTCAGTGACGCCACCGAGGAGTCGCTTCCCGAGGCCAGTTATCCCCTGTCGGCCAAGAACGATGAGTCCGGCATCAGTATCACGAGCGCGCGTGTCTATCTGCACGCTCGGTTTTCCCGCCAGCAGTTCTGTCGTGACCGGCTGGCCGATATCGGCTGCGAGTGACTCGATTTCCGCGAGGACCGACTCGCCGTGGTCTCGGAGACGGGCGCTCTCGGGGTCCGTTCGCGTAAGCCTGCGCGCTCGTTGATTGAGGACATACACCGCCTCGACAGTCGCGTCAAAGTCCATCGCCAGTTCGAGGCCACGCCGTGCGGCGGCGACGGATTCGTCGCTCCCATCGACAGCAATGAGAATGTGGTCGTACATTGTGTGGTCGTTTGCGGCGAGGTCACTTCACCGTTAGCCGCTCTGTGCCAGCAGTGTGTCCCAAACCAAACCCTCTTGCTTGGCTAAACCTATCTTCTGATAAATGGTGAGTACGTTGACGTGGGTCCTCGCGGGCCTTGTCGCCTACACCCTCCTCGCGATGGCGCTACGGACTCGCGGCGTTGTACCCGAGTATATCCGTTTTAGCGGCCCGATTACGACGATCCACACGCAGAAGGGCAAGGCAGTTCTCGACTGGCTCGCGCGGCCAAAGCGGTTCTGGCGCGCCTGGGGGAACCTCGGCGTCGGGTTCGGCCTCGTCGTGATGGTCGGCTCGTTTCTCCTCGTTGCGCTCGGAGCCTACCAGGCGCTCGTCAACCCACAGCCCTCGGCACTGAACGAGCCACGAAACGCGCTGGCGATTCCCGGCGTGAACGACTTCCTCCCGCTGTCGGTCGCACCCGAAATCGTGCTCGGGCTATTGCTCGGCCTCGTCGTCCACGAGGGTGGCCACGGACTGTTCTGTCGGGTCGAGGACATCAGCATCGAGTCGATGGGGCTTGCCCTGCTGGCGATTATTCCGATCGGGGCGTTCGTCGAACCCGACGAAGACGAACTCCTCCGTACCGACCGCGGCTCACAAACCCGGATGTACACGGCCGGCGTGACCAACAACTTCGCGCTCGCTATCATCACGCTCCTGCTGCTGTTCGGACCAGTTGCCGGTGCTATCTCTGTCGTCGATGGCGTTCCGGTCGGAAGCCCAATCAGTGGAACCCCCGCCGCTGATTCGGACATCAAGTCAGGTGACGTTATCACAGCGGTCAACGGCCAGTCTGTCGAAAACCAGCAGGAACTCGAATCGGTGCTCAGCGAAAGCGATGCACAGACTGTCGAAGTGGCCCGAAAAGATGCCGAACCCGTCACCGTCGAACGCTCCGTTGTCGTCTCCGCGGCGCTTCAGAGTGCGCCACTCGGAACTGGTGAGACAATTGTCTCTGTCAACGGGACCGCAGTGGCGACCCGCAGTGAGTTCGAGCAGGCGGCCCGAACCCATCCCGTCGCGACGCTCGAAACTGAGTCCGGGGAGACGGTCACGACTCCACTCGGCGCGTACGTGCTGGTCGCTGAAGACGGCCCGCTCGCCGGGGACGGAGCGCCAAGCGGCGAAGGGATGATCATCACCGCGGTCAACGGGGAGCGCACGCACAGCGGGGCCGCATTGATCCAGGCGCTTGAAGGTGGAGAGCCCGGCGACAAAGTGACGGTCACCGGCTACGTCGACGACTCGCGGGAAACCTACGAGCTAACGATGGCCGAGAGCGAACAGGTCGACAACGGCATCATCGGTGTCGGCATCCAGCAGGGTATCAGCGGCATCCAGGTCAGTGACTTCGGCATCGACGCCTACCCCGCGGCGGCGTTTCTTGAATTCATCGGCGGCTCGCCTGACACACCGACATCGGTCTCCGAGTTCTCGTTCGCACAGCGGATATTCAGCACGCTCTTGCTTCCGTTCATCGGCGTCGCTGGCGGCTTCGGCTACAACTTTGCCGGCTTCACCGGAATCGCGACGAACTTCTACACTGTTCAGGGCCCGCTCGGGGCGCTCGGGGCGACGCCGGTGTTCCTGCTCGCAAACGTCCTCTTCTGGACCGGCTGGATCAACCTCGTCATCGGCCAGTTCAATCTCATCCCAACGTTCCCGCTCGACGGGGGTCATATTCTTCGGGCGTCGACTGAATCGTTCGTCTCGCGGCTGCCAGTCTCGGACGGGCGGCGGGTGACGACGGCCGTCTCGATTGCCATCACGGTGTCGATGATCAGCGGCCTCCTGTTAATGGTGTTTGGCCCGCGGCTCCTGACCTGAGGCGGACTGTCGTCTCTGATTCGCTCGACGGCTGCCAGACTAGCGGCGGTTACTGTGGCTGTAAAGTCGACCGGGCCTCTGTGACGGTCGGGGTTTCGTTACCCATTTACTCCCCGCCGCGAAAGCCGGGCGTATGTTCCTGCAGCTCCGTGCGGAGGTCGAGGACGCCCTCGCCGACGCACTCACAACCCTCGACCTGCCGGCTGAAGACCTCGGTATCGAGGAGCCACCGGAGGATGTCGACGCTGTGTTAGCGTCGAGCGTCGCCTTCCGGCTGGCCGGCGAGGTCGGTACCGCGCCGCCGAACGTCGCCGGCGACATCGCCGAGGCAATCGACGCCGACAGCCTCACCTACGTCAGCGACGTGACGACACAGGGACCATACGTCAACTTTCTCCCGAGCGAGACGTACTTCGCCGAGACCCTGCAGTCGGTCACGGAGAGCGAGTTCGGCCGGCTCCCCGACCGCGACACTAGCGTCGTCGTCGAACACACCTCCGCAAACCCGACCGGCCCGGTCCACGTCGGGCGAGCGCGTAACCCCATCATCGGTGACGCCGTCGCCCGGGTGCTCGATTACGCCGGCTACGACGTTGACCGACACTACTACGTCAACGACGCAGGTCGACAGATCGCGGTGTTCACCTGGGCCTACGAGACCTTCGACGAGGACGCCCTGCCCGAACCCGAGCGCGACTCTCCGGAGTACGAGATGGTCCGGTACTATCGGAAGGGCAACACCGTCCTCGAAGAGGGGGACCCCGAAGAAGTCGAGGAAGCAGAGACCGAGATACAGTCAATTCTGCAGGGTCTCGAAGACGGCGACGAGGAGACGTACGAACGGGTCGCCGAGGTCGTCGACACTGTGTTAGGCGGGATGCAGAACACACTCGGTCGGCTCCCGGCAGAGTTCGACGAGTTCGTCAAGGAAACGCGGTTCATGCGAAACGGCGATACGGACGACCTGGTCGACCGCCTGAAAGCGCTCGACTGCGCCGTCTACGAGGAGGATGCATGGCAGCTAGACCTGCCGGACTTCGAGAAGAACCTCGTGTTCCTGCGTTCTGACGGCACCTCCCTGTATACGACCCGCGACCTGGCCCACCACGAGTGGAAGTTCGACACCTACGACCGCGCCGTGACAGTGCTCGGTGAAGACCACAAGCTGCAGGCCGACCAGCTCTCGGCAGCGCTCGAACTGCTCGACAACGACACCGACCAGCTCCGGCAAGTGTTCTACTCCTGGGTGAACCTCCCGGAAGGCGGCATGAGCACGCGCGAGGGGACCGGTATCGACCTCGACGACCTGCTGGATGAGGCTATCGACCGCGCGCGCGAAGAGGTCGAGGCCAGACTCGACGACCGGACCCGCGGCGACCTCGACGAGGACGACATCGACCGCATCGCTCGCCAAGTCGGCATCGGCGCGGTGCGCTACGACATCGTCTCGAAACAGCCGACGAAGGGCATCACCTTCGAGTGGGACCGCGCGCTGGACTTCGAGGCCCAGTCCGCACCCTACGTTCAGTATGTCCACGCACGGTGCTGTGGCATTCTTTCGGACGTGGAGGCTGACATCCCCGACGAGCCCGCACTCGACCCGCTGTCGGACCCGGAAGAGCGGGACCTGCTTCGCGAGCTGGCCCGGTTCCCCGCTGTCATCGAGGCGGCCGCAGACGACTTGACGCCACACACCGTCGCGACCTACACTCGCGACCTCGCCGAGACGTTCAACGCCTTCTACCGGGAGTGCCCGGTCCTCGACGCCGACCCAGAGACCCGCGCTGCGCGGCTGGCGCTCGTCGACGGGACGCGAACCGCGATTGCGAACGCGCTTGACGCACTGGGCGTCGAAGCACCGACCTCGATGTAGGAGCGGTCTGGGCCGGGGATCCGGTGTGACGGACGCGATTGCCGCGAAACGTCTGTCGAGTCGGCCTAGTTCTGCAGGAACGTGTCGACTTCCGCCGCGATCAGTGCAGGTGCCTCGGCGGGACCGCTGTGGCTGACGCCCTCGAACTCGACGAATCGACTCCGTGGCAGTGCCTCGTGAACGGACCGAGCGCTCTGTCGGAGGAAGTCCGGCCCGTCGGTACCGGCCAGAACGAGAGTGGGCGCGTCGACATTGAGGCGGTCTGGGAGCTGGTACTGTTCGACGGACCGGTTCATCCGAACGACCTCCTCGGCAAGGTCCACACAGTCAGGCCAGACCGGCCAGTCCGCTAGCCAGGCGTCGAGGTCGTCGATGCCGTCGGGGTGGAGGACATGTTCGATGTAGCGTTTCACCGCCTCCTCGCGCGCCCCGTCCCGTATGAGCGACGCCATCTGGTCGGCGAGGTCGGCATCGGCCCGGTACTCAGCGGGAAGTACTGCCGGTTCGTACGCGATGACTGCCTCGACCGACAGAGCCGCCGCGGCCTCGATAGCGGTGAGCGCGCCGTAGGAGTGGCCGAACAAGATTGGGTCTCCGTCGACGGCATCGGTAAGTGCCCGGACGTACCTGCCCTCGCGAGCCAGTACCTCGTCGGCGCTCGTTTCTGCGGGAGAGTCGAGACAGGTCCCGAACCCAGGTCGCTGGGGGACGACAGCGCTGTAGCCTTCGAACGCCGGTATGACCGGTTCCCAGTACTCGGTGGGGGCCATCCCGCCGTGTAAGAGAATGAGTGGCTGTCCGTCGCCGTAACGCTCGAATTCGACATCGATCTCGTCTGTGGATTGTGCTTGCTGCATACAATAGTACGGTCGAGCGCGGTCGGGCTAAGCCGTTCTCTCAGTGATTGGGCCGTTTAAAACGGGGTGTCAAAGTCAGGACTCACAGCCCCGCTGGCGCTCTGTTCCGACAGTCGCTTCACCCTCGCAAAAAACGCTAGCGTATGGGGCTCGTTGCAGAGTTTCAGATATACTGCGATGCGTTGCCGCTCGTGTCGGTTGCAGAGACGGTTCCCGAAGCGTCGATTACCCTTTCCCTCCAGTACAACCACGGCCGTCGTCCGCTGTTTCTTGCCACGGTGACGGGTAGCTCCGAGCAAGCTGTCGAGCGGGCACTCACTGACGCCTACGACGTACAGGAGTGGACGCGCATCGGGACGGCAGGCGATACCCAGCGGTATCAGGCAGTGCCGGCGCTGAGCTTCGAGGCGCAACTCGGCGACCAAATTGACGACCTGGACGGGCTTGAAGCACTCGCCACAGCAGACGCTAGTATCGAGCAGATAACCGTGACTGCAGATGGGTGGGTGCAAATGGGCTGGTTCGCCGATCGAGCAGCGTTCACCGAGTTCGCCTCGTTCTGGCAGCGAAACGCGGACTTCGAACTGGAGCGGCTGACACGGGATGCGGAGCCGAAGCCGCCCGGTAACGGGCTCACTGACCGCCAACTCGAAGCGCTACGGACGGCATACGAAATGGGGTATTTCGAGATTCCGCGACGTGCACCACTGGCTGCCGTGGCACAGGAACTGGACATCTCTGCGTCGTCGCTCTCCGAACGACTGCGCCGAGCACAGACCCAGCTCATCCAGGAAACGGTCGCAACGCTGTGGCCGCCGCTTCCGGAAACCCAAACGTAGTGAAATGCGGTCGGAGCGGCGGGCTGCGACCGGAACAGCAAGCGGTACAGAACCGTCAATTAAACAGGCCAAACACGCCGCCCGAGTCCTCGTCGTCGTCGACATCTGAGCGGTCGTCGGTGTCGTCAAGGAACCACTCATCATCAAGTATGGTCTCAACATCTACTTCGGGACTCTCGCCCCGGAAGAACACACCCTCAAGCGCCTCGGTCAGCCGCTGGTAGGCGTCTGCAGCCGTGCTTTCGGGGGCGTTGAGCACAAGCGGTTCTTCGGTCGTCGCTTGCGGGTCGTCCGGGATGACCGCGAGCAGCGGGAACTCCATCTGCTCGGCGATGGACGCGACATCAGTGTGGCGGGTCGCACGGTTGATGATCGCACCGAGGACGATCCCGTCGATTCGGTTCGCTAGCTGGGCCGTTTTGACCGTATCACCCACCGCAACGTCGTCGGGAGTCGTGACGAGGACGATTCCGTCGGCCAACCCGAGCGGCACGGCAACTTCGTGGCTCAGTCCGGCCCCAGTGTCGATCAGCACCACGTCGTAGGCATTTCGGAGCGTCTTGATGACTTTCCGGAGCTTTGCGGGGTCAGCGTCCGCGAACGCTTCGAGCGACTGTTCACCCGGAATCACCGTGAGCCCACCCGGTGCATCGGTCAGAGCCTCACTCACGGCAGCCTCGCCGGCCAGAATCTCGTGGAGGCTCTTTTCCGGCTCCACGGAGAGCATCGAGCCGAGGTTCGCCATCCCCAGATCCGCGTCGACGACAGCCACATCGTAGTCCATCTCCTGAAGGACAGCTCCGAGATTTACCGCGGTCGTCGTCTTCCCGACGCCGCCCTTGCCGCCCGCAATCGTACACACGTACCCCGCCATAGTCTGATTGCTTGGGTACAATGCAGGCAGTCATATAAATGCGACTGTCAATTGTCGAACCGCTCCGGGAGGCGCCGCACAGACTAGTCAGTTCCACGGCCACGCAGGTCGTTCCTCCCGCTGGGTATCCGAGGACCGCACTTCGCGTGCCCCTCGCCCCTTCCTCCACGGCACCCACCGGTCACCGTTCCGGCACGAGGACGGCTCACTCCGTTCGCGCCCCTCGCTGTCAACAGGTTCTTACGCCACCTCGGCCAACAGAGAGTAATGAGCGAGCAGCAGGAACAGGAACAATCTGACAAGCAGAAATACGAGTTCCGGAAGGTCATAGAGGAACTCAAGGGGTACCAGGGTTCGGGCACCCAGCTGGTCTCTATTTACGTCCCCGAGGACAAGCAGATAAGCGACGTCGTCGCCCACGTCACCCAAGAGCACTCCGAGGCCTCGAACATCAAGTCGAAGGACACCCGCACCGCGGTCCAAGACGCGCTGACTTCCATCAAAGACCGGCTTCGATACTACGACAACACGCCGCCGGAGAACGGCCTAGTGCTGTTCTCGGGGGCGTTCGACACCGGCGGCGGCCGGACCGACATGGTGACCAAGGTCCTCGAATCCCCGCCAGACCCTATCGAATCGTTCCGCTATCACTGTGACTCGGAGTTTCTCACCGAGCCACTGGAACACATGCTGGCCGACAAAGGGCTGTTCGGTCTCATCGTGCTCGACCGGCGCGAGGCTAACGTCGGCTGGCTGAAGGGCAAACGCGTCGAGCCCGTCAAGTCCGCCTCGTCGCTGGTTCCGGGCAAACAGCGGAAAGGTGGGCAGTCCGCCCAGCGGTTCGCCCGCCTCCGACTGGAAGCCATCGACAACTTCTATCAGGAGGTCGCGGGGATGGCCAACGACCTGTTCGTCGCCGACCGCCACGACCTGGACGGTATCCTCGTCGGTGGCCCCTCACCGACGAAAGACGAGTTCCTCGACGGCGACTACCTCCACCACGAGCTACAGGACATGGTGCTGGGGAAGTTCGACGTTGCCTACACCGACGAGTCGGGCCTGTACGACCTCGTGGACGCAGCCGACGAGGTGCTGGCCGAACACGAGATGCTCCGGGACAAGGAGCTCATGGAGGACTTCTTCAAGCAGCTCCACAACGGGGACAAGGCCACCTACGGCTTCGACCAGACCCGCCAGAACCTCAACATGGGTGCGGTCGAACAGCTGCTCATCTCCGAGGACCTCCGGAAGGACGTGGTCGCCTACACCTGCGAGAACGGCCACGACGAGTACGACCTCATCAACAGCAACGCGGCGACCGACGACCACGAGTGTACCCGCTGTGGAGCCACCGTCGACGCCGAGGACGGCGAGCGCGAAGACGCCATCGACCACCTGATGGAACTGGCCGACCAGCGGGGCACAGAGACGGTGTTCATCTCGACTGACTTCGAAAAAGGCGAACAGCTGCTGACCGCTTTTGGCGGCGTCGCCGGCTTGCTGCGTTACTCGACAGGCGTCTAACGCGTCGTTCACACCGTCAGTTCTGTTATAGCAACTGTTCGAGTTGCCGACGGCGACGGCCGAGGTCGACATGGGCCGCCTCCCCGTAGCTTGCGGCAAGCCGATCCAGCACCAGCAGCGGGTCGACGCCTTCGCGCTCGATTCGCTCTAGCAGCGCGGTGATCTCCTCGCGGTGCATCGCAAGCGAGTCGAGCAGACCGACGAGCAACACCACCGGGATCGCTGCCCCATCGGCAGTGGGGATTGCACTGTCGAGTCTTGTGAGGTCGGGCACATCAGCGGGCGGCTCCGTCTCTGGGTGCAGTGCCAGACAGGACCGGCAGACGCTGGCCCCCGGTGCGTCGCCGGGGAGATACTGCTGGAGATCAGCCGGAACCGGAATCGAGACGAGGTCGCCACCGCAGTCGGGACAGGACATACTCATCCACGGACGGGAAACCGCAAAAACGATACCGGTCAGGACGGGCTCTCTGTTCAGTCGTCAGCAGTGACCGCTTCGGGCTCTTCTTCCGCTGCCTCTTCGGCCGCGAGCGTGTCTTCTTCCTCTTCTTTCTTTGCTTTGATCTTTTTCATGCGGAAGATCTCTTCGCGCTCCTGCTCTTCGAGTTTCTGCTCGATGTACTCTTGATTGTCATAGAGGTCGGGCAGGAGCTTGAATTCGAGGGCATTGACACGGCGTTTCGTGGTCTCGATCTCTTCGAGCATCTTCTTCATCGCCGTCTCGACTTCGGCGGCGAGAATGATGTTTTCGAGCAGTTCCTCGTATGCCTCGGCAGCCTCGTCGATACGGGCCGAGGTCCCCATAACGCCATAGCCGCGTTCGTCCAGTGACTTTCGAACCTTGCTGGACTCGATTTGCGGGACGACGACGCCCATGATGTTCTTCGACTGGGTCGTCAGTTCGGGGTGTTCTTTCAGCGCTGCAGCGGCCCCACGGACAGCCACGTCACCCTCCATCGCCCGGGCCATATTGATCGCGCGCTGGGCCCGCTCGTAGGAATCGTCGAGATCTTCACGGACGTCCTGCGCCTGATCCAGAATGTCCATGAACTCCATGATGAGGCCGTCACGCTTCTTCTCCAGCGTGTCGTGCCCACGCTCGGACAGCTCGATGCGGTCCTCGATCTGCATCAGATTCTTGCGCGTGGGTTTGACGTCCTTAGCCATTACGGGCCTCTTTTCGACGTAGGCAGTTAACGGTTTCCAGTTATTTCGGTCCGAGCGCTGCCGCTTCCGGACTGACACCGAAAAAACGAGGTCGACGAACGGCAGCGGTTAGTCGTCTGCAGGCGTTGCGCCAGTTCCGGTCGCCTCGGCCGCGCCGTCAAGCACGCCGTGGCTCCGGAGCAGGATGATACCGAAGCCGACCTTCGCGACGAGGTCGATGACCATGAAGCCGGCTGTCTCGATCCCGATACCGACGAGGCCGATTCCCTCGGTACCAACGAGCCACCAGACCGGATAGACCAGCCAGACGACGGTGACGAGGTTGCGCAACGTCTTGAACGTGCTACGCGTGTCGCTTGGCAGGTCTGCGACCCGGCCGGACAGCGAGCTGAACAGGAAGTACAGCAGGACCAGCAGGAAGGCGGTGCTGATGCCCCACCAGACCAGCCGTTCCGCGCCGGCCGACAGCACGCCGCTGCCTGCGCTCAGCGTCGCAACCAGACCGGTCCCGATCATCAGCACATCGAGGCTGACGAGCGACGTGATAGTGTTACGGTCTGCCCCTGCAAGCAGTCCAAGGTCGTACAACAGCAACGGCGTGGTAAACAGCCAGTCACTGTACCGCGCCCAGTAAATTGGATGTTCCTCACCGGCGAACTCAACGATTGTCAGCCCGAAGCCAAGTGCCATCGCGAGGTAATTCACGAACGCGATTGCCGTGATAAGTATTGTCGCGATGTAGAACTTCTGGCGCCGGCTGTCGGTTTCACCCCAGCCACGCGCGATGAAGTATAGCATGCCGAGGAACATGCCCGCTGTACCTAACCACAGCCAAATTCCTTCGCTCCCTGGTGCTGGCATAGTGCAGTTTACATTAGGCACTCAAAGGCAAATAGTGGCATACCCAAAATATTAGGTACAAACGACGGGCGGCCGTGAGATGTAGGGCCGTCGTTACGCTTCGACGGCTTCTGCGGTCTCGTCCTCGCGGTAGTGCTCTTCGATGAGATCCTCGTCGATGCGGTTCAGCGCATCCTTCGGGAGCATCGAGAGCAGGTCCCAGCCGAGTTCGAGCGTCTCGTCGATACTGCGGGCCGTGTCGGTGCCCTGATCGACGAACTCCTCTTCGAAGCGGTCGGCGAAGTCCAGGTACTTGTTGTCCAGTTCCGACAGCGCCTCGCGACCGACGATGTTCACGAGGTCGCGCAGGTCCTCACCCTCCGCGTACGCGGCGAATATCTGGTCTTTCACGTCGGCGTGATCGGCGCGGGTCAGCCCCTCGCCGATACCGTCGTCCATCAGCCGCGACAGGCTCGGCAGGACGTTGATCGGCGGCTGGATGCCCTGGCTGTTGAGGTCGCGGTCGATGTAGATCTGGCCTTCGGTGATGTACCCGGTCAGGTCCGGAATCGGGTGCGTGTCGTCGTCGCCGGGCATCGTCAGAATCGGGAGCTGGGTCACGGAGCCCTCGCGGCCCTCGATTCGACCGGCGCGCTCGTAGAGCTGGGCCAGGTCGGTGTACATGTATCCGGGGTAGCCACGGCGGCCCGGGACCTCCTCACGCGCGGCACCGATTTCGCGCAGCGCCTCGCAGTAGTTGGTCATGTCCGTCAGGATGACCAGGACGTGGTAGTCCTTCTCGAAGGCGAGGTACTCGGCGGTCGTCAGGGCCAGCCGCGGCGTAATCGTCCGCTCGACGGCCGGGTCGTCCGCGAGGTTCATGAAGACGACCGAGCGTTCCAGCGCGCCGGTGCGCTCGAAGTCGTCCATGAACTCGTTTGCCTCTTCGGCCGTGATACCCATCGCGCCGAAGATGACTGCGAACTCCGAACCCTCGTCGTCTTCGCCGTCTTCCTCTTCCGGCACCGTCGCCTGTCGCGCAATCTGGAGCGCGAGGTCGTTGTGGGGCAGGCCGGAGGCGGAGAAGATCGGCAGTTTCTGCCCGCGGACGAGCGTGTTCATGCCGTCGATGGCCGAGACGCCCGTCTGGATGAACTCCTCGGGGTACTCCCGCGAGAAGGGGTTGATGGCTTCGCCGACGATGTCGCGGCGCTCGTCAGGAACGATTTCCGGGCCGCCGTCGATGGGCTGGCCGGTCCCGTCCATGACCCGCCCGAGGAGGTCCTCGGTGACGGGCATCTTCATCGTCTCGCCGAGGAAGCGAACCGAGGCGTCGCGGTCGATGCCTTCGGTCCCCTCGAACACCTGGATGGCGACGTAGTCGCTCGCAGATTCGAGCACCTGGCCACGGCGGGTCTCGCCGTCGCTGAGCTCGATTTCGACGATGTCGTCGTAGCCGACCGGTTCGTCGGTCTCGACGAACACCAGCGGTCCGCTGATCTCCGTGATTGTCTGGTACTCTTTCATTGTTAGTACAGCTCCCTGAGCTGTGACTCGATGTCGTCTTCGAGTTCGTCGATGTACTCGTTGTAGTCCTCCTGCACGCCGATACGGTTGAGCCGCGGCGCGGCGTCGATGTCGGTGATTTCCTCGACGGGAACGCCGGCATCGAGCGCCTCGAAGGCCGCATCGTTGTACGTCTTGGCGGCGTCCATGATGCGGTAGGTCTTCTCGGGCTCACAGAAGGTGTCGACGTCGTGGAAGGCGTTCTGCTGGAGCCACGCCTCGCGCAGGTAGCGGGCGATTTCCAGCGTCAGCTGCTGGTCTTCCGGCAGCGCGTCCTTCCCGACAAGCTGGACGATTTCCTGCAGTTCGGCCTCCTCATCCAGCGTGTCGATGGCCCACTGGCGCGTCTCCGGCCAGTCGTCCCGGACGTTCTCCTCGAACCACGGGTCGAGCTGGTCGCGATACAGCGAGTACGACTCGTTCCAGTTGATAGACGGGAAGTGCCGGCGTTCGGCGAGGTCGGCGTCCAGCGCCCAGAACGTCTTGACGATACGCAGCGTGTTCTGGGTGACCGGCTCCGAGAAGTCCCCGCCCGGCGGCGAGACGGCCCCGATGACCGAGACCGAACCCTCGGTACCGTTGATGTTCTCGAAGTACCCGGCACGCTCGTAGAACTCGCTCAGGCGAGCGGAGAGGTACGCGGGGTACCCCTCCTCGCCGGGCATCTCCTCGAGCCGGGAAGAGATTTCGCGCATGGCCTCGGCCCACCGGGAGGTGGAGTCGGCCATCAGCGCCACGTCGTAGCCCATGTCACGGAAGTACTCCGCGATGGTGATTCCCGTGTACACACAGGACTCACGGGCCGCGACGGGCATGTTGGACGTGTTGGCGATGAGGCAGGTCCGGTCCATCAGCGCGTTGCCGGTGGTCGGGTCTTCCAGTTCCGGGAAGTCCTCGATGACCTCGGTCATCTCGTTGCCACGCTCGCCACAGCCGACGTAGACGACGATGTCAGCGTCGGCCCACTTGGCGAGCTGGTGCTGGGTGACCGTCTTCCCGGAGCCGAAGGGACCCGGGATGGCGGCCGTCCCGCCTTTCGCAATCGGGAACAGGCCGTCCAGCACGCGCTGGCCGGAGATGAGCGGCTCCGTCGGGGTCTCCTTCTCGACGGTCGGCCGCTGCTGGCGCACCGGCCACTCCTGGTGCATCTGGATTTCCTCGCCGCTGTCCAGTTCGACAACCGTCTCCTCGACGGTGAAGTTGCCCGATTCGATGGCGACGACCTCGCCACCCTCGGAGTCGGGCGGGACCATCACTTTGTGATCGATACTGGGCGTCTCAGGGACAGTGCCGACGATATCGCCGGCTTCGACCTCGTCGCCTTCCTCGACTTCGGGGGTGAACTCCCAGGTCTTCTCCAGGTCAATGCCCGGCGCGTCGACGCCGCGGTCGAGGAACGCCGACCCCATCTTCTCTTCGAGCACGTCGAGCGGGCGCTGGACGCCGTCGTAGATGGCGTCGAGCATGCCCGGCCCGAGGTCCACGGAGAGGGGCGAGCCCGTCCCTTCGACGGGTTCGCCGGGGGAGACACCGGAGGTCTCCTCGTACACCTGAATCGTGGTGATGTTTCCTTCGATCTCGATGACCTCGCCCATCAGCCCTTCCGAGCCGACGTAAACGACGTCGTTCATCCGGGCGTCGAGGTCCCGAGCCGTTACGACCGGTCCCGAGACGCTTTCGATAATGCCGTCCTCGCGGACGTCTGTGTCTGTTGCTTGACTCATGGTTAGTCTTCGTCCATCAGGTCGATACCGATGGCTCGCTTGATCTGTTCACGCAGTCCGCCGCTCCCAGTGCCGCCGCCGAGCGTGACCATCACTGGCTCGACACTCGTCTCCGCGTCCTGCCGAACACCGCGTGAGAGGTGCGACAGGTCGTCGTCGTGCATTACGACGATGCCGACGTCGTCGTCGTTGAGCATCTCCTCGACGGCCTCGTCGAGTTGCTCGTCTTTCTCGTCGGCAGGCACGTCCGCGAACTTGCGGACGCCAGCTAGCCGAAAGCCCGTCGTGAACTCCGGGCTGCCGATGACAGCGATTTCCTGGCTCATAGTATCACCAGCTCCTGTTCGACTTCGTCGGGGCCGAGACCGGCCTCGCGACCGCGGGCGATGGCCCGGATGTTGTCGACCTCGCGTTCCTTCGCGAGAACGTAGGACAACACCGGACAGACCGACAGCGGATAGCGGTTCGAGAGCCGGTCAGCGTATTCGAGCAGCGCCGCGTCCAGCGCCCGCTCGAAGTCGATGAGGTTGTCGGCCTCCTCAAGCGCCGACAGCGCCTGATCGAGGTCCTCGCCGTACTTGCTCTCGCGGACGGCACTGACCAACTGGTCGAGATTCGTCGACAGCTGTGCGACCTCCTGGGCATCGAACAGCTGGCCGCCCTCGATGAAGTACTCCGAGGGGTCGATGTCCGCGCCGCTGCGGGCCAGCCGGAGCGCGTTCCGGAGGTTGCGGAAGTCGACTTCCGTCTCCAGGAACTCGACGTACAGCCCGGTCGGACTGTCGACCTCGGGGTTGTCCGGCAGTCCCGACAGCAACGTCTCGTAGAAGGCGCGGTCGAGCGCGTTCTCCAGGGGCACGAGGACGCCGCTTTCCTCGTACACGTCGAACGCCTCGGCCAGTGACTCGCCGAAGATGGTGTCGTCGAGTTGCTCGACGACCTCCTCGATAGAACCGGCGTTCAGCAGGTCCTCGATGCGGCGGTCGGCGAACTCGCCGGCCCGGATGAGGTCGTCCTCGACCTCCGTCCGCTCTGCGTCCGAGTAGAGCCCGCGGATAACGGTTTTGACGTTCCACACGTCGAACTTCCGCAGGTAGCGGGCGATGTAGTCGTACAGCGCCCCCTCGGACCAGCGAAGCAGGTCGTCGAAGTGTTTCGCGAGGTTACGGTTCAGCGCGTACTCCACGAGGTCGACGCCGTCGTACCGGGAGCCGAGCGCGTTCATCTCGGTCTCGTACTCTGTTTCCTCCATGAAGCGGGCGATTTCGCCCGTCCCCATGCGGACCAGCTTCCGGTAGTCGTCATCGTCGAACAGGGATGCGCTGCGGGCACGAACCCGTGCGATGACGTACTCGTAGTTGCTTCCCTGGCCGCTCGTTCCCGTTCGCGAACTCATTGGTCTTCGAACAGGCGGTCGCTGATTGCTTTCAGGTTGTCCTCCCAGACGTCCTCCAGGATGGAATCGAACGTGTTGTTCACACGGACCCGTGACTCACCGCTCTCGACGACGACGCCGCCGAGGCAGTCCCGTTCGCCGGCGTACGTCGCGCCATCGTAGTCATCGAGTACATCCTCGAGAAGCGACTGGTCCGACGCACGGCCGTACACCGACAGCTCGTCGCTGTCGCCGAATTCCTCGACAGCGGCGTCGAGCAGTGCGCGTGTCAGTTCCTCTCGTCTGTCCCCTTCGAGGGCCGCAAGCGCGTCCTCGACGTCACCGTGAACGTCTTCGAGGATGTCACGCCGGGCGTTGAGCCGAGCCTGTTTGGCCTCGAGCTTCGCGGAGGAGAGCCGCTGCTCTCGCTCCTGCTCGATGGTCCGCTCGACCTCTGCCTCGCGATCCTCTCGGATCTGCTCGGCGTCGGCCTCGGCATCAGCAATAATCTCCTCGGCACGTTCGTCGGCCTCGTCGCTAATCTCCTGAGCACGCGCGCGGGCCTCGTCGCGGATATCCTCTACGACTGTTTGAAGGCTCATTATTGGAAAAGACGGAGTGTTGTTAGACGACGAAGACGACGACAAGCGCGAGAATGACGAGCGTTTCCGGCAGGACTGTCAGGATGAGTCCGCGGCCGAACATGCTCTCGTCTTCTGCGATTGCGCCGACGGCGGCGGCCCCGATCCCACGTTCCGCATACCCCGAACCGAGCGCGGCGAGTCCGACGGCAAGCGCTGCGCCGGCTGAAGCCGGAATAGCTGGAGCACTGGCGGTACCTTCCTGCAGTACTGCGTTGACAAGGAGTGCGATGGTTTCGATCATGGATGTGTAGTCTCTGGAATTGCTCGTGTCCGAACAGGCGTATGTGAATCCACGTAGTTCATAAAGCTTCCCAAAACGGTTCGTCAGCGTGCTGTTCGGGCGGTTTAGCGGCTCAGCTGTGGTCGGTTGTGAGCGTGTAGCAGTCGACACCCGCAACGAAATTGGCAAAACCGGCAGTAAACAGCGGCGATTAGCCCGAATAGAAAGGAAGCGCGCGGTCAGTCCTCGGTCGTGTAGGTGCGTTCGTAGCCGAACGGGTTGTACCGCTTCCCGCCGCCTTCGAAGAACTTGCCGAAGAACTCCACGTACTCAAGTCGGACGCCCTGGAGTCCGGCGCTGGTGATGCCGAGCACCAGCACGAGTAGATGCCCGATGACCAGGATGAGAACCCCGACCAGCGCGGCGGCGATACCGGAGTGGATGAGCCCGGGGAACATGATCGCTTCCGCGCCGTATTCGGAGATTGCCCACTCAGGCCCGTGCCCGATGAGGAAGTGGAACTCACCGTCGTGTGAGTACGCGCCGAAGAACAGCAGATTGACCACGAAGGCCATCCCTGCCTTGGCCAGCAGTACGGCAGCCAGCCGCGTGTACGACAGGACGTTCACCAGCACGTTGAGGAACTCGACGACCTCGATTGGGTCGGCGAGCGCCAGCAGCACGAGGCCGGCAAAGAAGAGGATGAGCCACGCCGAGAACGGCGCACCCAGTCCCGGAATCGTGAAGAGATTGATCGCTGGCAGCCCAGTGAATCCCCATGCGTACGGATTCCCTGCGAAGACACCTGCCTCAGCGGTATAGAGGAAGTCTGGCGCTGCACCGTTCGCGCCGGAGAACACCCACGCCCAGAGGCCAAACAGCATCAGCAGCCACGACCCGCTTTCGGTGACGGCGTCCCAGAGGCTGTGGCTCAGGTTCTCGATGAAGTCGAATATCCAGCCCGCAGCGAGGTGGACCGTCCCGGCAAGCAGGCTGACTGTCAGCCACGCCAGCGCGTAGTCGGCGTAGTGCGGCTGGAGTCCCTTGTGCATCGGCGCGCTCTTGAATCCCAGCGCGGGCCAGAAGACGTTCGAAATGGTGTGCAAGCCGAACACCTCACCGTACAGCACACCGAACAGCGCGGTGAAGCCACCGGCCCACATCGCAACGCCGCCCAGGCTTTTGAGCACGTCACTGTCAACCTTCGAGTACAGCCCGTATCCGAGTGCGAGGTACAGGAGCCCGTAGCCGAGGTCACCGATCATGAACCCGAAGAAGGCCGGGAACGTCAGGAAGAAGGCGACCGTTGGGTCGAACTCGCCGTACTTCGGTCGGTTGACGACCTCGACGAGGTCCTCGAAGGGTCGCACGCCGCTCGGGTTGTCCTGAATGACCGGTGGGTCGTCGCTGCCCATCGTGATGACGCCGCCGTCAGCGACGGTTTCCTGCGGTTGGCGCTCGCTCTCCGGCTCGGGAGCATCGACCGAACTGCCGACCGGTTCGCCGCCGTTGCCGCCCTCGCGCTCGACTTCCTCGTGAGACTCCGCGTGCCCGTCGCTGTCGTACTCGGCGATTTCGATCCTGTCGATGTCGACAGCATCGCCGACAGCGCTCGAAAGGGCCTGCTCGAACTCCTCGTAGCGCTCGTTCGGAATCCACCCCTCGGCGATGAAGGCGTTTTCCGTCGTCGCGAAGGTGAGCGGCGCTTCGCCCTTCTGGGCCTCGATAGCCAGTTTCTCCTCGGCTGCGAGCAGGAATCCGGCGTGGTCGAGACGGAGTTCATTGAGTTCGTCTTCGACGGTCGAGAGCTTCGATTCGAGCTGCTGTTTCTCGTGTTCCAGCTCTTCGAGATATGACGTCGGGTCGCCGTCGCCTTCTGGGACTTCGAGCCGGGAGAACGTCGCCCCGACCAGTGCGTCCTGCAGAGCGTCTTCGTCGGCCTGTGCGAACACGGCGACGACGCCGTCCTCGGTGAACAGCTCGAACGTTTCGATGTCGCTAGCTGCAAGGACGGTCTCGATCTCGTCGCTGTCGCCCTCGCCGACGACGACTGACAGCGAGTCGTAGCCACGGAGCAGGTCGAGATCGATGCCAAGCGTGACGAACGGGGCCATCGTGTTGATCCGGTCCTCGACGGCCCGGAGTTCATCACGGACATCGTCGCGCCGGTCGTCGAGTTCGTTGACCGCCGTCCGCACCTCGTCGAGTTGCTCCTCGATCGCCTCGTCAGTGACAACTCGGGTCGGACCGGCGTCCTCCTCACTGACATCCAGAATTGACTGGAGCGAGCGAACCGTGACGAGCTTATCCGAGACCTCGTTGGTTCCCTCGAGCGAGTTCCCGGGTTCGAATCCGTCCCAGGAGCCGTCATACTCGGTGACGTGGAGCATATCGAGGTCGTGGACGGCCTCGATTGTCTGCTCCATCGCGCGTTTCGACCCCGTCACCGAGACGCGGCACATCTTCTCAGGTCTGAGCATGCACCGCCTCCTCGAACAGGTCTGTGACGTATTCGACTACCTCGTCGATCTGTTCACTGGCCTGCTGTTCGAGGTCTTCGCGAGCGCTCTCGCCGTCCTCGATGATCTGTTCGCGCTCGGCCTCGATCTCTTCGCGAGCCGCTTCAAGACGGTCTTCTGCGGCCGCGTCGGCCTCATCCCGCGCTGATTCGCGGATCTCCTCGGCCTCTTCCCGAGCCTCCGCGATGCGGTCTTCGCGGTCTTGTTCGGCCTCTGCGACGATCTCGTCGGCCTCCTGCTCGGCCTCCTGTATCCTGTCAAGAACTTCTGGCCGTGGCATTCTCTAATCATGTGAGCGTTGCCAGAGCGGCTATTTGGTAGTTGCGAAGTTTCTCCGTGTGAGACACCGGCCAAAATCCGGGGAATTATGACCGCCAAGTCCTAAGCTGGGGGTAATGGGAGTCCTCGAGAATAAAGCCCGCGCGCGGACGTTCTACAAGTATCTCTCGAAGGTGTACGACCAGATCAACCCCTTCATCTGGGACGAACGGATGCGCGACGAGGCGATCGCAATGCTCGACCTTGCGCCCGACGACAGAGTCCTCGATGTCGGCTGTGGCACCGGCTTCGCCACCGAGGGACTGCTCGAACACGTCGATACGGTGTACGGGCTCGACCAGAGCCCCCACCAGCTTTCGAAAGCCTTCGAGAAGTTCGGCAAGTTCGGTGACGTGCGCTACCACCTCGGTGATGCCGAACGACTCCCGTTCAAAGATGACAGCTTTGACGCGGTGTGGTCCTCAGGGTCCATCGAGTACTGGCCCAACCCCGTCGACGCGCTCGCTGAGTGTCGCCGACTGACCAAACCCGGTGGCAAGGTCCTCATCGTCGGTCCCGACTACCCGAACTCGACAGTCTTCCAGAAGATGGCCGATGCCATCATGCTGTTTTACGACGAGGAAGAGGCCGACCGGATGTTCACTGAGGCCGGCTTCGAGGAGTTCGAACACCACATTCAGCAGTCCCGACCGGGCAGCCCGCGTGCGATTACGACAATCGCAGAAGTCCCCGAATAACAGCGAGTTTCTACCTTCTCACGTCGTTACGCCGATCCGCTAACAGGCACTCGAACCCGTTCGCCGTCCTGTGTGGTGGCGGTAACCGTGTACTCCCCACGGGGTTCGACCGTCCAGAGAGTGCCGTCTGTCCCGGTCGTACCGATCCGCTTACCGTTTATTCTGACGGTCGCATCGGTCGGAGAGCCCGTGCTGTTATCAGTGGCCGTGATGAGCAGCGGGCCGGACTCGAAGGACTGCTGGACTCGAACCCGAACGGACTGGTTCACACCCGCCGCCACTTCCGACCGGTCGACCGTCGTCAGTTCGAGAGTCTGCGTCTCGTAGAAGACGTTCGTCGTCCCGCCGTCGAGATAGGCCGTCAGTTGTCCGTTGGAGTGATCAGCCTGAATCTGGTAGATGGCACTCCGACCGTATGTCTGAACAGACGGGTACTGCTCGCTGTAGAGCCACGGATAGAGGGTCTCTGCCCGCGTGTTGACCGCACCGAGAGAGTCGTTGGTCTGTGCGAACTGGTCAACTGCCGTCTGTTCGCGGTCCTGTCCGAGATACGTCTCACGCGTGTATTGGCCGTCTGCGACTGTAGACAACATATACCCTTCTGAGGACGCCTCAACGTACACCGCGTTCGGCTCGACCGTCCCGGCGGTCTCGTCGCTGATACGCTGACTTATCGGGCCGCGGTACGTCTTGAGCACGCCTCTGCTGTTCTCCAGGCGGAAGCGCTGCGCCGGTGAGAGCGAGTAGTCCGGCGCGGTGCCGGCGGTGGCCCGGATACGGTCGAGCCGGGTGGCCAACTGACGTGACTCAGCGTCGATCAGTGCACGCTGTCGCAGGAACTCTGTCGCGGTTATCACACCGCTGGCGTATTGCTGGATGGCGGCCTGATTCCGTCGTTCGAGACTCGCTCGCTGGCTTTCGATATCGGTCAGCGTCTCGTCGACGAGGCGGTCGCGAGCGGCCTCGCTGTCCTGCTGGAAGAACTGCCGCTCAAACGTCGTCGTCGCGTAATCGCTCCGGAGGTCACTGGATCCGGTTGCAACCGCGACGCCGACGTCGATTGAGGACCGGTTGTACGTCGTTGACCTGACATCACTGGCTGGGATCGCGAGATGGTTCGTCGTGTTGTCGACGGCCGTGATCTGTGGTAACTGATCGCTGCCGTCAGCGGTCTGGGCTGGCGAGGCTGCCCCAGTCACCGGGGCAGCCACGGAAACAACCATGAGGAGGATCACACCGACTGCGGGGAGGGGACGCATCACCGACGAATACTCACCCACTGTACAAAAATCTCCCCATTCTCCATATATCAATAATCGTCTGAGAAGGCACGAGACGTTTCAAAGCGCCCGCTGACGTTTTATTCTCGGATGGAAAGGGTTTTGCCCCCAGAACGTTCATCGATGAACGAGAATGACCCCGCGGGTTTCAGGTGCCCTCCTCCTCCTTGTCCTGCTTGCCCTGTTTGCGACCCCGCCGCTCGCGACAGCGGCGACAGCGGATACTGTCTCCGCACAACAGACAACCGGGACGCCGGCACCGGTCGCGGAAAACACGACGTTCGCCCTCCAGATACAATCGAACGGCGACGCCAAGTGGACGATAACAGACACCTACGCGCTTGACGAAAGCGAAACTGAGTCGTTCAGAGACACCGGTGAGCAGTTCGCTGGCGACGGCGAGGCGGTATGGCTACCAGCATTTCGGGAGGCAAAAGACGAGGCCAGTACGGTCACCGGTCGTGAGATGGAGATCACTAACGTCGACCGTCGGTACGAGGTGTCAGACCGCAGAGGGCAACTGATCCTCGAGTTTACCTGGACGAACTTCGCGGTTGTCACCAGCGAGAACGTCGTCGTCGGTGACGCGTTCAATTCAACGGACGGCACGTGGTTCGGGACGCTGACTGCAGACCAGCGACTCGTTATCTCGCCGCCGGCTGGGTACGGTGTAGAGAGCGCCCCGAGCGCCGTAGACGACGGAAAGCTGGTTTTCGAGGGGCGTCGGACGTTCGAGCCGGGATACCTGTCCGTCGTGTACACTGGCGAACAACCGACGACCGAAACGCCGACGGGGACCCCGGAGTCGATCTTCAGTGGCATCGGCTCGGCCTGGATCGGCGGCGTTGTGCTGATGTTGCTACTCGTTGGTGCCGTCGGGTACATGTTCAAAACGGGATACACTGACGGGCTGCCATCAATCGCAGCCGGGACCGACGACGAGGGAGACGACAGTACTGGGACGGCAGCCGCAACGAGCGACACCACGGCCTCAGATGATGTCGATGTCGAACTGCTGAGCGACGAGGAACGCGTCGAACGGCTCCTCGAAGAAAACGGCGGTCGGATGAAGCAGGCGCGCATCGTCTCCGAGACCGGCTGGTCGAACGCGAAGGTGTCCCAGTTGCTCTCATCAATGGACGACGAAGGGCGGATCGACAAACTCCGCATCGGCCGGGAGAACCTCATTTCGTTCCCGGACGAGGATATCACCGACTTCGACGAGTGAGCCACAGGACAGCCTGAGCGTAAACAAGCCGGGCGTGGTTTCTGGTTCGGAAACGTTTATTCGCTGTCCGATCGGACTGCCGATATGAAAATTCTTGTCACGGTGAAGGAGGTGGCAGCCGTCGACGACGAGTTCGAGATCGACGGACTCGCTATCGACGACCGATATGTCACAGCCGACCTCAACGAGTGGGACGAGTACGCTGTCGAAGAGGCCGTCCAGATAAAGGAGGCCCACGACGATGTCGAGGTCGTCACCGTCACCATCGGCCCGTCCGAAACCGACGAGACGATCCGACAGGCACTGGCGAAAGGGGCCGACCGCGCGATCCGTGTCTGGGACGACGCACTCGCCGACGCCGGCCTGCTGGACCCCGAGACGAAGGCCGAGGTGCTGGCCGCTGTCGCCGCCGAGGAAGACCCCGATCTGGTGCTGACTGGCGTTCAGTCCGCCGACGACGGATTCGGGGCGACCGGTGTCACGCTGGCCGATAAACTCGACATGGAATGGGGCGCTGTCGTCAACGACCTCGACCTCGATCTGGAGGCAGGTGTTGCAAGCGTCCACCGTGAACTGGAAGGCGGCGTCGAGGAACTCACCGATATCGAAATCCCCGCTGTACTGACGATACAGACCGGGATCAACGACCCACGCTACGCGAGCCTTCGGGGCATCCGGCAAGCTCAGAGCAAGGAACTCGCGGAGTACAGCCTAGTAGATGTCGGACTAGACGCGGCTGAAATCGAGAGCCCGCTGGAACAGACCTCGCTGTACGAGCCGGAAACCGAGGGCGAGGCGACGGTGTTCGAAGGGAGTCCCGAGGAGACGGCGGCCGAGTTGGCTGAACTGCTCGCGGAGAAGGGGGTGACCAGCTAATGTCGGTCCTCGCTATCGCCGAACACCGGCGCGGGGAACTCCGACCGGTGAGCCTAGAACAGCTAGCAGCCGGTCGCGCTCTCGCAGACGAACTCGGCGGCGAGCTACACACCGCCGTCATCGGCGGTGATGTCGAGGCGTTTGGATCGGATCTGAACCGTGAGGGCGTTGATATTGTCCACACCGTCGATATCGGCGAGGAGTTCAACCACGACGTGTACACGCAGGCCGTCACCCAGCTGGCCACGGAACTGAACCCGACCGTTCTCCTGATGCCCAACAGCGTCAACGGCCTCGATTACGCGCCGGCAGTCGCCAACCGACTGGGCCGGCCGCTCGTGACCGACGTGGTCGACATCGACGCCGAAGACGGCCTCACCGCGACCAGAGAGCTGTACGGCTCGAAAACCGAGACGACAATCGACGTGCACGCCGAGCAGGCGGCCGTGACCATCCGCCCGGCCGAGTGGCCGACAATCGAGGCGGACGGTGACGCCACAATCGAGGCATTCGACGCGACCATCGATGAGAGTGCCGTCAAGTCCACGGTGAAGGGCTTCGAGGAGGTCGGCGGTGGCGACATCGACATCACTGACGCCGACGTGCTGGTGTCCGTCGGCCGCGGTATCGAAGAAGAGGAGAACCTCGACATTATCCACGACCTCGCCGAGGCACTGGACGCGACGGTGTCGGGTTCACGGCCGCTCATCGACAATGGCTGGCTGGAGAAGGACCGCCAGGTCGGCCAGAGCGGGAAGGTCGTTACTCCGGACGTGTACATCGCCATCGGTATCTCCGGGGCCGTCCAGCACGTCGCCGGGATGAAGGGCTCGGATACGATTGTCGCCATCAACACCGACCCGAACGCACCGATCTTCGACATCGCCGACTACGGTATTCAGGACGACCTGTTCGAGGTCGTCCCGGCACTCATCGAGCAGTTCCAGTAGCCGCGACCCACTGAATCGCGGGTGACAAGGTACTTTTTATGGTAGTCCTAAGGGGGCGGTAATGGAGTATCTCGAGCGCCGGCGAGACCGGGTCGAGGAGCGCTTGGAGGCGGTTCTCGACAGCGTGGAGCCGGATGAACTCGCAGATGAAGTGCGTCACGTGGCGCTTTCCGGGGGAAAGCGAGTTCGGCCGACGGTGACAGTGCTGGTTTGTGAGGCGCTGGGCGGGGAGCCGGGCGATGCCGTCGATTTCGCGGTCGGCATCGAACTCGTCCACAACGCCTCGCTGGTCATCGACGACATCATCGACGAGTCAGAGCTCCGGCGGGGTTCTCCGGCCGCCTGGGAGGCCTTCGGCCACGGCCCGGCTATCATCGCCTCTGACGGCCTGCTCGGCGAAGCGTTCAATCTCTTTTCGACGGACGAGCGCGCCATGCAGACCGTCTCCGAGTCGATGGTCGAACTCGGCGAAGGCGAGGCCATGGAGCTGGTCGCAGAGCCCTCCAACGAGAGGGAGTACATGGAACTGGCCCGTCGGAAGACCGGGGCGCTGTTCCGCGCTGCGGCAGAACTGGGGGCAATCGCGGCCGACTCGGACCCGTACACGGTCGAGGCGGTCGGGCAGTACGCCGAACGGGTCGGCGTGGCCTTCCAGATGCGTGACGACGTGCTCGATGCGACAGCCGACGCCGAAACGCTGGGCAAGCCGGCCGGGACCGACGCGGAGATGGAACGACCGTCGCTGGTGGAAGTGACGGAGCTGACGACCGAGGAGGCAAACGAGCGGGCGCGGGCTGAATCCGACGCCGCCCTGGAGTCGCTATCGACCATCGACGCCCCGGAGTCCCAGTCGATGGAGTACCTGCGGGACCTCGCGGAGTTCGTCGTCGTCCGCGAGCGGTGAGCCCGAACGGGAGGGCTTTTGCCCGCTGCTCGATTACGCCCGGCAATGACAGTTATCGGTATCGTCGGGCTGCCGGGCAGCGGGAAAAGCGAGGCAGCGAACGTCGCCGCCGAGATGGACGTGCCGGTCGTGACGATGGGCGACGTCATCCGCGAGGAGTGCCGTGACCGCGGGCTTGACCCCGCATCGGACCACGGAACGGTCGCGAAGGCGCTTCGAGAAGAGAACGGCCCTGCCGCCATCGCCGAGCGCTCGCTACCGATGATTGAGGCGGAACTCGAATCGAATGACACCGTCCTCGTCGACGGTATTCGGTCGGACGTGGAGGTTGAAGCGTTCGAATCGGCCTTTGGCGACGCGTTCCTGCTCGTCGAGATAGACGCCCCGTTCGAACTGCGGGCCGAGCGACTCGACATCCGGGGGCGGGACACTTCGGCCGAAGACGGCGGCGAGTCGCTTGAGGACCGTGACGCTCGCGAACTCGGCTTCGGGATGGGCGAGGCCATGGACATGGCCGACCTGACTATCGAGAACACGGAGACGCTGGCCGCGTTCCAGCGGACTGTTCGCACACTGATTCGGGACGGGTCGGAGGCGCTTAACCAATGAGCGCCGTCTACGCCGTCGACATCCAAATCAAAGCGCCCGTCAACGACACCGAGGTAACCGACCGGGTTGCAGACGCAGTTCGGACCCTCTTCCCGGAGGCCGACCCGACACACCAGCAGGGCGCACTCGTCGCCGAGGTCCACACGATGGACGGGTTCTCTGAGCTACTCCACCGGCGGGAAATCCTCGATACGGCGCGGTCTGTCTTCTTCGACAATCTGGAGGGGGACACCTTCGCGTTCGACGTGAAGAAGCAAGCGGCGTTCGAGGGACGCATAAACTTCGCAGTCGGTGACCCCTCCGAACTCGGTGACATCCGCGTGAACGTGACCGTCAACGAACCGTCGGCCGAGGAGTATATCAACTACGTCGCGCCGCCGACCGAAGACGGCCAGCCGGTCTACGACGAAGACTCATGACGACGACCATCTGTTTCGACCTTGACGACACAGTCGTCCACTATCCGGAGCCGTACAAGAACATTATCCGAAGGACCGTCGAAGCCCATGGTATCGAGTACACCGACGAGCTTCGGGCCGTTAGCAAGGAGGTATTTTATACGGCCTTCGAGGCGCTGGAGCCGGACCCGTACCGCCAGTCGATGGCCGCGGTCGCCGAAGCGGCCGGGGCAGACGTTGACCTCGATGCGCTGGTCGAGACGCTCAAGCAGACCGAGTTCGCGTCGACGACCGTCCCCGACACAGCCCGGGACAGCCTGACCGCACTTGCCACCGACAATCGGCTCGCGATTGTCACCAACGGAATCCGGGAGCGGCAGGTCGCCAAGCTCGACCACCACGGGCTGACCGACCTGTTCGACCTTGTTGTCGCCTCCTACGAGGTCGGCGCACACAAGCCCGACAGCGCGCCGTTCGACCGGGTCCGGGAAGAGCTACCGGCCGACGAATACGTGATGGTCGGCAACGAGTACGAAACCGATGTCGAAGGCGCACGTAACGCGGGCTTCGTGCCGATTCATTACGAGTCGGGTGATGACAGCGGGCCGGACCTCTGGGATTCTATCGACGCGCTGGTGTAGCGCACGGAGCCATCGGTACGGAGCGGCGTACTGGAAGCGGCCGACAATCAGGTCAGTACAGCGGTAAGGATAACGCCGGTGTTCCACGCCGTGACCACGACGCCGAGTAGCGCCAGCCCGAGCGGGACACCGATTGAGTACGGCCGAGAAACGTACTTCCAGATGGCGAAAAAGCCCACGAACACGGCGGCTTTCAGGCCGGTCAACACCAGCACCGCATGCTGTGCAAGCAGTAGCTTGACAACGGGGCTGAGTTCCGTCACCCCGGTAATACTGTAGCCGACGAGCGTCGTGACGAGGTCGCCGACGCCGAAAAAGGCGACGGCAACCGCCCACAGAGCAATGGCAGTGTTCGAGGGACCGGTGAGTCGGGCGGGGTGTCGCCAGTTCATACCACCCGGTACCGCGACACAGTACTTCGTTAGTAGTAGCTTCAATGACAGCTACACCGGTAAGCTCTCTTTTCGAAGGGTGTGGGCGTCGTTCAGAATCCGCTCACGAATATCGCGATCCACTCCCCGAGTTCGCGGCGCTTGCTGACCCGCACCGAATCGACCCACTTCACCCACTGAAACCCCCGACGGCCGGGCGCAACGAGTCGGAGGGGGTAGCCGTGTCCGTGGGCCAGGGGTTCGCCGTCGACGTGTGTGGCCAGCACGGCGTCGCGGGCCTCTAAGAGCGGGAGACTCCACCGGTAGCCAGTAATAGAGCGGAACTGGACCCACGCCGCCGCGTCGTCGGGGTCGGCGGCGTCGAGCAGGTCACCGACGCGAACGCCCTGCCACTCGTGACCGGAGTACCAGCCGCTCGTGCAGTCAAGCACCGCCGGTTCGGTCGCGTCCGGCGAGAGGTCGGCTGCGGCGTAGCTGGTCTCGCTGGCGACCCGGCCACCGACCGACAACGACCACTCGGCCGCGTCGACCGGGTCCGGATCGTCGGCGACCCAGCTAGTGACTGGGAACCGGTTGCCGTCACCGGTCCCGTCCTCCCGCGAGCCGGTGTACCTGCGGTCCGCGCCGGCCGTACCGAGTGCGTCGTTGACTGGCCCCTGGAGTCGCCAGATCAGTGCCCCCGTGGTTACCAACCCAGCGTACCGGAGAACGTCACGGCGGCCGCCGCGGGTGGCCTCTGCTGGGGAGTAAAACCGGGTTCGGAGATGCATCAGCAACAGCAGCGGGACCAGCAGGCCGAGCGCGACGTGGAGGTGAAACAGCCCCCACGGACCGAGGTCGAGCGTGCCGCCGAATATCCACCAGACGCCGGTGCCAAGCGCCCCCAGCGTGACCGCTGCCAGACCGACCGAGAGGACACGGGCCGCAGTGAGCCGCGACGGCGCGACACGGTGGACCACACGGTGGAGCTTCACCGGCAGCAGGAGCGTCAGCACCACGCCGGAGAGCGCGTGGAGGTCGATTATCCACGCACTGCTGGGAATACCTGCGAAGATGGTGGCGATACCTGTGGCAAGCAGCGTCGCCACCGCCGCGAACAGCCCCCAGTCGACCGCCCGTGGCGTTGGCGTCAGCCGGTGGATGGCCATGGTACCGGTTAGCACCGGAGCGGCTTATACTGCCGTGACAGCGCAGCGGCGTCAGTACGACTGCCGGAGGAGCGGCTCACCGCTGGCGTTTCGGACCGTGACAGTGTCACCGTCGTTGTTCCAGACTGCCCCGTTCCGGCCCCAGTACCGCTCGGTCACAGTGTCGGTGCCGCGACCGGTGTAGAGGGTGACCGAGTCGTTCGGGCCGAGGGTCAGGTTCGCAAACGTGTACTGGTGCCCCGCAGCGTCGCTGACCGTCCACCCGGAGAGGTCGACCGACTCGTCGCCGGCGTTCGTGAGCGTGAGGTACTCGTCGTTCAGGTTCTCGTGGTCGTTTCCTGCCGCATCGGCGTGGATCGTCGCAATTTCGACACCGCTGGTGCTCTCGGTGATAGCCCCGCTGTCGGCGGTATCCGTCCGGGTCGTAGCGCCCGGGTCCGTACAGTGCCAGAGCCCGCGCCGGTCGGAGCGCGCGGCGTCCTCGGCCGCGTAAAATCGCTCGGTTCGCGTGAATTCGCTGTCGTAGACACGCGCGCGGCCAGTCTCGACGAGTCGGTAATTGAACAGCACTTCCTCGTGAACGACGTAGGCCAGTAGTCGGTCGTAGTAGCCCCGCCGGTTCAGATTCGAATCGAAGGCGAGTCCCACTGTCTCGCCGAGGAGCCGCTGTTTGGCGAGCGCCGAGGCGTTCGTGCCGGCCCCGCGGAGGCAGGCCGACCCGGCGTCGGTCTCGGGGACGCCCTCGAACTCCGCGGGGTCGGTCTCGGTGTGGACTTCGGGAGTATCGACGCCGACGAGTCGGACCGTGTCGCCAGTCCCGTTCTCGTAGGCAATCTGTATCGTATCGCCGTCGACGACGGCCGTGACGGTAACGGTGACGACTGCGTGTGGCACGTCGATTGCTGACTGGCCGTCAGCGGCGGCCCCCGTCGACTGCGACGGCGAGCCGGCGAAGCCGCTACAGCCGGCAGCCACCACGAGAACGACGACGAAACCGAACACGGGCCATCGCATCGGATAGACCTTGTCGGCCGGCGGCACAAGTGTGACGGTGCCGCTGGGCGGACTGTTATAGGTTTGCCACGAGTGGGTGTCCGTACAATGCTCGTCCCGCTGCCAGTCAGAGAGATTATGCGGACACCGGTCAAGACTATCAGTCCTGACGCTCCGGTCATCGAGGCGGCCCAGCGCCTCCGCGACGAGGATATCGGCTCGCTCGTCGTCGAGGACGGCGGCAGCTGCGTCGGCATCATCACGGAGAGTGACATCGTCGCTGTCACCGCAGCCGAGGGCGATACCAGAGCGCTGTCAGTCGGCGACGTGATGGCCGAGACACTGGTGACGGTCACCCCCGAAGTGGACATCGAAACAGCCGTCGAACGGCTCCGGACGAACAACGTCAAGAAACTGCCCGTCGTCGAGGACGGCGAACTTGTCGGGATTGTTACAATAACCGACATCTCTGACTACATCCCATACCTCAGGCGGGCAGGGGGAGCGACTGACGAGCCGTCACAGCGAGAGCGGTTCACCCGGCCGGACACGCTGTACGAGGACGAGGACTGGACCTTCGAGAGCTACGGGACTGCCGACGGTATCGACGTCGGTGACCACGTCCGGTTCAGCAAGACGATAACGCAGGGCGACGTGGAGGCCTTCGCTGAGGCCAGCGGTGACACGAACAGACTCCACCTCGACACGGCATTCGCGGACGGGACACGGTTCGGCCGCCGAATCGTTCACGGCACACTCGTCTCCGGCGTCATCAGCGCGGCCTTGGCCCGGCTCCCCGGGCTGACCATCTACCTCTCGCAAGAGCTGAGCTATCAGGGACCCGTCGACATCGACGAGGAGGTCACGGCCCGCTGTGAGGTCGTCGAGCGCATACAGGACAACCGGTTCCGGCTGGCCACAGCCGTCGATGACTCAGAGGGGAACTGCGTCATCGAGGGCGATGCCGTCGTCATCTCCGACCCGATTCCGGACACGGCCTGAGCTGACAGGTAAGCCCGCCTCGGCACGCTCGGCCGGGACTGATCGCACAGGAAACCACCGCAACAATGGTTTGTGTTACCAAACAACAATTGTTAATAATCTGCTAGTATATATGCTCGACATGGACGCTGTTGAACGGCCGACTTTCGAGACGAGCGCGGCGATGGAGGTGTATCAGTACGTCGAGCGACACGGGACCGCGGCGCGCCACAGGGTCCGCGAGGCGGTGGATCTATCGCCGGAGGCATTCGAGGAGGCCCTGACACACCTCTTGTCGAAGGGATACATCGAGGACGATGGCGGGACCCTGACGCTGGCGCTCGACGTCGGCTCCGTCGAGCAACACACCACGGACGGGCTGACGTACACGATTCGGCCGGCCCGTAACGACGATTTCGAGGGGCTCGTCCAGACGATTCGGAACGTCTCCAGCGACGGCACCTACGTCGTCGCCGAGAGCGTCGCCGAGCAGTTGCTGTACGAGGACGCCGTCACGCGGCACAACACGGTCGAGTCGCGGGTGTTCTTCGTCGCCACAATCGACGGCGAGGTCGTCGGCTGGTGTCACCTCGACATCCCGCAACTGGACAAGCTCCGCGAGACGGCCCAGCTCACCGTCGGCGTCAGGGAGGAACGGCAGGGACAGGGCATCGGCAGCCAACTCATGGAACGCGGGCTGGACTGGGCACGGGCCAACGGTTACCGGAAACTGTACAACAGCGTGCCGGCGATAACGGAGAACGCGATGGTGTTCCTCGAAGACCACGGCTGGCACACCGAAGGAATCCGGCGGAACCACTACACCGTCGACGGCGAGCAGGTCGACGAGGTGATGATGGCCTACACGTTCGAGTGAGCCTACAGCAGGACGACCAGCGCCAGCGCGATCCAGACGATTTTCAGCCCCGTGTTGACGACGATAACTTTCGAACCGAACTCCCGGCCCCAGATACCGTACTGGAACGGAATCGAGCGCTTGAACGTCGAGACGGCATACGAGATGATGCCGCCCACGAGCATCGTCGCCACGGCGGTCCGGGCGGTGAAAGTCCCGTTCCGGATGAGCGGCGCGATGACCGTTGCCCCCGAAGTGGTATCGAGCGCGTACGCGGCGATGACGGGGATGGCTGCGCCGGGCAGGCCGAGCAGCCCGGCGAACCCGTCGGCGGCGGCGGTCACGGACGCGCCGTCGCTGCCAGCCAGCGCCAGGAGTTCGTCGCCGTAGGCCACGAGCAGGGAGACGACGGCGTAGATGGCCGCCAGCCGCGGCAGGATGTCCCGGACCTTCTCGGCCGTCGCGTCGAACGCCGCCCTGACGGCCGCCCGGCGGGTGGCCGGGCGCTCGTCGAACACGTCCGCGGGGTCGTCGGCCGTCCCGCCGTCGGGGGCCGGTCCCGCGCCGGCACCCGACCGGCCGACGGCGGCCGGGTCCAGCAGGACCGCGCCCGCGGCGATGCCGGTCAGCGTAATCGCCAGCGCGACGAGCCCGCGGGTGGCGACGTACAGCACCCCGACGCGGAAGCCGAGGATGGGGATGAGTATCGGCGCGTAGAACGTGATGATGTGCTGGGCGAAGCCGAAGAACGTGTTGATGGTGACGGCGATGAGCGTCGCACGGTCGGACAGCACGCCGGACTCCCGGAAGTCGGCGAGCATCCCGTAGCCGGCGGTCGTCGACGCGGTCGTCGTCAGGATGGCGGTTCCGACCTCGTCCGGGAGATTCGCCGGCGAGGTGAGATAGCGCGAGACGACGGCGATTTTTTCGACCAGCCCGAACGCGACCGCCAGTTCCGCGAGGAACACGCCAAACGAGAGGAAGAGCGTGATACGGAGGACACGGACAGCGACCTCTCCGAGGACCGAGACGGCCGGGTGCCCGAGGACGGCGGCGAGCGACTGCACGGCTCGACGTAGCGGCCTGTCCCGCAAAGGCCCATCGGTAGCGTCAGTCGCCACTCACACGAACACGCGGACGGCACCGAACAGCACCACCACGCCCAACACGTCACAGACGTTCGTGACGACAGGGATGACCACGTCGTCGGGGTCCAGTTCGAACCGGTAGGCGGCGTAGGTCGTCACCGTCGTCACGACGATAGCCAGCACCGCCAACAGGCTGCCGCTGACGAGCGCGACCAGCACGACCGTCCGGAGCGGGAGCGCAGCGCCGCCGATGACGGTCTGAAGAAGCCACGCGCCGGCACCGACGAGCGGGAACAGTGTCACCGCGAGAGCGAGGGTAGCGATGGCGTTGCCGGCCAACCGGTCGTCAGTCGCCGTAAACGACAGGAGGCCGAGGTGAAACGCCGTCGAGAACCGTGCCGCGAGGATACTGCCGAGGTTGCCCGCCATTCCGATTGTTACCGGGACGAGGACGAGCAGCGACGGATACTGCAGCAGTGTTCCTTCGAAGGTATCCAGCACGAGGCCGCTCCCGAGTTCGATAGCAGTGAGGACGATCAGAATGGGAAACATCGTCCGGATGATGCCCGAAACCGACCACTGGGAGGCGAACTCCGCCACTCAGCCACCCCCCAGCGCGAGAACGAGGCGGGTTGCACCCAGCAGCGTCGCGACCCCGACCACGTCGCCCGTCGTCGTCACGACCGGGCCGGCCAGCGTATCCGGGTTGAGCCCGCGGCGGTAGCCGACGAACACGACCGAGACGACAGCGATAGTCAACAACAGCCCGGAGACGAAGCCCGCGATGAGCGCGATGGCGACGAGGGTCGCGAGCGGGGCCGACGGTCGCCCGACCAGCGCGAGCAGGGCGACAGCCATCACCGCGGCGACGCCGCTGATGAGCACGCCGTTTGCCAGTGCCGCCGCGACGGCGGCGTTGATGCGGTCGTCGTCGAAGGAGAACCGCGGGTCAATGAGTCCCTGATGGAGTGCCGACCCCAGACGGGCCCCGAGCGAGCCGTAGACGTTCCCACGGGTGGCAAGCAACGCCGGCACGAGCACGAGCAGTCCCGCAACGTCCTGCAACTCCGCGTCCATGCCGCCGAGGACGACGCCCGCGAAGAGGCCACCGACTGCACTGAGCGCCAGTACCGGGAGCGATTCCCGGTAGGCTTCGAGTGCCACCTCACGGACAGTCATTGCAGGCCGAAGGACGGCGAGTGAAAAAAAGCCCCCTGATAGCGCTGGCGACGGCTCAGTCGGGAGTCGACTGTGCCCTGTCGCGCCACGGCGGCGGCCCGACCATCGTGTTCCCGACCTTGGTAAACCGAACAGTTCTGGTGACGGTGATCGGGTCGCCGCCGTCCGTGACCGTCGTGTACTCGGTCCGGTAGTTGCGGACGAGTCCCGACCGGGTGACGTGGGCGACGAGCGTCGCGTTCTTCCGGCTCGCCCACACTGTCGACGTTGCGTTGTCCCGCAGTCGGTCACCGCTGATGACGTAGACCGCCCCGTCGGACCGCCCGGACCGCGAGGTCCGAGTGTGGAACGGAGCAACAGTTCGAGTGACGTCGGCGGCAGGACGCCCGTTCAGCGCGGCGGTGTGGACCCAGTATTGCCACGTACCAGCGTAGCTGTCCGGCGGGTCGTACTCGTTGTAGACCGTGCGGTTGTCGCGCACAAGTCGACGGAGATACGTGTCGCCGTCGGACCAGAACGAGGCGGTCGCCGGCGGTCGGCCGAGGAGCACTGGGGCTGCATGTCCACGGACAGAGATGTTCGCGAGATGTGTCCGGTTCTTGTCCAGCGCGACGTGGACTCGAAGGTGGGACCGCAACGACCCGTTTGCATATCTGACGGTGCGGGTCATCGTCAGCGTGTACCCGGTTCCGTTGAGGCGGTCGCCGTGTGCGGACCCAAGCAGAGATGGGCTGGTGACACCCGTCGGTCCAACGCCGGCCGGATACGCGGTCGCAGAGTCGGTCGGTACCGGAGCGGGCGTCACCGGCGTCGGCGAGCCGTCGCCGCCGCTGAACCCGAATCCCCCACAGCCTGCGGTAACGACGACGGTGAGGACGAGTAGCTGCCACCCTGCGTTCCTCGCCATGCTATAACAAACCATTCAGATCGAAATAAGTCTGCGGATCGCAATTTACCCGGAATCTGTCGGCCTGTAGATGTGAAATCGTTAGTTAACCTACCGAAACTATTATGATATATACACACACCGTATGGAACATGCCAACTAATGGCAGATCGGTCAACCGACGACAGTTGCTGAAGAGTACGGGCGTCGCAGGTGTGGCAGGGCTAACAGGACTGGCCGGTTGCTCCGGTGGCGACGGTGGCGACGGCGGTGGTGGCGACGGTGGCGACGGCGGTGGTGGCGACGGCGGCGACGACTACCCGTCGCTCGGGAACTTCCCGGTCGAGGGCGACACGGTCACGTTCGGGTTCAACGTGCCACAGTCCGGACCCTACTCGTCTGAGGGGCAAGACGAACTCCGGGCGTACGAACTCGCCCAGAAACACCTCAATAACGGGGGTGGCTGGGTGGACAGCTTCGAGGACCTCAGCGGAGACGGCGTCCTTGGCTATACGGTCGAGTCGGTGAACGGCGACACAGCGACCGACGCCGACACCGCCCGACAGGCCGCTTCGCGGATGATAAACCGGGATGACGTAGTGATGATCTCTGGTGGCTCCTCCAGCGCGGTGGCCATCGCCGTCCAGGGCCTCTGCCAGCAGGAGAAGGTCATGTTCATGGCCTGCCTGACTCACTCCAACGACACGACCGGAAAAGACTGCGCCCGGTACGGCTTCCGGGAGATGTTCAACGCGTACATGACCGGACAGGCGCTTGCGCCGGTGCTCGAAAGCGAGTACGGCTCGGATAACTCCTTCTACCAGCTGTACGCCGACTACTCCTGGGGCCAGACCGTCCAGGAGTCGATGAACCAGTTCCTCTCGGAAATCGGCTGGGAGCAGGTCGATAGCGTGCCGACGCCGCTCGGGACCAGCGACTTCTCGTCGTACCTCTCGGAGGCAGCAAACAGCGGCGCGGACGTGTTGCTGCTCGACCACTACGGGCTGGACGGCGCGAACTCCGTCTCCCAGGCCGTCGATGCCGGTATCGACGAGGACATGGAAATCGTCGTCCCGCTGTACAACCGACCGATGGCACAGGCCGCCGGCGGGGCTATCGAGGGCGTCTTCGGAACGATTGCTTGGGACTCCCAGATCGACAACGAGCCCTCGAACGCGTTCACGGAGGTGTTCCAGAACGAGTACGACCGTGTTCCCTCTGGCCCGGCCCAGCTCGCCTACGCCCAGACGCTCCAGTACGCGGCTGCCGCCGAGCGGGCGGGAACGTTCTACCCGCCGGAAGTCATCCGCGAACTGGAAGACTACAACTACAACAATATCGGCATGGGCGAGGAGACGATGCGGGCCTGCGACCACCAGGCCCAGCGAGCGATTCCAGTTGCCCGCGGACTCCCGGAGAGCGAACAGGGCGACGGGAACTTCATCGAAATCGTCGAGGTCACGTCCCGGGACGATGTCGGATACGCGTGCGATTCCGGGCCGGCCGCGGAGTGTGAACTCGGCGAATACGGCGACGAATAGGCCATAATCCCGACAGGGGACCGCTTCCCTCATGATTTATAGTTCATGAGGTCGCCTTACTTGATACACAAAAACTAGCATGATTAGGAATACGCAGATAGTACGAGCGGAGTGCAGTGGGGGGAGTCCGACGTGACGCTACTCGCGGACATCCTCACTATCTTACTAAACGGGTTGCAACAGGGTGCGATTTACGTCCTACTCGCGGTTGGACTGTCGATTATCCTTGGGACACTGAAGTTCGTGAATTTCGCCCACGGGGCACTGTACCTCGTCGGCGCGTATCTGGGGCTGTTCATAACTGGTCAGGTCCCGTTGAACAACGGCCAGTTAGCAGAGTGGGGCATCCAGTCATACGGCATCGGTCTGGGGTTCGTCGCCGCGCTCATCATCGTGCCGATTGTCGTGTTCGTCGTCGGCCTCCTGATGGAGCGATTCGTCGCACAGGCGTTCTACGACCGCCCCGACACGGACCAGATTCTCGTGACCTTCGGGCTCGCAATCATCGTCCAGGAACTGCTCCGGGCGCTGCTTGGCGGGAACAGCCAGCCGTTCCCACAGCCATCGTGGGCATCCGGCCCCATCGCATTGCCCGTCGTTGGGAACTTCCCGCGCTGGCGACTCGGCGTCATCGCGATTACGGCAGTCCTCGTCCTGGGCGTGTACGGCCTCGTTGAGTACACTGACTTCGGACTCATCGTCCAGGCCGGTACCCTCGACGGTGAGATGGTTCGCCTCCTGGGAATTAAACTGAGCCGGCCGTACCTCGTCGTGTTCGGCATCGGTGCTGCACTCGCCGGCGTGGCTGGTGTCGTTGGCGGTCCGCTCGCCAATGTCAATCCGAACATCGGGACTGAACAGTTGGTTCCGGCGTTTCTGACTGTCGTTATCGGCGGCGTCGGGAAAATAGAGGGGGCCGTCGTGGCCGGGCTGATGCTTGGAACCCTACAGGTGCTCCTCATCCAGACTGGGTACGCCGCCTGGAGTCAGGTCGGTATCTACGCGCTCGCGGCACTCGTCTTGCTGGTGCGTCCGCAGGGTCTGCTGGGCTCGGAGGTGGACGTCTCATGAGCGACGAACCGGGTGACGCGACCGCCACGGCAGCGGCCGACGCTGAGGCGGAGGTCACCGGCGGCCTCGCCGACCGGTGGGCCAGCTTCCGCGACCGGGAGATATCGACGGTACTGCTCACAGTCGTGGGCGTGGCCGTCTTCCCGTTCCTCTTCAACAACTACCTCAACGGCTACACGCAGCTGGCGACGCTGATTCTCATCTACGGTATCTTCGCCGTTGGGTTCGACATCCTGCTGGGGTACACCGGCCTGCTGTCGTTCGGTCACGCCGTCTTCTTCGGGGGCGCAGCCTACGCCGCCGGTATCTTCAGCGCGAGCGTCAGTAGCTCGCCGCTGCTGGTGTTGCTCGCCGGCACGGCGTTTGCCGTGTTGCTGGCGTGGATCGTCGGCTTCCTGTCGCTGCGCCGCGGTGGGATTTATTTCGCCATCCTGACGCTGACGTTCGGCCAGATGTCGTTCTACCTAGCGGCCTCGCCGCTGGCCTTCCTGACGAACGGTGAGAACGGCTTCACCTCCGTGGACATCGGCAGCCTGCTGGGCGTCATCGACATCCACGGCGGCGTGCCGTTCCCGCTGTCGATGCTGGTCGACAACATGCTGTACGTGTTCGTGGCCGTCATGACGGTGCTGTCGGTCGCGATGGCGAACCGCATCCTCCACTCGCCGTACGGGACCGTGTTCCGCGCGATTCGAGAGAACGAGCGGCGGGCGGAGTTCGTCGGCCTCGACGTCTGGCGGTACAAGCTGATGGCGTTTATCATCTCGGCTGCCTTCGCCGGCATCGCCGGGAGCCTGTTCGCCATTGAGGGGAACTACGTGCCACTGGAGTCGCTGTACTGGACCGAATCCGGCCGCGTCGTCATCATGACTGTGCTCGGCGGCGTCGGGTCGCTGTTCGGGCCGCTGTTCGGTGCCGGCCTGTATCTGTACATCGAGAACATCGTCAGCGGGTTCGAGACGCTCGGCCCGTTCTGGCACCTCATTCTTGGTATCGTATTCGTCGTCGCTGTCGTCCTCTTCCCCAACGGGATCTGGGGCGGTATCGACTACCTTCGTGACATGGTTGTCGGGGGTGAGGACGAATGACGGTCCTCAAAACGGAACAGCTCACCAAACAGTTCGGCGGCCTCACGGCCGTCGATGAGGTGGACCTGGAGATAGAACAGGGGGAGGGCGTGAGCCTCATCGGCCCCAATGGCGCGGGGAAGTCGACGTTCATCAACCTCGTCACCAGGCGGCTCGAACCGAGCTACGGCGAGATTGCGTTCCAGGGGGATTCCATCATCGGGATGGACCCACACGAGGTCGTCCAGCGAGGGATGAGCAAGTCCTTCCAGACGGCCTCTATCTTCCCTGAACTAACCGTCAAGGAGAACGCGACCATCGCGGCACTGGCGGCCGAGCACGGCTCGTTCCGGTTCAATTTCTTCCGGAATCAGAACAGCTACCCGGCGGTCGACGAACTGGCGAACGAGGTCCTCGAGTCGGTCGGCCTGTACGACGAGCGGGAGAATCAGGCCGATAGCCTCGACTACGGGAACAAGCGCCGGCTCGAACTCGGCATCGCGCTGGCCGCCGAGCCGGATATGCTGTTGATGGACGAACCGACTGCCGGAATGAGCCCCGACGAAACGAAATCGACCGTCAAGCTCATCAAGCGAGTCAAGGAGGACCTCGACCTGACCTTCCTGCTTGTCGAACACGACATGGAGATCGTCTTCGACATCTCGGACCGAATCGTCGTCCTCAACCGCGGAGCAGTCATCGCGGAAGGGACGCCGACGGAAGTACAGAACGATCCTGCGGTACAGGAAGCGTATCTTGGAGGTGTCGAAGAATGACGCTGCTCGACGTGGACAACATCAACGGCTACTACGGCGAGAGCCACATCATCCAGGACGTGTCGATGAACGTCGATGACGGCGAAATCACGGCCCTGCTGGGCCGAAACGGCGCGGGGAAGACCTCGACACTCCGGTGTATCTCCGGGGCGACGCCGCCGGATGTCCGGAGCGGCCGTATCGAGTTCGACGGAACGGACATCACGAACCAGCCGCCAGAGGACATCGCCGTCCGCGGCATCTCGCTGGTCCCGGAAGAACGGCGCGTGTTCACTGATCTGACCGTCGCCGAGAACCTCCACCTCGCGGACACCGTCCGCAACAAGTCGAACACCTGGCGGCGGAAGCTCGACTTCCGCGACGAAGGGATGTCGACGGCGGAGATCTACGAGTACTTCCCGCGACTCGACGAGCGACGCTCCCAGAAGGCCGGCACGCTCTCGGGCGGTGAGCAGCAGATGCTCGCTATCGCCCGCGCGCTCCATCAGAGCACCGACCTGTTGATGCTCGACGAGCCGTACGAGGGGCTGGCCCCCCAGATCATCGAGTCCGTCGAGAACGCCATCGAACGTATCAGCGAGGACGGGACGACGATACTGCTGGTCGAGCAAAACGCCGTAGCGGCGATGAAGATTGCCGACCGGTGTTACGTGCTGGATCGCGGAGAAGTGGTCTTCGAGGGACCCGCCGAGGAACTACAGCAAGATCAAGAAACGCGCGACAAATATCTGGGTGTCTGAATGTCGGACACAAGCTCTCCCGAAGCGCTGCTTGACGCGCTGCAGTCGGAAGGCGTTGCCGTCATCGACGAGGAGACGGACGAAGTCAGCACGACAGAGGCATTCGAGGCCGACCGCGAGGTGTACTACGACACCTACGTCACGATGGGCGACGCGGAGTTCCACGAGTCCGTCGCCGACGTGTTCGGCCTCGATTCGGCTGCCGAAGCGGCCGAGCGCGTCGACGAACTCGACGTCTCGCGTGAGGAGTTCGCCACGTTCCTGACCCTGCGGTCGAACGTCGACGGCTCCTACACCACCGTGGAACTGACGACGATGGCACAGATGGCGACCGAACTGGGACCGGAGACGCCGGTCCCCGACGGGGTCGAACATCTAGACGACGACAGCTACGAGGCCTTCGTCGACGCCCACGAGCGGTGTGTCGTGACCGTATGGAAGCTGTTCTGTGACCCCTGCGAAGCGATGAAAGAACAGTTAGACGACGTCCTGGCCGCGTTCCCGGACGGCGTTCCGGTCGGCGGCGTCGCCGGCGAGCGGTCGCCGGAGTTCTGTCGGTCAGTCGGTGTCAACGCGGCGCCCGCCGTCGTGCTGTTCGAGGACGGCGACCCCGTCGAGCGGATCACCGGCCGGACGGACCCGTCGCCGCTCGCTAAGCGGGTCGAAGAAGTGTACGGCGTCTGACCGCGGCGTTACTCTTCTTCGCCGCTACAGACCAGCACGGAGCGGTCCGTGCCCAGAATCACGCTCTGTGTGACGCTGCCGAACAGCACTTTACCCGTCGGCGTCCGCTTGCGCCCGGCGACGACAATCATGTCAGCGTCCTGCTCGTCAGCTAGCCGGAGGATGGCGTCAGCCGGTTCGCCGCTCGACTCCTCCAGAGCCACCTCGACGCCAGCCTCTTCGAGGACTTCCCGTGCCCGACGGATAGAGGCCACCTGATCGACGGACGCACCTTCGGGGTTCTCCTCGAAGTCGTGTAGCAACGTGACGCGGACCTGGCTGGCGTCCATCGGAATCTCGGTTATCGCTTCCGCGATGGCGGTCCCACGAGCCTCACTTTTGTCTATCCCAGCGACAATTTCGTACATGCTCGCTTTATCCGTAGGACGGGCCAACCCTTAGTTCTGGCCCGGATTTCGAATATAAATCATCAAAATAGCGTAGGGCATCACAGCCCGCGACTCGACACAGCGGCGTCAGTCGCCGAACGGCCCCATACCGCCGCCCATACCGCCCATGCCGCCACCACCGCCACCGCCCTGCTGCATCTGTTTCATCATCCGCTCCATGTCGCCGTCGCCCATGCCCTGGAACTGCTTGAGCATCTGCTCCATCTGCTTGTGCTGCTGGAGGAGTTCACGCACGCGCTCCTCGGGCTTGCCCGAGCCGCGACAGATGCGTTCGGTCCGGGACTGACCAACGACGCGGGGGTTCTCCAGTTCCTCCTCAGTCATCGAGTCCATGATAACGTCGAAGTCACGCATCCGCTCCTGTGTCACGTCCATCGCGTCGTCGGGGAGCTGATCCATCAGCCCGCCGCCCAGGCCGGGAATCATGTCCATCACCTGGTCGAGCGGCCCCATGTTGTTCATCGTCTGCATCTGCTTGCGCATGTCCTTGAGGGTGAACTGCCCCTCTAGCATGTCCTCGGGGTCCCAGTCCTCGTCGTCGCCCTCTTGGGTCTCCTCCATCGCGCGCTCGACGCGCTCGGTGAGCTGTTTGAGGTCGCCCATGCCGAGCAGTCGAGAGATGAACCCCGACGGTTCGAAGCGCTCGATGTCCTTGACCGTCTCCCCGGAACCGAGGAAGGCGATGGTCGAGTCCGTCTCGTTGACGGCGGCGAGCGCGCCGCCACCTTTCGCCGTCCCGTCGAGTTTGGTGATGACGACGCCGTCGATGCCGATGGCTTCCTCGAAGTCGGCGGCCTGGCTCTTGGCGCTCTGGCCCATCGCCGCGTCCAGCACGAGCAGGTCCCGGTCGGGCTGGACCTCCTGCTCAATGCGCTCGATCTGTTCGATGAGTTCCTCGTTCAGGCCGTCACGACCTGCCGTGTCGACGATACGAACGTCCGCGTTCGCCGTCGCTTCCAGCCCGTCGCGGGCGATCTTCACCGGGTCGTCCTCGTCGGGGTCGCCGTAGAAGTCGACCTCAGCTCGTTCGGCCATCTCCTTGGACTGGTCGTACGCACCGGGCCGGTCCGTGTCAGTCTGGATGATAGCCGGCCGGAGTCCTTTCGTCGAGAACCACCACGCCATCTTCGCGGCCGTCGTCGTCTTCCCCGACCCGTACAGGCCGGCGAGCATGATGGTCTGCTCTTCTAGCGGGAGTTCGGTCGACTCGCCGACGAGGTCGACCAGTTCCTCGTAGACGATTCGCAGGACCCAGTCCCGCGGGGTCGTCCCCGCCGGCGGTTCCTCATCCAGCGCGCGTGTTTCGATGCTGTCGGAGAGGTCCTGCACGAGCCCGACATCCACATCGGCCTGCAACAGCGACCGCTGAATCTCCTTGACGATGTCCTCGATGTCTTCTTCAGAGAGCCGGGACTTCCCCCGGAGGTCGTCAAGTGTCCCCCGGAGTGAACTCCCCAGATTGTCGAGTACCATTGTTGGCGCGAGATACGCGACGGTGCGGGTAAAGGCTTGTTGTCGGGCCGCCACGCCCTGGCTGGGAGCGGAACCGACTCCCTCCGCGCGGGAACTACATGATTAAAATTCGCTTTCGCCTGTGACGAAAGGGTCAAGCGTTCGAACCGATTGGGCACCAACATGGCCGTTCTCGGGCAGCTCGGGTTCATGGTCGCGTTCCTTTCGACCGGCGTCGCTGCCGGTCACTTCGGGCTGCTGACCGAGCGGCGGACGGATATCCTCACCACACTCGTCTTTACCGTCGCGCTGCCGGCGCTCATATTCCGGTCTACCTACAACCGCCCGTTACAGGAGATTATCTCGCCGGCGCTCCTCGGGGGGTTCTGGGCCGTCATCGGACTGACGATAGCGCTGGGCTGGCTCGTCCATCGACGGCTAGAGTCGGCGGGTCGCCGGAGCGTGTCGGTCGTACAGTCGTATCACAGCAACATGGGGTTTCTCGGCCTGCCGCTCGTAGCGGCGACGATGGGCAGCGAAGCGACAGCCGTCGCCAGCGTCATCCTCGGCATCGGCGCGGTGACTCACGTCCCGGTGACGGTGTTCCTGCTGGTCCGCATCAACGGCAGCGACGCCTCGCTGCTGGGCGAATGCAAGAAACTCGTGACGAACCCGGTCCTCATCGCACTGGTGGCCGGTATCACAGCCTCGGTCCTGTCGCTATCCGTTCCGGAGTCACTCATCGGTGCACTCGGCGTGCCGGCTGAACTGGCGCTCCCCGTGGCCCTGCTGTGTATCGGTGCGACGCTTGACACGGACCTCCCGATGGCGGACCTGCAAAAGACCGTCAGCGTCGTCGGGCTGAAGGTGCTGTGGATGCCGGCGCTGGCGTGGCTGGTGTACTCCTCGCTGTCGATGGACACGACGGCGCTGAGCGCGGCGGTTGTGATGCTCGGCACCCCAACGGCGGTGTCGACGTACGTCTACACGACGGAACTCGGCGGCGACGCGGCGTTTGCCTCGCTAAACGTCTTCACGTCGACGGTCGTCTCCATCGGAACGCTTTCGCTTCTCGTCTGGCTGTTCACCTGACACTGCGCCGTGGGCACGCTTTTGCCCGCCGACGCCCCCACCGACGATATGGGCTATCATCAGATCGACCCACGGGACCTGTCAGAAACCGAGGACTACCCCTGTGACCGGCGCGGCATCTCCGACGCCGCCGAACTCCACGCGCTCCATGCGGCCACCTACGAGATGGCCCCCGGCGAAGACCTCTCGCGGACCTACCACTACCACGAGACGCGCGAGGAACTGTTCTACGTCCTTGAGGGGACACTTCACGTCGAAACGCCCGACGGGGAGTACGTTGTCTCGTCCGACGAAGCGTTCGTCGCCGAACCGGAAAGCCCACACCGTGCCCACAACCCTGCTGATGCCGACGAGTCGGTTACTGTGCTGGGCGTCGGCGCGCCGCCGACCGATATCGCGCGCCCGTACAACCCGGACGCCTAGCGAGTGAGCCGGCGGTTCAGACACGCTTTTCAGCCACCCCACCACAGTTGCGCCTATGACGAGCAAACAGGCGGTACAACAGGAACTGGTCGACAGCGGCGTCACGGCAGTCCTGCGCGGGATTCCCGAGGAGAAAATGGTCGACGTGGCGACGGCGGTCCACGAGGGCGGCGTCACGGCGCTGGAGCTGACGGCCGACGCAAAGCGCTGTTCGGACATGATCGCCGCCGTCGACAAGGCCCTCGACGATACCGACGCCATCATCGGGGCCGGCACTGTCATGGACGCCGCCGCCGCCAGAAACGTCATCGAGGCGGGCGCGGAGTTCGTCCTCGCGCCGAATCTCAACGAGGACGTCATCGACGTCTGCAACCGCGAGGGCGTCCTCGCGATTCCGGGCGTCATGACGCCGACGGAGGCCGCCGACGCGATGGAAGCTGGCGCGGACATCCTGAAGATGTTTCCCGCTTCGACTGTCGGCCCGGGTCACATCGGCGCGCTGCAGGGGCCGCTGGGCGATGTCCCGATTATGCCGACCGGTGGTGTCTCGACTGACAACGTCGACGAGTACTTCGACGCTGGCGCAGTCGCCGTCGGCGCAGGCTCGGCGCTGGTCAACTACGAGGCCATCGAAAACGACGACATGGACGGCGTCCGCGAGCAGGCCGCGGCATTCGTCGACGCCGTTGAAGCCGCCCGAGAGTAACACCAGACGTACCCGGCCGGACAGAACGCGGTCCGGCACGGCGTCAGCGGCTTATGTGCCGGTTTCGTTGGCAGTCGTTTCGTTGCCCGACTCGTTTCCGGCCGTGTCGGTCTCATTACCGGGCAGACCGGTTTCGTTATCCGGCAGTTCGGTCTCGTTGCTTGGCAGGTCTGTTGCGTTGCCCGGCCCCGCGGTATCGTTGCCGGGTATGTCGGTTTCGCCGTCCGGCATCCCGGTCTCGTTTTCGTCGAATTCCGTCTGGGTATCGGTTCCAGTTTCGCCCTCGGTGTCGGACGCAGTCACCATCGCCGGTTCTGTGTCGTCTTCCGTCATCGCATCAGTCGCTGCTGCCGTGGGTGTGTTCGGGGCTTCACCACCTCCGCCGTCAGTTTCCATCGTGCCGTTCTCGCCGCTACCGCCAGTGTCACTACAGCCAGCGAGCGCTACGAGTGCGCCGCCTGCGATTTTGATAACGTTTCGTCGAGTTGTGAGTCGTCCCATAGCGTTTGCCCGAAGACCACCAGGGCAGTTTATGAATGGCCTGCTAAGCGTCTGACAGGGAGCCGACGGAACGAATTAGACACATCCGAAGGTGGGCCGGTCCACAGAACAACGATAAACAGTCTGTGCCAGACCCTGATTCGTTCAAAGCCAGTATTTCGTCCGGTTCACCGGGAGTTCTGGCTTTGATTGCCCAGACATTGAGGTGTCGCGGTGTTGTTCGGTGTCCGGCTTATATGTATGCATACTGTTCCCAAGCAGTTATCAAACACATAGACATCTGCGCCTCTGGGAATGCCGGCCTGCTCCGCACTGTGACGGACAGCCGTTCACCGGTCAGAACTCATCCACTCAGCCCCGTTTAGCAACGTAATAACGCGTGTGTCCAGCAGCAGTCTCCAGCCTGCGGGAACTCCCATCGCCGCAGTTCTCGTCACTGCCAACTGAGACAGCGGGCAGCAACTCGCCCCCGCCAGTTACGACCGCTGCTCGTCAACAGGGAGAGGACGATCATCCGGAGACGGCCCGACGAGTTCAGGTGCGACATCAGCCGGCGCGGCTTGCCGACAGTAGCGGCCGTCAGACATCGCTATCTCCCCCGTTGACAACATCGCTGGAAACGTCGCGTCGTTCGGTTGTCTGCATTGGTGTCACGCTACGATAGTGTGTACGTCAGAGATGCACAGCGAGTGACTTCAGCGCGCTCCTGTCGGCGAAAACGACCACACCTCCGCTCATGTAGTAATATTTGCCGCATCGAGTGCAGTGGGCCCTCGGCAGAAGCGTGTGACCGCTCCGTGTTTTCCACGCACAGGGTGCACAATAGCTACGCACAGCCCGGAGGCTGCGGCAACAATAACCGCAAAGTAAGAGGCCTACTCGCCGATGAGACTGTCGACGATTTCCTCGGGGTCGAACGGTTCGAGGTCGTCGTAGTCTTGGCCGGTCCCCAAGAAGAGAATTGGCTTGCCGGTGACGTGGGCGACGGAGATAGCCGCACCGCCCTGCGGGTCGGCGTCAGCTTTCGTCAGGATCGCCCCGTCTATCTCAGCCGCGTTGTTGAATTCGCGCGCCCGATTGACGGCGTCCTGACCCGCGACCGCCTCGTCCACGAACAGCGTCATGTCGGGGTCGATGTTACGGTCGATCTTCGCCAGTTGGGCCATCAGGTCATCGGAGGTGTGGAGTCGGCCAGCCGTATCACCAAGCACCACGTCGATGTCGTTGGCCTTTGCGTACTCGACGGCATCGTAGACAACCGCCGTCGGATCCGACCCCTGCTCGTGGGTAATGATCTTCTTGTCGAGGTTCTCGGCGTGTTTCTCCAGTTGCTCGTTCGCGCCAGCGCGGTAGGTGTCGCCGTTGGCGAGCACCGTCGAGAGTCCACGGTCCTCGAAGTACTGGGCGAGTTTCGCAATTGAGGTCGTCTTCCCGACGCCGTTGACGCCGGTGAACACGATGGTGACGGGCTTGTCCGCCTGCTGGACGCGCTCGTCGAAGTCGAACTGGCCGACGTTGATGACATCGTACAGCGACTCTCGGAGTGCGTCCCGGACGAGGTTCCCCGTGCTAGAGAGCCGTCGGCGGGTCTGGCCCGTGAGATTCTCCTTGACGCCGTCGAGGATTTCGTTGGCGACGCTCATCTCCACGTCGCTCGACAGCAGCGCCAGTTCGAGGTCGTCGAGGTGGCTCTGCAGGTCCTCCTCCTCAATGACCGTCTTCCCGGTCGCCATGAGCTTCGCCTTCGCGGCGAGGCCGCGGCCACCGTCGTCTTCCTCAGACTCCGAATCGGCTTCGGACTCCGAGTCCTCCTCGGTCGCCGCTGCGGTGTCCGACTGTGACTCATCGTCGGGGACCGCGTCCGTGTCTTCGAGTTCCGTAGCCGACGCTGTGGCTGACTCCTCTGTCGCCATAGAGTCCGCTGCTGGCGGTTCAGCGTCAGCCTGTTGCTGGTCGGTCTCGGCTGTCGCTTCCGCCACCCGCGTGTCGTCTTCGGACGGCTGTGCGTCCGGTGCGGGCTCGGATTCAGTCTCTGCATCGGCAGGCACGTCCCCATCTGCCTCGCCGGCGTCCGGTTCGTCCTCCGCTTCGAGCGCGTCGTCGTCGACATCTTCCTCGACGTCGCTCGTGAACCCGCTGAGTTTGTCCTTCAGTCCGTCGAACATGGCGGCCTTACTCGTCTTCCTGCTCTTGCTGTTGCATCATCTGCTGCATCTGCTGCTGTTGCATCTGCTGGGCCTGCTGTTCGAGTTCCTCCATCTCGGTCTCGACTTCGGCCTTCTCTTCCTGCAGGTCGCTGATGTGGTCGTCCAGCGTTTCCTTCTTGGTTTCCAGCGTGTCGACAGCGCCGTCCTGTTCGCGCTCTGCGGAGTAGCCGCCACCGAGAGAGACGACAACCTCGTCGATGTCCTCGATAGTCGCGCGGATGTAGGCGTCGCCGCCGAGCGGGACCTGCACCGTGGAGCCGGAGTCGAGCGTTTCGATGGCCTCGATGGCTTCGTCGATGTCCGTCTGCTTCTCGCGGAGGCGTTCGATTTCCTCGTCGATGGCGTCGACTTCCTGCTCCATCTGTTCGATTTCCTGTGCGACCTGCTGCATCTGACCGCCGCCACCGCCGCCACCGCCCATCATGCTGCCACCTCCTCGATTGTGATCTGCGTGCGCTTGAGGTTGTGCTGGGAGCCGAAGTCGCTGTAAACGCGCTCCTCAGCGACGTTCTCGTTTGGCGCCTCGACCTCCTTCTCGAACTCCTGTGGGCCGTCTCGGGCCGGGAAACTACCGCGAACAGTGTACGTGCTCATACACGCAGATGCGGGCAGGGCAGGGAAGTATCTTCCCCTTCCGCCTTTTTCCAGTAACGCAACTGTCCGCGACAGAACCAACCAGTATTCACCACTCTCAGACCCGGGCAGTCCGATACCGACATATCAAGAAACGGGCGAAATACCTCTATTCACTGGGTTCTGGCGCGTACACCATATCACCACCACACTCCGGGCAGGACGGCCGGAGCACACCTGTCGAGTAGTCACACTTCCGGCAGACGAGGCGGTTCTGGTCTTCCGCAGTCGGTGTTCGCTGGACCATACGTGATGTTTGGGAACGCACTATATTATTCTTTGACACGATCTATCATGGTCACTGACCCCGGCGGATTTGGCCGGACACCACATACGTTGAGATATGAGCGAGACAACCTACCAGTGTGAGTGTGGTGCGACTCTGCGCTTCAGGCAGGATTTGACGCTGGAGCGGGGCGGGACCAGCCGGTCCTGGGCGTGTGCTGACTGTGGACTACCCGTTCCGGGCGTGGTGGCAGAGAAACTCAGCCACCAGCATCCATCCTGAGTGGTGAAAGAGAAGTCGCGTCAGTCGATGTAGCCCAGCGCCTGGTCGATACGGCCCAGTTCCGGCCCGGAGGTGTCCGAACCACAGACGTAGCCGTGATCGTTCGCGACCAGCCCGGAGCCGACGAGCGGGCCACCGTAGTTGATGGTCCCGATGTCGGCCGGCACGTCGAGGATGTCCTCAAGGGCATCGAGTTCGCCGTCAGTGGCCTTCGGATGGCAGAGGACGCCCTTGTTGGTGGCGACGGCGGCGGTCCCGACAGTCGTGACACCGGCGATGACACCGCGTTCGATGGGTACGTCTAGCCCGTCCTTGATCGCCTGCACGGCCTCTCTGGAGAGGTCGGGGTGGACGTACGCGCCGTAGTCGTTACAGCAGACGACGTTGCCGGCGGCGTTGATCCGGCCGGGCAGCCGCGTCACGGGCACGTCGACGACGTCCTGAATCCGTTCGATTTCGGTCTCGCGGACGCGTTCGGAGACGACTAGCCCGTTCTCGTTGCCGGTCGCGAGCGCGCCGACGGTCCCGGAGCGGCCAACGGTGGTCGCCACAGCCGGAACGTCGAGTTCGTCGCTCAGGTCGTCAAGCAGCGATTCGTCTAGGTCTGGGCGAACCAGCACGCAGTCGTCGGTCGCACGGGCGAACACACCTACGTACGACGATCCGGAGAAAGCCGCGCGGAGCAACGTTACTCTGCGGTCTCTGCTTCGACGATGGCTTCGCCCTCTTCCTCGAAGCGGGCGGCGCGAACACGGATTTTGCTCGGCGTGTTGGCGCGACCGCGGGCCCAGGCCGCCTCGTTGATGGAGGGGTCCAGACGGACGGCGTCCTCGTCGACAGAGAAGTGCTTGGCGAGGTGCTCGCGGATGAGGACCATCGCTTTATCTGCGCGCTTGTGGTTCGGTTCGGCTCGCGCGTCTCGGAGCGGGACGGTGACGACACGCTCCTCGAAGTCACTGGCGCTCATTATTCGTCAGTATCGTTGCGCCGCCAGTGGCGTCGTTTGTGGTTGCGCTGGACCTCGCGGTCCGTCTTGAGCATGACCCAGGCCGGGACTCGACTGTTCTGGTTGTCGAGTTTGGCCAGTCGCTTCTTCGTAGCCTTCGATTTCTTACCCATGGTATGGTGCTTGTTCCGTGCCGTGGTTTAAATTCCTTCCTTTTCGAACCCGTTATCAGCGACTATAACTGCGGACGTAGAACTAAGTAGAGCGCAACCCTGATTATCAATGGATGAAGCGCCGGAGATTCCTCCAGACAGTGGGTGTCGGTGCAACAGCCGTCGGCTCTGGTTGCATGGGTGGTGGCGGCGAAGTCGTCGTCAGCGTGAAGCAGGATGTCAGAGTCGAGCCACACGAGGCGTGGATAAAAGAGCGGATTCCGGACGTATCTGACCCCGGCGGTGAGCTACAGTATATTGTCAAGTCTGAGACGCCGTTCAACGTGTACTTCTTCACTGACCGTGCGCAGTTCAAGCAGTACGATGCGTACATCAAGGGTCGAGAACCGGACGAGACACCGCCGGGGAACCCCAAATTCAGCCAGACAGCAGTTCAGCCAAAGGGGTCGGATATCTATCAGGCGTCGACAGACGACGGCGGCGCACGAGAGTCACTTGACGAGCCCGGACCGTACTTTTTCGCCGTCGACCACTCGAACTACCGGATGGAAACCCGGGTTGACGACTACGACGACCCGCTAAAGGCCTTCGTCGATCTCACGGTCATCCGGAACAAACTCCCCTTCTAGACGAACGCCAGCGGCACCATCGCCAGCACTCCGACAACGACGCCAGCGAGGAGTTCGCGTTTGCCCCCACCCGGCAAACCGCCGCCGTACTCCAGCGCCTCTGGGACGAACTCCGTGAGCACGAGATACACCATCGCTCCGGCGGCGAAGCCAAAGCCGAACGGGAGAAACGCCTTCGCCAGCGTGACGAAGTAGTACGCGATAACGGCCCCAAGCGGCTGTGGCAGCGAGGAGAACACTGCCCACCAGACCATCTTCCACTCGCTGACGCCCAGCGAGCGGAGGGGGATGGCGATGGCAGTCCCCTCGGGGATATTGTGGATAGAAATGGCGACCGTCATGAACACTGCCAGCAGCGGGACGGAGACACCGACGAGACTCACGGCGGAGTCTGGCGTCGCCGATTCCAGCCCAAGTTCCGCGAAGGAGACGCCGACAGCCACGCCTTCCGGGAAGCTATGGACAGTCAAAATGCCCAGAATCAGCAGGAGTTTCGTGAAATCCGCCTGTTCGAACTCTTTGGGTGACCTGTCGAAGTCGTCCAGAAGTTCGTGCGCCACGGCCACAAGCGCGACCCCGGCGAGGATTCCGGGAACCAGCAGCACCGGCGACCCGTAGGCCAGCCCTTCCCGGACGAGGCCGAACAGCGAGGCGGCGACCATGATCCCCGAGGCTAACCCCCACAGCAGGACGTTCCATCGGTCAGAGAACTCATCCACCAGAAAGAACGGGATCGCACCGAGGCCGGTGGCGAGTGCCGTAAGCAACCCCGCGACAAACACGAAGACGACGTTCTCGACGGCGACCATATCGGTCCTACGCCACTCGGACCGATAAAAATTGTCACTAACCTGATTTGTTTTGGCTAACCTAAACGGGCAGCCAGACGCTGTCGATAGCTACTCGGGGGTCTAATTGACGCCCCTGGAAGGAATACCGCCCATGCTACAGCGGTCGCAACGCCGTCGCGCAGCTCGTATAAATATTATTACAATAAGCGCCGGCCAGAACCGTCTGTCTGGAAGTCGGACCGGCGTAGCCGTCTGACTGTGACGACACACGTTTACAGCGGCACCGATTCGACGGTCCGGTACGTCGGTCCGTCGGGGCCCAGCTCACTCTCCTTGAGTCGGATTTCCTCGACCAGCAGGCGACCCACGTCGGGGTCGTCGTTCTCGACTGCGTTCTGTACTGTCTCTTTGCCGCCGGCATGGTCCATTCTGGCGACGGTCGCGTGGGGTGTGAACTCGTGGTCTGCCGGCTCGAACCCCATCGCGGCGGTCCTCTCTTCGATAGCGTCGTGCAGCGCAGTCAGTCTCGTGCCACCCTGGCCCTCGCGGACGCCAACCCAGACAACGCTGATATAGGACAGCGACGGAAAGACGCCGAAACCGCCGAACTCGGCTTCGAACGGCTCGATGCCGCTGTCTTCGACCGCGGTTTCGAGCGCGGTGACGATGTCACCGACACGGTCCGGGTCTGTATCGCCAAGGAACTTCAACGTGATATGAGCCTGTTCGGGGTCGGTCAGTCGAAGACCCGATACCCCGTCGAAGCGCGCCTGTACGTTCGCAACCGCGTCTTCGAGCCCGTCCAGGTCGACGCTGACGAACAGGCGCTTGGCCATAGCTAGCGGTTCCGGTCGTGTCCGCAAGAAAGCTACGACGGGTCAGTGGCTGCTGTGCTCCGGGGCCGTTACCACCGCCAGAGACTGTGTCCGAGCCCCAGAGCGACCATTGCGACCGCGATGCCGGAGAGAGCGGGGACGGCGGTGTCGGGCAGCAGTGTGAGGGAGAGCCGAGCGAGGATGGCCGCCACGAGCAGGAGACCCACCCGTGCTCGTTCTCGGGGCGTCTCTGCCGGACTAGACACCCAGCGCCAGAACCCCGATAGCTGCGCGTAGTACTGCCCGACGAGAGCCGCCAGAACGACCGTTCCAGCGACGCCCGCTCCGGCAGCGGGCAGTGACAGCGGAACCTCGTTCGAAGAGATAACAGCCCAGCCAACGACCGCGAACACACCCCCGGAGAAGACGAGCAACGCGTCTACTGCCAGTGGGTCCCGCATATCCGGGAATTCGACCGCAGGACACCTATATCTTCACGAGCCGTGGACGTAGCCCTTAACCGGATTGGCCGTCAATCAGGAGGCATGACAGACCACGACGACGACCACGCTTTCTCCGAGGGGCAGGGGTTCGACGACCCCTACGAGGGGTTTGACCTCGAACCCCCGGAGTTCGAGGTCGACCCGGACAAGGTCGACCCCGTCGACTCCCGTGTCGTCACTGACCTGCTGGACCAGCGGAACATCTCCTCCGACGCCGTCGACCCCGAGCAGCTGCTCGATGTCGGGCTGGAGTACATGCACATCAACCGTCACGAACAGGCCGCCGAGACGTTCGAGCGCGTCGCCCAGTACACGGACGACGAGCGGCTCAAACAGGAAGCCTGGACGAACAAGGGCGCGGCCCACGCGGAACTCGAGGAGTGGGACGCCGCTATCGGCGCGTACAAGGAAGCCCTCAATTTCGACGAGGAGTCCGATCACGCCGCCACGGCGGAGACGAACCTCGCGTACGCGCTGTGGAAATCGGGCCGCTCCGAGCAGGCGCTCGAACACGCCGAGCGCGCCGTCGAAATCGACCCCCGTTTCGGCGAGGGCTGGTACAACCGCGGCTTCTTCCTGCTCGAACGCGGGCTGGCTGACGAGGCCATCGACGCCTTCGACAACGCGGTCCGACTCGGCTTCCGGAACGCCGACGTGCTCGAAGAGAAGGCCCGCGCCCTCGAAGAGGTCGGCGAGTTCGACCGCGCCGAGGAGCTGGCCGAGGAAGTCGACGAGATGCGCGAGGAGGCCGAACAGCAACTGCTTGAATGATACTCAACGAACGCGACACCGACGAGGGGCTGCTCGTCTCCGTCTGTGACCCCGACATCATGGGCGAAACGTTCGAGAACGGCCCCGTGTCACTCACCGTCAACGAGGAGTTCTACGGCGGCGAAACGGCTACCGAAGACGAAATTGTCGACAGCCTCACCCGGTGTTCGGTCGCCAACATCGTCGGCGACGACGCCGTCAGCGTCGCTGTCGAACACGGCTTCGTCGACGAGGAGAACGTCCTCGATCTGGGTGAGACGCGCCACGCGCAGCTGCTCTGGATGTAGCGCCACCGCACGCCCGACCCCGACAGTCTTTGCACACGCCCGTCGACAGGGGTACGTATGTATTCTCGAGACCACGCCATCGTCTCCGCGGCCGTCGGGGCCGCTGGCGTTGTCGTCCTGCCCCTTTCGCTCCCCTGGTGGGCCGCTGTCGGTTATGCGGTCGTCGTCGGCGTCGCCATCGACGTCGACCACTTCGCCGTGGCTCGACTGGAGAGCGGAGACTGGGCCGCGCTCCGCCGCTGCCTCCGGAATCCAAAGATTGTGCTGCTTGACCAAGACAAAATTTTCGGCCCGCAGGACCTCTGGCCGCTCCAGCGGCTCCTCAGCCACCACCTCATCGGCGGTCTCGCGGTCGGGAGCCTCTGGCTCGTCTCCGAGCCGCTATCGCTGTTTACCGCCCTCGTCCTGTACGCCCACGTCCTCGGGGACCTCGTCTGGGACAACTACCTGCTGGAGACCTACCGGGAACAACACGCGATGGCCGCCACATCCGTGTCCGAGTCTGACTCCGAATAGGGCGAGGAACGGCCGCTACCGGGTGGAAAGAGTTCTAGGTGAACCGAAGGAATGTTGCCTGTTGAGCCCCTGAACAGAAGTAATGGGACACGCTGAATCTGAACTACTGGACGTGGAGCGTATCCGCGAGGACTTCCCCATCCTCCAGCGCGAATTCGGCGGCGAACAAGTGGTGTATCTCGACAACGCAGCCACCACGCAGACGCCCGAACCCGTCGTCGAGACCATCGCTGACTACTACCGGACGACGAACGCCAACGTCCACCGCGGGCTCCACCAACTCAGCCAGGAGGCCAGCGTCGCCTACGAGGACGCCCACGACCGCGTCGCCGAGTTCATCGGCGCGTCGGGCGAGCGCGAGGAAATCGTCTTCACCAAGAACACCACCGAAAGCGAGAACCTCGTCGCCTACGCCTGGGGCCTGAACGAACTCGGCCCCGAGGACGAGGTCGTGCTCACGGAGATGGAACACCACGCCTCGCTGGTCACCTGGCAGCAGATCGCCAAGAAGACCGGCGCGACCTGTCGGTACATCCGCGTCGAGGAGGACGGCACGCTGGACATGGACCACGCCCGCGAACTCATCACCGACGACACCGCGATGGTCAGCGTCGTCCACGTCTCGAACACGCTCGGGACAGTCAACCCCGTCTCAGAACTGGCGGACATCGCCCACGACCATGACGCCTACATCTTCGTCGATGGCGCCCAGTCGGTGCCGAACCGACCGGTCGACGTGGAGGCCATCGACGCCGACTTCCTGGCCTTCTCCGGCCACAAGATGGCCGGTCCGACCGGTATCGGCGTTCTTTACGGAAAAAAGCACATTCTCGAAGAGATGGAGCCGTACCTCTACGGCGGCGAGATGATACAGAAGGTCACCTTCGAGGACGCCACCTGGAACGACCTCCCCTGGAAGTTCGAGGCCGGAACGCCGGTCATCTGCCAGGGCATCGCGCTGGCGGAGGCCTGTGACTACCTCGACGACATCGGCATGGAACGGATTCAGCGCCACGAGGAACAGCTCGCCGAGTACGCGCTGGAACAGCTCCAAGCAGAGGGCGACGTGGAGACGTACGGCCCGCCCGCGGGGACGGCACGGGGTGGTCTGGTCGCGTTCAACCTCGATTCGGTCCACGCCCACGACCTCTCCTCGATTCTCAACGACTCCGCCGTCGCCATCCGCGCCGGCGACCACTGCACCCAGCCGCTCCACGACAAGATGGGTGTCCCGGCGTCTGCGCGTGCGTCCTTCTACATCTACAACACGCGCGAGGAAGTGGATAAATTGGTTGAGGCTATCGACGACGCGCGTCAGCTGTTCGCGTAATCAATCTCTATCGCGCGCCCTCGGCGCGCGGTTTCCCCCGGACGCGAACGAAGTGAGCGTCCGGCCTCTTTCGCCACCGAAGGACTCGCTTTGCTCGTCTTTCGAGCCTTGCTTCGCGCTGCTCAGCAAGACCACGTTTTTCCAGACGTGGTTCGAACGCGCTCGGAGAGCGCGACTCGAACCCGACGCAGAAAAAGGTGGCTCGGAACCCTTTTCCGACTGACAGCCGTATCATAGCTCAATTATGGGTATCGGTGGCTCGGATATGTACCGGCAGCAGATCCTCGATCACTACAAGAACCCCCGGAACTACGGGGAAATCGAGGACCCCACGTTCACCCACGTCGGCGAGAACCCGATGTGCGGCGACGAGATACGGATGGACGTCGTCCTCGACGAAGACGAGGAGACCATCGAGCGGGTCGCCTTCCAGGGCGACGGCTGTGCCATCTCACAGGCCTCCGCGTCGATGCTCTCACAGGAACTGGCTGGGATGGCGGTCGAGGACCTGGAGGCGATGGACCGCGACGACATCACGGAGATGCTCGGCGTCGACATCTCGCCGATGCGGGTGAAATGCGCCGTCCTCGCCGAGAAGGTGGCACAGGACGGCGCGGAGATCTACTTCGGCGAGAAGGACATCGACCGGACGACGACCGAAGACGACGACTAAGACGGGTAGAAACACCGCTGCTATTCTCTTGCCTTTCAGTCCAGGATAGCGCAGGCTATGCCAGGCAACGACTACGACGAGCGACCCGGGTCGAAAACGACGGTGGCGAACTACAGTTCTGGCGGCTTGTCGCCGAGTAGCGGAGAAGTGGACTGACGGCCGGTCGTCAGGCCAGGAACACGTGCCGCGGTCTGTCGGCCAGCACGTCACGGCCCCAGTCGACCGTCTCCGAGAAGTCGTCGGAGCGGAAGAAGGCCATCGCGTCCTCCTGTGAGTCCCACTGGCTGGCGATGAACATGTCGTTCTCGTCGTCGTGGTTGAACAGCAGCGAGGTCTCGCGGTGGCCGTCCATCTCTTCGAGCAGGCCGCCGACCGTGTCGAACTTCTCGACGAAGTCGTCGTGGAACTCGGGCTTGACCGTGTAGAACATCCCCATCGTCCCGAACCCGTCGCCCTCGCCGTGGCGGCCGACGACGCCGGGCAGGTCGGTGAGGTAGTCGCTGGCGGTCTGTGCGGCGTCCTCAGTGTCCCATAGCGATGCGACGGCCGAGAGGTTGCCGTCGGAATCGCCATACACTGTCGTCTGGACGTGGGTGTCGTAGCGGTCGAACGCGCTCCGGAGGTCCGCGACTTCCGCGTCGAGCGTTTCGGCGTCGGCTTCGGAGTACACCACGAGAGCGTACACGTCCTCACCGTGCGGTTGTCCGGCGTAGACGCCCGCCGATTCGAGCGTTTCGCGGATAGACTGCGATGACTCTGCGGTCTGGGCGTCACTGCCGTCCTCGGTCTCTTCGCTTGCGGCCCCTTCGCCGAGGGAGCCGCCGAGCTGTTCGTCAACGCCGTCGATGTCTTTCAGGAACCCGGCTGCCGTCTCGGCGGCGTCTTTCGCCGTCCAGATACTGACAACGTAGGTCTGCCCGCTGTCGGCGCGCACAGCCGTCCGGACGTGGCGGTCGTAGTGGTCGAAGTTACTCTCGAGGTCGGATACGTCGTCGACGATGTCCTCCGCATCGGCCGAGGAATGGAACACCAGCGCGTAGTCGCCGGCGTCATACGCGTCGCCCTCGTGCAGCCCCAGCCGGCCGAGTCGCTGTGCGGCGTCGTCTATCTCTTCGAAGTCGGCCGAAACGTCAGGCCGGCCGCCCGAGCTACTGCCGGAATCCGCGTCCTCGTCGGACGACTCCTCGGCGTGGGGGTGGTCACCTTCGCCGGCGCTTCCGGGATGGGTCCCGCCGTGGCTGTCGGTGTCTCCACCGGCGTGTACCCCCGTCTGTGCACCGCTTGCCGCTGGCTCTTCGCCGTGGCCGTGACTCGCGCCGGTGTCGGTGGGCACATGCTCGTGTTCCGCAACATCCGCCGGCGTCTCCGGAACCGACTCGTCGTCGGTCGGCACCCGCTGGCCAGCCAGAACGGCCGGCAACTCGGACGGGTCGAACTTCCGGCCGACGTAGAAGGGACCAAACTCTGCGAACTGCGAGGTCGAGGGGTCGAAGCGCATCTCGGTCAGCAGTTCTTTGATGTGGCGCATGTCGTCGCTCCAGAGCGTGATGCCCCACTCCCAGTCGTCAAAGCCGATGGAGCCGGCTATCATCTGGCTCACCTCGCTGCCGTAGCCGCGGCCGATATCGCCGTGCCGTTTGATGTGGGCCGCCCGCTCCTCGAAGGACGTGTCGTACCAGTTCTGGTCGGGCTGGCGGCGCTTGCTCATCGGGTAGAAACAGACGAACTCCTCGTCCGGCACGTCGGGATGGAGCCGGGCCTGAATGTACTGGGCCAGCCCGGAGTCGTCGTCCACCTCGCCCTCGAAGTACTCGCGGGACTTCTCGGTGTAGCCCGACGCCTCCGTCACGGAGACGTAGGAGAATTCCTGCTCGGTGAAGGCGGCGAACTCCGTCTGCTCGAAGTGCCGTTCGGCCGCGTCGAGGTCGCCCATCGTCGGCCGCAGGTGGAGGATCATGATGTCGGCCTTGTGGCCCATGACGGTGTACACCGCCGTCTGGCCCTCGTCGGCGTCTTCAACGGCTTCGTAGGCGTCGAGGAAGCCGATACCCTCAGAGAGCGCACGGTCGCGGACTCGCTGGGGGGCCTCGCGCCAGGCGTCCCAGTCGATGCTCCGGCAGTCGTGCAGCGCGTACCAGCCCTCTTCCGTGGCTGGCGGCTTTCGTTGGTCCATAGTCGCCGGTTACAGGTCGATAGTAAGGAAACTTCCCATGTCGTTCCGGGATGGCGACTTCTGGGCCAGCAGTTCAGGCTATGCTTTTATTAGTCCGACGTGACAGCGAATCGATGTTGTCGTATGAACAACCCAATCGATAGACGGGTCGCGACTGCCCTCCAATCATATACGGTACTTGCGGTTATTGCCATTCTCATTGGTGCCGCCGTCGTACCGTATGCGGCGTCGGTCGCCGAGGGTGACGAACAGTACGTCGCTGTAGTGAATATCGACGAAACGATTTCCAGTTCTAGCTCACAGGACACGGTACAGCAGCTCCGTGAACTCCGCAGCAACGAGTCAGTTGAAGCGGTCGTCCTGCGGATATCGAGTCCCGGGGGAAGCGCCGCCTCCAGTGAGTCCATGTATCTGGCCGTCAAGCGGCTCGCAGCGGAGAAGCCGGTGTACACGAGCGTCGACCAGTACGCCGCCTCCGGCGCGTACTACACCGCGGTCCCGAGCGACCGCATCTACGTGACGCCGGCCAGCCTCGTCGGCCACGTCGGCGTCATCGGAACCGCACCGAGTGACGGACTGAGCCCCGCCGCCACTACTGGCCCCGACAAGGCCCATCGAGGGATGACACGGGACCAGTACTACGCCAGCCTCGAGTCGATGAAACGAGCCTTTGTCGGTGCGGTCATGACCGAACGCGGTGACAGGCTCAACGTCTCCCGAGAGACTGTCGCCGAAGCCTCGGCGTATCAGGGCGGTCGCGCGGTCCAGACCGGCTACGCAGATGAAGTCGGCGGACTCGAAGCCGCGATAGCCGGCGCAGCCGACGCTGCTGGCCTCTCGGAGTATCAGGTCGTGTACCACAACCCCGCGGACCCACAGGGGCTGTTCCTCCTCGCCGGCGGGAGTGAAGCCGGTGGGAACGCGACCGTCGTCGCCGAGGGCGCACCGTACACGTTCCGGGGCGTCGACACAGTCCACTTCCTCATGATATACGGCACGCCGGAGAATCAACAGGTCGTCTACAACAGTACCGCACAGGGAGGTGCCTGAAATGTCAGCCGATAGCTCACGTTCGAGTCCAGTCGTCCGAGCAGGGTTTTTTGCTGGGATACTCGTCCTGTCGGTGATTGTCGGCACCGTCGCGATTGGTGGCGGCGCACAATCAGCCCCCGATGTGTCCCAGGTGAACGCCCCGTCGTTCAACAGCGGCGAGTCCGTCGCAACGCCGGCAGACGAGAGCGGTGAACTCTCGATGTCGGCCGACGCGTCCGGGAAGGTCGTCGTTATCGATGTCGCTCACGCCGGTGATATCGACCGCGAAGCGCTCACGCCGCTCGTCTCGACCCTGACCGAGAACGGAGCGACGGTCCGCTACCACGTCGGTGAGCGACAGAGCGGGAGCCCACTCAACGAGTCCCTCCGCTCGGCTGACGCCCTCGTTGTTCTCGGCGCAGAACAGCGCTACACCAAGAGCGAACTGAACGGCCTCTCCGCGTTCAGCGATGCGGGCGGTCGCGTGCTCTTGCTGAACGAGCCGTCACAGGCGAGTCCCGCCGGCTTGGGACTGTTCGGCCCGATTCGGTCGGATAGCGTAACCAAGCCGATGGCCCCACTGGCGAGCCAGTACGGCCTCTCGTACGGGAACGGCTACCTGTACAATATGCACGAGTACGACACGAACTACCAGAACGTCTACGCGACGCCGACGGGCGAGACGGAACTCACCGAAGGCGTCGACCGAGCGGTCTTCTACGCCGCGATCCCCGTTCAGGGCGGTGACACCGCACTCACGACGACGGAACAGACAACGCTCTCGAAGACCCGGCGACAGGACACGTACGGCGTCGTTGCCCGCTCGGGGAACGTCGCCACCGTTGGTGATACGAGCGTGTTCACGCAGGAGTTCCTCTACCGGGCCGACAACGAGCAACTGGTCGGAAATCTGCTTGACTTCCTCGTCACAGGCGAAAAATCACCCGCAGACGCACCGCGGCCCCCAGAATCGGGTAATTCCGGACCTGGCGGCTCGCTCCCCGGTGCTGGAACAGGCAGCGGCGGTGTACTGCCGTCCGAACCGGATGCCACCCCAGCGCCCGACCCGAACGAGACTGTGATGTCCGACGAGTAAGACATCACCACGCGTTTTCGCTGGAAGTACTGGTAGACAGGTACCGCCGAACCGCGGCGACTGCAGTCAGTCGTCGAGATCGAACACGCGGTGCAGTTCGCGCTCGATCTCGTCGAGATATTCGGAAAGCACGGCGTCGAGTTTCTCGTCGTCGACGATGACCGCTGAGAGCCGCTCCGTCGGGTCCTCGGGTAGTTCGACGCTGAACTCGCCGTCATCATAAAACGGCTCCGACTCGTTGAGGATCTGCTGGTCGATAGCGTGGACCAGCTCAGAGTCGTACGTGTCGTTCATCCGCTCGAAGGCGTTCTTGTAGGCCTTCTGGAGCTCCGGGAAGTAGTTCGCGTACTTGTCTTCGAACTTCTCGGGATCGAACTCTGTCATTGCCAGAACGGTACGGGGCTGGGGATAAAGATGGCCCGATGTTCAGCGTTGTATCGTGCGTGCGTCCTTCCGGGGGAGATACATCGTGAGGTACGCGACGAAACAGATGCCGAAGATGCCACCGATGACGAGAAAGACGCGGATGTCCAGTCCGGCAATAGCTGCGATAATCTCCTGTAGCGTCGTCCGCGGGTTCGCAAACCCGAAGGTCTCAGTGTAAGCCAGCAGGCCGGCAACGACGACGAGCACGAGATCGAACAGGTCCCGAGAGTCCATCGTGGGGTGTTCGGAGAAGCGGACGTATAGCTTTTATTGCTGATACTGGTGACAGCGTCGTCAGTTTCACTACCGCGCGGTTTGATGCGTTTCGATTACGACACTTGGTTAGTGATAATCTCGTCGGCGGCCTCGATAAACGCCGACTCCTCCCCGGCCGGGATGGTCGCGCCCGCCGCGATGTCGTGCCCGCCCCCGTCACCACCGACGGACTGAGCGGCGTCGCGCATCACGACCGACAGGTCGACGCCCCGGCCCACCAGCGGGCCGGTCGCCCGAGATGACACTTTCGTCTCGTCTTCGTCAGTACTGGCAAACGCGATAATCGGCTTGTCCGAGTCGACGCCGTCGGTCCCCAGCGCCATCCCGGCGACGATGCCGACGATAGTCTCGCGGATAGCGTCGCCGGCGTCGAACCACTGGACCGAGCCGGCCTGCGTGACGCCACGCTCCTTGACGAGCGTGAGTCCCTCCGAGAGGTTCCGGCGGTGGTTCGACAGCAGCGTCCGCGCCCGTTCAAGTGGCGCATCGCGCTCGCCGAGACAGACCGCCAGTCCCACGTCTGCCCGCTCGTAGCGGGCCGTGGCGTTCAGGAGCGTCGAGAACTCGCTTGCGTCCCGGAGTTCCGTCCCGCGCGGCTCCGTGGTCAGCGTGTAGGTCGTGCCGATGAGCGTCTCGATCTTGTCTGCCGGGACGCCGCGCTCGACGGCACGCTGGACCAGCCCACTGGCGACAGTCTGGCGTTCGTCGTCAGAAAGGTCTGCCCACGTCCGCCAGTCACCGTCGGTCTTCAGGTCAACCCCGAGCCCCTCCAGGAACCGGGTCGCGCCGGCCTGGTCGTTCGAGATGCCCGGTATCGGCACTTCGGTGGCGTATTCGAGCAGTTTCGGCAGCGGACGGGTCTGTTTGCCGTACAGCGAGAGGTCGGTTCCCTCTTCGAGGACGCCGGCGTCGACCCCCTCCTCGACGAGGCCGGCGTTGGCTCCGACGAGTTCGCCGCCGACGGCCTGCATGTCCCCGACCGCGCCGACGACCGCGAGCGCGGCGAGGTCGCGGTTGTCGGTGTCGTCGGCCGCGAGCGCGCGGGCGAGGACGTACGTCGCGCCAGCACCGGAAAGCTCCGACGCGCCGTCGATGCCTTCCAGCAGCGGATTGAGGTGGGTCTCGAAGTCGGCGTAGCCGTCGGTGTCGACCACGGCGTCGGGGTGGCAGTCCGCCGGGTCCGACGGCTGGTGGTGGTCGGCGACGACCGCCTCGAAGTCGCCCGCGGCGACGTGCTCGGAGATGACGTCGAGCTGGCCCGAGCCGAAGTCGGTGAACAGGACAGTGTCGTACTCGCGGACCGCGATGCTCTCGATTTCGGCCGCGTCGAGTTGCTTCTTGAACACGGTCTCGACGGAGATACCGGCCCGCGATAGCGCCGCGGTGGCGATGGCGGCGCTGGTCAGCCCGTCGGCGTCGATGTGGGACGCGAGCAGGACGCGCTCGGCCGCCCGGAGTCGGTCGGCACAGGCGGCCGCGCGATCAGCGAGCGCCGGAACGGGGCCGGTCGTAGTCATCGTACCGGAGATTGGTGCGCTCCGGGATAAAAACGTTCAGACGTGCGGTCGCTCGGTGGGGGCCGGCGCGACGGTCGAATCGCCGCGACTGTCTCCCGATTTCGCCGCGCAGTCGCGTATCGCACCGGGTGGCACCCTGTTATTATAACGGTGTCAATCATACGAGAGGACATGCACGCTGTCACAGCCGAGCCACGGTCGGGACCGATTCGAGCCGCAGGCGGTCGGGAGCGGGCGCGATGAGCCTGCTCCGGCGGTTCGCGTTCGCGGTCCGGGCCAAGCTCAACGCCCTGCTCAACCGCACGTCGGACCCGGCGGCGGAACTGGACTACTCCTACGAACAGATGCGGGACGAACTACAGGACGTGACCCGCGGCATCGCTGACGTGACGACCCAGAAGAAACGCCTGGAGATACACCGCCAGCGGCTGCGGTCCAACGTCGAGAAACACGACACGCAGGCCCGGGCCGCCCTGCAGGAGAGCCGTGAGGACCTCGCACGCCGGGCACTGGAAAAAAAGCAGGTCAACGTCAGCCAGATTTCGGAGCTGTCGGGACAGATAGACGACCTGCAGGAAACACAGGACCGGCTAGTCGGCAAGCGGGCCGAGCTCAGTAGCCAGATAGAGCAGTTCCGCACGAAGAAAGAGACCATGAAGGCCCGCTATCAGGCCGCCGAGGCGTCGGCGCGGGTCTCGGAGGCCTTTACCGGCGCTGGCGATACGATGGCCGACGTCCACCGCTCCATAGAGCGCGCGACGGAGCGCACCGAGCAGATGGAGGCCCGCGCGGCCGCGCTGGAGGAACTCGAAGCGAGCGGCGACCTCGAATCCGTCCTCGACGAGGGCGACTCCATCGACCAGGAACTCGACCGACTCTCCAGCGAGCGGGCCGTCGAGAACGAACTGGCGACGCTCCGGACCGAGGTTGAGAGCCGAGAGGCCACCAGAGAAGCGGCGGAGTGAGCCGCACGCGGTCACGTTACTCGTGGTGTGTCGGAGCGGCCGCCTCGACGGTCTCGCAGGTCAGCGCCTCGAAATCGGCCTGCTCGGGGACGACGTCGACGGCGATGCCGGCGGCCTCGGCCGTCTCCCGCGTCGGCTCACCGATTGCGCCGACGGTCGCCTCGTTCAGTCCGTCGACGGCGGCCTCGCGGACCCCGCGCTCGGCGGCCGCATCGAGGAAGTGTTCGACGGTGAGCGAGGAGGTAAACAGCGCCGCGTCGAGGTCACCGCTTGCTGCCAGCTCCGTGGACTCGCCCGATTCGGGCGGCCGGACAAGCCGGTAGAGGACGGTCTCGTGGACGTACGCGCCGGCCGCCTCCAGCCCGTCGGTCAACACCGCCGAGCCGTGGTCCGACCGGGCGACTTCGACCCGCGCGCCGTCCACCGCTCCGGCCAGCGTCTCGACCAGCCCCGTCGAGGAGTACTCGACGGGGATGATGTCGACGCCATAGCCAGCCTCGTGGAGCGCCGCGGCGGTCGACTCGCCGATGGCACACACCGTCGCTTCGCCGGAGTCCCAGCCGGCTTCGGCGGCGAGTTCGACGCCGGTCTTGCTGGTCAGGACGACGTAGTCGGCGTCGGTGCGCGGCGTGACCGGGCCGTCGTCGCCGTCACCGTCGATGTCGCCGGCCGCCGCTGGTTCGACCGCCAGCATCGGGTCCGGAACCGGGTCAGCACCGAGCGATTCGATGAGTTCGACCGCGTCGTCGAGGCGGTCATCGGCCGGGCGAAACGCGGCCACGCGGAGGCGCGGTTCCTCGCGCATCAGTACCCCTCCAGGAACTCCACCACCCGCTCGCGCTCGCCGGCCACCTCGCCGATGACGGTGATGGCGGGCGGTTCGATGCCGGCCTCGTCACGGACCGAGACGATACTGTCGAGCGTCCCGGTGGCGACCTGCTGGTCGGGCCAGGTCGCGCGTTCGACCAGCGCGACGGGCGTGTCGGGGTCCATGCCAGCCTCGCGCAGGGCCTCGGTGTACTGGGGCAGTTTGCCGACGCCCATCAGGACGACCAGCGTGCCGCCGGTCGCGGCCAGCGCATCCCAGTTGACAGCGGATTCGTCCTTCGTGGGGTCCTCGTGGCCGGTGACGAAGGAGACTGAGGAGGTGTAGTCCCGGTGCGTGACCGGGATGCCGGCGGCCTCGGGGCCGGCGATGGCGCTCGTGATGCCGGGGACGACCTCGACCGGGATGTCGTTCTCCACGAGGTGGGCCAGTTCCTCGCCGCCGCGGCCAAAGACCGTCGGGTCGCCGCCCTTCAGTCGGACAACGGTGTTTCCCTCCTCTGCAAGTTCGACCAGTCGGGCGTTGGTGTACTCCTGCGGTGTCCACTCGCCGCCGGCGCGTTTGCCCACGTCTTCGCGCTTCTCCTCGGGAATCATCCCGATGATTTCGGGGCCGGGGAGCTTGTCGTGCAACACCACGTCGGCTTCCTCCAGCAGGCGTTTTGCCTTGACCGTCAGCAGGTCCGGGTCGCCGGGACCGGAGCCAACGAGGTACACTTTGCCGGGTGCAGCGTCCGTCATTCCTCGTCGTCCTCCCGCGCCGTTGAAGCGTCATCGTCCGCGCCCGTCGAGTCCCGCTTGGCCTCGGCGATGAGGTCGTCAGCGCCCTGTTCGGCGAGTTCCGCTGCGAGGTCCTGTGCCGCGTCGATGTGGTACTCAGCCGGGATGTCACGGCCGACCGACACCTCCTCTGTGCCGTCCTGTGAGAGGACGCGAACTCGTGTGTGGATGACTCCGCCCTCCAGGTGGGCGTGGATACCGATTGGCGCGACACAGCCACCGCCGAGTTCTTCGAGAATCGTCCGCTCGACGGTCGTCTCGACGCGCGTCTGGGGGTCGTCCAGTCGGTCCTTGATGTCCAGCGCGAGGTCGCCGTCGACGGCGGTTACCGCCAGCGCGCCCTGGCCCGGAGCCGGCACGAACCGGTCGGGGTCGAGGTCTGACATCCCGACGTAGCGCGTGAGGCCGGCCCGGTGGAGCCCCGCCTTCGCCAGCACGATGGCGTCGTATTCGGTGTCCGGGTCCCGCTCCATCGCCCGCCGTTCGAATTCAGTGAGGTCGTCGAACCACTCCTCGACCGTGCGGTCGTAGGGGTGTTCTTCTTCCTCGTCGGTGTCGGGATCGCCGGCGTTGCCCTTCCGCTCCTGTTCGGCCTCGTGGCGCTCCTGATGTTCCTGCTGGAGCGACGGGGCCAGCAGTTTGGCGATGCGCGTGTCGACGTTGCCCCGGAGCGGCTCGACGGTGAGGTCCTCGCGCTCGGCGAGCAACTGCGCCTTGCGTCGCAGGCTCGACGTGCCGACGGTCGCACCCTCCGGCAGGTCATCGAGCGAGCGGCCGTCGGGCGTCACCAGTACGTCTTCGGCAGCGGCCCGCTCGGGGACCGCCGCGACGACGAGGCGGTCGGGGCGTTCGGTGGGCATGTCCTTCATCGAGTGGACCGCCGCGTCGAGTTCGCCCTCCAGTACCTTCTCGTCGAGGCTGCGGACGAACGCGCCGGTCTTGCCGAGCCGGTGGATGAGTTCGTCCCGTATCTGGTCGCCCGTCGTCTCCACCTCGACGAGTTCGACCGACAGCCGGCGACTGCTCAGCGAATCCCGAACCGTCGCCGCCTGCCGCAACGCGAGGTCCGAGCCCCGCGTCGCCAGTTGCAGTGTCTCCCCGCGTGTTGTCATACCCGACACTCCACGGTCTGCGCGTAAAAACGCACTTCTTCGTCAGTTCGGTGGGGTTAGGCAGTCCGCTCGGTGAGGACCGTCTCAGTGAGGAACTGCGAGACGAATCCCGCGAGGAACGTCGTCAGGCCGCCGGCGACGAGGGCGAAGTCAATCAGTCTGTTGAGCGTGTGAACGGGGCCGACGCTTACTGTGAGGGCGACGTACGCGTGCAGAAGGACGTACATGACCGGCAGGAAAATCGCGGTACAGAGCAGACCGGCGGCCGTCGCGCGTCGGACGGTCGGCGGGGCGCGGCTGACGACTGGGAGGGAATTGGTCAGGGCCATCACGAGTGACGTCGTGCGCTGGCACGTAGGTCTACGGGTCGCCTACCACGGCTCGTTTTTCAGCCCGAGCAGGTAGGCGATGCCGTTGGTGACGACGTGTAACACCGGCGTCGCGACGACGACGACGACGAGCACCGGGAGGGGAAACGTCTCGGTGAACCACGACGGGGCGACCACGAAGGCACAGAGCAACGCCCCGACGACGAAATCCAGCTGGTCTAAGCCGGGGAACGCGGCCCCGCGTTCCCGGCCCGTGCGGCGCTTGAGGAAGGACGCGCCGATGTCCCCGAGCATCGCGCCGAAGGCGAGGCCCAGTCCCGCGCGGAACGGAAACGCCGGCAGGTCCGTTCCCAGCGCGGCGCTCACGGCGGGCCCGACCTGAGTGAGGCCGAGCGCGAGGGCCGTTCCCGCGGCGGTGCCGACGAGCGTCCCGCGCCAAGTCTTGCCGTCGCCCAGCACTCGCCGCCCGCTCCACGTTCGGCCACCGTCTATCGGTCTGCCGCCGCCGGCGAGCACCGCGGCGTTGTTCGGGATGTACGCCGGCAACATCGCCCACAGCGCCCAGACGACTGTGTCGACCGTCTCCATATCCCCGCCGTCTGCCCCCGTCGTCTTAATCTGTGTGACTCGCTGCTGTGCGGGTGGTGACAGTAGACACAGACCCGGTGTAGACACGGGCGTGCCTACACCCGTTGCTAGCCACGAATCTAAAAAAGATCGAGAACTGGCCTCAGAACGGCGCTTCGGGGCCTTCGTCGTCGTCGCCGCCGACGTCGCCGCCGCGGGACTCGCCGGGGAAGGAGGGGCTCATGCCGCCGCTGCCGCCGGACATCCCTTCCTGCTGTTCCATTCCGGTCCGGGCGGTGACCTCGTTTATCTCCGGGATTTCCTTGGTCATGCGCGTCTTGATGGCCTGGATGGTCATCGGCGAGATGCCACAGCCGGAACAGGCGCCGCCGAGGCGGATGGTGACGCTGCCTTCCTCGCGGTCGATTTCCTCGATGGCCGCGCTCCCGCCGTGCATCTGGATCTGGGGGAAGTTGCGGCGCAGGAAGTTCGTGATTCGCTCGCGCAGGTCGTTGGCGTCCTCTGTGTCAGTGCTCATAGTGACTCGTATTCGGTCCCGGGAGGGCTTAGACCTTTGGACTAACATCTCTCTCACGGGGGCGAACTCACGGCCCGCAGTTACCCCGACCATACCTGAACTTTCTATCGGCGGGGCGAGTACCCCGTCGTATGACACCACCCGCCGACGGACCGCGGCTGTTCGAATGTGAGACCTGCGGCGGCGTCGGCATCGGCGACAACCGCCCGGAGTGCTGTGACGGGCCGATGGAGACGGTCGAGACGGCGGAGGCGGCGGTAGCCGAGCCGTCGCTTGAGACCCTGCTGCGGACGGTCTTCGACATGTCCGGCACCGAACTGGACGTCTGCCTCTGCGTGATGGAAGGCGGGGAACTGACCGTGGCGGAGTTGGCCGAGCAGATAGGCTACGACCGCAGCGTCGTCGCGCGCCACCTCAACCACCTCGCCGAGTTCGGCGTCGTCGAGAAGCGCCGCCGAATCAGGCCCTCGGGCGGGCACGTGTACGTCTACACGCCACAACCGCCCGAAGTCGTACGGGAGCGGCTCCGCGGGGAATTTCTGGCGTGGGTTCGGCTGGCCACCGCGGAGTTGAGCGACCTGCAACGCGAGAAGGTCGAGGCGATAGCCGACGCCGGGACCGACGAGCGCCAGTGGACCGTGTTCCAGGAGGAGTAGGGCCGGTCAGAGCCGGTCGGCGGTCGCGGCGTAGACGACGGCGAGGACGGCCCCGTAGACGACGTGCCACAGCAGCGACGGCGGGGCGAAGTTCGGGAACGGCGGCGATGCCGGCGAGCCGACCACACTGAGCCAGACCGGCATCACGAGCGCGGCGAAGGCCGCCCACGTGACGACGCCCCAGCCGACGCCGAGTCCGAACAGTTGCCCGGACGTATCCAGGTCAAGGGCACTCGCAAGCCCCGCGAAGGCCACGCCCAGTACGGCCCCGTGGGAGAGGTGGACGACGAGCCCGGCCCCCGGGCTCGGCGGCGGCGCGAGCCCGTACAGGGACGGGATTGCGACGGCGAGCGTCGGCGGATTCATCACCAGTATCAGCGCCCCCATGACTGCGCTCCCGGCGACGCCGCCGAGCACGCCCGCTTTCCAGTTGCCGGTCCCGAAATCGTACGTTCGCGTCGTTTCCGTAGTCGTTGACATGCATCTGACTCGTCGTGTCGTCTGACAAAAGAGCCAGCGTGGCTGTTCGACCTTGTGCCACGGCCCCGCAAGAGCTATACACCAGCTCTCACCGGCCATGGCCTGACAGGCAACTAACTTTCAAGCCGAGGCCGGACGGACAGGTGGTATGGCAGACTCCGATACAGTGATGAGACGGTTCGATACCCCGGACATCGACGACCTCCCCGAAGACCTGCAGGACCGCATCAAGGAGGAGACCGACCGCGCCGGCTTCACACCGAACATCTTCCCAGCGATGGCGTACCGTCCCTCGCATTTCCGGGCCTTTTTTGCGTACCACGACGCACTGGTCGAGGAGACTGAGCTGGAACGCGAGGAAGTCGAGATGATAATCGTCGCCGTCAGCGGCGTCAACGACTGCCTCTACTGTATCGTCGCCCACGGTGCGCTCCTGCGGATTTACGCCGACGCGCCCAAGCTCGCCGAACAGGTTGCCGCAAACCACCGGACAGCCGATATCAACGAGACCCACAGGGCGATGCTCGACTTCGCAGTGAAACTGACTGAGTCGCCCGCCCGCATCGAGGACGCGGACCTCGAACGGCTGGCGGAACACGGCTACAGCCGCCGCGCCATCTGGGACATCGGCAGCGTCGCCGCCTTTTTCAACCTCTCAAACCGGCTGGCACAGCTCGCCGACATCCGCCCGAACGACGACTTCTACGACCTGGGCCGCTGACGCGGCCGGTCCGTTTGACACCCGGCCTCACGCCGCTTCCGCGGGCTGTACCGACCCAGCGCCGCACTCCGGACAGGTCAGGTCCTCGACCGTCGCCGCACGCTGTGCGAACTCGGTCCCGCAGTCATCACAGCGGAACCTGTAGTGTCGACCTCCGGAGCCAAACAGCTCGGAGACCGTGTCAATTACACCCATACTAGTACACTCAACATCGAACCCCCAAAATCTTCCGGCTGAAGTACATTTCCGGTGCAGTTTGATACATATAGCATCCATCGCAGCGCGTATCTATACACCTAGTAGTTCTTGTCTTGCGTATCAGGGGCATCCACAGATGTATGAGCGAAACACTCTATCTGATGCAGAAAGACAGCGAAACGCGAATCGAAGTTGACGACGATGGCTACGACCGGATCATCGAAAATGGCAACGTCGTCGGCCACCACATGAGCAACCCCATCGTCAAACTGACATAAGCGCACCGCGGTCCCGAAGCATCGCTGCTGACGCGCAACATCCGGGAGTTTTTGCCGCTGGCTGTTGAATCAGTGTCCAATGAGTGACGCCGACGGCGGTCCCAAGCAGGTCTCGGACCCGGCCTACCACAGCGAGAACCACACGGCCGCCCAGACCTGCGGCTGGACCAAAAACGCCCTGCGTGGGGAGGGGAAGTGTTACAAGTACATCTTCTACGGCATCGAGTCCCACCGCTGCATTCAGATGACGCCGGTGGTGAAATGCAACGAGCGGTGCGTGTTCTGCTGGCGCGACCACGCCGGCCACGCCTACGAACTCGGCGACGTGGAATGGGACGACCCCGCGGCGGTCGCCGACGCCTCCGTGGAACTCCAGCGGAAACTGCTGTCGGGCTTTGGCGGCAACGACGAAGTCCCGCGCGAGGTGTTCGAACAGGCAATGGAGCCGCGCCACGTCGCTATTTCCTTGGACGGCGAACCGACTCTCTACCCGCACCTGCCGGAACTCATCGAGGAGTTCCACGACCGCGACATCACCACGTTCCTCGTCTCGAACGGGACCAACACGGAGATGCTGGAGCGGTGTGACCCGACCCAGCTGTACGTCTCTGTCGACGCCGCCGACCGCCGGACGTTCGATTCGACGGTGCAAGCCATGGAGGACGACGCCTGGGATTCGCTCATCGACACGCTGGACGTGCTGGCCGAGAAAGGCGACACCCGCACCGTCATCCGGACGACGCTTGTCAAGGGCCACAACATGCACCACCCCGAGTGGTACGCGGCGATGTGCGACCGGGCCGACGCGGACTTCGTCGAGATGAAGGCGTACATGCACGTCGGCCACTCGCGGGGCCGCCTCGACCGGGACTCGATGCCCGACCACAGCGAGGTCCGCGAGTTCACGCGAGAGATGAGTGAGTACCTCCCCGACCACGACGTACTGAAAGAGGTCGAAGACTCCCGCGTGGCGATGCTCGCCGAGGACGAGAACACGTGGGTCCCGAAACTGGAGAAGTCGAGCGAGTTCTGGGAGCGGGACGCACTCGTGGAGTACTGACTGTATCGCAAACGAGACAGCGTCATCACAACAGTGTGATAGATTTGAACGTGTTAGACGGCAGTTTAAGTTGTGTCCGGCCCAAACAGTGGTACGCTCCCGTTACCAACGCCGAAATAGTTTCTAGCCGTTCCAAAAGTGGGATGCATTCCACCTTCGGTATGCTTATCCGGCACGACTCCCTACGTCGGCGTATGGCTGAATCAACGGGACAGGGCGTCGGTCGGGACGAGCTGGCGACGCTGAAACTGCTCGCCCTCGACGGCGCGCTCGACGAGCCGACGAAAGTGTCCTGTGCCGACCTCGGGGACCGGCTGGACGCGTCGAACCAGACCGCCTCGCGGCGGCTCCAGCGACTCGAAGACGCCGGCTTTCTCTCTCGGGACATGGTCAGCGACGGACAGGAGGTGGAGCTGACCGGCGACGGCGAGCGCCGCCTCCAGTCGGAGTACGCCGACTACCGGCGCATCTTCGAGGCCGACGCCAGCGTCGACCTGACTGGGGTCGTCACCTCGGGGATGGGGGAGGGACGACACTACATCACGCTGCCGGGCTACATGGAGCAGTTCATCGAGCGGCTGGGGTACGAGCCGTTCGCGGGCACGCTCAACCTCGAACTCACGGCCGAGAGCGTCCGCAAGCGGGCGCGGATGAGCGCCATCGAGCCGGTCACCATCGAGGGCTGGGAGGACGACGAGCGGACGTACGGCCCCGCGTACTGCTACCCCGCCTCGATAGAGGGCAGCGACGGCGAGTACGAGCCGGCCCACGTCATCGCGCCCGAGCGGACCCACCACGGCGAGGAGCAACTCGAAGTCATCGCGCCCGAGAAGCTCCGCGAGGTGCTGGAACTGGCCGACGGTGACGAGGTGATAGTCCATGTCTCGGAGTGAGGACGCCGCCGTCGACGCCGACAGCGTGGCTGACGCCGTCGCTGCCTTCGCCCGCGGCGAGCCAGTGCTGATCCACGACGCCGCCGACCGCGAAGGCGAGACCGACCTCGTCTACCCGGCCGGGGCCGTCAGCCCCAAGGCCGTCGCCCGGATGCGCAACGACGCCGGCGGCCTCGTCTGTGTTGCCCTCTCCGACCGCGTCGCCGACGCGCTCGAACTGCCGTTCATGCAGGAGGTGCTCGACCACCCGACAGCGGCCGACCACGACCTCGCTTACGACGAGCGCTCCTCGTTTTCGCTGACGGTGAACCACCGCGACACCTTCACCGGCATCACGGACGAGGACCGCTCGCTGACGATTCAGGAACTGGCCGCCGCCGCGACGGACCCCGACCCCGAGGCCTTCAGCGATGCCTTCCGGTCACCGGGCCACGTTCACCTTCTCCGGGCGGCCCCCAATGGCCTCTCTGACCGCGAGGGCCACACCGAACTCGCGCTCGAACTCGCCGACGCGGCCGACCTGCCGGAGGCCGCCGTCGTCTGTGAGATGCTGGACGACGAGACGGGTGCAGCGTTGCCCCCGGCAGCGGCGCGGGCTTACGCCGACCGGGAGGGGCTGGTCTACGTCGAGGGTGCGAGCCTGCTAGAGCGGTTCGACTGACGGCAACGGAGATCTGTCTCGGCAGTAATTGACCGAAAAGGCGTGTACTGGCCTCTGTTGTAGAGATACGCGATGTCTGACCCAGATTTATATCAGTGGCATGTCATTCTGTGCGTATGGCTTGGTTTGAACGCCCAGCACCCGAGATGGGCACGGAAGGCGACGTGATCGGGCAGCGGATTGGCGCAATAATAATCGACATCGTGCTTATCGCCATCGTCTCGTCAGTCATCAGCGGCATCTTAGCGCAGGTTCGGCTCGCATTCCTTGGAAGCCTGTTCGGACTCGTCATCGGCTTTGGCTACTACATCTACCTCGAAGGAACGTACGGTCAGACGGTCGGAAAGATGGCCCTCGACATCGTCGTCGTGACGGAGGACGGCGACCCAATCGAGTACGGGCCGGCAGCGATACGGACTGTGCTTCGCATCGTCGACGCGCTGCCGGCGTTTTACCTTATCGGCATCGTCGCCGTGCTCGTCACAGACCGCAAGCAACGGCTCGGAGACATCGTCGCGGATACGGTCGTCGTCCGCGCCGGCGAGACCGGGAGCATGCGGTGAGACGCGGACTGGCGTTCCCGGCTGAATGAGCGCGACCCTGATCGGAGCAGGGCGCTCTCTCGTGGACCGTCAACACTCTTAACCACGGGAATCAATGGGGTAGATATGACACACGACGAGACTGCAGGAGGCACCACCCGCGGGCATCGCGACTGTCGACTCAGCGGAGGGATCGTGCGATGAGCGACCGTCCGGAGATGTTCGAGGGGACCGACCGTATCTGGATGGACGGCGAGTTCGTCGACTTCGAGGACGCACAGACCCACGTCCTCACGCACGCGCTGCACTACGGCACCGGCGTCTTCGAGGGCGTGCGCTGTTACGACACCGAGCAGGGACCGGCCATCTTCCGCTGGGAGGAGCACCTCGACCGCCTGTACAAATCAGCCAAGCCCTACGACCTCGATATCGAGTTCAGCAAGGCGGAACTCACCGAGGCGACGACCGAACTCATCGAGACGGAAGGGTTCGAGTCGTGTTACATCCGCCCCATCGTCTACTACGGCTTCGACTCGCTCGGCGTGAGCCCGAAAGACTGCCCGACGAAGACAACTATTGCAGCGTGGCCGTGGGGCGCGTATCTCGGCGAGGAAGCGCTGGAGGAGGGCGTCGACGTGATGGTGTCGTCCTGGCGCAAGCACGCCTCCAGCCAGATCCCGACCAACATCAAGACGACCGGCCTGTACGTCAACAGTATGCTCGCCGGCGAGGAGGCCCGCCGCAACGGCTACACTGAGGCCATCGTCCTGAACAAGGAGGGGAACGTCGCCGAGGGGCCGGGCGAGAACATCTTCATGGTCCGGGACGACGAGATATACACGCCCGGTCTGGCCGAGAGCATCCTCGAAGGCATCACCCGCAACACCGCCATCACGCTCGCCGAAGAAATGGGCTACACCGTCCACGAGGAAGCGACCATCTCCCGTGGCGAACTGTACACCGCCGACGAACTGTTCTTCACTGGGACGGCGGCGGAGGTCACGCCGATCCGGAGCGTCGACGACAACGAGATCGGCGAGGGGACGAAAGGGCCGGTCACCGACGACATCCAGTCGGCCTTCTTCGACGTCATCGAGAGCGGCAACCGCGAAGAATGGTTCCACTACGTCTGAGAGCGGGGTGAGCGGCGCGGTCAGTCGTCCGCGAGGTCGTCCTCGTCGGCGACCGGAATCGGCGTGGCGTTGCTGCGGTCCGTGTCGCCGAAGCCGGCGCTGAGAATGCGCGTCAGCGCTTCCTCGACGCGCTCGTCGATTTCTTCGTAGCGGTGTGGTTCGACCTCGACGACGTAGCCGGTCGTGATGTTCGGTGCGGTCGGCAGGAAAAGCACCTCGCGGCCGTCATCGGTGGTCTGTCCCGTTTTGAACGCCGTCATCCGCATCCCGTCCCACACTTCGAGTTTCACCGGCGCCTGAAGGTCTTCGGTTCCCCCGACAGCCGTCTCGACCGCCATCTTCGAAGCGTTGTACACCACCCGGAGTCCGGGGACGTGATTCATTGCGTCGTCGATGGCCCGTTCGACGATGTCGCCGAAGGCCGTCCGCATCAGGTACCCGATGGAGAACACGATGAGGATGAAGATAATCAGCGTCGTAAACACCCGAGCGAGTTCGACAGACGACGTTCCCGAGGGGAGCCCGAGCGCCGCTAGCAGTTCGGCGTCAATCGCCGGGATAACCGCCGCGGACGCGAGGATAGAGTAGAGATAGATGATAACGTACACCGTCACCAGCAGCGGTAACAGGATAATAAGGCCGCTCGCGAAATCGCGCTTCCACGACGTTGAGGAGGCCATACAGATACGTGTCGGGCACGGGATATGAGCCCTTTCCTTTAGTGCGTTCCGTGCTGTGTCCCACGCAGTCACTGGCGAGGGAGCATGGCGGTGGAATCGCCGCCGGCCTACCACTCGGCGACGCTGCCGTCGTCGTGTCGCCAGACGGGGTTGTGCCAGTCGACCTCCTGCTGGGACTGTTCCCGGAGGAACGCCTCGTCGATTTCGATGCCCAAGCCGGGGTCAGTGGGCACAGTGACGAAGCCGTCCTCGTAGTCGAACACCGACGGGTCTGCGAGGTAGTCCAGCACGTCGGCGGCCTCGTTGTAGTGGATGTCGATGCTCTGTTCCTGAATGAGCGCGTTGGGCGAGCAGGCGTCGACCTGCACACAGGACGCCAGCGCGACCGGACCGAGCGGGCAGTGTGGAGCCATCGCCACGTCGTAGGCCTCGGCCATCGCGGCTATCTTGTACACCTCGGTGATGCCGCCGGCGTGTGAGAGGTCGGGCTGAATCACGTCGACGGCACCGTCCTCGAACACCTCCTTGTAGTCCCACCGCGAGTACATCCGCTCGCCCGTGGCGATGGGGATGTCAGTGTGGGCGGCAAGCGCCGGCAGCGCGTCGTTGTGCTCTGGCAGGACCGGTTCCTCGATGAACATCGGGTCGTACGGTTCCATCGCCGAGGCCAACCGCTTGACCATCGGCTTCGTCACGCGGCCGTGGAAGTCGACGCCGATGTCGACCTCGGGGCCGACGGCCTCGCGGACCTCCCGGAGCCGGGTCGCGGCGGCCTCGACCGTCGCCGGAGTGTCGACCCGTTCGATTTCGGGCGTGGCGTTCATTTTCAGCGCCGTGAACCCTGCCTCGACCTGCTCGCGGGCGGCGTCGGCCACGTCCGAGGGCTCGTCGCCGCCGATCCACTGGTACACCCGAATCCGGTCGCGGGCCTGCCCGCCAAGCAGCTGGTGGACCGGTGTGTCGAGTTGCTTGCCCTTGATGTCCCACAGCGCCTGGTCGATGCCGGCAATAGCGGACATCAGGACCGGGCCGCCGCGGTAGAAGCCGCCGCGGTACATCGCCTGCCAGTGGTCCTGAATTGTCTCGGGATTTTCGCCGACGAGATAGCTGTCGAGGAGTTCCTCGACGGCGGCGCGTACCGTATGTGCCCGGCCCTCGACGACTGGTTCACCCCAGCCGACGGTTCCGTCGGCCGTCTCCAGCCGCAGGAACAGCCAGCGGGGCGGGACCTCGAACAGTTCGTAGTCGACAATTCGGTTCCCACCCGCGTCGTCCGCTGTCATACCAGTGGTCTCCTCGCTGTAGTAGCAGTCCCGCTGGGAGCACTACGCGGCGCGTCGAGCCGCGCTCTGTCGGTCTGTGGAGTCATGTGAGACACACATAGGAGACGTGTATATAGTCGTTGTGTGATTCCAGAACCTACCGCTCGCGGTGTCGCTCCCACGTACGGACGAGCCCGGCAAGCGTCTCGTTGACCGGGACTGGTGCCGTCGCAGTCGCCGCGACGTAGCCGTTGATGGCGTCGATTTCCGTTTGGCGGCCGTCCGAGATGTCCTGGTACATCGACGAGTGGTTGGCGGCGGTGTCGTCGACGACACGTTCGACGAGCGATACTGCACGCTCGTCGGAGAGGTCGATGTCCTGTTCGCGGGCGACGGCGGCCGTCTCACGGGCGGCGTCTGCGGCGATGGCGTCGGCCGGCGAATCGGCCAGTGCGCCGTTCTCCACGCGGGCGAGGGCCGTCACCGCGTTGATGCCGGCGTTGACCGCGAGTTTCTCCCAGAGGCGGGCCGGCATATCCGCCGCGACGGTCGTCTCGATGCCGGCCGCACCGACCGCTGACCCGACCTCGTCAGCGACTGTGGACCGGCCGCCGTCGCGGTCCCCCAGCACAACCTCGCCGCGGCCGGTGAACGCGACGGTGCCCGGCTCTCGAAGTCGTGCCCCGTAGGAACACGTCCCTGCCAGCACCGGGCAGTCAACCTCGGCAGCTAACTCCGCTTCGTTGCCCATCCCGTTTTGCAGCGAGAGGCAAGCGTCAAGGGTGCAGTCCGCGAGGTCCGCTGCAACGGCGGCGGTGTCGTGGGCCTTGACCGTCACCAGCGCGAGGTCGGCACCCTGTGGGACTGTCGTCTGTGCGTTCGGGTGGACCCGAAACTCTTCGGCTCCGACGACCGAGAGTCCGTCCTCGGAGATGGTGCCCACGTGTGGCTCACGGCCCACCAGCGTCACGTCGTGTTCGCGGGCGAGCAGGCCACCGACGAGGCTGCCGAGGCTCCCTGCCCCGACGACGACGATATCCATACCATCTCACAGGGACGGCCGGGACAAAAACCCATCACCGGCAGGCGAAATCAGCACGCACTTGGCCGCGAGTGACGAACGAGTGGGCATGGGCGACTCCGACGACGCCGAGGCGGTAGTCCGGGCCATCGACGAGATTGGTATCGACCAACTGACCGAGACGATTGTCACGGCGTGGGAGGGGATCGGTGGCGGCGCCGAACCGGGGCCGACCTGGCCACAGGAGGAGACCACACAGCGGTTCGAACTGTCCGAACCGGACGAAGCGGTCGGGCTAGACGTGCTCGCAGCGGTGTTGGACGCGTCACCGCGGTCTCCTGAAAAAGCGTTCGTCCACCTCGGTGTCGGGCGGCGAGACACCCCACAGCACGAGCGGTTCGCTGTCGAGACGCTCGCGGGCCACACCGACGTTTCGGCTACCGATACGCACACGACCGGAACGGTGCCGATGACGCCAGAAACGTTCGACGCGCTGGCGCGGGTCTACGGCGGCACGCTGGTGTACGTGGTCATCGGTGACGAAGACGGGCAGGCGATCCTCGAACTCGACTGGACGACGCTCCGGTTCTCGCTCCCGCCGTCGGCCGCCGAGACAGTGCAAGAGACAGTCGGACCGGCCGTCGCCGAGCGATTCGAGCAGGCGTAGGCCCACATTTGTGGTCGGTGGGTCCAGACAGCCACCGGTCCGTCAATCCTCCTGCCAGTAGTAGATGTCCTCTTTTGGCGCGTTGCAGGACGGGCATTCGTCGGGGATGTCCGCTATCTGGCCCATTTCGCCACACTCCCAGCAGCGCCACATCAGTTCGGCCTCGCCCGCGGCCCCGGCGCGCAAGTGCTCGCTCGACATCGCCTCGATGCCGTCTTCGACTGTGACGTAGAACCCGTGTTCGTCGAATCCGCGGATAGTCCCGAGTTCGTTACCGTCCCCGTCGTACACCGTCTGTCCGAACGAATACTCCTCGCTTTCGATGTTCGTGGTCATGTCAGCCATACATAGAGCTAGTCGGTCCGAGATGTGTTAAATGCTACCGCGAATCAGGAATTGCATGATCGACGAGCCGAATCGTGGGGTCAGCAAGCCCGCGGGCTGACAGACGGCACGCCAGCGTCGCTACCGCGAGAACAGGCTGTTGTGGACGGGTGCGAAATCGCTCTCCTGACTGTCCTCGACCACCGAGTCGGTGACGGCGTTGCCGTCGACACCAGCAGCGAGGAAGTCCGCGAGCGGCGGCCCGACGTTGTCCGGTTCGACGAGGAAGGCGTCGTGGCCGTGGTCGGAGTCGATGACATGGTGGGCGACGTTCGCGCCGGCTTCCCGGAGCGAATCAGCCAGCGCCTCGGCCTGCTGAGTGGTGAAGTGCCAGTCGGCGGTGAAAGACATCACCAGCGCGTCGCCGTCGAAGGCCGCCAGCGCGTCCGCGTCGGACTCGAATCCGGCGGCGAGGTCGTAGTTGTCCATCGCCCGCGTCAGGTAGAGGTAGCTGTTGGCGTCGAAGCGCTCGGTGAACTTCTCGGCGTTGTAATCGAGGTACGACTCCACGTCACGGTACGGGAAGAACGCGCCCGCAGCGTCGGTGGGGAACGTGCGGACGGCGTCCCGGCCGGCGGCGCGGCGGCCGAAGCGGCGCTCCATCGACGCCTTCGAGAGGTACATCACATGGCCCAGTTGGCGGGCTAACGCCAGCCCGTCGCTTGGTGGCTCGTCGTCCTCGCCGTAGTAGTGGCCCTGGTTCCAGTTCGGGTCGGTCGTGATGGCCCGGCGGGCGATGGCGTCGAGCGAGAGGCACTGCGTGTCCAGTCGCGCGGCCGCGGCGATGGGAACGATGCGGTCGACGTGGTCCGGGTGGCGTTTGGCCCACTCGATGACGTTCATGCCGCCGACGCTACCGCCGACGACGGCGTGGAGGTGCGGAATGCCGAGTTCGTCGAGCAGGGCGCGCTGGGCCTCGGTCCAGTCCGTGACAGTGACCGGCGGGAAGTCCGTGCCGTAGGGCTCGCCCGTCTCCGGGTTCTCGCTTTTCGGGCCCGTCGAGCCGTAGCACGAGCCCGGGACGTTCGCACAGACGACGTAGTACTCCGTGGTGTCGATGGCCTTGCCCGGCCCGACGATGTCGTCCCACCAGGCGCGGGCCTGGTCGGCGCTGTCGACCCGGTCGCGGCCGGCGACGTGTGCGCTGCCGGTCAGGGCGTGACAGACCAGCACCGCGTTGTCGCCGTCGAACTCCCCGTAGGCCTCGTATGTGATTTCCAGATCAGGAATCGTTTCCCCGCAGTCGAACTCGAACTCGCCCAGCGAGAGGGTGTTGTGTTCGACGTTCATGTGACTCGTTCGATTGCCTCGTCGATGTCTGCGATGATGTCCGCTGAGTCCTCGATGCCGACGCTGAACCGGAGGAGGTCCGGCGTGACGCCGCTGGCGCGCTGTTCCGCCTCGCTGAGCTGGGCGTGGGTGGTCGAGGCGGGGTGGATGACCAGCGTCTTCGCGTCGCCGATGTTGGCGAGGAACTGGGCGAGGTCCGTCTCCTCGCAGAACCGTCGGCCGGCGTCGTAGCCGTCCTCCAGCCCGAAGGTGACGATGCCGCCGAACCCGCCGGAGAGGTACTGCTGTGCCAGGTCGTGGGTCTCGTGGCTCTCCAGCCCGGGATAGGTGACCCAGGCGACCTCGGGGTGGTCCTGAAGGTGCTGTGCGACGGTCATCGCGTTCTCGCAGTGGCGTTCCATCCGCAGGGAGAGCGTCTCAGCACCCTGGAGCGTCGCCCACGCGTCGAAGGGCTTCTGGCCGTCGCCCAGCGAGCGGAGGGCGCGCTGGCGGGCAGCGACGGAGAACGCGCGGTCACCGAAGGCCTCGGAGAAGTTCTTGCCGAAGGCCTCGTTCTCGCCGCCCAGTTCCGGGAACTTCTCGGAGTACTCGTCCCAGGGGAACGAACCGCCGTCGACGAGGACGCCGCCGACGGTCGTCCCGGAGCCGTGGATCCACTTCGTCGTCGACTCCCAGAGGAGGTCGACGCCGTGGTCGAGCGGGTTACAGAGCGCTGGCGTCCCGAACGTGTTGTCGACGAAGACGGGCACGCCGCGGTCGTGCGCCACCTCGGATATTTCCTCCATCGGCGGGACCACGAGCGAGGGATTGCCGATGGTCTCGAAGTGGACGTAGGCCGTGTCCTCGTCGATGGCCTCGGCGTAGGCGTCCGGGTCGAGCGTGTCGACGAACCGCGTCTCGATGCCCCGCCGACTGGCGGCCTTCGAGAAGTACGAGTGCGTGCCGCCGTAGATGGAGGAGGCCGTCACGATGTTGTCGCCGTTGGCCGCGAGGACGAACGTCCCGGCGTCGAGCGCGGCCATCCCTGATCCCGTCGCGACGGCGTCGACGGCGTTTTCGAGGGAAGCGATGCGGCTTTCGAGCATCCTGACAGTGGGGTTGTCGAACCGCGAGTAGACGTTGCCGTCGTCATCGAGCGCGTACCGGTCGGCCGCGGTGTCGGCGTCCTCGAAGACGTACGATGAGGTCTGATAGATTGGCGGCGCGCGTGCCCCCGTCGCCGGGTCCGGCTCCTCCTGGCCGGCATGGACACAGCGCGTCCCGAATCCGTAGTCGTCGGTCATGTGCAGTATGCATATATCTCTAGCTATCTATAACTCATAGTTACGGCAATACTCTCTTATTGTGATAGGATAGCACGGTATCGGCCCGCCGGCCAGTGGAACCGAGGGAGAGGGTATTTGTCGGTGGCTATCTACACGCCGGTATGGACCACGACACTGCCGGACGAACCAGCCGACAGATTCTCGACGCCGTCGGCAGTGCCGTCATCGCCGACGACCACTTCCTCGAAACCGTCATGACCGGGATTCTCGCTCGGGGGCACGTCCTGCTGGAAGACGTGCCAGGCACGGGGAAGACGCTCACCGCCCAGTCGTTCGCGACGGCGCTGGACCTCTCTTTCAAGCGGGTGCAGTTCACGCCGGACCTGCTGCCGTCGGACATCACCGGCTCGAACGTGTTCAACGAGGCCACCGGCGAGTTCGACTTCCAGCCCGGCCCCGTCTTCGCCAACGTCGTGCTGGCCGACGAGATCAACCGCGCGCCGCCCAAGACGCAGGCCGCGCTGCTCGAAGCGATGGGCGAGAAGCAGGTGACCGTCGACGGCGTGACCCACGACCTCCCCGACCCGTTCTTCGTCATCGCCACGCAGAACCCCGTCGAACAAGAAGGGACCTTCGGCCTGCCCGAGGCCCAGCGGGACCGCTTCATCGTCAAAACGTCGATGGGCTACCCCGACTTCGGCGGCGAACGCGAACTCATCGACCGGCGGGCAGACCGGACAGCACAGGCTCCGAGCGTCACCAGCGTCATCGACGGCGAGCGCCTGCCGGCGCTCCAGCGGACAGTCGAATCGGTCACCGTCGACGGCACGCTCCGGGACTACGTCGTCGAGCTCGGCCGGGCCACCCGCGAGGACGACCGCGTCGAGGTCGGCGTCTCCCCACGTGGCATCCAGCGGCTGTTCGAGGCTACTCGCGCCGCCGCGGTCCTCGACGGCCGCGACTACGCTGTCCCCGACGACGTCAAGAGCGTCGTCGAGGAGGCGTTCGCCCACCGACTCGTCCTGACCGCCGACGCGGGCGTTCGCGGGGTCGACCCGGCGACCGTCGTCGAGGACGTGCTTGACCGCGTCGAGGTGCCCGCAGTCAGCCCCGGCCGCTGAGACCGGGCACCGCCGGTCGGTTCCGGATTACCGCCCCAGCAGCGGCTCCGCCTCGGCCCACAGTCGCTCGAAGCGGGCCTCGAACGCCGCCGCGACCTCCGAATCGGTGATCCCGACCACGCCGAGCCTGTCGGCGGGCGAGAGCGGGTCCGGAACGTCGACCGTCACCGCCGCGGCGTCGATCACGTCGAAGGAGACCCCGACCGTCGGCACCGCCCGGACCGCCGCGTTGCGGTCGGCGAGCAGGTCGGGGAACGACTCGGGAAGCACGTCGAGTACCGCCTCGCTACAGAGCAGATCGACCCGTACACCGTTGTCCACGCCGTCGAGAAACGCGTCAACCTCAGTCTGGAACGTCTCCCACGACGCGCGCTCGTACGGCGGACCGACGGTCGCCCGGACGTGCTCTCGGGCGGTCCTGACGTGCCGTCTCATCGCCGCCCGCATCTCCTCGCTTCCGAGCGATCCGAGCCAGAAACTGCTGTCGACGGGCGGTGTGGGCAGGAGGTCCGCCCTGACGGACGCGGCGACGGACCGGTACCGATCGAGCTCCGACGCCAGTTCGCGGGTCCGCTCCGCGAGTAGCCTGTCGACGACCGTCTCCGGGTCGACGGGGGTGTACCGCGTCGGGTCGGTCGGCTGGGTCTGGACTATCCCGCGGGCTTCGAGGCCGTTGAGGACGTCGTAGATCCGTCCCCGAGGGACGCCGCTCGCGTCAGAGAGATCGCTCGCGGACACCGCACCGGTCACCAGCAGCGTCCGATACGCCGTCTCCTCGTAGTTCGAGAGCCCGAGTTCGGCCAGTTCGGTCATCGTCGGGTGGTCGAGCGGCCGGTACAAAGATTCACAGGACCGGCCTCGACGCGGGTGCGGTCGGCGCGAGGAGCGCCCCCGCGTGGGTTCCCTGCCACCGCCAGCGCCGCCAGAGCCGCCGAGCGGCCGAAACACACCGAAAGTGGCGGGGCGTTTCAGTACGTTCATTCCCCCGCCAGCCGGCGTTCTCAGTATGAATCCGTACGTGTTGCTCGGGGCCGCAATCGCCTCGGAGCTACTCGGAACGACCGCGCTCAAGCTCTCGGAGGGGTTCTCGAATCCCGTTCCCAGCCTCGGCGTCGTCCTTGGCTACGGCGCGGCGTTCTACCTCGTCTCGCTGACCTTAGAGGAACTCCCCATCGGCGTCGTCTACGGGACGTGGGCCGCATTGGGTATCGTCGGTGTCGCGGCCATCGGAACCGTCGTGTTCGACGAACCGGTCGACCCGGTTGGTGTCGTCGGGATCGCACTCATCGTCGCCGGCGTCTACTGCCTCAACGTCCTGTCGTCGATGGCCGCCCACTGACTCAGCAGGATTGGCGGTGGAATCCATAGCTTTCACCGGGAGAAATCGATGCCCGGCACCCGCTCGGAGTGAGAACGACACCGACCGGCGACGCTACACCTCCTCAGTTCCGCTCGAACTCCCGTTCCGACTCGTCCCGAGTCGCGTCCTCGACGCCCTCCAGTGTCTCCGTCTCCAGCAGCCGCCCCAGTTTCCGCTCGAACTGCTCGTCGGTCAGTTCCCCCTCGGCGTACCGGCGGCGCAGTCGCTCCAGCGGTGACTCGTCACTGGCATCGCTTGACGGCGCTGAGTCCGCTCCCTCGATATCTTCCTCCGCCTCGTCCGGCTCACCGTACAGCAGTTCGGTCAGCGGGACGACCACGACATATCCGACGAGCAGCGCCGCGAGCCACCACTCCTGCCCGGTAAAAAGAGCAACGAGCCAGAAGCCGGTGACCCCCAGCGAGGCGAGTTCCGTCGCGTTGGCTCTGGCTCGGCCCAGCGGAGACCAGTCAGTCATACTGCTGGCTTGTCACCACACCACAATGGATTGTTCGGTGCGGGCCTACCGTATCGCAGCCACCAGCGCCAACACGGCGACGAGACAGACGACGAGGCCGGCTACGGCGACCGACGGCTCGACAGCTATCGAACCACGGGCGACGGCGGAGAGACCCAGCGTCGCCGCCGCACCGACGCCGCCTACCCCGACAGTTCCGCCGGTGTGAACGAGTTCGGTGCGGCGCGTCGCGGCCCCGGTACCGGCCTCGTGTCTCAGCGTCGTCCCGAATGCCCCGGCGTCCCAGACGACGACGGCACCGACCAGACCTCCGAGCACCAGCCACGTCGGCGTCGAAAGCGTCGCGGCGAACGCGCTTGCACCGAACAGACCGGCCGCGGCGAGCGTGACGCCGGCCGTCCGCGCACGCAGGTAATTCGTCGCCAGCGCCAGCCACAGCTGTCCGGTCACGCCGATGGCCAAAAACAGCGCCACCACGGCCAGCGCCAGCGTGACCGTCTCCGGACCGTACACGTCCAGTATCGGAACGAGGAACTGTTCGACAGCCGGCGCGGCCGGCGTCGTCCGGAGCGCCGTCTCGAGAGCATCGACTGCCGGCCCCGCGACCGCAACCGCGGCCAGCGCGATGACGCCGCCGCCGACGTACGGTGCGAGGACGGTCCCCACGCGGTCGGCCGAACTCTGGACCGTCCGCCGGAGGAACCAGACAGCCACTGTGGCGACCGTCCCGATAAGGAACAGCCACCAGAGGAGGCCGCGAAGGCCCGGTGCGGCTGTGATTGCGACGATGAGTTCGTACAGCCCGACCGGGAGCAGTCCGGCTAATGACTCCTGACCGAGACCCAGTTCGAACAGGCCGGCGACCGGCGCGACCAGCAGGGCGAGTCGGCCCGTCCACCGGAGCGTTCGTTCGACGGCGGCGACGGCCCTGTCGACATCGGGCGCATCGCTCGTTTCCGGGACGAGTTCGGAAAACGGCAAGGCGTCGAGTCCGCGGGCCAGTGCCGCGGCGGCGAGGGCGAGCAACAGGCTGAAGATGGTGATATGGGTCCGCCCGGGGACCGGGTCGAAAATCGGGTCCAGCACCCGTGTGAGCAGTTCGCCGGTCAGTTGCTGGATACCCGGCGTCCCGGCGTTGGACTGCAGGAAGTCGACGGCACCACGCGCAAACAGCACAAGGCCAACAGCGAACGGTACGGCGGTCGTCCGAACGACGACGCCACCGTAGGTCTCCACCCGCTCAGTGTCGACGACACCGCGGGTAGCCGCGGTCGCGCCGAAGACAGCGGTCAGACAACCGAGGACGACGAACACCTGCGACAGGAGCGTGACGACTGCCGGTCGGACGCCAGCCTGCGAGGGGGCAGGGAACAGTTCGGCACCGAGTGAGACAACTGTGCCGCCAGTGGCAACGGAAAGCCCGACGGCGACCGGCAGGGCGAGAAGGCTAGCCAGAACGGTTCCGACTGCCTGCCAGCGGTCCCAGCCGTTCAGCCACAGGGACAGCGCCAGCAACACGCCGGTGGCCACACCGACGAGTGCGGCCCGATGGGCTGACACGGTTTCCAGCAGTGCCGCCACCAGTAACGCCGTCACGCCGACGACGATGGCGAGGCTTGTCCAGGGCATTCGGGTCGGAAGTGTGGTGTGAGTGTCCATTGTTACACGCTGAACAGGTCCGCAAGCGAGGCGCGAAGCGCCACGTCGATTGGGCTGTCGAGGTCCCAGTCGATAACGGTCGCGCGGGACAGTTCGGCTCGCTGGAGGCGGGCGGCGCGTTCGGTACTCGCGACAGCCGCGCCAAGCGAGTCGCCGCGGGCCAGCGACGGACTGACGAGCGTCGTCGGGTACTCACGGACCGCGAGCGACGACACCAGCGAGACGGGCCAGTCGTCGGCGGCCGGTGAGAACACGACCACCTGCGCGGTCGGCGGGAGTCGGGCGAGCACGGCGAGCAGGGCCGGGTCCTCGATGGTGCCACCGTCAGCCGTCGTCACCTTCGCCGCTTCGCCCCGGGACTGCTGTGGTCGCCCGTCCTCGGACGCGTCGGCGTCATCGGCCGTCTCGCCGTCCGACTGCCGGGCCGCGGCGCGGCCCACGCTGTCGAATATCTGTCTCGCGTGGGCAGCCGCGTGACCGCCCGAGGCGTCGACCCACGCCAGCCCGTCCGGCCCGAGCCCGCCGGGGACATCTTCTTCGGCCAGTCCGACGGCACAGACGCTTGCGACGACGCTAGTCCGGGAGAGCGCGTCGAACAGACGCTCGGCCGCGTACGCCGATAGTTCGGCTCCGGTCGGGTACCCCGGCTCTGGCGTCACCCGGGCCGGCGGCCGTGCATCCACGACCAGCACCGTCCTGACGGCCTGTTCCTCGCGGTAGTCGACGGTGGTCAGCTCGTCGGTCTTTGCGTAGCGCCGCCAGTCGATGCGGTTGACCGGGTCGCCGGGCTGGTAGCTCCGCGTCGAGTGGAACTCCAGGCCGCTCCCGCCGGTGTCTGTCGGGAGTGTGCCCGCCCGCGGGAGCGTGGCGTCGGCCATTGGGACTTCGGAAACGGTGTTCGAGCAGGTCAGCGTCCCGTCGCCGGCCACTGTCAGGTCGACAGTCACCTCGTCGCTGGCAGACAGCGTCCGCACCCGCACCGCGGCGGCGTCGAACGTGTAGGTCCCCCGCTTTGCCATCACGGCGTACGACAGCGTCACGCTCTCGTCGGGCCGCAGCGAGGTACAGAGCCGCGGGGACCCCTCGACGACGGCCAGTTCCTCGGGCACGCCGTCGATGACCCGCACGTCGGTCAGCGAACTGCCGCCAGTGTTCGCGAGTGTGAACTCGACCGTAACCGGTTCGCCCGGCGTCGGCTGGGCGTCGGAGACGGACCGTGTCGCTTGCAGGTCAGTTCCCGCCGGGACCCGAGACAACGAGCCGTATGCGACGTAGATGAGCGGGATTGCGGTCGCCGCGAGCAACAGCGGCTCGGCGGTCAGAAGCGAGACGCTAACGAGAAACAGCGCGGCTGCGAGGCCGCCACTCCAGCGCCGCACGCGGCGGTGCATCGTCAGCGCTCACCTCCAGACACCTGCTCGATAGCGTCGACGGTCCGGCGGATGCGGCGGCGGCGCTCGCTCTCCGGGTCGAGCCACAGGCGGAGCCGGGCCAGCAGCGACTGCGGTTCGTCGGGAGCGAGCAGCGCCGCCGCGACGGCGTCGTCGGTCCACGTCCCCGCACGGACTGCCTGATGGGCGGACGCCTGCGAGACGCCGGCTCCGATAGCGTAGGCCGTCGTCGCTGCCGCGGTAAGTCGCTCGGTAACCGTGTCCATCGCCGCGTCGTCGCCAGCGACAGCGTCGTCGATAGCCGCGTCTATGTCAGCGGCGAACAGCCGGCTCTCCGTCGCTGTCACGTCTTCCGGTGGACTGTCGAGGGCCACGTCGAAGGTAGTCGGCGAGCTACCGCCGAGAAGCCCGCCGAGCCAGCCGGCGAGGACCGCACAGAGGCCCACAGTTAGACTTCCAGTGAGAAGGGCGGTCGTCGGGGCGACACTCCCGACCACGGCGACCAGCGACTCGCCGGCGGCCGTCGGCGCAAACAGAAGGGAGGCTGCGACAGCGGTCGCCAGCAGCCCCACAGTCCCGAAGACGACCGTTCGGAGGCGCATCAGGCCTGCCCCTCCGTTGCGTCGTCAGCGTCGTCGGTCGTACTGGACTGCTGTCCGGCAGCCGTCTCTATGGTCCGGATCGCGTCCTCGACGGCCGCGACGTGTTCCTGTGGGTCCCGCTGGCCGTACTCGACCGCCCGGAACGCATCCCGGACCGTCCGAACCGCAGCCGGCGGGAGACCGTCGCGTTCGATTGCGTGGGTCGCGATTTCACCGGGTGTCCGTGTCCAGTACCGCCGAAGGGAAACGTGGGTCAGGAAGCGCGTCCACGCTTCGCGGATGGTGACGCGAGCCGCAGGCGTTCCGTCGCCCTCGTTGGATGCAGTCGTGGAGACAACCGCCACCGCATCGCTGGCTGCGTCTTCGGCTGCTGAGAGTCGTTCAGAAATCCACGCTCGCAACGCGTCGAGCAGTGTCGCCGGCGACCGGTGGCCGGCGAGCAGGTCACGGAGCGCCGTGACAGTGAGTTCGAGTCGTGTTCGGAAACGGCCCAGTAAGTCATCGGCCACTACCGCAACGCCGACAAGCGCCCCGACAGCAAGTTCGCGTACGGCCCGTACCCAGTCCCAGAGCGTCCCCGGCGTGACGTTCCGCCGCCGAGCGCCGACGACCGTTCCGGCAACGAGGACACCGAGAGCGCCGACGACGCCCGCGGCGTTGACGAACAGACCACCAACGGTCGTCGTGGCCGTCTGTCCGTACTTAGAGACGGAAATTTCGGCGCTTGCCGCGACCGGCATCCCGACGGTTGCCCGACCGGCCGCACCGGTGCGTGCTGTCGGCTCCCCGCCGAGGGCAACTGTGGCGTTCGGGACCGGGTCCCCGCCCATCGTCGCGTTCACCGTCTGGCCAGCGACGGGCACGGCCAACGGGAGCGACGGCGACGTTGCTACGGAGAGCCGCTCAAGCACGACAGTTGTGTTACCGCTGACGGCGTCGCGCTCGACGGCAACGGAGACGTTGCCGGGTTCAGTCGGGAGCGTGACCGTTGCCCGCCCCTGCCGGTCCGTCGTTGCCACCTGCTCGCCACTGAGCAGGACATCCCCGTCCCGCACCGGCACGCCGTCGACGGTCGCAGTGACGGTCACCTCGCCGCCGGTGACCTGTTCGCCGGTGATACTCACCGACGCGGTCGTGTTCAGTTCGTAGCTCGCGTTTGTCGACTGCTGGGCCTGCGGGCCGGCCACGGCGAAGGCGCGAGCACTGTCACGCGGGACCGAGGGAGCGACAAGTGATTCCTCGTTGCTGGGTGCCTCAACGGAAATCGTCAGCTCGGCTTCGTAAGGGACGGTCCCGGAAACAGTGCCGTCCGGACCTGTCGTTCCGACCGGGTCACCGTTGAACGCGACCATCGCGCCCTCGACCGGGGCGCCGTCGCGTGTCACCGTCGCGGCCACCGCCGCGCCCGGCGTCGCCGTCCGATTGAGTTCGATGACGAACTCGCCGGACTGCGAGACAGTCTGTCCGTCGCCCGAGTCGCCGGTTTCGTCGCCGTCACGGGCCCCGTTTGCACCCGTCTCAGTGCCCTCGACTCCATCGCTCTCTGCCGCCTGTTCATCGCCAGTCGGGGCTTCGGTTTGCGTCTCGCCCGTCGGTGTTCCGACGGCGAACTCCTCGTCGGGACTTCCGGACTCCGATGCGCTGTAGGCCTGACTACTGTTTTGCATCGCCTGCTGTTCGGATTCCAGACGCTCCTGCCCCGGCGTCGGGTCAAACTTCACCCAGCCGACGCCCTCGAAGTACACCTCGACCCACGCGTGGGCGTTCATTCCGCGAACGGTGTACTGGTTCTGGCCGGTCCGCTCGCCAGTGGAGTAGCCGACGACGTAGCGCGCCGGGATATCCTGACTCCGCAGCATCACCACCATCGACGTGGCGAAGTACTCGCAGTACCCCTCGTCCATCTGGAAGATGAACTCCGAGGCTACGTCGTCCTCGGGCGGTTGACTGACGTTTAGCGAGTAGTTCTTGTTCGCCTCCAGCCACTGCTCGATGGTCGCTGCCGTCTCGTAGGGCGAATCGCTGTCCTCGGTCAGTCGGTCAGTAAACGGCCCCACCTGTGCCGAGGTCGACGCCGGGACGCCCGTGTAGCGCGATTCGACGGTGTCGGGGTAATCCCAGCCGCTCGTACGAAGTACCGCTGGGTCGTCGGGAGCCGTTACGCTGGTCGCGCTGTATGTCGTTCCGGCAGGAAGCGGTCGCTCGGACGTGACCGCGCCGTACTCGGTGACCATCACGTCGTCCCGAGACACTGATTTCGGCCGCCAGACGGTCGGCAGCGACGTGGCGGACTTGGCCAGTCGCACCTCGTAATCGACCGTCGAGTCGGCCATCCCGTCGACCGCCATCGGTCCCTGATAGGCCTGCGGGTCCGCACGCCCGTCCCAGCCCGTCCCGGTGTAGGTCTCGTACGCGCCAGTCCGCCAGTATGCCGGTTCCGAACTCGTGACGGTGAAATGCGGGTCCGTGTTCTGTGACTGGTACGGACTGTCGCCGCCGCCAAGCGAGCCGCCGACACTGGTCTGGCTCCCCGGGTTCAGCGCGCCGAGCTGGCCGCCGCTGCCGCCGGCTGCGGTCCCGCCAGCCTCACCGAACGGATTCTCCTGGGGAAGCGGAATAAGAGACTCCAGCGGGCTCTGTGTCCCACCGGGTGCCAGAACCGGGAGCGTCGCCGTCGCCAGCACCACAGCGACGACACACACAGCAGTGAGGAGGACACGGAGGTAGTCCCGGTCTGCCGATACGTCGTCGAACGGCGAGTCGTCGGAGCCCACGTCGGATTATCGTATCGTCCCGGCGCTGTCGGCATAAATCTGCTGTCAGCGGCGGGGCGGGTGCGGCCTGGCGTCTTGTTCTGTCGTCTGGACGCTACGTCGACAACAAATAGCTCACCAATCAGCGGTAGCTGTGCCGGACAGTTCAGGTATTGACCGGTACGTATGATTCAGACCGCTATTATAAGCGGTTATTGCGAGCGGCCGGGCAGCTGTAAGTGCATGACAACTGACACAAACGGCGGTGGGACTGGGTCACAGCAGTCGGGCTGGCAGGCGACACGTCGGTCCGTGCTGTCGAGTATCGGTGCTGCAGCCGGTATCGGACTGTTCAGCGGAGCCGGACGGGCACAGGCGGGCGCTGGGCTGGCGGGAGTAGGAGCGGCCTATCTCGTCACGACCGGAGCAGGCCAGTCGAACGGGAACGGCAATGGGACAGAGTATCTGGTGCTTGACGGCAGCGGCGGTGTCGCGTTCTCGACCGGCGGGACTGCCGATGAAGCGTTCCAGTATGCCTTCGACAACGTGCCGGACAGCGGCGGGGCCGTTGTGGCGAGCGCCGACACCTTCCGCTTTGGCGGACCGGCAACGATGGGCGACAACACCGCATTGATTGGACAACAGGGAACCCGTTTCGTTGTCTCGCAGACGGGCACAGCCGAGGACCCCGCGCCGTCTGAATCCCAGTCGAACCCGCTACCGGCCGGCCACGACCTCATCCGCGTGCGCGGTAATAACACTGCCATCACCGATATCGAGTTCGACGCCGACGGGACGCAACTGAACAATCAGGCTATTCAGGCCGATCAGTGCGACGGCGTCTATATCGCTCGCAACCGGACGGTGAATGGTTTCCAGATGGCCCTGTCGTTCACGCGGTGTACTGGTGTGACGGTTGAACACAACGAGGTTGTCGATCCGAACTGGTACGGTATCACCAGCCGGGCCGCACCGACCGGCAGCGAGCGGGACCTCCGGCAGTCAAGCGACGTTGTCATCGCCGGTAACCGCGTCGTCGGCGTGAAATTCAACAACATCGCTCCGTACAACGTGGCGAACTTCGCCGTCATCGGGAACGTCGCCGTCGACGGCGGCCACAGCCTCATCGCCTGTTCGCCGGCTCAGCGCGGAACCATCGTCGGGAATGTCTGTCGAGACCTGACCGAGTTTGCACCTGACCCCGGCGGCGAGGCGGGCATCGAGATAGAGTACAAGGAGACGCATCTCCGTGACGAGGTAGCCGGGACCCCCGAAGCCCGGTCGTCGGATATCACCATCACGGGCAATCAGGTCGACAACTGTCCGGTCGGCATCCTTGCTCGCACGGTTCCAGCGGATGCGGACAACACCGACGCACGAACTGCGAAGCGCCCGTACAGTTTCACCATCACGGGCAACACAGTCAGCGACGCCTCGGCGGCCGGCATCCGACTCCGGTCTGGCGACGCGGGCGTGGTCGCGACGAACACGGTTCGCAACGCCGGGACCGCAATCGACATCGACGAGACGTACACCGCGGGCATCGAGCAGGGACTGAACGTGACCCGTTGACGGCAGTTCGGGGTTTCGATGTGAGAGGGGGTTGTAAGATATAAACCGCCGGCACGCAAACGATACCGCAATGACCGACGACGAGGAGACGGTCCAGTGCTGGCTGGTCGAACGCTCCAGTTACGGCGATGAGCGCATGGTGACACTCATCTACGCGCCCCCGGAAGGCGACCGCCATCTGACCAAGCAGCTCTCGCCGAACCTGCTCAGGCGCAAGCGGATTACGGCGGCCATCGACGTCGAACCCGACCGACTCGAACCCGTCACCGACGAGGAGACACAGGAGCGCTACGCCACGGAGGCCCAGCGGATGGCCGAGCGCCACGACCCCGACGCCGAAGTGTAAGCGAGCGTTTCGACAGCTACGGCCCGTCTATCGAGTTTTTTGATTGATATTTGGAACACGAAAGACTATACACGCGGCCGTCACAAACCGGCCGTATGGCAGCGATAGAACTGGATGGCGTCACCAAGCAGTTCGGGAGTCTCACCGCGCTGCAAGGGGTCGACCTCACCGTCGAGGAGGGCGAAATCTTCGGCTTCCTCGGCCCGAACGGGGCCGGGAAGTCGACGACGATCAACATCCTCCTTGATTTCGTCCGCGCGACCGACGGGTCGGCGACGGTGCTCGGCCACGACATCCACGAAGAACCGAAGCGAATCCGTGCCCGCACTGGAGTCCTCCCCGAAGGCTACGACGTGTACGACCGGCTCACCGGTCGGCAACACCTCTCCTTTGTCATCGAATCGAAAGATGCCGACGAAGACGCCGATGCACTGGCCGAACGGGTCGGCATCGCCGACGCCCTCGACCGCAAGGCCGGCGGCTACTCCAAGGGGATGCAACAGCGCCTCGTGCTGGCGATGGCGCTCGTCGGCAAGCCCGACCTCCTCATCCTCGATGAGCCGACGACCGGACTAGACCCGAACGGAGCACGGCTAATGCGTGAAATCATCCGCGAGGAGAACGAGCGCGGCGCGACTGTCTTCTTCTCCAGTCACATCCTCGGTCAGGTTGAGGCCGTCTGTGACACGGTCGGTATTCTCCAGAACGGCCGCCTCATCGCGAAAGACAGCGTTTCCGGGCTTCGCGAGGCCGCTGCCGGAGATACCGTCCTCCGCGTGACACTGGCTGACGGCGACGGCACCGACGCCGCGGTCACGGCTATCGAGGGCCTTGACGAGGTGTCGACGGTAACCGCGGACGGAACGACGCTCACTGTCGGCTGTGACAGCGACGCGAAGATGGCCGTTCTTAACGCTGTCGAGGAAAGCGGGAGCGAGGTCGCCAACTTCGAGACCGAGGAGGCCTCGCTCGATGAGGTGTTCGCCGCCTACACCGAGCAGCAAGACCAAGATCGCGCGGAGGCCGACGCATGAGTGCCGAGCAGAACCCCGTCAAGCGCTTCCTCGGAGACATCGATACGAGCATCAAGAACTCCGAGTTCGCCGACTGGTACCCCATCTCGAAAAAGGAGTTCCGGGACACGGTCCGCTCGCCGTGGATCTGGGTGCTCTCGCTCATCTTCATCGTGCTGTTCGCCCTGCCGGCGGTGCTGGGCCTGTATTTCAACATCGGCCAGCAGTTCGCCGAAGCCGGGGCGTCGCTGACGACAGACGCGTACGTTCGCTTTGCGCTGCCGATTGCGGCACCGCTGCTCCCCGCTGTGGCAATCGTCATCGGCTACGCGGCGATTGCCCGCGAGAGCGAGCGCGGCTCTCTGAAGATACTGCTGTCGCTCCCGTACACGCGCGGCGAACTGCTCGCCGGCAAGTTCGTCGGCCGGAGCGCCATCACGCTCATCCCGGTGACGGTCGGGTTCCTGACGACCCTGCTCGTGTTGCTCCCGTCGGAAATCGAAATCGCGTGGGAATCGTTCCTGCTGTTCGCGCTCGCCACGATGACATACGGCGTTGTGTTCACGGCGTTCGCTATCGGCCTCTCGGCGGCGCTAAAGACCGCTCGCCGGGCGATGGCGGCATCGCTCGGAATCTACGTGTACCTGCAGGTGTTCTGGTCGAACCTCGGAGCCGGCCTCGGGAACCTGCTGTCGGACCACGCGAACATCGACCAAGTGACCCAGCTACACGTCGAGCTGTTCGTTTCGCTGCTGAGCCCCATTGCAGCGTACCGCACGCTCGTCAAAGAGGTACTACAGGGCTCGCCGATCCGCTCGCGGCTCCTTCTGACGTCGAACCCGCAGGTGACGTGTGAGGAAATGCTGGGTGGAACGCTCGAAGTGACACAGGCCGGTGCCGAGTGTGCCAACGCCGCCTTACCGCCCCAGTACAGCACTGTCGCGGTTATCGGCTATCTCCTGCTGTGGCTGGTCGCCCCGCTGGTCGCCGGCTACTACGTCTTCGAGAACAAGGACCTGTAGTTACACGCCGGCGTCGTCGAGCAACGCTTCGAACTCTGCCTCGTCAAGCGTCTCGACATCGTGTTCGGCCGCATCATCCTGTTTTCGCTGGCCGGGATTGTCACCGAGCACCAGATAGTCAGTGTTGCCGGAGACGCTGGTCGTCGCCGACCCGCCGTTGCGTTCGACCAGTTCCTGTGCGTCGCTGCGGGTGTAGCCGTCGAGTGTGCCAGTGAAAACGAACGTCTGGCCGTCCAGAGCGTCGCCGCCCGTCTCCTCGGCGGCCTGCGGGTCGACGTGGTCGAGCAAGCGGTCGATGACGGCACGGTTGCCCGCGCCCTCGAAGAACTCCACGATGGAGCGGGCAACTGTCGGTCCCACGTCTGGCACGGCCTCGAAGGCGTCGGTGTCGCCCTCGTCGGCGGCCTCCAGTATCGCCTCGAAGGTGCCGAACTCCCGGGCGAGGTTCCGGGCCGTGACCGATCCCACCTCGGGGATGCCCAGGGCGACGAGGAAGTCCGCGAGCGGCGGCTCACGGGCGGCGTCCATCTTGTCGACGAGGTTCGTCGCGCTCGTCTCGCCCCACCCCTCCAAATCGGTGAGATCCTCGACAGTGAGTTCGTAGAGGTCCGCCGGGTCGGAGACGAGGCCAGCGTCGAGGAGTTGCTGGACGGCCTTCTCGCCCAGGCCCTCGATGTCCAGCGCATCGCGGCTGGCGTAGTGCTCGACGCTGCGCTCGCGCTGGGCGGGACAGGTGAGGCCGCCGGTACAGAACGCCATCGGGCCGTCGCGCTCGACCGGGCTGTCACAGGCCGGGCAAGTCTCGGGGAACTCGAAGTGGCCGTCGCCGTCGTCGTCGAGCACTTCGGCGACATCCGGGATGACGTCGCCGGCCCGCTTGATGCGGACGCGGTCACCCACGTCGACGCCGAGGTCGGCGACGAGCGAGGGGTTGTGCAGCGACGCCCGCGAGACGGTGACGCCGCCGACTTCGACGGGGTCCATGAGCGCGACGGGGGTGAGCCGCCCGGTCCGGCCGACCTGGACGACGATGTCCCGGACGGTGGTCTCCTCCTTGCGGGCCGGGAACTTGTAGGCGAACGCCCAGCGCGGGGCGCGGGAGGTCGACCCGAGTTCGTCGCAGGCGGCCATGTCATCGACCTTGATAACGACGCCGTCGATTTCGTAGTCGAGGTCGTCGCGGGCGTCGAGTTGTGCGTCGCGGTAGTCGATAGCGGCGTCGATGTCCCCGACGACGCCCGTCCGGTCACAGACCCGCAGCCCCCACTCGGGGAACCGCTCGTGCATCTCGCTGTGGCTCTCGAAGTCGACGGAGGCATCGAGGACGCCGAAGAAGAACACCGACAGCGGGCGCTCGGCGGTCACCGACGGGTCGAGCTGGCGGAGCGTCCCGGCGGCGGCGTTGCGCGGGTTGGCGAAGGGGTCCTCCCCGCGCTCGACGCGCTCGCGGTTGAACGCCGTGAAGGCGTCCCGCGGGATGTACACCTCGCCGCGGACGGCCAGATACTCGGGGCAGTCGCCGCGCAGGCGCTGGGGGACGGCGGCGATGGTGCGGACGTTCTCGGTCACGTCCTCGCCGACCTCGCCGTCGCCGCGGGTGGCGGCCCGCTGGTAGACGCCGCCCTCGTAGACGACCTCAACGGAGAGGCCGTCGAACTTCGGCTCGCAGAAATACTGCACCTCATCGGTGTCGAGTCCGTCTCGGACCCGCTCGTCGAACTCCCGCACGTCCGCTTCGTCGCCACCCTGATCGATAGAGCCCATCCGAGCGACGTGTTCGACGTCGGGGAGTTCGTCCAGCGGCTCGCCGCCGACGCGCTGGGTCGGACTGCCGTCGGTGTCGAGGTCGAACACCGATTCGAGCGACTGGAGCCGGGTAAACAGCGCGTCGTAGGCCCGGTCGCCGATGACCGGGTCGTTTTGCACGTAGTACCGGTAGTCGTGATAGCGAATGGCCTCGCGCAACTGGGCGGCTTGCTCGCGAGCGGTCTCGGCGTCCACGTCCTCGACGGACTCGAACTCGGTCCGCGGATCGGAGATGTAGGGGTTCCCGGCGACATCCTCGGCAGTGGTCATGCTGACCCAGAGTTACGTCTCGTATACAAAAACGGCTCTGCTCCGCCCCTCAGGTCGGGAGAACAACAGACGAAAGCTGTGAGTGAGTTTCCGACGGCTACTGTCCGATATGACGAGATAGAGATAGTGCAGAAACGTCCGCCTATCGGCCGATACTGGAACTGGGGGCCTTGATGACGAGTTCCCCGTCGCTTCGGACAGTGACCGAGTGGTCGGCATATTCAAACGAGATACTGACAGGTGTCGAACGGTTCGAGGAGTCGATGAGCGAGTCGAGCGCTTCGGGGTCGACAGTCTCGTACAGCGGTGCGAAATCAGTCTGTTCCCGCCCGGTGATAGCGGAGATGTACTCGGTCACGGCCGCACTCGGTCGGGTCTCGCTCCAGTCGAGCTGTTTTCTGGTCACGTTCATCGGTGTTGCGGTATCGCTGTCCGTACTCTGTCTGTTACTTTTACTCATGCGGTTTGTCTATCTGCATCAAAGTAGCAAGCAGTAATATAGTCTTCCCAGCATTATCAAACTGTGAAAACGCCAAGTGGTAGCAGCAGCGGTCTCCAGATCGAGCCATAGCTTCGGTCTTCGTCGGTTTTCACCGGTGTTACAGATCGGCGACGTCTTCGATTGCGTCGGTTAGTTCCCTGATACTCTCGACGGTGTGTTCGCCCATGTGTCCGATACGGAAACTCTCCTCGCTGATGTCGCCGTAGCCGCTGGAGAACACCATGTCATACTCCTCGGAGACGGCCTCGACCGTCTCGGCGACGTTGATGTCCTGCGTGTTTTCGATGCAGGTCACCGTCTGGGACTCGTAGCCCTCCTCGGGATAGAGGTCGAAGTGCTCGCGGGCCCACTCGCGGGTGTACTCGGCCATCTCCTGGTGGCGCTGGTCGCGGGCGTCGTGGCCCTCGTCGAGCATGTGTTTCATCTGCTTGCGGTAGGCGAGCATGAGCGGAATCGCCGGCGTCGAGTGGGTCTGGCCCTTCCGGTCGTAGTAGTCCAGACAGCGCTGGAAGCCGCCGTACCACGACGCCGACTCCTTCTCCAGTTCCCGCTCGTAGGCGTCGTCGCTGACCGCACAGACGGCGAGGCCGGGCGGCATGGCGAAGGCCTTCTGCGTGGACGTGAAGATGGCGTCGATGCCGTGGGCCTCGATGTCGATCTGGTCGCCGCCGAGACAGGAGATGGCGTCGACGACGAAGTAGGTGTCCGGGTACTCCGCGACCACGTCGCCGATCTCCTCAATAGGGTTGCGGACGCCGGTCGAGGTCTCGTTCATCACGGCCCCGACGGCGTCGTAGTCGCCGGATTCCAGTGCGTCGCGGACGTCTTCGGGCTTGACCGCCGTGCCCCAGTCGTACTCAATGCGGTCGACCTCCTTGCCGAGGCGTTCGGCGACGTTGGCCTGGCGCTCGCTGAACGCGCCGGAGGTCGGCACGAGCATGCTGTCCTCGACTAGGTTGAGCGTCGTCGACTCCCAGAACTCCGTGCCCGACGCCGTGAGCACGATGACGTCGTTGTCGGTACCGAGGAACTCCTTGGTGTCCTCGACGATGGTGGTGTAGAGATCGGTCATCCGGTCCATCCGGTGGCCGAACATCGGCTCGGCCATCGCCTCGATGACGTCCTCGCGCACCTCTGTCGGCCCCGGAAGATACAGCGTCTTGTCCTGATACTCGTCTTTGTATTCGCGTTTTTCGGTCACAGAACCACCTGTAGTAGGTACACTCTCGAATCCGGGAGGCATGGTAGTTTTGATACCAAGCGAATCAGCGAGCGTCCTGAACGGGTAGACCGCTCACGGGGAAAATACGCACAGATCAATTGTCCTCGCCACGAAGTATTTATCAGTTGGACAATCAGGTTCGAACATGGGCCGCCACACCCCGCTCACAGACGTCCAGCGAGCGGCTATCGCCGATAGAGCGGTTGCGCAAGTCGCCGACACGCTGGCCGAGATGCACGCCGACTCGCAACCGAGCCAGCGTAAACCGCTCAGCGACGACGATACCAGCGGATACCGTACATGACCAGCCCGGCGTAAATCGCCGGACCGACCAGAACTGTCGCGCTGGTCGCCACCGCTCCGCTGAACAGATATCCGAGGAACACGTCGATGAACACCAGCAGGAAGGGAGCGAGCGCAAGTGCCTTCCCGCCGATTCTGAGCGCCGCGTCGAACGTCGGCTGTGTCGCAGCAATCGCTCCGACGCCGGCGACGACAAGGAGATACAGCGCAGCGCCCGGGGGCGAGACGAGTGGGAGCGTGAACAGGGCGATACCGGCGAGGACAACACCAACGATTGTCGGCCCGTTGTCGCTCTGGGTGAGCGCGTTCTGGATCCCGTCGAGATCACCGGCATTGAGTGCCGCTTCAAGATCAGACGTGGTCTGGCTGCCGTCGGCATCAAGGACCGTTGTCCCGGTTCCGGCGTCGACCGGGCTCTCGAAGTCCCGGCCGCAGTGCATACACCACGTCGCGGTCGCACTGACTTTCTCCGAGCAGTGAGGGCAGCGGGGATCGGCGGTCATACTGTCATGTTCGAGGGGGCACAGTTAGCGGTTACGGGGGGAGAATATACACGTCTCCACAGTAAACGGGAAGTATGGATTGGGTCGCACGGGCCGAGAGCCTCCTGTACGACGGCGAGGCAATCGAAGCGGACGTTCGGCTGGACCGTGGTGGCGTCGTCGTGACGAGTCACCGTGTCCTCGTGTTCACGCCGGACCGCGAGGGACCGAACTACCGGCAGGTCGACCGCCCTAACGTCGAGGGCGTCGACGCTACCACGAGCGGCGACTGGTCGTTCCTCGAACTCGGCGTGAAAGCGCTGGTGGTCGGTATCGTGCTGGTAGCTGCCGGGATGACCGTCAGTCTCGATAGCCTCGTCGGCAACGTCTCACTGGACAGCGGCGGTGCTGCGAGTGCCGTCGGCATCGGTGGGATGCTCGGGATGCTCCAGACGATGCTGACGCTGATGGCGCAACTTGACGACCTAATGCGACTGTTTGGCGGCCTTGCGCTGGCCTTTGCCGCCGTTGTTCTCGGAGTCTATCTCTGGAGTCGCGACCGCTTGCTCGTCGTGCGTGTCGCCGGTGACGACGACATCGAACTGGCCGCACCAGACGACGAGAGCGTCGTCGAGCGGATCGAAGCCGCCATCGTTCCCGAGACGCCCACTTCAGATGCCGAAGAGACGGCACAGCCGCCGTCCGACGACCCGCTCCCGTGACGTTCAACCCCGCCGAGCACCAACCCTGAGCTAATGGACGCCGACGAGGTCCGAGAACGCGCGGGGTCGTTGCCACGGGAGCCCGGCGTGTACCTGTTTGAACAGGGCCGGGACGACACGCGCCGGGTCCTCTACGTCGGGAAAGCCGTCGACCTGTGCGACCGCGTGCGCTCTTACGCAGATCCGCGGAGCGAGCGCATCGCCAAGATGGTCGAACGGGCCGAGACCATCGACTTCGCCGTCACCGACACCGAGACACAGGCACTGTTGCTGGAAGCGAACCTCATCAAGCGCCACCGACCGCCCTACAACGTCCGGCTGAAAGACGACAAGTCCTACCCGCTGGTCCAGCTGACAGACCACGCCGTCCCCCGAATCGAGGTGACACGCGACCCGGAGGACGGCGCAACCGTCTACGGGCCGTTCACCGACAAGGGGCGTGTCGAGACAGTGGTGAAGGCACTGCGGGAGACGTACGGGCTCCGGGGGTGTTCCGACCACAAGTACGGCAACCGGGACCGACCCTGTCTGGACTACGAGATGGGCATCTGTACCGCGCCCTGCACCGGCGAGATCAGCGAGACCGAGTACGCCGAGGACGTCGAAGCCGTCACCCGATATTTCGAAGGCGAGACCGGCGTTCTCGCGGACCCGCTGCGCCGCGAGATGGAAGCTGCCGCACAGGCCCAGGAGTTCGAGCGCGCCGCGAACCTCCGGGACAAGCTCGGGGCCGTCGAGGCGCTCCACGGCGAGGGCGACACCGCCGTCAGCGACTCCGGGGGGTCCCAGACGACGGACGTGCTCGGGGCCGCCATCGAGGGCGAGCGCGCCATCGTCGCCCGGCTCCACGCCGAGGGCGGCAAGCTCGTCGAACGGGACCGCCACACGCTCGAAGCGCCAGACGGCGAGGGAACCGCCGGCGTGTACCGGGCGTTCATCCCGCAGTACTACGCCGAACGCGACCTCCCGGACCGGATTCTCTGTGCCGAGTCCCCCGCCGACCCGGACATCGAGGCGTGGCTGGAAAGCGAGGGCGTCACGCTCGGGGTGCCCGGGGCCGGTCGGGAGGCGACGCTGGTCGACCTCGCACTGAAGAACGCCCGTCAGCGCGGCGGGACCGACGACGAGAGCGGCCGTCTGGCCGACGCGCTGGGTATCGACCACCCGAGCCGCATCGAGGGGTTCGATGTGAGCCACGCCCAGGGCCGGTCGGCCGTCGGCTCGAACGTCACCTTCGTCGACGAGACGCCCGAGAAAAGTGATTACCGACGGAAGAGGCTCACCGAGCGAAACGACGACTACGCGAACATGCGCGAACTCGTTCGCTGGCGGGCCGCGCGTGCCATCGAAGGGCGGGACGACCGCCCGGACCCGGACCTGCTGCTCATCGACGGCGGCGACGGCCAGCTTGGGGCGGCCCGCGACGCGCTGGCCGAGACCGGCTGGGACGTGCCGGCCGTCGCACTCGCAAAAGACGAGGAGATGGTCATCACGCCCGACCGCGTGTACGACTGGGACGACGACGCCCCGCAACTCCACCTGCTTCAGCGGGTTCGTGACGAAGCACACCGCTTTGCCGTGCAGTACCACCAGACGCTGCGGGACGACGTGTCGACGACGCTGGACGAGGTGCCCGGAATCGGCCCCGAGACGCGGAAGCGACTGCTCCGACGCTTCGGCAGCGTGGACAACGTCAGGACGGCCTCCGACGAGGAACTGACGGCCATCGACGGTATCGGCGAGCAAACCGCGGAAACGATTCGGACTCGGCTACAGTGATTTTGTATAGCGGATAGTAGTTTATTCCAGTCAACTACTAAGCCCACCATTCTGCACGTAGACGACCTCAAAAGCCGTTTTGCTGCGTTTTTAGTGCTCAGTCGACGCTACGGCTCAACAACCGAGTTCCGGAGCGTGCCGACGCCGTCGTAGGTTATTTCGATTGTGTCGCCGGGCGCGACAGTCCCCGGGTTGGCCGGGCTACCGAAGGCGATGACGTCGCCGGGGCGGAACGTGAACCGCTCCGAGAGGTACGCGACAACTTCGTGGGGCCCGAACAGCATCTCGCGGGTGTTGGCGGACTGGCGGCGCTCATTGTTGATGTCCGTGTACATATCGGTGCTGGTGGGATCAACGTCAGTCTCGATCCACGGCCCCAGCGGCCCAGAACCATCGAAGGCTTTTCGCGCGGTTCGACCCTGCTGGTCCAGCGCATCGACATCGTTCAGGACCGTGTATCCCCTGACCGCGTCGGGAACGTCAGCGGGATCGATATCGTGACACCGCTTGTCTATGACTGCGGCCAGCTCGCCTGCGTAGGTGAGTTCATCGGTGAACGGCGGGTAAGGAATGTCCTGCTCATGGGCGAGTAGCGCCGCCGGCGGCTTGATGAAGAAGTCCGGTTCCTCGGGGCGGTCGTAATCCATCTGGTCGTTCGTAGCGGCGTAGTTCCGACCGACGCAGTACAGCGCGGTCGGTTCACACGGCGGGAGCAGCCGCCCGTCGCGGCCAACCACGTACTGCCCATCGTCAGCGTGGATGACGCCGTCGACGTATTCGCCGGTAACCGGTCCACGGTCCGTCAGAAGTCGTGCGATTCGCATACTGAGTCGTCTGTGTGGCGGTGAAAAAGGCGTGTCGGCTACAGTGTGCACCAGTCGACAGCTATCGTCGGTCACGGCCGAAATGCTTTTTTGCCGCCGTTTCAGCCGAGAGGCGACCCGTTTTTGGAGCTATAATAAATCTAATATCGCTATATCAAATATCCCGGGAACGTGGCACCGAAGTGTGTAGGCGTAGCCGGCAGTCACCCACCAAAGCGGTTTTTTCGCACAACGGCGTACCGCCATACATGGCTGTGACCCGACGGCTACTCGTGGGCATCGTCGGGCTGGTGTCGCTGCTGGTCTATCTCATGGCTGCATACGTGGGGTACGTGCTGCTGTTGCCAGTGTGGAACAGCCGCCCGTCACCACTGTTGGCCGCGCTGGTCATTCTCGGGACCGCGATCGTTCTCGGCATCTTGAACTACTGGGCTGCAACAGCGCAACTCAAGCGGTCCCTCGATGCAGTCGAACTCTCGCGGACGCGTGCACCGGAACTCCACCGCCGTCTTGACGGGCTTGTCGATCAGATGGATGTCGACACACCGACGCTGCTACTGGCGGAGCTACCAGTCCCGAACGCGTTTGCCATCGGTGGCGGAGCCGGAGCTATCGTCCTCGACAGACGGCTGTTCCAGCTGTTGTCCCCAGCAGAATTCGAGGCTCTTCTGGGGCATGAACTCGCGCATCTGGAGACCCGTGATGCACTCGTTCAGACCGTCGCGTACAGCCTCGTCCAGACGCTTGTCGGACTCGTCGGCCTCGTGTTATTTCCCATCGTGGTGCTGGTCGGTGGTGTCGCCCGGTCGCTCGCACTGGTGCGTGGCGACCCGTCGTCGTGGTCGCGCTCCTGGCTTGGGCGGACACAGCGGTACTCGCTGCAGGTCGTTGCCGGTCTCGGATTCGCCGTGACACTGCTGATACTCAGCTACTCCAGACGTCGTGAGTTGGCAGCCGACGACCGCGCGGTCGAGGTTACGGGGAATCCCGTTGGGCTCGCCCGGGCCCTCGTGAAAATCGAACAGGCGTCGAAGCCGGATCCGGGACTCCTGCGACAACTATACGTTCACGGCGAAACGGACAGCAATCTGTCACGCCTCCTGTCGACGCATCCGCCGATGGACGAGCGAATACAGCGGCTACAGGAGCGGGTGCAGGGTAATTCTATGAGAGCACGCGAACTATCGAACGACCGTCGGTAGCTGCGCTGTTGATCGACGCCCGAAGATGCCATATATTCGAACCAGCTTTTTCAGCTATATACGGGTGCATTCAGCAAACATATTGGGGAGATATGAGGAAAGTAGCGGGCATTTTCGTGGCAGATGCTGCTCGCGGTATGTCATTTCGGCAAGGCTGTCTAACCGACGAGGTCTCGTTTGGTGCGCAACATGAAGACGCAGACTGTGGAGTTTATCGCGACGCTGGACCGGACATGAGGTAAATCATGGTATGTGTTGCTTCCGGAAGGAGTACACCCTGAAGAGAGTCTCCATATATCCATTGAGGGCGACATAGGAGTCCTAGAAATCGCTATATTTGCACGGAGCGTCTGTCAATGTATGCAAGCCAGCATCCCGAAGCGAGCCACCGATACAGCAAAGAACCACACATACGGATGCCCGCTGTGTAATTGTGGTGCAGACAGTGAAAATGATATTTACTGCCATCTGCTGGTCTCACACCGAAAGAGTGCACTTGCTGGTGCACTTCTCGAAGGCGTTGACGGTGACGGATAAATCCGTGTTTAATTTCGATACGGGCGAGAGTGTCTTCGAGTAGTACCAAATTGTAGGCTTTTAGAAAGCTATCACAAAATTTGTGCTCGTATTCGGCCACTTATTATCTTGTTTCTGTGATCGAATAGTGAAATAGTGCCGCTGGCAGAATAGCCGCAACTGATTCAAGAGAGAGTTGGGTCGTCGTAAGTGCAGTAACTGCAATCTTTTGATCTGCACTGTTTACGCCAATAAACCAGTCAACACTATATTAAACAACAGGTGGTCATACCGGGACCGCTGGTCCAGCAGTAGCGACTGTCGACAGCGTGCCCGATAACATACATACACGTGTTATACTATGGAGTACATTTATATACTAGAATATCGCCCATCATGGATCGGTCATAGTGACGACACCAGAGCGCAGATAACACAGGAACAGAGATACGTGCAGAGAGTAGGATTTCCAACAACACAAGCATCGCAACGCAGCCACGCCTCGCGATGTGACACATCTGGCAACACACAGAGTTCGTGTTGTCTTGTTGTTTGACAGCGGTAGCTATTTTACCGGCTTCAATTGGGATTCTGCAGTCGGTCATCGAAACTCTGATTCTGGAAACGCTGATTACGGTGACTACGACGCTTGCTGTTCAGCGTTGTCGCCGTCGTTCCACACCGTCGAACGTCGCGACACAGCGAAGGATGGGAAACGCGTAAGTATTGGGAATGAGATGATTCAAACGTATGACGCAGACGTATGAGAACTATATCGGCGGTGAGTGGACCGGAACCGGGGAGACACAGGACGTCACGAATCCAGCAGACGAAACGGACATCGTCAGCACGGTTCCGGTGGGCTCGGCGGCAGACGCCGACGAGGCAGTCGCGGCCGCAGCGGGTGCGACGGATGAGTGGGCCGGGATGTCTGGTCCGGAGCGCGGTGCGATCCTGCGTGAGACCGGTGAAATCCTGAAATCCCGGAAAGACAAGCTGGCGGAGACACTGACCCGCGAAGAGGGAAAGCCGCTCGGCGAGGCCGAGGGCGAGGTTCAGCGTGCGATTGATATCTTCTATTACTACGCGGAGAAGGCCCGCGACTTCGGCGGAACCGTCAAACAGCCCAGCGGCGGCCGTGCCGGCCTACAGACGAAAAAAGAGCCGATGGGCGTCGCAGCGCTCATTACGCCGTGGAACTATCCCATCGCGATCCCGGCCTGGAAGATTGCGCCGGCACTCGCGGTCGGCAACACCGTTGTCATCAAGCCCGCGATGCAGGCACCGACCGTCGGCGCGATGATTGTCGAGGCGCTGGACGAGGCCGGGATTCCGGACGGCGCTATCAACCTGGTCTGTGGCCCCGGTAGCGAGGTCGGTGAGCGGCTGACCACCCACGACGACGTTGACGTGGTCTCGTTCACCGGCAGTGCCTCGGTCGGCGAGCACGTCTACGAACAGGCAACGAGCAACGGGAAGCGTGCGCAGGCAGAGATGGGCGGGAAGAACCCGACGGTCGTCATGCCGAGCGCCGACGTGAACAAGGCGGCTGACATCGTAGGTGCCGGGGCCTTCGGCGGAACGGGTCAGGCTTGTACGGCGACCTCCCGAGCTATCGTCCACGAGGACGTGTACGACGAGTTCCTGGACGCCGTCGTCGACTACGCCGAGTCCCTCGAAGTCGGAAACGGCCTCGACCGGGCCGGCATGGGCCCACACGTCAGTGAAGACGAACTCGCGGGGAGTCTGGAGTACATCGACATCGCACAGTCGGAGGGGGCAACCCTCGAAACGGGCGGCGAGGAACTCACCGGCGGCGAGTACGACGCCGGGAACTTCATCTCGCCGGCGGTGTTCGCCGATGTCGAGTCGGATATGCGCATTGCACAGGAAGAGGTGTTCGGACCGGTGCTCGCTGTCATTCCCGTCTCCGACTTCGACGAGGGTGTCGAAGTTGCCAACGACATCGACTACGGGCTCTCGGCCAGCATTGTCACCGACCGAATCGAGGAGGAAAACGAGTTCATCGAACGCTCCGAGTCCGGCGTGGTCAAGGTCAACGAGAAGACGACCGGCCTAGAACTGCACGTTCCCTTCGGCGGCCTCAAGCGCTCCTCGACGAACACCTACCGCGAGCAGGGCGACGCGGGACTGGAGTTCTTCAGCTACATCAAGACGGTGTACCGCAACAGCTAACCGAGGCGGCCACCGTCGTTGTCTGCGGAGTGTGAGCTCTGTTACAGAACGGTTATTTCGTACTGGTTTTTAGACCCTGTTGCTTTTGTCAACCGCAAGAGTGAGCGTGCAAAGTCATGGTCGTGGCCCGACCGACGATTGTGGAACAGCCCCAACATCGGACTGTCTATCCCGTACAGACGGCCCACTCTCGGGATGCGCGCCCCGGCGTCCGGTTGGGTACAACGCCGTGTTATCGTCAGTCACTGCAAACCGTGGCCACAACGATCAGGATAGCGTTTCAAGCCAGCCAACTGTCGACCGAACCCTATCACTCCGTGATGACCGACCATTCAGTATGACGGAACGCTTCCGTAACGGTTGTACTGCCGTTATTCTCGATACTGAACCCGAGAGCACGGACGAGAAAAGGCCATAGACGGGCCGTAAAACAGCATTTGCCATTCGGAGCAGCGACTGACGGCTGTGGAATACTACCGGTTAGACTGTTGTTTTGTTCTGCAATATCGAACAATTATCTCATTTGCAGGGATTTGTTTACTTAATGTATGAACTGTCATTCGATACACTGGGACAGCATGGGCTGACACGGGATGCCAACACAAAAAATAATATCCAGCCAAGAGACGGCACCCGTATGAACGTTGACGCGCTCACGGGAGGGTTCGACCGTCGAGACTGGCAGGAACAGACAGAAACTGACGACCCCGTTCGGTTTGCGATGATCGGCGTCGGCTGGTGGACGACCGAACAGGCGATGCCCGCCGTCGACGCGGGAGATCTCTGTGAAACAACGGTACTGATCAGCAGTGACCGCGAAAAGGCAGCCGATGTAGCCGCTGATTCGGAGACGGTCGAACACGCGATCACCTACGAAGAGTTCCACGACGGAGTCGCGAGTGACGCATACGACGCCGTCTACATCGTTACCCCGAACGCGCTCCACCTCCCGTACGTCGAGACGGCAGCAGAACTGGATAAGGCGATCCTCTGTGAGAAACCGATGGAGGCCACCATCGAGCGTGCCGAGCGAATGGTCGATGTCTGTGACGAACACGACGCGACGCTGATGATCGCCTACCGGATGCACACCGAGCCAGCCGTCCGGCGAGCGAAGGATCTCATCGACGAGGGATACATCGGCGAACCGCTGTTCGTCCACGGCAACATGACCGAGCCGATCCTCGAACTCGTCCCCGACCCCGACCAGTGGCGGCTGGACGGGGAGCTGTCCGGCGGCTGTGCCGTCATGGATATCGGCATCTATCCGCTGAACACGAGCCGATTCCTGCTGGATGCCGACCCCGTGGCCGTCCGGGGAACCGTCGCATCGGTGCAGGAGGAGTTCGCCGACGTGCCGGACGAGCACGGCGCGTTCCAGCTAGATTTCCCCGGCCACGTGTACGCAGTGTGTACTGCCAGCCAGAACGCACATCTCGATAGCCACATCTCCGTACTCGGAACTGAAGGCAAGGTCCGCGTCGAACCGGCCTTCTACCCATGGGACGACCGTGCGCTCCAGTTGTCTCACGAGGGGACGACTGTCGACATCGGCTTCGAACAGATCGACCAGATGGAAGAGGAGTTCGAGTACTTCGCCCACTGTCTACTGACCGACACCGAACCCTACGCCGACGGAGAGCACGGCCTCGTCGACATCAACACTATCAAAGCCGTCTACGAGGCCTCCGAGACAGAGTCGACGGTCACGCTCGATTGAACGCGGTGCGAGATTTTTTGACCCGGCCAGGCATAGTTCGGCACATGGTTCAGTCAACGTGGGACGACTGGTTCGTCCGCGACGAGATTGAAGCGACAGACCCCGGCGACGGTGTCGTGGTCTGGTATCTCGGCTGTAACGGTTTCGTGCTCCGCTCGCAGTCGACGACGCTGTACATCGACCCTTACTTCGGGACTGGCGACCCACCGAACCTCATCCGCATGATTCCGGTACCGATGGATCCCGCCGATGCGACCGAGTGTGATGCCACACTCGTCACGCACGAACATATCGACCACATGCATCCGCCGTCGTACGGCCCGCTGGTCGAGGACCTCGACGCGGACCTGTATGCACCGTCGGCATCGTATGACTCCCCGGACTACGACGGTGAGATGCGGGTGCCTGACGGGCAGCGCAACGAAATCGCCGTCGGTGATGAGTTCGTTGTCGGTGATTTCACCATCCACGTTACCGGGACGAACGACCCTGACGCCATCGAACCGGTGGGGTACGTCATCGAGCACGACGCTGGGACGTTCTTCCACGCCGGCGACAGCCGGCCCGCAGAGGGGTTTACCGGCGTTGGCGAACGGTTCGACATCGACGTGGGCGCGCTGGCGTTTGGAACCGTCGGCTCTATCTACGAGCCTGAACCGGACAGCGGTGTCAGAACGAAGTGGTACATGGACGAAAACGAGATCATCGAGGCCGCGAACCAGCTGCAGCTATCCCGGTTGCTTCCCGCGCATCACGATATGTGGCAGGGCGAGGCCGGCGACCCGAAAGTGCTTCACGAGCACGCGGTGTCGTTCGACTACCCCCGGGTCATCGAACCGCTGTACATCGGCTGTTCGGTGCGGCTGGGTGAGCCCGGGATTCGTCGCCTCGACGCGCTGGACTGAATGAGACAGGCGGTCCAGTCGCTGCTGTGGCAGCCGCTCAAGCAGAGACGGCGTTTTGTCACGGGGTAGCTTTAATACCCCCACCACAGTATGTCCGGCAAATGTCGCCAACGATAACGAAAATCGAAAGCCGAGAGTTCGAGTACCCCCTCGAAGATGTGGGGACCGACAAGCACGGCTTCAATCTGGTCTATGCGCCGGGCGAGACAACCACGCGGAAACTATTCGGCGTACAGGTTCATACTGACGAGGGAATCACGGGCGAGTACGTCGGCGGCAATTCGCCGGCAGCCGCCCAGTACAACATCATCGCACAGTACCTCATCGGTAAAGACCCGCTGAAACGCGAGAAGCACTGGTCCGAATGCAAGCGCGCACTCCGGAAATACGACCGGATGGGCATCGGCCCAATCGACATCGCGCTGTGGGACTTCGCCGGCAAGTACTACGACGCGCCGATTCACGAACTGCTCGGAACCTACCGCGAGCGCATCCCCGCCTACGCCTCCACGTATCACGGCGACGACGCCGGCGGACTGGACTCGCCCGAGGCCTTCGCCGACTTCGCCGAAGACTGTCGCGACGAGGGCTTTGGCGGCTTCAAGATTCACGGCTGGGGCGGCGGCGACGACGCCCGGAGTCTCGACCGCGAGGTCGAGGCGGTCCACGCTGTCGGCGACGCGGTCGGCGACGAGATGGACCTGATGCACGACCCGGCCTGCGAACTGGAGACGTTCGCCGACGCGCTGGAACTTGGCCGGGCGCTCGATGAGCAGGACTTCTTCTGGTACGAGGACCCGTTCCGCGACGGCGGTATCTCACAGCACGCCCACAAGAAGCTGGCACAGAAACTCGATACGCCGATTCTCCAGACCGAACACATCCGCGGACTGGAGATCAAATCCGACTTCGCCGCCAGCGAGGCGACCGACTTCCTCCGGGCCGACCCCGAGTACGATGCGGGTATCACCGGCGCGATTAAGGTGGCCCGGATGGCCGAAGCGTTCGGGCTGGACGTGGAGTTCCACGCGCCCGGCCCGGCCCAGCGCCACTGCATCGCCGCCTGCCGGAACTCGAACTACTACGAAATGGCGCTTGTCCACCCGGACTGCCAGAACACCCAGCCGCCGGTGTACGAGGGGGGCTACTCCGACCTGATGGATGCGGTCGACGACGACGGGACGGTCAGTGTTCCTGACGGCCCCGGCCTCGGCGTGGAGTACGACTGGGACTACATCGCGGACAACACTACCGGAAGCGTCCACGTCTACGAATAGCGCCGCAAGCAGCCGTCACAGGCTAAGGGGTGAATCAGTCCGCTGCGTACGCTCTGACGCCAGTTTCGAGAACCTCACGGTAGCGGTCCACGTCGATGTCGACGGCTACCTCGCTGTTTGGCTCATTGTCGGTCGTGCCGTACTCGTCGCAGATGACTGCCCCGTGGCAGGGGCCGCCGGTCGTGTCCACGTCGAGGTAGTACTCCTCGAAAGTGAGCACCGACTCGTCGATGATGTCAGCGACGACAGCGGCGTCGTGGATGGCCGGCGCGTCGGCCAGCGGGTAGGTTCCGGAGTCGGGCCGGTAGTCGAGCCACTCGGCGACGGTCCCCCGGATGCCACCGGCCGTGCGGAACTCCTCGATGAACTCGGGAGCGACGGTAGCGCGGTTAGTCACGTCTAGCCCGACCATCCGGGTAGTGGCGTCTTGCAGGACGCGACTGGCTGCCGCGGGGTCGTTGTGGAAGTTGGCCTCGGCCATCGGTGTCACGTTTCCGGTCGTCATCGCCGCCCCGCCCATGAGATAGATATCCTCGACGAGGTCGGGTAACCGGGGTTCCTTTGCCAGTGCCATTGCCAGGTTCGGAAGCGGACCGACGGCTGCAATCGTCAGTTCGTCTCCGTACTCGCGGGCGGCTTCGACGATTGCGTCGGCCCCGTGGATATCACGTGTGTCGCCCTCACTGTCGGGGATATCGCCGTGGAGTCCGTTCTCGCCGTGAATCCACTCGGCAGTCGTGAGGTCGTCGACGAGTGGGCGACCACAGCCCCGAGACACCGGAACATCGTAGCCACCGAGACCCAGTATCGCGTGTGCGTTTCGCGTCGTGTTCTCGATAGTCGTGTTTCCGCAAACAGTCGAGAGACCGACCACATCAATTGCCTCGTGGCCGAGCGCCATTGCCAGCATGACCGCGTCGTCGCAGCCGGGGTCCGTATCGAAGAAGACTTTCCGTGACATACCTTCGGAGTTCCGCCCACCGGGTCTTAAAAGCTGGTACGTCCCGGAGTTGACACGGAAGCGCCGCTGTGGACAGACTGCAAGTGTTCTGTGGGTGATCTGTCGGGCTGTCGTCGCGACCACAACCGGTGTGTCGAAATGTGTGGCCGACAGATGAGGTGTGTCAGTCTCAGCTTATACTGGCCGAGGGGTGTGACATTAGGGGACAGCTAAAACAGGCCCGACCCCGAGGTGGGAATCCGGATCACAGTTCGCACAGACAAGAGTCGGTCATTCGTTACAGAACGCAGTCAGTATCCGAGAATAGTGGGACCATGGTAAATTTTAACTATATAGTCACAATACGGTATAGGAAGTGATGGATAGAAATCACATACGGCCAGTACTACTCAGCGTACTACTCGTTTTCTCGGTTGTCAGCACCGGCTTCCTCGGAAGTGCCGCTGCTGCACCGAGCGAGCAAAGCGAGGTGGCAACGGTGAACAGTCAGACGATGGCACAGACGGCCACAGCTGGTGGGGCGACCTGTCAGCTTGACGGGAGCTGTCCGGTTCCTGATGAGTCAGTCGATCTCAACAACAGCGGTGCCGGCGTCGACGTGTTGATCGACGGGAGCCATCAGGGCTCAACGTTCACGAAGTTCGCGAACCGACTCAGCGAGCGCGGGTACGACGTCGACACGAAACGGTCGACGAGCGGCGGGCTGACCTCGTGGAACAGTTCGGCCGCGAACGGGCTGTCGGACTACGACGTGGTCATCATTCCCGTCCCCCAGACGGCCTATAGCGAGGCCGAGCAGGATGCAATCGACGAGTACGTCAGAAACGGCGGCAGCCTGTTCGTCGTCGGGGACTGGACCTCACCACTACAGGGCCACGCCGGCAAGCTCAACGACATCACCGACCCGTACGGCCTCCACTTCAACGGCGAGAGCGACAAGTGGCTCCGGAACATTCAGGATCCGACGAACAAGACAGTTGCAGATTACGAGTGGCGAGTCATTCTGCACAACACGGGCCAGCATCCCATAATGAACACCGTCGACACCGTGGAGTACGACGGGGTCAGTCTCAACGTGACCGATACCGAAAACGGGACCCAGGCCCCGTTACTGTACGGTGACAGCGACACCTACGAGTACACCTACTCCACGACAGAGACGGAGTATCCCCGTGGCGAGCGCATCGTCGGTGCGGCCGCGACGTGGGACATCGGTGACAACGGCCGCGTTGTCGCCTTCGGCAGTCAGAAGTCGCTCACGACGTATCTCACCGACGAGTGGCAGGCCGAACACCAGCAAACCGATACGCGGCCGTTTCTCTTCCGGACGGTGAAGTGGCTGGCCTCGTCGGGCCACGTCGAGCGACCGGACAAGCCGGTCGCCGTCACCGGCGAGCGAATCAAGGGCGGCGAGACACCAGCGAACGAAACCATCGTTCTGAAAAACAGTGAAGTCGCCGCCGCCATCGGCACCGAAACAAACGGTCCCTTCGGCACGCTCCCCGGTGGCATCTACGACGCCAACGCGTACGGGCTGACGACCGACCAGATCGGCGTCGCCGAGTTCGCGTTCAACAACTTCGGGACGTGGCCGGACTACGAGTCCTTCGAGTACCAGAACGCGACCGGGCCCAGCGGCGCAGCAGTCGTCACCGCGACCGGCCACGTCAGTACGAACTCGAACGTGTCCGTCACGACGACGTATACGCTGCCGGCCAACTCCAGCCACATCTGGATCAACACCACGATGGAGAACGGCGGCGACCAGCACCTCCCGGTCAACGATTCCGAGCGCCTCCAGAGCGGGGCGGCACTGAGTTCTGAGGGGCAATCAACCTGGCTCCCCGGTTCGGGGACGGTCGAGGAAACGCGTTCGCCGCCGGTGAGTGCCGACACACTCGACCAGCCCTGGGCCGCGCTCACCGGTGACCGCGTGAGCTACGGCGTCTGGGGCGGGAACGGCTCCTTTACCTCGTACACGGGTTCCACGACATGGGTTGACCCGTGGCTCGAACACCGCCTCGACCCCGGCGAAACGCGGTCAGCAGAGTTCGCCCTCTTCGTCGGCTCGGAGGGCGCAAGTAGCGCGACCAGCGAGTACTACAACAAGCAGCATGGCACCGAGACGGGAACGGTGACCGGCAGCATCGAGAGTACGGACAACGAGTCCGTCTCACAGGCCACAGTCACCGCCTCGAAGGGCGACCGTGCGTTCACCTACACCGTCGGCTCGGAGACGGGAACGTACGAACTCGAACTCCCCGCCGGCGAGTACACGCTGACGGCTGATGCCAGCGGATTTGCGGCATCAGAGCCAAAATCCGTCACTGTCACCGGCGGCGAGACAGCCACCGCAGACTTCGACTCGCTGGAGGGGCCGGCACCAGTCAACGTCACCGCAACGATAGACGACGAGGGTGAGGTCAGTCCCGCCGACGCTCGGATCACGGTGCTCGACGACGGCACCGCGGTCCAGACCGTCTACACACAGACGACGCCGGCCGGGACTGCCTCGTTCCAGCTCCCGCCCGGCAACTACACGCTGGTGTTTAACCACGGAACCGGCTACATCGCCGACCCGGTCGAGAAGAACGTCTCGGTGACGCCCGGCGAGGCAGTCAGCGTCAACGCGACGTTCACCGAGGAGCTGGACCCCAGCGAGCGCAACTGGGTCGGTATCGATCCCCACGCCCACAGCAGCGTCAGCTTCGACGGCAAGACGCCCATCGACAACTTCGTCGCCATCCAGAAATCGGCAGGCGTCGATGCGGTGTTCATCTCCGACCACAACGCCATCGGTGGCTGGGGGTCGATGGAGTCACAGGCCAAGGAGCGCGGCATCATGTTCATCCGGAGCGAGGAGATCACCACCGGCGACCTCGGACACTTCAACCCCTACCCGATGCACGGCGAGGAGATGATTGATTCCGACGGGACCCTGGTGGAGTTCATCGAAGAGTCCCGGACCCGACACAACGCAACGGTGTTCCAGGTCAACCATCCGGGTGACCGCTTCGTCAGCCTCGACAGTGCGCCCGGCCAACACGAGAAGTACCTCCCGATGGTCGACGCCATCGAAGCGTACAACGGTCCGTACGGTGAGTCCGACGCTGCCAGCGTCCGCGGGCTGTTCACCCTCTGGAACAACGGCTACGAGATTACGGCGACCGGTGTCAGCGACGACCACTGTTCGCAGTGCTTCCCGGCGAAATACGGCAGTGCCCGCACCCGGGCATACGTCGAGGGGCCAGTCACGCCCGAGAAGTGGGCCCAGTCAGTGAAAGACGGGCACACGTACGCGACGTACGGTCCGGCCGTCGAGTTCACCGTCGACGACAGGATGCCCGGCGAGACCGTGAACACGACCGCCGGGTCCTCCGTAGAGGCGTCCGCGACGGTTCGGAACCTCGACGAACTCGCGTACGCCGAGGTCATCCGGAACGGCACGACCGTCTCGAACGTCACGCTCGACGGGACAAACGACACTATGAGCACCGACGTTGCCATCGACGGGAACGCCTGGGTCGCCTTCCGCGTCGTCGACGAGGACGGCGACCGAGCGCTGACCAGCCCGGTCTGGATTTCGACGAGCCAGCAAGCCGAATCCGGGACTGACGGCAACGGCGAGTCCGGCGGTACCACGGCGACTGTTGCGCCTGACACCGAGGGCGAGTCGGCGGGAACGATGGCCGAAGACACTGCAACCGCGGAGTCGGAGACGACCGCCGCGTCCGGACCCGGGTTCACCGCCGTCGTCACACTGCTCGCGCTCGTCGGCGCAGCGCTGCTCGCAACGCGACGGGGGACCTGAGCCATGTGGGACACCAGCCAGCGACGGAGTCGGCGTGGGTTCCTCGGAACCCTCGCGGTGGCTGCGGTGACCACCGCTGGCTGTAGCAGCCTCGGCGGCACCCAGAACAGCCAGCCGGGCGACACCGGAGCTGGCGGCGCGACGGCAACAGCCGAGGGAACGTCCACACAGGCAGACACTGGGGCACACCACGACGAGACACACGGCCACACGCACACGAACGGCAGTCACGACCACGGCGACGGGCACAGCCACGACGGCGAGCACGCCGAGAGCGACGACGAAGTCGACGGCGCTACCGACACCGAGCTCGCCGCGTTCGAATCCCACCTGCGCGAGTGGTTCGTCGACATCGACTCCCTCGCCGTCGAAGACGGGCGCATCAGGCTGACCTACGTCACGAAGAGCACGCGCGGCCACGAACTCGCGGCTGGCATCGAGACAGTCGTCGTCTCGTTCATCCAGGCGTACACGGACGACTGGGGGGTCGAAGGTCTCGACGCGGAGGTGATCGAGCCGTCCGGCGACGTGATGGGCTACTGGCGAACCGAATCGCGGTGGGTCGAACCGGTAGCCGAGGGCCACAAGACGCGGACCGCGCTGCTCGAACGGACCCTCGACACGTATCACGGCCGCCTCACTCGCGACCACGACCACGCTGGCACCGACCACGGCGGGAACGAGAGCGGTCACCAGCACAACGGGACCGAGCACGCAGCCCACTGACGGCGGCAGTGTCGTCACTGCCGTCACCGTCGTTCTGATAGTTAGAAAGGGGTGCAGTTAGTTCGAAAACGGAGCGTATAGCTTCTCAGACCTTCAGCAACGACAGCAGGCTGACGCCGACGTCGAAGTACTCGATGAGGCGATAGCCGACGAGGATGCCGAGGATACCCATGACACCGGCGAGGTTCGGCGGGGCCGGAATGGGGACATCCAGCAGTCCGAACACAACGCCGGTAGCGACCCCGGTCATCGTCGCGACGATAACGAGTGAGAGATTCATCGGTCGGTCACCACTGTCCTGTCACGAGGAGCCACCCAGTTGCATGTCAGATCGCCCCGAGAGCGGTCAGAGAGTGTGTTTGCAGTGTGTGTCATTGGTGGCGTAGAAAACGGGTTCGAGCGGTAAGTATGCTCCTCATCGGGCCAGCAGTGGTGGGGAGTAGCACACACCAACCCAAGAGAGGGCTGTACTACCGAGAAACGAAGCCCTGTAAGTAGATTCTTCGGTTATTAGTAGAGAAATATCCACTTTTCAAGTTTATATTTAGCTTTTCTCGACGCACTAGATATAATAGGGCACCGTATCTCTGCTATATCTAAATATTGCCCGTATTATGAGAATATAATTCCCGTAAGTAGATAGATTATGATGTATCCAGATACAGGTGTACGACCGCAGTAGTGCAACCACGAATAGTATCGTCCGGGAGGCTGGCGTTTATAACCAAGCCACGGGAAGTGGTGACGATGCAAGCCGTTCAGTTCGACAGTCACGGCGACCGTGATGTGCTCGAGTATGGCGAGTTTCCCGACCCCGAACCCGACCGCGACGAGGTGGTCATCGACGTGAAGGCGGCCGCGCTGAACCACCTCGACATATGGACCCGGCGCGGCCTTCCCGGCGTCGACCTCGACATGCCTCATATCCCCGGCAGCGACGCCGCGGGCGTCGTCGACGAAGTCGGTGACGACGTTTCGCGGTTCGAACCCGGCGACCGGGTGGCCGTCCTCGCCGGCAAAAGCGGCGGTGGCGACGAGTTCACGCGAAAGGGTGACCCGACACTTGCGCCGGATTTCCACATCATCGGCGAACACGTCCGGGGCGTCCACAGCGAGTACGCCGCTGTGCCTGCCGAGAACCTCACGCCAGTCCCCGAAGGCGTCGACTGGGAGACAGCCGCCGCGTCGCCGCTTGTGTTCCAGACCGCCTGGCGGATGCTTCGCGACCGCGGCGACCTGAAATCCGGCGAGTCCGTCCTCGTTCTCGGCGCGTCCGGCGGCGTCGGCCACGCTGCCGTCCAGGTCGCAGACCACGCCGGCGCGGAGGTGTTTGCGACCGCCAGCAGCCGGGAGAAACTTGACTACGCAGAAGAACTGGGTGCGGATCACACCATCAACTACGAGGAGGCGGACTTCGCGAGCGAGATTCGGGACCTGACCGACGGCCGCGGCGTCGATATGGTCGTCGACCACATCGGCGCACAGACCTGGCAGGACTCGCTCAAGAGCCTCGTCAAGGGTGGTCGCGTCGTCACCTGCGGGGCGACAACCGGTGGCAACCCGGAGACGGACCTCAACCGCATCTTCTGGAACCAGTTGCAGGTCATCGGCTCGACGATGGCCACTCCGGGTCAGGCCGACGAAGTGCTGGAGCTGGTCTGGCAAGGAGAAATGGAACCACGGGTCCGCGAGACGCTCCCCATGAGCGAAATCGCCAGAGCACACGAGATAATCGAGGACCGCGAGGGCTTCGGAAAGGTCGTAGTCGTTCCCGACAGCGAACTGTAGAACCGGCTCGCGTTTTTTTCGTTACTCCGTTCCGAACCGCGCTGTCGCGAACTGCTCGAAAGGGGCCGAGTACTGCATCAGCATCGTTCCGAGAATGCTCATCAGAAGGACGTAGGCGACGGTAAACGAGTAGACCGCGTTGGCCAGCGCTGTCGACAGCGACGTGCCTGCGCCGGTCAGCGCAACGGCGGCGATGATCAGGGAGAACTCGCCGCGGGTGACCATCCCGAGGCCGACACGCATCGACCGCCGGGGGTTGAGCTCGTAGGCGCGGCCGCTCAGATAGCCGGATAGGATTTTCGTCGGTGTCGTAACGACGATAGCGGCGGCGACAAGCCCCGCGACGCCGGCGAACAGCCGCGGGTCGGTCTCGACGCCGATCCAGAAGAAAAACACCGCCGCAAACGTGTCGCGGAGCGGTTCCAGCAGGCTCTCCAGTTTGTGCGTGTGAGTGGTCGGGGCGAAGGCCATGCCGACGAAGAACGCGGCGACGGCCTCGCTGACGCCGATAGCGAGGGCGAAACCGGAGACCAAGACCGTGATGCCGACGGCCCGGACCACCGTGAACTCGTTCGAAGTCGTCTGTAAGGCCCGCTCGAACCACGGCGTCCCGTAGCGGGCCAGGAGCAGGAGTGCAACGATGAACGACAGCGCGATGCCGACGGAGGTCGCGGCGGCCGCCACATCAGATCCCCCAGTGACGAGCGCGGCTGCGACTGTGAGGTACACGGCGATGAACAGGTCCTCGAACACGAGCGTCCCGAGCATCGGGTCGGCCTCGTCGTTGGCGATCCAGCCGAGGTCGATGAGCGACTTCGTGATGATGGCCGACGAGGAAATGTAGACGATACCGGCGGTGAGGAAGGCCGCGAGCGGGTCCCGGAACAGCGCGAACCCGAGCATGAGACCGGCACCGAAGTTGATGGCGAGGTCGATGGTCCCCGCTCTGGTGATGCGCTCCCAGCTCTCCAGCAGCCGGTCGAGGTTGAACTCCAGCCCCAGGAAAAACAGCAGAAAGACGATACCCAGTTCCGCGCCGAGCTCGACGAACTCCGAGGACTCGACGACGGGAAGGCCGTAGCCGGCGACGGAAAACTGCCCCGCAACGGACGGCGACAGCAGCATCCCGATGATGATGTAAAACGGGATCACCGACTTGTTCAGCCACACAGCGACGAGCGTGGCGGCGGCGACGGCGGCGAACAAGACACCGATGCCGAGCAGGTCAGCCACGGCGGGCCTCCGGCGCTTCGGTCCCAGCCATCTACAGGTCTCCGGTGAGGAGCTTCTCGAACTGCTCACAGTTCTCGCGTTCGCCGATAACCACGAGGGTGTCCGAGGCTTCGATCTGCATGTCAGGCGACGGGCCAGCGATGACGTTGTCATCGCGCTGTATCGCGACGACAGTGACACCGGTCCGCTGCCCGACGTTCGCACCCGCCAGCGTCTCGCCGACCAGCGGCGAATCGCTCTCGACCGCGTACCACTCCAGCAGCGTCCCCTCCGACAGCATCGTCTCAACGTGGCTGGATTCGACCGGCTGGAAGTACGCGCCTTCGAGTATCGTGCCGACCATCCGCGCCAGCCGGTCAGAGAGTTCGAGGAGTTTCTCGGAGTCGGCGTCCTCGTCCTTTTTGAGGTACAGTTCGCGTGTACCCGTGTTGTGGGTCACGACGACCAGTTGCTGCCCGCCGCCGATGTCCACCTCGTGTTTCTTTCCCACACCAGGCAGGTCGGTCTCTGTCACGTCCATAGCCCGGAATTGCGCTCGACTGCGTATAAGCCCCTGTGCCCGGGCTCGGATAGCGGGTCGCCGACGTCCGAGCGGCAGGACCCAAAGGTATTAGTGGATTCCTGCCAACGTTCAGGCAAGCCAACTTTCGCTAAAACAACTCAGATTGTTTTAGCGTCGGACGCTACCAATGCCACACGACACACTCCTGCTCATCGGTCGGGACACGCCACGCGCTACGCCCTACGAGACACACGCTCGCCGGCTGCGCGAGCGTGGGGTAGCTACTGACGTGGCGGTGCTGACCTACGACCACGAACCCCGTCGGGAGTTACGCGACGAACTGGTAGCTATCGACGCCGACCGCGTGTTCGCGCTGCCGATGACCGTCGCTCACGACCACGCGACAGTCACGGACGTGCCAGCGGTACTCGACGAGGTCAACGCCGAGACGCACTACTGTGAACCAGTCGGGCGGAGCCCGCTGCTGACCGAAGCGCTCCGGGACCGTGCCGCCGCTGCGGTCCCGGAGGCCCCCGACACCTCCGTCGCGCTCGTCGCCTTCGGCTCCAGCGGCAAGCCGTACCAGCGTCAAGTGACTGAATACCACGCCGAGCGCCTGCGCGAGCGCTCGGCCTTCGGCGAGGTGGAGCCGTGCTATCTGCTTCAGAACCCCGCTGTCGAATGTGTCCGATACAATCTCACCCACGACCACGCCGTCGCTGTGCCGCTCTTTCTCGCGCCGACTGACGCGACAGAGACACAGATTCCCGACAAGCTCGACCTCGACAGGGGCGGACTCGCCTACACCGACACGCTGGACGACCACCCGCTTGTCACCGAGGCCGTCGCAACCGCCGTCGAGACGGCACGGACGATGGCCGACTCACGCACGCCACAGACGTTCGAGGCGACGCTGGCCGCGACAAACCGGCCGATGGCGACCGACGGTGAAGGCGATTAGGGCTGGCGCGGCGTCAGAACCAGGGACGCCGAACGAGAGGAAGCGATTTGTACCCACGGTACATCCTGACACGTAGATGGTTCGCCGACGAGTAGCGCAGACGCGGGAACAGGTCAAAGAGAAGCTCGTGGCTGCGCTGATAGAAGACCACTCGCCGCGGGAAGTCGCGGTGAGCTTCAGTGTGGGCGTGTTCCTCACCGCGCTCCCGACGCTAGGGACTGGCTTTCTCGCTTTCCTCGTTCTCGCGTACCTGTTCAAACAACTCAGCAAGGTTGCGCTGTTCGCGTCTGTACTGATACTCAATCCGCCGGTCAAGTGGGGCGTGTACGCGACGAGCTTCTGGCTCGGGAACCAGATTCTGGGGCCGGTGCCCGGCCTGTCGTTTGACGGTGTCTCGGTCTCGATGGGGAGCGACGTGCTGGTCCGACTGTGGACGGGGAACGTCGTTCTGGCCGTCGTGTTCGCCGCTGTCGGCTACGTGCTCGCGTTCCGGCTTATCAGCGAGTACAGGCGACGGCAGGGATGGACGGCCGAAATTAGCTAGACAGGACTGGAGGCGGCGCGCGTCACTCTCGCCGCACGACGAACACCGACAAATCCGAGAACCGCGTGTCCTCCCTGCTGTCACCGCCGGAATCCTGTGCGAGGTCGCCGAGTGTCGTCGCGGTCCGGGCCTCGTCGTCGTGGGTGAGTCGCTCGTAGACCAGCGCCGGCAGATCGGGGTCGCCGCCGGCGTCGAGCAACTCAGTCGCAACGTCCTCGGGCATCAGGTCGAACGGGCGCGGGAGGGCGAGCAGGTGTCGGTCACCCACATCGCTCCGAAGTCGGTCGAGGTCGGCCGAGAGGTCACCGCTCTTGTGCAGCGTGACGAACGTCGTGTCCTCCATCGGCGTTCGGGCGCGACTGGCCGCGACCTGGAGCGACGAGATGCCCGGCACGACGCGGACGGGGCGGTCGACGGCCCGCTGGACCTTCCCGACGAACTGGTAGCCCGAGTGGTTCGGGTCGCCCATCAACACGGCCGTCCCGCGCTCGCCGGCGGCCACGCGCTCGGCGAAGGCCTCCAGCGTATCGAGTTCGTCGCGGTAGCCACAGGTCAGCAGGTCGGCGTCGGTGCGCTCGGCGACGAAGTCGACGACCGTCTCGAAGCCGACGACCACGTCGGCCTCCCGAATCGCCTGCTCGCCCCGCGGCGTGAGGAAGTCGAGGTTCCCCGGTCCGATTCCGACGGCGTTGACCGGCCGGTCGGCGGCGGGGTCCTCGGGCGCGCTCGCCGCAAGGGCGGCGGGGTCCGGCCCGCTATCGAGGTCGTAGTCGTCGTCCTCAGTCATCCAGGGAGACGTCGCCCTCCCGCACGTCACTGGCGACGTGCACCAGTTCGTTCGTCAGGCCGGCGGCCAGCCCGCTCCCGCCGCGGCGGCCGACGTTCGTAATCGTCGGGACGCCGTGCTCGGCCGCCACCTCGCGGAGCCGCTCCCGGCTCTCGGCGGCCTTCACGAAGCCGACGGGCGTCGCGACGACGACGGCCGGCCGGGTGCCGTCCTCGATACAGTCAGCGAGCGCGAGCGCCGCCGTTGGCGCGTTCCCGACGACGGCGATAGCGCCGTCGTAGACGCCCTCGCGGTCGAGTTCCAGCACCGACGCGGCCGTCCGGGTCATGCCGGTCTCGGCGGCCAGTTCCGCGCCGTTGCCGATGGCCTTCCGGACCGGGCAGTCGTGGCCGCGGCCGGTGATACCCGCTTTGACCATCGTGATGTCGGTGACGATGGGCTGTTCGTCGAGGACGGCCTGTGCCCCCGCGCGGACCGGTTCGTCGTCGTCCGCGCCGGTGAAGCGGACGAGGTGCTGGAACTCTGGGTCGCCGGTCGCGTGGACGGACTTCTGGCGGATGCGGTCGGCCAGCGTCTCGTCGGGGACGAGTCGGCGAACGCGGTCCATCGACGTCTCGGCGATGTCCATCGCGTTCTCCGTCGTCGCGCCGAGGTCGGCGTACTCCTCGAAGTCGTCCTCGTCGTTCGTCTCAGCGTCTGTCGCGTCGTCTGCGTCGGCGGTTTCACCGCCTCCGTCTCGCGACCCCTCCGGGGTCGCGCCGTCAGTCGTCATCTGAAGCCACCTCCGTCCGTTCCGCACTGCTGTTGCGCGCTTCGAGGTCTCCGTCCACTTCCAGATTCAGGTCCCGCAAGCGGTCGCGCGTCTCGTCGTCGGCGTCCCAGAGGCCGCGGTCGATGGCCTCCAGCAGCGTGTCAGTAATCGAATCAAGCGCCCAGGGGTTCACGTCCCGGAGCCAGTCCTGGCGGTCCTCGTCGAAGGCGTAGCGCTCGGCCACGTCGTCCCACAGCGTATCGCTGACGACGCCGGTGGTGGCGTCCCAGCCCAGCACCACGTCGACCGTGGTCGAGAGGTCGCCCGCGCCCTTGTAGCCGTGCTCCTCCATCGAGTCGAGCCAGGCGGGGTTGAGGACGCGGGCGCGCATCGCCTTGCGCACCTTCTCCTCGTTGGTGTAGACGTCGACGTTGTCCGGGTCCGCGGAGTCGCCGACGTAGGAGTTCGGCTCCTCGCCGGCGATCTCGGTCACGGCGGAGATGAACCCGCCGTGGAAAGCGTACCAGTCCGAGGAGTCGAACTCGTCTTGCTCGGCGGTGTCTTCGATTTTGACCGTCGCGTCGACCGACGAGAGGCGGCGCTCGAAGGACTCGTGGGCCTCGCTGACGCGGCCGCGCGAGCCCATCGCGTAGCCGCCCCACTGGACGTACACGTCGGCGAGGTCCGAGCGGTCGTCCCAGTTGCCCTCGTCGACGGCCTTGTTCGTCCCGGCTCCGTAGCCGCCCGGTCGCGTGGTAAAGACGCGGTGTTTGGCGGCGCTGCGGGCGTCGCTCTCGTCCATCCCGTCAGCCACGAGGTCGTCGGTCTCCGCCTCGACGTGCTTTTTCACGTAGTTCATCTCGTGGGGTTCGTCGAGGTCGACCACGGCGTCGACGGCGTCGTGGACCACGCCCGCCGCCGCGGGGAAGGCGTCCCGGAAGAGGCCCGAGACGCGCGTCGTCACGTCGATACGCGGGCGGCCGAGTTCCTCTAAGGGAATCGGCTCCACGTCCTCGACGCGGCCGGCGTCGGACCAGACCGGTTCGACGCCCATCAGCGCGAGTACCTGCGCGATGGTCTCGCCGCGGGTCCGGACCGTCGGCGTCCCCCAGACGACGACGCCGATTTCCTCGGGGTACTCGCCCTCGTCGCTCTCGTGACGTTCCAGCACGCCGGATGCGACTTCGCTGCCCACGTCCCAGGCGGTCTTGGCCGGGACCTTCCGCGGGTCGAGCGTGTAGAAGTTCCTGGCCGTCGGGAGCAGGTCGACGCCGCCGCGGGTCGGCGCGCCGGAGCCGCCGGGCGGGACGTACTCGCCCGCCAGTGCGTCGGCGGTGCGGGGGATCTCGTCGGCCGCACCGGCCACCCGCGGAGCGGCCTCCTCGCAGATGTAGGCCAGCGCCTCGCGGAGGTCGTCGTGCGCGCCGGACCGAGCGCGGGCGTCCCCGAGGGGGTCAATGTCGACGACGAGGAGGTTCATGTTGACCTCCGAGTCGCCGTCGTCGAGTTCGCTCACGGGCACGTCGAAGTCGTACTCGGCGAGCGTCCCCACGAGGTCCTTGCTGGTCTCGTGGACGCGGTCGGCGGCCTCGGCGTAGGTCATCCCCAGGGCCTCGTCGTACTCGCCGGGGGCGTTGCGGAGTTTGTCGTAGTCGACGCCAAGCACGCCCGCGACGCTCTCGCGCAGCGACGGCGCGCCGGGGTTCTCTAGGCGGGTGAGCGCGACCAGATAGTCGACCAGTCGGTCGTCGGCCGGCGGTTCGCCCATCGTGTGCAGGCCCTTGCGAATCTGGGTCGTCTTCACGTCCGTGAGGTACTCGTGGACGCGCTCGACGAGTGCATCAATATCGAGTTCATCGCCATCGACAGCACCCTCCGCGAGCGTCGACCCGGCCTCGTCTGGTCCCCGCACGTCTGCTTTCTCGTCAATCTCACCGGCGATGCCGAGTTCAACGGCGAGGTCCAGTTCGTCGACCGTCCGGCGAATCTGCTCGGCGAGGTGCTCGCCGTCGTCGCTGCGGGCGTCCTCCATGCCGGCCTCGCGGTAGCGGTCGGCCAGTTCCTCCAGGTCGGCGAGGTCGTCGTACGTTCCGGCGTTGGCCATCACCGGCGTCAAGTAGTCGACGATGGCGGCGTAGGACCGTCGCTTGGCCTGCGTTCCCTCTCCGGGGTTGTTGACGATGTAGGGGTAGACGTTCGGGATGTCGTCGATGAGCTGGTCCGGTGCGCTCTCGCCGTCGAGGCCGACCGTTTTGCCCGGCAGCCACTCCAGACTGCCGTGGGTCCCCAGATGGACGACGGCGTCGGTCTCGTAGCTGTTGCGGAGCCAGCGGTAGAAGGCGACGTAGTCGTGGGGCGGCTGGAGGTCCGAGTCGTGGTACACCTTCGAGGGGTCCATGCCGAACCCGCGCGGGGGCTGGACCGTCACGAGAACGTTGCCGAACTCCGCCCCGGGAATCGCGAAGGGGCGCTCGGGCGGGTCGCCCCACTCCTCGACCACGTTCGCGCGGAAGTCCGCGTCGAGGGCCTCGAACCACTCGCCGTACTGGGCCGGCGAGACGGTGTCGACGCTCATCTCGCGTACGTCCTCGGGCGCGACCCAGCGGTCGTCGAGGGTCAGCTGTGCGGTGAGGCGTTCGACGAGCGACTGGCCGCTGTCGGGCATCGTATCTCCCAAATCATACCCGCGGGCATCCAGTTCCTCCAGCAGATTCACCGTGCTCTCGGGCGAGTCCAGCCCGAACGCCGTCCCGATGCCGTCGTCGCTGGGCGGGTAGTTGTGCAGGACGACGGCGACCTGCTTCCCGTCGTTGGGCGTGTGCCGCAGTTCGGCCCAGTTGACCGCCAATCGCGCGACGTGGTCGACTCGGTCGTCGATGGGGAAGTGCTGTTTCGGCGCGCTCCCGATGTCGGCGGCGTCGTCGGTGCGCTCCTTGCCCGAGATAGGGTGGGTGATGACGTTGCCGTCGAACTCCGGCAGCGCGACCGAGAGCGCGAGTTCGAAGCCCATCACGCCCGTGTCGCTGCTGTCGTAGCGCGAGCGCGAGCGCATCGTCGTCACCGTCTGGATGACGGGGACACCGAGTTTGTCGAGGAACACGTCCTGTGCGTTCTGGCCCTCGTCGTCGGCGCTGCGGCCGCGTTCGTCCATCGACAGCGAAAACATGAACGACGAGCAAACGGCGTCGACGAGCGGATTACCGTCGGCGTCCAGCAGCCACTCCTCGGTGACCTGCTCGGCGTTCCACTGGCCCTCGGCGTCGGTCGCCGGCTCGCAGAAGATGGGGAGCGCGTTCGCGCCCTGGGCCTCGATGGCTCGGACCTGCGCGTCGACGTAGCGGGTGTTCTCGTGGGTCCAGTGGGACTCGTAGAACCAGACGGCGACGGTCGGCTTCGCGGGGTCGAACGTCGCCCGCAGTTCCTCGATGCTCGCGCCCGGGTGGTCGGGGTGATACACCCCCTCTGTCGGGAGTGTCACCGGGTCGTCGTATGAGGGGTCGGCATCGCCGTACTGCGCGACGAGGTAGCGAACGCAGTTCGCGACGTTGCTCGCCCCGCCCTTGTCGAGGTACTCGTAGACGGTCTCGCGGTGCTCGTCGGGAACCGACGTGTCCTCGAAGGCGAAGGCGTCGCCGGTGGCTTTCACCACGAGCGGGACGCCGGCCTCGCGCAGGCGCTCGACAGCCAGGTCGTAGCCCGGCATGCTGTCCTCGGCCCCGTGGAGCCAGAGGATTACGGCGTCGGCGTCGGTCAGTTCGTCGACGAACGCCTCGACCGCCGGTTCGTCGTCGAGGTCGCTCTCCGAGCGCACGACGAGGTCCGCGTTCACCTCGCCCGCGGCCCGCTGGACGGCCCCGAGTTCGTTCTCCGTCGCGGTGTAGAGTCCTAGCTGTGGCATAACGTTATTAAATCTCCGTTTGCACTAATACAAGTATGGTTGTATTCGGCGCGGGCAAAAAAGCTTCGCAGGGGCCGACGTTCGCGGGCGTCGTCGGCCAGCGCGATCTGAAAGAGGGCCTGCTGGCGGTTGCGACGGACGACGACCTCGACGGTCTGTTGGTCCGCGGCGAGAAGGGGACGGCGAAGTCGACGGCGGTGCGGGCACTCGCCGACCTGCTCCCCGAGCAGCGCGCGGTCGCGGACTGCCCCTACGGCTGTCCGCCCGACCGCCCCGAGGCCCAGTGTGAGGACTGCCGGGCGCGCGCGGACCCGCCCGTCGAGACGCGCTCGGTCCCGCTGGTGACGCTCCCGCTCGGCGCGACGCGGGACCGCGTCGTCGGGACCCTCTCCGTGGCGGACGCACTGGACGGCGACCACGAGTTCGACCCCGGCCTGCTGGCCCGCGCGAACCGCGGCATCCTCTACGTCGACGAGGTGAACCTGCTTGACGACCATCTCGTGGACGTGCTGCTCGACGCCGCCGCGAGCGGCGTGAACCGCGTCGAACGCGACGGCGTCACCGTCACGCATCCCGCCGCGTTCACCCTCGTCGGGACGATGAACCCCGAGGAGGGCGACCTGCGGCCCCAGCTCCGGGACCGCTTCGCCCTCCAGACCGAGGTCAGCGCGTGCGAGGCCCTCGACGACCGGGTCGCCATCATCGACCGGGCGCTCGGAGAGGGCGACGAAGGGGGAGACGGGACCGAACCCGACCGCGACCCCGGCGAGCGACTGCGGACCGCCCGTGAGATTCTCCCCGAGGTTGACCTCGCCCGCGAGTTCCGCGAGCAAATCGCCGAACTCTGCCGGGACGCCGGCCTCGACGGCCACCGTGGCGATATCGCCACAGCGCGAGCAGCCCGGACGTTTGCCGCACTGGACGGGCGGACGACGGTTCTCGAATCAGACATCGAGCGCGCCGCCGAGTTCGCGCTGCCCCACCGGCTCACCTCTCGACCCTTCGAGGACGCGCCGGACGTGGACGACGTGCTCGACGACCACTTCGATGACGACGAGGGCGAAGACGAGGAAAGCGGAGACGACACCGAGGAAGCCGACGGATCGGAGAGTGAAGCGGATGACGAGACGGCGGGCGGAGAAGACGCAGACGAGTCAGCGGCTGACGGAAACGACTCGGACGGCGATGCCGGTGGTGGCCCACAGAAACAGCGCCCCGACGATGGCGAGCGCTCCGAGGACCGCGAGGGGGGAGACGAACCGGGCGGTCCAGCGCCCGCGTCGGCAGACGGAGACGGGGAGGGTCAGGGGAGTGAGGCCGAATCGGATGCCGGCGACGACCGTGACGAGGACGGCAGCCCCGACGACCCGGAGGACGCGACGCCGCTCCTGCCCGGCCAGTCTCGTGCGGCAGTCGGCGACAGCGACGCGCCCGACGTGGACGCCCCGGAGGTCGACACGGACGGCGGCGCGGCGAGCGGCCGCGCGGGCGCGACGGGCACGACCCGCGGCGCAACGGTCCGCACCGAGCGTGCCGGCCGCGACGACGAGGTCGACGCTGCAGCGTCGGTCCGGGCAGCAGCCAGCCGCGGGAGCGGCCGCGTCGAGTCGCGAGACCTCCGCAAGTCCGTTCGCGCAGGCGACGCCGAGACGCTGGTCGTGTTCGCTGTCGACGCGAGCGCGTCGATGCGCCCGGCGATGCGGGCCGCAAAAGGCACCGTGCTGGAACTGCTGAAAGACGCCTATCAGGCCCGCGACCAGGTCGCCTTCGTCACCTTCGCCGGCGAGAGCGCGGACGTGGTGCTCCCGCCGACCGACAGCGTCTCGCTGGCCGCCCGCCACCTCAAGGACCTGCCGACCGGCGACCGGACGCCGCTGCCGGCCGGCCTGACCGCCGCCCGCGAGGTGCTCGACCGCGCCGACCCGGACGCCGGCGTCGTCGTCGTCGTGACCGACGGCCGGGCGAACACCGCCGACGGGAGTCCGGTTGCAGCGACCAGAACCGCGGCGCGAACGCTCGGTGAAGCAGCCGACCGGACCGTTATCGTGAATGCTGGTGAAGAGGGGCGCGCTGGATTGCTCGATCTTGTTGCAGACGAAACAGACGCATCAGTCGTCCCGCTGGACGCGCTGACCGCCGAACGCGTCGATGCCGTCGCCAGCGAACAGTAACCCCCGAAGCTGTGTCAGGCGGAAGTTTTACAATCTTACTTGTTCTTGAGACAAACGAGATTTCAATGCAGGACGACACTGACACTGCACGCGCAACGGACAGCGTGCACGACCGTATCGAACGCGCCAGAGCGTCGCTGACTGGTCCACAGGTCGCCATCGCCGTCGCGCTGGTGGCGGCGCTCGGCTTCACGCTGTTGTTCGTGCAAGACCCAATGTTGCACGACTCACTGCACAACTTCCGACACAGCGCCGGCATCACCTGCCACTGATGGCGACTAACTACCTCGAACGCGGCGCGATAGCCGGCGTGGCGGGTGGGCTGGTCTACGGCCTGTTTGTCGCGACGGTCGGGAACGCCTTCACCGCCGGGCTGGAGACGTTCGAACACGGACACAGCCACGGCGGCGGGCCGGCCGTCTCCGAGCTGACGACGACGGTCGCCAGCATCGGCGGCGGCGTCCTCTGGGGCCTGCTGTTCGGCGTCGCCGCCTTCGGCATGGCGTACTTCTTCTTCGAACCTGCGATTCCCGGGTCGGGCGCGACGAAGCGACTGGTGCTTGCGGGAGCCGGCTTTCTCACCGTCTCCGGCGCGCCGTGGCTCGTCTTGCCGCCGCAGCCACCGGGCGTCGAGCAGGCGCTCGGAACGGAGACGCGCCTTGCGTGGTACGCCGGCCTGATGGCGCTGGGGGCGCTGGTCGCAGTGCTTGCCGGGCTCGCGTATCAGCGGACGGAACACCGCCACACCGCTGTTCGACTCGGAGCCACGGCGCTGCCGCTCGCGCTGCTTGCGGCTCCGGTCGCGCTCGCGCCGGCAAACCCGGTCCACGGCGACGTTCCTGCCGCGCTCGTCGCGGCCTACCGCTGGACAGTCGTGTTCGGCCAGCTGGTGCTGTGGGCCACCATCGCTGGTGTTCACGCATGGCTCGGTGACCGTGAGACGCCTGCCACGGACAGCTTGGACTATCCCGCGACGGCAGACTGACGACGCGGCTCAGACTTTTCCCGCAACCGTCCCGAGATTCAGCGCCAGCCCGACGATACCGACGACAGCAGCGATAGCGAGATCAGCTGTCGTTCCGCCGGCGCTGAACGGGGCCGTACCGGCCGATGCCAGTGCGCCGAACCCGATGCCGGCGACGACGAGCGCCACGCCGGCCAGCCCGACGAGCATCGTGCCGGTCGGGCCGAACTGACCGGCCGCCCGGTCCGCCTCGTACCGGTCCAGTGCGTCCTGCATCGTCTCCGTGACAGACGCCTCGACATCCGCCATCTGCCCCGAAAGGTAGGTGTGCAGCGTCTCCTCGTGCTCGTCGAGCTCCGCGGCGCGCTCGGAAAGCTGCGTGTCGTACTCTGTCAGCTCGGCCTCACGCTCGTCGAGGGCGGTCTCACGGTCCTCAAGCGCGGCTTCGCGTTCATCGAGCTGGTACTCCCGCTCGTCCAGTTCCGTCTCTCGGCGGTCGAGTTCGTCCTCGCGGGCGTCAATCTTCTCTTCGCGCCGGTCGAGTTCCGCGCCCCGCTGGTCGAGACCCATCTCCCGCTCGTTGAGCCGTCGCTGCATCTGTGCGAACTCCCGCTCGCGCTCTGTAGGGTGATCGGCGGTGCTGTCGTCGTCGGCTTCGGCATCCGCCGCTGGCTGTGCTTCCTCGTGGTCCGGGTCTGTGTTGTCGGCCATACTGGACTCCGGTACCGAGACACTACGACTGGCGAATGGTTAGTTTGACACCACATAACACAGTAATCGGAGCCAAACCGGGGACAGCACGTCGACGTAAAAAGCAGTCTGACAGACCGCTCCCGGTCCAGAGTGGGACGTCAGCGCGTCAGCGACAGGGCTGTGCTAGCCCGACTCGATGCAACCGATACGCGCCGCGCTCGCGGCCCTCGTCGTGGTAGACGACCGGCTCCTCGACGGCGACGGCGGTTCCGTCGGAGACTGCCGCCGCCGTCACGACGCCGTCAGTGTCCAGCGTGTCGACAGGGCCGTCTGTGACATCGAACAGCCGAAGCGCGTGGTCGTCGGCGTCGCGGTCCCGGAAGTTCTGCGCGCCGGGAACAGCCAGTAGCGAGCCGTCAGTCCCCAGCCCGCTGGCGAAACCGCCCACGGGCGCGTCCCAGCGGCGGTCGCCGTCGAGTGAGAGACCAACGGCGGTGTGCTCGTTCGGGTGGCGGGCGTCCGTCTCGCGGCCGTCCTCGGGGTAGGTGTTACCGGTGACGAACACCGCGCCCCCGTCAGTCGCGTGGACGTGGTTCGGGTACGCGTAGACGGTGTCGCCGGCCACGTCGGTCGGCGTCGCCAGCGGAACGCGCCATCGTTCCCGACCGCCGCTGTCGAGCCGGTAGCCACAGTAGTCGCCGTGGCTGGAGACGACAGCGCCCTCGTCAAGCAGCGCGACATCGCCGATGCGGCGCTGGCCGTCGGTCCCGGGGTCCCACATCCAGCCCGGGTTGCCGTCGTCGGCGTCGAGTACGACGAGGCCGTGCTGGTGGTCTCCGGGACACCGGTTGTATGCGACAGCGACGCGGTTCTCGTCGGCGTCGAGCGAGATGGGGGAGCCGTCGGTTCGGTACATCCAGTCGACGGTTCCGTCAGGTCCGAAGGCGTAGACGACGCTCTCGAAGTGGCGCAGGTCGGTTCCGTCGTCGTCGGTGCGACGCTCGTACCGCCGGGCGGCAGCGTAGCAGCGGTCGCCGTCGGTGGCGAGGCTGGCCACGAAGGGGAGCAGGAAGCGCGTCTCCTGCTGCGCCTCGCCCAGGTCTGTTCTGGTTTCGTAGCGCCAGCGCAGGTTTCCGTCGGCATCGTGACAGCGGATTTCGCCGCGGGCGCTGCGTTCGCCGACGACGACACCGCCGTCGAAGGGCACCGCCGAGACGACGCTCGGTTCGCCGTCCGTGTCGTACTGCCAGCGCCGGTGTGGCGGGCCATCGCTCGCGGCGTCGAACGCCTGCAGATCCCCGTCAGCGGTGCCGACGACCGCGAAGCCATTCGTCAGCGTGACCGCCGAGCGGCGGCCCTGATGGCGCGAGCGGGCCGGTGTCACGTCCCCGAGGTCGACGGTCGGGGTGCGCTGGCTACTCATCGACCGGGAAGGCCTCGTGGAGCACGTCGTGGGCCTCACCGAGTCCGGCGAGGACATCCTCGCCCTGCATGGTGATGCGCGACACCGCCCGCTCGGCGTCGCGGACGGCGACGAGTCGACCCCGGAGGTAGTCGTATTCGGGGTCGTCCTCATCAGTCGCGGCGATCTCTTCTTCAAGGTCCACGAGTGCGGCGTCGAGGTGGCGCTCGATGGCGGCCAGCGTCTCCGCGCCCGCGAGGGCCTCGATGGGGCCGGTCATGTGGCCCTCCAGCTCCTGTTCGGCGTGCTGGCGGGCGTGGTCGTCTTCGGTACCGAGGACGTTCATGAGGCCCAGTCGGAGGGCCTCGATTTCGTAGCAGCTCATGGATGTAGTAGTGTTGTAAGTCTCAAAGCGTCTGGTCGACAAGTTCGCTTACGATGCGGTCGCGGTCCAGATGCGAGGAAACGATGTCGGCGGCGTCCTCGTCTTCGACACCGCCGTACCAGACGCCGTCGGGATAGACGGCGACCATCGGTCCCTCGCCACAGCGGCCGAGACACGACGACCGCGTGATGCGGGCGTCACACTGGTCGCTGTCGCGGGCGGCCTGACGGAGCCGTTCGAGGACCGCCGGCGCGCCGTCCTGTGCGCAGGTCTGGTTCGTGCAAACGGCGACGTGTTTCTCGGGGGCGTCGTGGACGTGCGGGTCGTCGTCGACGTTCTCGCGGTCGGCGTGTTCGGCCTGGTGGGTCAGCGCCCGGAGCATCGCGCGAGCGCCGCCCTGGTCCTCCTCGTAGCCGTCAAGCTCGACCTTGTACTTGCAGGTGTCACAGGACATCTCGACGCTTCCCGTGCGGGCTTCCTGCCAGCGGTCGCCGAGCACGTCCAGCAGGCGCGTGTCGGTCCCCAGCGGTTCGCCGGGAGCGGCGTCGACGTAGGGATACTCCTCGTCGAACTCGCGTGCGCCGTCCTTGATACGGCCGGTCAGCACGCCGTCGCCGAGCATGTACGGCACGACGACGACGGCGTCGGGCCGGCTCTTGGCGATGTCGTGCAGCGTCTCGTCCAGTAGCGGCTCGGTGACGCCGATGAACGACGCCTCGACCCGCGAGAACTCGCGGCCCTCGTACAGCAGGCGGGCGAGCTTGTGTACGTCGGCGTTGGCGTCCGGGTCGCTGGAGCCGCGGGCACAGACCACGACGGCCACGTCGTCGTCTTCGCGGTCGACGCCCAGTTCGGCCTCGACGGCCGCCGCGCGGTCGTCCAGCAGGTCAAGCAGGGCGGGATGGACACCCAGGTGTGCGCCGTTATTGATGGTCAGTTCGGGGTGGGCTTCCCGAGCCTGCTCAACGGCCAGGGGCACGTCGTTTTTGACGTGACTGGCGGCGAATAGCGAGAGGTGGACCACCGACACTTCCGAGACCGCCCCGGCCAGCCCCGCGATGGCCTCGTCGATGGCCGGCTCCGCGAGTTCGAGGAAGGCCGCGTCGACGGGGAGGCCGAGTCGCCCTTCCAGTTCGACCGCGAGGTCGCGGACCTGTTCGTTGGACTTCTCGCGCCGGGAGCCGTGGCCGACGAGCAGGACCGCCTCGTCGTCCAGCGTCTCCGGCGCGCTGATGGCTTCGCTCATCGGACTCGTTCGATACTCTTCCGGAGCTTGCGCCGCCGGCTGGGCGCGAACAGCCCCGTCTCCTCGCTACCCTCGTACAGCCAGTCGCCGAGGGCAGGTGCCGCGTCGTCGTCCACGCCGAACCAGTAGCCTGAGGACGTTTCCGAGAGGTCATCGTAGGGCGCGTCGACCGGACAGCGGTCGAGCAGCGTCTGTATCGTCCGGAGGAGTCGCTCGTCTTCGTGGACAAAGGAGATGCCGACGGCGTCGTCGTCGGACTTGAAACAGACCGTGCCACAGCCTTCGAGCAGCCCCCGGAGGAGTTGCCGGTCGTAGTCGGCTAGCGCGTCGAAGCGGTAGCCGCCCGAGTCGCCCTCGAACGGCAGGCCAAGCGCCGCGCTGGCGCGGTCGGCCAGCCCGCCGACGACTTGGACGGTGAACTCCTCCTCCTGACGGGTAATCGAGGTGTCGTGGGCATACGCCCGCTCGACGATGCGGCGGTCGGCCCGCTCCGCACCAGCGATGGAAGCGAGCCGCCGAGCGGCCGTTTCGTCGTTCGTCCGGACGGTGATACAGCTGTCCTCGCACTCGCCGTCGCCGGTGACCCGACCCCAGAAGTACGCCGTCTCGGGGTGGGCTGCGAGCATATCGTTTGGCGCACCCGTTTCGACGCTCATGGCTGGACCTCCTCGTGGTCGGTGGCGGCAGGTGTATCGGCGGCCCCGGCGTCCTCCTCGACGGATTCCACGTGAATCGCATCGAGCGGACAGGCCGCAGCGGCCTGCTCGGCATCGTCCCGCCGGTCGTCGTCGAAGGTGGCCTCGATTGCCGTCTGGTCGTCCGTCTCGATAGCCGCCAGTCCCTCGCTATCCTCGACGAAGCGGGCGTCACGGACGAGACAGGCGAACACGCCGTCGCAGGCCTTGCGGTCGATAGTGATTCGGTACATCAGTAGTCGTACTTGGTTTCGTAGCCCCGCGGGGTCACCATCCGGTCGTCCCAGACGTAGGTGTCCTCGTTGCCCACGAGCAGCGTAGTGGTCATGTCCACGAGGTCAGTTTCGCCGAGTTCGGGCAGTTCGCCGAGTTCGACGATTTCGACCTGCTCGTCCTCTCGGCCGGCGGCGTGGACGACGCCGACCGGCGTCTCGGGGTCGCGGTGCTCCAGCAGAATTTCACAGCACTTCTCGTAGTTGTCCCGGCGCTTGCGACTCCACGGGTTGTAGATGGTGATGGTGAAGCCCTCCTTGGCGGCGGCGTGGAGCCGCGATTCGATGGTCGGCATGTCGGTGAGGTGGTCCGACAGCGAGATGGAGACGGTGTCGTTGACCAGCGGCGCGCCGACGCGGGCCGCACAGGACTGGGCCGCCGGGACGCCCGGCACCACGTCGAAGTCGAGCATCGTCGCCGTCGCGCCCTTAGATTCGATTATCTCCAGCGCGAGGCCCGCCAGCGCGTAGACGTTCGGGTCGCCGCTGCCGATGATGGCGACGTCGTTGCCCGCCAGCGCGCGGTCGATTGCCTCTTCCGTTCGAGACACTTCACCGCACATCGGCGTGTTGTAGATGTCCTCCGCGGCGTCGGTCACCTCGTCGGGAAGCAGTTCGACGTAGGTCGTGTAGCCGACGATGTGCTCGGCGTCCATGAGAGCGGACCGGGCGCGGGCGGTCATCCCCTCCGGCTGGCCGGGGCCGAGGCCGACGGCGATGAGTTGGCCCGGCTCGGCGTCGAAGTCGTCGACCGTCGCGCCGACCTCCTCCTCGTCCGAGTCGCTGGAGGAGGACGCGCCGCAGGAACTGCTGCTGGACGACGAGGACGTGGACGACGAGGCTCCGCACTTCGAGGCCGTATCGTCGCCCGTGTCCGGTGTCGTTTCTGTGGACGAACTCGCCTCGCTTGCCCCGCACTTCGATTCTGTCTCGGTACTTGCGTCGGTAGTATTGTCAGTGCTCATTGTCAGAAGTCGTCGACGTCACGCCCGCCACGCGGGGTGACGAGGAATTCTTGGTAGTCGTTGCGCCAGACTTCGGTCTCGTGGGTACCGACGACGATAGACGAACCCATGCCACCGACCTTGTCGTCGTGGTCGGGCAGGTCGCCGAGCGTCGTAATCGTCTCCGTCTCGTCGTCGAGATTGCGCCCGGCCTCGCCGCGGCCGGAGTCGTTGACGATGGCGGCAGGCACGTCGTCGGCCCGTTCCTCCCGCAGAACATCGACGGCTCGCTCGTAGTCGCGCCAACAGTTGTAGAGCACCACGACGAAGCCGCTGATTGCGGCCGCGCGCAGCTTCTCCTCAATCTCGTCCCAGCCGCGCCACTTGTCCGACAGCGAGATGGTACAGAAATCGTTCGACAGCGGCGCGCCGAGGTTGGCCGCGCCCGACAGCGCCGCGGTCACGCCGGGGACGATCTCGATTGGCACGTCGTCAGCGTCGTCGGCGTCGGCCATCGTAAAGAGGAGGTCGGACTTCCCGTAGACGTTCGGGTCGCCCCCGGAGACGTGGGCGATGTCCTCGCCGGCCCGGACCCGCTCGAAGGCCTCGCGGGCGAGTTCGACCTGCTTGCCCATCGACGACCGGATGAGGGTCTGGCGGCTGCCGTCGGGCCGCTCCAGCACGGTTCCCTCCTCGTCGGCGACCGCGCCGTCGTCGGTTTCGCCGTCGAGTTCAGCCGATTGGGGCGGGAGCGTGCCGTCCTTCCGGAGGAACTCCTGATAGAGGTTCGAGGCGATGATACAGTCAGCGGTCTGGATAACGTCTTTCGCCCGCTGGGTCATGTCGTGGGGGAGCCCCGGCCCGATACCGACCACGTACAGCGTCCCGTAGTCGGCTGGACGCGTCGCCTCAGCCGCGGCCGCTGTCGACTGGCGTCCGTCGCTACTCATCCTCGGTCTCCGAGGGCAGCCGGTCGAATCTCGATACTGTGGCGCATGGTGAGTACAACGCCGCTTTCGCATAAAACAATTTTGCTTGTACTAGTTCAATCGTATGTGTTGAGAGGAAGTAGTTTGGTTGTACCCGAGTCACAGAAGCGTCGAAAACAGTGGCTGTCCAATCACACTCACGTCGGTGACTCACGCCGGAAACAGTTCGATACCCCCGCGGTCAGGTGTTCGACAGCCCTCCGTCGACGACGAGGCTCTCGCCGTTGACGTAGGAGGCCATATCGCTGGCAAGGAACGTCGCCACGTCGGCGATCTCTTCGGGTTCGCCGAAGCGACCTGAGGGGATGAGTTCCTTCAGCATCATCTTCGTCGTGTCGTCGATGCGCTCGTCCTCGAACATCTGGGTCTTGCTGTAGCCCGGGTGGATAGCGTTGACTCGGATGTCGTAGTTACTCAGACGATCCGCGAGTGCGTAGGTAAACAGTCGGACCGCGCCCTTCGAAGTACAGTAGTTGACCAGCAGGCCGGTGCCGCGGATGCCGCCGGAGCTGGACATATTGATGACAGTGCCGCCGCCGTTCTCCCGCATCGCCTCGGTCGCGACCTGCGCGCCGAAGAACACGCCTTTCGTGTTCACGTCCATCAGCCGGTCGTAGTCCTCCTCCGTGGTCTCGTAGAAGTCCGCTATCTCGGAGATACCGGCGTTGTTGACCATGATGTCGATACCGCCCAGCTCCTCGGCCGCAGCGACGGCTACCTCCAGATCGTCGGGGTTCGTCACGTCACATTCGACGAAGTGCGCTTCGCGGTCGGTCTCAGCGTTGACCAGTTCGTGTGTCGGTTCGCCGCCCTCACGGGGTGCCTCCTGCAGGTCCGCGACAATGATGTCAGCACCGTGCTCCGCGTACCGTCGGCAGATGGCCCGGCCGAACCCGCTCGCGCCGCCCGTGACGACCGCCGTCTTGTCTTCGAGTAGTGTTGTCATGCGCCATTTATCACCACAGGTGCACATAATAAATAAGTTGAGAGTTGTACGGAGACAGGAACTCGGAACAGTCGTACAGTCGCCGCCAGAGATAGTTCAGCAGTCGCTCGGCGACGGAAAATCGGAACTAAAAACCAATTCTCGGAAGGGAAGGGACTCTATTCCCCGATAGCGACGGTCACGGCCTCGTCGTAGCGGGTCTTCTCGGCCAGCAGGTCGTGGTCGCGACCGGCGGCGATAGCCGACGCCTCGGCGATGCCCGGCCAGCCGATGAGTTCCTTCGACCGGGAGGGCGTCGGTCCCTCGAACTCCTCCAGAGTCTCCTTCTCGAAGGCGATGACGCCCAGCCCCCACTCTTCGGCAGCGGCGAGCATGCCTTCCTCGTCGGCTTTCCGGGTGCCCGTTGCGACGAACTCCACGTCCCCGCGGTCGAGGTCGGCCTCGTTCAGCGCCTGTTCCCAGGCTGCGTGGAACTGCTCGACATCAGCGCCGGCGACGCTGCCACAGCCGAGCACGACGCCGTCGTCTTTGTTGCGCTTCAGGACAGTCACGTCGTCGTCGACCAGCACGGCCTTCGGCCCGTCGAGGCGCTCGATTGGGCCGAGTTCGTCGTCCAGCACGGCGAGGTTCGTCGCAACGGTCGAGTCGCCGTTGACGACGTGGGCATCGAGCGCTTTCGCCTGCTTCTCGACGCCCTGCTTGTCGGCAGCCTCGCTTGCGGTCGTCATCGCCGGCACCGCGCCCATGCTTGCGAGGTCGTCGGCGACCTGATTTGCGCCGTGGTGGCCGCCGGTGATGGGGATGGCCCAGGTGAGTTCCTCGTCGACCACACAGATTGCGGGGTCGTCCCACTTGTCGTCGAGCAGATGTGCGGTCTTACGCATCGCGATACCGCTCGCCATCAGGCCGATGAAGCAGTCGTACTCGCCCCAGTGCTCCTCGAACACGTCGCCGTGGTATTCGAGGATGTCGATAGACTCGTAGCGGTCGCCGATGCCGTCGACGATATCTTCGGCGGTGTCCATCTTCCGCTCGAAGGCGACGATGGCGATGTCTTCGGCTACTTCGCCGTCTGAATCGGGTGCTTTGCAACTGTTCGAACTGGATTCGTTGTCTGTGTCAGTGCTCATCAGTCGTCAGCCTCCTGTGAATCCGCATCGCTCCCCCGGTTGGCCCAGTCGCCGTAGAGGAAGGAGCGCTCGTAGTCCTCGCCGCCGACAGCATCCCCAATAACGACCATCGCCGAGGCGCGATAGCCGGCGTCTTCCAGTTTCTCGCCGATGGTCTCGATGGTCCCCTCGATGACGTCCTCGTCGGGCCAGGATGCGTGGTAGATAGCCGCTACCGGGGTTTCGGGGTCGTGGCCGTCTTCGAGCAGGCGGTCCATGGTCTCGCTGACGGCGTGGGTCCCCAGATAGATGCACGTCGTCACGTCGCCCATGCCGACGAACTCGGAGATGTGGTCCTCCTCCGCGTCGAGGGTCTTGCCCTGCGGGCGGGTGAAGGCGACGTGGTTGGCGACCTCGTTCAGCGTCAACTGCGTGCGCATCGTTGCGCTGGCGGCAAAGGCAGAGGTGACACCGGGGACGATGTAGGTCGGAACGCCCTCGTGTTCCAGTGCGTCCATCTGCTCCAGCGCGGCCCCGTAGATGGCGGGATCGCCGCTGTGGAGGCGAACGACGGTGTCGCCGGCCTCGTAGGCGTCCCGCATCAGCGGAATCAGCTCCTCCAAGTCCTTGCCGATAGAGGAGACCGTCTCGGCGTCGTCGCAGTACTCCTCCAGCAGTTCGCTGTTGACGAGCGAGCCGGCGTGGACCACGAGGTCGGCGTCGGCCAGCAGTTCGCGGCCGGCGACGGTCAACAATCGAGGGTTGCCCGGGCCGGCCCCGACGAAGGGGATGCCCTCCTGCTCGTCGCCGGCGCTGTACTCGTAGACGCGGTCGTCTCGGTTCCCGGCGACGGAGTCAATCGCCGTCTGTGGGTCCGTCTCACCAGTCTCGTCAGTCATGCTGCACCTCGTCGCCGCAAAGGGCGGCTTCAGAGCGCTCCTGTCGCAGGAGTTCCCCGGAGCCGTTCTCACCGCCGTCGGTCACGACACCGCTCTCATCGGCCGCTTCGAGGAAGGCGTCGGTCGCCTGCTCGACGCGCGTCTCGGGTTTCTCGGCGTAGGCCAGCGTGTAGTAGTCCCGCTCGTCGATGTCGGTCGGGTCGTCGGTGACGACCGTCTCGCCCTGTTCCATGAACAGCCGGCGGCCGTAGACCACGTCGTAGCCGGCCTCGACCAGCCCCTCGTGGGTGGCCGGCGCGTCGGTCACCTTGAACAGAATCATCCGGTCGGGGCCGGTCGGGGACGCGCCGCGGTCGGCCTCTCGCAGGGCCAGGCTGGAGCCGGCGGTGATTTCGACGCCCAGCGCCGTCGCAAACGCCGACATGGCGCTGACGCCGGGCACCACTTCGAGGTCGACCTCGGGGTGGAAGGCGGCGAGGGTCCGCCGGAGGTGGCCGAACGTCGAGTAGACGTTCGGGTCCCCCAGCGTGACGAAGGCGGCGTCGCCGTCGCGGGCCGTCGGCGCGATCTCGGCGGCGGCGTCCTTCCAAGCCGCCCGGAGCTTCTCCTCGTCGCGTGTCATCGGGAAGTCGAGGTCGCCGATGCGCTCCTCGGGGACGTGCTCGGTCGCGACCGACCGCGAGAGCCGTCCCGGCGAGTACACCACGTCGGCCGATTCGAGCGCGCGCTTGCCCCGGACCGTCACGAGGTCCGGCTGGCCGGGGCCGAGACCGATGCCGTAGAGGGTCATCGCGCCCCTCCGTCGGCCGTCTCGGCGTCACTCGGTCCGCCTGCGCCGTCAGCGGCCACGTCCTCGCTGGCGCTGCCGACGAGCATATACACGGGGTTCTCCGAGTCGAAGCTCGTCGCGCCGGCGAGTTCGTAGCCGTGGCTCACCTGGAACTGGACGACCTCCTCTAAGATGTCGCGCTCGCGGAAGGCCTCCGTCGCCGCGCCGGCGACTTCGAGCCGCGAGACGTTCATCACGATTCGATCGACGCCGGTCTCGACCGCGTGGTCGAGGACAGCCTCGTAGTTGCGCGACCCGCCCAGGAAGAGGGCGTCGGCGTCGTCGGGCAGCCCCTCCGGGGCCTCTGCCTCGCGGAGTTCGACGTCGGCGTCGACGTCGTTGGCGGCGAGGTTCTTGCGAGTCACGTCGAGTCGATTCCCCTTGCGTTCGAGCGCAGTGACCCGCCCGGCCCGGCGCGCCGCCGTGATGGTGACGGCACCGGTACAGGAACCGACCTCCGCGAAGTGGTCGGACCCGGTGAGAGCGAGTTTGCTGGCGAGGACGGCCCGGACCTCCGGTTTGGTGGGACCGGCCTTCGCATCGTGTGGGAGCGAGACGCGGGACATCACGCTATACAACTACAGTAGCGCGTAAAACAATTTTGGTTGTATTAGTCCAAATGCAGATGATAGCAGGGTTCGGCGACTGGCGTTGGTCGCGTCCGCGGGTCAGGGAGGCCAGACACGGCAGCCGTAGCGGTAGAGCGCGGCCAGGGACCCGCCCCAGAGGAGGTGAGACAGGAGTGCCGTCGCGGTGAGATTCGGGAGGCTCGCCTCGATACCAACAAGTGAGAGCCACACCGGCATGACGATCCCGGCTGCCACGAGCCAGAGCGTGACCGACCAGCCGAGGGCGACCCCGTAGTATCGGCGTCTGTCGGAGAAATGGTCCGGCACGGTTCTGACCAGTGCGGCGTACACCAGTCCGAAGACGACGCTGTGGAAGCCGTGGGTGACCCACCCGACCAGTGGGTTCTGGACGCCGTACAGCGCTCCGATGACGGGGACACCACCGGAGAGGGCCTGCATCGGGACGCCCATGACGACGGCGGCGACGAGCGACGCTCCGACGGCGAGGCCCAGACGGCGCGGTGAGAGTTCCAGCACCTCGTCGGATGTGGCCCTCACGACGCCCTCCTCGACCGAAACGCGCGGCAGCGTCAGCGTGACTGTCGTTCCGCCGTCCGTAACGGTCGCCGCCGTCTGCCCGCCGTAGCTCCGGACGAGCAAGCGAACGAGGTCCAGCCCGAAGCCAGTCGAGCGGTCCTCGTAGGAGCCGATTTCGCCGCGGTCCAGCAGGTCGAGTTGCCGCTCAGGTAGCCCCGGTCCGTCGTCGCTGACGCTGATGGTGACAGTGTCCTCGGCAGCAGTGACCACAACCTCAACGTGGGGCGTGTCGCTGTCATTGTAGACAACCGCGTTCTCGACCAGATGCGCGACGAGGCTATCGAGCATCGTGTTACCCTGCACTCGAAGGTCCGGCGGTACGTCGGCCTGAAGGTCGTAGTCGGCAGATGGGTGGGCCTCCCGGACAGCGTCGAGGCCCGACTCCACGCATGGGACGACGGGGACAGCATCCAGCGACAGGTCGGCGCCGCCGTGGGTGATGTGTTTCATGTTCTCGACGACCTGCTGGACGCCGGCCGAACGGTCGTCGATGACCGACAGGACCGCAGCCGTACTGATACCGTCCCGCGACTCCGCGAGTTCTACCCGGCCCCGGATGACCGTCAGCGCGTTCAGCACCCGGTCACGCAGGATGCGGTTGACCAGGTCCAGCCTGGCGGCCTGCTGTTCGAGTTCGTGTCGCTGCCGGTTCGACCGACCGGCGTAGACGCCGGTGAGCGCCCCGCCGACGCCGCCACCGATGAGGAAGTTTGAGAGATACGTCCGGCTCCCTCCGGCGGACAGCGGCCCCATGCCGCCGTTTCCGACCAGCGTCACCAGAACGAGGACGAACATCGCGCCAGTGCCAGCGAGACACCACAGCGTGACCGTCCGCACGAAGGCGCGTTCGAACTCGCCGACGGCAAGGGCGACACCGAATGCAGACAGCCCCAGACCGAGCATCAGCGGCAACACACCGCCGAAGACGAACGCCACCGGGCCGTCGCTGACCGCCAGCGTGACCGTGAATCGAGTCAGAAAAAAACCGAGGCCAGCGACGACGAGTCCGGACGGCGAGATGCCGCCGCCCAGAGAACGGATAGAGTCGAGCATGGCCTCTTCCGACGGGACAGTCATCGAGATACGTACCATTTCACTTCAGGGTACAAACCGGTTCCCCAGATGAGCGGTCCGAACCGGACCGTCAGAACTCCGGCCCGGGTGCCGGCACGCCGTCGCTGTCGTCGCCGCCGTCGAGATCGAACTCTTCGCGCAGCTCGCGGATGCGGTCTCTGATGTCCGCGGCCAGTTCGAACTCCAGATTGTCCGCGGCTTCCTGCATTCGCTCCTCCAGTTGTTCGATCTGGCGGGCGGCCTCGTCGGCGTCGCTTGCCCCGTCACCGGAGATACCGCCGGTATCGGTCTTGCTCCCCGGCAGGTTCGTCTCGCCGACCTCCTTCTCGATGGTGGTCGGCTCGAAGCCGTGTTCCTCGTTGTACTGCTGCTGGATGCGGCGGCGGCGCTGGGTCTCCTCGATGGCCGACTGCATGGCGTTGCTCTGCTCGTCGGCGTACAGCACCACTTCGCCGTTGACGTTTCTAGCTGCGCGCCCCATCGTCTGGACGAGCGTCGTCTCCGAGCGGAGAAAGCCCTCCTGGTCGGCGTCGAGGATAGCGACGAGGGAGACCTCTGGGATGTCCAGGCCCTCCCGCAGGAGATTGATGCCGACCAGCACGTCGATGTCGCCAAGCCGGAGCGACCGGATGAGTTCGTGCCGTTCCAGCGTGTCCGTTTCGTCGTGCATGTAGGCCACGTCGACGCCGGACTCCTCCAAGTACTCCGTGAGGTCCTCGGCCATCCGCTTTGTCAGCGTCGTCACCAGCACCCGCTCGTCGCGCTCGACGCGCTCGTCGATGCGTTCGAGCAGGTCCTCGACCTGCCCCGTCGCGGAGGCGATTTCGACGGCCGGGTCGACGAGGTGAGTCGGGCGGACGATCTGTTCGACGACTTGGTCGCTGTGGTCGCGCTCGTAATCGCCGGGCGTGGCGGAGACGTACAGCGTCTGGTCGGTCTTCTCCTCGAACTCCTCGAAGGTGAGCGGACGGTTGTCGAAGGCCGTCGGCAGGCGGAAGCCGTTCTCGACGAGGCTCTCCTTGCGGCTCTTGTCGCCCTCGAACTGGCCGCGAATCTGCGGGAGCGTCTGGTGGGACTCGTCGATGACGGTGAGGAAGTCGTCGGGGAAGTAATCCAGCAGGGTGTAGGGAGCCTCGCCCGTCTCGCGGTCCGAGAGGTGGACCGAGTAGTTCTCGATGCCCGAACAGTAGCCCGTCTCTTGCATCATCTCGATGTCGAAGGTGGTCCGCTCCTCGATACGCTGGGCGGCGACGTGGTCGCCCTGGCGCTCGAAGTAGCGGATGCGCTGGTCCAGCAGTTCCTCAATCTCCTCGATAGCCCGCTGGAGTCGCTGTTCAGGAATCGAGTAGTGCTCCGCCGGGTGAATCAGCGCAGCCGGCTCCTCGCTTTTGACCTCGCCTTCCAGCGGGTCGACCTTCAGCATCCGGTCTATCTCGTCGCCCCAGAACTCCACCCGCAGGGCGTAGCGGCCGTACATCGGGTAGATTTCGAGCGTGTCCCCGCGCACGCGGAAGGTTCCCTGCGTGAAGTCCACGTCGTTGCGCTCGTAGTTCAGGTCGACCAGGCGACCGAGGAGGTCGTCGCGCTCGATTTCCTGCCCGACCTCCAGCGAGAGGGACATGTCGATGTAGTTGCGCGGGTCACCGAGGCCGTAGATGGCCGACACCGACGCAACGACGATCACGTCGTCGCGGGTCAACAGCGAACGCGTCGCCGAGTGGCGCAGGCGGTCGATTTCGTCGTTAATGGAGGCATCCTTATCGATGAACGTGTCCGTCTGTTCGACGTAGGCCTCGGGCTGGTAGTAGTCGTAGTAAGAGACGAAGTACTCGACGGCGTTGTCCGGGAACAGCTCTCGGAACTCCTCGTACAGTTGGGCCGCGAGGGTCTTGTTGTGGGCGATGACCAGCGTGGGCTGTTGGATCTCCTCGACGACCCAGGAGACGGTGTTGGTCTTCCCGGAACCGGTCACACCGAGCAAGGTCTGTCGGTCCATTCCCTGCCGGAAGCCCGACGCGAGCTGTTCGATGGCCTCGGGCTGGTCGCCCGCAGGGTCGAACGGGGCATCGACACGAAACTCGCGGTCGACATCTGGTCGGTCGATAGAGAGTGGGCCGCCGGTGTCGCTCATTACCCACATATCGGGCTGGATAGACTTGAGCCGCGTGGTTCGTAAAGAGTTAGCAGACCGGCTTCGGATTCACGCCGAGGTCTTCAAGTGTCTCGAAGTACTCGTCGTAGGCCGTCGAAATAACGTCGATAGCGGCCGCCTCCGCGGCGTCCCAGTCGTCGTCGCTCTCACAGACTGCGTCGAGTAGGTCGGCAGCGTCCTCGCGGAGGTCCACCACGTCGCTGCCAGCGCTACGGAACGTACTCGCAGTCTGTGGGTCCGCCTGCCCGGTAAAGAAACCGGTGTACTGCTCTTTGACTTTCTTGTCGACGAGCGACCAGCCGACGAACCCGCCCAGGCGCTGGACGGTCCCATCGAGGTCGTCGAGTACGTCGTGCATCGCCGGTGTCCGGTCGACCGGTTCGGCATCAGTGCTGTCACCGCGCTCGGCCGTCTCGTCCGCCGCGTCGGCAAACAGCGCGGCCGCGTCGTCGTCGGCGTCGTCGTCGCTCCAGGCGTCGAAGGTTGCGTGCGCCGCCTGCTCGCGGGCGGCCGCCGCCGCCAGTACCACGTCCGGGTCCATCTCGCCGCGGGTGTCGGCATAGAGCGTCTTCGAGGAGCCCAGTCGGGAGAGTTCCGTCTGCTGGTCGTCACGGACGGCGTCGATGAGGTCGGCTGCAGTCATACTCCAGCATGTGGCCGGCGCGGGCTTGTAACCATCGGACCCGCCGCTACCGAGGTAGTGTGGCTGCGGGGAGTAAGCCCCCTTCTGTTCGGGCCAGCATTCGGCTGAGCGGCCACGTCCAGCGCTTGCGCGCAGCGTCGGACTACCTGTCGACGCGGCCTTGCACCGGTGAGGTTTCGCCGTTCCATCGGTCCGTCGCCGGAAGCGTGGGGCGTCAGAGACGGCCCACGGAATGCGCCCCGGAGTCACCGGGTCGCAACTGCCCTCGGTGGGTTACCTCTCCCTCGCTTTGGCGGCGTGCCGCACCGTCTGGTGGGGCACGAGTCGCCTCGCTCGGGATTCGCACACCTCATCGGTCCGGCGACGACGTGTCGTTGCTGTTCCAGAGCCGACGGTCTCCCGCCCCGGGCTTGCGCCCGGTCACCTGTCCGACAGGTGGGGGGACTTTCCTCATGGCTTGCGCCACGGGAGCCGGCCTCCCGCTGCCACCAATGGGTACGCCAGTGCCGTGAATAAGACTTACCAACGACCTTTTTTCGCCGGGGCATCGCGCTCGCCGGTGGTGAGCGCTCAACCCCGGCAAAAAACGTCGATGAAAAAAGCGCGAATCGCGCCGCGATTCGCGTGAAACCGCTCGCTTCGCTCGCGGTATGCTCACCGACAGCGGCCGCTAAATTTGTGTATTCTGCTCAGGCACGCCTGCCCTTCCCCGTCCCCGTGAGCGAAGCGAACGAAGGCTCGTCAGAGCTGTGCTCTGACGGTGGGTCGCGCGACGGAGCGCGCTCCCGGCCACAGGAAGCGACAGAGAGCTATCAAAACGTGGACAGCCACGCGGTTCCGCGAGAAACGAGGCGCGAATGCCCAGCAGTGCGACTTAGTCGTCGGAGGGCAGCGGCTCGCCGGCGCCGTTGGTCGGGGCGGGCGAGGCCTGCATGTCGTCGTCCTCGGCGTAAGGGTACCACGTCATCTTCGTGTTGTGCATGTACGGGTCGTCGTAGTCCGTCTCTTCGGGTTCGACCATCTCGGCCAGCGTCTCCTCGTCGCGGTCCGCGACGAAGTCACGGAAGGTCTCGCCGTCCTCGCGGGCGTCCTTGAAGTTGTTGACGAGGTTCTTGATAGCGCCGGGCACCTCGTCGGCGGGGACGCGCATCTCCACCCAGTCGGCGAAGCGCGGGTCGTCGCCGAGGCCGCCGCCGAGGCCGATGTCGAGGGCCTCGACCGGTTCGCCGTCCTTGCGGGTCTTCATGCCGCGCAGGGACACGTCGGCTATCTGGGGCTGGGCACAGGAGGCCGTACAGCCCGAGAGATGGATATGGAAGTCCTTGTGGTCATCGGGGAGTTCGACGTTGTCCTTGAGCCAGCGGGCGTAGCGAACTTGGCGGTTCTTCGTCTCGACGATAGAGAGCGAGCAGTACTCCGTGCCCGTGCAGGCGATGGAGCCGCGCATGAACGGCGACGGGTCCGGGGAGTAGTGTTCGAGCAGGGGTTCGCTGGTGAACTCGTCGAGGTTCTCCTCGGGCACGTCGGTGACGATGATGTTCTGGCGCTGGGTCAGACGGACCTCGCCGGAGCCGTACTCGTCGGCGAGTTCGGCGAGTTCGAGCACGTCGTCGGCACCCATGCGGCCGACCAGCACGTTCAGGCCGACGTAGTAGTTGCCGTCCTTCTGCTCGTGAATCCCGACGTGGTCGTTGTGCCCGTCCTGGGACCCGGTGTTGTAGCTGTACTGGTCGCGCATGTCCTCGCCGGCGGTCGGGAGTTCGAAGTCGACGTACTCCTCCTGCAGGACCGAGCGCATCTTCTCGGGACCCCACTCGTCCATGAGGAACTTGATGCGGGCGTTGAAGCGGTCCTCACGGTCGCCGTGGTCGCGGAAGAGCGCGGACATGCCGTGGGCCACGTCCGCGGCCTGCTCCGGCGGCACCCATACGTCGATATCGCGGGCGAGGCGCGGCTCCTTGCGGGAGAGGCCGCCGCCGATACGGACGTTAAAGCCGAGTTCGCCGTCCTTTTCCGCAGGCTCGAAAGCGAGGTCGTTGATGTCGCCCTGGCCACAGCCCTCGTCACAGCCGGCGATGGCAACCTTCCACTTGCGCGGGAGGTTCGAGTAGTCGTCGTTGCCCTTGAACGTCTCGTGGAGGTCCTCGGCGACAGGCCAGGCGTCGACGTGCTCGTGCTTGTCCTTGCCAGCGACGGGACAGCCGACGATGTTCCGCCAGGAGTCGCCACAGGCCTGCTGAGTGCCCAGGCCGACGGCTTCGAGCTTCTCGAAAATCTCCGGAATGTCCTCCAGTTTGATCCAGTGGAGCTGGATGCTCTGGCGGGTCGTCCAGTCGCAGTAGGCCTCGCCGAACTCGGGGTTGTCGGCGGGACCGGTCGCGTACTCCTTTGCGATTTCGCCGATGACCTCCAGTTGTCCCGGCTTGATGACACCGTTGGGCGTCCCGATACGCATCATGAAATACGACTCCTGCCCGGAGCGCTGGTGGTACAGGCCCCACCACTTGAAGCGCTCGAACCAGGCGTCGTGTTCGTCCTCCGGGATGGCGTCCCAGCCCTTCTCCGCGAACTCCATCAGATGCTCCCGTATCTCGTTGCCGTAAACCTCGTCTTTCCATTTCTCGACTTTACTGGGCATAGCTAATGTGTTCTCTCACAAGTCTCACAGACTTATACAACACACTTTGCCGTCAACCGTCTCCCCCACTCCCCGAAACAAGAGATTGTTGCCTATTCTTCAGGGTTCGCAAGCCGGGTTCGTTTCTCCGGAAAATGGATGCTCTCGTGGACAACACCGTAGAACTCGCCGGAATCGGGATCTACGACGCGGCCGACGGTCAACCAGTCGGTAACGCCGCTTTCACCGCAGGCGATGCACTGGCCGGCTATTCGTGCCTGGATGTCCGGGTAATCAACGCCCACTTCCACGAACCCCTCAGCGAGTAAATCCGTCGTCTCACACCCGCAGAAGCCGCTTCGAGCCAGCAGCCACAGGTCCGAGACGTTCACTTCCCGCGAGTCGTTGACGGAGATCCAGGCCCCGTCGTCGAGCTGGTGAACGTCAGTCGTCATTACATCTCATTAGATTCCCGAGACACCTGAGGACATCGGCGGTCGCAAGTATCACCGCGGTCGGGTCGAATCCGTCGCAGTCATGCGGTAACTGCATCAAATATAATGGCCCACTATTTCCTGGGTTCTGTACGAGATGGGACTAAATGTTGCCTGTAAGTCGCAGTGCGGGCCAAGCTTACAGGAGAGTCCGTGTTTAAGATAATGGGGGCGTTATGGAGGAGTACGACACCACGTGGCGGCCACGTAGGTCGCTGCTGTGACTGAAACGATGACGAACGCACAACAGACCCACGACGATGACGCCGAACGCGAAGAGCCGACCACAGACCACCTCGATAACGTCGAGGACGGCTGCGGTTGCACAGAAATCTGGGAGCACATGAGCGAAGAGCGCGAGAGCGCATCTGACGACTGATACAGACTGGGCACTGATTGCGCCGACACCGGGTCGGTGACATCCGGGAATTACTTACAATAGCCTGCATGACACCCCTGTACGGGATACTTTTGTGCGGCGCTCCCCAAACACGTATCGATGCCTGAGGGGCCCGACAACGACGTTCCATCGACCGACCGCGAATCACCGGTCGGTAAACCGGTCATCCGCGGTGACCCGGCACTCACCGGCCAGCGACCCGAGGAGGCAATCGAGTTCGATCCCGACGACCCCGAGAGTCTCGAACTCGCGGCCAGAACAGTCGAGAAGTTCTCCGAGAACACCGCCGGCGCCGACGACAACGTGTTCATTCTACGAGGCGCGGCCGCGTGTGCAGCCCTGGTCCGTGGTGAAGGGTCCTACAAGGCCGCTGCCGAGCGGGCCGGTGGCGAGGCGTCGGTCTCGTTCATCCGCAAGTGGTCCCGCGTGCACGATCTCCCGCGCTCCGTGCGCATTCACGTCGCCAAGGGAGAGATTGCGCCGACGGCGGCCAAGCACATCGCCAGAGTCTCCGGCGAATCCCGCCTCCTGCTGGCGTGGGCCGCCCTCGACCACGACCTCACTGTCCGCCAGATCCGCTCCGTTGCCAGCAGCGTCAACGACGGCGCGTCCGTAGACGCGGCACTCGCCAGAAACGGATACGCGCTGGGTGAGATGCGGACACAACTCGGCCGCGACGCCTACTGTCGACTCCGCCGGCAGGCCGCACTCGACGGGGCGTCCCCAGGCGAGGTCATCAGTGAAGCTATCGAATCGTATTTCGACGACGGACCGTAAGGTCTTAATCGCCGCTCCCCCGAGCGAATAGCGAGGGCCGGTAGCTCAGTTAGGCAGAGCGTCTGGCTTTTAACCAGATGGTCGGGGGTTCAACTCCCTCCCGGCCCGTTACCCTATGAACGACAGTGAATAGTGGTAACGCTACGGAGGGCGTTGAACCCTGCAGTCGCGCGCAACGAATGAGCGCGTCTGGCTCCGGTTCAACCACCTCCCGGCCCGCACAGTGAGCCGCTGAGCAACGCGAGTCGGTTCAACTCCCTCCCAACACGCTGTTCTATGGACAAGCGGCGCGGCAGTGTATACTTCGAGACCGGTTCATTTACCACCCAGACAGCGAATGGCATCAGTATGGACGGAACGACCGGTACGGTTCAGCGCGTACTCACGCAGCCGTTGCGCCCGCTAGGTGTCACTGTCGGTGTATTGCTCGTCGTCGCCACGCTCGCGGCGGTCGCCGGCACACCGTGGCAGACGCACGCCTCGATGGCAGCGGCGATTGTACAGATGGTCGCGGCAGTCCTGATGGGTGTGATCGGGATCGGTCTGGCGTACCTCACCTGGGCAGCCGACGCGTAAGTCAGTCGTTGAAAAAACCGAAAACAGACGTCGTTGTTATCCGCGGACGGGCATATACGCCATTCCCAGCATCAGCACGGCTGCGATGCCCGAGAGGATCGAGACGCCCCAGATACCGTTCTTGCGCTCGTGGAAGTAGTCCTGCTGGTCAAGCGTCGCCTGGTACTGGTCGTACTGCTGAATCGGGACGATCTGGACGGTGCTGTGGTCCGGGAAGTGGGCGAAGAACTGCTGCTCGTTCAGCGTGACGTTTCCACCCTCCGAAAGTTCGACTGTGTTCTCACGCGGGGCGAACCATTCGAGCGTTGCACCGTCGGCGGTCACTTCAGAGATAGTGGTCTCCTGGGTACCGCTGTCGGTCGCGTACGGGTAGGTATCACCGACGGAGAACGTCACTGTCTCCGGCTCAGGGAGCCATTCACTCAGTGGGACCTGCGTGTTGTTCGACCGGTAGACCACGTACTCAGTTCCGTTCTGGGTTGCCAGCGTGTTCTTGACCGAGGCGTCCTCGGCGAGGAGCGCACTGACGTTGAGTTCCTCTTCGAGAGTCACCGTACTCTCGTTGCTGTCAGTGTGTACGCGGTAGGTGTCGTTCTGATACGTCGTCGTGGCGTTGTGCTCTAACGTCGCAGTGTACTGTGACGATTCGTTCGTCCACGAGAGGTCAGCTGCCATACTGCCCCCGCCACCGCCGCCGTGGCCGCCACCGCCACCGGACATGTGGATGTTCGTGGCTGTGTATTCCGTTCCGTCGACAGTGAACGTACTCTCGTTGGTCAGTTCGGCGTCAGCGTCGAGCGACACCGTCGGCCGCTGACTCTCCGCGACGCCGATGTAGGCGTACGCAGCAACACTGATAACGAGGAAGAACGCGAAGTACGCCGCCGCGGCTCGTCGTTGCATATCAGGACGGTCAGTCGCCGCGCCGTTTAATGATTACTTTTCGAGCGTATCGGTACGCGGGTGGCACGGGCCGTTTCGCCCCAGCAACGACGGTGTCGATGAACCGCACTGGTCAGGCTGTCTCAGACTCGCCAGCGAGAACATCGTAGCTGTCAAGCGTCCCTGCCATCGGCGGCGCATCCGGGTCGTCTTTCCGCTGCGTACCGTAGTTCAGCCACACGCCGCTCGTGTAACTGTACATCTCGAAGCCAACGTCGGTCTCGACGATGATGTCGATGGCTGCGTCCTCGGGAGCATTATCGAGAACGATAGCTGACCGAACGTCGTTGTCGTGGTGCATCACCCAGACCGCAGCAGCACCGTCAATGTCGTCCAGCAGGGCACTGGCTTCCGCCGGTGAGAACGGGCGGTGAGGCCAGCTGTCGACGGGGTCTGGCTCATCCATACTGGGGAAACGGACCGGAACGGCATCGGTGTTCCCCCATTGCACAGAGGCGTCCGACTATCAGTCAGCGAAGTAGCTAGTGAAAAAGCCGGACAGAAACGACGAAACAGCGACGGCCATGGCCATATCAGTCAGGCTCCAGGGCGCGTCTTCGTCATCAGCCAGCCAGACAGTGATAGCGACGCTCACCACCAGCGAGACGATTCCGTTGAGGAGATGCTTGCTCTTGAGCAGACTCATACGGCCCACTGTTGGTGTGGGATTGGTATAGAGATTACCCCCAAGCGGTGTTTGCTGACTGACACGGGGGCACCGAGTTAGCCACACAGACCGGGTCCAGCACTGTGACAGCTAGCCGTCACAGCAAACCGTGTACCGAACGTCGGCCCGGACAAGAGACACAACCTTCTCGACTGCGTTATCGATGGTCTCGAACTGCCCGAACTTGCTCACAACCGCACCGTCCGCGCGCAACACGACTGTCAACCGGTATCCGTCCGGCCCATCGCGCTGTTCGAGCACGAACTCGCGGTCGGGTAGTCGAGCGATGACTGGGTTGTCAGTCGTGACCGTCCACGACACGCTATCATCGAGTGTGCGCGCCAGTGCCGTTTCGAGTCGGCGGGCGAGTTTTGCCACTGGTTCGTCCCGCGCGTCCATACAGGACGGTCGAGGTGCAGACGTATAAGCCGTTGTGACACGACACAACGTTCAAACGGCCCAGACCCGTACAGTTGGTGTGACTCAGTCGCTTCTCGTCTACGACGGCAGTACCGACCTGTTCCGGCGCGCTGCCGAGACGGTAACCCGCTGTGCCACGGACATCACGCCGGTCCCCTGGGAATCCGACGCCATTCAGGCGTTCCTCCAAGCGCAGTTCGACGACCCACCGTTCGCGTTCATTTTGATCGAAGGCGAGTCCGTCCACGTCGGCGAAGCGGCTGTGAAGGAAGCGCTGGAAGGACTCGATGTCGCGGCCCCCGTCGCTCGGTTGGCCGAGCAGGTGTATCCCACCGCCGCCGCGCCGTTCGGGCGTCTCATCCACGGCCAGGTCCCGGCCGATATCCACGGCACCTTTCCACTGGACACGGCAGCAAAAGCACACATCGAGCCACTTCGGCAGGTCCACACGATCCCTGTCGAAAGGGAGTAATCGAGACGGGAGTAGTCCAACCCCTGCCGCGCGGTCAACAGACGGCAGCGCGTTGCGTCCAGAGACAGCACGCGCCGGTTTCGAACCGTACCGATAACTGGTCGACACACCGCGACTCCTCCGCTGTTCGGAGGGTTGAAAACCTGTGGCCGGTTACTGCAGGTATGCTGCGGCAGGCCGTCGAGGACGCGTTCACCCTGCTTGCTGTCCTCGTCGTTCTCTCCCTCGTTATCGGACAACTCCTCGGACAGCCGATCCTGCTGGGGTACGTGACATCGGGAAGTATGTCGCCGACGCTGAATACGGGTGACGCGTTTGTCGCCGTTCCTGCACCCGTCGCTGGCGAGATTGAGCCGGGAGACGTTATTGTGTTCGAAGCGGTCGAGCTACAGGGCGGCGGACTGACCACACACCGGGTCGTCGCGGAGACCGAAGCGGGGTACATCACGAAAGGGGACAACAACCCGTTCAGAGACCAGAGCGGCGGCGAGCCGGTCGTCACTGACGACCGAGTCGTCGCGACAGCACTACAGGTCAACGGACAGGTCGTCCGGCTCCCCGGCCTCGGGACCGCAATCAGCTCCGCTCGAACGGCGGCGGAAAGTGGATTGGTATTGGTTGGCGGTGCAAGCAACAGCGACCTGACGAGCGGGCAGGGACTCAGTGGACTGTTCATCTCTATCGGGCTCGGGCTGTTTTTACTCGTCTTCGTTGACAGCTTCCGGGCCAGTGAAGGGCGAACCAGAGACCGAACTCGGTCGCGCGATGGGGACGCGATCAACGGCTGGACGATCATACTCGCACTGGCAGTGTTGATTCTCGTGCCGGCAAACGCCGCGATGGTCGCTCCGAGCGGCACACATAGCGTCACCATCGATAGTGCGAGCGAAGAGGTCACACCGGGCGAGCCTGTCGAAAGCGAATTCACTGCGGAAAACGGCGGCCTGGTGACGATGCTCATCGTCCTCGAATCCCCACACCCGGACGCAACGATGGACCGTAACCGGCTTGTCGTCCAGCGCGGCGGGTCGGCGACGGCAACGCTGTCGGTGACTGCCCCGCCGCCCGGCGAACGGGCAGTCGTGACCGTTGAAGAGCATCGCTACTTCCTGCTAGCACCGCCGGGCGTCATCGCAGGGCTGCACAGAGTCCACCCGCTGGTGGCCATCGGAGCGTTCAATTTCCTGGTTCTCGGAAGCCTTGCAGCGGCAGTTGGGGCGACATTCGGGTTCGGAACGACGCGCAAGCGAAGCCGGGACCGGTCGGTTCCGCTGAAGCGGCAGATACGTCGCCTGCTCGGACGTGAGTGATGGCGAGTTTAGCTGGTGATGTCGCCGCCACCACCGCCTGCACTTGCCGTGCTTGAGCTGTAGAGTGTGCTCACCTGGTCGGCAGTGAGTGCGGCATCGTATATTTTAGGCTCGTCCATGGCGCCGTTGAATCCGTAGATAGCGTTCCCACCGGGGTTGATGCCGGTCCCGATTCGAAGCGGTTGCGTGGACGCCTGCGCATCGGGGAGTGAAAACGTCTGCCCCTTTTGAGTCCCATTGACGTACACCTTGTCCTGTGAACCGTGGGTCCAGACGACGTGTGCCCACTGGTTCTCCGTCAGTGAGACACCCGTGAGCTTGTATTCGTCGGTGGTTTCAATGAGCAGTTCTCTGTCGTCAGAGCCCTGCCAACCGCCACCGAAGCCGAACTGATAGCTATTCTCGTTACGGGAGTTCCATTTGCTGAACAATCGCGTGAGGCCGCCCTGGGTTCGCGGGAATACCCAGGCGGAGAGCGAGAAGTCGTCGGTCAAGTCAAGCGTCTCGTCGTCGGGAACGGTAACAGCATCGTCACCATCAAAATTCAGCACTTCGCCGCGACCCAGTTGTGATGTTACTAGGTCAGGTTCGAAAAGGAAGTCGGACCCTCTGCCGGGACGAAACGCACGCTCACCATCGTTGCCGGCAGCCCACGAATCCGGGACAACCGTTCTGCTAACGTCTTCGAAGCGCCACCACGACACTCTGGGATCGCGACACTCGACTGAAAGCGACCGGCTCAGTTCGACACGCCTGTCGGGACCGGTCGCAGTGATATCGAGGGCGACAGTCGTCGTCCCTTCTGAATTACAGGAAAGCGTCGTTGTGACATCGCCGCTCTCGCCCGGCAGAAGCCTGTTCGGTGTCTGGACGGTCTCGAACGGCGGAGCCGGGCCGGGACTGGCGCTAACACTCGTGAGCTGCTGGTCGAAGTTGTTTGTGAGTGTTGCCAGTATCACCTGCTGGCCGTCCATTCCACTGACTGGGTCGATGTCGACACCAAGCAGCGCATCGCTGTCACTGGCCGTCCCCAGGTTACTGGACCGCTCTGCGTCAATGGTAGTGACACCTGATGTGTCGGCCGCAAGCAGGCCTGCACCGCTGGCGATGAACGCGAGTGCACTGCGCCGGGTCCACTTTTTACTCATTCCAGCAGCTCCGGCGGCTTATCCGCCGCGCCGAGTTGCAGCCGGCGAGTCTCCTTGACGTGGTACGCCGCAGAGACCAGGAATAGCAGCGTAATCACTGTCGGCCACACGAGCGACGGAACCGACGGTGGGAAGACACCGACCCAGACAGCGACGACGAGCGCTAACGAGACAGCGGCGAGTCCGAGATAGTACTCCGCCCACGGTATCGAATCCCCCGGCACAACGTCGAGGTACACATCAAGGCCGTCAGCAGTGTCGGTCAGCGTTACGGTGCCGTTGTCGTGCGTGATGACGCCAGCGCGTTCAAGCGTCGGGAGATGTGTCTGTTGCATCGACGTGTACACGCGGTGTCGCTCCGTGGACGTGATCTCCTGAATGCACTTGTCGTTTTCCCACGCAGCGACCTGCTCGGCAAGGTCAGAGAGTTCAGCACGCTCGTTCTCTTGTTTTATTGCGTGCAAAGCGTACCGACGTCGTTGGTTGCTTAGTATATCGTATACGTCATCGCGCGATAGCTGTCGCTCTTCTGGTCGGCTAACCCCCACCTGTCCCATATCTCTGCTTATACTGTACTACTTGATAGATTTTTTGTTCGTATTTGATTCTAAATGGTAAGTAAATGGTTTTCCACGGTAGACAGCCACCGTCAGGGACAGGCGTCTGGCGGCGGCAGGGCGTGGTGAAGGGAAAGATTCGACCTGCAGGGGGCGTTACGCTTCAGTGATTGTGATCGTCAGATCTTCAGTTTCTGTGGCGCTGTCGCCCGTTTCGAGAGTCGCAGAGAGATCGGAAACCGAGCCAGCAGACACGTCTTGATTGTAGGAATCCGTACTACCGCCAATTCCGGTAAGGAGACCGCTCCCAGTATCCAGATCGACGTTAAAGTTCGTTCCGCTTCCGTCGTCGTTGTTGACTAGTTTGAAGAACCCGCTCGAGTAGTCGTACGTGCTGTTTGGCATCAGTCGCTCGTCGGTTCCACTGTCCTCGTAGCCAAAGACAACAGACACATCGTTTGCGATGAGGCTTACGTAGTCGGTCGAAACAGTCGTGCCGCCGTCGGTAGTTAGGGAGTCAGAGCTCGTCGGAAACAGGGTCGTGGCATCGGTAACAAGAGTGCCGTCGCTATTCCGAAGCGCGACCTCAGCGGCGGACGCGTCGACAAGCACGTCGGTAAATTCGGTTGCGATCTCAGAGCCGTTGCCGTCAGCACCGACGACATTGACTTCAACCTCACGCGTCGCGCTGACAGTGCTAAATGCACCAGAGCCGAATGCCGCGCCGGATCCGATACCGACTGTCCCGATGAGACCGAGTACGCTTCTACGGTTCAGTTTCATGTTCAGTTCATTCGTCGAGAGGTTACTACTTACTATTTTGTTGCATTAGCCCGGCTAAAGCACTCATTGAAGCTGCTAACGCTGTTCAGTACTAAGCCGCTATGCCGTGAACTACGCTTCAATGAATCGGCGTGGCTTTCTCCTTAGTATTGGTGCAGCCAGTGTGGGGACTGGTGCGGTGTTTGGCTCCGGTGCGTTCACTTCTATCGAAGCAGACCGGAACGTCAATCTGCAAGTCACCGGCGATACCGGGTCAGCACAGGTGGGGTTTAGCCCGGGGAGCGGTGCCACAGGCATAATCGGAACAGACTCAGATGAATCGGTTGACATCATCAAGTTTGAACAGACGGACCTCAACGAACGAGCGAAGACCACCTTCGAGAACGCCCTGCAGGTCGACAACAACAGTGCGTCGAAGGTCAGTCTCTACATCGATGATAGCACCACTGGCATTGGGGACGACCCCACAAACGGTGAGGTTCTGGACTTCCGCGCGGGCAGCACTGATGCATCGATTGTTGGTTCAGCTCAGGCCATCACGCTCGACCCCGACGGTGGGAGTTCAGACGGCGGCTACAGCGACACCGTGGAGATAGACATCGTTGTCGATCTCCGAGATGACGGTGTTGATGGCAGTAACCTCAGTAGTATCAGCGATGTGACCTTCATCGTCGAGGCGGTCCAACAGTAAGTGAAACCCGAGTCCGACGCTGACTGTCGACCAACAGGTCCAGATACAGGCCCACACGAAGACACGACGTAGCCGGGACAACACAACCACCTATGAATCGCACACTCGTCGCCGTCATGGCAGCGGTCGTCCTTTTGACAGGGACCGCTATGGCGACGGGTGCTTTCATCACCGGCGACGAAGTGGCACCCGACCGGAACTCCGGCATCTATCTGGCTCCCGCTGACACTGCAAACGGGGACCAGTACGCCGAATACGACGAGACGGGACAGCTACGTATCAGTCTCGCACCGGTGCTCCCGAACGGTCAGACCCGTGTCGACGACCTGTTTGTCGTTGGCTTTGCAGGCTACGAGGGGAATAGTAGTGCTGCTGCCGTCGAGCTGGACAGCGAGCCGGAAACAGTTCGCATATATCGGATGGACACTGGCACACGGGTCGCCGGTGATACTGTCTCGTTACAGCCAGACGAATCAGTGCGCTTTGGGCTGGCAGTGACACCAGCAGAACGCAACTTCACTGGAACAGTATCTATCACCGTCCCTGTTCCCGAACAGCAGTCAACCGAAGGCGACGAGAGCACCAGCGGGGGTGGTGGCGGTATCTCACCCGGTGGCGACGGAGGCGGCGGGACGCAGGACGGAAGCGATTCCGCAACGCCGACGCCAACGCCAGGGGACGATAGCTCGACGAACGGGGCCGCAGGCGAGGACGGGAACGAGTCCGAAACGCCCGCTGACGGAGGAGGCGATGGCAGCGGTACTGGCGTCGGGACACCGACCGAGACACCCGCCGATAGCGACAGAGAGACCGAAACCGTGGCCGGCGGTGGCGCCGAGCCCGCGCCGTCGAAACCCGAAAACCAACAGCCGGCCGAGCCGAGCGGATTCGCACCCGATTTCGACCCTGCATTCGGAATTAACTGGGGATTGTGGGCGTTCATCGCTGGCCTTCTCGCCGTAGTGACGAATTACCTCGTGCAAACGCGATATCATGATGTCCTCCCGGTACTCCAGACACAACCGAGTGACCGCCGGCACCGGTTCCGCCACGTCGCTGTCCGTGAAGCGGCGATAGGTTTCGCCGGAATCGTGCTTACGGTGCTTGTCGTCTCAGCGGTTTCGAGCGCTGGCTTCGGCCCAGTCCCGCAACTAGTTGCCGCGCTCGCGTTCTCCGCTGCAGCCGGCACGGTGACCGGGTATCGATTGCTCCCAAAGCTCGATGCACCGCCCGGGCCGAACGCCACTGACAGCAGCACGGAAAAGCAATAAAATACTCACTCAGTCCGACGATTCAGCGCCACTATCTCCGGCAGTGACAGCAGCCCCGGGCTCTGGCGGAGGTTCGTACCGGAACAGTCGGTCGCCTGTGTACACGATAAGAGTAGAATCACTATCCGACTCGATGATACGTTCGTCGGTGTCGATGGCGATATCTACGAGACCGACAAGCGAATCAACGGAAGTGGTCCAGATATCGTCGTCGACTGGATCAGCCCGGCCGACGGTTATCCACTCGTCGTACTCCTCGCGGGCAGACCTGTATACGAGCCAACGGCACTCGGCATCAGTCAGTGTGAGATAGTCGGTCATGCGCCCGTAGACGAGAGCAGCAGCACAACCAAGGCCACCAAAGAGGAGTGCTGGGCCACCGAGCATCCAGAGCGGTCCGTAGCTCTTCTCGACCTGTGTTTCGACAGTTTGGTCACCGCCGTTCGTCACCGGGCCGGCGTTTGCAACATCATAACTGCTCTGGCTCGGAATAATCTGGAGTCGGTACGTGCGAGCTGTGTCGACCGACCGCCCGTTACGTGTTCCCGAGAGAGCAAGCTCAGAAATCACCGCGATCTCCAGTCGGCCGGATGTCTGGCCGTGCTCCGAATCGATACGCCGAACAGTTTCAGCTGCGCGACTGACATTCAGCGAGAACGGGACTGCCATACGCTCGTCCGTAGCCAACGAGCGCTCGGTGTCTTGTGTCAGTGGGCGTTTTACCTCCCAGTAAACGAGCTCGCCGTTTTGCGTCGATTCGACGGATCGATACTGGACGAATATGTCAGCCGAGGCGGTGAGGTCGCTTTCGTTACTAGCGCTGTATGTGTATGCAAACACGCCGTCCAATACAGGAGCGACCTTTCGGAGGTACACGGGCTGGTCTTCGAGCACTTCACCCTCGGGAAACGCTGAGGTACCGTTGCGAACTGTCGCGTTATGCGAGAACGATCCAGACGATTGCCACGACGATACCTGTCGCGTGGTTGTCTCCGTTCCTGGAGCAACATGCCCCGTATACGTGAGATATCCGCCAGCCGCAGCGATGGCAACCAGACAAATCAGTAGCAATTCGTAGTTGTCGACGACTGTCCGTCGTGTTTCCCGTCCCAACAACCCCATTGCAACTGTAATACTGGTGCCGACAAATAAGAGTTGATACCAGGTCAGCAGTGCTATCTGTGATTCTACAACACCACCGATCAGAGACATAACTGGTGGATACGTCCGATACTACCACAGAATCAAGTCTGATATCCGTAGCCGAGTGCTTATTTAAATAACACGGGTATACACTGATATCAATACGACTACCGACAAGCGGACGAGAAAATCGGTACGACAAGCCGTTTCTGAGCAGGTACGGCTCTTCGATATTGCCCTTCTACTTTCATTTCCACTACTTCTGTGGCTCGGATACAGCCTTCCACTGAACATCAGTGAGTCGCTCGTTTTTGATTATAGAAATCCCACACTGCTCGCAGCGGTTACGTCTGCGTTCGTTCATTTCGAGTTCGGACACCGGATTACGAACGTCGGGTTGTACGTCCTCTTGGTTCCAGTACTGTATGTCCTATGCGTCCTGAGCGGTCGTCAGCAGCAGTTCCGAGTGTTTGCCTTCACGACCTTCGTTGCGTTTCCTCCTGTTCTTTCGTATCTGAATCTCGCGATTGCCAGGTCTTCTGTAACATTCGGTGCCTCAGGAGTCATCATGGTCTTTGCCGGCTACCTCCCACTGGCAGTGAGTGAGTACGTTGACACGAACTTCGATATCGGTCCAGTCAGCGTGTTCGCGCCAACTTTATTCTTTGCAAGTTTGGGGTTTATTGCAGTGTTGGGTCTCCAGTCCGTGCTCCTTCAGAACCCAACAGTACTGCTGGGCACCGCCGGTCTGGTTTTAGCGGCGGTGCTCAGTACAGTATTGTATGGCCTTTCGGTGTACGATCAGACCGACAATACACGGACGAAGATCAAATCTGCAATGCGGGCAACCGGGTACACCGACCTGCTGTTACTCACTGTTTTGCTACTTTTCGTTGTTCCAATTATCGCGTTCCCCGCTAGCCCACAGGTTGATAGCGGTGTGTTAAATCTGTATGAGCACTTCCTCGGCTACGCACTGGGGTTCATGACTCCCTATATTGCCAGGACACAGTTTCCGGGGCTATACTAACTACCGTCTCCCAAAGGTTATTCCAGATGAGCCAGTGGTCACATTAGTCTGTTCTGCCCTGCGCACAAAGTGATCTCAGGTGACTTTGTGGCGTCAGCAAGCGAGTCCATCCAGATTGTCTACTTGGGTCTCCGACGTGTCAAGAAGTCAAAAGCCAAGGGCCGGATTTGAACCGGCGATGGGCGGCTCTGCAGGCCGCTGCGTTAGGCCAGACTCTGCCACCTTGGCGCAAATAGAAGTACTCAATTCGTTCGTTTAAGCGTAGCGGATTCGATCAGCCCTCGCCCCCTGACTGGCCCGGTTCGCCGACTCCCTCAGCCGGGATAGAGTTATAGATCGACGATTGTGCTTCGTCGGGAGAGTCGAACTGCTCGTCTTCGACCCGATCCAGTACCGCAGCTAACGGTTCGGTACCGTCTGCGTACACGAGCCGTACATCCTCAAACTCCTGCCGCGCAGTTGCGACCGAGAGCGGGTACGTCGCCGTCTCGAGAAGTGCTTCATTCAGTTTGACTTCGCGACTCATACAGTACACACTCGGGGCGATTGTGTAGTTACCTACTGCTTATAAATACAGAAAGCCCACTCGGGAGAGATGTCTCTCCCGGGTGGGCTGTGTAAGATATGAATGGTGGCGGCGAACCGGATTTCCCAGAGGCTCGCGCACTCCAGTACTCCCCGGAACGCTGGCGGGCTTATCTTCCGTGTTCGGGATGGGTACGGGAGGCAACCCCGCCGCTGTGGCCGCCTAACGCCGAGTCGCGGAATCGAACCGCGAGGATACCGGTCTCGGTCGGTCTCCACCGTGTGTCCGTGCGATCCAGTTTGCGCCTGGACTCGTTCAGCGACGAGTAAATCGTCGGTGAATGAGTCACAGTGCGTATGAATGATGGCTTTGGTCTGTTAGTGCTCGTGGGCTTAACGTCTCGTTACCTCGACGCGCACACCCCGAGTCTATCGACCGCGTCTTATACGCGGGACCTCGGCGGTGTCTCTTTTCCAAGTGGGTTTCGAGCTTAGATGCGTTCAGCTCTTACCCCGTGTGGCGTGGCTACCCGGCACGTGCCTTCTCAGACAACCGGTACACCAGTGGCCACCAACCGTAGTTCCTCTCGTACTATACGGTCGTTCTTGTCAGACACCATAACACACCCAGTAGATAGCAGCCGACCTGTCTCACGACGGTCTAAACCCAGCTCAC